>NZ_AUCH01000014.1 GCF_000429665.1 Azovibrio restrictus DSM 23866
CATACGCTCGGATGTAGGCCGCCGGCAGCAACTTCACCGGGATGCCCAGTCGATTGAGCCAGCGCCCCCAGTGGTGGGCGGAGCCGCAGGCTTCCATCACCACCAGCCCAATGCTCCGGTTCTGGAACCAGCGCTCGAACTGGTGTCGGGTCAGCCGCTGCTGCTCGACAAGCTTCCAATTGCCATCTGCAATAGCGATTTGGAATACACTCTTGGCCAGATCCACTGCAACGGTAGTAGCATGCATTTCGGACTCCTTTCGTCGAAACCCGATCCCCATCCCCATGAGCACCGGAGGCGCTTATTCCGCGCCAAAAAGACGGGGGAGTCCATCCCATCAGCCAAGGCAGCTCCCTTTGGTCGTTGGGCGCTGCGCGATAAAGCGTCACGCAGCGCTCCTTACCTACAACGTTGGGGCTTGCATGAATAGGCGTATCTTTCTTGACCTGCCTTCAAAGGCCGATATCTTCGAATACTGGAAGGAACGGCTATTCAAGCATGGCCTACTCATTGACTGGTGCGAACCAAGTTGCTGGGTTTGTGGCTTCTCTTACGGCACTAAGTACGACATCAGGCGCTCGGATGCTAGTTGGGACGAAATTTACGAGTGCTGGGAGCGGATGCCGCTTCAACGGTGCCATATAGTTCCTCGATCGCTTGGTGGAGCCGACACAGTGGAAAATCTATTTCTCATGTGCCGCGAATGCCACGATACCGCGCCGAATACAAACATCCCAGAAATATTCTTTGAATGGTCGCGTTCGCAACACTGGCAAAAGCGAGAACACGCCAAGGTCATTCAAGCGCTGGAAGCGTTCTCCGTTCCCAAACGTGATTACCGGAAATTCATGCGAACCATGGAATCGCCGCTCTTTCAAGAATGGATGCAGGACAAAATCGGCCTTCATTGGCCGCAATCAAACTACGCACCAAGGTCATCTCGTCTTACGCCAGCCACTATCGTCGGGCTTGTCGTGCACTATTTTCGCCAGCAACCGCATGCCCCAACCCGGCGCTCAACCAGATCTGCGCGGAAAGCCGCGCAGGTCGGTTAGCTCAAACCTTGGGCGTCATGAGCAGCTACATCGAGAAAACTGGAAGGGCGCCGGACTTTCGGGTTGCGTACGAGCGGCTGCCTGCGCGGCAGCGCCTCTTTCAGCACATGCGCAGCAACGTGCATTGGGCTGCTGACCACGACCCCACTCGGCAATGGTCTATCTGGCCAGAGTTCGAGTCGGCGAAGCGCGAACCAATTCCTGAGAGCGACGAGCCTCTGGAGCGTAGTACCGCCACCATGTGGGTATTGTTCGACCAGCCAGAATACCGCCGGGATCTGAGGCAGTGGCTGCGCGTAGGTCAGGAGGGGTTCTTCATGGCCGGTGCTGAAAGAATCGCGCATTTCACTGTTCTGGAGCTTCTCGGCAGCGAAGCTGACGCCCAAATGACCTTAGACATCGAAAGTCACCCATGAAGCGCATCATGTACATCGAATGCAAAGCTCGCGGCCTGGACGGGGTTGCCCGCATTGGCTGGGTTGAGTTTTCACGCTCTACGCGTTCGTTCTACTACGGCGGTCGACGATTCGAGAAGACCAAGTCTGGTTACAAGTACAACTGCTTTGACGTTGAGACGGGGGAGAACTACTGGATATCAGGCCCAAAGAAGAACGGCCAAGACAAACTCTACGGGGGCGTCGTCGAAATTGATGAGGACGCAAGGGTTCAGTATTGGAGTGAAATTCGTAATGCCCCTGAGTTGGCACAACTTACCAGGTATCGGTCGTAAGTCGATGCCTAGTATTTCCGTCGAGAGGGACCGTACCATGTGCCAATGCTTCGTAAGCCCCCGGCAACCCCATCTATGAATTGACGCGTTAGACCGCGAAGATGGACACCCGCTCAGCGGCTCGACAAGTCAGGTGAGGCGGCCTATATTGCTCATGTGAGCCGATTGTTCGGATCAAAAGGAGATGTTCATGCCATCCACGAATTCTGCCAGGGGGCTGCAGGACGCTGGGGCTGCTGAGCGGGTTTCTGCGGGTCAGCGCCAGGCTGGGCCGGGGGCCAGTCCCTATGTGCGGTTGTTCCGGGCCACCCCGTTCGAGCGTATCGACATCATCCGCCAGGGGGTTTCGGCGCATGAGGTGGTCGTGACCGGCGAGGCCATGGGAATTCCCAAGGAGCGGATGTTCAGCCTGCTGCGTTTCACGAGGGCCACCGTCAATCGGCGGCTCAAAGGCAGCGAGACTTTGCCCAGCGAGTATTCGGAACGGATCATCGGCTTGCAAAAGCTGATCGGCCAGGTGGAGGTCATGGTGGCCGAGTCCGGCGATCCCACCGGTTTCAACGCGGCGCACTGGGTTGCCGAATGGCTGGAAACGCCGATGCCTGCCCTCAATCAGGCGCGACCGGCTGAGTTCATGGACACCATGGAGGGACAGGAGCTGGTTTCCTCCCTGCTGGACAAGATGCAGTCGGGAGCCTATGCATGATCGAAACCTGGCGCATCGCTACGGATACGCCGGATTACACGTCCGATGATATGACGGGAGCCGGGGCCAAGATGACGGGGGGGCGCTGGAATCGTAAAGGCAACGCCGTGTTGTATACCTCCAGCAGCCGGGCCCTGGCCTGTCTGGAAACTGTGGTGCATTTGCGGGCCGGGGGCCTGCCCCTTAATCGTTATCTGGTGCGGATGGAGATTCCGGAGGAGCTGTGGTCGCAGCGCCTGAGCCTGACTGAAGCGACTGCGCCGGTGGGCTGGGATGCCCTTCCGGTCGGCCAGGTGAGTCTGGATGTTGGCGACCGGTGGCTGGGGGGCGGGGCGAGTTGCTTGCTTGAGGTGCCTTCCATCATCGTGCCGGAGGAATTGAATGTGCTGATCAATCCCGCCCATCCCGACGCCGTCCGGATCAGGGCGGTGAAGGTGCGCCGGTGGCGTTACGACGGCCGGCTGCTGTCCTGAGCGCCTGGTCTTCTGCTGCCGGACTCGGGCCAGCTGTTTTTCGGCGCTGGTGCCACAAAGCAAAACGCCTCCACTCGGGAGGCGTTCTGCTTACCTGTGGCTGATGCCTCTTACAGGATCATCCCCGCGCCCACCGTGTTGTTGTTGCTCTCATCGATGATGATGAAGGCGCCGGTGCTGCGGTTTGCCTTGTAGGGGTCGGCGAACAGGGGGTGGGCGAGCTTGAACTGGACCTGGGCGATGTCGTTCATGGCCAGTTTTTCCGCCGGGAGCTTTTCCTGGGTGTTCACGTCCAGCCGGTGGTCGATGGCGGCCAGTTTGGCTTTCACTTCCCGGGTGGTGTGGCGGATCAGGTAGGTGCGGGCCCGGTCCATGGGGGTTTCGGCCAGCCAGCAGACGGTGGCGCTGATCTGCTTGACCGGGGTGGGGGCCTCGTCGGTCTTGACGATCATGTCGCCCCGGGAGACGTCGATTTCGTCCGCCAGCAGCAGGGTCACCGATTGTTCGGTGATGGCGCTGCCGATGTCCCGGCCGCCCAGCTGCACGGCCTTGACGGTGGTGCTGAGGCCCGAGGGCAGCACGGTGACGGCGTCGCCCACGGCGATGGCGCCGGATTCCACCTGGCCCATGAAGCCCCGGTAGTCGTGCAGTTCCGGGTTGGCGGAGTCCTGGGGCCGGCAGACATACTGGACCGGGAAGCGGAAGGGTTCGGCGTGTTCCGTGTGGGCGGCGGGGGCGGCTTCCAGGATCTGGATCAGGGTGGGGCCGTCGTACCAGGCCAGTGCTTCGCCCCGTTCCACCACCATGTCGCCGTTGAGGGCGGAGAGGGGGATGAAGCGCACGTCTTCAATGCCCTGGCGGGCGGCGAATTCCAGGTAGTCGGCCTTGATCTTCTCGTACACCGCCTGGTCGTAATCCACCAGGTCCATCTTGTTGATGGCCACCAGCAGGTGGGGAATGCCCACCAGGTGGGCCAGGGTGGAGTGGCGCTTGGTCTGGGTCAGCACGCCCTTCCGGGCATCCACCAGGATGATGGCCAGGTTGGCGGTGGAGGCGGCGGTGACCATGTTGCGGGTGTACTGCTCGTGGCCCGGGGCGTCGGCGATGATGTACTTGCGCGTGCCGGTACTGAAGTAGCGGTAGGCCACGTCGATGGTGATGCCCTGTTCCCGCTCGGCCTGCAGGCCGTCGGTGAGGAGTGACAGGTCCACCGCGCCCAGGCCGCGCTTTTGCGAGGTCTTTTCGATGGCGGAGAGGGTGTCGGCCAGGATGGCCTTGGTGTCGTACAGCAGGCGGCCGATCAGGGTGCTCTTGCCGTCATCGACGCTGCCGCAGGTGAGAAAGCGCAGCAGGCCGTGGTCTTCAATGTGTGTAGTCATGGGAGTCGAGAGTCGAGAGTTGGGGAGTCGAGAGTGAGTGGCGTCGTTCTCGACTCTCCACTCATCTCTCTCGACTGCTTCAGTTAGAAATAGCCTTCTTTCTTGCGTTGTTCCATGGAGGCCTCGGAGGTCTGGTCGTCCAGACGGGTGGCACCCCGTTCGGTGATGGTGGTGGTGGCGGTTTCCACCACGATCTTTTCCACCGTGTCGGCATCGGATTCCACCGGGGCGGTGCAGGAGATGTCGCCCACGGTGCGGAAGCGCACCTGCAGCTCGACGATCGCTTCACCGGCCTTGGGCAGGTTGGTGAGCTCGCCGGAAACCAGCGGCACATTCACTGGCACGATGGCGCCGCCGCGGATCACCACGGGCCGCTGGTGGGCGAAGTAGATGCTGGGGAGCTCCAGCTTTTCCCGCTCGATGTACTGCCACACGTCCATTTCCGTCCAGTTGGAAATGGGGAAGGCGCGGATGTTCTCGCCCTTGTGGGCCCGGGCGTTGTAGAGGTTCCACAGCTCGGGGCGCTGGTTCTTCGGGTCCCATTGGCCGAACTCGTCGCGGAAGCTCATGATGCGCTCCTTGGCCCGGGCCTTTTCCTCGTCCCGGCGGGCGCCGCCGATGCAGCAGTCGAAACCGAATTCCTCGATGGCTTCGAGGAGCGTCACCGACTGGTGCTTGTTGCGGGATTCGCCCTCATGCTTCAGCACTACGGTGCCGCGCTTCATGGAATCTTCCACGGAGCGCACGATCAGGCGCTCGCCCAGCTCGGCGGCGCGCTTGTCGCGGAAGGCGACCACTTCCTGGTAGTTGTGGCCGGTGTCGATGTGCATCAGGGGGAAGGGGAACTTGCCGGGGCGAAAGGCTTTTTCGGCGATGCGCAGCATGCAGATGGAGTCCTTGCCGCCGGAGAACAGCAGCACCGGATTGGCGCACTGGCCGGCCACTTCGCGCATGATGTGGATGGCCTCGGCTTCGAGCCAGTCCAGATGGGAAAGGGGTTGTTGCGTCAGGGTCGCGCTCATGGAAATTCAGTCCGACATGGGGATGGAGGGCATTCTACTAGGGGCTTAATAATCGATTAAGAATTCTTTTATATCTTTATAGCGCATCTGGTTATAAAGCCTTCGGGGAGCATCAGGGCGCCGGGTTGCTGTGGCTCAGGTGGATCTGCTCGATGGCGGCTGCCAGTTCCGGGCTGAGCGGCCGGCTGCAGGCTTCCAGGTTTTCTTCCAGTTGGGCCCGGGTGGAAGCCCCAATGATGGCGCTGGTGACGAAGGGGCGGGAGGTCACGAAGGCCAGGGCCAGTTGGGTGGGGCTGAGGCCGTGCTGGCGGGCCAACGCGGCGTAGGCACTCACTGCCAGGGGGACGCCGGGCTTTTCGTAACGCTGGCCGAAATGAGGGAACAGGGTGATCCGCCCCTGGGCCAGGGGGTTGTCCAGGTACTTGCCGGTCAAGTGGCCGAAGCCCAGCACCGAATAGGCGAGCAGGCCTACCTGCTCCCGCCAGCAGACCTCGTCCAGGCCGTATTCGAACTTGCGGTTCAAGAGGCTGTAGGCGTTCTGGGTGGAGGCGATGGCGGGCAGGCCGTGTTCCTTGGCCAGCCGCATGAATTCCATGATGCCCCAGGGATGCTCGTTGGAGACGCCGATGGCGCGCACCTTGCCTTCCTTCACCAGTTCCCCCAGGGCCAGCAGCTGCTCCAGCATGGGGGTGCAGTCCCGTTCCGTATCCGGGTTGAACTGCCACTGGCCGAACATGGGCTGATTGCGTTCCGGCCAGTGCAGCTGGTAGAGGTCGATGTAGTCGGTGCGCAGGCGCTGGAGCGAACCCTCCAGGGCGCTGCGGATGTTGTCCCGGTCCATGGCCCGGGGGCCGCCGCGAATCCAGCCCATGCCCCGGGCGGGGCCGGCCACCTTGGTGGCGAGAATGATCCGCTCCCGGGGCTGGCGCGCCAGCCAGTTGCCGACGATGGTTTCCGTGGCACCGCTGGTTTCCGCCCGGGGCGGCACCGGGTACATCTCGGCGGTATCGATGAAGTTGATGCCCCGGGCCAGGGCCAGGTCCAGCTGGGCATGGGCTTCGGCTTTCGCCGTCTGCTGGCCGAAGGTCATGGTGCCCAGGCAGAGGGAGGGAACGGTCAGGCCGGAAGTGCCGAGGGGACGATGTTGCAGCATGGGAATCTCCAGAAGATGAGGCTGCCAGCCTATGAAAAGCCTGGCCTCGGGGCAATCGGTAATGGCTGTGGTAATGGCTGTAATGGCCGCAGGGCGCTTCAGCCTCGGGGCAGGCGGGCGATGATGGCTTCCACCTGACGCCGGTGGGCCAGGGTGTGGATGGCCACCAGGGCGTGCCAGCCCCGCAGGTCCAGGGGACCGAACCAGGGGTGGGCGTGGCGTCGACCGGAGGCGGGCCGGGCCTGGGCGCTCCAGTCCAGGTAGGCCCGGGCGGCGGCGCGGAACCGTTCGGCCTGCTCGGGGCCGGCGCCGGGGTCGGGTTTCACCTCGGCGATGCGCACTTCCCGGTCGAAATCCTGGTCCCGGGCCAGCGTTCTGGACAGCTGCAGGATGCCGGAATCCACGATGTCCAGATGCTGCAGCACCATGTACACCGACCAGTGCCGGCTGCTGTCCTCCAGCCCGGTCAGTCGCGGCGTCAGCACCTGCCGGCGGCCCTGGTCCGCATCCAGGCGGGCCGCCAGGGCCAGAATCTTGTCCGTTTCGGCGGCGATCCAGCGGTTCAGGGTCGCCGGGGAGAGGCTGGCCCGCAGGGTCTGCAGCACGGCGCTGGAGACCTGGCGTTCCAGCCAGGGCAGGCCGGCACCGGGGCGCTCCAGCTTGATTTGATCGCTCATGGTTTCGTCCGGGGTGAGGAAGGGCATAGGATGCGGTGTCGGCGGGCCGGGCGCAAGTTTGGCGCCATGTTCCGGGTATTTGCCCCCAGGCACGGCCGGCCGGCGCTGCCCTGTCGGCGCCAGGCGCCTCCGGCTACAATGCCAACCCCCTGCGCAACCTGGTCTGCCCCGTGTCCCTCGCCATCCTCTACGTCGACGCCCACCTGCTGGTGGTGGACAAGCCTGCCGGACTCCTGTCCGTGCCCGGGCGGGGGGAGGACAAGCAGGATTGCCTGACGGCCCGGGTCCAGGCCGAGTTTCCCGACGCCCTGGCCGTGCACCGGCTGGACATGGCCACCTCGGGCCTGATGCTCATGGCCCGGGGCAAGGCCATGCAGAGCGCCCTGAGCCGCCTGTTCGAGCAGCGCCGCATGGACAAGGCCTACGAGGCGATGCTGGAGGGAAGGCTGCAGGCCGAGGCGGGGTTTGTGGAACTGCCCCTGATCTGCGACTGGCCCAACCGGCCCCGGCAGATGGTGAGTTTCGAACACGGCAAGCCGTCCCTGTCCGAGTTCCGCCGCCTGGGCCTGGAGGGTGAGGCCAGCCGGGTGCGGCTGATCCCCCACACGGGCCGTTCCCATCAGCTGCGGGTGCATATGCAGGCCATCGGCCACCCCATCCTGGGGGACGAGTTCTACGCCACACCCACGGGTTACGCCGCCGCCCCCCGCCTGCTGCTGCACGCCTGTCACCTGGCTTTTGCACACCCGGCCGACGGGCGCGCCCTGGTCTTCGGCTCGACCGTTCCGTTTTAGGGGTCCGCCCCGGAGGCGGTCGGCCGCGTCGGGATGGGGCCAGGCCCCGGGACGAACTTGATGCTGCGGGCCGGGTCTTAGAAGGGACAGTGGCTTTGCGCCGTTTGGCGCGGTTTCCCGGAAGGGAGGTGCATCATGCTCGACGCTCCTGTTGTTGCCGTCCATATTCCCCCTCTGCTGCGCCAGTATTCCCATGGTCAGGATGCCGTGACCGTGAGTGGAGAAACCGTGGGCGAGGCCCTCGAAGCCCTGGATCACGAATGCCCGGGCATCCTCCATGAACTCCTGGATGGCAAGGGCGGCTTGTCGCCCCGCATGGAGGTATTCCTCGGCGGCCAGCCCCTCGACACACTGACCGGCCTCTCCACCCCCATCGAACTGGAGGAGAGCATCTACCTGATCCGGCATTAGGAGAAAGCAGCCCGGCTTGTCCGGTCTGCTTCTGGTTTCGCGTGATGAGGTGGCGGATTTGCTGCCGGAGGCCGGATGTCCTCAAGTATCCGGAATACGTTAATCCGGCAGGGGAAATGACGATAGAATCCCTGGGACAAAAACCAGGGAAATCTGCATGAAATACCTAGAGGCCTCCGTCGCGCCGGCGAATGTGACACCTTTCTGGCAGCGTCTGCCGCTCTTCTTCCGTTATCCGCTGCACTGGCAGCCCTTGCTCTACATGGCGCTGCTCTCCATCGCCACTCTCCTAGGTTTTGTCCTGCCGATCCCGACTCCCTTTGATCATGTGCTGGTTCATTTCGGCGTCTGGCTGGCTTTCATCCGTTATGCCTACAAAACCCTGGATCAGACTGCTCAGGGTCTGCTGACACCGGATCAACACGAGAACTACGATGCTGCCGAGCGCGTCAATCTGCCCTATAAACAATTTGCCATTCTCGTGGTGGTCAGCTTCGTGCTGGGGCTTGCTGAGTCGGCAGGGGCCCTGGTCTTTGGCGTGACCATGATTTTCGCCATCCTGGCGTTGCCGGCCAGCGTGATGATCCTCTCCATCACCCAGAGTTTCTGGGCCGGGCTTAATCCTTTTGCTGCCCTGGGCATGATGCGCATGATCGGCATGCCCTACCTCGGGTTGTGCGCGTTCCTGTTCCTGCTTTCCGGCAGCCAGCAGATTCTCCTGATGGGGCTGTTGCCGCGGCTTTCCAACTGGTTGCTACTGCCGACCCTGAACTTCGTGTCGATGTATTTCACGCTGATCATGTTCAACATGATGGGTTATGTCATCTACCAGTATCACCACGAACTCGGTGTGCCGATCAGGACCGTTCCTGATGGCAAGCCCGAAAGTGACGGGGATATTGGCCAGTTGATCGGGGAAGGGCGTATCAAGGAGGCGCTGGAGATTGCCTATGAAGCACAGCGCTTGGCACCCGATGATATTGCGGTGAACGACCGCTATCACAAGTTGCTGGTATTGGCGGGCCGTAGTGACCGGATGCTGTCCCACGGCCGGCGTTATCTGGGTTTGCTGCTGAACAAGGAGCGGGGCGAAGAGGCCCTGGCCCTGTATCGGAAATTGACGGAGCAGGACGCAGATTTTGTTCCTGAGCAGCCGGCACATCTGCTGCGCCTGGCCGAAGTGGCCCGTCGGCAAAGGGATTTCTCCCTGGCGCTAGCTTTCATCAGGGGCTTTGACAAGCGCTTCCCGAAGCATGCAGAAATCCCGGCTGTCTATCTTTTTGCCGCCCGGGTGCTGTGCGAGAACCTGCATCAGGATGCGGCAGCCCGGCAGATTCTCTCAGGGCTGCTGGTGAACTACCCCGACCATGCTCTGGCCGGTGAGGCGCGACAACTGCTTGCCGTTCTTGACAGGCTTGCCAGCGCTGCTGCGACGGGTTGAGTTCAGTTGCTGACGATGCTGGCGTTGCGGGCTGCTTCACTGTCTGGAAACTCGGCCTTCAGGCGGTTCAGGGTAGCATCGCACATGGTTCCGTTGCCGGCGCGCCGGAAAGCCTCGGCAACAACGAGCAGCAGGGCCGGGAGCTGCTGTTCCTGGGGGGCTCGACGGGCAAGTACCCGGCTCAGCCGTTCTGCATCGTCAGCATGACCACTACGTGCCAGACGGCGGATTAGCACGATCAATTGGGGGACACTGAAACGAACGGTGGGCTTGGCCAGGCGCAGATACTCGAGAAAGGTCTGGTGAATGAGTTCAGTGCTGCCGGGGTGGGTTTCGGGCAGCGCAAAAATGAGGGCTGCTGCATGGTGATAGTCCTCTTCTGATGGCTCATTGCGTGCCACCTTGTAGAAGCGTCTGAGTACCAGCAGGTCGTGGGGGTGGGCGTCTGCCAGACGACGCAATGCCCGGCGTGCCTCATCAATGCGCAATGCGTTGAGTAGCGTGTCGATGCGGGCCAGCTCTCCGGGCAACGGGTCGGTGCGTTCCTCCTGTTCGGGAGCCTCAACCCGGGCCTTGCTGAAAATCCGCTGGGCCCCGATCAACAGGGCGCCCGTTATGAACCCCCCCAGGTGCGCCATGTAATTGACCGGGCTGCCGTGGCTGAACAGGTACTGGTACAGCTCGTTGATTATCCACAGAGGCAGGATGACGATGGCCGGGGCCCGGAAAAAATCGAAATAGAACAGTACCCAATAGAAAAAGCGGATCTTGCGCATGCCATAGAGCGCCACGAACATTGCCATGACCCCCGAGATGGCACCGGAGGCGCCAATGCCCGGCACTATCCGGCTGGCGTTGAACACCAGATCGAAACCTGCTGCACCGATACCAGCCAGCAGGTAAAAGGCAAGGTAACGACGTTTGCCCAGCGTTTCCTCAACTAGGTAGCCGACGATGAACAGGATCACCATGTTGCCCAGCAGGTGGTCGAAACTGCCGTGCAGGAACATGTGCCCGATCAGGCTGGCCAATGTCGGTTCGGCTGGTTTGAACCCCAGCCGGTTGGTAAGGCTGGCTTGCCGCAAACGGTCGAACTCGTCGCGCTGCTGACGCCAGCGCGGATAGTCCTCCGTATCGGCAAGGACTACTTTGCCGGCCCGCAGGCGTTTCATGAATGCCGCATCTGTTTCCATCATCATCAAGACCTGGGGCCAGTTTTCATGCTCCAGGGCCGTCGATGCCGCCAATGCGTCGCTATTGCGGTGATTTTGCTCGAGATAGTTGATGTAGCCCGGTAGCTCGATAGCGCCCAGGCTCGATTCAGCGTAGTAGTCGAAAGCCGCTGCTTCACGCTTTCCATCCCCACTCTGCAGCCCGAAATAGATCAGGCAGTTGAGCAGGATCAGTAGCAGGGTGACGAGCGGCGGTTTTCGCCAGTCGGGGCGGCGGCCTACGGGAATGATCAGCATGGGCGGATTATGCCATTGGAGATATGGCTGTGGGCATACTCTGTATGAATCAGCGGCCTGTGTCAGCTACTGCACTGCGGCTGGTGGTCGGGATGGGGAGTTGCCCTGGAATCGCAGTCTGTTTCTGTTATTGCTTTTGCACCCTTCTTCCAATTCAAAATGAAATTTTGTGAACGAGTAACTTGGGCTGCGAATAACCTTGCATCCATTCTCGCTTGTTATTCGGTAATTTTTCTCAATCGGAGAGTTGGTCTTGATCCAAGAGCCGTCATCTGAGCATTTGAAGGTCTCGCTGCACAAAGTTTTGGTGCTAAAGAATTTTTCCGCCTGTCTATCCATGCTCGCATAGATGCTTGAAAAGCAGAAAAAATAGGCCACGGCAATCAAATTGGAAAGCAATGGTATGAACAGAAGTGAATCACAAAAATGAACTTTTTTTATGAGAAGGTAAATTCGATTTGCAAGAATGTATAGTGCATAGAAGAATGCATAAGCAATTGAAAATACAAGAAAAAGGCTGACAAAAAATTCGCTCAAAAATAGCGAGGCGACCGAGATGAATGTGACAAAGATCAGATTGGCAAAAAACCATGGTTTGGTCACCTGGATTCCTTCTTGTTTCTGTTGGTTTTTCTAAGTTTTAAATGCAGCTCCAATGTGGAGATTTTTTCGGTATAAGTGGCGTGTCTGGTATGGGGCTTATTTCTTGGGAGGGGGTTTTGTTTTATATATCCGCAGAACGTTCGGTTTGTGTCGAGGGGATATCTCGTCGCGATCTTTTATTGCGTGTTTGACCAAAATTAGACGGCGCGGGTAGCTTTGATTGTTGCGGAATACGAGAGCAAAGACCCTGGTGAATAGGGCGTCTTCTCCTGCTTGGCTGTTTCCATCTTCAACAGTCGCCGGGCCGCGTCTGCGGATGAATCCGTTGCAAGCACGACAGCATAAGGAGCTGGGGTTTTCATGTCCAGCGGGTGAGGCCACATGGAAGGCGCTACCCAGGCGGGATGGGAGGCGGTAGCTGGAAATGAGGGTTTGCCGGGGACCTGGTCTGCGCGCTGTGTTCCCGCTGACCTTCCCGGTGCAAGTGCTAGGCGGCGGCTTCCAGGGCCAGGAGTTCCGTGTCGCTGAACAGGCGGGAGAGGATGATGAAGCAGTAGCCCAGTCCCGCTTCCAGGGAAAAGCTGTCGCCCCGTCCGGGGACCACGTCCAGGGTCAGGTGGCTGTACTGCAGGTAGGTGAACTGGGAGGGGCTGGTGTAGAAGCGGGTGTTTGATATCTGGCCCAGGAGCACGTCCTGGGGGGTGATCTGCAGTTCCCCCTGGCGCAGGCAGAGGGGGGTACTGCCTTCGCAGCAGCCGCCGGACTGGTAGAGCAGTAGGGCCCCGTGTTCGTCCTCCAGGCGCTGGATCAGGGTCAGGGCGGCGGCGGTGGCGCACAGTCGTTCCATGGGCGGGTCTCCAGAAAAAGCGGGTGGGACTAGGCCCACCCGAACCGCAGAAGCAGAGGAAGAAAAGGTGCTGCCTTACATGGCGGCCTGGAAGATGGCCTCGATTTCCGCCTGGGTGGCCCGGCGGGGATTGGTCAGGCCGCAGGCATCCTTCATGGCGTTGGCGGCCAGGGTGGGAATGTCTTCAGCCTTGGCGCCCAGGGTGGTCAGGTTGGCGGGAATGCCCACGTCGGCGCTCAGCTTGCGGATGGCCGCGATGGCGGCCTTGGCGGCGGCTTCGGGGGCCAGGCCGGCGGTGTCCGCTCCCAGGGCCTTGCCGATGTGGCCCAGACGGCTGGCGGCGACCTGGGCGTTGTAGTCCTGCACGTGGGGCAGCAGCACTGCGTTGCAGACCCCGTGGGGCAGGTCGTAGAAGCCGCCCAGCTGGTGGGCCATGGCGTGCACATAGCCCAGGGAGGCGTTGTTGAAGGCCATGCCCGCCAGGAACTGGGCATAGGCCATCTGTTCCCGGGCTTCCATGTCCTGGCCGTCATGGACGGCCCGGCGCAGGTAGGCGGCGATCAGTTCCACCGCCTTCAGGGCGCAGGCGTCGGTGATGGGGGTGGCGGCGATGGAAACATAGGCTTCCACCGCGTGGGTCAGGGCATCCATGCCGGTGGCGGCGGTGAGGCCTTTGGGCATGCCGGCCATCAGTTCCGGGTCGTTGACCGAGAGGATGGGGGTGGTGTGCCGGTCCACGATGGCCATCTTCACGTGCCGGGCTTCGTCGGTGATGATGCAGAAGCGGGTCATCTCGCTGGCGGTGCCGGCGGTGGTGTTGATGGCCACCAGGGGCAGCTGGGGCTTGGCGGACTTGTCCAGCCCTTCGTAGTCGGCGATGGAGCCGCCGTTGGCGGCGCACAGGGCGATGCCCTTGGCGCAGTCGTGGGGGGAGCCGCCGCCCAGGGAGACAACGCAGTCGCAGTTGTCCCGGCGCAGGAGGGCCAGGCCTTCTTCCACGTTGGTGATGGTGGGGTTGGGTTTGGTGCCGTCATAGACGGTGACGGCGACGCCGGCACCGGCCAGCAGGTCGGCCACTTTGCCGACCACGCCCAGGTTGTTGAGGGGCTTGTCGGTGACGATCAGGGCCCGCTTGAAGCCCTTGCTGCGGATGACCTGGACCGCGTCGGCCAGACAGCCGGCGCCCATGAGGTTTTCATTGGGAATGAAGAAGGTGCTCTTTGCCATTGTTGTGTGACTCCCTTGTCGCTGCTCCGGGGAATTCCGGGGCGTGAAGGAATTCCGGACCGCCTGGGCGGTCCGGAACGAAGGTGGATTTCAGAAGAAGCCCAGGGCCTTGGGGCTGTAGCTGACCAGCAGGTTCTTGGTCTGCTGGTAGTGGTCCAGCATCATCTTGTGGGTCTCGCGACCGATGCCGGATTCCTTGTAGCCGCCGAAGGTGGCGTGGGCCGGGTAGGCATGGTAGCAGTTGGTCCACACCCGGCCGGCCTTGATGCCGCGGCCCATGCGGTAGGCGGTGTTGCCGTCCCGGCTCCACACCCCGGCGCCCAGGCCGTAGGGGGTGTCGTTGGCGATTTCCAGGGCTTCGGCTTCGGTCTTGAAGGTGGTCACGGCCAGCACCGGCCCGAAGATTTCCTCCTGGAAGATGCGCATCTTGTTGTGGCCCTTGAACAGGGTGGGCTGGATGTAATAGCCGCCGGCCAGCTCCCCGTCCCGGTGTGCCCGGTCGCCGCCGATCAGGCACTGGGCGCCTTCCTGGCGGCCTACTTCCAGGTAGGACATGATCTTGTTCATCTGCTCCTGGGAAGCCTGGGCCCCCATCATGGTTTCGGTATCCAGGGGGCTGCCCTGCTTGATGGCCTTGACCCGGCCCAGCACCCGTTCCATGAACTGGTCGTAGATGGATTCGTGGATCAGGGCGCGGCTGGGGCAGGTGCACACTTCGCCCTGGTTGAAGGCGAACAGCACCAGGCCTTCGATGGCCTTGTCGAAGAAGTCGTCATCCTGGGCCGCCACGTCGGCGAAGAAGATGTTGGGGGACTTGCCGCCCAGTTCCAGGGTGGCGGGGATCAGGCTCTGGGCGGCAGCCTGGGCGATCACCCGGCCGGTGGCGGTGGAGCCGGTGAAGGCGATCTTGGCGATGCGGCGGCTGGTGGCCAGGGGCATCCCGGCTTCCCGGCCCAGGCCGTTTACGATGTTGAGCACGCCCGGGGGCAGCAGGTCGGCGATCAGCTCGGCCAGCACCAGGATGGAGATGGGGGTGGATTCGGCGGGCTTCAGCACCACGCAGTTACCGGCGCCCAGAGCCGGGGCCAGCTTCCAGGCGGCCATCAGGATGGGGAAGTTCCAGGGGATGATCTGGCCCACGACGCCCAGGGGCTCGTGGAAGTGGTAGGCCACCGTGTGTTCGTCGATTTCCGAGAGGCCGCCTTCCTGGGCCCGCAGGCAGCCGGCGAAGTAGCGGAAGTGGTCCACGGCCAGGGGGATATCGGCGTTCAGGGTTTCCCGGATGGCCTTGCCGTTATCCACGGTTTCCACGTAGGCCAGCATTTCCAGGTTGGCTTCGATGCGGTCGGCGATCTTAAGCAGGATGTTGGCCCGCTCGGCAGCGGAGGTCTTGCCCCACTTGTCGGCGGCGGCGTGGGCGGCATCCAGGGCCAGCTCGATGTCCTCGGCGCCGGAGCGGGCGACCTGGGTGTAGGGCTTGCCGGTGATGGGGGTGAGCACGTCGAAGTACTCGCCGCGTACCGGGGCGACCCACTTGCCGCCGATGAAGTTGTCGTACTTGGCCTTGTATTGGTGCTTGGCGCCGCTGGTGCCGGGCAGGGTGTAAATCATGGGTTTGTCTCCTTGGTTGTTGGGCAGGGATACAGCTGGTGTTCCCTGCCTGACCCTATTCAAGGCCCGTGCCAGCCTGATGTGAATTCGTCATTGGATTGATTTCTCAGTGTTTAATCTGTCACGGGGGAAATTGCTGCAAAGCAGCATCGGCGGGGCCTCTGTGCTGTTCCGGGGCAGGGGTGTCACGGGAGTGTCACGAAATGGAACAGTTGGCTATCCGGGGAGGTTCCGGGGCTTGTATTCAGCGCCGGGCTCCCTATACTCGGCTGCTCATCCCCGTAGCCGGCCCGTCAGAGGCTGGAATCAGAAAGGAGGAGACCATGGTGGCTCAAGTCCGCCCTCAGGAAGCCCTGCTGCGCCAGGCGCGGCGCATCTTCCTGGACCAGTCCGAACTGCCCCCGGGCCTGATCAACGAACGTCTGGCCCGTTCCTGGCAGCGCAGCCGCAACGCCGGCCTGTCCCCGGTGGGCCGTTTCCAGGATGTGCCCCGCCTGGCCGAACCGGCCCTGCGCCAGAACCTGGAGGGGCACCGGGACTTTCTCGCCCACGCCCGGCCGGTCATGGAACATCTGTTTGCCCAGGTGCGCGATTCCCAGAGCATGGTGATCCTGGCCGACCGCAGCGGTCTCTTGGTGCATGCCCTGGGGGACCCGGACTTCCTCTCCAAGGCCGAGCGGGTGGCCCTGACCCCCGGCGCCTTCTGGCAGGAGCAGTACCGGGGCACCAATGCCATCGGCACGGCCCTGGTGGAAGGGGTGCCGGTGGAAATCCGCGGTGCCGAGCATTTCCTCGAACGGAACGGCTTTCTGACCTGCACGGCGGCGCCCATCTTCGATCCTTCTGGCCAGGTGCTGGGGGTGCTCGACATTTCCAGCGACCAGCGCAATCACCACCCCCACACCCGGGGCCTGGTGCGCACGGCGGCCCAGATGATAGAGAACCGGCTGCTGCTGTCCCGCCATGGCCGCAGCCTGCGCCTGCACCTGCACCATCAGCAGGAAGGCATAGGCACCTTCGCCGAGGGCATCCTGGCGGTTTCCGAGGATGGCTGGCTGATCGGCGCCAACCAGGCCGCCCTGGCCCAGCTCGGGCTGGGCCCAGGGGATCTGGGCGCCACTCCCCTGCAGCGCATCTTCGACATCCGTCCCGGCGAGCTGCTGGCCTGGGGGCGGCGCCATCCGGGGCAGGCCCTGCGGGTGGGGCTGCATCGGGGCGGGCAGCTGTTCGTGCAGTTCCAGGGCGACGCGGCCCCCATCCCCGTGGCAGCGGAACCCCGGACCAGCCTGGCCCGGCCGGTGCCCGGGGACGCCCTGAGTCCCCTGGATACCGGCGATGCCCAGCTGGCGGCGGCCATCGCCAAGGCCCGGCGGGTGCTGGACAAGCCCATCCCCCTGGTGCTGCACGGGGAATCCGGGGTGGGCAAGGAGCTGTTCGCCCAGGCCATCCACGCTGCCAGCGCCCGCAAGGATCAGCCCTTCGTGGCGGTCAATTGCGCTGCCCTGCCGGAGCCCCTGATCGAGGCGGAACTGTTCGGCTATGCCCCGGGGGCGTTTACCGGCGCCCGCAAGGAGGGCTCCCTGGGACGTCTGCGCGAGGCCCACGGGGGTACCTTGTTCCTGGACGAGATCGGCGACATGCCCCTGGGGCTCCAGAGCCGCCTGTTGCGGGTGCTGCAGGAACGCCAGGTGACACCCCTGGGAGAAGGGCGGCCGGTGCCCGTGGACTTCGCCCTGATCTGCGCCACCCACCGGCAGTTGCGGGAGGAATCCGAGGCCGGTCGTTTCCGGGCCGACCTCTATTACCGCCTGAACGGTCTGACCCTGAACCTGCCGCCCCTGCGCCAGCGTTCAGACCTGGACCGGGTGGTGGCCCGGATGCTGGCGGAGCTGGCCCCCGGCCAGGGGCTGGAACTGCATCCGGAAGTGGCGGCGGCCTTTGCCGCCTATCACTGGCCGGGCAACCTGCGGCAGCTGGCCAATGGTTTGCGCACGGCGGTGGCGCTCCTGGACGGGGGCGAAGCATGGATAGGCTGGGAGCATCTGCCCGACGATCTGGTGGAGGAGCTGCGGCAGGAGCGGGAAGAAGCGGTGGTGGCGCCGGTAGCGACCCTGGCCACCAGTCTGGCGGATCTGTCCCGGGCGGCCATAGATCGGGTCCTGGCCCAGGAGCGGGGGAATGTTTCGGCGGCGGCCCGGCGTCTGGGGATCAGCCGCAATACCCTGTACCGCAAGCTGCGGCGGGACTAGGTGGGGCTAGGCTGGGGGATGGTTAGCGTTCGACGGGGCAGACGCCGCTGATGATCTGCAGGTCGTTGTCCTGGGCGAAGTTCAGGAGAAAGCGGTAGGCCATGGGTTCCACCACCTGCAGGCGGCCATCCACGAACACGGCCTTTTCCCCGTTGTAATCGCCGGGGCCCACATAGGGGGAGTACTTCATCTTCTTGGAGGCGCCGAAGGCGGACATGACGCCGCAAAGCCGGTCGGCCCAGTCGCTGGGGCGGAATTTCTTTCCCTGGGTGGTGAGGCCGACAATGATGAAGGTGTGAATTTCGGGTTCGCTCATGTTCCTCGTCGCCTTGGCGTGGTGTGGCCCGGAGGCCTCGTTTTTTTGCCCCAGATTCTAGCAGAAAGGCCGTCCTTGTAAGGCATATACAAGGCAGGCCTTTTGTCTTAAACTCGTGCCCTCCCTCCGGGAGCACGGCGGCTCTGGCCGCCATTATTGTTTTCTCGGGGCACCGATTTTTTCCCAATTTGAGGCGATTCCCGATGTCGCATCTGATGAACACCTATGGCCGCCAGCCCGTGGCTTTCACCCATGGCAAGGGCTGCCACCTGACCGACACCGAGGGCAAGGTTTACCTGGATGCCCTGTCCGGCATCGCGGTCAATACCCTGGGCCATGCCCATCCCGCCTTTGTCGCTGCCCTGGCTGAGCAGGCCGGGCGCCTGCTCCATGTTTCCAACATCTACCGGGTACCCCAGCAGGAACAGCTGGCTGATGCCCTGGCCCAGCGCTCCGGCCTGGCAGAAGTGTTCTTCTGCAATTCCGGTTGCGAAGCCAACGAGGCCGCCATCAAGCTGGCCCGCTTCTACGGCCACAAGCGCGGCATCGAGAATCCCACCGTCGTGGTCATGGAAAAGGCCTTCCACGGCCGCACTATGGCGACCCTGTCCGCCACCGGGAACTACAAGGTCCAGGCCGGCTTCGAGCCCCTGGTGTCCGGTTTCCTGCGGGTGCCCTACGGGGACCTGCAGGCCCTGAAGCAGGTGGCCGAACACCATGGCAACGTGGTGGCGGTGATGCTCGAGATCATCCAGGGTGAGGGCGGCATTTACATGGCCTCCAGCGAATACCAGCAGGGGGTCCGCCAGCTTTGCAACGAGCACCAGTGGCTGATGATCTGTGACGAGGTCCAGTGCGGCATGGGCCGTACCGGGGAATGGTTCGGCTACCAGCACGCCGGGATCCTGCCCGACGTGGTGACCCTGGCCAAGGGCCTGGGGTCCGGGGTGCCCGTGGGCGCCTGTCTGGCCGGTGGCCGGGCGGCGGGCCTGTTCGGGCCCGGCAACCACGGTTCCACCTTCGGCGGCAATCCCCTGGCCTGTACCGCGGCCCTGAAGACCATCGAGCTGATCGAGGCCGAAGGCCTGCTGGCCAATGCCGAACGGATCGGCGCCCTGATCCGTTCCGAGCTGGCGGCGGCCCTGAAGGACGTGCCCGGGGTGGTGGAATTCCGGGGCAAGGGCCTGATGCTGGGCATCGAGCTCGACCGTCCCTGCGGCGAGCTGGTGGGCCGGGCCCTGGCCGCGGGCCTGCTCATCAACGTCACCCACGACAAGGTGATCCGCCTCCTGCCCGCCCTGATCTTCGGTGAGGCCGAAGTGCGGGAGCTGGTGGACAAACTCGCGCCCCTGGTGCGCGATTTCCTCAAGGGGTGAACATGGATCTGCGTCATTTTCTCCAGTTCAAGGACTTCTCCCGGGAAGAATTCGACTACCTGTTCGAACGCACCCGCTGGATCAAGGACAAGTTCAAGCGTTACGAGCCCTACCATCCCCTCTTCGATCGCACCCTGGTGATGATCTTCGAGAAGGCCAGCACCCGTACCCGGCTCTCCTTCGAGGCCGGCATGCACCAGCTGGGCGGTTCCGCCATCTACCTGAACACCCGGGATTCCCAGCTGGGCCGGGGCGAGCCGGTGGAAGACGCGGCCCAGGTGATTTCCCGGATGAGCGACATCGTCATGATCCGCACCTTCGAGCAGGACATCATCGAGCGTTTCGCCGCCAATTCCCGGGTGCCCGTGATCAACGGGCTGACCAACGAATACCATCCCTGCCAGATCCTCGCCGACATCTACACCTTCATCGAGCATCGGGGCTCGATCCAGGGCAAGACCGTGGCCTGGGTGGGGGACTCCAACAACATGTGCAACACCTGGCTGCAGGCGGCCGAGGTCCTGGACTTCAACGTCCATGTGTCCACGCCCCCGGGCTACGAGGTGGAGCCGGAGCGGGCCGGCCTCTACGGCACCGACAACTTCGAGCAGTTCGCCGATCCCATGGAAGCCTGCAAGGGCGCCGACCTGGTGACCACCGACGTGTGGACCTCCATGGGCTTCGAGGCCGAGAACGAGGCGCGCATGAAGGCCTTCGCCGACTGGTGCGTGGATGGCGACATGATGCGGGTGGCCGCAGCCGACGCCTTGTTCATGCACTGCCTGCCGGCCCACCGGGGCGAGGAGGTGACCGCCGAGGTGATCGACGGACCCCATTCCGTGGTCTGGGACGAGGCCGAGAACCGCCTGCATGTGCAGAAGGCGTTGATGGAATTCCTGCTGGTGGGACCGGTTGAAACCTGAGAACCTTTACCACAAAGGCACGGAGACCAGAGAGAGAGGTGGATCAATGAAAGCTCTCGGTGTTTTCTCGGTGCCTCTGTGTCTCTGTGGTTAATTTTGTTTTTTTCGGAAGCTGAACATGTCTGATATCAAGAAAGTCGTACTGGCCTATTCCGGCGGCCTGGACACCTCCGTGATCCTGAAGTGGCTGCAGGACACCTATCAATGCGAAGTGGTGACCTTCACCGCCGACCTGGGGCAGGGCGAGGAGCTGGAACCGGCCCGCCAGAAGGCCCTGAAGTTCGGCATCAAGCCCGAGAACATCTTCATCGACGACCTGCGCGAAGAGTTCGTGCGCGACTTCGTCTTCCCCATGTTCCGCGCCAACACCGTCTATGAAGGCGAATACCTGCTGGGCACCTCCATCGCCCGCCCCCTGATCGCCAAGCGCCTGATCGAGATCACCAACCTGACCGGTGCCGATGCCATCTCCCACGGCGCCACCGGCAAGGGCAACGACCAGGTGCGCTTCGAGCTGGGCGCCTACGCCCTCAAGCCCGGCGTCAAGGTCATCGCCCCCTGGCGCGAATGGGACCTGCTGTCCCGGGAAAAGCTGCTGGCCTACGCCGAAAAGCACGGCATCCCCGTGGAAATGAAGCACAAGCAGGGCGGTTCTCCCTACTCCATGGACGCCAACCTGCTGCACATCTCCTACGAAGGCCGTCACCTGGAGAACCCCGCCGCCGAGGCCGAAGAAGACATGTGGCGCTGGACCGTCTCCCCGGAGAAGGCGCCCGATGCTGCCGAATACCTGGACCTGGAATTCGTCCAGGGCGACCTGGTCTCCATCAACGGCCAGAAGATGAAGGCCCACGAACTGCTGGCCAAGCTCAACGAGCTGGGTGGCAAGCACGGCATCGGCCGCCTGGACCTGGTGGAAAACCGCTACGTGGGCATGAAGTCCCGGGGCTGCTACGAAACCCCGGGCGGCACCATCCTGCTCAAGGCCCACCGGGCCATTGAATCCATCACCCTGGACCGGGAAGTCGCCCACCTCAAGGACGACCTCATGCCCCGCTACGCCAGCCTGGTGTACAACGGCTACTGGTGGGCCCCCGAGCGTCGCGCCCTGCAGACCCTGATCGACCACACCCAGCTGAACGTGAATGGCACCGTGCGTCTCAAGCTCTACAAGGGCAACGTCATCGTCGTGGGCCGGGACTCCAAGACCGATTCCCTGTTCGACTCCACCATCGCCACCTTCGAGGACGATGCCGGCGCCTACGACCAGAAGGATGCGGGCGGCTTCATCAAGTTGAACGCCCTGCGCCTGCGCATTGCCGCCAACCTGAAGAATCGCAAGGGTTGATGCATGGAAGGCACCCTGTTCGGGTTCACCGAAGAGCAGATTGGTCACTTCGGGGCAACCTGGGGTATTGGTGCCTTCATCCTGTTCATGCTCTTCATCATCGGCGAGATTGCCTGGAAGTCGAAGGCGGGCAAGACCGGGACCTTCGTCCTGTTCTTCGTCCTGGCCTTCGGCATGGTGGGCTTCATCGCCAAATCCATCATCGAGAAAATTTGGGGTATCTAATGTCTCAGTTCGACAACGTTTCCGTGGTCAAGGCGGCCAATGTCTATTTCGACGGCAAGTGCGTCAGCCACACCGTGATCTTCGCCGACGGCTCCAAGAAGACCGTGGGCGTGATCCTGCCCGCCAGTCTGACCTTCAATACCGGCGAGCCTGAAATCATGGAGACCGTGGCCGGTGCCTGCCGCTACCGCTTGAAGGGTGAAAGCGAGTGGAAGACCTCCGGTGCCGGCGAGTCTTTCAATGTGCCGGGCAATTCCAGCTTCGACATCGAAGTGACGGGCGAGCCCTACCACTACGTTTGCTATTTCGGCTGATTTCCTGCCAGGACCGGGGCGGCGCGGCATCGGTCCGCGGCCGCCTTTTTTCATGCAATGAGATTGGAGATTGACCATGCCTTCCTTTGACTTCACTTCCGAAGCCGACATGGTGGCCCTGAAGAACGCCGTGGACGTGGCGGCGCGCCAGATCGACAACCGCTACGACTTCAAGGGCACCGCCGCCAAGGTGGAAATCGACGAGAAGAACAAGACCATCACCCTGCACGGGGATTCCGAATTCCAGCTCGACCAGATCAAGGACCTGCTTTTCCCGGCCATGGAGAAGAAGGAGAAAGACAGCGTCAAGCGCCTGGACGTCCAGAAGCTCCAGAGCGTTTCCGGCAACAAGGTGAAGCAGGAAATGAAGATCCGCGACGGGATCGACAGCGATCTGGCCAAGAAGATCGTCAAGCTCATCAAGGACGCCAAGCTCAAGGCCCAGGCCTCCATCCAGGGCGATGCGGTGCGGGTGAGCGGCAAGAAGATCGATGAACTGCGCGAGGCCATCACCCTGGTGCGTAGCCAGATCACCGATTTCCCCATCAAGGACGGCAATTACCGGGACTGAGCCGCACTTGCTCCCCGACTCGAGGCGCCTCCAGGGGCGCCTATTTTTTTGTATTGAGCAGCCCGATTTCACGGGCGGTCATGGGGCCGATCATGGTTTGCCAGAGGCCATCGGGGATCTCGGCCTGGCTGGGGCTGGTGGGGGTACGTCCGCCCATGATTTCCGCCTGTTGCTGGGGATACAGGGGGTTTTGCTCCGGCTCCGCGTAGCCATCCGGATAGCGGGGCTGCAGGGTGGCCATGTCGTACTTGTCCGTGGCGCCGAAGGTGTGCAGCAGTTCGTGGCTGATGATCACCGCGTTCTGCCGGTGCTGCTGGCGGCTGGCAAAGGCGTGGATGATGGCGATCTTGCCTTTCTCCAGGCCGGTGGAGTGGGGCAGGGCAGGGGTGCGGTTGGGGTCGTGGTAGAGCACGAACAAGCGGATCAGGGGCTTCATCTTGCCGATGTGGCTGTAATCGCTGGCCCACCAGCGCAGCTTGAGGCTCCAGAGCATGGCTTCCAGCATGCTGGCCGGTAGGGGCGGCAGGGGCGGTTTTTCCTGAATCGTGGGGGCCAGCCAGATGTCGGCCACCTCGTGCCGGCCCTGACCGTAGTCCCCGGCCTGTTCCTGCAGCCACTGCTTGATTTCCTTGAAACTGTCCGGATCGAGATTCCTGAGGTACTGGGCCGTGGCAGGGGAATCGTCGGCGGCGATGGGGTAAATGCCGATGTTCACCGTCCTGTCCCAGCCGGTGGTCCGGTCATGGGACCGCCAGGCCTCCAGGCCCACCGTCGCCAGGATGAACAGCAGGATCAGGATGCGGAATTTGCGGAACATCAGCGCGCCAGACCCTGGACCCAGACGCCGTAGAGCTGGTCGGCCAGCTGGCGCATCACCGGCAGGCGGGCGGGAATGCCGGTCTGCATGGTTTCGGGGCTGTCCACCGAAGGCAGGTGGGCCACGGCGGCGGCTTCCTCGGCCCACTGGTCGCACCAGCAGGCGATCATCTCGGGCAGCATTTCCGTGTGGCACTGCATGCCCAGGTGGGGCCCCAGGGCGAACATCTGGTTGGCGCAGTATTCATTGCCCACCAGGCGGGTGGCGCCCGGGGGAATGCTGAAGGTTTCCCCGTGCCACTGGAACACGGTCAGCTCCCGGTCGGCAAAATCACCGAGCCAGTGGCGGCTCACGGCATCGTCATGGCCCCTGGCACTGGCCCAGCCGATCTCCTTGACCGGGTTCCGGGTCACCTGGCCCCCCAGGGCCTTGCTCATCAGCTGACCTCCCAGGCAGTGCCCGAGGACGGGAATGTTCTTCTCGACCGCATCCTGGATCAGGGCGCAGACCGGGGAAATCCAGGGCAGGTCGTCGTTGACGCTCATGGGACCGCCCATGAAACACAGGCCGCTGTAAGCTTCGGCACTGGCCGGCACCGGGGCGCCTTCGTCCAGGGCAATCAGGGTCCAGGGGATCCGGTGGCTTTCCAGGAATATGGCAAAATAGCCGGGACCTTCAGTAGGGGAGTGGCGAAAAATGGCAACAGGGCGCATGGCAGTGAATCCAGGCAGGTTGGGGAGGCTCGATTGTAGAGCCTGCCTGCTGCTTTTGGGGCTGTGGTCGGGACTGGCCGGGGCCACCAACGTGGGCTTGGCCGGGGTGTTGGGCAGCAAGGCCATCCTGGTGATCGACGGCAGTTCGCCGCGCACCCTGGCCGTGGGCCAGGAGTATGGCGGCGTCAAGCTGCTGGCGGTCCAGGGCGACAGTGTCCAGGTGGAGATCGAGGGCAAGCGCCGCTCCCTGCGGGTAGGCCAGAATGCGGTGGGAGAGGCCTCCAGCGGCAACAGCTCCCTGGTGCTCACCTCCGACAGCCAGGGGCATTTCCAGACTACCGGCAGCATCAACGGCTTCACCATCCGCTTCCTGGTGGATACGGGCGCCACCTCCATTTCCCTGGGGGCCGGCGACGCCAAGCGCATGGGGCTGGATCTGAGCAAGGCGGAGCGGGGCGTGTCCCAGACCGCCAATGGCCAGACCGTGGTGCACCGGGTCAAGCTGGCCACCGTCAAGGTGGGCGACATCGTCATGCATAACGTGGATGGGGTGGTCCATTCCCAGGAAATGCCCTTCGCCCTGCTGGGGATGAGTTTCCTCAACCGGACCGACATGCAGCGGGAAGGTGATACCCTGACCCTGAAAAAGCGCTTCTGAGCGCCGTTGCCGAGTGCCGCAACAAACCCATAAAAGAACAACAGGAGAGAGAAGATGCCCCACCAACAGGAAGCCACCATGCTGCGCCAGGAACTGGAAATGCTCATGGAGGAACGGCAGTTGCTGCTGCGGGTGACGGGGGCGGCCGCAGCCCTGATTGCCAGCCTGGATTCCCGCCGTCTGCCCGTGGGAGCCGTGGAGTCCGCCGACCTGGTGGCCACCACCCTGAATGCCTTGAACGAGGAAACCCTGCAGGACGCCCTGGCGGCTGTGCATGCCCATATGGAGCCGGCCGACGGCAAGCGCGCCTGAGCCATGGATCTGCAGCATCTGCAGGCCTGCCTGCTGGCAGCGCCGGAGTCCGTGCCTTCGGAAGGGGATCAGGGCGCCGGTTTCGAGGGGCTGACGCCCGCCGCCGTCCTGGTACCCCTGGTGCCCCGTCCCGAGGGCTACCAGCTCTTGCTCACCCGCCGCACCGACCATCTGCGCGACCATCCGGGGCAGATCAGCTTTCCCGGCGGCCGGGTGGAGCCGGAGGATGCCTCCCCCGCCCATACGGCCCTGCGCGAGGCCCAGGAGGAGATCGGCCTGGACCCGGGCCTGCCGCGCATCCTGGGCTACCTGCCCACCTACCGCACCGGCACCGGCTTTCATGTCTTTCCCGTGGTGGCGCTGCTGCCGCCGCCCTTTGACCTGAGCCTGGATGCGTTCGAGGTGGCCGAGGCCTTTGAAGTGCCCCTGAGCTTCCTGCTGGACCCGGCCAATCACCACCGGGAGCGTATGCACTACCGGGGCGCCCTGCGGGAATACACGGTGATGCCCTACGGGGAGCGCCGCATCTGGGGCGCCACCGCCGGCATGATCCAGTCCCTCTGGCGCCGGCTGCAGACCCCGGGTGGCCTATGAGCCCGGCCTTTCCTGGCGTTATGATGGAGTCTTTCCATCACCTGACGGGTTGAACTGTCCTGATGAGCCTCTTTTCCCTCATCGTCGTCTTCCTGCTCGAACAGCTGCGCCCCCTGGACTATGCCCGCTGGGTGCTGCGTCCCTTCCATGCCTGGGCGGATTTCCTGGAGCGCCGCTTCAATGCCGGCAGCTACCGCCAGGGCATCCTGGGCTGGTGCCTGGCGGTCCTGCCGCCCCTGGCCCTGGTGGCCGGGGCCTACGCCCTGCTGTACTGGGTCAGCCCCCTGCTGGCCCTGGTGCTCAATGTGCTGGTGCTGTACGCCACCATGGGCTTCCGCCAGTTCAGCCATTTCTATACCGACATCCAGCTCGCCCTGCGCCTGGGGGACCTGGAACGGGCCAGGAGCATCCTGGCCGAGTGGCGGGGCGAGGCGGTGGCGCCCCACGGCCCCAGCGACATCGCCCGGCTGGCCATAGAAACGGCCCTGGCCGCTTCCCATCGCCATGTGTTTGCCGTCCTGCTCTGGTTCGTGCTGCTGCCCGGTCCCCTGGGAGCCCTGCTCTACCGCTTTTCCCACATCCTGGCGGAACACTGGCGCCAGCACGGGGCGGGTGGGGAGTTTGGCAAATTCTCGCAACAATTGTTCGCTATCGTGGACTGGTTGCCGGTCCGCGCCAGCGCTGCTGCATTTGCGGTGGTGGGCAATTTCGAGGATGCTGTCTATTGCTGGCGTAATCAGTCGTCCCGCTGGGATGATCCCGAACTGGGCATCGTCCTGGCCAGCGGGGCCGGCGCCCTGGGGGTCCGTCTCGGTGTTCCCGACATCGAGGCTGAAGCCCTCGCCGAAAGTGGCGAGCTGGGTGTCGGCGAAGCGGCTGACGCGGATTTCATGCAAAGTGCGGTGGGCTTGGTCTGGCGTGCCATCGTGCTATGGTTGCTGATGTTGTTTTTGCTTGGGCTTGCCAGTCTGGTGGGCCGCTGATTCTTAGAAGAGGAGATGTGCATGAGTAAGGATATCGTTGTTCTGAGTGCTGTTCGTTCCGCCGTCGGTGCCTTCAATGGTTCCCTGAAGGACATGGAACCTGCCGAGCTGGGTGGTGTGGTGGTCAAGGAAGCCATCGCCCGCGCCGGTGTCGATCCCAAGCAAGTGACCTTTGCGACCGTGGGTAACTGCATCCCCACCGAGTCCCGCTATCCCTACGTGGCCCGGGTGGCCACCATCCAGGGCGGCATGAGCATGGACTCCGTGGCTTTCGCGGTGAACCGCCTGTGCGGCTCCGCCCAGCAGGCCATCGTCTCTTCCGCCCAGGCCATCATGCTGGGTGATGCCGACTTCGCCGTGGCCGGTGGCGTGGAAGTCATGTCCCGGGGTGCCTACCTGCTGCCCGCCCTGCGTGCCGGTGCCCGCATGGGCGACACCAAGGCCATCGACGCCATGGTGTCCGTGCTGACCGACCCCTTCGGTGTCGGCCACATGGGCATCACCGCTGAAAACCTGGCCACCAAGTGGGGCATCAGCCGCGAAGAGCAGGACGCCTTCGCCCTGGAATCCCAGAAACGCGCCGCCGCTGCCCGGGAAGCCGGTTACTTCAAGGGCCAGATCGTGCCCATCACCTTCCAGACCCGTAAGGGCGACGTGGTGTTCGACACCGACGAGCACCTGAAGCCCGACACCACCCTGGAGTCCCTGGCCAAGATGAAGCCGGCCTTCAAGAAGGACGGTTCCGTCACTGCCGGCAACGCTTCAGGCATCAATGACGCCGCTGCCTTCCTGGTGCTGGCCGATGCTGCCAAGGCTGCTGCGGCCGGCTACAAGCCCATGGCCCGCCTGGTGTCCTACGCCATCGCCGGGGTGCCCAACGATGTCATGGGCGAAGGTCCGATCCCGTCTTCCAAGCTGGCCCTGCAGAAGGCTGGCCTGACCCTGGACCAGATGGACGTGATCGAATCCAACGAAGCCTTTGCCGCCCAGTCCATCGCCGTGGCCAAGGGCCTGGGCCTGGATCCCGCCAAGACCAACGTGAACGGTGGTGCCATCGCCATCGGTCACCCGGTCGGCGCCACCGGCAGCGTCATCGTCACCAAGCTGCTCCATGAAATGCACCGTCGTGGTGCCCGTTACGGCATGGCCACCATGTGTATCGGCGGCGGTCAAGGGATCACCACCATCTACGAACGCCTGTAATCCACCAGGTTTTTTGACCTGCATAAACGGCGCCTATGGGCGCCGTTTTTCATGGGCACGAAATATGCACTCCCTACGCTATGATGTTCGCGCTATGTCGAACGGCGTAATCAGGGAGGGTTGGTTGTGAAAAAGAATTTGCCCGTCACCCAGAAGGAAATCCCATTTCCAGCAGGGCGCTACATCGTTTCCAAGACCGATCTGAAGGGGACGATGACCTATGCCAACGATACCTTCGTTGAGCTGAGCGGCTTTGGCCGGGAGGAACTGGTGGGGCACAACCACAACGTGGTGCGCCATCCGGACATGCCGCCCCAGGCTTTTGCCGATCTGTGGGCCACCGTGAATGCCGGGCTGCCCTGGCAGGGTATCGTCAAGAACCGTTGCAAGAACGGCGATCACTATTGGGTGGATGCCCTGGTGGTACCGGTGCGCAAGAACGATCAGACCACCGGCTACATGTCGGTGCGCACCGCCCCCAGCCGGGAGCAGGTCCGCCAGGCCGAGCAGCTGTATGCCCAGCTCAATGGCAGCGGCCGCAGCCTGCCGGCGCCGCGTCCCCAGCTTTCCCTGCGCACCAAGCTGATCGGTCTGGCGGTGCTCCTGGTCCTGCTGCAGCTCTCTTCCAACTTCCTCGGCCTTTTTGGAGGCAGCAGCAGCCTGGCCACCTGGGTCGGGCACGGGCTGGGGCTCTCCGGCATACTCGCGGGCATGCTGCTGGTCCGCTGGCAGCGCCAGACCCTGGCGGGGGTGGAGCAGGCCACCCGGCTCATGGACCACATCGCCCAGGGGGACCTGACCGACCGGATTCCCAATCACCGCCGGGACGAGCTGGGGCGCATGTACCACGCCATGATCACCATGCAGGCCCACCTGAAGGTGATGCTGGCGGAAATCGCCGAGGCGTCCCAGCGGGTCAAGGGGGACGCCAGCCAGCTGGAAGGGGAGATGGGCACCATCCATGGGGAGTCCACCCAGCAGTCCGAATCCGTGGCCCATATCGCCGCCAATGTGGAGGAACTGAGCACCGCTGCCCGACAGGTGGCGGCCGGGGCCGGGGATACGGCCACGGCGGTGGACGAATCCCGCCGGGTCCTGGCCGAGGCCATGGCGCGCATGCGCGATGGCCGTGCCGCCTCCCGCCAGGTGGTGGAGACGGTGCAGCGGGCCAGCCAGACCATGCATCAGCTGTTCGATTCCATCCACCAGATTGGTGCGGTATCCCGGGGCATCCGGGAGATTTCCGAGCAGACCAACCTGCTGGCCCTGAACGCCGCCATTGAGGCGGCCCGGGCCGGGGAGGCCGGGCGCGGCTTTGCCGTGGTGGCCGATGAGGTGAGGAAGCTGGCCGAGCGGGCCGGCAGCCAGACCAGCGAGATCAGCCGCACCGTGGCGGACATCCAGGCCGTGACCCAGGAGGCCCTGACGGCCATGGAGCAGGCGGGGGCCCAGGTAGGTGACGCGGACCAGGCCATGGACCGCTCCGACGCGGGCCTGGCCCAGGTATCCGAACGTTGCGATGCCATGAGCGTCATGTCCCAGCACATCGCCCAGGCCGCCGCCGAGGAGTCCCAGGCCACGGACGACATCGCCAACCATCTGGCCCGCATCCTGAACGGCATCGAGGGCAACGTGGGGCATCTGCAGAGTGCCCACCAGCGTACCGTGGGCCTGACCCAGGTGGCCGACGAACTGCGGGAGCTGATCGCCTACTTCCGCTTCAAGCAGGGCTGAGGACTGTGCCGTTCTGGTGCATGGCCGATCCGGACGGGTTTGCCTGCACCAGTTCTGTGCGTTTCCCGGGGGCGGTGGCTGGTGGTAATCCAGGATTGTTTGTAAATTATTGAATTTTAAACATTTGTACAGGCTGGCATGGTGCATGCTGTAGTCCTTGTGTTCGCTTCCCAAAACGAGAACGTCCATGGCCTACTACAACGAAATGCACGACGCCGACGGCAGTGTCCGGCCCCACTACCGTCCTTATTCCCACTGGCTGGAAACCACCTCTCCCGAACGTATTGCGAGAAAACGCGCCGAGGCTGACCTGGCCTTCCGGCGGGTGGGCATCACCTTTGCCGTCTATGGGGAGGAGGCCGGCAAGGAACGGCTGATCCCCTTCGACATCATTCCCCGCATCATTCCCGCCGCCGAGTGGAGCGGCATGGCGGCCGGCCTGCGGCAGCGGGTCAAGGCCCTGAACGCCTTCCTGCACGACATCTACCATGACCAGGAAATCCTCAAGGCCGGGCGTCTGCCCGCCGAGCAGGTGCTGAACAACGGCCAGTACCGGCCCGAGATGCAGGGGGTGGATGTGCCCGGACAGATCTACGCCCACATCGCCGGGGTGGACGTGGTGCGCGCCGGGGCAGGGGAGTTCTACGTGCTGGAGGACAACCTGCGGGTGCCGTCCGGGGTCTCCTACATGATCGAGGACCGGAAGATGATGATGCGCCTCTTCCCGGAGCTCTTCGCCCGGCACAAGGTGGCGCCGGTGCAGCACTACCCGGACCTGCTGCTGGACAATCTGCGCGCCGTGGCGCCCCTGGGGGTGACCGATCCCACCTGCGTGGTGCTGACCCCGGGCGCTTACAACAGCGCCTATTTCGAACACACCTTCCTGGCCCAGCAGATGGGCGTCGAGCTGGTGGAAGGCCGGGACCTGTTCGTCAAGGACGACACGGTCTACATGCGCACCACCCAGGGGCCGAAGCGGGTGGACGTGATCTACCGCCGGGTGGATGACGACTTCCTTGACCCGGAAGCCTTCCGGGCCGATTCCATGCTCGGGGTGCCGGGCCTGCTCCGGGCCTACAAGGCGGGCCGGGTGACCCTGGCCAACGCCATCGGCACCGGGGTGGCGGATGACAAGTCCATCTACCCCTACGTGCCGGAGATGATCCGCTTCTACCTGGGCGAGGAACCCATCCTCAACAACGTGCCCACCTACATGTGCAGGAAGCCCGAGGACCTTAAGTACGTGCTCGCTCACCTGCCCGAACTGGTGGTCAAGGAAGTGCACGGGGCCGGCGGCTACGGCATGTTGGTGGGGCCTGCCGCCACAAAGGCCGAGATCGAGCATTTCCGCCAGTTGCTGGAGGCCAAGCCCGAGGGCTACATCGCCCAGCCCACCCTGGCCTTGTCCAACTGTCCCACCTTCGTCGAGAGCGGCGTCGCCCCCCGGCACCTGGACCTGCGTCCCTTCGTGCTCTCGGGCAACGGCATCCAGATGGTCCCCGGCGGTCTGACCCGGGTGGCCCTGCGCGAAGGTTCCCTGGTGGTGAATTCATCCCAGGGCGGCGGCACCAAGGACACCTGGGTGCTGGAAGATTGAGTTGAGAGTGGTGGGTCGAGAGTGGAGAGAGGAGCCCCCGGGTTTTGCTCTCGACTCATCACTCTCTACTCACTAAAGCTTTCAAGAGAAGTCGCGAGTGTTCAGGGATTGGAAGTGGTGAGACGAGGGGGATTCTCTCGACTCACCACTCCCAACTCTCCACTCACCAAGAGGAGAACAACATGCTGAGCCGTACCGCTGACCACCTGTTCTGGATGTCCCGCTACATTGAGCGGGCCGAGAATCTTGCCCGCCTGCTGGATGTGACCTGGCAGATGTCCATGGTGCCCCAGTCCCTGGAGGCCGCCAACCAGAACTGGTATGCCGTGATCGTCCTGAACAGCCTGGAGGAAGCCTTCGCCCGCAAGTACAGCGAGGTGAATGCCGACAACGTGCTGCGCTTCATGGTGAGCGACCCGGACAATCCCGCCTCCCTCTTTTCCTGCCTGCGCATGGGCCGGGAGAATGCCCACGCGGTGCGTGGCACCATCACCGCAGAGATGTGGGAAACCCTGAACTCCACCTGGCTGGAACTGCGGGCCCAGAGCTATGAGCAGCTCACCGCCAACGGCCCCGGGGATTTCTTCGAGTGGGTCAAGATCAAGTCCTCCCTGATCCGGGGGGTCACCATCGGCACCATGCTCCAGGACGAGGCCTACAACTTCATCCGCCTGGGGACCCTGCTGGAACGGGCCGACAACACGGCGCGCATTCTGGACGTCAAGTACCACGTGCTCAAACCCAAGGAGGAGGAGGGCACCAGCGACTTCTACCAGTGGGGCGCCCTGCTGCGCTCCGTGTCCGCCTTCGAGGTGTACCGCAAGACCTACCGGGCCGTGATCAATCCGGACCGGGTGGCGGAACTCCTGATCCTGCAGCCGGACATGCCCCGCTCCCTGCTCTTCTGCCTGAAGGGCGTGGTGAAGAACCTGGAGCTGGTGGCCAATGACCAGTCCGGGGAAACCCTGCGCCGGGCCGGGCAGCTGTTCTGCGAAATCCGCTATGCCCGCATCGAGGACATCCTGGAGCACGGCCTGCACGAATACCTGACCGACTTCATGGACCGCATCTACGACCTGGGCAACGGCATCAGCCGCGACTTCCTCGTGCCGGTGTCCACGCAGACGCAGGAGGCCGCATGACCTATTGCGTTGCCATGCGCCTGGACGCAGGCCTGGTGTTCCTCTCCGATTCCCGCACCAATGCCGGGGTGGATCACATCAACAGCTTCAGGAAGATGCATTTTTTCCAGAAGGAAGGGGATCGGGTCCTGGTGCTGATGACGGCCGGTAACCTCTCCATCAGCCAGTCGGTGGTGAACCTGCTGCGGGAGAAGCTGGAAATCAAGAAGGGCCCCAACCTGCACAAGGTCAAGAACATGTTTGAGGCGGCCCGGCACGTGGGCGACTGCCTGCGCGAGATCCACAATCGGGATGCGGCTGCCCTCAAGGACTTCGGCATCGAATTCAACGCTTCCATCGTCCTGGGGGGGCAGATCAAGGGGGAGGAGCCCCGGGTGTTCATGATCTACGCGGCCGGCAACTTCATCGAGGCCACCAAGGAGACCCCTTATTTCCAGATCGGCGAGTCCAAGTACGGCAAACCCATCATCGACCGGGTGGTGAGCCGCAAGACCGGCCTGGACGAGGCGGCCAAGTGCGCCCTGATTTCCATGGATTCCACCATCCGTTCCAACCTCTCCGTGGGCCTGCCCCTGGACCTGCTGATCTACGAGCGGGATGCCCTGAAGATCGGCCACCATCACGTCATCGACCAGGACAACGCCTACTTCAACCACATCCATTCCCAGTGGGGCCAGAGCCTGCGCCAGGCCTTCGCCGAGTTGCCCGACCCGGACTGGAAGCATTTCAAGTGACGTCCTCCATCATTCACCGCGCTTAGGGAGTTCCTGTGTCCATTCACGTCGCCCTCAATCACGTCACCCACTACAGCTACGACAGGCTGGTGAACCTGGGACCCCAGGTGATCCGCCTGCGGCCCTGTCCCCATTCCCGCACCCGGATCCTGTCCTACAGCCTCAAGGTCACGCCGGAGACCCACTTCATCAACTGGCAGCAGGATCCCCAGTCCAACTGGCTGGCCCGGCTGGTGTTCCCCGAGCCCACCCGGGAATTCCGGGTGGAGGTGGACCTGGTGGCCGAGATGTCGGTGATCAACCCCTTCGACTTCTTTCTGGAGCCCTACGCCGAGAAGATTCCCTTCGCCTACGAGGCCTGGCAGCGCCACGAGCTGGCCCCCTACCTCTACCAGCGCAGCGAGCCCGATTGCGGCCCGCGCTTCCAGGCCTACCTGGATTCCGTCTCCCGGGCGCCCACCCCGAGCGTGGATTTCCTGGTGGTCCTGAACCAGAAGGTGCAGCAGAGCGTTGCCTACACCATCCGCCTGGAGCCCGGGGTGCAGACCCCGGAGGAAACCCTGGAAAAAGGCTCCGGTTCCTGTCGGGATTCCGCCTGGCTGCTGGTGCAGCTCCTGCGCCACCTGGGCCTGGCGGCCCGCTTCGTGTCCGGCTACCTGATCCAGCTCACCGCTGACGTGAAGAGCCTGGACGGCCCTTCGGGCCCCGAGGCCGACTTCACCGACCTGCACGCCTGGTGCGAGGTATACCTGCCCGGCGCCGGCTGGGTGGGGCTGGACCCCACTTCCGGCCTCTTTGCCGGCGAGGGGCACATCCCCCTGGCCTGCACCCCGGAACCTTCTTCTGCGGCACCCATCACCGGGGCGGTGGACCAGTGCGAATGTGAATTCGGCCACACCATGAATGTGACCCGCATCTGGGAAGCGCCCCGGGTCACCAAGCCCTACACCGAGGAAGAGTGGGCCCGGATCGAGGCCCTGGGCCACCGGGTGGACGGGGACCTCTCGGCCATGGACGTGCGCCTCACCATGGGGGGGGAGCCCACCTTCGTCTCCGTGGACGACCCGGACGGGGCCGAGTGGAACACCGACGCCCTGGGGCCGCAAAAGCGCATCCTGGCCGCCGAGCTGTTTCACAAGCTGCGCGACAAGTACGCCCCCCAGGGGCTGATGCACTTCGGCCAGGGCAAGTGGTACCCGGGGGAGCAACTGCCCCGCTGGAGCCTCAACTGCTTCTGGCGCCGGGACGGGGAGCCCCTGTGGCGTAACCCCAGCCTGTACGCCAACGAAAAGCTCGATTACGGGGTCACCGAACTGCACAGCCTGCAGTTCCTGGCCCGGGTGGCGGAAAACCTGGGTCTGGACCCCAAGCATGTTTTCCCCACCTTCGAGGACGTGTTCTATTACCTGTGGCGGGAACGCCGCCTGCCGGCCAACGTGGACCCCTTCGACTCCCGGGTGGATGACCCCCTGGAGCGGGAGCGCCTGCGCAAGGTCTTCGAGCAGGGGCTGAAGCAGACCATAGGTCACGTGTTCCCGGTCATGAAGAACGCCGCTGGCCAGTGGCAGAGCGGCCCCTGGTTCCTGCGCGACGAGCGCTGCTACCTGTTCCCCGGGGATTCCCCCATGGGCTACCGCCTGCCCCTGGATTCCCAGCCCTGGGTGGCCAAGTCCGACTACCCCTACATGCACCAGCCCGACCCGGCCCAGCCTTTCCCGCCCCTGCGTTCCCATGCGGAGATCCGCCGCCAGTTCGTCCGGGCCGGGGGTGACGCCATGGCCGCCCAGCTCAAGGCCGCCCTGGCTGGCGCTTCCGGCAAGGGCGGCGCGGCGACCGGCGCGGCGGATGCCGAACGGGCCCCCCTGCCCAAGGAGTCCGCCGCCTGGATCACCCGGCTGGCCATGTGCGCCCAGCCCCGGGACGGCAAGCTCTACGTCTTCATGCCCCCCACCCAGGCCCTGGACGACTACCTGGAACTGCTGGCCGCCGTGGAGGCCGCCGCCGAGGAGCTCAAGCAGCCGGTGCTGCTGGAAGGTTACGAGCCCCCCTCCGACCCGCGTCTGGCCCACTTCCGCGTCACCCCCGACCCGGGGGTGATCGAGGTGAACATCCACCCCTCCCATTCCTGGGATGAACTGGTGGAGCGCACCACCCACCTCTACGACGCGGCCCACCAGACCCGGCTCACCACCGAGAAGTTCATGGTGGATGGCCGGCATACGGGTACCGGCGGCGGCAACCACTTCGTCCTGGGGGGGCAGACGGCCCTGGATTCCCCCTTCCTGCGCCGGCCCGACCTGCTCAAAAGCCTGATCGCCTACTGGCACAACCACCCCAGCCTCTCCTACCTGTTCTCGGGCCTGTTCATCGGCCCCACCAGCCAGGCGCCCCGGGTGGACGAGGCCAGGAACGACAGCCTCTACGAACTGGAAATCGCCTTCCGCCAGATCCCGGAACCTGGCGCCCATGTGCAGCCCTGGTTGGTGGACCGGGTGCTGCGCAACCTGCTCATCGACGTGACCGGCAACACCCACCGTTCCGAGTTCTGCATCGACAAGCTCTATTCCCCCGACGGCCCCACGGGTCGCCTGGGCCTCCTGGAACTGCGGGCCTTCGAGATGCCGCCCCACGCCCGCATGAGCCTGACTCAGCAGCTCTTGCTCCGCTCCCTGGTGGCCCGCTTCTGGAAGGAACCCTACGACCCGCCCCGGCTGGCCCGCTGGGGTACCGAGCTGCACGACCGCTTCATGCTGCCCCATTTCGTGGAGCAGGACTTCCGCGACGTGATGGAGGAAATGCAGGGAGCCGGCTACCCGATCCAGGCCGAGTGGTTCGCGCCGCATCTGGAATTCCGCTTCCCCAAGTACGGCGATTTTGCCGTCAAGGGCATGGAGTTCGAGCTGCGGCACGCCCTGGAGCCCTGGCATGTGATGGGGGAGGAGGGGGCGCCCGGCGGCACCGTGCGCTATGTGGATTCCTCCGTGGAGCGGGTGCAGGTGAAGATGAACGGCATGGCGCCGGACCGCTACGTGCTCACCTGTAATGGCGTGCCCGTGCCCCTGCAGCCCACCGGCCAGGGCGGCGAGTTCGTCGCCGGGGTGCGCTACCGGGCCTGGCAGCCGGCCTCGGCCCTGCATCCCGGCATCGGGGTCCATGGGCCCCTGGTGTTCGACATCGTCGATACCTGGATGCAGCGTTCCCTGGGCGGTTGCCAGTACCACGTGGCCCACCCGGGGGGGCGCAATTTCGAAACCTTCCCCATCAACGCTTTCGAGGCCGAGAGCCGCCGCCTGGCCCGCTTCTTCCGCTTCGGCCACACCCCGGGCAAGCTGCAGGCGGCGGCACCGACGATGAACGCCGAGCATCCCTTCACCCTGGACCTGCGCCGCCCCTAGGCGCCCGGCTTCAGGATCAGCAGACCGGGAGGGCCGGGTTTACAGGGTAGAATCAGCGCCCTTCGCCCCGCCCTCCCGACTTCCCCCCCGCTCCCGCCATGGCCCGTACCCTCCTTGCCATCTATCCCCGTCCCGGCCATCGCTACGATGAGATGCTGGACGAGGACGGCCGGGTGCGGGAGCACTGGCGCAACCTGTTCATCCACCTGGACGGGGTGGCCCCGGAAACCATGCGCCAGCGCCTGGAGTTCGTGGACCGGCGCATCCAGGAAAACGGGGTGACCTACAACATCTATGCGGACAGCCAGGGCCAGGACCGGCCCTGGGTGCTGGACCCCCTGCCCCTGATCATCCCGGCTGGGGAATGGCAGGCCCTGTCCCGGGCTGTGGCCCAGCGGGCCCGGCTGCTGAACGCCATTCTGGCGGACCTGTACGGGCCCCAGACCCTGCTCGCCGAAGGCCTGCTGCCGCCGGCCCTGGTCTATGGCCAGCACGGTTTTCTCTGGCCCTGCAAGGGCATCCGCCCCCCGGGGGATGTGTTCCTGCACAACTACGCGGTGGATCTGGCCCGTTCCCCGGACGGCCGCTGGTGGGTGATCGCCGACCGCACCCAGGCCCCCTCGGGCGCCGGCTACGCCCTGGAAAACCGGCTGATCGTCTCCCGGGTGTTCCCGGAGCTGTTCCGGGACATGCGGGTGCAGCATCTGGCTTCCTTCTTCCGGGCGCAGCAGGAAAGCCTGGAGTGCTGGGCCCCCACGGACCCGGGCGAGCGGCCCTTCATCGTGCTCCTCACCCCGGGGCCCTACAACGAAACCTACTTCGAGCATGCCTATCTGGCCCGCTACCTGGGCTATCCCCTGGTGGAGGGGCAGGATCTCACTGTGCGGGGCGACACGGTCTACCTGAAGACCCTCACCGGCCTGAAGCGGGTGCATGCCATCCTGCGCCGTCAGGACGATGACTACTGCGATCCCCTGGAGCTGCGCGGCGACTCCGCCCTGGGGGTGCCGGGTCTGCTGATGGCCGTGCGCGCCGGGCGGGTGCTGGTGGCCAATGCTCTGGGCAGCGGCCTCCTGGGTTCCGGGGCCCTGATGGGTTTTTTGCCCGCCATCGCCCGGCGCCTTCTGGGAGAAGAGCTGTCCATGCCCTCGGTAGCCACCTGGTGGTGCGGCGAAAAGCCGGCCCAGAAGTTTGCCCTGGAGCACCTGGACGACCTGGTGATCAAGCCCGCCTATCCCACCCAGCGTTTCGAGCCCCTGTTCGGCCGGGACCTGAAGGGGGCGGCCCGGGCCGAGATGATCCGCCGCATCGAGGCCAGGCCCCACGCCTACGTGGCCCAGGAGCTGGTGAACCTGTCCCAGGCCCCCACCTGGAGCCGCGACCACGAGCGCCGGCTGCTGGCCCGGAGCGTCGGCCTGCGCCTTTACGCGGTGGCCACGCCAGGAGGCTACCAGGTGATGCCGGGCGGCCTGTCCCGGGTTTCCAGCAGCGCCCAGGCCCTGGTGATCTCCATGCAGCGGGGCGGCGCCTCCAAGGACACCTGGGTGCTGGCGGACGGGCCCGTCAATACCTTCAGCCTGCTGAAGCCGGTGCTGGGCACCCCGGACCTGGTGCGGAGCGGCAACAACCTTTCGTCCCGGGTGGTAGAGAACCTGTTCTGGTTCGGCCGCTACACGGAGCGCTTCGACGATACCGCCCGGCTCCTGCGGGTGGCCCTCTCCAGGCTGGTGGATGCGGGGGGCGAGACCACCCCGGAGCTGGAAGCCGTGGTGGAGCTCTGTGTTCTGGCCGGCCTGGTGGCACCTGGCCGGGAGGGCAAGGACGGGGCCTGGGTGCCCGTGGAAAGCCGGCTGCTGGCGGCCATCTTCGATGCCGGGGCGGAGAACAGCCTGGCCGCCGCCATCCGCCGCCTGCTCTGGTCCGCCGCCCAGGTGCGGGAACGCCTCTCGGGGGATCACTGGCATTCCCTCAACCGCCTGCAGCGCAACCTGCAGGCCGGTCAGGGCCGCCGGGAAGACCTGGGCGGGGCCCTGGCCTTCCTGGACCAGGTGCTGCTGGTGTCCTCCTCCCTCACCGGCTTTTCCATGGACAACATGACCCGGGACCACGGCTGGCGTTTCCTGGTGGTGGGGCGCCGCATCGAGCGCCTCTCCTTCCTGGCCCGCACCCTGGGCGCCACCCTGCACCAGTTCTGCAGCCAGGAAGGGCGCGGGCTGGAGTGGCTGCTGGAACTCACCGACAGCATCATCACCTACCGCTCCCGCTATTCCCGCCAGCCGGAGCTCCTGTCCACCCTGGATCTGGTGATCTTCGACGACAGCAATCCCCATGCGGTGATGTTCCAGGTCCAGGAAGTCCTGCGCGACCTGGAGCGCCTGGGCCGGGGGCTGGGGGACATTCCCGGCGAGGCCCTGGCCCGGGAGGCGCGCAGCTTCAGCCAGTTCGACCTGGGCCTGTTCCAGCTGGCGCCCCGGGACGCCTGCGCCCAGCTGGCGGAACAGCTGGCCCGCCTGGCAGCGGCGGGACACGAACTCTCGGACCTGCTGGGCATGCGCTTCTTCACCCACGTGGATGCTGTCACCCACCAGACCCTGGCGATCTGATCATGGCCCGTTACCACGTCCTGCACGAGACCCGCTACACCTACGGCAGCGCCGTTTCCCTGTCCCAGCAGCTGCTGCATCTGGTGCCCCGGCTCAGCCCCTGGCAGACCTGCCTGGACTTCGAACTGGGGCTGGAGCCGGAGCCTTCCTGGCGCCAGCGGGGCGAGGACGCCTTCGGCAACCCGGTGGAATGGCTGGCCTTCTACCAGCCCCATGACAGCCTGCTGGTGCGGGCCGAGATGGAGGTGGAAGTGGTGCCCCATCTGCCCGCCGACCTGGACCAGGGCCCCACCCGGGAGGAACTGGTGCAGCGCCTGGCCTACCGTTCCGAGCCGCCCCCGGCGGCAGACCTGGCGGCCAAGCGTTTCCTGTTCGAATCTCCCCATGTGCGGGTCAAGCATGAACTGGCGGCCTACGCGGCCGACTGCTTCGCCCCCGGCCAGGCCCTGCTGGAATCGGCCCGGCAGCTGATGGAAAAGATCTACACGGAGTTCGAGTTCGACCCGGAGGCCACCACCGTGGCCACCCCGGTCCTGGAGGTGCTGGAACAGAAACGGGGGGTATGCCAGGACTTTGCCCACCTGATGATCGCCTGCCTGCGGGCCCAGGGCATTCCCGCCCGCTACATGAGCGGCTACCTGCTCACCCAGCCGCCCCCGGGGCAGCCGCGCATGGTGGGGGCCGACGCTTCCCATGCCTGGGTGGCGGTCTATGCCCCCGGGGCCTCGGCGCACGACTGGGTGGACTTCGATCCCACCAACAACCTGCTGCCCGACACCCAGCACATCACCCTGGCCTGGGGCCGGGACTTCAACGACGTCTCGCCCATGCGCGGGGTGATCCTGGGGGGCGGCGGCCACGAGCCGGAAGTGGCGGTCACGGTGACGCCCCTGGAAGACTAGCGCTTCACCTGTCCTGATCTGCCCTGACTTTGCCCCTGGCTTGGCCCATGACAGCTGATCCTGCCGATCCCGCTTATGGGGGGGCAAGGATTTTTCATGGCCGGTTTTCCTCGTATGCATAAAATGCCCTGTCCGGCAGGAGTTCGGGCGGGCTGCGGCCCGGCCGCCGGATTCATCCATAAACCTAAAAACCTCACCACAGAGACACAAAGACACAGAGAAGTTCAAAAAAAACAATGGCTTGCATTATCTTCTGCGCTCACCTAGAAAGTGACCTGGCCTTCCAGGACAAGTCTTTGTTTTTCCTCGGCGTCTCTGTGCCTCTGTGGTTTAACTGAGGTTTTAAGGATAAAACCAAGCAGGAACCCGGGCCCGGGGCGGGCAGGGCACAGGGGCTTTGATCCACAGGGGGCTTTGCGCATGACCGGCCGGCTGTGGACGGCGTCCCCGGTGCTCTCTGACCCGGGGCGGGTTCCGGACCAGAAACGCCAGAGGAGCCAACCATGAGCATCAGAGAGCATTACCGGGTACTACCCCAGATCAAGGCCGCCACCACCCCCTGCTACGTGATGGAGAGCATCGACATCGAGTCGGTCACTGCCGATTCCCCGGCCCTGCAGGCCATGACCGACCTGTCCCTGGTGCCTACGGCCACCACCTCGCCGCACTTTCCCCTGGAGCAGGCCAACAGCTCCATGATCCAGCACGGGGTACGGCTCCTGGTGGTGACCGGCGAGAGCGGGCGGATCGTCGGCCTGATCACCTCCACCGACATCCTCGGGGAGAAGCCGGTGCTGGTGGCCCAGCAAAAAGGCGTGCGGCGCGGTGAGCTGACCGTGGCCGACGTGATGGTGCCGGTGGACGCCATCGACATCCTGCCCTTCGAGGACGTGCGCAAGGCCAGCGTGGGCGACGTGGTCGCCACCCTCAAGTCCGCCGGCCGGGCCCATGCCCTGGTAGTGGCCGAGGGGCGGGATGGCCGGCACCTGCTCGGGGGCATCTTCTCCGCTTCCCAGATCGCCCGGCAGCTGGGGCTGCCCATCCAGACCCACGAACTGGCCCGGACCTTTGCCGAGATCGAGGCAGTGATCGCCGGCGTCTGAGTTATTTCGTAGTCATCGGCCGGGGCCCTGGTGCCCCGGTTTGTCATGAGCCCTGGACCCGCCCCGGGGCATGGGTGAGAATGGGTTCATGCCATGATCCAAGCAGAGGAGAACACCATGTCGAATCGCAGCCTGCGGGAAGTGATAGAAGGCCAGCGCCTGGTTTCCGGGACGGAGCAGATGAGTGTGCGTGAAGCCGCCCGCCGCATGGTGGAGCACCGGGTCGGCGCCCTGCCCATCCTGCGGGGCCAGGCGATGGTGGGCATCTTTACCGAACGGGACGTGCTGGCCCGGGTGGTGGTGGCCGGCCTCGATCCGGATCGCACCACGGTGGCCCAGGTGATGACCCACAACCCCCTCTCCATCTCCATCGAAGCCCCCCTGGAGCGGGCCCTGCGCATGATGCGCAGCCACAGCATCCGGCACCTGCCGGTCCTGGAAGGCACCCTGCCCGTGGGGGTGGTCACCACCCGGGATGCCCTGGGCGAGGAATGGGTACGCTTCGAAGCGGAACAGGACCTGGAAGACCAGGTGGCGGCGCTGCTGCGCTGAGGGCGTGCAGCTGCCGGACAGTGGCCTGGTTGTTCCGGGGCTGCAAGGCCGCTGCCCCGGACTTCAGGCCGGAGGACAGTTCCGGCGAGGGCCGGGGGGTTCCGGCGGCAGGACGATGCAGGCCAGATGGAATCCCAGTTTTTCCAGCCGCTGGTGTTCCTCCACGCTGTGTACCAGCCGGGACAAGTCCTTCAGGGGGCGGTGGGCCTGGTCCAGGCACAGCCTGCGCCAGTGCCAGGGCAGGGCCGGGCTGCGGCAGCTCTGGACCAGCAGGGCGAATTGATACTCGGCGGCTTTCCAGGCATCGACGCTGCCGTTCCGGGCCAGCCGCCGCCCTTCTTCCAGGAAGCTGTCGATCAAGCCGGGAGTGTCGGGGAAGAGGGCCAGGCGGATCTGGAACCCCTGCCACAACCAGTGTTCCAGGGGGCCGGTGAAGAGGGGCGGCGTTGCCATGGCAGTTTCCTTGGGCTCAGCTGGCCCGGGCGGCACCGGCTTCCGGCCCGCGGCCCCGGAGCCCCCACCAGAGCAGGGGCAGCAACAGCAGGGCGGCCTGGGCGCCCAGGCCCTGCAGGGTGGGGGCCACCCCCAGCCAGCTGATGTGGGGGAAGCCGGGCAGGTGGATGCTGGCAATCCAGCCGGCTGCCTGGAGTTCGACGATGGCCTGGCCCAGGAAGACCACGGAGAGCAGGTAGAGGAGCAGGGCCGTGCTGCCGAAGAACAGGTGGAAGGGCAGGCGCAGGGCCGCCAGGCGCATGACCAGGTAGAGGCCTGCCAGCAGCACCAGAGCGGTGGCGCAGCCGGCTGCCAGGGCCAGGCCCTGGCCCGGGGCCGAACCGGCCAGGGCCTGGTAGAACAGCACGGTTTCCGCTCCCTCCCGGTACACCGCCAGGCAGGCGGCGCCGCCCAGGGCCAGCAGGGAGCCCGTGCCCAGGGCCTGGTCCATCTGGCTGGCCACCCAGGCCTCCCAGCGCCGGGCTTCCCGCTTGGCGAACAGCCAGCAGCTCACGTAGAACAGCACGGCGGCGGCGGCCAGCATGGTCACCCCTTCCACCACCGCCAGGGGGGCGCCGATGGCCTGCAGGATGCTGCTCACGGCCCAGCCGGTGAGCAGGGACAGGGGAATGGCCAGGACCACCCCGGCATGGATCACCCAGACCTTGTCCGCCGCCCCCGCCCGGCGCAGGTAGGCCGCCAGGGCGCCCACCACCAGCATCGCTTCCACCCCTTCCCGGAGCAGGATCAGCAGGGCCTTGAGGAACACCGAGAGGCTGCCGTCCTGTTCCTGGCCATAGTGTGTTCTCGCCTCTTCCAGCTTGTTCCGCAGCGCCTGCCAGGAGGCTGCCAGCCTGTCCCTGGGCACGCCGCGCATGGCGTTGCCGTTGAGGGCGCCGAACAGGACTTCCAGCTCGGTCTTCAGGCCCGGGTCCTTGATGCCCAGGTCCAGCTCCATGCCGGAGGCTTCGAAGATTTCGAAATAGAGGGCGGAAAATTCTCCCGCCGTGGCCAGGGGCCGGGCCGGGTCATAGGCGCTTACCGCCGCCTCGCCCCGCTCCAGGATGGCATCTATGGTGCCCGGGCCGTCGGTGGCTGCCTGCAGGGGCAGGGCGAAGCACAGGCAGAGGAAAAGCCAGAAGGGGCGCATGGGGTTCCTTTCAGGTGTTTTGGCGGTCCGGGCCGGTATCGGCCATGACCAGGTTGTAGAGGCGGCGGGCGGCCGCCTGCAGGCGGACGGGGGCATCGTCGCAGCCGGGGGCGTAGCGCCAGTCCGTATAGGCGCTGGCCAGGTCGGCCAGGGGGGCGGCCCACAGGGGACGGGCCTGGCCCACCCGGAGGGCGTAGTGGCGGGGGCATTCCCCGGGCCGGGGTCCCAGTCCCCGGGAGGCCAGCAGGCGGCAGAGCCGTTCCCAATGGCGCCGGGGCGGGGGCAGGCGGCGTAGTTCCCGCCAGCGCCCCAGGCCCAGTCCGGCCGCCAGAACCAGGGCGCTGCCCAGGGCCGCCAGGAGCAGCAGCCAGACCCAGGCCAGGCCGCCTCCCTGGCCGCCCAGCAGGGCCTGCTGGGTTTCTCCGTCCAGGCGGAAGATCCAGCGGCCCATGAACCGGCCCAGGTCCGGCCACTGCCAGCCGGTTCCGGGCGCCGCCGCCGGGGCCATGGCCTGGACCTGGAACTGGCCGGCCTGGGGGCCGGGGCCCTGTTCCTGCCGGGCCGGGGCCGCCGGTTTGGGTGGCGCCGCCGGGGCGGGCTGGGGCGCGGCCCGGGGTTTGGCGGCGCTGCCGGCGAAGCGTTCCGGGGCGATCAGATCCACCGGGTCCACCCGCTGCCAGCCCCTGGTTTCGTCCCAGATTTCCACCCAGGCATGGGCATGGCTGCGTTTGACCACCACGTAATCGGTGAGGGCCATCAGCTTGCCGCCCCGGTAGCCGGTCACCAGCCGGGCCGGGATGCCGGCGGCCCGCATCAGATAGACGAAGGTGCCGGCGTAGAGGTCGGCGTTGCCTTCCCGGCTGTCGAACCAGAAGCGGTCCAGGGCATCGGGCCCGGCCTGGAAGTCAAAGCGGTCCCGGAGCTTGTAATCCCCCTGGCCCAGGGGCCCCAGGGCCAGGCGCAGCAGGCGGGTCCGGTCCGGGGCGGCGGCCAGTTCGCGGCCCAGGGCCCGCAGCCGGGGATTACCCTCGGGAGGCAGGGCCAGGGCCCGCTGCCGCACCGGCTCGGCGAGCTGGCCGCCTCCTTCCCAATCCAGGTAGGAGGACAGCTCGTAGCTCATCTCCGTCTCCACCGGCCGGTGCGACAGGACCTGCCAGTCCGGCCCCACGAAGGATTCCGTGGTCAGGCTGGCGGGCAGATCCAGGCCATAGAGCCAGAGGCGCTCGTGGGGAGTGAGGCGGATCTTGTAGCGGACCTCCTGGTTTTTCCGCCGCAGGGTGTCGGTGAATTCCTGGATGCGGCTCCAGCCCTGGCGCATGATGCTCCGCCCCTGGCTCTCGTAGGCCGGGTCCAGCCGCCACTCCTGCCCGTCGAAGTCGTAGTAGACCGGGCCGCGCCAGTAGAGCAGGCTGGTGGGGGGGACCCAGTGCTCGAACTCCGCCACCAGCACCGGCTGGCTTTCCCGCACCCCGGCCTGAGTCTGGCTCTGGCCCGGTTTCAGGCGGGTGGACACCCCCAGCCCCTGGCTGGACTTCTCCACCGAGAGAGACAGGGGCAGGCCGAAGCTCAGGCCGATGTCCCACAGGGGGCCGGGGATGCGGGGGAAGAACAGGAACAGTACCGCGGTCATGGGCAGGGCCAGGCCCAGCCGCCCCAGGTTGCGACGTAGCAGGGACCAGGCCGGCGGGAATGGGGCGGCCGATGCCGGCGCCCCGGCGCCGGGCGCCAGGCTGGCCAGATCCAGTACCACCAGGAACAGCAGGGCCTGGAGCAGCAGCAGGGCCAGCCCCGTGCCCTCGCCCCACTGGAGCAGGCCGATGGCCCCGGCCACCAGGGCTCCGGCAGCCACCCCCACATATTCCCCGGGGCGCCGGGCCTCGGCCCATTTGAGCGCCAGTACCAGGAGCAGGCCGAGGCGCAGGGTGGGACTCTCCAGCCAGCCCCACTGCCAGCCCGCCAGCGCCAGGCTGAGACCCAGGAGACCCAGGCGCAGGGCGGCGCTCCAGGGCCGGGGGGGCAGCCGCCGGCTGACCAGGGCCAGGACCAGGGCCCCCCAGGCCGGCAGGGCCAGGGCGGGCAGCTGGCTGCCCAGGGCCGGGAGCAGGAGCAGCAGGCACCAGCCGGCCAGGGAAAGCCTGGGTAAAGCCAGGTCCGGCAAAGACCGGCGCGGCAGTGGCAGCCCTGTCATCAGCGGCCTCCGTAGAGGTTCCAGACCACCACGTCATCCTGGCTTTCCACCCCGTCTGGCCCCAGGGAGAACAGCTCGTAGGTGTGGGCCTGGCCCGGGTAGCGGTACTGGTAGGGACGGCCCCAGGGGTCCAGGGGCAGCTGCTTCAGGCTGCCTTCCCGGACCAGGGTTTCCAGGCCCTGGGCCGTGTCCGGCAGTTGCGGACGTTCCGGGACCGGCAGCAGCAGGGCGCTGCGCAGGGCACGCAGGTCGTCCCGGGCCTGGCTGTAGGCCAGGTCCCGGGCGTCCGGCAAGCCCTGGGCCAGCCACAGGGCGGCGGCCAGGGTGGTCGCCAGGGGCAGGCCCAGGGCCAGGGTTTCCGCCAGGCTGGGCAGGCGGTGGCTGAGGTTGACGCTGTGCTTGAGGCGGTGGTCGTTCATGGTTGTTCCTTGACGGCCAGGCGCTGGCCCTGGGTGGCTACCGTGAGGCTGGCTTCTTGCAGCAGCACCGGGGGAATCACCGCATCCACCCGGCCCAGGCCCTGGCGTTCGATGTTTTCCAGGATGTCCTGGAGGGCTAGGCGGTACCACAGCCGTACCTTGATCTGATAGGGACCGCCCGGGGCCAGGGGCAGGTGGTAATCGACCCGGTCGGTGGCTCCGGCGGGAATGGGCTTGCGGGGGTAGTGCAGGCGTTCCGCATCGAAGAGGATATGGCGCCGCTCCGGTTCCCCGGCGGTGTTGGTGATCTCCTTGATCCAGATCGGGGCAGCCGGGTCCACCTGCCCGGTGCGGGCATCGAAGGCGCCCTGGTGGAACAGGGACTGGCCCTGCTGGTCCAGCACCTCCACCTCCAGCCACATGTGCCGCTGATCCAGGGGGCCGGTGGGCAGGGCATGGCCGGCACCGACGTTCTTCACCCCCACCTGGAGTTGCAGGCCGCCGGGTTCCGGGTGGGCTGCAAGTCCCAGTTCGGCGGCTTCCCGCAGCAGGGCCAGGATGGCCCCGTGGGTGCGGCCCAGCTCCTGGTTGAACTGCTGCCGGTCGAAGAGCCGGTTGATGCCCGGTGGCGAACCGCCGCGCAGGGCGTTGAGCAGGGGGGCGGGCAGAGAGGTGTCGGCGAGCAGGTAGTTGTTGCCGACGAAACGGTGGGAAACGCTCCTGGCCGGCCGCTCTCCCCGCTTCAGGGCGGCCACGAAGGCGGCCGGGTCCCGGGACATGTGGCAGTCCTGGCACTGGATGCCTTGCCTGGCCCAGGGGGAGCGGCGCCATTCGTCGTAGGTGTCCTGCAGGTTCATGGGCTCCTGGCCGTGGACGCTGGTGGGACGGATTTCCGTGTGGCAGGCGCCGCACAGGGCGCTGTCCTGCATCAGGGGCTGCTCCCGGGCGGCGCGCATGTCCCGGGCGTGGCGGGAGGGGGCGGCGGCCAGCAGGGCCGGGTGGCCGTAGCGGAACACCCCGTTGATGTCCAGCTCCAGGGCCCCGTTGCCCGCCAGGGGCTGGGCGTGATTGACCGTGTGGCAGACGATGCAGGAGGTGCCTTCCTCCAGGGCTTCGGTTTCCTGGACGCTGGTGACCGGGCTGACCAGGCCGGCCAGGGTGCCCAGGGGGTTGTGGCAGGCCTCGCACCAGCGCCCCTTTTCCAGGCCGTGGTGGCGGGCCGCCTGGGAGGCGGATTCGTTTTCCCGCACCGAGCTGTCGTAGATCAGGTCCTTGTCCGATATGGCGTGCAGGGAGGTGGCCCATTCCAGGGTTTCCTGCAGGTGGCATTCGCCGCAGCTGCGGGAATCGGGCACGGCCCGCCAGTTCAGCAGGCGGCCGTCGGGGGTGCTCAGCTCCCCCGGGTAAAAGGGATTGTCGGTGCCGAAGGGCAGACTGTAGTAGGGCATCTGCCGGGCCTGGTCCACCCCCAGGGCCGGACTGGGCGGCAGCAGCCAGGCCAGCAGCAGGAAGGCGCCCAGGGTCAGGCCCAGGAGCAGCAGAAAGCGCAGGGCGGGAATCCGGCTCATGTCCGCTCCTTCCAGGGAAAGTGCAGGAGCAGCAGGCCCAGGCAGGCCAGGGTTGCCCCCTGGTGCAGGTCCAGGAGCAGGTACTGGCTGCCGTAGGGCAGGGTGACCGGCCGGCCGGCCAGGTAGGCCACGGCGGGGAGGGCGATGAGGAGGCCGCTGCCCAGGGCCAGGAGCAGGCTCCAGAGCAGTCCATGGCCCAGGAGCCGATGGCGCGCCACCGGCTCCTGCAAGGCGGCCGGCAGCAGACGCCAGGGCTGCAGCAGCAGGCCCAGGGGTTCCCGGCCGTCCTGGAGGTGGATGACGACGAAGGGCAGGAAGAAGATGCCGGCCAGGACTCCGGCGCTCAGATGGGTGCACAGGGCCACCAGGATCAGGTGGTCATGGGGCGGGGAGAGCCAGAGCACCAGCCCGCTGGCGAGGCAGAGGGCGAGGCTGGCGATGCTGGCCTGGAGCAGGTGCCGGGCGGAGTCCCGGGTGCGCCAGACCAGGGTGGCGCTGGCAGGATTCGATGCTTGCAACATGTTGGTGTACCTCCCTGGATGGAGTCGGTTAAAGGACTTTCCGCCCGGCCGCAGGCGGGTCAGGAAAGAGGGCCTGGGGCGTGGCCGGCGCCGGGAGGGCCCCGCTTGCCGCTCCAGGGCCAGGTCAGGAACGGGTGGAAAGGCATCACGGCTGTTCCGCCCCGTAGCCGGCCAGGGCTTCCAGGCAGCGCTGGCGTTGCCGGGGCCCCCGGCCCGGCGGGCAGCTCCATGCCCCCAGGCGCAGGCCGTACTCCCGGCCCTGGTGTTCCGCTTCCAGCACCTGGCCGGCCAGGCGGGAAAGCCGGGCCTCCAGGTCGCCGCTGGTCCGGGCCAGGTCCAGCCACAGGGTCTGGCCGCCCCGGCCGCCGTCGAAGCTGTTGACCGCCAGTTCTTCACGGCGGCTGAACACCCGCCAGTTGATGCGCCGGGGTGAGTCCCCCGGGGCATAGGGGCGCAGGCCCTGGAAATCGTCGGCTTCCTGGTGCCGGTGGGCCGGGTTCGGGCTCTCCCCGGGCAGGGCAGCCCCGGCTTCGGGCTGGGGATAGGCCCAGACCTGGAGCGGCGGCAGGGGCAGCCGGGCCTGCCAGAACCCCAGGGGGTAGGTGGAGCAGAGCTGCAGCGCGTCAATTTGCCGGCGGCCCCGGGGCGGGCAGGGCAGGCTGAGGCCCAGGCGCCCTGTCTGGTGCTCCGGGCTGGCCGTCTCGTTCAGGTCCAGGGCGGGGCCCAGGAACAGGGGGCGGCCCAGCCTGCCTCGCCCCTGGGCCAGGCGCAGTTGCCGGTGGCTGCGGCCGCTGCCGGGTAGGGGATGGCCGCCCAGTTCCAGCCGGCTGCCGGCAAAGCCGGCCAGGCCCGGGGCCGGCTGCCAGCCCAGCCCGGCCAGATTGCGCCAGCAGGACCAGGCGCCCTGGAGCCACAGGGAGAGAAGCAGGAAGGCCAGGAAGAACACCAGGTTGTTGCCGTAGTTGATGGCCGTGGCCAGCAGGGCCAGAACCGCCAGCAGGCAGCAGGCCCCCGTCAGGGTGGGGCGCAGCCGGGGGCGCATGGGGCGGAATTCCCGGAGCATCAGGGCAGGGGCACGGCGGCCAGCAGTTCGGCGGCGGCCCGCTCCGCTTCCCGGGCATCCCCCAGGCCCAGCCGGTGCAGGGCCACGGCGGGGAAGACTGCCTGCACGTCGCCGGGCAGCACGTGGTCGCGGCCGTCCAGCAGGGCCCAGGCCCGGGCTGCCGCCAGCAGGGCCTGGCTGCCCCGGGGGGACAGGCCGTAGCGCAGGCCGGCCCCGTGCCGGGTGTGTTCGGCCAGGGCCCGGACGTAGGCCAGCAGGGGCTCGGCGGCGTGAATGTCCCGGGCCAGGCGCTGTAGGGCCAGGAGGCGGGTTTCGTCCAGAGCCGGCGCCAGGTTTTCCAGCAGTTCCCGCCGGTCCTCGCCGCGCAGGATTTCCAGTTCTGCCGCCGCATCCGGATAGCCCAGGGAGAGCCGCATCAGGAAGCGGTCCAGCTGGGCCTCGGGCAGGGGGTTGGTGGACATCTGGTCCACCGGGTTCTGGGTGGCGATGACGAAGAAGGGCCGGGGCAGGGGACGGCTGCAGCCGTCGCTGCTCACCTGCTTCTCCTCCATGGCTTCCAGCAGGGCCGACTGGGTCTTGGGTGAAGCCCGGTTGATCTCGTCGGCCAGCAGCACCTGGGTGAAGATGGGGCCCGGATGAAAAACGAAGCCCCCCTTGTCCCGGTCGAATACCGGCGCCCCGGTCAGGTCCCCGGGCAGCATGTCGCTGGTGAATTGCACCCGGTTGAAGCCCAGACCGGTGACCCGGGCCAGGGCGTGGGCCAGCACCGTCTTGCCCATGCCGGGCAGGTCTTCCAGGAGCAGATGGCCGCCGGCCACCAGGCAGGCCAGGGCGAGGCGGACGGCCTCCTCCTTGCCCAGGAGGATCTGCCCCACCCGCTGGCGGGCTGCGTTCAGGTCCGGGTGGGCAGGGAGGGGCGTGTTGGCGGGCTGGGTCATGGGATCTCCGTGGGTGAGGTGGGCGCGGGCGGGGAATGGCTAGTCGCAGGCGCCCGGTCTTGGGGCTTTTCGGCGGGCTGCTGGTCCTTGTCCTGCAGGTGCAGCTGGGCTTCCTTCTGGCGGGCCAGGGCGTCGCTTTCTTCCGGGGTTTCCAGGACCCGGGGGGTGATCAGCAGGACGATCTGGCTGCGGCTGTTTTCCTTGACGGTCTTCTTGAACAGGACGCCCAGGCCGGGGATGTCGCCCAGCAGCGGCACCTTGTCCACCCCGTCGCTGCGGGTCTGGCTGATCATGCCGCCGACCGCCACCGTGAGCCCGTCCCGGGCGTGGGCGGTGACCTGCAGGTTGGCGGTGTTCACCGTGTCGATGGGGAACTGGTACAGGGTGCCGTCGGGCAGGGCCAGGGGCAGCACGGTGGCGCCGGTATTGATCCGGGAGCTGTCCTGGTCGATGGTCAGGGTGACCGAGCGGTCGGCATTGATGCGGGGCAGGATGATCAGGGTCTGGCCCACGTTGCGCTGCTCCGTTTCCACGGTGATGGTGGTGTTGGTGGCGCCCGTGGTGCCCGTGGTGCTGTCCGCCGAGGCCCCGGTCACCAGCACCTGCTCGTCGCCGATGAACAGCCGCGCCGGCTGGTTGTTGGCGGCCACCACCATGGGCGAGGCCAGGACATTCACCTTGTTCTCGCTTTCCAGCAGCTGCAGGCGCAGGCGCAGGTTGTCGCTGACGTACTGCCAGACCATGGTGGGGTCGTCCAGGGCGGCGAAGTTGCCCAGGGTGGCGGCGTTGCGGGGATAGACGGTCTTGCCGCTGCTGTCGGTGATGGCCCCGGAGACGGTGCCGAAGCCCAGGCCCAGGGGGCCGGAAGAGGTCTTCTGGCCGCCCAGGCCGATGTCGAACACGGAGCGGAAGTCGTTGCCCAGCTGCACTTCGATGATCTTCATCTCCAGCAGCACCTGGCGGGGGGGGCGGTCCATTTCCCGGATCAGGGCTTCGATGTCCCGCACGGCGGTATCGTCGCCGCTCCGGAGCAGCAGCAGGTTGTGCTGCTTGTTGTAGGTGATGTGGATGGGCGGGCCGGTGCGCGAGGCGGCGCTGAGCAGGGCGGCGGCGCCCAGGCTGCCGCTGCCGTCGTCGTTCAGGGCGGCGCTCAGGCCGTCCTGGGAGAGGTTGCCCAGCTCCTTGCGCGGATCCGCCTGCTGCTGGGCCGTCGTACTGCCGCCGAAGCTGCGGCTGACGCTGCCTTCCGGGCTGATGCTGGTGTTGAGCCCCTGCAGGCCGCTGCCCTGGCTGTTCGGGTTGTTGCCACTATTGTTGCCGCCGGCACTGCTGCGGTTGCCGCCGCTGCCCGTGCGGTTGCTGGCAGAGCCGCCGCTGGTGCGGCTGGTGCCGCCCAGGCTCACCGGCGGCATTTCCTCCACCGGGTTGCTCAGCAGCACCCGGGTTCCGAACAAGGCCTTGACGGCATGGGCCACGGCCACCACGTTGTGATGCCGGAGCACGTAGCTGCGGGTGATGTCGTCCCGGGTGATGGCCACGTCGCGCTGGTACTCCTCGGCGCTCATCAGCAGGTAGGTGGCGGTCTGGGGGTCGAAGCGGTACCACACCCCGGCGGCCCGACACAGGTTCTTCACCATGCCTTCCACATTCACGTCGCGCAGATAGAGGGAGACCACCTGCTCCGAAACCTTGGCGGTGACCACGATGCTGGTCTTGCCGATCTGGGAAATGAGCCGGGCCGCCTCATCCAGGCGCACCTGGCTCAGGTAGATGTCCCCCGGCCCGGCCTGCTTCTTGAGCGGGGCAGCCAGGGCGGCGGGGGAATGCAGGAAGGTGAGCAGCAGGAAAGGCAGCAGCAGGGAAGAGAACAGTTTCATCCGCGAGGGTTTCCGGTGGGAAAGGACGGCAGGGCGCCGGCAGGGATTCATCGCACCAGCATCCGGAACTGGGGGGCCGCCGAGCCCCGGAGCAGGAGGCCGTCCCGTTCCACGTGCACCGTGTAGGGAATGCCATCGACCACCAGCTCGTCGCCGTCGCGCACGGTGACCACATCCTTGCCGGCCTCCAGTTGGGCGATGCCGCCTTCCGGACCCCGGGCCATGGCGCGGATGCGCAGGTGCCGGTTGATGGCACCGCCGGCCCCGCCCAGGGTGGAGCCGGGACGGTTGCGCAGGCTGCTTTCACGCAGCTGGGGCGAAACCTCGAAGGGGTCCCGCTCGCTGCCGGCCTGGGCCGAGGAAGCCGGCGTCGGGCTGGCGGCCGGGGCAGCTGGAGGCGGGCTGCCCTGGCTGCGGCGGTTCACCTCGTCGGCGTAGCGTTGCAGGGTTTCCAGGTCCTGCTGCATGGCCGGCGGGACCCGGGCCTGGGCCACGGCCAGGCCGGGCAGGGCTGCGAGCAGGGCCGGCAGGATCAGGAGGGCGGGGCGCCGGGGCAGGGAAGAAAGGAACATCGGTGCTCAGGCTCCGGTGGAGACGGCCAGCATGGCCTGGAAAAAGGCGTAATAGACGAAGCCCACGACCCCGCCGATCACCACCGTCAGGGCCGGCTCGATCATGGCGGCCAGGAGCTTCACTCGGGCATCCAGCTCTTTCTGGTAGTGCAGCCCCAGGGATTCCATGACCGTGTCCAGCTGGCCGCTCTTTTCCCCCACGGCGGCCATGTGCCGCACCAGCCGGGGCAGGGCCGGCTGGTCCAGGGCCGAGGCCAGGGTGCGGCCCACCAGCACCTGGTCGGCGGCCCGGGCGAAGGCCCGGGAGAAGCCGGCGTTGGCCACCACCTGGGTGCAGGTGCGCAGGGCTTCCAGCACGGTGAGGCGGCTTTTCACCAGCACCCCGAAGGTCCAGGTGGCCTGGGCCATGGCCGCCGAGGTGATGGCGCCCCCCAGGACCGGCAGGCGCACCACCAGCCGGTCGATCTGGAAACGGGCGGCGGGAATGCGGCGCAGCAGGGGCAGGCTGATGCCCAGGCCGATGACGCCCATGCCGATCAGCCAGCCCCATTGGCCGAGCCAGTCGGCGCTGTCGAGCATGGTCTGGGCGGCCCAGGGAATGGCCTTGCCCCGGCCCGTGAGGAAGGTGGCGAAGCGAGGCACCACCGAGAGCACCAGGAAGGAGATCACGCCGATGGCCGCGAGCAGGACGAAGCCCGGATAGACCAGGGCGGTGATCAGCTGGCGCCGCACCTCGCCGCGCCGTTCCAGGAGCATGGACAGGCGCTCGAACACCGCGTCCAGCTCCCCCGAGGCCTCGCCGGCTTCCAGGAGCTTCCCGGCCAGCCGGTTGAACAGCTCCTTCTCGCTGCTGCAGGCGGCGGACAGACTGCTGCCCCGCTGGATGGCGGCCGCGATGCGGCCCAGGGCATCCACCATGCGCCCCTTGCTGCTCAGGTGGGCACAGGCAGTCAGGGCTTCCAGCAGGGTGTGGCCGGCCCTGAGCATGAGCTGCATTTGGCGGTAGAACAGCACCAGGTCGCCGGTGCCGATGGAGCGCATGCGCGACAGCCAGTGGCCCAGGCGTCCGAGCTGCTCGCGCCAGTTGCCGCCCAGGCGGCCTTCGGCCAGGTGCAGCACCTTCAGGCCCTGGGCCTTGAGGATGCTGCGGGCTTCCGTTTCCCCGGCCGCCTCCAGCTGGCCGCGCAGTTCCTGGCCCTGGGCTCCGAGGCAGAGGTAGGCGTACTGGCTCATGCCCCCACCTCTTGCAGATAGACCCGGGCTTCTTCCAGGCTGGTCTGGCCGGCCAGGACCTTGGCCCGGGCATCGTCGGCCAGGCGCCAGTAGTCCCGGGCCCGGGCCGCCAGTTCCCGTTCCCCAGCTCCGGCGGCGATGGCGGCCGCCAGCTCCGCGTCCACCCACAGGGCTTCGTAGAGGCCGATCCGGCCCCGGTAACCCGAGCCCAGGCAGCGGGGACAGCCCGCCGGCTCCCAGAGCCGCAGCGGCGCATCCGCCGGTTGCTGGAGCAGCTGCCGGGCGGCGGCATCCGCTTCCACCTCCCGGCGGCAGTGGGGGCAGAGCTGGCGCACCAGGCGCTGGGCCAGGATGCCCCGCAGGGTGGCGCCGAGCAGGAAACGCTCGCAGCCGATGTCCTGGAGCCGGGTGATGGCCCCGGGGGCGCTGTTGGTGTGCAGGGTGGACAGCACCATGTGCCCGGTGGTGGCGGCCTTCAAGGCCACGTCGGCGGTGTCCAGGTCGCGGATCTCGCCGACCAGGACCACGTCCGGGTCGTGCCGCAGGAAGGAGCGCAGGGCGCTGGCAAAGCCCACCTTGGCATTGACCTGGACCTGGGAGATGCCGGGAATCACCTGTTCCACCGGGTCCTCGGCGGTGAGGATGTTGAGGCTGTCGGCGTCCAGTTCGCGCAGGGCGCAATAGAGCGTGGTGCTCTTGCCGCTGCCGGTGGGGCCGGTGACCAGCACGATGCCGTGGGGGTGGCCCAGGGCATCCCGCAGGCGTGCCGCCATGGCCGCCGGCAGCCCCAGGGCATCGAGCTTCTGGCGGTTGGGGTCGCTCTTCATCACCCGCAGGGTGAGCCGCTCGCCGAACTTGATGGGGATGGAGGCAACCCGCATTTCCACCGGCTCGCCCCCCTCGCGCACCGGGTAGGCCAGGCCCCCGTCCTGGGGCGCGCGGCTTTCGGCGATGTCCATGCCCGAGAGCACCTTGACCCGGGAAATCAGGGCATCCCCCAGGTCCCGGGCCAGGGGGGCGCCCAGGGCCTCCATGCGGCCATCCACCCGCAGGCGCACCTGCACCCCGTTCTTGATGGCTTCGATGTGAATGTCCGAGGCGCGCCGCAGGCCGGCTTCCCGGACGATGCGCTGGAACAGGCCCACCGGGTCCTCGCCGGCCCCTTCCTGGCTGGCTTCCCGGCCGCGCAGCCGGCGCAGCAGGGCGGCCAGTCCTTCCGGTTCGGCCAGGGCCAGAGGCAGGTTGCCCACCACCCGGCGGGCGGTTTCCACCCCCAGGGCGTCGTCCGGGTTGGCCACCACCAGGTGCAGGCGGCCTTCCGGATCGCTCAGGGGGGCCATGGGATGGCGCTTCAGCAGGGTGGCCGGCAGGCGGCCCAGGGCCCCTTCGTCCACCGGCCAGCTGCCGAGCCGGGCATAGGGCAGGCCGCGCACCTGGGCCAGGGCCAGGTAGAAGGCGGTCTGGGGCAGGGACAGCTCCCCGGCCAGGGCGTCCAGCAGGCTCTGGCGCTGGGCCCGGGCCAGGGGGCGCAGGCGCGCCACCTGGTCATTGTCGAACAGACCGGCCTGCAGGCCGGCCTGGATCAGGGTGGCTTCGGCCAGCTCGCTCATGGGCGGGCTCCCGGGAGCTGGCCGTGCTTCACCAGCCAGGCCAAGCCGTCGGGGTTGCGGGCCAGGGGCTGCACCGTGTCGGCGTCCACCTGGCGCTCCCGGACCAGCTGGGCGAAGGACTGGTCGTAGGTCTGCATGCCGAAGTCGGCCCCGGATTCCATGGCCGAGTAGATCTGGGCCGAGCGGCCGGAGACGATCAGGTTCATCACCGCCGGGGTGCCGCGCAGGATTTCCACCGCCGGTACCCGGCCCCGGCCGTCCAGGCGGGGCAGCAGCTGCTGGGCCACCACGGCCTTCATCACCAGGGACAGGCGCCGCCGGGCCAGTTCCTGCTCTTCCCCGGGGAAGGCGCCGATGAAGCGTTCGGCCGCCCCCACCGCGTCGGCGGTGTGCAGGGTGGAAAACACCAGGTGGCCAGTCTCGGCGGCGGTCAGGGCGGCGCGCATGGTTTCCGTATCGCGCAATTCGCCCACCAGGATCACGTCCGGGTCCTCCCGCAGGGCGGCGCGCACGGCCAGGGCGAAGTCCGGGGTGTCGGTGCCCAGCTCCCGGTGGCTGATGATGCTCTGCCGGGGCCGATGCACGAACTCCACCGGGTCCTCGATGGTGAGGATGTGGCGCCGGCAATGGGCATTGATCTCGTGGATCAGGGTGGCCAGGGTGGTGCTCTTGCCGCTGCCGGTGACCCCGGTGACCAGCACCAGGCCGCTGGGCAGGTAGGCCAGTTCCTTCAATACGGGCGGCAGGTGCAGTTCCCCCAGGCTGGCGAAGCGTTCCGGCAGGTGGCGGGCCACCAGGGCCAGCCGCCCCAGGGTGCGGAACAGGTTGAGGCGGAAGCGCTCCCCCGAGGCCGAGCTGTGGCCCAGGTCGGCGCTGCCGCTGCGGGCGAAATCCGCCTGCCGGGGCGGGTCCAGGAGCTGCGCGGCCACGGCCTCCAGCTGGGCATCCTCCCAGTTCGCCTCGTCGCAGCATTCCAGTTCCCCGTGGCGGCGCCAGTGGGGACGGCTGCCGGCGGCCAGGTGCAGGTCCGAGGCGCCTGCCGCGGGCATCGCGGCGAGCAGGGCCTGGAAACGACTCCAGTGCTGATTGATGCAGGTTTCAGACGGCAAGACGGATCTCCACTTCCAGCCATTGTTTGGGGGTGCTGCTGCCTTGCAGGGGATTGCCGTCCGGGTTGGGCTTGGCGCTTTGGACCTGGATCTGGCTCCACACCGGAGCGGCAATGTGGGTCAGGGACCCCAGACCATCGAGAAACTGCATCAGGCCCCGGTAGCTGGCCCGGGCCTTGAGCCGCAGCAGGGGGCGTTTGTAGGGATTGGCCTGGGCGGCTTCCTTGAGCAGCTCCACGGTGGGAGGGCGGTCCCGGTCCTCTTCCTCCCGGTAGATGTGCTCCAGAGCCACCACTTCCATGTCGCCGCTTTCCGCCAGGCGGGTCAGCTCCGACTTCAGGGCCTGGAGGGATTCCAGATCCTCCAGGGGGATGAAGCGGCCGTTCAGGCGCTGCTGTTCCGCTTCCAGCTGTCCCAGGGAATTGTGCACCCGCTCCAGCTCCTGTCTGGCCTGGCCCGGGTTGAGGCCCCCCAGGTCCAGCACCGCCGGGGGCTTGCCGTCGCTCTTGCCGCTCGTCTTCAGGCGCACGGCCATTTTTTCTTCCTGGTACTGGAGTTTCTGCAGCGCCTGGCGGCCGGGGTACCAGAGCAGCAGGCCGTAGAGCAGGGCCAGGGCGCCGCAGAGGCCACCGACCCAGAAATGGCGCTGCCGGGGAGGCAGGTTCTTCCAGCGGGAACTCAGGGGTTTCATGGCTGGTTTTTCTCCAGGGGATGGGTGCCTTCCAGGTCTTCTTCCACGGGCACCAGCCAGAAGGACACGCCGTAGCCGGGCTTGCCTTCCCGCCCGGGCCTGGCGCTGACGTCGGTGTTGGCCACCCCGTAGCCCTGGTCCTGGGAGACCAGTTCCTGGACCCGCAGGGCGAAGGCCTGGGCGGCGCCATAGTCGGGGGACCAGCCGGTTACCCGGATGCGGTTCATGTCGCTGGTGCCGACCTTGGCGTTGTGCACCGATTCCAGCACCACCTGGTCGCCGACGCCCCGGGCCAGGGTGCGCAGCAGCCGGGGCAGGTGGGCGCCCATGGCTTCGATGGTCTGCAGCCGCTCCACCTCCGTGAGCAGCCGGGCCAGTTGCTGCCGGCCCTGGTCCAGGTCCTTCTTGACCTGCTGCATTTCCTGGTTGAAGCGGATTGTGGTCTGGGCCAGTTCCAGATTTTTCTTCTCGGTGGCCTGGATCGTGGCGAAGTGGGTTTCCAGCTTGTGGATCTGCCAGCGCTGCCAGGCTTCCAGCCCGCCCAGGGCAGCCAGGGTCAGGCAGGGCAGCAGCAGGTGCCAGAAGCCGGGGCGCCGCACCAGGGGCTTGGCCGGCCGGCCTTCGCGGATCAGAGGCAGGGCGGGCTGGCGCTGCCGGAACTGGCCGGCCTGGTGCTGCAGCAGGGCCTGCCAGGTCTGGCCGTAGTCCCGCAACTGGGGGGCGTGGCCGTAACGGGTGCCGATCTGCTCCAGGATGTCCTGCAGGGTCGGTTCGTCCCGTTTTTCCAGGCAGACCAGTTCCAGGTCCTGGATGCCCATGGCCCGCCAGTCCTGGATCAGGCGCCCCAGCCAGTCGGCGGCCAGGGGGCGCTCCAGCCGGCCCTCGCTGCGGGCCGAGGCCACGTGTCCCCGGTGGCGCAGCACCGCCACCACGTCTTCCCCGTGGATTTCCAGGGCCATACGGCTTTCGCTTTCCCCCGGGGTTTCGCTGGCGGCCCAGGCCAGGGGGCTGGCAGCCACCAGGCGCAGGTTGCGCTGGCGGCAGGCTCGTTCCCATTGCTCCCAGGTGCTCAGGCCGGTGGCGCAGGCCAGCCAGACCGGGGTCTGCCCCTCAGCCGGAACGTGGCCGGCCCAGCCGCAGGCCAGGTCGCTTTCCAGCATTTGCAGGCTTTCCTGAACCTTCAGGGCGTCCTCCAGCTGGCTCTGGCTGATCATCTCCAGTTCCAGGGCCACCCGGCCGAAGCTGACGGGATTGCCGGATTGCTCCCGGCGTACCGCCAGTTCCAGCACCACCTGTTCCCGTTGCGCGGCGTCGATCAGGCCCCGGGCCTCCAGCACGGCGCCCAGACTCCAGAGGGCGCCGAATTCCGCCACCACCGGCTCCATCTCGCTGCGCACCAGCTCCCGCATCTGGGCCGCCGGGCGGGGGGATTCCGGGTCCACGGGCAGATCCACCAGGGCTGGCACCACCAGCCGGGACAGGAGCCAGCAGTGGCGGGGCGGGGCCACCCCCTCCTGAAGCAGGTGGGCCAACACCTCGTCCAGGGCATGGCCGAAATCGGTGATTCCCGAACAGACCGGGGGGGAGAGCTGCCATGCCTCGTCCCGGGCGCCTTGTTCCGCCACCACGCCGCTCAGGCCGCCCACGTCCCAGGCCAGGATCAGCAGGCGCTGCCGCAGCAGGGTCCGGAGGCTTGCGCCAGGGGTGCGCTTGCCGGGACTCGCGGCCGCTTTGAGACGGGACCAGAAGGGCATCAGCGGACCTCCAGGACGGCGGCGGGCCGGTCGGCACCGGGATGGAAGGCCACCTGGGCGACGCTCGGGGCGCTGCTGGAGTGGATGTCGCTGCCGTTGAGCAGGACCAGCAGGTGGCGGCCCATGGGCACCAGGTTTGCCGGGTTGCCCGTGCCACAGCTGGAAGTGGGGCCGAAGCTCAGGGTGCAGCTCTCCCCCGGGGCCAGGTCGCTGCTGCAGCTGTTGCCGCTGGTGGTGTAACGCAGCCACTGGGGGCCGGCGGCGCCGTTCTGGAACACCAGCAGGGCGGCCTTGAAGGAGGTAGTGGTAGTAATGGGCGAGCTGCGGCGATTCCTGAGCGTCACGTTCCAGCCATCCAGGCTTAGCTGCCAGTCGGCGGCGACGATGTCCATGCCCTGGTCTGCCTCGGCCGGACTGCTGCCCCCCGTCGTGTTGTCGGCCCCCAGGCTGGTGATGCTGAGGGACTGGCTGCCGGAGCTGTCCACTGCCCAACCGAAGTTCTCTCCGTCGTCGTTCAGGGACTGGTTGCCCCAGCCGTCCCGAAGCTGGCCGTTATGGGCCCGGCCGCGCAGGTAGCTGCCGGCATGGCCCTTGATCAAGGTGGCGTCGCTGCCCCAGCTGACCGAGGCCGGGGTGCCCGTCTGGATGCAGGTGCCGCCGCTGAAGCTGGTGCTGAACACCGGGGTGACGCTGTCCCGCTCCGCCAGGGCCGGGGGTCGGGTGGTGAGGGCCAGCAGGTTCTCGGGCAGCACCCCGTTATCCGCCACGTAGCCCGAGAGCCGGACTTCGCCGCCGTAGGCGGGTCCTTCCAGCCCCAGGATGCTGCGTCGCAGGAGCTCCAGGCGGTTGCGGGTGTCATCCAGACGCACCTGGGCCCGGTCCTCGGCGGCAAAGCTGAAGGCGGCCACGGCGGTGGCGGAGAGGATGGAGACCACCACCAGCAGTTCGATCAGGGTGAAGCCTCGGGCCTGCATGGACTCAGTTGCCGAAGGAGGTGATCACCAGGGCCGGCCCCTGGCGGTTGTTGTAGACGTGGTAGGCGTAGAAGGTGCGGCTGTCGCCCACCTTCAGTTCCTGGTTGATGCGGCCGGCGGCGCTTTCCTCCACGTAGGCGGCCAGGGGCTTGTCGCCGCCGTAATCGAGCACGACCCGCTGGCTCACCCTGGGCAGGGGGGAGATGCCCATCATGCCCATCACCTGCTGCAGGTATTCGGCCTTCTGGGGGCTGGGACCCTGGGCCAGCCTGGCCTGGAAGCGCACCCCCGTGGGGGCGAAGATGGCGCGGCGGCCGTCCGTCATGCGGGAGGCGGGCACCAGTTCCTGGAGCTGCACGCTCCGGTAGCTGTCCCGGGGGTCGCTTTTGCTGGAGGCGGCCGGGGCCGGTTCGGCACTCCAGGCCGGCAGGGGGGCGGCCAGGAGGCCGCAGGCCAGGGCCAGGATCGTCAGGGAGGAGGACAGGGGGCGCGGGTTCATGATCATGGAGGGGTAGGGTTCAAAGGCAGATCACCTGGTCATCCAGGCCGTCCGGGTCGGTGCCGTTGGGCAGGCAGGGGTCATCGGGGTGGGTGCCGCCGTAGCGGCCGTCGGGACCCCAGTAGATCACCCGGGGATGGTTGTTGCTGTCCAGACCCAGGGTCAGGAAGGGCCGGGCGTGGGTGAGGAACTCGTGCTGGCCGGCGTCGTAGCCGGCACTGCTGTCGGGTAGGCTACGCCAGCCCAGGTAGCAGCCGGGCAGGGCGCTGTCGCAGGACTGGTAGCCGTTGTCGGCCGGGGCAAAGCGGGGGCCGCTGGCGAAAGCGGGGATGTTGGCGGCCTTGGTGCCGGTGATCGGGGTGGTACTGCCCAGGTCCACCCAGTGGCGGTTCTGCAGGGGCAGATAGGGGCCGTTCCAGCCCCGGCGCTGTATCGGGTCCCAGTTTTCCAGGTGGCCCAGGGGATGATCGGGGCACAGGGCCGGACGCTGATAGAGCAGGGCCAGGTTGGCCGGGGAGAGGAACCAGGTGTCCCGTTCCCCATCATCGGCGGGCAGGGCCCAGCTGCGCTCGATGGCGCCCCCGGTGCCGCTGCAGGGTTCGGCGCTGGCCAGGGTGAAGGGACCTTCCCCGGGCCAGTAGCCGGTATCGGCCCTGAAACGTTTCAGGGCATCGGCCAGATGGAGCAGTTCCACCCGGGCCAGTTGATCTTCGGTACGCCGGTCCACGTCCCCGTACATGCCCCAGGCCAGCATGGAGACGGCAGCCAGGAGGCTGCAGACGACCAGCAGTTCGATCAGGGTGAAGCCGGAAAAGGCGCAGCAGGACCTGAGGCCCGGCCCGCCCGGGACATGGGTTGCGTACATGAGGTCAGTTCAGGGTCAGGAGCTGAGGTGGCCGGCACCCGGAGGTGCCGGCCGGGGATGGGAGCCCCGCAGGGCTCCCGCGCTATGAACCAGTTGCTTAGGTGCGGCGGACGTTGTCCACTTCACCCAGTTCTTCGTCCTTGGTGTCGCCTGCGCCGTCGATGATGGCCTGGAAGGTGGCCTGACCACCGGCGGTGGAAACGTTCCACAGCACGACGAAGCGGTTGTATTCGTCATTGCTCACGTGACGATAGACGGGCACGTTGGAGAGGGCGCCGATGGTGGTCGGGTTGAACAGGGAAGCATCCGCGCCAACCCCGAAGGCCACCAGTTTGTTGGTGGAACCGGAAGGCAGGCCGGCTCGCTCCGGACCGCCGCTCCACACCATCACGGCGTCGCCGTCGGCCAGGGTGGCATTGGCGGCATAGCCGCAACCATTGGCGGTGGCAGGCCGGAAGATGTTCTGGGCCGTGACGTTGTTGCCCTTGTCGGTGATCGTGGCCTTGATGCTGGCATCAGCACAACCGCCGGCAGCCACGTCTTGCGGGGTGGCTGTGGGGTCCAGCACCCGGGCGGTGGTGATGCCCACGTTTTGCAGCGCGGCCAGGTCGGCTGCAGTCAGGGTGCCTGCAGTGAGGTTGCCGACCAGATCAGTGTTGAGCACGGAAGAGACGGTGGCGCCGGCCAGGGAGTTGGTGGCATTGAACATCAGGGAGTCCCAGTTGTCGGGATAATTCCCGCCGTTCAGCACGCGGAAGGTCTGGATGCCCTTGGAGAGCTCATCCATCATGGCCACGTGGGCAGCGGCGGCGCCCTTGCGGTCGGTATCCTGCAGCATGATGGTGGCGGTGCCGGCGATGGCGGCCAGGATGGCCACGACAACCAGCAGTTCCAGCAGGGTGAAGCCGCCTTCCTTCTTGCTGCGGATGGTTTCGAACTTGCGGCGCAGGGCACGGCCCTTGACGGCGGAAATGTCCAGGGCTTGCAGCTTGGACTTCAGTTCGGCCTTGGACATGGCCATGAGTTTGGTCAACATCAGTACAACTCCTTGCGGATGATGGTTCCGGATTTCCCCTCCGGGAAACTCCTGCACCAGGTTTTTTAACGAAAGGTCCGGCGCCATTGCCGGAAAATTTCGCCGCGACCCCTCGTCGCCAGCCTGTAAATCGTGCTCATCCGCCAGGCTCACCCTGGCCGGAAAAGGTCAGACCACGCCTAGTGGCAGGATGCCGTGGCGGGTGTGTAGTCCACTACGAACCGGTACTGTTTTCCGCAGTGCAGAATGACCTCTTTTTGCCCCCGCCGCAGGATGCGGATTTCCACCCGGATCTCGGCAAACCCGTCGTGGGCAAAGGCTTCCTTGTAAAGGTCGTTCAGCTTGGAAAGTACCTGGGCGTTGGACAGGGCGGCCTTGCTGGCCGCTGCCTTTTCCAAGGTTTCCATAAAGTGTGTGGTGCCTCACAGGTGATGATGTATGGGTGGATGATAATAACTATTATTCGCGTGGTCAACTTTTTGTTGAGTGTTTTTCAGAGAATTTCTCTGAAACTTTCCCCTGGCCCCGCCTCCTCCAGGCAGGGCCAGGGCTGGCCAGCGGCCATATCGTTGGAAGCAGGCGGGGTTCAGCCCCGGCGGGTTTCCCGGGCCAGGGTGGTGAAGAGCTGCAGTCGTTCCGGGTGGATGTGGCCGGCGGCGGCGGCGGCCTGGAGGGCGCAGCCGGGTTCCTGCTGGTGCTGGCAGTTGCGGAAGCGGCACTGGCCCAGGTAGGGCGCGAATTCCGGGAAGGCCTGCTCCAGGTCGCCCTGGTCCAGGTGGCCGAGGCCGAATTCCTGCAGGCCGGGGGAGTCGATGATGTGGCTGTCCCGGTCCAGGTGGTAGAGGGTGGCGTGGGTGGTGGTGTGCTTGCCGGAATCCAGGGCGGCGGAGATTTCCCGGGTGGCGGCCCGGGCTTCGGGGATCAGGGCGTTGATGAGGGTGGATTTGCCCATGCCCGACTGTCCCACCAGAACGCTGGTCTTGCCCTGCAGATGGGGAAGCAGGGGGGCAGCCCCCTGTCTGGCGCTGAGTTCCAGGACCGGGTAGCCCAGCTGGATCAGGGTGGCCAGGCGCTGGCGGGCGGGGCCCAGGCGTTCTTCCAGGTCGCTCTTGTTGAGCACGATCAGGGGGGCAATGCCCTGACTGTCCGCCGCGATCAGGCAGCGGCTCACCAGCAGTTCGGAAAAGGCCGGTTCCGTCGCCACCACCAGGATCAGTTGATCCACGTTGGCAGCAATCAGCTTCTGGCGGATTTCGTTGGAACGGTAGAGCAGGCTGTGCCGGGGCTCCACCAGGTCGATGACCCCCTGTCCCTCGCCGGTTCCCTGAACCTGGACCCGGTCCCCGCAGACCACCTCGCTTTTCTTGCCCCGGGTGTAGCACAACAGGGTTTCCCCGTCCGGGAGTTCAACCCGGTACTGGCGGCCATGGGCGGCGACCACCAGGCCGGTGAGGGGGGCGCTCAAGCGCCGTGCCGGCGGCAGGCCGGATGGAGTTGGGTCGAAGTCATTGTTTGAATTGGTAATACTGTTGATTGAGATAGCGGGCCACGTGGGCTTCCTCGTCCGGGAACCAGCCGGTGTTCATCTGGGCATTGCAGGCGGCCACCCGCTGCAGCAGTTCCAGCTTGTCGCTCAGGACCCGCCCGTCGCGGGTATAGATGCGGGAGCCGTCGCCGCCGTACATGCGCTGGTGGCAGCTGATGCAGTCCTTGTCGTGCAGGGCCTTGCCGGCCGTCGGGTCCCCCTGATCCAGTTCGGGGGCGCCATGGGCCAGCAGGGGAAACAGCAGGGCAGGCAGGATGAGGGTGCGCATGATGGTCTCCTAGGCGGGGGATGGGGGGGCGTGCAAGGGAGCGTGCAAATGGGCGATGCGCTGGGCGGCAGGAGGGTGGGAGTCGTAAAAGAGGGAATGCAGGGGGTCCGGGGTCAGGGTGGCGGCATTGTCCTCGTAAAGTTTCACCAGGGCGGCGCTCAGGTCCTCGGCGGCGGCGAGCCGGGCTGCGTAGGCGTCGGCCTGGAACTCGTGCCGACGGGACAGGGCGCTGAACAGGGGGGTGAGGGGAAAGGTAAACGGCGGTATCACCAGGGCGAACAGCACCAGGGCCAGGGCCGTGTTGCCCTGTTCCAGACCCAGGGCCTGGTAGAACCAGGGGGCCTCCAGCAATTGCCCGAGCAGGGCCAGGAAGACCAGGGACAGGCTGAAGATGCCGATGATCCGCTTGACGATGTGGCGATGGTGGAAGTGCCCCAGCTCATGGGCCAGGACGGCTTCCACCTGGGGCGGGGAGAGCCGTTCCAGCAAGGTGTCGAAGAAGACGATGCGGCGCGCCTTGCCGAAGCCGGTGAAGTAGGCGTTACCGTGGCTGGAGCGGCGGGAGCCGTCCATCACGAACAGTTCCCGGTTGCCGAAATGACCCCGCTGCAGCAGGGCCTGGACCCGCGCCTTCACCTCGCCGTCGGCCAGGGGGGTGAAACGGTTGAAGAGGGGGGCGATCCACAGGGGGTAGGCGAACAGCACCAGCAGGTTGAAACCCATCCACAGCAGCCAGACGTACAGCCACCAGGCCTGTCCCATGGCGTCCATGAGGCTGAGCACGGCAGCCAGCAGGGGGAGGCCGAGGAGGGCGGAGACCAGGGTCTGCTTGATCAGATCGGAGAGGAACAGGGTCGGGGTCATGCGGTTGAAGCCGAAGCGGGCCTCCAGGCGGAACTGCCGGTACAGGTCCAGGGGCAGATCCACCAGGCTGGTGATGATCACCACGCTGGCGATCAGGGCCATGCCGTAATACAGGCCTTCCAGATGGGCGGACCAGAATCCGTGCAGGGCCTGCAGCCCGCCGCCCCAGGTCAGGGCCAGGAGCAGGGCCAGCTCCACCCCCAGGGCCAGCCGCCCCAGCCGGGTCTTGGCCACCGTGTAATCGGCGGCCCGCTGATGAGCGGCCAGGCTGATGTGTTCCCTGAACGCGGCGGGGACCTGATCCCTGTGGCTCCGGACGAAGCGCTCCTGGCGCCAGGACAGCCAGAGGCGCAGAATGGCGGAAAGCCCAAGGGCAAGGAGGAAGGCGACGCTAAAGGTTGGAGTCAGGATGTGGTCCATGAGGATATGACACAATATCGACTTTCAGGTTTCGGGCAATTATATGGCACGTGATGCAACAAACCTCGTCTGGCTGGATATGGAGATGACGGGGCTCAATCCGGATTCCGACCGGATCATCGAACTGGCGATGGTGGTGACCACGTCCACCCTGGACGTGGTGGCGGAGTCCCCCGTCTGGGTGGTGCACCAGCCGGAAGCGGTGCTGGATGCCATGGATGACTGGAACAAGAAGACCCATGGCCGTTCCGGGCTGATCGAGCGGGTGCGGGCGACCCGGCATACGGAAGCCCAGGTGGAAGCCGAGGCGCTGGCCTTCATGCAGCAGTACGTGCCCCAGGTCACCTCGCCCATGTGTGGCAATTCCATCTGTCAGGACCGTCGCTTCATGGCCCGCTACATGCCGGCTCTGGAGGCCTGGTTTCACTACCGGAATCTGGATGTGAGCACCCTCAAGGAACTCTGCAAGCGCTGGACTCCGGCGGTGTACAAGGGTTTCCAGAAAAAGGGGACCCACGTGGCCCTGGCCGACATCTACGAATCCATCGAGGAACTGAAGTACTACCGGGAACACTTTATACGGTGCTAGGCGCCGGGAGGAGAAGCTGAAATGAAGCGCAACATGCGGCGCACACTGGGGCTGGCCCTGCTCGCCGGGCTGGTATTTCCCGCCTATGGGGCTGACGCCAGGTTACAGGCCATCCAGGCAGACCCCGCCGCCGTGCAGGCTGCGGTGGAGGCCGGGCGCAAGGCCTCCTTCTTCTGCGCCAACTGCCATGGGGACAACGGCGTCAGCCGCTTGCCGGAAGTCCCCAACCTGGCCGGCCAGAACCCGGCCTATCTGCTGGAGCAGATCCGCAAGTTCGGCAGCGGTCAGCGCAAGGATGAGTTCATGCAGGGGCTGATCAAGGTCCTGAAGGATGAGGAAAAAATCCAGATCGCCCTGTTCTATGCGGGGCAGCAACCCACCCCGGGGCAGCAGGAAGCCGCTCCGGTGGCCGCCGGCCGGCAGGTCTATGTGAAGCTCTGTGCCCGTTGCCATGGGGACCAGGCCCGGGGTAACGAGACCATCCCCCGCCTGGCCGGGCAGCATCCGGTGTACCTGAACCGCTCCATCACCCGTTACCGGGACAAGACTGGTGAACGGCTGGATCCCCAGATGTCCAGCGCCGTGGCCCCCTTGAAGAACGAGGACATCAAGGCCGTGGCGGCCTACCTCAACACACTGCCCTGATTCGGAGGCTCAATCGGCGCTGCGCCGGTAGAGGCGGAAGCGCTCCTTGCGGTCCCCGGGCCGGTTGCCTTCCCAGACCCGTTGCCAACCCCGGCCCGGCGGATTCAGCTCGGTCCGGGAATGGCCCTGGACCAGCAGCCAGCGGCAATGGGTATGCCCGTCCCCGTCCAGAGGGGTGAAGCGCAGGCGTTCGAAGTAGGCAAAGGAAGCCCGCTGGGCATCCCCCAGATTCAATTCCGCGATGCAGCCCTTCCGGTCTGGCATCTGGGCCGCCAGGGTGGCAGCCAGCTTGCGGTAGCTCTTGCCGTAATCGATCCAGGGCAGCCACAGGGATACGGTCAGCAGCCAGGCCGTGGCCAGTCCTGCGGTCCAGCGGATCAGGCTGCGGTAGGGAGAGCGGGGCAGGCCGGGCAGGGTCCAGATCCACCACAGGCTGACCAGCAGGGCGAGGCCGAAGAAGAAGGGATCGAAGCGGCCCTGGAAACCGGGTTCCAGTTCCACGGCCCGTCGGGCCAGTCGTTCCGGCCAGCCGAAGATCATGGCCGACCAGCCCACCCAGAGCAGGATGGCGAAGACACTGAAAGCCATGCCCGAGAACCAGTCGAAGGCGTTGGCCGCGCCCCGGCGCAGGGACAGGACCCCGGGAGTGGCCAGCAGGGCCAGGGGGGGGAGAAGCAGGATCGCGGTGGTTTCCTTGGCGCTCAGGGTCAGGGGCAGCAGCAGCAGCAGGGCGAGCAGCAGGGTCAGGGGCAGCAGGATGGCCGGGGTCCGCCACTGCCGGCGCTGCTGCCACAGGCTCCAGCCGGCCAGGGGCAGCAAGGGCCAGGAAAACCAGGGCAGCATGCCCAGCAGCCCGTAAAGGTCGCTCAGGTAACGGGGAGGTGTGGCGAACAGGGTCCATTCCCGCAGCAGCCAGGCGTCCAGCCACAGGGGGGCAAGCTTGGCCAGGAGCAGGCCGCAACCCAGGAGCAGGAGGCTGCCGCCGACCAGGCTCAATCCCAGGGGCAGCAGGCTCAGCCGGGGCTGGGCCTGGAGCAGGGCGACAGGCAGGAACAGGACTAGCAGGGGAAGCAGGCCGGCCAGGCCGCAACCCAGCCCGGCCAGGGCCAGGGATGCCATCGCGAGGAGGGCTGCAGCCCCGGGTTTTCTGGTGAGCAGGCTGGCCGCCAGCAACAGCAGACTGACGGCGGCTAGCAGCAGGAGCATGGGCTGGGCCTCGTGGGCCCGCACCAGCAGCCCGAAACTGCCAGCCAGCAGCAGGGGGGAGGCGGCGGCGCTGTCCTGGCCGTAGAGTTCGCGCCCGGTGTAATAGACGGCCGTCAGGGTCAGGGCTGTCCACAGGCCGCTGGCCAGGCGCAGGGCGTCGTGGATGGGCAGCAGCCAGCCGAACAGCTTGCCGGTCAGGGCCGCGCTCCAGTAATACAGCGGTCCGGCCAGGAAGGGCTGGCCCGCCAGGGAGAGGCCCAGGCCATGGCCTGGATCCAGGAAGTCCCGGGCCACGGCCAGGTGGATCACATCCTCGGTCTTCCACGGGTCGTGACCGAACAGTCCGGCCAGGATGTAGAAGGCCAGCAGGCCAGCCAGTGTCCAGCCTGACGGAGGGAGTTTCAGCGTGCGGGGCAGTCCGGGCATGGGGTCGGGAGGTGGGGGAAATCAACAAAAAAGGCAGCCAGGGGCTGCCTTTTTTATGGGATCGGGACGAAGCCTCAGGCAGACTTGCGCAGGGCGCCGAACTTCTGGTTGAACTTCTCGACACGACCGGCGGTGTCCACGATCTTCTGCTTGCCGGTGTAGAAGGGGTGGCAGGCGGCGCAAACTTCCACGTGCAGGGCCTTCTTCATGGTGGACTTGGTGGTGAAGGTGTTGCCGCAGGAGCAGGTCACCTGGATTTCTGCGTAATCGGGGTGGATACCGTTTTTCATGTCTGGGTCCTTGAAAATAGCGGTCGGCGATATTGGCCGACCTTGGAAAGCGCGTGATTATCCCGGAAAAGCCCCGGGAATGCAAAGCTTTATTGCAGTCCGGTCTCAGCCGCGGCGCATGGCGTCGAAGAACTCGTTGTTGCCCTTCGTCGCCTTGATCTTGTCGAGCAGGAATTCCATCGCCTCCAGATCGTCCATGGGGTAGAGCAGCTTGCGCAACACCCACATCTTCTGCAGCACGTCGGGTTTCAGGAGCAGCTCCTCGCGCCGGGTGCCGGAGCGGTTCACATTGATGGCCGGGTACATGCGCTTTTCCGCCATGCGCCGTTCCAGGTGGATTTCCATGTTGCCGGTGCCCTTGAACTCTTCATAGATCACGTCATCCATGCGGGAGCCGGTTTCCACCAGGGCGGTGGCGATGATGGTCAGGGAGCCGCCTTCCTCGATATTGCGGGCAGCACCGAAGAAGCGCTTGGGCTTCTGCAGGGCGTTGGCGTCCACGCCGCCGGTCAGCACCTTGCCGGAGGCGGGCTGCACGGTGTTGTAGGCCCGGGCCAGGCGGGTGATGGAGTCGAGCAGGATGATCACATCCTTCTTCATTTCCACCAGGCGCTTGGCCTTTTCGATCACCATCTCGGCCACCTGGACGTGACGGGTGGCGGGCTCGTCAAAGGTGGAAGCCACCACTTCGCCGCGCACCGTGCGGGTCATTTCCGTCACTTCCTCGGGGCGCTCGTCGATCAGCAGCACGATCAGCACGGCTTCCGGATGGTTGGCGGTGAGGGCGTGGGCGATGTGCTGCAGCATCACGGTCTTGCCGGACTTGGGCGGGGCCACCAGCAGGCCCCGCTGGCCGGCGCCGATGGGGGCGATCATGTCGATCACCCGGCTGGTGATGTTCTCCTCGGCCTTGATTTCCCGTTCGAGTTTCAGGTGACGCGTCGGGTGCAGCGGCGTCAGGTTCTCGAACATCAGCTTGTTCTTGGTGGCTTCCGGCGGTTCCCCGTTGATCTTGTCCAGCTTGGTCAGGGCGGAATAGCGTTCGCCATCCTTGGGGGTGCGGATCTCGCCTTCGATGCTGTCGCCGGTGCGCAGGTTGAAGCGCCGGATCTGGGACGGAGAGACGTAGATGTCGTCCGTGTTCGCCTGGTAGGAGGTATCCGGGGAGCGCAGGAAACCGAAGCCGTCGGAGAGGATTTCCAGGGTGCCGTCGCCGTAGATGGGCTCGCCTTTCTTGGCGTGGGCACGCAGGATGGCGAAGATCAGCTCGTGTTTGCGCAGCCGGTTGGCTGCGTCGATGTTGAAGCCGGCAGCCATTTCAACCAGCTGGCTGACGTGTAACGACTTGAGTTCGGAAAGATGCATGTGCGTTGACGCGAAGGGAAAAGGATGGCGCCGGAGACGCCGGGGAGATTCTGGAAAAGGGAGGGGAACTGCAGACGGGCCTGAATCTGGACTCAGGCCCGCAGGGTAGGGGAATTACAGATTGCTGTCAATGAAAGCGGTCAGCTGGGATTTGGACAGGGCACCGACCTTGGTGGCTTCCACGTTGCCGTTCTTGAAGATCATCAGGGTGGGAATGCCGCGGATGCCGAACTTGGCCGGGGTAACCTGATTGTCGTCGATGTTGACCTTGGCCACTTTCAGCTTGCCGGCGTATTCGGCGGCTACTTCGTCGAGGATGGGGGCGATCATCTTGCAGGGGCCGCACCATTCGGCCCAGTAGTCCACCAGCACCGGTTGCTGGGATTGCAGCACCTCGGTTTCAAAGGTGTCATCGGTAACGTAATGGATGTGCTCGCTCATGGGATTCCTCTTGCGGGTTTGCAGTAGCCGATCCGGCATGGAAAATGCCAACGGGTGTAGGCGGCAATCCTAACCAAAAACCTTGGGTGTGGGAAGCGGAAGGAGGCTTTTTGACGGCTTTCCCTATCGCGGCAGATGTTCTAACATGGCCCGCACTCCAACCATAGTCATAATTTCTAGAGAGGTCAGCCATGCAGGTAAGGGAAATTCTGAGGATCAAGGGGTCCTCCCTGTTCACCACCAGCAGTGAGGCATCCCTGACCGGGGCCGTGGCCATGATGTCCGAACTGGATACGGGCTCCTTGGTCGTGATGGAGGGGGAGCGCATGGTGGGCATGCTGACTTTTCGCGAGGTGCTGGCCGCCATCGCGGCCCACCAGGGTTCCACCGACGGAGTCCGGGTGGGGGAGGTGATGGTCAGGGATCCCGTGACCGTGGCGCCCACGGTGGAGGCCAATGAGCTACGCCGCCTGATGGTGGAAAAGCACATGCGCTATTTGCCTGTCACCGATGGTGGGGAGCTGCTGGGCGTGATTTCCTTCCTGGATGTGGCCAAGGCCGTCCTGGAGGAGCAGAGCTTCGAGAACAGGATGCTCAAGAATTACATCAAGAACTGGCCGGAAGGTTCTGCTGCTGCCTGATCCGGCGGCTGTGGGGATGCACCAAGTGCCGGGCGGCTTCTGGCACGTCCGGCCACCTCTGAGGCAGGTCGGGTGTAGAAGCCTACTGCTTGAGGGCAGGGGAGACTGAGGAAATGTTTCTCTCCCGGGGCTTGGCGGGGCTGCTGACGCGAATGGGGTTGGTGCTGGCCGGGTGACGGGGCTGGTCTTGGTTCAGGGGGATGCGGGCAACTTCCAGCAGGTCCTTGACCACGCCGTGGGCATTGATGAGGGGAATGCGGGCGTCGGCGGCAATGCAGAGCATGCCCAGGCCGGCGGAATCCATGCCCTTGCACTGGTTCAAGTCGATGGCGGCAAGGCTGCCTCCCCGGACCAGGTGCAGGAAATCCCGGCTGAGGGGCAGGGAGAGATGGCCGATCACATCCAGTTGCAGCTTGTCCCCCTGGCGGCGCAGGCTGATGCCGCCGGTCTTGGGGTCCTGGATCACCAGCTCCACTGTTTCCCTGAGGGGGGCGGGGTCGTCATAACGGGTTTCCAGGGCAATGCCAACGCTGATGCCGCCGCTGCGGGGGTTGAGGTGAGTGATGCTGCCGCTCCAGGAGCGGCTGCCCCCTTCGGTGTGCAGCTCCCCTTTGATGCTCTGTCCCTGTTTCAGGCCCCGGCACAGGGCTTCCGGAAGCTGGACTTTGAACCCCCGGCTGGAGACGTCTTCCACCCGCCCCCGCAGCTCCGTGTGGCCGTTTTCCATGACTGCGGCCGGATCGGGGAGCAGGGTTGCCTGCAGGGTGGCACCCGGATGGAAGCGGGTCTGTTGGCGTCGTTCCAGCATGGAAGTCTCCGTTTTGTTACCGAGGTATGATTCTAGAATAATTCTGATGGGCTGCAAGCTGATTTTGCAGATGTCCTGAGCTTTGTTGGCACAGGGGGGCGGGGTAGGGCCGGGCGGGCCTGGCCCCTGTGATAAACTGCGGCCCCTCCGTTCATCTGTCCGGTGCGTCCTGGTGCCGGTTTTTCTCGCAAGGTTCCCATCATGTCCGGTAACACTTTCGGCACCCTGTTCACGGTCACTTCCTTCGGCGAATCCCACGGCCCGGCCATCGGCTGCGTCGTCGATGGCTGCCCTCCCGGGCTGGAGCTGACTGAGGCCGACATCCAGGCCGAACTGGACCGGCGCAAGCCCGGCACCTCTCGCCACGTCACCCAGCGGCGGGAGCCGGATACGGTGGAGATTCTTTCCGGCGTCTTCGAGGGTAAGACCACCGGCACGCCCATCGGCCTCCTGATCCGCAACCAGGACCAGCGCAGCAAGGACTACGGCAACATCGCCAGCACCTTCCGTCCCGGCCATGCCGATTACGGCTACACCCAGAAGTACGGCTTCCGTGACTACCGCGGCGGCGGTCGTTCCTCCGCCCGGGAAACCGCGGTGCGCGTAGCCGCCGGCGCCATCGCCCGCAAGTGGCTGCAGCAGCGCTACGGCATCAGCATCCGGGGCTGGATGAGCCAGCTGGGCCCCATCGAGATTCCCTTCGTGGACGCCGCCGCCATCGACGGCAATGCCTTCTTCGCCCCCAACACCGCCATCGTGCCGGAACTGGAGGTCTACATGGACGCCCTGCGCAAGTCCCTGGATTCGGTCGGCGCCAAGATCACCGTCACCGCTACCGGCGTGCCGCCGGGCTGGGGCGAGCCGGTCTATGACCGCCTGGATGCGGAAATCGCCTACGCCATGATGGGCATCAACGCCGTCAAGGGTGTGGAGATCGGCGCCGGTTTTGCCAGCATCGCCCAGAAGGGCAGCGAGCACGGCGACGAGATGACTCCCGCCGGCTTCCTCTCCAACCACGCCGGCGGCGTTCTCGGCGGCATTTCCACGGGCCAGGACATCGTGGTGAACATGGCCATCAAGCCCACTTCTTCCATCGCCCAGCCGCGCCGTTCGGTGGATGTGCAGGGCAATGCGGTGGAAGTGGCCACCGAAGGCCGCCACGACCCCTGCGTCGGCATCCGCGCCACGCCCATCGCCGAGGCCATGCTGGCCCTGGTGCTGATGGACCATGCCCTGCGCCACCGCGCCCAGTGCGGCGACGTGGTGCCGCCCCTGGCGCCCCTGCCTGCCCGGGGGTGAGGTCCTTGCTGCGCCGCAGGGTCGACCCGCCCGGAAGGGCGGGCCTATACTGGGGCTGCAACCATGACCAAGAGAAAGGATCTCCATGCAAGTTGAGCATCATGATCTGCATCACGAGTTTCCCGAAATGCGCGAAACCATTCTTGAGTTGAAGGGCTGCAATGCCCATTTCGCCCGTCTGTTCGATGCTTACCATAGTTCCACCAACCGGGTGGAGGCCCTGGAGGGGCAGGATGTCCCCGTGGATGACTTCACCATCGAGGCCATGAAGAAGGAGCGGGTCAGGCTGAAAGACGAGCTCTACCAGATGCTGGTGGCTGCCCAGGCGGCCTGAGCGTCCATGTGATCAACAGCAGCGGCCGACCCAGTTCGGCCGTTTTCTTTGGCGGTTCCATGCAATTGCCCTACTGGCGCCTGTCTGGCTACTACTTTTTCTACTTTGCCTTCGTAGGTGCCTTTTCCCCCTATTTCGGGCTTTATCTGCAGTCCCTGTCCTTCTCCGCCTGGGATATCGGCCTGCTCATGTCCCAGATGCAGTTGATGCGCCTGGTCGGCCCTTACCTTTGGGGCTGGCTGGCCGATCAGGGGCACCGGCGCATTACCATCGTGCGCCTGGCCGGGGTCATCAGCCTCTCGGGCTTTCTCGCCTTTTTCTGGCTGGAGCGTCTGGGCAGCATGCTGGTGGCCATGGCGGTCCTGGCTTTTTTCTGGAGTGCCGCCCTGCCGCTGGTGGAAACCCTGACCTTTGACCACCTGCGCGAACAGGCGGCCCGCTATAGCCGCATCCGCCTCTGGGGCTCGGTGGGTTTCATCGTCACCGTGCTGGGCACGGGGGCTCTCCTGGACCGGGTGGCGCCGGGCGGGGTCCTCTGGGTGTGTACCCTGATCCTGGCAGGCATCCTGCTGTTTGCCCTGCTGGTCCCGGAGGCGCCGCCCCGTCCAGGGGCAGAGGATGCGGCGCCGGTGGGCAGCATCCTGGCCCAGCCCCGGGTGCGGGCCTTGCTGGCAGCCTGCTTCACCATGTCTGCCGCCCATGGGGCCTATTACATCTTCTACTCCATTCATCTGGCGGATCATGGCTACAACAAGTCGGAGGTGGGCTTCCTGTGGTCTCTGGGGGTGGCGGCGGAGATCCTCATCTTCGTGTTCATGCCCCGTCTGACCCAGCGTTTCGGCCTGCGCCGGATCCTGCTGCTGAGCTTTGCCGCCGCAGCCCTGCGTTTCCTGCTGATGGGCTGGGGGGTGACCGTTCCGGTACTGGTGGTTCTGGCCCAGTTGCTGCACGCCCTGACCTTCGGTGCCTACCATGCCGCTGCCATTGCTGCCGTGAGTCGCTGGTTTCCAGGCAGCAGCCAGGCTCGGGGGCAGGCGCTTTATTCGAGCATGTCCTTCGGTGCGGGCGGGCTGCTGGGCGGGCTCCTGAGTGCCTGGATCTGGGATCGGGTGGGCGCTGGCTGGACCTATACCTTGAGCGCCCTGTTCGCCTTGGCCGGCTGGTGGCTGGTGTGGCGCTGGGTATGGGAGCGGGATTCCGAGCTGGGGACAGGCTGAGCCCAGGTGCTTCCGGCTTGCCCTCTGCCCGGGGTGCTGTGCCATAATTCAAGGCTTTTCCGGCCCGGGATTCTGCTTATGCCGCAAACCCTTTACGACAAGCTTTGGGATAGTCATGTGGTCCACCAGGAGGCGGACGGCACGGCCCTGATTTATATCGACCGGCACCTGGTGCATGAGGTGACCAGCCCCCAGGCCTTTGAAGGCCTGAAGCTAGCCGGGCGCAAGCCCTGGCGGGTTTCCTCCATCGTTGCCACCGCCGACCACAACACCCCCACCGACCACTGGGACGAGGGGATCAAGGACCCGGTGTCCCGGCAGCAGGTGGAAACCCTGGATGCCAACATCCGCGAGGTGGGGGCGCTGGCCTATTTTCCTTTCAAGGATCTGCGGCAGGGCATCGTGCATGTGGTGGGGCCTGAAAACGGCGCCACCCTGCCTGGCATGACCGTGGTTTGCGGCGATTCCCACACCTCCACCCATGGCGCGTTTGCCTGCATGGCCCACGGCATCGGCACTTCCGAGGTGGAGCACGTGCTGGCTACCCAGTGCCTGATCCAGAAAAAGTCCAAGTCCATGCTGATCCGCGTCGAGGGCCGGCTGGGCAAGGGCGTGACCGCCAAGGACGTGGCCCTGGCCATCATCGGCAGGATCGGTACTGCCGGCGGCACCGGCTATGCCCTGGAGTTTGGCGGTTCCGCCATCCGCGGCCTGTCCATGGAAGGGCGGATGACCCTGTGCAACATGGCCATTGAGGCGGGCGCCCGTCTGGGACTGGTGGCCGTGGATGAAAACACCATCAATTACCTCCGGGACCGTCCTTTCTCTCCCCGTGGTGCGGCCTGGGATCAGGCGGTGGACTATTGGCGCACCCTGCATTCCGACGCGGGGGCCTGTTTCGACTGCACCGTGGATCTGCGGGCCGAGGACATCCTGCCCCAGGTCACCTGGGGGACTTCCCCGGAAATGGTGGTGCCGGTCACGGCTGCGGTGCCGAATCCCGCCAGGGAGGCCGATCCGGTCAAGCGCGAGGGCATGGAGCGGGCCATTCAGTACATGGGGCTGACGCCGGATGCGCCCATTCAGTCCATCAAGATCGACAAGGTCTTCATCGGTTCCTGTACCAATTCCCGTATCGAGGACCTGCGCCAAGCGGCCGCCGTGCTCAAGGGGCGCAAGAAGGCGGACAGCGTCAAGCTGGCCCTGGCGGTGCCGGGTTCCGGTCTGGTCAAACGCCAGGCCGAGGCCGAGGGGCTGGACAAGATTTTCGTGGCGGCGGGCTTTGAATGGCGCGAGCCTGGCTGTTCCATGTGCCTGGCCATGAATGCCGACCGCCTGGAGCCGGGGGAGCGTTGTGCTTCCACCTCCAACCGTAATTTCGAAGGTCGTCAGGGGCCGGGAGGGCGTACCCACCTGGTGAGCCCGGCCATGGCGGCAGCGGCTGCCATCGCCGGCCATTTTGCCGATGTGCGTGACATTCTCTGAACCTCATCATGCTGCGTACCGGATATCTTTTGCTGCTCTGCTCACTGCTGGGGGCCTGCCATACCGCCCAGGGAGTGAAGCAGGATGTGCGCGAGGGGGTCGAGGTGGCGGGTGAGGCTATCCAGAAGGGTGGCGAGTCCGTCGGCAAGGCCTTGCAGAAGGGCGGCGACGCCGTGGGTGAAACCATGAAAAAGGGCGGCGAGGCCGTCAAGAAGGCAGTGGAATAATGGATAAATTCGTCAAATTCGATGGGCTGGTGGCTCCCCTGGACCGCAATAATGTGGACACGGATGCCATCATTCCCAAGCAGTTCCTCAAGTCCATCAAGCGTTCCGGCTTTGGCCCCAACGCCTTCGACGAGTGGCGCTACATGGACCACGGCGAGCCGGGTATGGACAACTCCCAGCGCCCCCTGAATCCCAATTTTGTCCTCAACCAGCAACGCTACCAGGGCGCTTCCATTCTGCTGACCCGCAGCAACTTCGGCTGCGGCTCCAGTCGGGAACATGCCCCCTGGGCCCTGGGGGATTATGGCTTCAAGGTGATCCTGGCCGAATCCTTCGCCGACATCTTCTTCAATAACTGCTTCAAGAACGGCATCCTGCCCCTCGTTCTGCCCAAGGCCGAGATCGACGCCCTGTTCGGTCTTACCGAGTACAGCCCTGGTTTCAAGCTGACCGTGGATCTGGCTCAGCAGCAGGTGGTGCGTCCCGATGGACATGTCATTCCTTTTCAGGTGGACCCCTTCCGCAAGGAGTGCCTGCTGAACGGCTGGGACGACATCGGCCTGACCCTGCGCCATGCGGACAAGATCCGGGAGTTCGAGGATCGCCGCAAGCAGCAGCTGCCCTGGTTGTTCGCCTGATCTGTCATTCATCTGTCGCGGCCTGCCGACTTCGTGTCGGGGCCGCGTTTTTCCGAGAGAGAACATGAGCAAGAAGATTTGTGTGCTGCCGGGTGACGGCATCGGTCCCGAAATCATGGCGGAAGCCGTGCGTGTGCTGGAAGCCCTGAACCTGGGCTTCGAGATGGAAACCGCCCTCTTGGGCGGCTGCGCCGTGGACGCCACCGGCAACCCTTATCCGGAAGCCACCCAGAAACTGGCCCAGGCCGCCGATGCCGTGCTGCTGGGCGCCGTGGGTGGTCCCCAGTGGGACACCCTGCCCCGGGAACAGCGTCCCGAGCGCGGCCTGCTGGGCATCCGCAAGCAACTCAACCTGTTTGCCAACCTGCGCCCCGCCATCCTCTACCCGGAACTGGCCAATGCCTCCACCCTGAAGCCCGAAGTGGTGGCCGGCCTGGACATCCTCATCGTGCGCGAACTGACCGGCGACATCTACTTCGGCCAGCCCCGCGGTATCGAGGAGCGCGAGATCGACGGCCAGAAGCAGCGCTTCGGCTTCAACACCATGCACTACAGCGAATCCGAAATCCGCCGCATCCTGCGCGTGGCCTTCGAGGCCGCCAGGAAGCGCAACAAGAAGCTGTGCTCGGTGGACAAGATGAATGTGCTGGAAACCACCCAGCTGTGGCGCGACATCGCCAACGAACTGGCCCCCGAATACCCGGATGTGGAACTGTCCCACATGCTGGTGGACAACGCCGCCATGCAGCTGGTGCGCAATCCCAAGCAGTTCGACGTGATGGTCACCGGCAACATGTTTGGCGACATCCTTTCCGACGAAGCCTCCATGCTCACCGGCTCCATCGGCATGCTACCCTCCGCCTCCCTGGACGCCAACAACAAGGGCCTCTACGAGCCCTCCCACGGTTCCGCCCCGGACATCGCCGGCAAGGGCGTGGCCAATCCCCTGGCCACCATCCTCTCCGCCGCCATGATGCTGCGCTACACCTTCAATATGGAAGAAGCTGCCGTGAAGGTGGAAAACGCCGTGAAGAAGGTGTTGGCCCAGGGTTATCGCACCGGCGACATCTACGAGCCGGGCACCACCAAGGTGGGCACCCGGCAGATGGGCGACGCCGTCCTGGCCGCCTTGTAATACCGGGAAAACCCCCGGGCGCGGCAGAGGTGGTAAACCCTGCCGCCTGTGATACCGTTACACATTCGTTAAGTTCTTACCCAAGGAAGCAGTGATGAAGCGAGTTGGTCTGGTTGGTTGGCGCGGCATGGTCGGTTCCGTCCTCATGCAGCGCATGGTGGAAGAGGGCGATTTCGCCCACATCGAGCCCGTCTATTTTTCAACCTCCAACGCCGGCGGCAAGGCCCCGGTGTTCGGCGGCAAGGAAGCTGCGGCTCCCCTGCAGGACGCCATGTCCGTGGATGCCCTGAAGACCTGCGACATCATCATCACCTGCCAGGGTGGCGACTACACCAAGGAAGTCTTCCCCAAGCTGCGCGCTGCCGGCTGGAACGGCCACTGGATCGACGCCGCCTCCGCCCTGCGCATGGCCGACGACGCCGTGATCATCCTCGACCCGGTGAACAAGAACGTCATTCAGGATTCCCTGGCCAAGGGCGGCAAGAACTGGATCGGCGGCAACTGTACCGTCTCCCTGATGCTGATGGGCCTGGGCGGGCTGTTCCAGAACGACCTGATCGAGTGGGCCACCTCCATGACCTACCAGGCCGCGTCCGGCGCCGGCGCCCAGAACATGCGCGAGCTGATCGCCCAGATGGGGACCATCCATGCTTCCGTGGCCGACCTGTTGGCCGACCCGTCTTCCGCCATCCTGGAAATCGACCGCAAGGTGGCCGAAACCATCCGTTCCGACGCCTTCCCCAAGAAGAACTTCCGCAACACCCCCCTGGCCGGCAGCCTGATCCCCTGGATCGACGTGCCTGTGGAAAACGGCCAGTCCAAGGAAGAGTGGAAGGGCGGTGCCGAATGCAACAAGATCCTGGGCAAGCCCGCTTTCCGTAGCCAGGGCTCCATTCCCATCGATGGTCTCTGCGTGCGTATCGGCGCCATGCGCTGCCACTCCCAGGCCCTGACCATCAAGCTGAAGAAGGATGTGCCCCTGGACGAGATCAGCGACATGCTGGCCAAGGCCAACCAGTGGGCCAAGGTGGTGCCCAACGAGCGCGAGATTTCCGAGCGTGAGCTGACCCCCGCCGCCGTCACCGGCACCCTGACCGTGCCCGTCGGCCGTCTGCACAAGATGGCCATGGGTCCCGAGTACCTGGCCGCCTTCACCTGCGGCGACCAGCTGCTGTGGGGCGCTGCCGAACCCCTGCGCCGCATGCTGCGCATTCTGCTCGAAGCCTGATCGGGCTGGAAAACAGCTGGCCGGGGAAAATCCCCGGCTTTTTTCTTGTTTTCATTTTTTCCAGGTACCCAAGCAGAATGCGAACGTGCTAAGCTTTCAGAACAAAGGTTAGCTTGCACGGCTAAGTGCATGATGTTATTTTAAAACGTCGATTTCGGCGCTCAGGGTGGCAGCGTGAATAAAAAATACTCCCTTTCCAGCAAGCACAGTGTCATGGCCTTGGCCCTGGCCTCGAGTTTGTCCTTGACTCCCATGTGGGCTGATGCAGCCGGCCTGGGGCGTATCACGGTCTATTCCGCCCTGGGCCAGCCCTTGCGCGCGGAGGTTCAGGTCTCTGCCACCCGGGAGGAACTGCCCGGCATGACGGCGCGCCTGGCTCCCGTGGAATCCTTCCGGCAAGCCGGTGTGGATTACTCCACCAGTCTCCTGCAGCTGCGCTTTGCCGTGGAAAAGCGGGCTGGCGGCACCGTGATCAAGGTGACCTCGGACAAGCCCATCAACGATCCTTTCCTGGACTTTCTGGTCGAGCTGAACTGGCCGGCCGGTCGTCTGGTGCGGGAATACACCTTCCTGCTGGACCCTCCCGAGGTGGCTGCCCAGGCCTCCCGCCGCCAGGCGGTGGTGGAAGCCCGTACCGTACCGGTGCTGCCGGCGGGTACCGAGCAGGGTGAGCTGATCAGCAAGCCCGGCAAACCGGCTCCGGCTGCCAAAACGGGCGGGCGCAGTGCTGACAAGGCGGCGCCCGAGAAAGCCCCGGAGAAACCCGCCGACAAGCCTGCCGAGAAAGCCGAACAGCCTGCCGACGGGGCTGCGGCCAAGCCGGCTCCCAAGGCCACGGGCGCTGCTGGCGAACATGTGGTCAAGCCGGGTGAGACCCTGCGCCGTATCGCCACCGAAAACCTGCCGGCCGGGGTTTCCCTGGAGCAGATGCTGGTGGCCCTGTACCGCAACAACGCGGACGCCTTCAATGGCAAGAACATGAACCGGCTGCGGGCCGGTGCCGTGCTGCAGATGCCCGCCCAGGCCGATGTGGCCGCCATTCCCGAGGAGGAGGCGCGCAAGGTGTTCCGGGCCCAGTCCTCTGACTGGAACAGCTACCGGCGCAAGGTGGCGAGCGCTGCCGAAGGTGCGCCGGTGGCCGAGGAGTCCGGCAGCCGGGCCTCTTCCGGCAAGGTGAGCGCCAAGGTGGAGGAGAAGCTGCCTCCGGCCGAGCAGGGCAAGGATCAGGTCAAGGTGTCCCGCACCAACAAGGCGGCTGCAGGCAAGGGCGGGGCGTCCGAAGAGGACCTGATCGCCAAGGAGAAGGCCCTGAAGGAGTCCCAGGAGCGTCTGGTGGCCCTGGAAAAGAACGTGGCCGAACTGCAGAAGCTCCTGGAAATGAAGAACCAGAGCCTGGCCGAGATGCAGAAGCAGCTTGCCAGGAAGCCCCAGGCCAGTGCTGCCCCGGTTGCTCCCGCTGTGCCCCCGGTCAGCAAGCCCGAAGAAAAGCCGGTAGCCAAGCCCGAGGTCAAGACTGAGGTCAAACCTGAAGCTGCTGCACCCAAGCCCCAGGTGGAGGCCAAGCCCGAAGCAGCGCCCACCCCGGCTCCCGAACCCAAGCCGGAAGTGAAGCCGGAGGCTGCTGCGCCCCAGGAGGCTCCGAAGGCCGATACGCCAGCGGAAGCTGGCGAGGCTGCCAAGCCTGCCGAGGCGGAAGCCCCCAAACCTGTGGAAGCCCCCAAGCCGGAGGCGCCCGCGCCTGCCGCCAAGAAACCTGCCCCGCCGCCGCCTCCGCCGGTGGAGGAGCCCGGCTTCTTCGACGACATGGATCTGCTGCCGGTCGTCGGTGGTGGTGGGGTGCTGGCTGCCCTGCTGGGTTACCTCTTCATCCGCCGCCGCAAGGGCAAGGCCCAGGCCCAGACGGACACCCTGTCCCAGGAGCTGCCCGAGCCCACCTCCACCCTTGGGCCCAACTCGGTCTTCCAGACTGCCGGCGGCCAGAGTGTGGATACCACCCACACCACGCCGCCCACCACTGATTTCAGCCAGGCTGGGCCTGGAGCCATCGATACGGACGAGGTGGACCCGGTCGCCGAGGCTGACGTGTACATGGCCTATGGCCGGGATGCCCAGGCAGAAGAAATCCTCCTGGACGCCCTGCAGAAGGATCCCCAGCGTACGGCCATCCACAGCAAGCTGCTGGAGATTTACGCCAACCGCAAGAGTGTCAAGCAGTTCGAGACCCTGGCGACGGAGCTCTACGCCCAGACCGGTGGTCATGGGCCGGAATGGGACAAGGTTGCCGCCCTGGGGCGGGGTCTTGATCCTTCCAACCCCATCTATGGCGGTGTAGGTGCTGCCGGGGGGGCTGCCCAAGGAGCTGCCGCTGCCCTGGCGGCTGCCGCTGCGGCCGTGCCGACCTTCGATGCCGATGCCACCCTGGTGGTGAAGTCTCCCGACGCCCTGGCGGCCCTGGCGCCCGAACCGGCTCCTGTCTATGAGCCGGAACCGCTGCCTGAGCCCAGCTTCGACTTCGTCACCAAGACCCAGCCCATGGCGGAAGACCCGCTCCTGTCCCTGCCCCAGGAAGAGGAGCCTGCCGATTCCGGCGTGCTGGACTTCGATCTGGGCGGTGCTGCACCCGGGGCTTCGGCTCCGGCAGCCCCCGAAGCCGAAGCGGATGGGTTCGTGGATACCATCACCAATGCCGATCTGGCCGCCGAAGGCGCCCTGGACTTCGATCTGGAGGCTGCGCCCGGGGAAATCTCCGGCCGGGCCGACATGTCCGCCACCATGGTCAATCCCGATGCTGCCCTGGAGGCCATGGACTTCGATCTGGGAACCCAGGTCGAAGCTGCCGATGCCAGCTTTACCCCCGAGGGAACCCTGGTGGATAGCGATGTGGCCCGGATGTCCGGTGCGGAGACCCTGGTAGGGGCCGACTTCAAGGCCGCCGTGACCGCTCCCGAGCCCGTTGCTGCCGCGCCCCAGGAGCCTGGCCTGCTGGACTTCGAATTGAGCGTGCCGGAAACCGTGGCCCCCGCAACCCCCGAATTGCAGGCAGGTCTGCCTGCCGCGAAAGAGGAAGATATGACCAAGACCCAGGTGATGTCCCTGGAGCCTGATGAGGACATGGAGTTCGATGTGCGCCTGACGGATTCCACCATCCTTGGCAATCCCGGTGGTGGCGGCTTCGACCTGTCCGGCATCGATCTGGATCTGGGGAGTGAGGCGGCTGCTTCGGCGCCTGGTGCTGGCGCAGCTGGCGGGGAAGTTCCCGACGCCCGGCGCGAGGAGGTCAATACCAAGCTGGATCTGGCCAAGGCCTACGAGGACATGGGCGATCTGGAAGGCGCCCGGGAATTGCTCGGCGAAGTGCTGAGTGAAGGGGCGCCGGACCAGGTAGCCCAGGCCCGGGCCACCCTGGACCGGTTGAGCGCCTGAACCGTATAATCCGCCCAGCGCAACCATAGCCCCGCAAGGGGCTATGTTCTTTTGAGGCCTGCCTGTTGCTTTCCTTTCTTCATCCTGCTGCCCGTCTGCTGATCTGGCTGCTCCTGGCCGTATTCCTGCAACTGGCTCCCGGGCCGGTCCTGGTGCTGCTCGGGCTGGGCCTGCTGCTCGCCGGAGAGGGCTTGCGCCGGCATTGGTGGCGCCTGTTCAGGCGCACCCGCATCCTGCTGCTCACCCTGTTCCTGGTCTTTGCCTATGGCCTGCCGGGCCCCAGTCCCTGGGGGCTGGAGTGGCTGCCCAGCCATGAGGGGCTGGCCGAGGCCACCCTGCATGTGCTGCGCCTCCTGGTGCTGCTGGGCGGCCTGGCCTGGCTGCTGGTACCGCTGCCCCATCAGGCCCTGATGGGGGGCTTGTGGTTTCTGCTGCGCCCTTTCCAGATCCTGGGGGTGCCCATGGACCGGAGCGTGGTGCGCCTTTCCCTGGTGCTGGAGTACATGGAACAGATGCCGGCCCGGCAGGGCTGGCGCCAATGGCTGGCGCCCCAGCCCGTGGCGGGGGAACTGGCGCCGGTGATCGTGGCCCTGCCGCCCTGGCAGGCCCGGGACTCCGCTTGCCTGCTGCTGTCGGGCGGCATCCTGCTGGCGGGGGGGCTGTCTTGGCTCGCATAGTCCTGGGGTTGGAATACGATGGCCGGCCCTTTCACGGCTGGCAGCGGCAGAAGGCCCTGCCCACCCTGCAGGAATCCCTGGAGCTGGCCCTGGCGCAGATTGCCAACCATCCGGTCAGCACCCAGGTCGCGGGCCGCACCGACACCGGGGTGCATGCGGCCTACCAGGTGGTGCATTTCGATACCACGGCCCAGCGTCCCCTGTCGGCCTGGGTGCGGGGCGTGAATTGCCTGCTGCCGCCGGCCATGGCGGTGCGCTGGGCCCGGGAGGTGGAGGAGGGCTTCCATGCCCGTTACTCGGCCTGCCGGCGCCGTTACCGCTATCTGCTCCTGAACCGGCCCCAGCGTCCGGGGTTGTGGGCCGGTCGGGTGGGCTGGTTTCATCCCCCCCTGGAGCTGCAGCCCATGCAGGAGGCCGCCCAGTGCCTGCTGGGCTGGCATGATTTCTCCGCCTTCCGGGCCGCCGAGTGCCAGGCCAAGACTCCGGTGAAGCTGCTGACCCAGGCCGAGGTGCGCCAGGATGGGGAGCTGTTCATCTTCGAGTTCGAAGCCAATGCCTTCTTGCATCACATGGTGCGCAACCTGGTGGGCAACCTGCTGTTCGTCGGCAAGGGGGCCTGGCCGGCCAGCCACCTGAAGACGGTGCTGGAGAGCTGCGATCGCAGCTGTTCGGCCATGACCTTCACCCCTGATGGCCTGTACTTCCTGGGTCCCCGTTATGATCCCGCTTTCGAGCTTCCCGAGCCCAGCATGCTCTCCCTGTTCTGAGGTCACCATGATCAAGGCCCCCGGGCGTACCCGAATCAAGATTTGCGGCCTGACCCGTCCCGAGGACGTGGACGCCGCCGTGGCGGCAGGGGCCGATGCCATCGGTTTCGTGTTCTATCCCAAAAGTCCCCGCTACGTGACTCCCGAGCAGGCTGCCGCCCTGGTGCGCCGCCTGCCGCCTTTCGTCATGGCCGTGGGGCTTTTTGTTAATGAGACCCCGGCCCGGCTGGCAGCCAGCCTGGAACAGGTGCCCTTGAACCTGCTGCAGTTCCATGGGGACGAAAGCCCGACGGACTGCAGCCGCTGGGGGAGGCCCTACATCCGGGCGGCCCGGGTTCAGCCGGGGCTGGATTTGGTACAATACGCGGCCGATTTCGGCGGGGCCCGGGCCCTGTTGCTGGATGCCTTCGTGGAAGGCTACGGCGGTGGCGGCCATGTCTTCGACTGGCGCCTGATCCCGCCGCAACTGGACCTGCCCGTGATATTGTCCGGCGGCCTGAATCCGGACAACGTGGGCGACGCAGTGCGCCGCGTGCGCCCCGTGGCCGTGGACGTGTCCAGCGGCGTCGAGGCCGCCAAGGGCATCAAGGATCATCAGCGCATGGCCGATTTTGTCGCGGCGGTGCGGGCGGCAGACCAGGGCTGACCTGGCTGCGCAACCTAGGAGTCTTTCCATGCAGAACTACAACCTGCCCGACGACCGAGGCCATTTCGGTCCCTACGGCGGGGTTTTTGTGGCCGAAACCCTGATTGCCGCCCTGGGCGAATTGCAGCGTGCCTACGCCGCCGCCCAGGCGGATCCGGCCTTCCAGGCCGAGTTCGAATACGAACTCAAGCACTACGTGGGCCGTCCCAGCCCCATCTACCACGCCAAGCGCCTGTCCGAGAAGCTGGGCGGCGCCCAGATCTACCTGAAGCGGGAAGACCTGAACCACACCGGCGCCCACAAGGTGAATAACTGCATCGGCCAGGCCCTGCTCGCCAAGCGCATGGGCAAGCCCCGGGTCATCGCCGAGACCGGCGCCGGCCAGCACGGGGTGGCCACCGCCACCGTGGCGGCCCGCTACGGCTTCGAGTGCGTGGTGTATATGGGCTCCGAGGACGTCAAGCGCCAGGCTGCCAACGTCTATCGCATGAAGCTCCTGGGCGCCACCGTGGTGCCCGTGGAGTCCGGCTCCAAGACCCTCAAGGATGCCTTGAACGAAGCCATGCGCGACTGGGTCACCAACATCGAGAACACCTTCTACATCATCGGCACCGTCGCCGGTCCCCATCCTTACCCGGCCATGGTGCGGGATTTCCAGACCGTGATCGGCAAGGAATGCCTGACCCAGATGCCGGAAATGCTGGGACGCCAGCCAGACGCGGTGATTGCTGCCGTGGGCGGCGGCTCCAACGCCATCGGCATCTTCCATCCCTACATTCCGTACGAATCGGTCAAGCTGATCGGCGTCGAGGCGGCCGGGGAGGGCATCGAGACCGGGCGCCACGCCGCGCCCCTGACCGCCAACGCCAAGGTGGGCGTGCTGCACGGCAACCGCACCTACCTGATGCAGGACGAGGACGGCCAGATCATCGAGACCCACTCCATTTCCGCCGGCCTCGATTACCCGGGCGTCGGCCCCGAACACGCCTGGCTGAAAGACAGTGGCCGGGCCGAGTACGTGGCCGCCACCGATGCCGAAGCCCTGCAGGCCTTCCATGACCTGTGCCGCTTCGAGGGCATCATTCCCGCCCTGGAATCCTCCCATGCCCTGGCCCACGCCATGAAGCTGGCGCCCTCCCTGCCCAGGGATCAGGTGCTGCTGGTCAACCTCTCCGGCCGCGGGGACAAGGACATGCATACCGTGGCCGAAAAATCCGGGATCCAATTCTGACCATGTCACGCATCAAGAACACTTTCGACGCCCTTCAGGCCCGCGGCAAGAAGGCCCTGATTCCCTTTGTCACCGCCGGCTTTCCCCGGCTGGATCTGACCGTGCCCGTGATGCACGCCCTGGTGGAAGCAGGCGCCGACATCATCGAACTGGGGGTGCCGTTCTCGGACCCCATGGCCGATGGACCCACCATCCAGCGCTCTTCCGAAAAGGCCCTGGCCAACGGCATGAACCTGCGCAAGGTGCTGGAAGCGGTGGCCAACTTCCGCGCTGACAACAGCGAAACCCCGGTGGTACTGATGGGCTACGCCAACCCCATCGAGGCCATGGGCCTGGAGACCTTTGCCAAGGCGGCCCTGGACGCTGGCGTGGATGGGGTGCTGGTGGTGGATTACCCGCCCGAGGAATCCGAGGCCTTCGCCCGGGCCATGCTCGACCAGTCCATGGACCCCATCTTCCTGCTGGCCCCCACCTCCACCCCGGCCCGTTTCGAGCAGGTGGGCCGGCTGGCCCATGGCTATGTCTACTACGTCTCCCTGAAGGGGGTGACCGGCTCCGGGCAGCTCAACATCGCCGAGGTGGCGGCCCGGATTCCCGAGATCCGCGCCGTTGTCGGCCTGCCCGTGGGGGTCGGCTTCGGCATCCGCGATGCGGCCACGGCCGCCCAGATGGCCCAGGTGGCAGATGCCGTGGTGGTGGGCAGCCGCATCATCGAAGAACTGGAAAAATCCCCGGCCGGCGAGGAGCTGGCCCGGGTGGAAGCCCTGGTGCGCGAACTGCGCCGGGGTGTGGATAGCGTAGGGAGTCCCACATGAGCTGGCTGAACAAGCTTCTGCCCCCCAAGATCAAGCGCGAACAGGGTGCCCAGCGGCGCAGCAACCTGCCCGAAGGGTTGTGGAGCAAGTGCCCGGCCTGCGAGGCGGTGCTCTATGCCACCGACCTGGAAAGCAATCTGCAGGTCTGCCCCAAGTGCGGCCACCATCATCGTCTCAAGGCCCGCCAGCGGCTGGACATCCTGCTGGACCCGGAAGGCCGTCAGGAAATCGGCGCCGAGGTGCTGCCCACCGACAGCCTCAAGTTCAAGGACAGCAAGACCTATCCGGCCCGCCTCAAGGATGCCAGCGAAAGTTCCGGCGAAAGCGACTCCATGGTGGTCATGCAGGGCAGCATAAAGACCCTGCCCGTTGTGGTGGCCTGCTTCGAGTTCGACTTCATGGGCGGGTCCATGGGCTCGGTCCTGGGTGAGCGGTTCGTGCGCGGGGTCCGGGTGGCCCTGGAGCAGAACATCCCCTTCATCTGCATCACCGCCTCCGGCGGCGCCCGCATGCAGGAAGGCCTGTTCTCCCTGATGCAGATGGCCAAGACCACGGCGGCCCTGAGCAAGCTTTCCGAAGCCGGGCTGCCCTTCCTTTCCATCCTCACCGACCCCACCATGGGCGGGGTTTCCGCCTCCTTCGCCTTCGTCGGTGACGTGGTGATCGCCGAGCCCGGCGCCCTGATCGGCTTTGCTGGTCCCCGGGTGATCGAGCAGACCGTGCGGGAAAAACTGCCGGAAGGCTTCCAGCGTTCCGAGTTCCTGCTGGAAAAGGGGGCTGTGGACATGATCGTGGATCGCCGCGAGATGCGCGACCGGGTGGCCCAGCTGCTGGCCCTGCTGCAGAAACTTCCCGCCGCCGCATGACTCAGGCAAGCCCCGGCCAACCCGCCGACCTGGCGGGCTGGCTGCAACATCTGGAAAGCCTGCATCCCCGAGGCCAGGCCGGCATCGAACTGGGTCTGGAGCGGGTCCGTCAGGTGAGCCAGGCCCTGGGGCAGGCCCCCTTCTGCCCGGTGATCACCGTGGCCGGCACCAATGGCAAGGGTTCCACGGTGGCCTACCTGGAATCCATCCTGCACCGGGCCGGCTACCGGGTGGGCTGTTACACCTCTCCCCATCTGCTCCACTACAACGAACGGGTGCGCCTCCAGGGCGTACCGGCCGACGATGCCGCCCTGTGCGCCGCCTTTGCCCAGGTGGAGGCGGCCCGTCAGGCGGCGGGCGTGTTCCTCACCTATTTCGAGTTCGGCACCCTGGCGGCCTGGCAGCTCTTTGCCGCGGCCGGCTGCGAGGTGCTGGTGCTGGAAGTGGGCTTGGGCGGACGCCTGGACGCCGTCAATCTCTATGATCCCGACCTGGCCCTGGTGACCACCGTGGACCTGGATCACCAGGACTGGCTGGGGCCGGACCGGGAATCCATAGGCTTCGAGAAGGCCGGCATTTTCCGGGCCGGCCGGCCGGCCCTGTGCGGCGACGCCGATCCCCCCGCCAGCCTGGTGGCCCATGCGGCCCGGCTGGGGAGCCCGCTGCAACTGATCGGCCGGGATTTCGGTTTCCAGAAGGATGACGAGAACCGGCTCCAGTGGCGCTACTGGGGGCGCCGGGCCGATGGCAGCATGCAGCGCCGCAGCCTGGCCTACCCGGGTCTGCGGGGCGGGGTGCAGCTGAAGAATGCGGCCCTGGTGATTGCTGCCCTGGATGCTCTGGCGAGCCAGCTGCCGGTCTCCATGCAGGCGATCCGGGAGGGGCTGATCCATACGGACATTCCCGGCCGCTTCCAGGTCCTGCCGGGGCGCCCGGCCATCGTCCTGGACGTGGGGCACAACCCCCAGGCCCTGGGGGTGCTGGCCGAAAACCTGGGGGGCATGGGCTTTTTCGACAAGACCTACGCGGTGCTGGGCATGCTGGCGGACAAGGATGTGGCCGGCAGCATGGCCGCCCTGCGGGGCCGGATCAGCCACTGGTTCCTGGCCGACCTGGAAGGCCCCCGGGGGCTCAAGGCCGAGGCCCTGGCGGCCCAAGTGGCGGAGGCGGATCCCGGCGTGTCCTGGAGCTGCCACCCGGACCCGGCCGCGGCCCTTGCTGCGGCGCAGGAACTGGCGGGTGAAAATGATAGAATCCTCGCCTTCGGATCCTTCTACACGGTGGCCGGCGCCCTGCGGGCCCTGGGCAGGGGATGAGTGACGCGGGACGAGGGCCCCGGAGGCCAAGGAAAACCCCAAGCATGATCGACGCTGACGACGTCCAGCTGCAAATCAAGAAAAAGGCCCGCCGCCGCCTGGTGGGGGCCGTGGCCTTTGCCGCCCTGGCCGCCCTGGTGCTGCCCATGGTCATGGACCAGGAGCCCAAGCCCCCGGCCCAGGAGGTGGAAATCCGCATCCCAGGCCAGGATGGCAAGCCCTTCCAGCCCAGTCTGGCGGCTGTGCCCGTGCCCCAGGAAGTTCCGGCGCCCCAGTCGGCACCGGCCGCGGCTCTGCCCGCCGTGGTGCCGCCGCCGGTGCCTGTCCCCGTGACTGCGCCCCAGGCCGACCCTCAGCCCGCCCCCCCGGCCAGGCCCGTGGCCCAGGTGATCGAGACCGTGCCGGCCCGGGCCGAGCCGCCCAAACCGGCGGCAAAGCCGGAGAGCAAACCCGAATCCAAGCCTGAAGCCAAACCCCCGGTGAAGCCGGAGGCGAAGCCTGCCAGCAAACCGGAAAGCAAGCCGGAGCCCAAGCCGGCCAAGGTGGACAACGACGAGGCCAAACGGGCGGCGGCCATCCTGGCGGGCAACGAGCCGGCTGCGGCCGAGCCGGCCGGCAAGGGGCCCCATGTGGTGCTGATCGGGGCCTTTGCCAATGAGGCCAATGTGCAGAACATCAAGACCAAGCTCGGGGAGCTGGGGATCAAGGTCTATACCGAACCCCTGGATTCGCCCCAGGGCAAGAAAACCCGTGTCCGTGCCGGCCCCTTCCCCAGCCGCGAGGCGGCTGACAAGGCCCTCGAGAAAATGAAGCGCATCGGGGTTTCCGGGGTTGTCGCTGCCAAATAATGACCTTCTTCGATTACGGGGTCATCGCCATCGTCGGTGCCTCCCTGCTGCTGGGCCTCTGGCGTGGTGTGGTGGGCGAACTGATCGCCCTGGCCGCCTGGATTCTGGCCTTCTTTGCCGCCCGGGAGTTCGGGCCCCAGCTGGGGCAATCCCTGTTTACCGGTATCAGCGACCCGGCCATCCGCACCCTGGCGGGCTGGGCGGCCGTATTCATCGGCGTCCTGGTGCTCATGTCCCTGGGACGGCTGGCAGCCAGCAGCATGATTCGGGCCCTGGGGCTGGGTTTGTCCGACCGGCTCCTGGGGCTGTTCTTCGGCCTGCTCCGGGGCCTGCTGATCGTACTCATCCTGGTGGCCGTGGGCGGCATGACCGCGGCGCCGAAACAAAACTGGTGGTTGCAGGCCCAGCTGTCCCCGCCCCTGGAAACCGCCGTACTGGCAGCCCGGCCGTGGCTGCCCGAAGATGTGGCGAAACGAATTAAATTCAGATAGTTAGGAAATTGCTATGTGCGGTATTTTGGGTGTAGTCGCAACCACTCCGGTCAACCAGCTGCTCTATGACGGCCTGATGGTGCTGCAGCACCGGGGGCAGGATGCAGCAGGGATCGCCACGGCGGAAGGGCATACCTTCCACCTGCACAAGGGCCCGGGCCTGGTCCGGGACGTGTTCCGCACCCGCAACATGCGGGCCCTGCCGGGCAACTGGGGTATCGGCCACTGCCGTTATCCGACCGCTGGTTCCGCCTGGAACTTCGCCGAGGCCCAGCCCTTCTACGTCAATTCGCCCTTCGGCATCACCCTGGCCCACAACGGCAACCTGACCAATTCCGAGGAATTGAAACGGGTGATGTTCGAGCAGGACCTGCGTCATGTGAACACCAATTCCGATTCGGAGGTGCTCCTGAACGTGCTGGCCCATGAGCTTCAGGCCCATGCCAAGGGTCCCCGGCTGGACCTGGACACCATCTTTGCCGCCGTGGCCGGGGTGCACCGGCGCTGCAAGGGCGCCTACGCGGTGGTCGCCATGATTGCCGGCTATGGCCTCCTGGCCTTCCGGGACCCCTACGGCATTCGTCCCCTGGTGGTGGGCACCAACGAAACCATGGCCGGCACCGAGTACCTGGTGGCTTCCGAATCCGTGACCCTGGATACCCTGGGGTTCCAGGTGATGCGCGACGTGGCCCCCGGCGAAGCCGTGTTCATCGACCTGAACCTGAAGTTCAGCGCCCGCCAGTGCGCCGAAAAGCCCATGCTGGCGCCCTGCATCTTCGAATACGTCTACCTGGCCCGGCCCGATTCCATGATGGACGGGGTGTCCGTCTATGAAACCCGGCTGTCCATGGGGGAATTCCTGGCCGAGAAGGTGAAGAAGTTCATCCCGGTGGAGGAGATCGACGTGGTCATCCCCATCCCCGATTCCAGCCGCCCCTCCGCCATGCAGCTGGCCCAGAAGCTGGGCATTCCCTATCGGGAAGGCTTCGTCAAGAACCGCTACGTGGGCCGCACCTTCATCATGCCCGGCCAGGCCATGCGCAAGAAGTCCGTGCGCCAGAAGCTCAATACCGTGGGCCAGGAATTCAAGGGCAAACGGGTGCTGCTGGTGGATGACTCCATCGTGCGCGGCACCACCAGCCGGGAAATCGTGGAAATGGCCCGGGCTGCCGGGGCCCTGAAGGTGTATTTCGCCTCCGCCGCGCCCCCGGTGCGCTACCCGAACGTGTACGGCATCGACATGCCGACCCGGGCGGAGCTGATCGCCACCGACCGCACCGGCGAGGAAATCGCCCGGGAGATCGGTGCCGACGCTCTGGTGTACCAGGACCTGGAAGCCCTGGAGGCCTCCATCACCGCCCTGAACCCGGACCTGAAGGTGTTCGACACCTCCTGCTTCAACGGCTGCTACATCACCGGCGACGTGACCCCCGAGTACCTGAACCACGTGGAAAACAAGCGCAACGGCAAGGCCAAGTCCAGTGACGAGGACGGCACCGGTTCCCGTCAGATGGTGCTGGGCCTGGCCCCCGACGAGGGGCAGGACTGATGGACACTGAGTACCAGCTGGAAACCCTGGCCGTGCGCGCCGGCCAGGAGCGCAGCCAGTTCGGCGAGCACGCCGAAGCCCTGTACCTGACCTCCAGTTTCGTCTTCGAGAACGCCGCCCAGGCGGCCGCCCGCTTTTCCGGGGCGGAGGCCGGCAATGTCTACGCCCGCTTCTCCAACCCCACGGTGAGCATGTTCCAGCAGCGCCTGGCGGCCCTGGAAGGGGCCGAGGACTGCGTCGCCACGGCGAGCGGCATGTCGGCCATCATGGCCCTGTGCCTGGCCCATCTGAAAGCCGGTGACCACATCGTCGCCTCCAACGGTCTGTTCGGCGCCACCCTGCAGCTGTTCGGCAACATCCTGTCCCGCTGCGGCATCAGCTGCACCACCGTGCCCCAGACCGATCCGTCGGCCTGGGAAGCGGCCATCCGTCCCGAGACCCGGCTCTTTTTCCTGGAGACCCCCTCCAATCCCCTCACCCAGGTGGCAGACATCCGCGCCCTGGCGGAGATCGCCCACCGGCGCGACATCCTGGTGGCGGTGGACAACTGCTTCTGCACCCCCATCCTGCAGCGGCCCCTGGAGCTGGGGGCGGACCTGGTGGTGCATTCGGCCACCAAGTACCTGGATGGTCAGGGCCGGGTCCTGGGGGGCGCTGTGTGCGGCCCGAAGAAATACACCGAGGAAGTGTTCAAGTACCTGCGCACGGCGGGCCCCACCCTGTCGGCCTTCAATGCCTGGGTACTCTTGAAGGGCCTGGAAACCCTGAAGCTGCGCATCGAGGCCCAGTCCGCCAACGCCCTGGCCCTGGCCACCTGGCTGGAAGCCCATCCCCGGGTGAGCCGGGTGTTCTACCCGGGGCTCGCCTCCCATCCCCAGCATGACCTGGCCATGCGCCAGCAGCGCCTGGGCGGGGCCATCGTCAGCTTCGAAGTCCAGGGCAGCCGGGCTGAAGCCTGGCGGGTGGTGGATTCCTGCCGGCTCCTGTCGATCACCGCCAACCTGGGTGACACCAAGACCACCATCACCCATCCGGCCACCACCACCCACGGCCGCATCAGTCCGGAAGCCCGGGCGGATGCGGGCATTTCCGAAGGCCTGCTGCGTATTGCCGTGGGCCTGGAGGCGGTGGAGGACATCAAGGCTGACCTGGAGCGGGGCCTCTCGGCTGCCTGACCCCAGGATGGAGCGCGCCCATGCCCGCCGTTGATGTGGATCGCCTGCAGCCCGGGGTCTTCATCTGCCTGGCGGAGCTGGGCTGGCTCAACCATCCCTTCCTGCTCAACCAGTTCCGCATCGTCAGCGACAAGCAGATCCATGCCCTGCGGGAAATGGGCATCCGCCAGGTGGAGTGGGACCCGGCCCGCAGCAGCGCCGAACCCCTGCCGCAGCCCAGCACCGACGAGGGGGAGCTGGACTTCGGCGGCATGGCCCTGGCGGGCATGCTGGACGAGAAGCGCCAGCGCATCGCCCGGGTCCAGGCCCAGCGGGACCGGCTCGCCCGGCGGGAGCGGGAGTTCGAGCAGGAGGCGGCGTCCGCCTCCGAAGTGTTCAAGGAAATCGCCGCCCGTCCCCAGGAGGCCCACCACAAGGCCCAGGCCATGGTGTCGCGCCTGGTGGATGGCCTGCTCGGGGCCGAGAGTGTCGCCATTCATCTGGTGAACATGAAGGGCAAGGACCACGGCCTGGCCTTCCACGCCCTGAACGTGATGGTGCTCTCCCTGCTCCTGGGGCAGCGCCTCAAGCTTTCCGCCGAGGAGCTCAAGAGCCTGGGCCAGGGGGCCCTGTTCCACGATGCGGGCAAGGCGGAAATCCCGCCCCGCATCCTCCGGGCCGCCAGCCGCACCCCGCCCGAGGAAGAGTTCTACCGGGCCCACGTGGGCTACGGCATCAAGGCCGTGGCGGGCATGAAGAACCTGCTCACCCCGGCCCGCAACATCATCGCCTGCCACCATGAGCAATGGGACGGGGCCGGCTTTCCCAACCGCCTGGCCGGGGAGAAGATTCCCCGCCTGGCCCGCATCGTCGCCATCGCCAACCGTTACGACAACCTCTGCAATCCCTTCGACCTGAAGCAGGCCAGGACGCCTGCCGAGGCCCTGGGGCAGATGTTCCGCCAGGAGGGCGGGCGCTACGACCCGGAGCTGCTGCAGCAGTTCGTCAAGACCCTGGGAGTGTTCCCTCCCGGCAGTTTCGTGCAGCTGGACAACGGCGCCCTGGGCCTGGTGGTGGAGAGCAATGCCGGCGACCTGCTGCATCCTCTGGTGATGCTCTACGACCCGGACGTGCCCCGGAACGAGGCGATCCTGGTGGACCTGCGCGACACGGACCTGAAGGTGGAATCCGCCGTCAGCCCCGCCCGCCTGCCCGTGGATGCCGTCGAATACCTGGCTCCCCGGGGCCGCATCGATTACTACATCGAAGGCAGCAAGTAGGCCTGTCCCGGCCTCAACCCTGTTCCCCTCCGCCGCCCAGGGCCTTGTAGAGCCCGATGGCATTGCGGATTTCCTCCCGCCGCAGTTCCAGCAGGGCGAGTCTGGCCCCGTAGGCCTGGCGCTGGGCGTCCAGCAGTTCCAGGCGGCTGTCCAGCCCGGCCCGGTAACGCAGGGTGGAAAGCTCCCGGCGCCGCTCGGCACTGGCCACGGTCTTTTCCTGCGCCTCGATCTGGCGGCCGAAGGTGGCGCTACCGGCCAGACCGTCCTGCACCTCCCGGAAGGCTCCCTGGATGGCCCGTTCGTATTCGACCACGGCGGCGGTGCGGCGCAGTTCGGCCAGGCGCAGTTCGGCCCGCAGGCGACCGGCGGTGAAGATGGGCTGGGTGATCTGGGGCGTGAAGGCCCAGGTCCTGTGATCGCCCTGGAAGAGCGAGCCGAAGGAGGGGCTGATGGCGCCTACGGAGAGGGTCAGCAGCAGGCGCGGGAAGAAGGCGGCCCGGGCAGCCCCGATATCCGCGTTGGCCGCCCGTAGGGATTGTTCTGCCTGCAGCAGGTCGGGACGTTGCAGCAGCAAGGCCGAGGGCAGTCCGGCTGGCAGTTGGGTGATTACCGGGTGGGCATCCAGCGCCAGGGGGGGCGGCAGTTCCGGGGGCTGGGGCGTGCCTGTCAGCAGGGCCAGGCCATGGCGGGCCTGGGCCAGGGCGCGGCGCCGGCTTTCCAGGTCGGCTTCGGCGGTAGCGACCTGGCCTTCCGCCTGGGCCACGTCCAGGCCGCTGTTCTGCTGGGCCAGTTTCAGCTTGCGCGCCAGTTCCAGGGACTGGCGCCAGTCTTCCAGGGTCAGTTCGGTCAGACGCAGTTGTTCCTCCGCCAGGCGTTCGGCGAAATAGGCCTCGGCCACCGCCCCGATCAGGCTGATACGGGCCGCCCGCAGGCCGTGCTCACTGGCCAGGTAGCGGGCGAAGGCAGCTTCCGAAAGGGCTCCGACGCGACCGAACAGATCCACTTCGAAGGCCGTGATGCCCAGGGCGGCGCTGCGGGAATCGCTGATGCCTGTCTTCGTCTCGGCGTCGGCGGAACTGCGCTGGCGGCTGGCGCCCAGACCTGCTTCCAGGGAAGGCAGCCGGGCGCTGCCCGCCATGTCGTACTGGGCCTGGAGCTGGGCCACCTGGAGCAGGGCCAGGCGCAGGTCGTGGTTGTGTTCCAGGGCCAGGGTGATGAGCTGCTGCAGGCGGGGATCGGGGAACATCTGGCGCCAGCCCAGGGCCGCCGCCGAGGAACTGCTGTCGATGGGGGTCCCGGCGCCAGGCAGGGCAGGCCGGTACTGGGCAGGCAGTCCGGCCTGGGGCTGCGGCAGTTCCGGGATCAGGGAGCAGCCCCAGAGAAGCTGGGAGAGCAAAAGGCCGGCGGCAGCTGCCCGGCGGGTGCATGGGGGGCGCATGTTCACTCCTGGTTCCCGCGCTGCAGCAGGCGTCTGAGGGCGGGAGGCAGGCTCAGGCGTTCCCACAGGCCGAGAACGAAAACGAAGAATATGGGGACAAAAAATATGGCCAGCACCGTGGCGGCCACCATGCCGCCGAACACCCCGGTGCCGATGGCCTGCTGGGTTTCGGCGCTGGCGCCGCTGGCCAGCATCAGGGGCAGCACGCCCAGGGCGAAGGCCAGGGAGGTCATGAGGATGGGGCGCAGGCGTAGCCGGGCAGCGGCGGCGGCCGCCTCCATCAGGTCCATGCCTCGTTCGTGCAGCTGCTTGGCGAACTCGATGATGAGGATGGCGTTCTTGGCCGAGAGGCCGATCACCGTGATCAGGCCCACCTTGAAGAAGACATCATTGGGCATGCCGCGCAGATACACGGCCAGGATCGCGCCGATCAGCCCCAGGGGCACCACCAGCAGCACCGCCAGGGGAATGCTCCAGCTCTCGTACAGGGCCGCCAGGACGAGGAACACCACCAGGATGGAGAGAGCCATCAGCAAGGGAGCCTGGGCCGCCGACTGGCGTTCCTGCAGGGACTGGCCGGTCCACTCCACGGCGAAGCCGGGGGGCAGTCTGGCGGCCAGGCGCTCCATCTCGGCCATGGCTGCGCCGCTGGAGGCGCCGGGAGCGGCACTGCCGGCGATGCGCACCGACGGGTAACCCTGGTAGCGGATCATCTGCAGGGGAATATCGCTCCATTCGGGGGTCACCATTTCCCCGAGGGACACCATGCCGCCGGCGTTGTTGCGCACGTAGAGGCGCAGGATGTCTTCCACCTGCATGCGGGCGCCGGCCTCGGCCTGGATGATCACCTGCTGCATCCGCCCCTCGTTGGGGAAGTCATTGACATAGAGGGAGCCCATGGCCGTAGACAGGGTGTCGCTGATGCTGGCGAAGGAGACCCCCAGGGCCTCGGCCTTTTGCCGGTCGACGTTGAGCTTGACGCTGGTGCCCGGCGGCAGGCCCTCGGGATAGACATCGGTCACCAGCTGGCTTGCCGCAGCCATGGCCAGCAGCTTCTGCTGGGCAGCCATGAGGGCGGCGTAGCCCTGGTTGGCCCGGTCCTGCAGGCGCATGGAAAAGCCGGAAGAGGTGCCCAGCTCTTCGATGGCCGGCGGCATCAGGGTGATCACCATGCCTTCCCGGGTACTGGTCATCGCTTCCTGGGCCGCCGCCACCTCGGCGCCGGCGCTGGCGCCCTGGCGCTCCTTCCAGTCCTTCAAGGTGGTGAAAATGATGGCGGCGTTGGGGCCGGAGCCGGAAAAGCCCCAGCCCATCACTGTCTGCACGGCCTCGATGCCGGGGCGGCCAACGGCGTGCGCCTCGAAACGCTTGACCACATCCAGGGTTCGCTCGGTGGTGGCATCGGAAGGCAGCTGGATGGAGGTGATGAAATATCCCTGGTCTTCCGCGGGCAGGAAGTCCGAAGGCAGGTACCAGAAGGCCAGGATCAGCGTCCCCACGAGGCAGGCGAATACCGCCATGGCCCGGCCACCGCGCCGCACCAGCGCCATCACCCGGCTTTCATAGCGGCCGGTCAGGCGCTCAAAGTTGCGGTTGAACCAGCCGAAGAACCCCCGTTTTTCGTGATGGGACGGGTCCACCGGCTGGAGCAGGGTGGCGCACAGGGCTGGCGTCAGGGTCAGGGCGAGAAAGGCGGAAAAGAGGATGGATACCGCCATGGACAGGGTGAACTGGCGGTAGATGACGCCCACAGAGCCCCCTGCCAGAGCCATGGGAATGAACACGGCGATGAGCACCAGGGTGATGCCGACCACGGCGCCGGAGATTTCCTCCATGGCCTTCAGGGTTGCCTCCCTGGGAGACAATCCTTCCGTGACCATCAAGCGTTCCACGTTTTCCACCACCACGATGGCGTCGTCCACGATGATGCCGATGGCCAGCACCATGCCGAACATGGTCAGCACGTTGATGGAGAACCCGGTCGCCAGCATCACCGTGAAGGTGCCGAGCAGGGCGATGGGCGCCACGATGGCGGGAATGAAGGTGTAGCGCACGTTCTGCAGGAACAGGTACATCACCAGGAACACCAGGACCATGGCTTCCACCAGGGTCTGGGCCACCTTCTCGATGGAAATCTGCACGAAGGGGGCGGTGTCGAAGGGGATGGAATAGCGCATTCCCGGCGGCAGGCTTTTGCTCAGTTCGGCCAGCCGTGCCCGTACTGCGGCGGAGGTCCGCACCGCGTTGGCTCCGGGAGACATCTGCACCCCCAGAGCGGCAGCCACCTGGCCGTTTTCCCGGTTTGATTCCCCGTAGCTCTGGGCCCCCAGGACGACCCGGGCCACATCGCCCAGGACGACCTTGGAGCCATCGGGATTGGCGCGCAGGACGATGGCGGCAAACTGCTCGGGATTGGTGAGTTGGCCATCCACGGTGACCGGGAAAGTGACGCGCTGTCCTGCGATAGTGGGGGCTCCGCCCACCCGCCCCGGGGCGATCTGGGCATTCTGGCGCTGCACGGCGTCGCTCAGGTCGCTCATGGAAAGCTGGTAGGCGATCAGCTTGGCCGGGTCCACCCAGATGCGCATGGCGGCTTCGGAGCCGAACAGCTGCACCCGGCCCACTCCTTCCACCCGCCGCAGCTCATCGACCACGTGCCGGGCCATGTAGTCATTGAGCGTGATCTCGTCGTGGCCGCCGTCTTCGGACTTGAGACTGATGAACATCAGGAAGGAAGAGGCTGCCGATTCGAACCGCAGGCCGTTTTGCCGGACCACGGCAGGCAGGCGCGGCTCCACGGCCGTGATCCGGTTCTGCATGTCCACCTGGGCCAGCTCGGGGTTGGTACCGGGCTTGAAGGTGGCCGTGATCTGGGCTGCGCCGGAGGTATCGGTGGCAGATTCGAAGTAAAGCAGGTTCTTGACGCTGGACAGTTCCCGCTCGATGAGCTCCACAACCGCATCGTTCATGGTCTGGGGCGAGGCTCCCGGGTACACGGCATAGACCGATACCATGGGCGGCGCCACCGTTGGGTAGCGGGCGATGGGCAGCTGGGGAATGGCGATTAGCCCCAGGAGGACGATGAACAGGGCGATGACCCAGGCAAAGATGGGACGCCGCACGAAAAAGGCTGGCAGTTTCATGGCTGCACCACCCGGCCATCCGGCCCCAGGGACCAGGGCTGAGGCGTCACGGTGGCGCCGGGCTGAAGCCGGTCCTGGCCTTCCACCACCACCTGCTCTCCGGCCGTGACGCCGCTGCTGACCAGATACTGGCGCTGCACCAGCTTGCCCAGGGTGACGCTGCGTTGTTCCGCCTTCCCTCCGGGGCCCACCACCCACAGCAGGGGCTGGCCGCTGGCACTGCGCTGCACGGCTTGCTGGGGGACCAGCAGGCCCTGGATTTCACCGCCCTGGGGAACCCGGGCGCGCACGAACATGCCGGGCAGCAGGGTCCGCTGGGGATTGTCCACCCGGATGCGGATCACCACGTCGCCGGTGCCGGCATCCACGTTGATGCCGGAAAACAGGATATGGCCCTGGACCGGGTAGGGCCGGCCCTGGCTGTCGAGGATCTGCACCTGGCCAGCTTTTGCATCGGCAGGAGCGGACTCACCTGCCGACTGGCGGATGGCTTCGAGCATGGAGGCCGGCTGGCGCACATCCACATAGACCTGGTCGATCTGCTGGATGCGGGCCATGGGCGTGGGATCGGTCTGGGCTACCAGCGCTCCTTCGGTGACCAATTCCTCGCCGATGCGTCCGGAAACCGGTGCCCGCACGGTGGCAAAATCCAGGTCCAGCTGGCGCCGGGCCAGGGTCGCTCTGGCCTGGGCCACATCGGCGGCGCTCTGGTTGTACTGGGAAAGGGCGTCATCGTAGAGCTGCTGGCTTACTGCGTCCGCATCCACCAGGGGCTTCAGACGGTCCACCTGCAGTTTGGCCCGGGCTGCGGCGGCTTCCGCCCGTTTCAAGGCCGATGCGGCGCTATCCGCTTCGGCCTTGAACGGGGCCGGATTGATCTGGAACAGGGCTTGCCCGGCCTGGACTTCGGTACCCTGCTCAAAGAGGCGGCGGACCACGATGCCTCCCACCTGGGGCCGGATTTCCGCAGTGCGCAGGGCGCTGACCCGGCCGGGCAGTTCCTCTTCCAGGGTGACCGCCCGGGTTTCCAGGGTGAGGGTGGAGACGGTGGGCGGGGGCAGGTTTTCCGGAGCCGCCTCGGGGGAACAGGCGCTCAGGCCCAGGCCCAGGCTCAGGATGAGGAGGGCGATGGGAATGGGGCGTGCTTGGGGTAAGCTAGTCTTCATTTTGTCTTGTATGGATGGCGGCCCCCGGTCTCGGGGCGGGACGGACTGATGACCGGGCCAGTGTAGGCGGCGATAATTGAAGACCCGTGGTGAGTTTGTGGAGAAATGATGGAGATGGGCCGGGAATTCCGGGTGGGAGCCTGGATGGCAGGACGGCAGGGCGGGGCATGAGTTCTGCCGAGGCTCTGGTACTGATTGCCGAGGATGAGCCGGAGATCGCCGACATCCTGGGGGCCTACCTGGCCCGGGAGGGCTTGCGTTCGGCCCATGCGCTCAATGGCCGGCAGGCCCTGGAGCTGCAGGCACAGCTCAAACCGGACCTGCTGCTCCTGGATGTGCGCATGCCGGTGCTGGATGGCTGGCAGGTGCTGGCCGAGGTGCGCCGCCGCGGCAGCACGCCCATCATCATGATCACCGCCCACGACCAGGATGTGGACAAGCTCTCGGCCCTGCGCATGGGGGCCGATGACTATGTGGTAAAGCCGTTCAACCCGGCCGAGGTGGCGGCTCGGGTCCGGGCGGTGCTGCGCCGCACCCGGGCCCAGGGGGGCGCCGATCAGGGGGGGATGCTGCGGGTGGGCCCCCTGGAGATCGACCTGGAGGCTTTCCGGGTCAGTGTGGACACGGGCAGCGGCCCCCGGCTCCTGGCCCTCACCCTGACCGAATTCCGGCTGCTTGCCCATCTGGCCCGAATGCCGCGCCGGGTGTCTTCCCGGGGGGAGCTGCTGCAGGCCTGCCTGCCCGAGAGCGAGGCCCTGGAGCGGACCGTGGACAGCCACCTGAGCAAGCTGCGGCGCAAGCTGGAGGAGGCCGGTGTCCAGGGTCTGCCGGTCAGCGTGCGCGGGGTCGGTTACTGCCTGGAAGGAGGCTGCTGATGTTTTCCGGCAGTCTCAGCCGGCAGCTGGTCATCTCCATGTCGGCGGTTGCCCTGGGAGTGACCCTGTTCATCCACATCAGCTTCTACATTTTCTATGCCGTGGCCATGGAGGTGAATCCGGCCATGGTGTCCTCCAGCCCTGATGCCTGGCCCCCGACCGGCCCCGAGTGGGGCTGGATGATCGGCGTCACCTTGGTGGGGCTGCTGGGGGCTGTGTATACCGCTTCCAGCCTGGCCCGGCGCATCCTGCAGCCGCTCAATTCGGTGGCCGACAGCGTGCGCCGCCTGGCCCATGGGGATCTGGATGTCCGGGCGGTGGCGGAATCCGGCTCCCTGGGGGAGACCGCCGACCTGGTGCATGATTTCAACACCATGGCCGAGCGCCTGCAGCGCATGAGCAGCGACTTTTCCACCTGGAATGCCGCCATCGCCCACGAACTGCGGACCCCGGTGACCATCCTGCGCGGCCGCCTGCAGGGGCTGGCGGAGGGCGTCTTCGCCCCGGACCCGGTGCAGTTCCACAGCCTGCTCACCCAGGTGGAGGGGCTGTCGCGGCTGATCGAGGACCTGCGGGTGCTGAGCCTGGCGGATAGTGGTCACCTGAGCCTGCAGCTGGAGGCTTGTGATCTGGCCGGGGAGATGCGGCGCGCTGCCAGCCTGCTGGAGCCCGAGCTGAGGGCGGCAGGTTTCCGTCTGCATCTGCAACTGGAAGCCGTGCCGGTGTGCTGCGACGTGACCCGGCTGCGCCAGGTGCTGCTGGCCCTGCTCGACAACACGCGGCGCTATGCCCAGCCCGGGGAGATCACCTTGCGCAGCAAGCCGGCGGAAGGAAGCTTTGTTTTCGAGATCGAGGACGACGGGCCAGGGGTTCCTGCATCCCTGCTCCCCAAGCTCTTTGATGCCTTCTACCGGGGCGAGGATTCCCGCAGCCGTGCTAGCGGCGGCAGCGGTCTGGGGCTGGCGGTGGCCAGGGCGGTGGTGGAGGCTCACGGAGGCCATATCCGCTGTCTGCCTGGCAGTCGGGGCGGCGCCCTGTTTCAGGTGAGCCTGCCCCTGGCGGGCCCGGGTTCTGAATGACAAGGAGCGTCGGATGGAGGCGGCTGAAGTGGACAAGACGGTTCCCCCCTTGATCGCCAGCCTGATGCGGCCCGGCCTGCTGCCCGGCAGCGGGGCGGGGGTGCAGCTCCTGGAAACCCATGTTTCCTGGGTGCTGCTGGCCGGCGAAACGGCCTGGAAGCTGAAGAAGCCGGTGAACCTGGGCTTTCTCGATTTCTCCACCCTGGAACTGCGGCACCAGGCCTGCCAGGAAGAGCTGCGCCTCAACCGGCGCACGGCGCCGGAACTGTACCTGGGGGTGGAGCCCATCACCGGGAGCGAGGCGGCGCCGCGGCTGGGCGGTCCGGGTCCGGTGCTGGAATACGCGGTGCGGATGCGCCGTTTTCCCGATGCCGCCCTGTTATCCACCCGGCTCGACCAGGGGCAGCTGGAGCCGGCTCTGTTCGAAACCCTGGGCCGGCATGTGGCGGCATTTCACGCCGCCGCGCCCCAGGCCAGGCCGGGGCAGGGCTATGGCGACGGGGCCGCGATCCATGGGCCGGTGCGGCAGAACTTTGTCCAGATCCGGGAACGGCTGCAGGCGCCAGCGCTGCTGCAGCAGCTGGCGGCGGTGGAAGCCTGGGCCGAAGCGAGTTTTGCCCGGCTCGCCCCCCTGTGCGCCGAGCGTCTGGCCCGGGGGCGGGTGCGGGAATGCCACGGGGACATGCACCTGGGCAACATGGTGCTCCTGGACGGAGCGCCGCGCCTCTTCGATGCCCTGGAATTCAATCCCGCCCTGCGCTGGACCGACGTGATGGCCGACGTGGCCTTTCTGGTCATGGATCTCCAGGTTCACGGCCAGGCCGGTTACGGCTGGCGCTTCCTCAATGCCTGGCTGGAGCAGAGCGGCGACTACGAAGGCCTGGCCCTGCTGCCCTATTACCTCTGCTACCGGGCCATGGTGCGCGCCAAGGTGGCGGCCATCCGCAGCAGCCAGTGCACAGGCAGCGCCGCCGATGCGGCCCTGGAGGAATGCCGCCGTTACCTGGATCTGGCCCTGGCCTGCACTCGGCCGGGGACGCCCCGGCTGCTGATCACCTGCGGGGTTTCCGGCTCCGGCAAGAGCAGCCAGAGCCTGGGGCTCCTGGAACTGCTGGGCTTGGTACGCCTGCGTGCCGACGTGGAGCGCAAGCGTCTGGCGGGTCTGGCGCCGGAGGCCAGCAGCGCTTCCGCCCTGGGGCAGGGTATCTACGGGGCGGCCATGACCGGGCAGACCTATGCCCGTCTGGAATCCCTGGTCCGCACGGTGAGCGCCGCCGGTTTTCCCGTGCTGGTGGATGCCACCTGCCTGGCCCGGGCCCAGCGGGATCGTTTCCGGGAACTGGCGGCGGCCCTGGAGCTGCCCTTTGCCATCCTCGCGTTCGAGGCGCCCCGGGCCCTGCTGGAAGCCCGGGTGCGCCAGCGGGCCGCCGCCGGCCAGGATGCCTCGGAGGCTGACCTCCAGGTCCTGGTGCGGCAGCTGGAAGCCCGCGAGGCCTTCGCTCCGGAAGAACTGCCCCGGGTCCTGTTCCTGGATTCCAGCCAGCCTCTGGATTGGCAGCGGCTGCTGCCCGAGCTGGAGCGCCTGGGCTAACCCGGCTGGCAGTTCAGTTGGCTGGGGAGCGTGTTAGGCTGCCCCCTTCTCGATGACAAGGAGCAATTCCATGTGGTGGTTTCCCGACTATTGGAGCGGTTACCTGGATTACTGGCAGCGCAGCTGGTGTGAAGTGATGGGGCTCTGGGGCCTGCCCGGGGTTGCCGGGCGTGATCTGGGGACTATGCCCCAGGACTGGCCCCTGGCGGCCTGGCAGCCCTTCCTGGCGGCGCCGACGGCCCAGGCCTGGTGGCCCCGGGTGGAGGCCCGCATCGAACCCCTGGAGGCTCCGGAGGGCGAGGCGGCCCGCCTCTCCATGCGCATCTTCATGCCCTGGGGCGGCGCCCCGGTGTGGGTGGAAGCCCTGGTGGGCCGGGATCAGCCGGCCCCGGCGGCGCTGCTACCGGAGTCGGTGCTGCCTCGCCTGGGGCGGCCCTGAGGTAGGGGCGGCTCAGCCTTCCCGGTCCGGGTAGGGAATGCCCAGGGCCTTCCAGCCTTCCAGGCCCAGTTTCTCCACGGTCTCGATGTTGCGCTCGTAGATGGCCTCCGGGTCCGGATAGGCGGCCACGGCTTTTTCCAGGCTGCTTTCCCGGATCAGGTGCAGGGTGGGGTAGGGGGCCCGGTTGGTGTAGTTGCCCATGTCCTCCGGGTCCGTGTCCTCGAACTGGAAGTCCGGGTGGAAGCTGGCCACCTGGAGGATGCCTTCCAGCTCGTGTTCGGGCACGGCGGCTTCGGCCATGCCCACCATGTCGTTGAAATGGAGGAAGTCGGGGAACAGGGTGGGGTGGATCAGCAGGGTGGTATCCACGGCTTCCGGATCGGCGCTGGCGAGAAAATCCAGTTCCGCGTCCAGCTCCTCCAGGAAGGCGTCCAGGTGGCGGGCCCGGCTCACCACGAAGCGAACCTGGTCCTTCACATAGACGGACTTGGCGAAGGGGCACAGGTTGAGGCCGATCACGGCTTTTTCGAGCCAGATGCGGGTGGCTTCGATGACCTGGGCGTCGGTGGGAGCTGGCATGGGTATGTCCTCTGGCGGGAGCGGCGAATGGGCCGGGAGTATAACCCGGCCCGCCCGCTTCAGCCCCGCAGCCAGCGGCGGCTGGACTGGGAGCGCTGCAGGTCTTCCAGGGTCTGCATGCCCTGGGCTTCGGCCCGGTCCAGGGCGACCAGGAACAGCTGGGCCATGGCATAGACGTCGGCCAGGGCGTGGTGCTGGCCGATGACCGGCAGCTCCAGGGCCCTGACCCAGTCCAGGAGCCCCGCCTGTTCGGTCAGCTCGCCGCCGTACAGGGAGGGCAGCAGCCAGAGCAGGTCCAGCCACGATTCCTGGGCCAGGCTGGGGGCGCCCAGTTTTTCCAGGAAGGCGTTCAGCATGGTGGCCACGAAGGCGCTGTTGTAGGTCACCAGGGGCAGCTTGCCGATCCGCTGGAACAACTGGGCGGTGGCGGCAATGGCGGCCTCCCGGTCGGCCGGATCGAAGGGCAGGTGATGCAGCTGGCCCATGTCCAGACTATCTCCTTCGATGATGGCCACGGCAAAACCGGTGACCTGATCGTGGCGCAGGCTGGTGCCAGTGACATCCACATCCACCAGGGCGAAGGAGACCTTGCCCAGCAGGGTCCGGGGGTCGGGCCGGGGCAGTGCCTGCCAGGTGAGCATGGCTTCCTGGAGGCCCTGGGGCAGGGGGGCGGTGCTGCGAAACAGCCGGGTGCTGAAGATCATCCTGGTTTCCTCGTGGGGGCGGCGTCCGGGATCAGGCCCGGTAGTCCAGGCGCAGGCGCTCCTGCAGCAGCTGGGCCTGGCGGAAGGATTCCTGCAGCACCCGCTGGTCCAGTTCGTTCAGGCTGTAGGGGTCGATCCGGTTCGGGTCCTCGCCGGTTTTGGCCAGCAGCTGACCGCCCATGCGGATGGCCTGGATGAACTCGAAGGCGGCGATGTCGGCCTCGATGAGCTTCGCGTTCCGTTTGAGTTTCTGACCCCCCAGGCGCAGACGCTGGATGGTGTTGGTGGCCCTGACGCCATGCCTCAGGGCGTAGATGCGGGCGATGTCCACGAACAGCCGCACCCCCATGGTCTTCAGGTCCACCGTGTTCTGTTTGGCCTTTTCCGTGTTGAAGCGGGAGAACTTGCCCAGGGGCGGGATGGCCGTCAGGGCGTTCTTGGCCATCATGTGCAGGAAGATGGAGTTTTCCTGGCTCAGTCCGAACAGGTGGTCGCGCAGGGCCTCGGCCAGGCTGGCCTCCCCGTGCAGGGGGCGAAAGTCGAAGAAGATGGAGGCATTGAGCAGGGCTTCCGGGGTCGGGCTCCTGACCCAGCGGGAGAAGCGCTGCTGCCATTCTTCCAGGGTCAGGCACCATTCGGGGTTCCTGGCCATGATGTTGCCCTTGCAGAGGGGAAAACCCACCTGGTCCAGGGACTGGTTGACCTGATCGGCGAAGGCCAGGTACTGCTGGCGCTCCGCTTCCTGCTGTTCCGCACTGCTGGGCACGAAGATCAGGCCGTTGTCCTGGTCCGTGGAGAAGGTCTGCTCCATCCGTCCTTCGGAACCGAAAGCCAGCCAGCAGTAGCTGCCAGGCAGCTCGTGGGCTGCTTCCACCAGGGCCAGGATGCGCTCGGCCACCCGGTCGTTGAGGGAGGAGATCAGGTTGGTGAGCTGTACCGCACCCATGCCCTGCAGGTACATGCCCCGGCCGGATTCGCGGATGGTGGCGACGATGGGGGCCAGGGCGGCCACCGATTCGGCCTGTTCGATGGGGGCGGCCAGGGTGCCGAAGCCGGCCCGCTGGCGCATGAAGATGTCCCGTTCCGAAACCACCCCTAGCAGCAAACCTTCGTCATCGACCACGGGCACGTGGCGGATGCCCCGGGAGGTCATCTCCAGGGCGGCTTCCGCCAGGGTGTGGGTGGCATTCAGGGTGACGGGCCGGGGGCTCATGATCCCGGCCGCCGTCAGGTCCTGGGCGCCGCCCAGGGCCAGGGAGCGGCGTACCAGGTCGGTCTCGGTGATGATGCCCACGGGCCGGCCCTGTTCCACGACTACCACCGAACCCGTCTTCTCCTCGGCCATCAGGGCCTGGACGGCAGCGCAGGATTGCTCGGGCGCCACGCTCAGGGGGGCGCGCCGGAGCAGGCTGCCCAGGGGCAGACAGAGGACCTGTTCGGCCAGATAGCGGGCTTCCCGGTCCCGGGCCTGGCGTTCGCGCAGCTGTTCCAGGCCCCGCCAGGATTCTTCCAGCAGCCAGCGCCAGAGCTGGGGCGACTGCTGCAGGGCTTCCTGGGCCTTGCGGCCCAGCTGCCAGCAGAAGGCGTCGTCAGCCGCCAGGTAGATGTAGGCCGGCGGCCGTTGCCCCAGGGCCCATTCGCTGCCGAACAGGCTGCCCGGTCCGAGCTCGGCTTCCGGCGCCCCCAGGTGGGCGTTTTCCTGGCTGTCGGACATGTGCAGGGCAATCCGGCCCTGCTTGACGATGAACAGGGTGGACAGGTCGCTCCCCAGATCCGGATGGGCCAGGTGAGCGCCCCGGGGATAGAACACCAGCCGGCTGTCCTGGAGCACCAGGGCGAGCAGGGACTCGGGCAGCCCCGCCAGGGGAGGGAGCTGCTTCAGGGTCTCCAGCTCATGGTCGATGATCATTTGCACGTCGCGGTTCATGAACCTGTTCCTCAGGGTGATGGGGCTTGCCGGTACCGTTCCTCAGGGCGTTTCCCGTCCTGGTATGCCGGTATTTTATTGCGCTTTGGTCGTTGTTTTGCTTGATAAATTTTTTGAATGTTTACCATATAAAAATCGTTTATATGAATTTTATATCTGTAAGCAGGCTGTAAGTTCCGGGCTTCGATAATGGGTCACCGGAGATTACCCAAGGTGTTTCCGGGCGTAGCACCCACATATCTAATAATGGAGGAGTACAAATGGACGACAAAAGCGCTGGCTACTGGTCGGCAACCCTCGGGTTGCTCACCAAGATCCTGATCGTCTGGTTCCTGGTCTCGTTCGGCGCCGGCATCCTGTTTGCCGATGCCCTGAACAGCATCCATCTCGGGGGTTATCCCCTGGGCTTCTGGTTTGCCCACCAGGGGTCGATCTACATCTTCATCGCGCTCATCTTCTTCTATGCCAAGAAGATGGGTGACATCGATGAAAAGTTCGACGTACACGAAGACTGAGAGGACCGACCATGGATCTGCAAACTACTACCTACCTGGTGGTCGGTGCCAGCTTCGCGCTGTACATCGGTATCGCCATCTGGGCTCGCGCCGGTTCCACCAGCGAGTTCTATGCTGCCGGCGGCAGCGTGCACCCCGTCACCAACGGCATGGCCACGGCGGCGGACTGGATGTCTGCCGCTTCCTTCATCTCCATGGCCGGTCTGATCGCCAACATGGGGTACGGCGGCGGCCTGTTCCTCATGGGCTGGACCGGGGGTTACGTGCTGCTGGCCATGCTGCTGGCACCCTACCTGCGCAAGTTCGGCAAGTTCACCGTGCCCCAGTTCATCGCTGACCGCTTCTACTCCAAGAGCGCAGCCACTGTGGCTGTGGTCTGCCTGCTGACCGCTTCCACCACCTACATCATCGGCCAGATGACGGGTGTGGGCGTGGCCTTCTCGCGCTTCCTGGGGGTTTCCAGCGATACCGGCATCTACATCGGCCAGGCCATCGTGTTCCTCTACGCCGTGTTCGGCGGCATGAAGGGCATCACCTACACCCAGGTGGCCCAGTACATCGTGTTGATCGCTGCCTACCTGGTGCCGGCCATCTTCATCTCCCTGAACCTGACCGGCAATCCCATCCCGCAGCTGGGCCTGGGTTCCGATCTGTCCGGCAGCGACATCTCCCTGCTGGCCCGTCTGGATCAGGTGGTGACCGACCTGGGCTTTGGCCAATACACGACCACCACGGCTGGCAGCACCCTGAACATGTTCGTGTACACCATGTCCCTGATGATCGGGACTGCGGGTCTGCCCCACGTGATCATGCGCTTCTTCACCGTTCCCAGCGTCAAGGATGCCCGTGCTTCCGCCGGTTGGGCCCTGATCTTCATCGCCCTGCTGTACACCACCGCGCCCGCCGTGGCGGCCATGGCCAAGTACAACCTGCATGCCACCGTGAATACCGCGGTAGCCGGCAAGGGTGACCTGTACGCCGAGGAATCCAGCCTGAAGGTCGAGGATCGTCCCGCCTGGATGGCCCGTTGGGAAAAGACCGGTCTGCTGAAGTTCGAGGACAAGAACGGTGACGGCCGCATCCAGTACTACAACGACAAGACGAAGAGCGCCGATGCCAAGGCCAAGGCCGAAGCTGCCGGCTGGAAGGGCAACGAACTGACGGTGAACGCCGACATCATCGTGCTCGCCAACCCGGAAATCGCCCTGCTGCCCAACTGGGTCATCGCCCTGGTGGCTGCCGGCGGTCTGGCTGCCGCCCTGTCTACCGCTGCCGGTCTGTTGATGGCTATTTCCTCTGCCGTCTCCCATGACCTGGTGAAGGGGGTGTTTGCGCCCGACATCAGCGAGAAGAACGAGCTGCTGGCCGGCAAGATCGCCATGGCCGTGGCCATCGTGATCTCCGGCTACCTGGGTCTGAATCCCCCGGGCTTCGCGGCCGGCACCGTGGCCCTGGCCTTCGGTATCGCTGCCTCCTCCCTGTTCCCGGTCATCATGATGGGCATCTTCTCCAAGAAGATGAACAAGGAAGGCGCCATTGCCGGGATGCTGGCGGGTCTGTTCGTGACCCTGTTCTACGTGTTCGCCCACAAGGGCATCCTGTTCATCAAGGGCACGGAGTTTGTGGACCTGATCGGCGGCCCCAACAGCTTCTTCGGCATCACGCCGGAAGCCTTTGGTGCCATCGGCGCCCTGGTGAACTTCGGTGTGGCCTACGTGGTCTTCAAGATGACCAAGGCGGCCCCCGATCACATCCAGCACCTGGTGGAAAGCGTACGTATTCCCCGGGGTTCCAAGATGGTGGATGGCGCCCACTAAGCGCCTGGCGTCACGGGCCTCAGGCCCGTGACTTCAGCCCGGGCCCGGCATTCTGCCGGGCTCGGGGCTTCAATGAATGCTGACCCTGGAGCACAAAATGGTATTCGACATCAACGTCGCTATGACCTGGATCCTGTTTCTCGCCCTGTTCCCCATTGCCTTCTTCTGGCTGCGGCGGGCCTGGCGGATCTTTGCCCGCCAGGACTTCTCCGAAGTGGGCCTGAAGCGGGGCCTGCCGCCCGCCCATCCGGAAAAATTCGCACCCTACACGGGGGCCTTGAACCTGGTCGGGGGCGTGATCATCGCCTTCAACATCCTGGGGGTCGTCACCGGCTCCTTTGCCTACGATACCTGGAGCGCCATTGCAGGGATCACCATCTGGTGCAAGTTCTTCATGGATTTCATCATCAGCCGCCATGCCCATCCCACGGTCTGGGGGCGCAAGAAGCCGGAAGCGGGCAAGCCTGCACCGGGACTTTAGGCATGAGAATCTGTCGCTGACGGGAGTGTTTCTCCCGATCACGGCGCCTCTGTCCTGTTGGTGACATCAAACAGGCTCTCCCTAAAGACAATTTTATATCTTGGCATCAATCCAACAAATTTCAGGGCAATGAATTAAAAAGGGTTTTATGTGATGTTTATATAAAAAAGGGCTGGTACGCCTGTTGCGATGGATAGGCCGTGTTTAATCCATCCGGAGATTCTCATGGCGTACAAGATCATCGCTTCCCAATGCACGGCCTGCGCAGCTTGCGAGTCCGTCTGTCCCAACCTGGCCATCAATGAAAAAGGTGGCGTCTTCGCCATCACGGCAAGCAAATGCACCGAGTGTGTCGGCCATTTCGATGAAGCCCAGTGCGTCATCGACTGTCCCGCCGACTGCATCGTGATCGACAAGGCTGTTCCCCGCTACGCAGCGGCCTGAACACCTCCAGGGAGATCACCATGCACAGCGTCGTCTGCATCAAGCAGGTGCCGGACTCGGCCCAGATCCGGGTGCACCCGGTCACCAACACCATCATGCGCCAGGGCGTCCCGGCCATCATCAACCCCTACGACCTGTTCGCCCTGGAAGAGGCCCTGCGCCTCAAGGACAGGTTCGGCGGCACGGTCACCGTGGTCACCATGGGCCCGCCCATGGCCGAGGCGGCCTTGCGGAAATGCCTGTCCTACGGGGCCGACGACGCCATTTTGGTGTCCGACCGGGCTTTCGCCGGCTCCGACACCCTGGCCACCTCTTTTGCCCTCACCTCGACCATCAGGAAGATCATGGAAAACATGCCGGTGGACCTGATCTTCACCGGCAAGCAGACCATCGACGGGGATACCGCCCAGGTGGGCCCTGGCATCGCCAAGCGGCTGGATTGCCAGCTGCTCACCTACGTTTCCAAGATCGTGGATGTGGATCTGGAACAGCGGGAAATCCAGGTGGAGCGCCGGGCCGAGGGGGGCGTGCAGTTCCTTAAGACCGCCATGCCCTGCCTGATCACCATGCTCGAAGGCACCAACGAGATGCGCTTCGGCGACCTGGACGACCTGTTCCGGGCTGCCCGCTACGACCTCAAGGTGTGGAACAAGGAGGCCGCCGGCATCGACGACGCCGAGATGATCGGCTTGAAGGGCAGCCCCACCGTGGTCAGCAAGGTGTTCGCACCCCGGCCCCGCAGCCAGCGGGCCGAGATGATCGAGACCCAGGACAACGACCCGAAGAATCTGGCCGTCACCCTGCTGGCCAAGATGTTCACCCAGCATCCCAAACTGGAAAAAGAAATCGCCAAGCGGGCCCGCTGACCTGAACCGAAAGGAGAACAGCATGAGCGAACAAGCGAAAAAACCAGCGCGCAAAAAGGTCGAACTGGACCCGCGCTTCATCAATTACCGGCACGTCTGGGTCTTCGTGGAAAGCGAGCGGGGCGAGGTGCATCCGGTCTCCTGGGAGCTGCTGGGCGAGGGTAGGAAGCTCGCCGACGCCCTGGGCGTGCAGCTCTGCGGCGTGGTCATGGCCGGGCCTGGCGAGCGGGGCCGGGGCATCTGCGCCGAGGCCTTCCACTACGGCGCCGACCAGTGCTACCTGGTGCAGGACCCGGTGCTGACCGACTACCGCAACGAGCCCTACACCAAGGCCCTCACCGACCTGGTGAACACCTACCAGCCGGAAATCCTCATGCTCGGGGCCTCGACCCTGGGCCGGGACCTGGCCGGTTCCGTGGCCACCACCCTGAAGACCGGCCTGGTGGCCGACTGTACCGAACTGGTGATCGACGCCGAGAGCCGCAACCTGGCCTCGACCCGGCCCACCTTCGGCGGCTCCCTGCTGTGCACCATCCTCACCCAGCGGCACCGGCCCCAGATGGCCACCGTGCGGCCCCGGGTGATGGGCATGCCCGAGGCGGACACCAGCCGCAGCGGCCAGATCATCGAGGTGCCGTTTTCCATGCTGGAGACCTCGATCATCACCAAGGTGCTCGAATTCATCCCCGACGATACCCGCGACAAGCCCAACCTGCCCTTCGCCGACATCATCGTTTCCGGCGGCCGGGGCCTGAAGAAGCCGGAGAACTTCCAGCTGGTGTGGGACCTGGCCCAGGTCCTGGGCGCCGAGGTGGGTGGTTCCCGCCCCGTGGTCCAGGCCGGCTGGATCGAGCTGGACCGGCAGGTGGGCCAGTCGGGCAAGACCGTGCGGCCCAAGCTCTACATCGCCGCCGGCATCTCCGGCGCCATCCAGCACCGGGTGGGCATGGACGGGGCCGACGTGATCATCGCCATCAACTCGGACCCGAACGCCCCTATCTTCGACTTCGCCCACTACGGCATCGTCGGCAACGCCATGACCATCCTGCCGGCACTGACCGAAGTCTTCAAATCCCACCTGGCCCAGGCCAGGAAAGCCGGTTGAGAGGAGCACAGACCATGGCTGAAAAATTCGACGTGATCGTGGTGGGGGCCGGCATGGCCGGCAACGCTGCCGCCTACACCCTGGCCCAGGGCGGCCTCAAGGTGCTGCAGATCGAGCGGGGCGAAACCCCGGGCTCGAAGAACGTACAGGGCGCCATCCTCTACTCGGACGCCATCGAGAAGATCATCCCCGACTTCCGCGACGAGGCGCCCCTGGAGCGGCACCTGATCGAGCAGCGGGTCTGGGTGCTGGACGATACCTCCTACATGGGCACCCACTACCGTTCCGAGGACTTCAACAAGCCCCCCTATAACCGCTACACCATCATCCGCGCCCACTTCGACCAGTGGTTCAACAAGAAGGCCAGGGAAGCCGGCGCCCTGACCATCTGCGAAACCACGGTTACCGAGCTGCTGCTCGACGGCAAGAAGGTGGTGGGCGTGCGCACCGACAGGAAGGGCGGCGAAATCTACGCCGACGCGGTGATCCTGGCCGACGGGGTCAATTCCCGCCTGGCGGTGAAGGCCGGTTTCAACAGCGAGATCAAGCCCAAGGACGTGGCCCTGGCAGTCAAGGAAATCCACTTCCTGCCCCAGGAGACCATCGAGGCCCGTTTCAACATCGGCGAGGAAGAGGGCGTGGTGATCGAGATGGCCGGCAAGATCTCGGCCGGCATGATGGGCACCGGCTTTCTCTACACCAACAAGGAGTCGATCACCCTGGGGGTGGGCTGCATGCTCTCCGACTTCAAGGAGCAGCAGGTCACCCCCTACGAGCTGCTGGACCGGATGAAGGCCCATCCTTCCATCGCCCCCCTGATTGCCGGCAGCGAGATGAAGGAATACGCCGCCCACCTGATCCCCGAGGGCGGTTACAACGCCATACCCCAGGTCTATGGGGACGGCTGGCTGATCGCTGGCGACGCGGGCCAGTTCGTGAACGGCATCCACCGGGAAGGCTCCAATCTGGCCATGACCACCGGCATGCTGGCGGCCCGGACCCTGGTGGAACTGAAGGCGGCGGGCAAGCCCTTCAGCGCCGCCAACCTGTCCCGCTACAAGGCCAAGCTGGACGAGAGCTTCGTCATGAAGGACCTGAAGAAGTACCGGCGCATGCCGGACATCTTCCACAACAACAAGCAGTTCTTCACCACCTATCCCGACCTGCTCTCCAAGGCAGCCCAGACCCTGATCCGGGTAGATGGGGTGGACAAGAAGAGCAAGGAAAAGTCCATCAAGCAGAGCTTCATCAATGCCCGTACCCGGCTTGGCCTGATCGGCGACGCCTTCAAGTTCTGGCGCGCTGTCGAGTAAAAGGAGATCCATCATGTTGAAAGTCGAAGAGAAGCTGTTCCAGGACCGCTACCGGGTGGATGCGGGGCGCCCTCACATCAAGATCAAGGATGCCGAGACCTGTACCCACCAATGCAAATCCCAGCAATGCACGGTCTGCTGCCCAGCCGGCTGCTACATCCAGGAAGGCAACGGCAAGGTGGTGTTGATCACCGACGGCTGCCTGGAATGCGGCACCTGCCGCATCATCTGTGACGAGCATCGCAACGTGGATTGGGAATGGCCACGGGGTGGGTTCGGCATCCTGTTCAAATTCGGGTGAGGCGGGCCATGGACGACATCCACTTCTTCCTCGCCCACGCCATCCAGCTGGAGCAGGAATCGGCCCGCCGTTACGAGGAACTGGCGGATGAGATGCAGACCCTGGGGTCCCCGGAAGTGGCCGACTTCTTTCGCCAGATGGCCCATTACTCGCGCCTGCATCTGGCAGACGCCATGGCCCGGGGCGGCTTTCATTACCCGCCCAAGCTGCGTCCCGAGGAATATCGCTGGCCTGACGGCACCAGCCCCGAGGCGGCTGCCTGGGGCGGTGTGGACGCTTTCATGGATGTGGCCGGTGCCCTGGCGCTGGCCCTGGATGGGGAGCAGCGCAGTTGCGTCTTCTACCGGGAGATCGCCGGACAGACCGTTAATCCCAATGTGCGCTTGATGGCGGAGGAGTTTGCCGGGGAAGAGGCCGGGCACGTGGCCCAGCTGGAGGCCAGGATTGCCCGCCTGGCCGCGGACTGAGACAGGGACTCCGCCGGCCTCCGGGCCGGCGGGGGAGGGCTCAGCCGAATTTGAACAGCACGCCGAAGCCGGCCCGGGGATAGTTCCAGTCCACGTTGCCGTGGGTGTCGCAGACCACCCGGCAGGTACCGCATTCCAGGCAGCCGTCGGTGATCAGGCCGATCTTGCCCTCCTCGAAGGACCAGCAGCCGGCCGGACAGCAGACGACGCAGGCCCGGCTGACGCAGCCGTCGTTGCAGACGGATTCGTTCTTGATGCGGATGTGGGGCCGATCCGCATCGACCCGGTAGCGGTTCTGGAACAGCTTTTCTTCGACTTTCATCATGATCTATATCCTTTCCTCAGCGGGTGGCGCGCCACAGGCGGTAGGCATCGCCCAGCAGCCCCAGCAGGCTGCGGCGTTCGCGGAAGGCGTTGAAGATGGCCTTTTCCTTGGTCGCCTTGTCCTGTCCATCCACGGTGAAGAACTCGTGGGCGGCGCCGTTGAGCAGGGCCGGGTAATCGGAGAGGAACTGGCGCTGGCTGTGCAGGGTATCCGGGATGTTGCGGTACTTCTTCAGGTCCTTGAGCACGATGCTGTCCTCCAGCCTGGCCTTGTAGCGGGCCAGGTTGGCGGCGGTGGAAGGCAGGCCCTTCTCCCCCAGTTCCAGCAGGGTTTCGGCGGCAAGGCGACCGCTGGTCATGGCCAGGTTGGAGCCTTCCCGGTGCACGGCGTTCACGAAACCGGCGGAATCCCCCACCAGCAGCCAGCCTTCGCCGTACAGCTCGGGCAGGGCGTGGTAGCCGCCTTCGGGAATGAGGTGGGCGGCGTATTCCCGGGTCTCGCCGCCGGCGATCAGGGGTGCCACGGAAGGATGCTGCTTCAGCTTTTCCAGCAGTTCCGCCGGGGTGGTGTTCTGCGCCTTCATGTCAGAAAGCATGCAGCCGATGCCAAGGGAAATGGAGTCCTTGTTGGTGTAGAGGAAGGCAGTACCGGCCATGCCCTGGCTGATGCTGCCCAGCATCTCGATCACCACACCCTCGCTGCCCTTCAGGTTGAAGCGGGCCTCCACGGTTTCCTTGGGCAGGAAGATGGTTTCCTTCACCGCCAGGGCCACGGCGGCGGGCTTGATGTCATCCCGCAGGCCGGCCCGGCTGGCCACCAGGGAATTGACCCCGTCCGCCAGGATCACGGTGTCGGCGTAGATTTTGCCGTCCTCCCGGTCCACTTCGACGCCGATGACCTTGCCGGCGGCATCCCGCAACAGGGCGATCACCGTCATTTCGCAGATCACCAGGGCGCCGGCCTTCTGCACCTGCTCGGAGAACCACTTGTCGAAACGGGCCCGGATGATGGTGTAGCGGTTGCCCGGCATCTGGTTGAAGCGGTCGGAACGGAAGGTGGTGCCGACGTAGGACTCGTCCTCCATCACCCACATGCGCTGCTCGATGACGGTACGCTCCAGGGGGGCGGAGTCGCGGAAGTCGGGGATGATCTTTTCCAGGGCGTCGGCGTAGAGGATGGCGCCCTGCACGTTCTTGGAGCCGGGATACTCGCCCCGCTCCAGCTGCAGCACCTTCTTGCCGGCCTTGGCCAGGGTGTAGGCAGCGGCATTGCCGGCGGGGCCGGCGCCGACGACGATGACGTCGAATTTTTCGATGTTCTGGGTCATGGGGATTCCTTAGCTGCCTTGGTGCGCCAGGTAGCCGGCGAAGGTGCGGCCCAGGGCCGGCAGCACCTGGTTGCAGTCGCCGACGATGGCGTAGTGGGCGAAGTCGAAAATGGGGGCGTTGGGGTCGTTGTTGATGGCGATGATGCAGTCCGCCCCTTCCATACCCACCCGGTGCTGGATGGCGCCGGAAATGCCGGCGGCGATGTAGAGGGCCGGGCGCACAGTCTTGCCGGTCTGGCCCACCTGGCGGTCGGCGGAGATCCAGCCGGCGTGGATGGCGGCCCGGGAGGCCCCCACTTCGCCGCCCAGGACCTTGGCCAGATCCCACACATGCTTGAAGTTCTCCGCCTTGCCCAGGCCCTTGCCGCCGGAGACGACGATTTCGGCGTAGGGCAGCTGGGGCTTGTCGCGCTGGTCGTCGGGGATGAATTCCAGCACCTTGGTGACGATGTCGGTCTCGATCAGGCCGGCCTCGAAGTCCACGATCAAGCCGGTCCGTTCCGGTTGCGGGTCGGGCATGGGCATCACCCGGTGGCGCACCGTGGCCATCTGGGGCCGGTAGTTGAGGGTGACGATGGTGCACAGCAGGCTGCCGCCGAAGGTGGGGCGGGTGGAGAGCAGGCAGCGGTCTTCCGGATCGATGGCCAGTTCGGTGCAGTCGGCGGTAAGGCCCGTTTTCAGGGTGGTGGCGACGGAACCGGCCAGGTCCCGGCCCAGGGTGGTGGCGCCCAGCAGCAGGATTTCCGGCTTGTGGGCATTGACCAGGTCGGTCAGGGCCCGGGTGAAGGGCACGTTGCGGTACTCGGCCAGCACCGGACTGGCGATACGGTAGCAGCGGTCGGCGCCGTAGGCGAAGGCGGCCTGGCACTGGGCTTCCAGGTCCGGCCCCGGGGCGCCCATGACCACGCCGCACAGCTCCACCCCCAGCTGGTCCGCCAGACGGCGGCCCTGGCCCATCAGCTCCCAGGAGACGGGATGCACATGGCTCCGCTCGCTCTCGACGAAGACCCAGACGCCTCGGTAGGCCAGCAGTTCTTCATCCAGCTTGATCTTGCGCTTCTTGATGGGCTTGTCGGTCTTGGCTTCACTCATGGCGCTCTCCTGCAGTACGGCTAGCCCGCTTGTTGTCGCGGGTTTGATCCAATTGCTTTTTGACCTTGGGGATTTCCACCAGCACCTTGTCCAGCAAGGCCTGGGTGGCGGCTTCCGGGTTGGCGGCGTCGAACTCGATCTGCTGGGCCTTCTGGGCCCGGGGGCTGGGCACGAAGACCCGGCTGACGATGGTGGGGCTGCCCTTCAGGCCCACCTTCTTGATGTCCTCGATGCCAGCGGCGTTGCGGTCCCAGACGCGGACTTCGGCCCGGGCGGCGCGGAACATGTCGGGGGCGCTGCCGAAGCGGATCTCGTTGCTGCCTTCGAGCATGGTGATGAGGGCCGGCAGGCGGGTCTCCAGCACCTGCACCCCGCCCTCGGCGCGGCGCTCGACGCGGATGCTGTTGGCGGCCTGATCCACGCTGACGATGCGGGAGACGTAGGTCAGCAGTTCCAGTTCCAGGCGCTTGGCGATGCCCGGGCCCACCTGGGCGGTGTCGCCGTCGATGGTCTGCTTGCCGGTGAACACCAGGTCCACCGGGGTCTCCTGGTGCAAGGTTTTGATGGCCGAGGCCAGCACGTAGGAGGTGGCCAGGGTGTCGGCCCCGGCGAAGAGCTTGTCGGTCACCAGCACGGCCTCGTCGCAGCCGAAGGAGAGGGCCTTCTTCAGGGCCGGCTCGGCCTGGGGCGGGCCCATGGTCAGCACCGTGACCTTGCCCCCGAACTGGTCCTTGAGGGCCAGGGCGGCCTCGATGGCGAACAGGTCGTAGGGGTTGATGATGGCCGGAACGCCCTGGCGCATGATGGTGTTGGTGACCGGATGCACCCGAATCTGGGCGGAATCCGGCACCTGCTTGATGCAGACGACGATGTGCATGGTGATGAATTTCCTGGAAGGAAAGGGGGGAGTCAGGGTTGAAAGCGGTAGCCGACGCCGATCTCGGTGAGGATGTGCCGGGGCTGGGCCGGATTCTGTTCGATCTTCTGGCGCAGGTGGCCCACGTAGACCCGCAGGTACTGGTGGTTGTCCACCGCGTGGCCGCCCCAGACCTGGAGCAGCAGCTGCCGGTGGGTGAATACCCGGCCGGGATTGGACGCCAGGAAGATCAGCAGGCGGTATTCGATCTGGGTCAGGTGCAGGGCTTCGCCCTTGCGCGTGACCACCCGCTTGACGCAGTCGATGCGGAAATCACCGAACTGGATCACCGGGTCCGCATCGTGGCGTTCCTGATGGCGCCGGCGCAGCAGGGCCCGGACCCGGGCCAGGAGTTCCGAGACCCCGAAGGGCTTGCTGAGGAAATCATCGGCGCCGGCATCCAGGGCCTTCACCTTTTCGGTTTCCTGGGTCCTGGCCGAGAGCACCAGGATGGGGGCCGAGGACCAGGCCCGGAAGTCCTGGATGAAATCCTGGCCGTCCCGGTCCGGCAGGCCCAGGTCGAGGATCAGCAGGGCCGGGCGGATGCTGCCGGCCTGTACCGCCCCGTGCCCTGCCGTGCTGGCCTCGTGGACCGTGTAGCCCTCGCTTTCCAGGGCGATGCAGACGAATTCCCGGATCTGCCAGTCGTCTTCCACCAGGAGGATGGAGTCAGGAGGGGTCATAGCTTGTCATCCAGTTCTGCAGGGTATTGGGCGCGGGCCACGGGCATGCGCAGGGAAAAGCAGGCGCCACCCCCCAGGCGGTTTTCCGCCAGGACCTCGCCGCCGTGGGCTTCGGCAATGGTGCGGGCAATGGCCAGGCCCAGGCCGACGCCCGGGATGCTGGATTCCGGGCAGCCGCGCCGGAACATGCCGAACAGCTCCTCGTTGTCCTGCTCCGGCAGTCCCGGCCCCCAGTCGCAGACCGAGATCACCACCCGGCCCTCGCGCATGCGCACGGACAGTTCTATGGGCGTGTCGGCGGGGGAGTACTTGATGGCGTTCTCCAGCAGGTTCCACAACACCCGTTCCATCAGCACCGCGTCGTAATAGAGGGGCGGCAGGTCCGGTTCGATGTCCAGGGTGATTTCCCTGTCCTTCCACTGGGTCTTGACCTGCTGCAGGGTGACGCCGATGACTTCTTCCACCGGCTGCCAGGCTTCGTTCAGCTCTATGGTGCCCGAGCGCAGCTTGGCCATGTCCAGCAGGTTGGTGACCTGTTGGTTGATGTTCATGGCCTGGGTTCTCAGGGTTTCCAGCAGGGCCTGCTGGCGTTCCGGGGAAATCCTGCCCCGGGCCAGGGTCTCCGCCATGCCCAGCAGTCCCGTGAGCGGGGTGCGCAGGTCATGGGAGAGGGCGGCCAGGATGGAGTTGCGCAGCACCTCGGTGGAATGGCGTACCTCGCTTTGCCGCGCCGCGTCGGCGAAATGGGTGCGTTCCAGGGCCACCGCCGTGAGGGAGGCGATGGTTTCCAGCAGTTCCCGGGTGGCCGCGGAGGCCGCCTGGGGGCCGGAGAGGTCGCAGACCATGATGCCGTGCAACCCGGTGGAGGCAATCAGGGGGACCAGCAGGCGGGTCCCGGTTTCCCCCTGGCCCACCGTCATCAGGGTCTGCTGCCGCTGTTGCAGTGTTTCCCGCAGGGCGCTGGGCAGGGGCGGGCTCAAGGTGGCGCAGTCATCCGGGTCTATGATCCGGACCTGGCATCCCGGGACGGCATCGCCGAGGAAGCGGGCCGTGGTGCTTTCCACCTCTGCCTGGGTCAGGGTGGCGGCCAGGCTGCGGGCCAGTTCATACAGGGCCCGGGACTGGCTTTCCCGGGCCTGCACCTGGCGGGCCGTATTCTTCAGGGAGGCGGTCAGGTGGCCGACCAGGAGGGCCACCACCAGCATCACCCCGGCGGCCAGCAGGTACTGGACCTCGGTGATGGCGAGGGAAAACAGGGGCGGGACGAAGACGTGGGCGTAGAGCAGGGAGGAAACCAGGGCCGCCAGGATCGCTGGTCCCCGACCCAGAACGCTGGCGGTGAGCACGACCAGCAACACGTAGAGCAGTGCCGTGTTGGGCAGGAACGAGGGTTCCTGGATCGGCAGCATCAACAGCGTGGCAATGACGCTGATGAAGAGGACGAACAGGTAGCGATTGAAAGGCAAAGGAGGGGGAGCTCCGCAGGAAAAGCATTTCAATCTTACCGGGACAGGTATAAAAAAGCCCTCAAAAACTTGGGCTTGGCTCAGACCGTGTGCTCGGCGGCCTGGGGGGTGGGCGCGGTCCGGGCCGCCGCTTCCCGTTCGGCCTTGCGCCGGGCTGCGGCTTCTGCCTTTTCCCGGGCCTCCCGGGCCAGGCGCTCCTGGCGGGCCCGGGCCAGCTTGGCGGCGGCTTCGCCGCGCAGTTTCTCCCTTTCCCGGGCTGCCAGGGCGCCTTTGGCGTGCTGGAAGTACTGCACCAGGGGGATGTGGGAAGGGCAGACATAGGCGCAGCAACCGCAGGCGATGCAGTCGGTCAGTCCCAGTCCGACGCTGGCATCCAGGTTGCCGACCCGGATCTGGCCGCTCATTTCCAGGGGCAGCAGCCCCATGGGACAAGCCCGGACGCAGCTGCCGCAGCGGATGCAGTTTTCCTGCGCCTGTTCCCGGGCTTCATGCTGGTCCAGCAGGAGGATGCCGCTGGTGCCCTTGACGATGGGCACTTCCAGATGGGGCAGGCGGATGCCCATCATGGGCCCCCCCATGACCGCCCGGGCAAAGCCGGGGCCAGTGCCGCCGGTAAAAGCCACCAGATCGCTGACCAGGGTGCCCAGGGGCACCCGGTAATTGCCCGGATTGGGACAGCTGCCCCCGTTCAGGGTCAGCAGGCGGCTGATCAGGGGGCGCCCCAGGCAGATGGCTTCATGGACTGCGTGGGCCGTGCCCACGTTATGCACGATCACCCCCACATCGGCGGCGCGGCAATCGGACGGCACTTCCCGGCCGGTGAGCTCGATGATCAGCTGCCGGTCCGAGCCCATGGGGTAGCGGGCCGGCACCGGGCAGATGCGGATATGGGCAAACCGGGCGGCCGCTGCCGTCAGGGCGGCGATGGCTTCGGGCTTGTTGTCCTCCACCCCCACCAGGGCCTGGCTGGCGCCGGTGGCCGCCAGCATCAGCCGGATGCCGGACACGATACCGTCGGCCCCGTCCCGCATCAGCCGGTCGTCGCAGGACAGGTAGGGTTCGCATTCGCTGCCATTGACGATCAGGGTGTCGATCCCGGAACGGTGTCCCAGGTCCAGTTTCACTGCGGCGGGGAAGGTGGCGCCGCCGAGGCCGACGATGCCGGCGGCGGCGACCCGGGCGGCGATTTCCTCCGGCGGCAGCTCGTAGGGGCGCTCGGGCACCTCGGCCGCGCACCACTGCTGCTCGTCATCCGGGACGATGCTGATGGCCTGCACCGGCAGGCCGGACATATGGGGGGCCGGGATTTCCCCGATGCGGACGATGGTGCCGGAGACCGATGCATGCACCGGCGCCGAAATGCGCCCCTGGGCGGCGGCGATGAGTTCTCCCTTGCGGACCTGCTGGCCCACCAGGACCACCGGCCGGGCCGGGGCACCCACGTGCTGGGCCAGGGGCAGATGCACCCGGGGCGGGGTGGGGATGCTGCGGGCGGGCAGGTCGGCCACCGGGCGCTTGTGATCGTCGGGGTGTACGCCCCAGTGCTGGCCGGCAAGGATTTTCTTGAACTGTTGCATGAGCCCCATGGCTGCTTCCCTTCGTGGATATGTCGCATGACCCGGATGCACCAGGTTTTGCAAGCCCCGTGCCATCCCGGCTTTTATGGGGTTTTGGGGGAAAAGTCCTTGTTAAACAATTTGTTGAGGATTGTTTTTTTTATGCCTATTGTGACCAAGGCGACAGAGCCGGGCGGTGGAATCGGAGGGAGAACATGCACAAGGGATGGGGCTGGAGGCTGCTGCTGGGACTCTTTGGGGGACTCTGCCTGTTTGGCTCCGGCATCCGTGCCGGGGAGGCGCCGCCCCTGCTGCTGGCCCAGCGCTACGAGGGCCAGGTGGATCCAGCCCTGTATTGGGTCAGCGAAAAATACGACGGGGTACGGGCCTACTGGGATGGACAGGTGCTCCGCTTTCGCAGCGGCAATCCGGTGCCGGCCCCGGCCTGGTTCCTGGCGGCTCTGCCGGAACATCCCCTGGATGGGGAGCTGTGGCTGGGCAGGGGGCGTTTCCAGGAGCTGGTGGGGCTGGTGCGCCGGGAACAGCCCGTGGATGCGGAGTGGCGCCAGGTGCGCTACATGCTTTTCGAGCTGCCCGGAGCGCCAGGCGGCTTCACGGAACGGCTGCAGGCCCTGGAACGCCTGGTGGCGGCTGCCGGACTGCCTTGGCTGCAGCTGGCGCCCCAGTTCCGGGTGGCCGGCCACGACGCCCTGATGCAGCAGCTGGAAACGGTGCTGGCTGATGGTGGCGAAGGCCTGATGCTGCACCTGGCGGAGGCGCCTTACCTGACGGGGCGCAGTCCGGTCCTGCTCAAGGTGACGCCGGAGCGGGAGGCGGAGGCCCTGGTCATCGCCCATGTGCCGGGCAAGGGGAGATTTCAGGGGCTGCTGGGGGCCCTGCGGGTGCGCAGCCCCGAGGGCAGGGAGTTCCGCATCGGCACGGGCTTCAGCCTGGAGGACAGACGGCAGCCCCCGGCACCGGGCAGCTGGGTGACCTACCGATACCGGGAACTGACCCGGGCAGGGCTGCCCCGCTTTCCCCGTTATCTGCGGCCCTATCAGCCTCTTTAGCAGCCCCTCTAGCCGCCTCGTTGGCTGCCTGCCGCCAGGGGCCGCTGGTCCGCATGAGGCCAGGACCAGCCCAGGCGCGGTAGCAGTGCGGCAAAGTCCGGGGCCAAGGGCGCCTGGAGCGCCAGGGGGGCGCCGCTTTCAGGGTGCTGCAGGCTCATTTCCAGGCAGGCCAGGAGCAGGCGGTGACTGTCGAAATGCTGCTGGAAGAAGCGGTTGTGGATGCCCTTGCCGTGGGTGGCGTCGCCGATGATGGGGTGGGCCAGGTGCTTCATGTGGCGGCGCAGCTGGTGCCGCCGTCCGGTCAGGGGCTCCAGCTCCATCAGGGCGTAGCGGCTGGCCGGGTAGCGGTCCACCTGCACCGGCAGTTCCACCGTGTCCAGGCGCCGGAACCGGGTCAGGGCCGGCTGGGCGGCCTGGCTGCTCTCGGCGCCGCTCCACTCGTAGTCGTCCCGCTGGCGGCTGAGGGGATGGTCGATTTCCCCGGCCAGGGGCGGGTGGCCCCGGACCACGGCCAGATAGCGCTTGCGCACCAGGCCGGTTTCGAACTGGCGGCCCAGGTCCCGGGCGCTGGCCTCGTCCAGGGCAAACAGCAGTACGCCGGAGGTGCCCCGGTCCAGCCGGTGCGCCAGGTGCACCCGCTGGCCGATCTGGTCCCGTACCAGCTGCAGGGCAAAGCGGGTTTCGTGGCGGTCCAGGACGGTGCGGTGGGTGAGCAGGCCGGCGGGCTTGTGCACTGCCACCAGCCATTTGTCCTGGTAGAGGATGTCCAGGGGGGCCGCAGCCTCGGACATCAGGAGAAGAAGCGCAGGCTGACCGGCTCGGGCAGTTCCATGCCGGTGGCCCGGGCCCGCTTGGTGAGTTCCCAGTAGTAGCGGTAGGAGGCCCGGTCGTGCAGCTTGCCGCCGTGCTGGATGGGGCCCCAGTCCGCGTCCTGGGCGGCGCAGAGGATTTCCCCGGCGGCCTCCACTTCGGAAAAGTCCGGACGCATGGCGGCGAGGATGGGCTGAATCTGGTTGGGATGGATGCTCCACATGCGCAGGTAACCGAATTCCTGCCGGGCCCGGCGGGCGTCCGCGTGGATGTAGTCCGTGTCTTTCAGCTCGGTGGTGACATTGTGGGCGGGCACCACGCCACAACCCAGGGCGGCCGCAGCGATCTCGCACTTGGCCCGGGCCACCAGGGGGTGTTCGAACTGGCCGGGGCTTTTCATGGCGCTGCCGGGGATGGCGCCGTGGTGGCCGGAAACGAAGTCCATGAGGCCGAAGTCCAGGCTTTCCACCCCGTCCAGGGCAGCGATTTCCCAGACTTCCCGCAGGGCTCCGTGGGTCTCGATCAGCACGTGCACAGGGATGTTGTGCTTCAGGCCATGGACCGCCTCGGTCTGGCGCAGCACCAGGATCTGCCGGCGCACGTCGTCGGCGCTGCGGGGCTTGGGCAGGGTGATGAAGGGCAGGCGGCTGCCGGCCTGGCCCACCAGGATCTCCAGGTCCTTTTCCCAATGGGGATGGGTGACGTCATGGATGCGGACGCCGACCCGGTTGAAACGGTTTTCCTCGCCCATGATCAGGGCGGCGCACATCTGCGCGTGTTCGGCCTCGGCGCCGGCATGGGCGCCGTCCTCGCAGTCGCAGGTGATGTCGAACACGGGCCCCATTTCCTGCTGCAGGGCCAGGGCCTTGGTGATCAGTTTTTCCGAGCCGGCGTAATGGTCCACGGCGGGGAGGATGGGGAAGGGCTTTTCACCGGCAAACAGCACGTCGTTGGGATGGCGCATGATGCGAACCTCGCAAAGTGAAGGACGATGGAATTCTAATCCGCCTTGCGGGCGGGCAGCGGTGGCAGACCGTTCATGGCGAGGGCCACGGCTTCGGCCATCTTGATGCCGTCCACCCCGGCGGAGAGGATGCCGCCCGCGTAGCCGGCACCCTCGCCAGCCGGGTACAGGCCCCGGGTGTTGATGCTCTGCAGGTCGTCCGGCTTGCGCTTGATGCGCACCGGCGAGGAAGTGCGGGTTTCCACCCCGGTCATCAGGGCGTCGGCCATGTCGTAACCACGGATCTGGCGGCCGAAGGCGGGCAGGGCTTCGCGGATGGCCTGGACCACGAAATCCGGCAGGCAGAGGGACAGGTCCGTCAGGTGTACCCCCGGCTGGTAGGAGGGCTGGACGCTGCCCAGGGCGGTGGAGGGCCGCCCGGCCAGGAAGTCGCCCACCCGCTGGGCCGGAGCCTGGTAGGTGCCGCCGCCGGCGGCGAAGGCTTGTGATTCCCAGTGGCGCTGGAACTCGATGCCGGCCAGGGGATGGCCGGGGAAGTCCGTTTCCGGCGACACATCCACCACCAGGCCGCTGTTGGCATTGCGCTCGGCGCGGGAATACTGGCTCATGCCGTTGGTCACCACCCGGCCGGGCTCGGAGGTCGCCGCCACTACCTGGCCCCCGGGGCACATGCAGAAGCTGTAGGCGGTGCGGCCGTTCCTGGCGTGATGCACCAGCTTGTAGTCGGCAGCGCCCAGGAGCGGGTGGCCGGCAAAGGGGCCAAAGCGGGCCTTGTCGATCAGGGTCTGGGGGTGTTCGATGCGCACCCCGATGGAGAAGGGCTTGGCCTCCATGTAGACGCCCTTTTCATGGAGCATCTGGAAGGTATCCCGGGCGCTGTGGCCCACGGCCAGGACCACGTGTTCGCTGTGCAGGGTCTCGCCGCTGGCCAGGCGTACGCCCTTGACCTGGCGCTGGCCGGCGGCATCGGTGTCGATCAGCACTTCTTCCACCCGGCTTTCGAAGCGGATCTCGGCGCCCAGGGCGAGCATGGTGGCGCGCATGGCTTCCACCATCTTCACCAGGCGGAAGGTGCCGATGTGGGGCTTGCTGATGAAGAGGATTTCCTCCGGGGCCCCGGCCTGGACGAACTCCTCCAGCACCTTGCGGCCCAGGTGGCGCGGGTCCTTGATCTGGCTGTAGAGCTTGCCGTCCGAGAAGGTGCCGGCGCCGCCCTCGCCGAACTGGACGTTGGAATCCGGGTTGAGCTGACCCTGGCGCCACAGGCCCCAGGTGTCCTTGGTGCGTTCCCGGACGATCTTCCCCCGTTCCAGGATGATGGGCTTGAACCCCATCTGGGCCAGCACCAGGCCGGCAAAGAGGCCGCAGGGGCCGGTGCCGATCACGATAGGGCGGCGCTGTTCATCGGCTGCGGCCCGGGTGACGAAACGGTAGGTGGTGTCCGGGGCCGGGCCGATATGGCGGTCGCCCGCATGGCGCTGGAGCAGGGCCGCTTCGTCGCGGACCTCCACGTCCAGGCTGTAGATGAAGAAGATGTGGGTGGACTTGCGCGCATCGTAGGCCCGCCGGAACACCCGGCAGGAGAGCAGCTCTTCCGCGTCGATGCCGAGCCGTTCCAGAACGGCGGCCCTGAGCTCGCTTTCGGGGTGGTCCAGGGGAAGCTTGACTTCGGTGAGGCGCAGCATGGGGAAATCCGTGATTTTTCGGGGGGCGCCTATTCTACGTCAGGCGCCGGGGGAAACAGGCAGCATGAAAAAAGCCGCAGCACAGGCTGCGGCTTTTCGGGGAAGCAGTGGCAGGCTTACTTCAGCATGTCGGCCACGGCGGCGCGCTCGTCTTCCAGTTCCTTCAGGGTGATGGCGATCTTGCCCTTGGAGTATTCATCGATCTCCAGGCCCTTGATCAGGGTGAAGGTGCCGTTCTTGCACTCGCAGGGCAGGCCGAACACCAGGCCTTCGGGGATGCCATAGCCATTGTCGGCGGGGGCGGGGATGCCCATGGTCACCCATTCGGAGGAACCCAGCACCCAGTCGCGGATGTGGTCGATGGCGGCGTTGGCAGCGGAAGCGGCGGAGGACAGGCCCCGGGCGTCGATGATGGCGGCACCACGCTTGCCCACGGTGGGCAGGAACACGTCGTTGTTCCAGGCTGCGTCATTGATGATGGCCTTGACGTTGTCGCCGTTGGAGGTCACGAAGCGGTAGTCGGCGTACATGGAGGGGGAGTGATTGCCCCACACCACCAGCTGCTTCAGGGAGGACACGGGGCGGCCGGACTTCTGGGCCAGCTGGGTCAGGGCCCGGTTGTGGTCCAGGCGCAGCATGCCGTGGTAGTTGTTGGGGTTGGTGCGGCCCACCTTGATGGCGGCAGCGCGGGCGATGTAGGCGTTGGTGTTGCAGGGGTTGCCCACCACCAGGACCTTCACGTCTTCCTTGGCGTTTTCGGCGATGGCCTTGCCCTGGACGGTGAAGATGGCGCCGTTGGCCTGCAGCAGGTCAGCGCGTTCCATGCCGGGGCCGCGGGGACGGGCACCCACCAGCAGGCAGACGTCGGCGTCCTTGAAGGCCACGTTGGGATCGTCGGTGGCGATCATGCCGGCCAGCAGGGGGAAGGCGCAGTCGTCCAGTTCCATCATGACGCCCTGCACGGCCTTCTGGGCCTGGGGCAGGTCGAGGAGTTGCAGGATGACCGGCTGGTCTTTACCCAGCATTTCGCCGGAAGCAATACGGAACAGCAGGCTGTAGCCGATTTGGCCGGCGGCACCGGTCACAGCAACGCGCATGGGGGCTTTGGACATGTAACTTACTCCTGTAGTAAGGACTTGATTTGTTCGGATGATCCCCGGGGGATCGCAGCTGCGCCGGGCGGGCTCGGAGGCGCTGGCGGCACAAGCGGATTATGGTAGGAGTTAGCCCCGGCAGTGTCAATGTGTGATTAGATGTCTTATATAAGATAGCAATAATTGGACGGCGCCCCGGAATTGTGTTGAAATCGCGGCCCATGTCCCGTCCCCCCCTCAAGCCCTCGAACCGCGCACCGATCCGTCAGGCCGCCATTTCGCCGACGTTCAGCCCCCTTTACCGGCAGATCAAGGAGCTGATGGTGCGGGCCCTGGGCGCTGGCGAGTGGGCGCCGGGGGCTGCCATTCCCAGCGAGTCCGAGCTGGCGGTGCGCTTTGGCGTCAGCCAGGGCACCGTGCGCAAGGCCATCGACGAGATGGCGGCCGAGAACCTGCTGGTGCGGCGCCAGGGCAAGGGGACCTTCGTGGCCTCCCACAACGACCCCCGTTCCTTCTACCGTTTCCTGCGCCTCACCCCCGACGATGGCGCCGTGCGCCAGGCCCGCAGCGAGCCCCTGTCCTGCCGTAATGCGGCGGCCACCGATACGGTGGCCCGGGTGCTGCAGCTCCAGGTGGGGGATCCGGTGGTGGTGCTGGAGCGTCTGCTCCGGTTCGACGGGGATCCTGTGGTGCTGGATGAAATCATCCTGCCGGCCGACATCTTCGGCACCCTCACTCTGGACATGCTCAAGCATGCGGACCGTTCCCTCTACAGCGTTTTCGAGAGCCAGTTTGCCGTGCGCATGATCCGGGCCGAAGAGCGGCTGCGGGCGGTGGCGGCCGATGCCCAGGTGGCTTCGCTGCTGGGGGTGGCGGAAGGTGATCCCTTGCTGCTGGTGGAGCGGGTGACTTACACCTACGGTGATCGTCCGGTGGAGTGGCGGCGTGGCCGCTACGCCACAGGCCATTACCATTATTTCAATGAGCTCAGTTAGGCCTGGAGAGCGATATGGGCGCTACAGTGCCGGTGCTTTGAATGTATAATTATGGCTCTTTTTTGTACCACTTCGCGCGGGTTTTCCGCGTCTTCCCCAATCTCCTAGGATGACGTTCATGGCAGAGATGAGCATCAAGAAACAGCGTCCAAAAAACCTGGACCTTACCAGTATCAGATTGCCCCTTCCGGGCAAGGTATCCATTCTTCACCGCGTCAGCGGCGCCGGCATTTTCCTCATGTTGCCCCTGCTGCTCTGGATTTTCCAGGCCAGCGTGACTTCCCCCGAGAGCTTTGAGGCCTTCAAGGCCGTGGCCAGCCATCCCCTGGCCAAGCTGATCCTGGCGGGCCTGATCTGGGCTTACATGCATCACTTCTGTGCCGGTATCCGTTTCCTGCTCCTGGATGTGCACGTGGGCGTCGAGCTGCAATCCGCGCGTCAATCCGCTGCTGTCGTTCTCGCCGTGAGCCTGGTGCTGACTGCTGTTCTGTGGGGGGTTCTCCTGTGGTAAATCGTATCGTTGTCGGGGCCCATTACGGCCTCAAGGACTGGATCGCCCAGCGGGCTACCGCCGTGGTGATGGCCGTTTATACTGCCCTGATCGTGGCGGTGATCCTGGTGGCGCGGCCCGCCGATTTCGAAGCCTGGCGCGCCATCTTCGCCCACGGTTTCATCAAGTTCGCCTCTTTCCTGTTTGCGCTCAGCCTGTTCTATCACGCCTGGATCGGCATGCGTGACCTGTGGATGGATTACATCAAGCCCACGGGTCTGCGTCTGGCCCTGCATGTGCTGACCATCCTGGCCCTGGTGGGTTACGCCGGCTGGGCTGCTTCGATTCTCTGGAGACTGTAAGCGTGAATATTCCTGTCCTCAAGTTTGACGCGGTGATCGTGGGTGCCGGTGGCGCCGGCCTGCGTTCCGCCATTCAATTGTCCGAAGCCGGCCTGAAGACCGCCGTGCTCTCCAAGGTTTTCCCCACCCGCTCCCATACCGTGGCTGCCCAGGGTGGCGTGGCCGCCTCCCTCGGCAACTCCGAGGAAGATCATTGGCGCTGGCACATGTACGATACCGTCAAGGGTTCCGACTGGCTCGGCGACCAGGACGCCATCGAGTTCATGTGCAAGAAGGCCGTGGAAGTGGTGGTCGAGCTCGAACACTACGGCATGCCCTTCGACCGTACCGACAACGGCAAGATCTATCAGCGCCCCTTCGGCGGCCACATGTCCAACTTCGGCGAGAAGCCCGTGCGCCGTTCCTGTGCTGCTGCTGACCGTACCGGTCACGCCATGCTGCACGCCATGTACCAGCGCAACGTCAAGGCCAACACCCAGTTCTTCGTGGAATGGATGGCCCTGGACCTGATCCGTGACAGCGAAGGCCATGTGGTCGGCGTTACCGCCATGGAAATGGAAACCGGCCAGGTGGTGATCTTCCACACCCGTGCCACCATCTTCGCCACCGGCGGTGCCGGTCGCATCTTCCATTCTTCCACCAATGCCTTCATCAACACCGGTGACGGCCTGGGTATGGCTGCCCGCGCCGGCATCCCCCTGGAAGACATGGAATTCTGGCAGTTCCACCCCACCGGCGTGGCCGGTGCCGGCGTGCTGATTACCGAAGGCGTGCGCGGCGAAGGCGGCATCCTGCGGAACAACAGCAAGGAACGCTTCATGGAGCGCTACGCGCCCAACGCCAAGGACCTGGCTTCCCGTGACGTGGTGTCCCGCGCCATGGCCACCGAGATCAAGGAAGGTCGCGGCTGCGGTCCCAACAAGGACTACGTGCTGCTGGACATCACCCACCTGGATCCGGCCACCATCATGAAGCGCCTGCCCGGCATCCGGGAAATCTCCATCCAGTTCGCCGGTGTGGACCCCATCAAGGAACCGATCCCGGTCGTGCCCACCTGCCATTACCAGATGGGCGGCATCCCCACCAACTACGCCGGCCGCGTCATCGTGCCCGACAACGGCAGCTTCGACAACGTGGTGCCCGGCTTCTATGCCGCCGGTGAGTGCGCCTGCGCCTCCGTACACGGGGCCAACCGCCTGGGGACCAACTCCCTCCTGGATCTGCTGGTGTTCGGCAAGTCCGCAGGCGACTCCGCCGTGGAAGACCTCAAGAACGGCAAGGCCCATCGTGACCTGCCCGCCAATGCGGCCGACTACTCCCTGTCCCGCGTGGCCGCCATCGACAGCCGCAAGGGTGGCTCCAGCGTCGCGGAAGCCCGTCTGGCCATTCAGCGCACCATGCAGGATCACGCCGGTGTGTTCCGCTTCAATGACATGCTGAAGAAGGGCGCTGCCCAGATTCTCGAAGTCGAGAAGCAGGTCCTGAACCTGGAAATCAAGGACAAGTCCCAGGTCTGGAACACCGCCCGGATGGAAGCCCTGGAAACCGAGAACCTGATCGAAGTGGCCAAGGCCACCATGATCTCCGCCGAGGCCCGCAAGGAGTCCCGTGGCGCCCACGTGCGCGACGACGCGCCGGATACCCCGGAATTCCCCAATGGCCGTAACGACAAGGAATGGCTGAAGCACACCATCTGGCATCGTGACGGCAACAAGATCGAATACAAGCCGGTCAATCTCAACCCGCTCACGGTTGAGACGGTCGCCCTCAAGACCCGGTCGTACTAATTGGAGTCCAGCATGACGAAACGCACGGTTCAATTCAGCATTTACCGCTACGATCCGGACAAGGACGAGCGTCCCTACATGCAGGACATCTCCGTGGAACTGGATTCCACGGACCGCAAGCTGCTGGACGCCCTGACCAAGTTGAAGGCCCTGGATGACGGCATTTCCTATCGCCGCTCCTGCCGCGAAGGGGTCTGCGGTTCCGACGCCATGAACATCAACGGCAAGAACGGCCTGGCCTGTCTGACCGACATCGACAGCCTGAAGCAGCCCATCGTGCTGCGGCCCCTGCCTGGCCTGCCGGTGATCCGCGACCTGATCGTGGACATGACCCAGTTCTTCAAGCAGTACCACTCCATCAAGCCCTACCTGATCAACAACGATCCGGCCCCGGAGCGCGAGCGTCTCCAGTCTCCGGAAGATCGGGAAGAGCTGAACGGCCTGTACGAGTGCATCCTCTGCGCCTGCTGCTCCACCTCCTGTCCCTCCTTCTGGTGGAACCCGGACAAATTCGTGGGCCCCGCCGGTCTGCTGGCTGCCTACCGCTTCCTGGCCGATACCCGTGACCAGGCCACCAACGAGCGGCTGGACAACCTGGAAGACCCGTACCGCCTGTTCCGTTGCCATACCATCATGAACTGTGTCGATGTCTGCCCCAAGGGTCTGAACCCCACCAAGGCGATCGGCAAGATCAAGGAAATGATGGTCAAGCGGGCGATCTGATGGAACGAGCAGCTTACGAGCGCCTGCGCTGGCGCAGTATCCGCCGGGGTCTGCTGGAGGTGGATATCGCCCTGACCCGCTTCCTGGACGAAGAGTTCGGGAAGCTGTCGGAAGCCGAGCAGCAGGCGTTCGCGGAGCTGGCCGATTATGAAGATCTGGAATTGTGGCATCTGATCAGTGGCCAGGCAGAGTGCGAAGATGCTCGCCTGGCCCCGATCGTCGCCATGTTGCGTAAGAGTTGAGTAAGGTAAGCGCTCTACCCTGAGCGTTTGCCTGCTTGATACTTTTGCTGATGTACCACTTTTTTGCAGTGCAATTCATCACCTGAACAGGGAAGACACTATGACGACCGAACGCAAGGCAACACTGAACATCGAAGGGCAAGGGCCTGTCGAGTTTCCGATCATGACCCCCACCCATGGCAACGACTGTATCGACATTCGTACCCTGGGCGGCAAAACCGGCTTGTTCACTTACGATTCCGGTTTTCTGTCTACTGCCAGCTGCAAGTCCAAGGTCACCTTCATCGACGGTGACAAGGGTGAACTGCTGTACCGTGGTTACCCCATCGAGCAACTGGCCGAGAACTGCAACTTCCTGGAAGTAGCCTACCTGCTTAAGAACGGTGAGCTGCCCAATGCCACCCAGAAGGTGGATTTCGAGAACACCATCAAGAAGCACACGATGGTCCATGACCAGCTGACCCGCTTCTACAACGGCTTCCGCCGTGATGCTCACCCCATGGCCGTGATGACCGGCGTGGTCGGTGCCCTGTCCGCCTTCTACCACGAAGCCATGGACTTCTCCGATGTGGAGCATCGCAACATCAGCTTCAACCGCATCATCGCCAAGCTGCCCACCATCGTGGCCATGGCTTACAAGTACAACACCGGGATGCCCTTCATGTATCCCCGCAACGACCTGGGCTACACCGAGAACTTCATGCACATGATGTTCGGCACCCCCTGCGAGGAATACAAGCCCAACCCCGTGCTGGTCCGCGCCCTGGACATCATCTTCACCCTGCACGCCGATCACGAGCAGAACGCTTCCACCTCCACCGTGCGTCTGGCCGGCTCCTCCGGTGCCAACCCCTTCGCCTGTATCGCTGCCGGTATCGCCTGCCTGTGGGGTCCTGCCCACGGCGGTGCCAACGAGGCCTGCCTGAACATGCTGGAAGAGATCGGTGACGTGTCCCGGGTGCCCGAGTACATCAAGCGTGCCAAGGACAAGAACGATTCCTTCAAGCTCATGGGCTTCGGTCACCGGGTCTACAAGAACTTCGACCCCCGCGCCAAGCTGATGCGCAAGGTCTGCAACGAGGTTCTGACCGAGCTGGGCCTGGAAAACGACCGCCTGTTCAAGCTGGCTATGGAACTGGAAAAGATCGCCCTGGAAGACGAATACTTCGTCGAGAAGAAGCTCTACCCGAACGTGGACTTCTACTCCGGCATCGTGCAGAAGGCCCTGGGCATCCCCACCTCCATGTTCACCTGCATCTTCGCCCTGGCCCGTACCGTGGGCTGGATGACCCAGTGGGAAGAAATGCTCACCGATCCCGAGTACAAGATCGGCCGTCCCCGTCAGCTGTACATCGGCGCTGCCAAGCGCGACGTGGTACCGCTGGCCCAGCGTTAAGCACCCCGGAAAAAAGGCGGCGCCTGCGCCGCCTTTTTTCCAATTCACCCCCGGCCACAAGCCGACCAATTCATAAAACAGAGAACCCATCCCAAAAGGGGACGAGATGATGATGCAGAAGCTCGAATCCACGCTTTTCTTCGGTGGCAATGCGCCTTTCGTCGAAGAGCTTTATGAAAACTATCTGGAAGACCCGGCCTCCGTGCCGGAACAGTGGCGCGCCTACTTCGACAAGCTGGCCCAGCAACCCGGCTACGTGGCCAAGGATGTGCCCCACGCCCCGGTGATCGCCGCCTTTGCCGAACAGGCCAAGCAGGGCGGTTTCCGCCAGGCTGCTCCTGCTGCTGCCGATGACGGCAAGCAGGTTTCCGTGCTGCAACTGATCAACGCTTACCGCTTCCTGGGCAACCGCAAGGCTGAACTGGACCCCCTGAAGCGCCTCGAGCATCCTGCCGTTCCCGAACTGGACCTGTCCCACTACGACCTGTCCAACGCCGACCTGAACCGCAGCTTCAACACCGGCTCCTTCCGCATGGGCGCCGACCACGCCCCCCTGAGCAAGATCCTGGAAGCCGCCAAGGAGACCTATTGCGGCTCCGTGGGCGTGGAATACATGTACCTGACCTCCACCCAGGAAAAGCGCTGGATCCAGGAGCGCCTGGAGCCGATCCGCGCCCGGGCCACCTACAGCAAGGAAGACAAGAAGCGTCTGCTGGAGCGGGTGACCGCGGCCGAGACCCTGGAGCGCTACCTGCACACCAAGTACGTGGGCCAGAAGCGCTTCTCCCTGGAAGGCGGCGAGTCCCTGATCGCCTCCATGGATGAACTGATCCGCGAATCCGGTATCCATGGTGTTCAGGAAGTGGTGATCGGCATGGCCCACCGGGGCCGCCTCAACGTGCTGGTGAACACCCTGGGCAAGAAGCCCTCCATGCTGTTTGCCGAATTCGAAGGCAAGAAGGCCTCCGACCTCTCTGCCGGCGACGTGAAGTACCACATGGGCTACTCCTCCGACGTGGGCACGCCCGGCGGTCCGGTGCACCTGACCCTGGCCTTCAACCCCTCCCACCTGGAAATCATCAACCCGGTGGTCGAAGGCTCCGTCTATGCCCGTCAGCTGCGCTACGGTCCCGACGGCAAGAAGAAGATCATTCCCGTGCTGATCCATGGGGACTCCGCCGTGGCTGGCCAGGGCGTGAACCAGGAAATGCTCAACTTCGCCCAGACCCGGGGCTACGGCACTGGCGGCACCATCCACATCGTGGTGAACAACCAGATCGGCTTCACCACCTCCGATCCTCGCGACTACCGTTCCGGCTACTACTGCACGGAAATCTTCAAGATGGCCGAAGCCCCGATCTTCCACGTCAATGGTGACGACGTGGAAGCCGTGGCCCTGGTGACCAAGCTGGCCGTGGATTACCGCCAGCAGTTCGGCAAGGACGTGGTCATCGACATCTACTGCTACCGCAAGCTGGGCCACAACGAGCAGGACGAGCCCATGGTGACCCAGCCTCTGATGTACAAGAAGGTGCAGGCTCACCCCGGTACCCGCAAGGTCTACGCCGACAAGCTGGTGGCCGAAGGCACCCTGGCTGCCGACGAGCCGGACAACATGATCAAGGAATACCGGGCCCACCTGGACAAGGGTGAGCTGCTGTACAACCCGGTTCTGTCCGACTACAGCCGGACCCACGCTCAGGACTGGAAGCCCTACCTGACCAAGAAGTACATCGAGACCTGCGACACCAAGGTGCCCGCCAAGGAAATCGCCCGTCTGTCCGAGCGGCTGACCGCCCTGCCGGACGGCTTCACCCTGCACAGCCGGGTCAAGAAGATTGTTGAGGACCGGCGCGCCATGGGCGAAGGCAAGCTGCCCTTCGACTGGGGCATGGCCGAGAACCTGGCCTACGCCACCCTGCTCACCGAAGGCTTCGGTGTGCGCCTGTCCGGCGAAGACGTGGGCCGTGGCACCTTCTTCCACCGCCATGCCGCCTTCCACGACCAGAATCGGGCCCACTGGTCCGAGGGGACCTACCATCCCCTGGCCAATCTCCAGGAAAAGCAGGGCCGTTTCCAGTGCTATGACTCCGTGCTCTCCGAAGAGGGGGTGCTGGCCTTCGAATACGGCTACGCCACCGCCGAGCCTAACGAACTGATCATCTGGGAAGCCCAGTTCGGCGACTTCGCCAACGGCGCCCAGGTGGTGATCGACCAGTTCATCTCCTCCGGCGAAGCCAAGTGGGGCCGTGGTTGCGGTCTGGTGATGCTGCTCCCCCATGGCTACGAAGGCCAGGGCCCCGAGCACTCTTCTGCCCGCCTGGAACGTTACATGCAGGCCTGTGCCGAAATGAACATGGAAGTGTGCGTGCCCACCACGCCCTCCCAGATCTACCACCTGCTGCGCCGTCAGGCCGTGCGCAAGCAAAGGAAACCCCTGGTGGTGATGACGCCCAAGTCCCTGCTGCGCCACAAGGACGCCATCTCCTCCATGGACGAGCTGGCCAACGGCGAATTCAAGCGGGTCATCGGCGAAGTGGATGCCATCGACGCCAAGAAGGTCACCCGGGTGGTGCTCTGTTCCGGCAAGATCTACTACGATCTGCTGGCCGCCCGGCGGGAGAAGAAGCTCAACAACATCGCCATCGTGCGTATCGAGCAGCTCTATCCCTTCCCGGAAGAGTCCTTCGCCGCCGAAATGGCCAAGTACCCCAAGGCTACCGAGATCGTCTGGTGCCAGGAAGAGCCCCGCAACCAGGGGGCCTGGTACTGGTTCGCTTCCCGTCAGCACCTGGCCCGCTCCGTCGGTCCCAAGCAACACCTGCTGCTGGTCGCCCGTCCCGCTGCCGCTTCCCCGGCCGTGGGCTACCTGGCCAAGCACAATGAGCAACACAAGGCATTGATCGAGTCCGCCATGGGCAAGATTGACTACTAAAACAAGATACGAGGAGTGAATATGATCATCGAAGTCAAAGTCCCGCAGCTCTCCGAATCCGTTGCCGAAGGCACCCTGGCCTCCTGGAAGAAGAAGGTTGGCGAAGCCGTCGCCCGTGACGAAATCCTGATCGACATCGAAACCGACAAGGTCGTGCTGGAAGTGCCCGCCCCCGATGCCGGCGTGCTGGTGGAAATCATCAAGGCCGATGGCGATACCGTCGTCTCCAATGAGCTGATCGCCAAGATCGACACCGCTGCCGTTGCCGCCGCGGGTGCTGCCGCTCCTGCCGCCGCCGCTGCTGCGCCTGCCGCCGCTCCGGCTCCGGCCGCTGCCGCTCCGGCTGGCACCGCCAGCCCCTCCGCCCGCAAGATTCTGGACGAGAAGGGTATCGCCGCCGCTGACGTGGCCGGCACCGGCCGTGGCGGTCGCGTCACCAAGGAAGACGCCGTGGCCGCCGCCCCCAAGGCTGCTGCCAAGGCCGCCGCGCCTGCCGTGGCCGTGCCCCTGGGCGAACGTGCCGAACAGCGCGTGCCCATGAGCCGCCTGCGCGCCCGCATCGCCGAGCGCCTGCTGCAGTCCAAGAACGAAAACGCCATCCTGACCACGTTCAACGAAGTGAACATGGGACCGATCATGGCGCTGCGTAAGCAGTACGGTGAAAAGTTCGAGAAGACCCACGGCGTGCGCCTGGGCTTCATGGGCTTCTTCGTCAAGGCCGCCTGCGCCGCCCTGGAAAAGTTCCCCATCCTGAACGCTTCCGTTGATGGCAACGACATCGTCTACCACGGCTACATCGACATCGGTATCGCTGTCGGTTCCCCCCGTGGCCTGGTGGTGCCCATCCTGCGCAATGCTTCCGAAATGTCCATCGCCGACATCGAAAAGCAGATCGCCGAGTTCGGCAACAAGGCCAAGGACGGCAAGCTGACCATCGAAGAACTGACCGGTGGCACCTTCTCCATCTCCAATGGCGGTGTGTTCGGCTCCATGCTTTCCACCCCCATCATCAACCCGCCCCAGTCCGCGATCCTCGGCATCCATGCCACCAAGGACCGGGCCGTGGTCGAGAACGGTCAAGTGGTGGTGCGCCCCATCAACTACCTGGCCATGTCCTACGACCACCGCATCATCGACGGCCGTGAAGCCGTGCTGGGTCTGGTGACCATGAAGGAAGCTCTGGAAGATCCCACCCGCCTGCTGCTGGGTGTGTAAAACCTGTCACCACAGAGGCACAGAGACGCAGAGATCAACCCTCTGTGAGCACTCTGTGCCTCTGTGTCTCTGTGGTTAGTTGAGGATTTGATATGTCCAAACAATTCGACGTGCTCGTCATCGGTGGTGGCCCCGGCGGCTACGTGGCGGCCATCCGCGCTGCCCAACTGGGTTTCAACACTGCCTGCTGTGAATCCAATCCCTATGCCGACCCCAAGGGCGAACCCCGCCTGGGCGGCACCTGCCTGAACGTGGGCTGCATCCCCTCCAAGGCCCTGCTGCACACCTCCCACCTGTTCGAGGAAGCTGGTCACGCCTTCGCCGACCAGGGCATCAGCGTGGGCACCCCCAAGATCGACGTGCCCAAGATGATCGCCCGCAAGGCCGACATCGTCACCAAGCTGACCTCCGGCATCAAGGGCCTGTTCAAGAAGAACAAGGTCACCTCCCTGAACGGCCACGGTGCCTTCGTGGGCAAGGAAGGGGACCTGTGGAAGGTCAAGGTTGGCGCCGAGGAAGTGCTGGCCAAGCAGGTCATCGTCGCCACCGGCTCCAAGGCCCGCCACCTGCCCGGCATCGCCGTGGATAACCAGATCGTCTGCGACAACATTGGCGCCCTGGACATCAACGCGGTGCCCAAGAAGCTGGCCATCATCGGCGCCGGCGTCATCGGCCTGGAGATGGGTTCCGTCTGGCGTCGCCTGGGTTCCGAAGTCACCGTGCTGGAAGCCATGCCCGACTTCCTCGCCGCCGCCGACGCGGATCTGGCCAAGGAAGCCCTGAAGCTTCTCACCAAGCAAGGTCTGTCCATCAATATGGGCGTCAAGATCGGTGAGGTGAAGGCCACCAAGAAGGGCGTTTCCATCGCCTACACCGACAAGGATGGCAAGGACACCAAGCTGGATGCCGACCGTCTGATCGTCTCAGTGGGCCGCGTGCCCAACACCGACGGCCTCAATGCCGAAGCCGTGGGCTTGAAGCTCAACGAGCGCGGCATGGTGGAAGTAGACGGCCACTGCAAGACCAACCTGCCTGGCGTCTGGGCCATCGGCGACGTGGTGCGCGGTCCCATGCTGGCTCACAAGGCCATGGAAGAAGCTGTCATGGTCGCCGAAATCATGGCGGGGCAAGCGGGCCACTGCAACTTCGACACCATCCCCTACGTGATCTACACCGCCCCCGAAATGGCCTGGGTGGGCAAGACCGAGCAGCAGCTGAAGGCCGAAGGCGTCGCCTACAAGGCGGGCAAGATCCCCTTCCTGGCCAACGGCCGGGCCCTGGGCATGGGCGCTCCCGAAGGCTTCGTGAAGATGCTGGCCTGCGCCAAGACCGACCGCATCCTGGGGGTGCACATCATCGGTGCCGGTGCCTCCGACCTGGTGGCCGAAGCCGTGGTGGCCATGGAATTTGGCGGTGCTTCCGAAGACCTGGCCCGCATCTGCCATGCTCACCCGACCCTGTCCGAGGTGATGCACGAGGCTGCCCTGGCCTGCGACAAGCGGCCCCTGCACTTCTGATTGCCGGATTCCGGTGCATCAGCCAAAGGCGGGGCAACCCGCCTTTTTCTTTTTGCTGATGGAAAAACAGGGACTTTGAGCTACCATGGGAGTGTGTAGTCCGTTTCACCAGTAGAGGCAAGATCATGGAACTCGCTCGTTTAGGTTTGCAAACCGCCTACGGCAACTCGAATGCCACCACTGCCGGTAATGCCCTCTCCGGTGCGGGTGCGGCCAGCCGCCCCGAGGGTGCCCGTGAAGCTGCGGAGAACGAGAGCGCGGCCCCCCCTGCCAGCACCCGTGTCAGTCTGAGCCCGGCCGGCCAGTCCCGCCTTGCGGCGGAGCAGCAGGCCAGCGCCCAGGTCCAGGCCACGGCGGCCCAGGAATCGGCTGCCGTGCCCCAGAACATTCCGGTGCAACAAAACCAGCAGGCTGCCCAGGGGGGGAACGAGCCCAACTACACGGCAGGCGCCACTCCCACCCAGGCCGCCGCCCAGCCCCTGCAGAGCGCCAGCGTCACCACGCCTACCGGCAGTGCCGTGCCGGCAGCTACTCCTCCCGCCTCCAGTCCTGCTGAAGAAGCCAGCGAACCTGCTGCCACTCCCCAGGTGGTCGGTTCCGGGGCTGCAGCCACGACCCGCGCCAGCCAGTCGCCGGATACCGGCAACAGCTCTGGCTCAGCCCCTGACAGTCAGGCTGCGCCGGTGCGGCAGCAGACCGAGCAGGTGGCCCAGCAGGAGCGGGCCCGCCAGGATGACGCGGCCCGGTCCCGTCAGGATGTCAGTCCCGTGCTGGCCCAAGGCGGGGTGGCCGCTTACCGGGAAGTGTTGTCCATCTGATCTGAGTTGTTCCCCGGGGAGCCGATCTGCGCTCCCATCAAGCTTCGCCGCGACTGCCCTCCAGCAGCGCGGCGAAGTCGTTTTCAGGCATGGGTTTGCCGGTCAGGTAGCCCTGGACCTGGTCGCAGCCGTGGCGCAACAGGTAATCCCGCTGGGCCATGGTTTCCACACCCTCGGCCAGAGTGGATAAGCCCAGGGCCCGGGCCATGTCGATGATGGCCCGGGTGATGGCGGCGTCGTCCTGGTCCGCGGGCAGGTCCTGGATGAAGGAGCGGTCGATCTTGAGCCGGTCCAGGGGGAAGCGTTTCAGGTAGGAGAGGCTGGAGTAGCCGGTGCCGAAGTCGTCGATGGCCAGGCTGACGCCCATGGCTTTGAGGGCCTGCAGTTGCTGGGTGATCCGGGTTTCGTCCTCGGCCAGCACGCTTTCCGTGACTTCGATCTCCAGGAGCTCCGGGGCGATGGCACTCTGCTCCAGGGCCTGGGCCACGCTGCGGGTGATGCTGCCGTTGCGGAATTGCAGGGCCGAGACGTTCACGGCCACCGGCCTTACCGGCAGGCCGGCCTGTTGCCAGCGGGCAATCTGCTGGCAGGCTTGATGCACCACCCAGTCGCCTATGCTTTCGATCAGGCCGCTTTCTTCGGCCACCGGGATGAAGCGGGTCGGAGGAACGGCCCCCAGCTCCGGGCTGGTCCAGCGCAGCAGAGCTTCGCTGCCGGTCAGGGCTCCGCTTTCCAGGTCGAACTGGGGTTGGTAGTGGAGGCTCAGCTGGGATTGGGCCAGGGCCTGGCGCAGCCCCTTTTCCAGCAGCAGGCGTTCGTTGAAGCGCTCGTTGATGGAGGGGGTGAAGAACTGGCAGTTGTTCCGGCCCTGCTGTTTGGCGTGATACATGGCCGCTTCGGCGTTCTTGAGCAGGGTTTCCACATCGTCCCCGTCGCCGGGGAAGAGGGCGATGCCGATGCTGGGGGTCACCGACAGGAGCTGGTTGCCCAGCTGGGCCGGGGCGCCGATGTGGCCGAGGATCCGGCGGGCCATCAGGGCCGCCTGATCGGCGCTGTCCAGGTCGGTGAGCAGAACCGCGAATTCGTCGCCTCCCAGGCGGCTGACCGTGTCCCGGGCGCGGATGCACTGGTGCAGGCGCAGGGCGGTTTCGATCAGGAACTGGTCGCCCACCCCGTGGCCCAGGGAGTCGTTGATGATCTTGAAGCGGTCCAGGTCCAGGCACAGTACGGCCAGCATGTCGCCATCCCGGCGGGCCAGGGGCATGGCCTGCTGCAGGCGTTCTCCCAGCAGGCTCCGGTTGGGCAGGTTGGTGAGCGGGTCATGTTCGGCCAGGTGGCGTACCCGGGCCTCGCTGTCCTTTTGTGCGCTGATGTCCGAGAAGGCGGCGATGTAGTGGGTGGTGCGGCCCAGGGGATCGGTGATCCGGTTGATGTTGAACCAGGCAGGGTAGAAGCTGCCGTCCTTGCGCCGGTTCCAGATTTCTCCGGACCAGGCCAGTTCATGCTCCAGGGCATACCAGATGGCTTCGTAGAATTCCGGGCCGTGGCGTCCGGACTTGAGGAACATGGGGTCCCGTCCCAGCATTTCCTCCTGGGTATAGCCGGCGATGCGGGTGAAGGAGTGGTTGGCCGCCATCACCCGGTTGTCCTTGTCGCACACCAGCATGGCTTCCTGGCCGCTTTCGAAGACATGGGCGGCGAGCCGGGAATGGGCTTCCTGTTCCTTGCGCAGGCTCACGTCCCGCAGGATGGCGCAGCTGTAGCTGTGTCCCTGGTAATCGGCGGGGGCCAGACTGATTTCCAGGGCATATTCCCGCCCCGCCGGGTCCTGGTAGTCGATTTCCACCGACTGCTGCCGGGGCAGGCCGCCCAGTTCCGGCAGTCCCAGTTCGGCCATGCGGGTGCCGGGCAGCTGTTGCCGCTGGAAGAATAGTTCTGCGGTCCGGTTGGCGTAGACAATGCGCTCTTCCTCGTCCAGCAACAGGCAGATGTCGCTGGCATGGTCCATGAGGAACTTGTTGAAGTGGAGCTGCTGGTTACTGGCCTCCAGGGCCTGGTTGCGTTCCGCCAGGGTCTCCTGGTAGCGCTGGAACAGCCCCTTGAACCAGCGTGAATAGAGAGCCGAGAAGGCCAGGGCCAGCAGCGCCGCCAGGGCCAGGATCAGGAGGCTGCCCAGCAGGGACTGCTGCAGCTCCCGGGCCTGGCGCCGGGCCTGTTCTTCCAGGGTCTGGCTGATCTGGTCCAGATGAATGCCGCCCACCAGAATCCAGTTCCACTCGGGAATCACCTGAACGTAGGACATCTTGCGGCTCAACTTCCCGGTGCCCGGGTTGACCCAGTCATAGCGCACCATGCCGCCCCCTTTTTGAGCCTGGGCCAGGATGGCCTGGATGGCAGCCTGTTCCGAGGGGGGCAGGGCGCTGGGGGGCTGGTGCTCGGAGGCGGGCCGGGAGGGGGAGAGCAGGGGCGTGCCATCCCGGGCGAGGATGGCCACATAGCCGTCTTCGCCGAAGCTCAGGGCCCGGACCCGGGCCAGGGCTTCCCGCTGCAGGGTTTCCTCCACCTTGAAAACGTATTCCCCGGTTCCTACCAGCCAGCCGTAGGGGGCAAACACCTGGGCATAGGCGATCTTGTCCTGCATGCCGCTGCGGCCGTTCACGTACCAGCGGTAGCGGGCGAAACCGGCCCCCTCGGGGTTATCCACCGCCCGCAGGAGCTCGCGCATGATCAGGGTGCCCTGGTCATCCTGGTTGTTCAGCAGGGAGCTGCCCTCCCGTTCGGGATTGATGGGCAGCAGGATGCAGTTGCCCTGCAGGTCATCGATGAAGTAGTAGCCCCGGCCTTCCAGAAAGCGGATGGGGCGCAGGCTTTCCGCCAGCAGCCGGCGCAGATCTGCCTCCGGCATGCGCTTCCTGTTGAGCTGGTAGAGCTGTTCCAGCAATTGCAGGGCCTGGTGCACCTGGTCCTGGATCTGTTCCTGGAGCACGCTTTCCGTGCGGGAGCGCATGTGCTGCAGGTAATTGCCCACCTCCTGGACCTGGGCCTGGAGCAGGGCCTCCTGCTGGCGCAACAGCTCGGTTTCCAGGCGGCGGCTTTCCGCCTGCTGGGAGAAATGGCTGGCCACCGTGAAATACACGCCGGGCAGCAAGGTCAGCAGCAGGGCCAGGGCCATCATGCCCCAGCGCTGCAGGCGGGGCAGGCTGCGTTCGTCGATGCGGATGTTCAAGATGGAAGGTGGGAGGGTTTATGACTAAAGTCGTGATCCGAGTATAAACACTTTCAGCTTTCTGCGGAGAGGTTCCGATCTGCTAACATTCTGGCCACTCTGCGAAGGCCCCCCGACTTGGACTCCCCGAATTCCCTCAGCGCCGCATTTTCTCCTTCTGGTTCCCTGGCGACCGCGATCCCCGGCTTCCGGGTGCGCCAGCAGCAGGTGGAAATGGCGGAGCGCATCCTTGATGCGATCCGTCACCAGAAGGTGTTCATCGCCGAGGCGGGCACCGGCACCGGCAAGACCTTCGCCTATCTGGTGCCCGCCCTCTCCGCTGGCGGCAAGGTGATCATCTCCACCGGCACCAAGACCCTCCAGGACCAGCTCTTCAACAAGGATCTGCCCCTGGTGCGGGATGCCCTCAAGGCGCCGGTGCAGGTGGCGCTCCTGAAGGGTCGGGCCAATTACGTCTGCCACTATTACCTGAAGCGGGCGGTGGAGGAGGGGCGTTTTCACAGCCGGGAGGAGGTCAGCCACCTGGCCAAGATCCAGCGCTTCTTCAAGGTCACCCGCACCGGTGACAAGGCCGAATGCGGCGACGTACCCGAGAGTTCGCCGGTCTGGAACGCGGTCACCTCGACCCGGGACAACTGCCTGGGCCAGGAATGCCCGGACCACAAGGACTGCCACGTCATGGCGGCCCGGCGCGAGGCCATGGAGGCGGACCTGGTGGTGGTCAACCACCACCTGTTCTTTGCCGACGTGATGCTGCGCGACGAGGGCATGGCTGAACTGCTGCCGGCCTGCAACACGGTGATCTTCGACGAGGCCCACCAGCTTCCCGAGGTGGCCACCCTGTTCTTCGGGGACAACGTTTCCACCTCCCAGGTCATCGACCTGGCCCGGGATGCCAAGGTGGAAGGCCTGGCTTCGGCCCGGGACTGCCTGGACCTGCAGAACATCCTCCCCGGCCTGGAAAAGGCGGCCAAGGACCTGCGCCTGGCCGTGGGCGTGGACAGCGGCCGTTTCTCGGCCCAGCAGCTGGAGGAAAAACCCGAATTCCTGCCGGCCCTGGAATACCTGCTGCAGCTCCTGGAGCATACCGGCGCCATCCTGGAAACCCAGGCCCAGCGGGCCGAGGGCCTGGAAAAGTGCTGGCAGCGGGCGGTGGAGCTGCGCCAGCACTTCGCCGCCTGGCAGGAAGGCAGCGGTGAGGGCATGGTGCGCTGGGGTGAAGCCTTCAGCCAGTCCCTGCAGCTCAATGCCACCCCCCTGTCGGTGGCCGACATCTTCAAGAAGCAGATGGGCGGGCACCCCCGGGCCTGGGTGTTCACCTCTGCCACCCTGGCGGTGCAGGGGCGCTTCAACCATTACCAGGCGGAGCTGGGCCTGTGGGACGCGGAAACCGGCTTCTGGGAAAGCCCCTTCGATTACGACCGCCAGGCCATCCTCTACGCCCCCCAGGCCATGCCCGAACCCAACTCCTGGGGCTATACCGACGCGGTGGTGGAAGCCGCCCTGCCGGTGCTCAAGGCCTGCGGCGGCGGTGCCTTCTTCCTGTGCACCAGCCTCAGGGCCATGCGCCGCACCCATGAGCTGCTGCAGCAGTTTCTGGAGGAGGAAGGGCTGGAGATGCCCCTGTTCCTCCAGGGAGAGAGCGGCAAGAACGAGCTGCTGGAGCGCTTCCGCCGGGCCGGCAACGGCATTCTGGTGGGCAGCCAGAGTTTCTGGGAAGGGGTGGATGTGCGCGGTGAGGCCCTGTCCCTGGTGGTGATCGACAAGCTGCCTTTCGCGCCCCCCGACGACCCGGTGCTCTCGGCCCGGATCGAGGAGATGAACAAGGCCGGGCGCAACGCCTTCGTGGAATACCAGCTGCCCCGGGCCGTGATCAACGTCAAGCAGGGCGCCGGCCGCCTGATTCGCACCGAGTCGGACCGGGGCGTGCTCATGATCTGCGACCCGCGCATGCTCAACAAACCCTATGGCAAGCGGGTCTGGCGCAGCCTGCCGCCCATGAAGCGCACCCGGGAACTGGCCGTGGTGCTGGACTTCTTCCGGAACCCCGGGAACATGGAACCCTCATGCAAGACCTGATCGCCTCCCTGCCGGGAGACAGCCGCGCGGCGGCGAGCCGCCTCAACCGGGAATGCGTCTGCCTGTCCACCGACCAGAAGCTCCTGCAGGCGGCCCTGGAAGCTGGCGGCGGCCTGGATTACCAGGCCCTGCGCCATACTCATCCCCATCTCTTTTCCGACACCGTGGTGTTCGTGGGCCAGGCCTGCCTGGGGGCCATGGCTGCCCTGGTGGCGGCCATTGAGGCGGTGACGGCGCTGCCCGCTTACCGGGAAGCGGTGCTGGCCTGGGCCCCGCCCATCGCCCGCCACGATCCCGGCCATCCGGGGGTATTCCTGGGCTATGACTTCCACCTGGACCAGGGCGGCCCCCGGCTCATCGAGATCAACACCAACGCCGGTGGCGGCCTGCTCAACACCCGCCTGGCCCTGGCCCAGCGGCAATGCTGCGGCGCCCTGGCGGAGCTGCTCGGCGGTCCCCGGGACGGCCGGGCCGTGGAAGCGGAATTCCTCGCTATGTTCCGGGAAGAGTGGCGCCTGGCCCGGGGCGGGCAGCCCCTGGCGCGGATCGCCATCGTGGACACGGATCCGGCCAGTCAGTACCTGGCCCCCGAGTTCGAGCTGTTCCGCCAGCTCTTTGCCGCCGCTGGCCTGGATGCGGTGATCGCCGATCCCCGGGAACTGAGCTGGGACGGCCGTTGCCTGCAGCACGCCCGGGGCCCCGTGGACCTGGTCTACAACCGGCTCACCGACTTTGCCCTGGCAGAGCCGGGCCAGGAAGCCCTGCGCCAGGCCTGGCTGGCCGATGCGGTGGTGCTCACCCCCCACCCCCGGGCCCACGCCCTGTATGCGGACAAACGCAACCTGATGCTGCTCTCCGACCCGGCCTGGCTGGCCACGGCCGGGGTGCCCGAGGCCCTGCAGCGCACCCTGCTGGCCGGCATTCCCCGCACGGTGCCGGTGGATGCTGCCCAGGCCGACTATTTCTGGCAGAGCCGCAAGTCCTGGTTCTTCAAGCCGGCGGCTGGATTCGGCAGCCGTGCCGCCTACCGGGGCGACAAGCTGACCCGGCGGGTGTTCGAGGAAATCCTGGCCGGCAACTACATCGCCCAGGCCCTGGTGCCCCCTTCGGAGCGCCGCCTGGAAGTGGCCGGCGAGGCCAGGGACCTGAAACTGGATCTGCGCAACTATGTCTACCAGGGCCGGGTGCAGCTGGTGGCGGCCCGGCTCTACCAGGGACAGACCACCAACTTCCGCACCCCCGGAGGCGGTTTCGCCGCTGTTCTGGAAGTGCCGGAAGTGCACAAGGAGGGGGCGTCGCCATGAACCGCAAAACCTTGTTTGAACCACGGAGACATAGAGGGCACAGAGGAAAGGCAAGTGCAGGGCAAGTGGATGAAGCCTTGAAATCCTGCTTTTCTCCCTGCCTGCGGGCTTTCTTGGTAAGGAGTTCAGGATGAAAGTCTTCGGCATCGCCGGCCGTTCCGGTTCCGGCAAGACCACCCTGCTGGAACAGCTGCTGCCCCGCTTCAAGGCCCGGGGGCTGACAGTTTCCATCATCAAGCACACCCACCACGGCTTCGACATCGACAAGCCCGGCAAGGACTCCTGGCGGCACCGGGAGGCCGGGGCCCAGGAGGTGATGCTGGCCTGCAATGCCCGCTGGGCCCTGATGCGGGAGCTGCGCGACGAGCCGGAGCCGGACCTGAACGCCCTGCTGGCGCGCCTGGCCCCCTGTGACCTGGTGCTGGTGGAGGGGTTCAAGCAGGAGCCGGTGCCCAAGCTGGAGGTTTACCGTCCCGCCTGGGGGCAGCCCCCCCTCTACCCGGAACGGGCCGACATCAGCGCCGTGGCCACCGACGCCGTGCTCGACACCCGGCTGCCCTGTCTGCCCCTGAACGAGCCGGAAGTCATCGTCCAGTTCATCATCTCCCATCTGAACCTGCAGGAGTCCCCATGCTGACTTACCCGGAAGCCCTGGAGCGCTTGCTCTCTGCTGTCCTGCCCGTAGACGAGGTGCGCCGCCTGCCCCTGGCCGCCGCGGCCGGGCGGGTGCTGGCCGAGGCCCAGGTGGCCACGGTCAATGTGCCCCCCCTGGACAACTCCGCCATGGACGGTTACGCCCTGCGTCTCGCCGATGTGCCGGCCCCCGGGGTGTGCCTGCCCGTGTCCCAGCGCATTCCTGCCGGCAGCGTCGGCCAGCCCCTGGAACCCGGCAGCGTTGCACGCATCTTCACCGGCGCGCCGGTTCCCCCCGGCGCCGATGCGGTGGTGATGCAGGAGCGCTGCGAACCCTGCGCCGCCGGGGTGCTGATCCAGCACCAGCCCCGGGCCGGGGAAAACATCCGCCGGGCCGGGGAAGACATGGCCGCCGACCGGGAGGTCCTGCCCGCCGGCATCCTGCTGCGGCCCCAGGAGCTGGCCGTGGCCGCCGCCGCCGGTCTGGCCGAACTGCCGGTGCGCCGCCGCCTGCGGGTGGCCCTGTTCTGTACTGGCGACGAACTGCACCTGCCCGGCCAGCCCCTGCCGCCGGGAGGCATCTACAACTCCAACCAGTTCGCCCTGCAGGCCCTGCTGGAAGGCCTGGGCTGCGAGGTGCGCAACCTGGGGTTGGTGCCCGACGCTCTGGACGCCACCCGGGCCGCCCTGCGGGAGGCGGCCCAGGGCAATGACCTGATCCTCACCAGCGGCGGTGTTTCCGTGGGCGAGGAAGATCACGTGAAGCCGGCCGTGGAGGCAGAAGGCAGCCTGGACCTGTGGAAGATCGCCATCAAGCCGGGCAAGCCCCTGGCCTTCGGCCAGGTGCGCAGCGCCACCGGCCAGGCCTGGTTCGTGGGCCTGCCGGGGAACCCGGTGTCTTCCTTCGTCACCTTCCTGATGCTGGTGCGGCCCTTCATCCGCAAGCTCCAGGGCCTGGCTAGTACCGCTCCCGGCAGCTACCGGCTGCCAGCGGGCTTCAGCTGGGAAAAGGACAGCCCCTTGCATGAGTTCCTGCGTGCCCGCCGCAACGGGGCCGGGCAGCTGGAACTTCACGGCCACCAGGGGTCCGGGGTGCTCACCTCCCTGATCCACAGCGAGGGGCTGGTGCTGAAGCCGCCCCACGCCCTGATCCAGCCGGGCGACCCGGTGGAATTTTTCCCCTTCACGGAGTTGCTCGCATGAGTGTGCGCATCCTTTATTTCGCCAGCCTGCGGGAGCATCTGGGCATGGGCAGCGAAGAGCTGGAACTGCCCGAGGGGCTGGGCACGGTGGGGGAACTGCGGGCCTGGCTGACCAGCCAGGGGCGGGAAGCCCTGGCCGCGGTGCCCAACCTGCGCTTTGCCGTGAATCAGGAAATGGCCCGGGCTTCGGACCCGGTGCTGGACGGGGATGAGGTGGCCTTCTTCCCCCCGGTGACCGGAGGCTGACCATGCCGGTACGGGTACAGCAGGAGGATTTCGATCTGTCCTCGGAAGTGGCGCAGCTGCGCGCCGGTGACGCCCGGGTCGGGGCAGTGGCCGCCTTCGTGGGGCTGGTGCGGGACATGAACGAAGGGGCAGGGGTCAGTGAAATGGCCCTGGAGCACTACCCAGGCATGACCGAGAAGGCCCTGGAAGCCATCGTGGCCGAGGCCAGGGGGCGCTGGGACCTGTTCGATGCCTTGGTGGTGCACCGGGTCGGCACCCTGCAGCCCCAGGATCAGATCGTGCTCGTGGCCGTCACCTCGGCCCACCGGGGCGAGGCCTTCGCGGCCTGCGAGTTCATCATGGATTACCTGAAGACCCGGGCCCCGTTCTGGAAGCGGGAAGTCACCCCGGCCGGGGCCCGCTGGGTAGACGCCCGGGAGTCGGACGAAGGGGCGGCGGCGCGCTGGGCCCGGTAGGAAACCGGGCTTAGGGGGTCAGGCTCAGGGGGCCAGGCTCAGGGGGCCAGGCTCAGGGGGCCAGGCTCAGGGGGCCAGGCTCAGGGGCCGGGCCCTGGCCCTCAGCCCGTCTTGAACTTGCTCACTGCCTGATGCAGGGAGCGGGACAGGGTCTGCAGGTGGCGGGCGGCCTCAGCCGTGTTGGTAACCGCATGGGCGCTTTCTTCCGACATCTGGGCGATCTGCTCGATGTTCCGGGCGATCAGGGTGCTGGTCTGGCCCTGTTCCCGGATCGCGTCGGTGATGCCGTTGACCACCTCGGTGACCCGCTGGGAGCCGCTCTGGATCTGGTTGATGGAATCCCCGGCCTGGGTGGCCAGTTCCACCCCCTTGCTCACCTGGGTCACCCCGTCTTCCATGCTGGTCACCGCGTTCCGGGTGCCGCCCTGGATCTTGTTCACCATGGTGGTGATCTCGGTGGTGGACAGGCTGGTGCGCTCCGCCAGCTTCCTCACCTCGTCGGCCACCACGGCAAAGCCGCGCCCCTGTTCCCCGGCCCGGGCCGCCTCGATGGCGGCATTCAGGGCGAGCAGGTTGGTCTGGTCGGCGATTTCCTTGATGGTGTTCACGATGGAGCTGATCTGGTCCGACTGCTGCCCCAGTTCCTCGATGATGCGGGAAGAGGCCTGGACCGATTCGGAAATCTGGCGCATCTCGCTGGCGGCATTGTGGATGATGGCGGCGCCCTGCTGGGAGATGCCGCCCGCTTCCCGGGACAGGTTGCTGGCTTCCCGGGCGTTTTCGGTGACCTGGTCCATGCTGGTCACCATTTCCTCCACCGAGACTGCCATGGAGGAGGCGGCGCTGCTCTGCTGGCGGGCCCGCTCGGCCACCTCCTCGGAGGCGGTGAGCAGCTGGCCGGCGGCGCTGGAAACCTGTTCGGCGTCCTGGATGACTTCGGTGATCATGGCCCGCAGGGTCTGCTGCATGTTCCTCATGCCGGCCAGCAGGCTGTCCGTATCCCCGGGGCGGCAGGCCACCTCGGTGGTCAGGTCCCCGGCGGCGATGCGGCGGGTGATTTCCCGGGCGTAATCCGGTTCGCCGCCCAGGGCGCGGCCCAGGTTGCGGGCAAACAGAGCCAGGGGCACGGCGATCAGGAGGCCGATGCCCAGGCCGACGCCAAGCAGCAGCAGGGCGCTCTTCCTGAACAGGGCATCCACGTCATCCAGGTAGATGCCGGAGCCGACGATCCAGCCCCAGGGAGCGTAGCCCTTGACGTAGGAAATCTTGGCCACCGGCGCTTCGGAGCCGGGCTTGGGCCAGTAGTAATCGACGAAGCCGGCGCCGTTCTTCTTCACCTCGTTGACGAACTCCACGAACAGCAGCTTGCCGTTCGGGTCCTTGGTGGCGGACATGTCCTTGCCCTGTAGCTCCGGTTTGATCGGATGCATCAGCACCCGGGGCTGGTAGTCGTTGACCCAGAAATATTCGACCTTGTCGTAGCGCATGGCGCGCAGGGTATCGAGGGCCAGGGTCTTGGCTTGGGCCTCGTCCAGCTTGCCTTCCTGGACCAGCCGGGCGTGGTGCTCGATCACCGCGTGGGCGGCTTCCACCAGGTTGCGCACCTTTTCTTCCCGGTCGCGCATCAGGTTGGAGCGCTCCATGGAGAGCACCATGCCGAAGAGCATGATCAGGGCCACGACGGTGACCAATATCAAGCCCGTGAGCTTGGCCTTGAGCGTCATCCCTTGTTGCTGCATTTGGGTCCCTCCCGGGGAAAACCTTGATTTCCCGCAATTCTATGGGGAATTTCAATAATTCACCAAAAGTAAACGAGTTGTACCAATGACCGGCGTAAGCTGCCGCCATTTCCTGCAGTTTCCAGGGAGCCCGCTTCCAGCGCAAGGGCTTGCCTCTTTCACGGTTCCCCCTGTGTCCCATTTCCCGGGGCTTCGGGAGCCAGGACGGCCCGGGCCCCGGCTGTAGTGAATTAGGCTATATGTAATAATGGATTGGTCTACACGGAAATGAATTGGCTCCCGATAGGGAAGATGGACGGCTCCACTTAAAATGCATGGATTAGCTGTTTGGCATTGGCTGGGGCAGTTCCGGCCGGGGTTTTCCGGTGGGGCGAGGTGGTGCGATGGTTTCCGGCGGATGCGGGGTCCGTCGCAGGGGGGGATGGACGAGGGGCCGTGGCCGGCGTTGCCTGGCCCACGTCCGGGTGGTGGCTTCATTTTTCAGCAGTTTTTTCCGAGCATGTACAGATGAAATTCCAGCTTCCCGGCGCGAGCTGTTCGTTCAAGGTCTCCGGACCACCGGGCGGGCTGGAATGAGTGCCGAGTGGATCGCCCTGTTCTTGGTGGCCACACTGCTGTTGCTCCTGTCCTGCCGCCTGTTCCGGCGCCGGACCAGCGGCTGGGGCCTGCGGCGTCCTGATTGCCTGTGGCAGAGCCTGCCCCGGGAAGCTTCTCTATTCATGAACAGTGCCCGGCTGGGACTCTGGTGTTACGAGCCGGCCGGGGACGCCATGACCCTGGATGACCGGGCCCGGCAGCTGCTCGGCGCCGCGGAAGACCTGATCAGCAAGGCGGGTCTGCTGGCCCGGGTGCATCCCGAGGATCAGGAAACCTTGCGCCAGGCCTGGGAGAATTGTTGCCGCCAGGGGGGCGCCCTGGCCATGGAGTTCCGCGCTCTGGGGGAGGACGGCCTGTGCCGGCATCTGAGCCTCAGTGCCCACGCCTTGAATCCCCTGAGCTGCCGGGGCTGCCAGGGGCCGGTGATCCGGGGAACCCTGCAGGATGTGAGCGAGCAGCGGCGCCTGGAAAACTCCCTGCGGGAGAGCGAATCCCGCTTTTCCGCGGTGTTCCAGGCCAGCCCCGCCGGTGTCGGTATCAGCCGTCTGGAAGACGGGGTGCTGGTGGATGTGAATCCCGCCTTCCTGGAGATTCTCGGGCTGCCCCGGGAGGAAGTGCTGGGGGTTTCCTCCAGCGACCTGCATCTCTGGGCTTCCCCGGAGGAGCGGCGCTCGGTGATCGAAACCCTCCTGGAAGCGGGGCGCAGCTACAGCGGCGAGCATCGCCTGCGGCGTCGGGACGGGCAGTGGCGCCACCTGCTGGGTTCGGTGGATATCGTCTGTCTGGACGGGGCGCAGCATCTGCTCTGGGTACTCCTGGACGTGACGGAACTGCGCCACAGCGCCGCCCTGATCAACCGTAGCGAGAACCTGACCCAGGCGGTGATGGATTCCCTGCCCGTGGCGGTGGCGGTGCTCGATCGCCTGGGGCACATCCTGCGGGTGAACCGCAAGTGGTCGGAATTCGCCCTGGACAACGGGGCCCCGGGGCGGCTGCAGCAGGGGGAGGGGCTCAATTATTTCGAGATCTGTCTGCGCACCTTTCCCGAGGAGTCGGCCCGGGAGGCCCTGGAGGCCATGCAGGCGGTCCTGGCCGGCAAGGTGGCCGTGGCCAGCATTGAATACCATTGCGAGAACCCCGTGCGGGAACGCTGGTTCCTGCTCCAGGTCTCGGCCCTGGGGAAGGGGGACGAGGGCATCGAAGGGCTGGTCACCATCCATGTGGACATCACCGCCCGGCGCCAGGCCGAGGCGGTGCTGCAGCAGCGGCTGGAACTCCAGTCCCAGCTCGCCAAGGTGGCGGATTCGGTGCCCGGGGTCATCTGCTCCTTCCGGCGCCGGCCCGATGGCCGCTACTGCATGCCCTATGCCCTGCGGGGCCTGAAGGACATCCTGGGGGTGGAGCCCGAAGCCGTGGTGGAGGATTTCGCCCCGGCCCTGGGCATGCTGCATCCCGAGGACCGGCCCCGGGTGATCGATACGGTGGAGGCTTCGGCCCGGGACATGAGCCCCTGGTTCTGCGAGTTCCGGGTGCTGCATCCGGAACACGGCCTGCGCTGGGTGGAGGGGCGCTCCATTCCCTGTGCCGAGGCGGAGGGCGGCGTGCTCTGGCACGGTTTCATCCATGACATCACGGCCCGCAAGCAGGCCAACGAGGAAATCATGCAGTCCAGGGATCAGCTGCGGGCCCTGACCGAGCGCCTGCAAAGCGTGCGGGAGGAAGAGCGCACCCGCATCTCCAGGGAGATTCACGATCAGCTGGGGCAGAATCTCACCATCTTGAAGCTGGACGTCCAGTGCCTGCGCCATGGGCTGCGGCCGGAGCAGGAGGAGCTGGCGGCCAAGGTGGCGGCCATGGGCAGCCTGATCGATGAAACCCTGAAGACCGTGCGCACCATTTCCTGGGACCTGCGCCCGGGCATCCTCGATACCCTGGGCCTGGGGGCCGGCATTGAGTGGCTGGTGGATGATTTTCGCCGGCGCCTGGGCATACGCTGCACGGTGACGGTGCCGGAAGAACGTCTGGAATTGAACGATTGCCTGGCCACCCATCTGTTCCGCATCTGCCAGGAGCTGCTCACCAACGTGGCCCGCCACGCCCGGGCCAGCCGGGTGGAGGTGAGTCTGGCCTGCAATGCCGAAGGGGTGCTCCTGGAAGTCTGTGACAATGGCCTGGGCATGGCCGCCCTGCCGGCCAATGGCCATTCCCTGGGGCTGCTGGGCATCCGGGAGCGGGCGGTCCAGTGCGGTGGTGTGGTCGAAATCGCGACCGTGCCGGAGATCAGCGGCACCCGGGTCCGCGTACAAATTCCCGTAACGGGTGTGGAAAAGGAAACAAGGTGATGAACATTATCGTCGTGGATGACCACCCGGTGGTCCGGCAGGGCATCTGCCTGATCCTGGCGGCGGAGGCAGACATGCAGGTGACCGGACAGGCCGGGTGCATGGACGAGGCCCTGGCCCTGTTGCGGCAGCAGCAGTTCGACGTGGCCGTTCTGGACATCAACCTGCCCGGCCGCAACGGTCTGGAGGCCCTGGCCGACATGCAGCGGGCTTCGCCGGGTCTGCCCATCCTGGTGTTCAGCGTCCATTCGGAAGAGCACCTGGCCATGCGGGCCCTGAAGAACGGGGCCAACGGCTTTCTCAACAAGGAGCATGTGCCCGAGGAGCTGGTCAAGGCCATCCGCAAGCTGGCCCAGGGCGGGACCTATGTGAGTCCCCGGCTGGCCGAGTGGCTGGCCCTGGAGGTCAGCGGCCGGCGCCGCAACCTGCCCCACGAGTGTCTTTCCGACCGGGAATACCAGGTCATGTGCCAGCTCGCATCGGGGAAGTCGGTTTCCCAGGTGGCCGAGAGCCTGCACCGCAGCCCCAACACCATCAGCACCTACCGGGCCCGCATCCTCACCAAGATGGGCATGCGCAACAACGCCGAACTCACCCTGTACGCCATCAACAACCGCTTGGTGAGCAGCCCTTCCGTGTCCTCCGAGTAGGCCCGGACTGTTACAGCGCTTGTAGTGCATTCCATGAGGGCTGTTGAGTCCGGGAGTGACAGGGGAATCAGCGTTGCCCTGCTAGCCCGGCTCATCCATTCGCCATAGATTGTGCACTGACAAAAGACAGACCAGGGTGGTGGTCGTGCAGGACCACCGGTCAGCACTGCCGACGGCTCTGGTTGCCGCTCTGCCCGCCCCCTGGGGACGGGAGAGAACAGTATCTGAAACCCCGCCACAGAGGCAGTGCTGCATCAGGCATGCCGGCAGAGGGCTCCATCTCCCTTGCTTGCCGGCCCCGAACGGGTTTCAGGTCAAAGGAGAGATCGTGGAAGAACTGCCCCTGCTGCGGCGTGGCGCCCTGGTATTTTCAGCCATTGCCCTGCTGACCGGCTCCGTGGTGTATTGGGGCCATGAGACCTACCACCGGGTGGCCAACGAGGATTGGGGGCTGTCCAGCCGCTTCGTCGATTCCGTCGGGTCCCTGCTGATCGTGATCCTGGCCTTCCTGGCCCACTACATCCTGTCGCACCTGTTCTTCCGGGATTTTGTCCTGGGCACCCGGGTCTGGGCCCAGCGCCTGCGCCAGCGGGCCGAAACCCGCCTGTCCCGTTCCCGGGAGCTGGCCGGCCGGGTGGCGGAGGTGGGCAGCGTCGGCGAGATGACCCGCAGCCAGCTGGAGCAGCTGGTGGGGGAAACGGAAGCGGCGGCCTACAACATCATCAGCCAGTGCGAGAAGCTGGACGGCACCATGAACGAGCTGAAGCAGGTGGTGGCCCGGGCGGCGGAGCTGAGCGCCTCCCTGACCGCGAGCACCGAGGCCCGCCTGGCCCACAACCGGGGCATCGTCACCCAGCTGGAGTCCTACATCAGCGAGCGGGCCCAGGAGGCGGAACGGGACCGGCTGCGCACCGAGCAGGTGGTGCGGGAAACCCAATCCTTGAAAGGATTGGTGGACGTGATCCGGGGCATTTCCGGCCAGACCAATCTGCTGGCCCTGAACGCCGCCATCGAGGCGGCTCGGGCCGGTGAAGCCGGGCGGGGGTTCGCGGTGGTGGCGGACGAGGTGCGCAAGCTGTCTGCCGCCGTGGATGACGCCGCCGGCCAGATCCAGGCCGGCATGGGCAGCATGAGCGAGATCATCCAGTCCCACTTCCAGATGCAGCAGGCGGGCCAGCAGGCCGAGGAAGAGCGCCGTTCCCTGGGGGCGATCACGGCCCAGCTGGAAGAGCTGGCCCACGGCATCCAGCAGGCCATAGACGGGGAAGCCAGCGCCGTGCAGCTGGTCTACGACGGGGCGGGGATGCTCGATGAAGCCATCCTCCAGGTCATGGGCAGCATCCAGTTCCAGGACATTACCCGGCAGCAGATCGAGCGCATCCAGCAGGGCATGCTGAAGATGGAGACCCGGGTGGAACAGCTGGTGCGCCAGCTGGAGTCCCTGGAATTCTCCCCGGAGCAGGAAGAGGATTCCCTGGCCCTGGAAGTGGCGGACCTGTACGCCGGTCATGGGCGCCAGTCCCTGGCCGGCTCCAGTGCTGCGGTGGAACTGTTCTAGGAGCCGGCGTGGAGCGTGAATCCAGGGGGGAACCCCTTGTTGTCGCAGCCTCGGGACCGGAGCGTCGTCTGGCCCTGGGCCTGGCCCTGCTTTATCTGGCCTGTGGCCTGGCCTGGGTGGCCCTGGGGCGGGAGCTGCTGGACCAGTGGCTCAATGCCGGGCAAACCCTGTCGGGATTCAAGGACGGGTTCTTCCTGCTCCTCAGCTCCCTGCTGGTCTATGCCCTGTTCCTCTGCCGCCGGGGCGCCTGCAGCCAGCCCCTGCCCGCTGCCGGCGTGGCCCAGGACGAGCGCCGGCAGCGCCTGGCGGCGGCGGTGTTTTCCGCCACCCAGGAAGGCATCGTCATCACCGACCTGGAAGGGCGGGTGGAGGCGGTCAATCCCGCCTTCTGCGCCATTACCGGCTACGAGGAGGCGGAGCTTCTCGGGGAGAACATGCGCATCCTCAAGTCGAACCGCCAGGAGCCGGCCTTCTACCAGGCCATGTGGCAGACCCTGACGCTCACGGGCCACTGGCAGGGGGAAATCTGGAACCGCCGCAAGGATGGGGAAATCTATCCCGAGTGGCTCACCATCAGCACCGTCCGGGACGGGGACGATGCCCCCATCAACTACGTGGGGGTGTTCCTCGACATCTCCCAGATCAAGACTTCCGAACAGCGCCTGCAGCACCTGGCCCAGCATGACCCCCTCACCGGCCTGCCCAACCGGCAGCTGTTCCTGTCCCGCCTGGAGCATGCCCTGGAGCGCAGCGCCCGGCAGCAGGGGGGCGGGGCGGTGCTGATCCTGGACCTGGACCAGTTCAAGCACGTCAACGACAGCCTCGGGCATCCGGCCGGGGACGAGCTGCTGCAGGTGGTGGCCAGCCGCCTGCGCCGCTCCCTGCGGGACCAGGACACCCTGGCCCGCCTGGGGGGCGATGAATTCCTGATCCTGCTGGAAGACCAGCGCGATGCCCAGGGGGCCGCCGTCGTCGCCGACAAACTGCTCCAGGGCCTGGCGCTGCCCTTCCACATCAGCAGCGGCAACGAGGTGTACATGGGGGCCAGCATCGGCATCTGCCTCTATCCCCAGGACGGGGACCATGCCGCCACCCTGATCCAGCATGCGGATTCCGCCCTGTACCAGGCCAAGGCCCTGGGGCGCAACAACTCCTGCTTCTACGACGAGGACCAGACCCGCCGGGCGGATGCCCGCCTGAGCCTGGAGGCGGCCCTGCGCCGGGGCCTGGAAAACGGCGAATTCCGGCTCCACTACCAGCCCCAGGTGGACCTGCTCAACGGCCAGCTGGTGGGGGTCGAGGCCCTGGTGCGCTGGCAGCGCAACGACGGGGTGCTGGTGTGTCCCGACGATTTCATTCCCCTGGCCGAGGAAACCGGGCTGATCCTGCCCCTGGGCGACTGGGTCCTGGAAGAAGCCTGCCGCCAGACCCAGGCCTGGCTCGCCGCCGGCCACGGGCTGGAACGGGTGGCGGTGAACCTCTCGCCCCTGCAGTTCCGCCAGCAGGACCTGGTGGCGCGCATCGAGGCGGCCCTGGCCCGCACCGGCCTGGCCCCGACCCGGCTGGAACTGGAAATCACCGAGAGCATGCTGATGGATGGCGGCCCGGCGGACAGCGACGTGGCGCGCAAGCTGCACGCCCTGGAGCGCCTGGGCATCCGCCTGGCCATTGACGATTTCGGCACCGGCTATTCCTCCCTGGCCTACCTGAAGCGCTTTCCCCTGCATGTGCTGAAGGTGGACCGCAGCTTCGTGCGGGATATCCAGGCGGACCCGGTGAGCCCCAAGATCGTCACCGCCATCCTGGACCTGGGCCGCAACCTGGAGCTGGAGATCATGGCCGAGGGGGTGGAAAACCGGGCCCAGCGGGACTTCCTGCTGGCCCACGGCTGCCGCACCTGCCAGGGTTTCCTGTATTCCCGCCCTATCCCGGCCGGGGAACTGGAGCGCTACTGGCTGCCGGGAGATGCTGCCGGGCGATGATTCCCTGATTGCGGAGTTGAAATGCCGGCTTCCTGTCCCCATCTGGGGTGCAATCCACAGGAAAGGACACCGCCATGCGACTCGACAAGCTCACCACCATCTTCCAGCAGGCCCTGGCCGACGCCCAGAGCCTGGCCATCGGCAACGACCAGCAATTCATCGAACCCCTGCACCTGCTCCTGGCCCTGCTCAACCAGGAGGAGGGCGGCAGCGCTTCCCTGCTGGCCCGGGCCGGGGTCAATGTGCCCGGCCTCAAGCAGGACCTGGACGCCGCCATCAAGCGCCTGCCTCAGGTCTCCGGCCACGGCGGCGACGTGACCATAGGCCGGGACCTGGGCAACCTGCTCAACCTGACCGACAAGGAAGCCCAGAAGCGGGGCGACCAGTTCATCGCCTCGGAAATGTTCCTGCTCGCCCTCTCCGAGGACAAGGGCGAAGCCGCGAAGCTCGCCAAGCAGCACGGCCTCGCCCGGCGTCCCCTGGAAACCGCCATCAACGCCGTGCGCGGCGGCCAGGGGGTGGATAGCCAGGACGCGGAAGCCCAGCGGGAATCCCTGAAGAAGTTCTGCATCGACCTCACCGAACGGGCCCGCCAGGGCAAGCTGGACCCGGTGATCGGCCGGGACGACGAAATCCGCCGGGCCATCCAGATCCTGCAGCGCCGCTCCAAGAACAACCCGGTGCTGATCGGCGAACCCGGCGTGGGCAAGACCGCCATCGTCGAAGGCCTGGCCCAGCGCATCGTCAATGACGAGGTGCCCGAGACCCTGAAGGGCAAGAAGGTGCTGGTGCTGGACATGGCCGGCCTGCTGGCCGGGGCCAAGTACCGGGGCGAGTTCGAGGAACGGCTCAAGGCCGTGTTGAAGGAAATCGCCCAGGAAGAGGGCCGCATCATCCTCTTCATCGACGAAATCCACACCATGGTGGGCGCCGGCAAGGCCGAGGGTGCCATCGACGCGGGCAACATGCTGAAACCCGCCCTGGCCCGGGGCGAGCTGCACTGCATCGGCGCCACCACCCTGGACGAATACCGCAAGTACATCGAGAAGGACGCCGCCCTGGAGCGCCGCTTCCAGAAGGTGCTGGTGGATGAGCCCTCCGTGGAATCCACCATCGCCATCCTGCGCGGCCTGCAGGAGCGTTACGAGTTGCACCACGGCGTGGACATCACCGACCCGGCCATCGTCGCCGCCGCCGAATTGAGCCACCGCTACATCACCGACCGCTTCCTGCCGGACAAGGCCATCGACCTGATCGACGAGGCCGCCGCCCGCATCAAGATGGAAATCGACTCCAAGCCCGAGGTGATGGACAAGCTCGACCGCCGCATCATCCAGCTGAAGATCGAGCGGGAAGCGGTGAAGAAGGAGAAGGACGAAGCTTCCAAGAAGCGCCTCGCCCTGATCGAGGAAGAAATCGCCAAGCTGGCCAAGGAATACTCGGACCTGGAAGAAATCTGGAAGGCCGAGAAGGCCCAGGTCCAGGGCTCCGCCCACATCAAGGAAGAAATCGAGAAGGTGCGCCTGCAGATGGCCGAGCTGCAACGCCAGGGCGCCTTCGACAAGCTGGCCGAACTCCAGTACGGCAAGCTGCCCCAGCTCGAAGCCCAGTTGAAGGCCGCAGAAAAAGCCGGGGACGGGGAGCAGAAGCAGAACAAGCTGCTGCGCACCCAGGTGGGCGCTGAGGAAATCGCCGAAGTGGTGAGCCGCGCCACCGGCATTCCCGTCTCCAAGATGATGCAGGGGGAGCGGGACAAATTGCTGAAGATGGAAGAGCGCCTGCACAACCGGGTGGTGGGCCAGGACGAGGCCGTGCGCCTGGTGTCCGACGCCATCCGCCGCTCCCGCGCCGGTTTGAGCGATCCCAACCGGCCCTACGGCTCCTTCCTGTTCCTGGGTCCCACCGGCGTGGGCAAGACCGAGCTGTGCAAGGCCCTGGCCGAATTCCTGTTCGACAGCGAGGAACACCTGATCCGCATCGACATGAGCGAGTTCATGGAAAAGCACTCCGTGGCCCGCCTGATCGGCGCCCCTCCGGGCTACGTGGGCTATGAAGAAGGCGGCACCCTCACCGAAGCCGTGCGCCGCAAGCCCTACAGCGTCATCCTGCTGGACGAAGTGGAAAAGGCCCACCCGGACGTGTTCAACGTGCTCCTGCAGGTGCTGGACGACGGCCGCATGACCGACGGCCAGGGCCGCACCGTGGACTTCAAGAACACCGTGATCGTCATGACCAGCAACCTGGGTAGCCAGATGATCCAGCAGATGGCCGGCGACGATTATCAACTGGTGAAGCTGGCGGTGATGGGCGAGGTGAAGAGCTACTTCCGCCCCGAGTTCATCAACCGCATCGACGAAGCCGTGGTGTTCCACAGCCTGGACGAAAAGAACATCCGCAACATCGCCAGGATTCAGCTCGGCTACCTGGAAAAGCGGGTGCAGCAGTTGGAAATGCAGCTCCAGGTGGAAGACAGCGCCCTGGACGAACTGGCCAAGGCCGGCTTCGACCCCGTCTTCGGCGCACGCCCCCTGAAGCGCGCCATCCAGCAGTTCATCGAAAACCCCCTGGCCAAGCAGATTCTCGAAGGCAGGTTCGGGCCCAAGGACACCATCCGGGTGAATTGCGAGGGCGGGGTGATGCGGTTTGCGAAGGGGTGATCTGCGACGCAGGTTGTAAATGAAAACAGCAGAAAACGGCGGGCCCTGAAAGAATCAGGCCCGCCGTTTTGGCTTGGGGGACTCGCTTAGTCGGCGACCCAGTTTTCCAGCAGCAAACCCGGCACCCGCTGGAATTCCCGTAGATTATGGGTCACCAGTACCAGCCCCCGGCTGCGGGCCTGGCTGGCGATATGCAGGTCGTTAACGCCAATGGGCGTGCCCTGTTGTTCCAGAACAGCCCGGATGTTGCCATAGTGGGCTGCGGCAGCCATGTCGTAGGGCAGCACTTCCAGGCGGCTGCAGAAGTCCTCGACGACCGCCAGATTGCGGACCGGGTCACTGGGGGTCAAGCGCCAGCAAATCGAAACCCTGCTGCTGGGAGCGGCAGCCTACGACCCTTTGCGGACGTACTGGATTTGGAAAGCAGTCGTTCAGGAACGTACGAATTCAGCGGATGGCAAAAAGCGCAGCTTTTTGACGGCCCGCTGGAATAATTTGTTATGCATTTACTTGCGAGCAATCGCGCCTACGGACGCGCCAGTGGCTTGACCATATCTCTGATAGCACTAATTACCACTTCTGGTTTGTCATTTTGGATGAAGTGTCCGCTATCAACCCATAGCTGTTGAGCGTTTGGATACAGGCGGCCCAAATCAGCTTTCTTTTCGTTGAGGAATTGAGCGCTTTCGGAGTCCGAATCCAATTTTGCGCTCAAGATAACTACTTTTTTATTTGATAGCGCCGGTGAACGTAATACTTGCCCCCCTGTCTCCTTCGCCGCCAATAACTCATTCTCTTGAGAAGAGTTCAAAAATAGCTTCAGAAATTTTGCCCAGACCGGCCAGTTTTCAATTGCTCCAATGCCTTCAAGTTGCGATGGGTGAGAGGAGTCAACCAGAACCATGCCAACAATTTCATCTGGATATTTACGCGAGAAGAGTTGTACATAAAGGCCGCCCAATGAATGCCCAACCAAAACATAGGGCGGATGCAACCCCCTGCTGCGCAGGAGAACTCGCAACTCATCAACTACGGTAGCTCCATCTCGCGGTGAGATTGCTTCACTGCTGTTTCCGTAGCCTGGTCGATTATAGGCAAACACTGTTACGTCTTTTCCTATTTCGGAGAAGACGTTTCTCCAGCTATCCATGGATGCGCCGAGGCCGTTTTCAAAAACTACTACAGGCGCGCTCCGATTAATTTGCGCATACTCAGTTGTCTTATTGTTCACTGTTTCCAAGCTGGCCGAAGGTAACGATGCACATCCCGATAAAGTGCAAAGCAAAATTATTCCAAAAAGAAGTAAAAGGTTGTGCCTCATGCTCATAAACTGGGTCTCAGGTGAGGGCTGCATAACGTTTGAGTTCACCGGACTGCGCGGCTTTTCGCGCAGGTCCGGTGGAATGATGGGATGGACTCCCCCGTCTTTTTGGCGCGGAATAAGCGCCTCCGGTGCTCATGGGGATGGGGATCGGGTTTCGACGAAAGGAGTCCGAAATGCATGCTACTACCGTTGCAGTGGATCTGGCCAAGAGTGTATTCCAAATCGCTATTGCAGATGGCAATTGGAAGCTTGTCGAGCAGCAGCGGCTGACCCGACACCAGTTCGAGCGCTGGTTCCAGAACCGGAGCATTGGGCTGGTGGTGATGGAAGCCTGCGGCTCCGCCCACCACTGGGGGCGCTGGCTCAATCGACTGGGCATCCCGGTGAAGTTGCTGCCGGCGGCCTACATCCGA
>NZ_AUCH01000015.1 GCF_000429665.1 Azovibrio restrictus DSM 23866
CCGATGACGGCATCGAGGGTGGCATTGACGCCGGAGACGATGTTCTTGAAATCCCCCTTGTGCTTGTCCGCGTCGGCCCGGGTGGACAGGCGCCCTTCCACGGCGGCCTTGGCCAGCAGGTTGGCGTCATCGGTCATGGACTGGATGGCGTGCTGCACGGACTCCACGGCCCGGACCACCTCGCCCACTTCATCCCGGGCATCGGACTTGAGATCGAACTTGAAGTCGCCCACGGCCATCTTCTTGGCGGCATCCACCACTTGGCCCACGGGGCGGGTGATGGCACGGGCCACGACGAAGCCGATCACGGCAGCGAGCAGGGTGGCCAGGACTGCCAGGGTGACGATCAGGGTCTGGGCTGCATCCACGGTCTTCTGGGCAAATTCGCCCTGGAGGTTGACCTGTTCGGTCTGATAGACGATCAGCTTGTCGATGGCCTCCATGTAGATGCCCTGGGTGGCGCGCATGTCACCGAACAGCAGCTGGGTGGCTTCTTCCCGCTTGCCGGCCTTGGACAGGTCGAAGAAGCGCAACAGGTGGGTCCGGTATTCGGTCCGGCTCTTGGCCATGATGGCAAAGAGCTCCTGGCCCTTGGGGTCGGTGAGGCTCTTTTCCAGGATTTCCATGTTCTTGGTGATCACCCCGGCCGCTTCGGTGATGCGCTTTTCCTCGGCCTTGATGTTGGCTTCGCTGGAGTCCAGGAGCATGTTGCGGGTGCCCCGGGCGGCCAGGTTCAGGCTGTCGATGATGGCGTTGGCCTGGACGGTCTTGGGGAAGCGGTCATGGACCAGGGTGTCTACTGCCGTGTTCAATTCCTGCAGGCGGGAAATGCTGATCAGGGAGATGGCGATCAGGAACAGGATGGCTATGGTGAAGCCAAGCCCGATTTTGGTGCCGATTTTCAGGTTCTTAAGCATGGAGAGCTCCTGTGCGATGACTGGCTAAATGGGAATTCAGTTGAGGTTGGTGGCGCCGAGCAGGCGGTTGCTGTTGCGCATGCGCAGTTCGTCGGCGCTGGCGCAGCGCTGGATCAGGGCCTGGACATCGAGGATCAGGGCCACCTCGCCGCTGCCCAGGATGGTGGAGCCACCGATGCCTTTCAGATGTTTGAAGAGGTTGCCCAGGGGCTTGATGACGGTCTGGAATTCGCCCATCAGCTGGTCTACGACGATGCCGGCCTTCTGCCCGGCGTACTGGACCACCACCACGTTTTCCCGGGGCGGGATGTCGCCCTCGATGTTGAAGGCCTCCCGCAGGCGTACGAAGGGCAGGACCTCGCCGCGCAGGTTCAGGTAGTGGCGGCTGTCGGGCTGGTCCTTGAGTTCGATGCACTCGACCACGGTGTCCAGGGGAATCACGTAGGCGCCCTTGTCCACCCCCACCAGGAAACCGTCGATGATGGCCAGGGTGAGCGGCAGCCGGATGCGCATGGTGGTGCCCAGCCCCGGCCGGCTGTCGATTTCCACGCTGCCCCGCAGGGCCATGATGTTGCGCCGTACCACGTCCATGCCCACGCCCCGGCCGGAGAGGTTGGAGACCTTCTCCATGGTGGAGAAGCCCGGCTCGAAGATGAGGTTCACGATCTCCTGGTCGGTGAGGTTGTGGCCGCTCTGGACCAGCCCCTTCTCGATGGCCTTGGCCAGGATGCGGTCCTTTTTCAGGCCACCCCCGTCGTCGGAAACCTCGATGACGATGCTGCCCGAGTCGTGGTAGGCGTTCAGCCCCAGGGTGCCGTGCGCCGGCTTGCCCCGGGCCAGGCGTATTTCCGCCGCTTCGATGCCGTGGTCCATGGAGTTCCGGACCAGGTGGGTCAGGGGGTCGCCGATCTTTTCCACCACCGACTTGTCCAGTTCCGTCTCGCCGCCGGAGACCTGCAGTTCGATGTTCTTTTCCAGCTCCTTGGCCACGTCCCGCACCACCCGCTGGAAGCGGTTGAAGGTCTCGCCGATCTGCACCATGCGCAGCTGCAGGGCCGAGTCGCGGATGTCTTCCACCAGGCGGGAGAGGATGGAGGTGGCTTCCACCAGGTCGCTCTGGCCGCTGCGGTTGGCGAGCAGGTTGGTGGAGGCGCCGGCGATCACCAGTTCCCCCACCAGATCGATGAGCTGGTCCAGCTTGTCGGCCTGGACCCGGATCATCCGGGATTCCTTGGCCTTCTTCTCGCTCACCTGGGTCTGCTTGCCCACGGCCGCATCCACCAGGGCCTTCTGCACCACCTTCTGTTCCACCAGGATTTCACCTAGCTGCTGGGGATGGGCGTCCTCCCCCTGGCTGTCTTCCTGGTGCTGGCAGGTGCTGTCATGCTGGAGGCGCAGGGCTTCATCCAGTTCCGCCTGGGTCAGGGCGCCGCAGCGCACCAGGATTTCTCCCAGGCGCATGGTGTCTTCCGGCAGTTCCTCGATGTGCTTCAGGTATTCGGACAGCTTGCTGTTGGGGGGCAGGATGCGCAGCTCGCATTCATCCTGGACAAAGTCGAAGACCCGTTCGATGTCGGCCTTGCTGGCCCGGGTCTGGAAGTGGATCTCGAAGCCCAGGTAGCAGGATTCCGGGTCCATGTCCTCCGCCTCGGGCATGGCGTCCGGCAGGGTCTCGATGCCGAGGATTTCGCCCAGGCTGGAGAGGTAGCGCAGGAAGGAGAGGGGGTCCATGCCGCCGCGCAGCACGTTGGGCCCGAAGCGCACCGAGATCAGCCAGCCGTCGGTGATCACCACGCCGCCGCCGGAGACTTCCACCGGGGATTCATGCTCCACGGGCACGCTGCCGGCATCGGCCCCCTGCTGTACCTCGGTGCCGCTGGCAGCGGCCAGCTGGGCGTCCAGCCGGACGCCCAGGGCTTCGGCCTGGGCCGTCACTTCCGGGGACGGGGCCGGCTGGCCGGCTTCCAGGACGTCGATCAGGTGCCCCATGTGGTCGCAGCATTCGAGCAGCAGGGTGGCCAGATTGCCGCTGACGGTGATCTCCCCGTTCCTGAGCTTGTCGAGGATGTTCTCCACCTTGTGGGTGAAGGATTCGATGAAACCGCATTCGATGACGCCGGAGGCCCCTTTGATGGTGTGGGCGGCCCGGAAGATGGCGTTGATGTTGTCGGCGTCCTGGGGGTCCTGCTCCAGGCGCAGCAGCCCGGCCTCCATGTCGGCCAGTTGTTCCCGGCTTTCCTGCACGAATACGCTGGTCAGTTCATCCATGGGTCACCTTTGCGTCAGTGGGCTTCCTGGGCGGGGATGACCAGGGGGTCACCCAGGTAGGCCGCCAGGTTGCAGAAGTCGATCACGGAGCGCACCGCCTGGCTGTGGGCCACGATGATGGCCTGCTTGCCGGCTTTCTGGGCTTCGCGCTTGAGGAGGATCAGGAGCTGCAGGCCGGCGGTGTCCATCTCGGATACCTGGGACAGGTCCAGTTCCACCTCGTCGGCCTGGTTCAGGGCGTCGAGCAGGCGACCCTTCTGCTCCAGGGCGTGGTAGATGGTCAGGTCCTCCTGCAGGGTGATGCGCTGGCGGTTGGGCATGGCTTCCCCTCAGAAAAGTTCGATCTTGTTGCTGGCAGCCCCGGCATTGACGTTGCCGTCGCCCACGGCTTCATGGTGGGTCTGGCGCTGTTGTTCCATCACGTAGCGGTCATAGAGAGCCGACAGGTGCTGGGCGATGGGCGTGTAGGTGAAGTCCGGGTCGTCAAAGGCCCGCAGGCGGTCGGCCAGGAGCCCGGCGTGTTCGTCCAGGTTGTTGAGGGCGCCGATCACCTGCTCCAGCTGCTGCCGGGTGACGTCCTGGAACTGGACGCTGGCCTGGGCTTCCATGAACATCTGGGCCAGTCGGGAGCTGTTGTTCTGGATCGTGGACAGGACCCCGGCCCCGTGCCGCATCAGGTCCTCGTAACCCCGGCTCAGATCGCCCAGCTGCTGGGAGAAGATGTTGAGCAGGGCCCGCTCCCGCTCCACGTTGGAGTGGGAGAGTTTTTCCTGGAACTGGATCTCGATGCTCCGGGCCACCGACTGGATGCCCTTGTTGACCTTGTCTACCGCAGCCTCGGTTTCCGAGGACAGTTTGCGCACCTCGTCGGCCACCACGGCAAAGCCGCGCCCGGCTTCCCCTGCCCGGGCCGCCTCGATGGCGGCGTTCAGGGCCAGCAGGTTGGTCTGGCCGGCAATGTCGCGGATCAGCTTCACCAAGCCGGTCAGGGATTTGGCATCCTGAACCACCTGGGCCACCCGCAGCTGGTCCTGCTCGGTTTCCTCCAGGCGCTGCTGGATGTAGCGGTCCATCTTTTCCACCGTTTCCTGGTTCTGCACGATGCGGGCCTCGGAGTCCTGCACCATGGCCGCCGACTCGCTGCTGCTGGAGGAAACGAACTGGTCCAGTTCGGTGACCACGGAGTCGATGGTGAGCAGCTTTTCGGTGATGGAGAAGGCGGCCTTCTCGGTTTCCTGGGTGACGGCATGCAGCTGGGCCCGGATCACGCCATTGAATTCATGCACGGCCTTGAGTTCGCCGGCCACTTCCTCGGACACCTGGGAGAAGGTGTCCAGGCGGCTGCTGTCCTTGGCCTGGCTGCGGGACAGGCCGTACATGTAGTCCCGGAAGAAGGCCAGGGAGACCACCCGCTGGGCCAGGTAGGCCACGGCGACGATGAGTACCGTGCCGAAGGCGTCTCCCAGAGGGGCCGCCAGCCCGACACCGGGGAGAAAATCGTTGTGAAACCAGTCGTTGAGGAAATAAACCGTCATTCCTGCCCCGAGGGAGACGATGACGAATACCAGCAGGGCACGGCGGAACAGTACGGTTATTTCCATGGGGGGGTCAGCGCAGTACGAGCTTGATGGTGTTGAGCAGTTCGTCAGCGGTGGCGGGCTTGACGATCCAGCCGGAAGCGCCAGCGGCCTTGGCCTCGAGCTTGCGCGACTGCTGGGATTCGGTGGTCAGGAAGAGGATGGGCATGAACTTGTAGCTGGGCAGCTTCCTGACTTCCTTGATGAGTTCGATGCCGTTCATGCCGGGCATGTTGAGGTCGGTGATGAGCAGGTCCACCTTGACGCCGGCCTTGAACTTCTTCAGGGCTTCCTCGGCGTTGGCTGCCTTTTCCGTGGCGTAGCCGGCCTTGCTGAGGATGTTGGAAATGCTGAGCAGGATGGTGGCCGAGTCATCGACAAGAAAAATGGTTTTCATGGAATTAGTGCTGTTCAGGAAGTTGTTATCCCCGAAAGTTATCAGTTAAGCCTGGGGTCGGCAATCAGTAAGGGATGGCGGCTCGTAAATGGGTTTTATAAGCTGCAATTTGATGACATAAGCGCTTGCTGTTGCAGTGGAAGCTGCGCCGTAATTATGAATTTCGGACCCGTTTTCGGTGCCGTGCTTTGTGATAACATCGCCCGTTGACATGACACCTCATCTGGGTGGGTGGAGGTCGGTGTCGCGGGTGGCGGAGGTAAGGCTGCCGGCGATTCTGGAAGTGGGTGGGAGATTGGCTGGAGGTGCCGGGGATACACCCGGTCCGATGGCGGTGATGGTCTCGCCTGATTGCTCGCAAATCAAAATCAAGCAAGGAAACCGCATGAAGATCCATGAATATCAGGGCAAGGAAATCCTGAGGAAGTTCGGTGTGAATGTTCCGCGCGGGGTGTTCTGCCCGACTGCTGAAGAAGCTGTCGCTGCGGCTGAATCCCTGGGTGGCAAGGTCTGGGTGGTGAAGGCCCAGATTCACGCCGGTGGCCGCGGCAAGGGCGGTGGCGTCAAGGTCGCCAAGTCCCTGGACGAGGTCAAGCAGTACGCCAACCAGATCATGGGCATGCAGCTGGTGACCCACCAGACCGGCCCCGAGGGCCAGAAGGTCCGTCGCCTGCTGATCGAGGAAGGCGCCGACATCAAGAAGGAATACTACGTGGCCGCGCTGACCGACCGCGCCACCCAGAAGGTTGCCATGATGGCTTCCTCCGAGGGCGGCATGGACATCGAGGAAGTGGCCCACAGCACCCCCGAAAAGATCATCAAGGTCTTCGTCGATCCGGCCGCCGGCCTGACCGACGCCCAGGCCCTGGAGCTGGCCAAGGGCATCGGCGTTCCCGAAGCTTCCACCGCCCAGGCTGTGGATACCTTCAAGAAGCTGTACCAGTGCTACATGGAAACCGATGCTTCCCTGGCGGAAATCAACCCGCTGATCCTGGAAGGCAACGGCAACATCAAGGCCCTGGACGCCAAGTTCAACTTCGACGCCAACGCCCTGTTCCGTCATCCCGAAATCGTCGCCATGCGCGACCTGGATGAAGAAGACGCCGACGAAATCGAAGCCTCCAAGTTCGACCTGGCCTACATCTCCCTGGACGGCAACATCGGCTGCCTGGTGAACGGTGCCGGTCTGGCCATGGCCACCATGGACACCATCAAGCTGTTCGGCGCCGAGCCGGCCAACTTCCTGGACGTGGGCGGCGGCGCCACCACCGAGAAGGTCACCGAAGCTTTCAAGATCATGCTCAAGAACCCCAAGGTCAAGGGCATCCTGGTCAACATCTTCGGCGGCATCATGAAGTGCGACACCATCGCCACCGGCGTGGTCACCGCGGCCAAGGAAGTGAACCTGTCCGTTCCCCTGGTCGTGCGCATGAAGGGCACCAACGAAGACCTGGGCAAGCAGATCCTCAAGGATTCCGGTCTGCCCATCATCTCCGCCGATTCCATGGCCGAAGCCGCCACCAAGATCGTCGCCGCGGTCAAGTAAGGAGTTATTGAATGTCCATCCTGATCAACAAAGACACCAAGGTCATCACCCAGGGCATCACCGGCAAGACCGGCCAGTTCCACACCGAAAAGTGCATCGAGTACGCCAACGGCAAGAACTGCTTCGTGGCCGGCGTGAACCCCAAGAAGGCCGGCGAGAAGATCCTCGACGTGCCCATCTACGGTTCCGTCAAGGAAGCCGCCGCTGAAACTGGCGCCACCGTCTCCGTCATCTACGTGCCGCCCGCCGGCGCCGCTGCCGCCATCTGGGAAGCCGTCGAAGCCGACCTGGATCTGGCCATCTGCATCACCGAAGGCATTCCCGTCCGGGACATGCTGGAAGTGCGCAACAAGATGAAGAAGAAGGTTGCCGCTGGCGGCAAGGAAACCCTGCTGCTGGGCCCCAACTGCCCCGGACTGATCACCCCCGATGAAATCAAGATCGGCATCATGCCCGGTCACATCCATCGCAAGGGCCGCATCGGCGTGGTGTCCCGCTCCGGCACCCTGACCTACGAAGCTGTCGCCCAGCTGACCGAAATCGGTCTGGGCCAGTCTTCCGCCGTCGGTATCGGTGGCGACCCCATCAACGGTCTGAAGCACATCGACGTGATGAAGATGTTCAACGACGACCCCGACACCGACGCCGTCATCATGATCGGCGAAATCGGCGGTCCTGATGAAGCCGAAGCCGCCATGTGGTGCAAGGCCAACATGAAGAAGCCCATCGTCGGCTTCATCGCCGGTGTGACTGCCCCCGCGGGCAAGCGCATGGGCCATGCTGGCGCCCTGATTTCCGGTGGTGCCGACACCGCTGACGCCAAGCTCGCCATCATGGAAGAGTGCGGCTTCACCGTGACCCGCAACCCCTCCGAAATGGGCAAGCTGCTGAAGGCGCTGCTGTAAGCCGCGTGAGCGTCCATGAAAGGGTGGCCCCGGGCCACCCTTTTTTTTGTTTACCAGGGGCGCCGGGTGCATGGACAGCCCTGGTCCGGCCCTTTAGAGTTGCGGCCATGGGGCCAGTGGTTGGCGCCGCTCACGTTTTCCGGGGCCCGCAGGGCTGGCGGCAAGGACAGGAATGGGGTTAGGTCATGGAGTTTGAGCCGGATGCGTTGATGCGACAGGCCCTGGAGCAGGGGCTGGAAGTGCTCACCCTGCAGGTGGGGCAGCAGCGGGTCGGGGTGCCCATGGCCGAGGTCGTGCATATCCTGGATGCCGTGCAGGCCCGGCCGGCCCGGGGCGAGGATGGATCTGCCGAGGCTGATGACGTGATTGCCTATGAGGGTGAAGCCCTGGCTTTCCTGCCCCTCTGGTCCCGGCTGGGGGAGCAGGCCCTGTCCCGGGAATACATCCAGCTGGCGGAGACCCTCAAGGCCCGCCGGCAGGATCATCTGGACTGGATGGGGGCCCTGTCCCAGTCCCTCACCCAGGATGTGCCCTTCACCCGGGCCCGCAATCCCCTGGAGTGTGCTTTCGGCAAGTGGTATCACGGTTTCGTCACGGACAACCGGCGCCTGCGCCTGTTGCTGCTGCAGTTCGACACGCCCCACCGGCGCATCCATGCCCTGGCCGACCAGTTGCTGGAACTGAAGGCGGCCGGGCGGCTGGAGGAGGCCCTGGGCATCTACCAGGAAGAAGAGCGCAGCACCCTGGCCACCCTGCTTTCCCTGTTTGACCGCACTGTGGACACCCTGGTCCAGATCCGCCGGGAGATTGCGGTGATCGTGCGGCACCAGGGGGCGCTCTATGCCCTGGGGGCCGATGGGGTCCAGGACATCCGTCATTACGATGCCGGAACCGTATCCTGCAACGCGGCCCTGCTGCAGCGTTACCGGGTGCCCACCCGCTGTTTCCTGATCGAAGCGGGGGCCTCGCCCCTGCCGGTGCTGGACTGGCCGCGCCTGACCGGCGTCAGTGCCGCGGCCGCGGAGGACTGAGGTGGGGGCCGGGGGCGGCTTCTGGCGGCGGGAGTCCTGGCTCGGGCTGGGGCTCAGCCTGATGCTGCTGCTGGCCGGAGGCGCCGGGCTGTTCCAGGGGCTGGAGCGCAGGGCCCATGACCTGGGGCTGAGCCTGGCCGGGCGGGTTCCCCTGGAGCAGATTGCCGTGATTGCCATCGACGAGGCGAGCGTGGCCGAGCTGGGGGCCTGGGCCTGGAGCCGGGAGGCGCAGGCCCGCATGACCGACATCCTGGCTGCTGCCGGCGCCCGGGTGATCGCTCATACCCAGCTGCTGGCCGGGGCGGAACGGCATCCTGGCCTGTCCCAGCTCCGGGAGTTGCGCCCGCTGCTGGCGGAGCTGCCCGTGGATGCCTCCCTGGCCGAGGCCTTGCTGGGCCGCCTCCAGGTGGCGGAGGCCGCCCTGGATACGGACGCCCGTCTGGCCGACAGTTTCCGTCAGGCGGGCAGGGTGGTGCTGCCGTTTGCCTTCCGGTTGGCCCCGCTGCCAGGGGAGGGTGAGCCGCAGCTGCCCTCCTATCTCGGCCGTCAGCAGCTGCAGCAGGTTCAGCCTGGCCAGGGACAGCTCCTTGCCGCCCGCGGGCTGCTGCTGCCCCTGGAAGCCCTGGGGGATGCTGCCCTGGCCCTGGGGTTCCTGAATCTTGTCCCCGATGGGGATGGCGTGCCCCTGGTCATCGAGCACCAGGGGAAGGACTACCCTTCCCTGGCCCTGGTACTGGCAGCCCGCAGCCTCGGGCTGGGGGTGGCGGACATCCGTTTGTCCCCGGGTAAAGGCCTGAACCTGGGGGAACTCCGGATCAACACGGATGCCCAGGCCCGCATCCATCCCTTTTCCTACAGGCCCCGGGAGGGCAAGCCGCCTTTTGCGGTGGATGCCTTTCACGAGGTTCTCTCGGGGCGGATTCCCGCCAGCCGCTACCGGGACCGGATCGTGCTGATCGGCAGCACTGCCGCCGGGCAGGCTTCCCCCCTGTTGCCCGACATGGCCCCGGTGCTGATCCTGGCCCACACCCTCTCCAGCCTGCTGCAGGGGGACTACGCCTTCACCCCCGCCTGGGGCGTCTGGGTGGAGCTGGGGGCATTCCTGCTCGTGGCCCTGTACCTGATCCTGCTCCTGCCGCGCCTGGCGAGCGGCATCGCCGTCCTGGTGTCCGCCCTCCTGTTGCTGGGGCTGCTGGGCGTCCATTTCGGGCTGCTGCTCGGGGCTGGTATCTGGCTGCACTGCATGGGGGCGGCGCTGCTGCTCTGTGGCGGACAGCTCATGCTCCTGGTCGGGCGCTTTCTGGCCAGGCCACTGGCCGGGACCCAGGGCGCCGCCGTCCAGCCGGCCCCGGCCGGGGCGGTGGTGGCGTCTTCGGCCGAGGCCCCCCGCCTGCGGGCCCTGGCTTTCCAGGGCCAGGGGCTGCTGGATCAGGCCTTCGAGCAGTTCCGCCTGTGCCCCCTGGACCCGGGGCTGATGGAAAACCTCTACAACCTGGCCCTGGATTACGAGCGCCGGCAGCAGCTGGAACAGGCGGAGGCCGTGTGGCGCCACATGGCCGGGCATGACCCGGACTACCGGGATCTGGTGCAGCGCCTGGCACGGGTCAGGCAGCGTGCCGGGGGCCGGGGCGGCAAGGGAGACAGTGCAGTAGGTGGTTCGGGCGGGGCCAGGCCCCTGCCCATGCTCGGGCGCTACCAGCTGGAAAAGACGCTGGGCAAGGGCGCCATGGGGGTGGTGTACCAGGGGCGGGATACCCGGATCAACCGGGTGGTGGCCCTCAAGACCATGGCCCTGTCCCAGGAGTTCGACGCGGATGCCCTGGCGGAGGTGAAGGCTCGTTTCTTCCGGGAGGCGGAAAGCGCCGGGCGTCTCAATCACCCCCATATCGTCACCATCTTCGATGCCGGCGAGGCCGAGGGGCTGGCCTACATCGCCATGGAATTCCTTCCGGGCGGGGATCTGGTGCCCCATGTCCAGCCGGAGCGGCTGCTGCCCCTGGAGCGGGTGCTGGAGATCGGCGCCCGGGTGGCCGAGGCCCTGGACTACGCGCACCGGAATCAGGTGGTGCACCGGGACGTGAAGCCCGCCAACATCATGTATGACCCGGGCAGCGACCAGGTCAAGGTCACCGATTTCGGCATCGCCCGCATCACCGATTCATCCCGTACCCGGACCGGCATGGTGCTGGGCTCGCCCTCCTACATGTCGCCGGAGCAACTGGCGGGACGCCGGATCGACGGCCGTTCGGACCTGTTCTCCCTGGGGGTGACCCTGTATCAGCTCAGTTGCGGCCGTCTTCCCTTCGTGGGGGAGTCCATGGCCCAGCTGATGTACAAGATCGCCAACGAAGCGCCGCCCCCGATACGCGGATTCAATGGCAACATACCGCCCTGCCTGGAGGCCATCATCGCCAGGGCGCTGCAAAAGGATGTCAGCCTGCGTTACCAGCGCGGTGCGGAAATGGCCGGGGACTTGCGAGCCTGCCTCGCGACCCTGGCCCAGGGGAGCAAAACATAAGGAACAGCCATGGAACTGGCCAATGCACTGGAAATAGTCACCCTGACGGACCCGGGACAGGTCCGCAGCCACAACGAGGATGCGGTGTTTGCCAATCCGGGCCGGGGGCTGGTGATCCTCGCCGACGGCATGGGCGGCTACAACGCCGGGGAGGTGGCGTCCGGCATGACCATCACCCTGCTGGCGGAGCACCTGGGCCGGCTGGATTTCCAGCAGATGAGCCCGGAACTCGTGGAGCAGCAGCTCCGGGAGCAGATACAGCTGGCCAATCAGGCCATCTATCAGGCTTCCAACAGCCAGCCCCAGTATGCGGGCATGGGGACCACCCTGGTGCTGGGCTGCTTTGCCGATGACCGGCTGGTGCTGGCCCACGTGGGGGATTCCCGCTGCTACCGCCTGCGTCTGGGGGCCCTGGAGCGCCTGACCCGGGACCACTCCCTGCTCCAGGAGCAGATCGATTGCGGCATGATCACCGAGGCCGAGGCCCGCTACTCCCAGAACAAGAATCTGGTGACCCGGGCCCTGGGGGTGGAAGCCGTGGTGGAGCCGGAATTCACTGGTTATGATGTGCATCCCGGTGACATTTACCTGTTCTGCTCCGACGGCCTCAACGACATGGTGGATGAGGAGGACATGAGCCTGACCCTGCAGACCATGGCGGCCAACCTGCCCCTGGCCGGGGCGCAGCTGATCCAGTTGGCCAACGACAACGGCGGCCGGGACAATGTTTCGGTTATTCTGGTGAAGATCAACGGCCGCTTCGGGCGGCCCAGGAACGGGTGGCAGAAGCTGCTGGCCTGGTTTAAGTGAGGTTCGATAAAAATGGCAAAACTGATACTTTCCATGGATGGTCTGGTGCTCAAGGAAATCAGCCTGGAGCAGGAGCGCATCACCATCGGGCGCAAACCCCACAACGACATCCAGATCGACAACCTGGCCATCTCCGGCGAACACGCGGCCGTGGTGACCATCCTCAACGACTCCTTCCTGGAAGACCTGAACAGCACCAATGGCACCCTGGTCAATGGTCAGCCGGTGAAGAAGCACTTCCTGCGGCACAACGACGTGATCGAGCTGGGCAAGTACAAGCTCAAGTACCTCAATGACCAGCCCCAGGCCGGGTACAACCCGGATTACGAGAAGACCATGGTGCTGCGTCCCGGGGGCATCAAGCCGGCCGCCCAGGAAGCCGTCCAGGCCGTGGCGGCCTCGCCTCTGGGGCCGCCCTCCCAGGCTCCCGCCGGCATCGGCAGCTCCATCAGCAGCATCGGCCCCCTGTCCCAGGCCGCTCCAGCGGCGCCGGTCAGCACGGCGGTGATCCAGATCCTCAATGGCGCCAACGCGGGCAAGGAACTGCCCCTGACCAAGACCCTCACCTCCCTGGGCAAGCCCGGCGTCCAGGTGGCGGTGATCGCCCGCCGGCCCAACGGCTATTTCATCACCCACGTGGAGGGCGCCAGCTACCCCGTGCTCAACGGTGCAACCCTGGATGCCCAGGCCCATCCCCTCAAGGATCATGACGTGATCGAGATTTCCGGGGTGAAGATGGAATTCTTCCTCAAGACCTGAGCCCGGGGCCGTCCATGAAGGGGATCGGGGCCAGAGGGGTACGCCACCTGCTGGGCGGCCTGCTGGTCCTGGCCTTTTTGGGACACGGTTTCCAGTTCTGGCGCATTCCCCTGCTGGAGGTCCTGGAGGCCTACTTCTACGATGTGCGGGTACGCCTGTCCGCTCCGGGGGGCGTGGATGGGCGGGTGGTGATCGTGGACCTGGACGAGCAGAGCCTGGCCGCCGAAGGGCGCTGGCCCTGGAGCCGGGACAAGGTGGCGCTGCTGGTGCAGCGGCTGGTGGACGATTACCAGGCCGCCGTGGTGGGCTTCGACGTGGTGTTCGCCGAGCCGGACGAGAGCTCCGGCATCCGTACCCTGGAGGCCCTGGCCCGGGGCAGCCTGCGGGGCAACGGGGATTACCAGGAAACCCTGCGCCGCCTGCGTCCCGCCCTGGATTATGACCGGCAGCTGGCGCAGACCCTGCAGGGCCGGCCGGTGGTGCTGGGTTATTACTTTTCCGCCCGCCAGGCGGGACCTTCGGTGGGGCAGCTGCCGGAACCGGTGCTGGCCGGGGAGCGCCTGGCCGGTGTCGGCTCTGCCTTTGTCTCCTGGCCCAGCTACGGGGCCAATCTGGAGACGCTGCAGGCGGCCGCCGCCGGGGCCGGACACTTCAATCCCCTGGTGGATTTCGATGGCATCTCCCGGCGGGTGCCCCTGCTGGTGGAGCACGGGGGGGGCTACTACGAGGCCCTGGCCCTGGCGGTGCTGCGCACCTACCTGGGGGGCGCCGCCCTGGTGCCGGGGGTTCCCGACCCGGTGGTGGGACTGGAGTGGCTGGATCTGGTCAGCGATCGGGGCCGTTACCGGGTGCCCGTGGATGAGCGGGGTGCGGCGCTGATTCCCTATCGGGGCCCGGAGCGGAGTTTCCCCTATGTGCCGGCCAGCGAGGTGCTGCAGGGCCGGCTGGACAGGGAGGCTCTGCGCGGGCGCATCGTCCTGGTCGGCACCTCGGCGCCGGGGCTCATGGACCTGCGCGCCACCCCCGTGGGCAGCGCCTATCCCGGGGTGGAAATCCACGCCAACCTGATCGCCGGCATCCTGGATGCCCGGGTCCAGGCCAGGCCGCCCTACATCTTCACGGCCGAGGCCCTGGTGCTCCTGTTGCTGGGGCTGCTGCTGGGCATCTTTCTGCCCCGCCTCTCCCCCCTGGGCGCCAGCCTGCTGGCTGGCACGGTGCTGGTGGCCACCTGGGGCCTGGATTACAGCCTCTGGCACCAGGCCCGCCTGGTACTGCCCCTGGCGGCCGGGACCAGCCTGGTGCTGCTGCTGTACGGCCTGAACATGGCCTGGGGCTATTTCGTGGAGGCCAGGACCAAGCGCCAGCTGGCCGCCCGGTTCGGCCAGTATGTGCCACCCGAGCTGGTCGATGAGATGGCCCGCAACCCAGGGGCCTACAGCATGGAAGGGCGCAATGCGGAGCTGACGGTGCTGTTTGCCGACCTCCGCGATTTCACCCGCATCTCCGAAGGTATGGAGCCGCGGGCCCTGACTGCCCTGATGAACGAATACCTGGGGGTCATGACCGGGGTCATCCGCCGGCACCGGGGCACCCTGGATAAATACATCGGCGACGCGATCATGGCCTTCTGGGGTGCGCCGCTGGACGATCCGGACCATGCCCGGCGGGCCGTGCTGGCGGCCCTGGAGATGCAGGCCGCCCTGGAAGGGCTGGCGGCAGCGTTCCGGGCCAGGGGCTGGCCGCCCCTGGTCATGGGCATCGGCATCAATACCGGCCTGATGACCGTCGGGGACATGGGTTCCCCGGTGCGCAAGGCCTACACGGTGATGGGGGATGCGGTGAACCTGGCCTCCCGGCTGGAGGGGCTCACCAAGGTGTATGGGGTGGGCATCATTGTCGGCGAGGCGACCCGGGCCAGTCTGCCGGAGCTGCCCTTCCGGGAACTGGACCGGGTCCGGGTCAAGGGGCGGCAGCAGGGGGCCGGTCTCTACGAACCCCTGGCGCCCGGCAGCCCGGCGGTGGAATCTCTGGGCCTGTGGCAGGAAATCCTGGTCCACTACCGCAACCAGGCCTGGGAGCCGGCAGCGACCCGTCTGGCGGCGCTGCAGGAGGCCTGCCCGGCCTACGCCGGGCTTGCCACCCTGTACCTTGAACGCATTGCCCGGTGGCGGCGGGCGCCCCCGGGGGCCGGCTGGGACGGCTGCACCACCTACCAGAGAAAATAGGACCATGAGACTACGCATACTCGGTTGCAGCGGCGGGATCGGAGGCCGGCATCTGCGCACCACCTCCATGCTCCTCGATCATGACGTGCTGATCGATGCGGGCACCGGGGTGATGGACCTTTCCATTGCCGAGCTGGCGGCCATCGACCATGTCTTCCTGACCCATACCCACCTGGACCATGTGGCGGCCCTGCCCCTGATGGTGGATACCGTGGGGGACATGCGGGGCCGCCCCCTGACCGTGCATGCCAGCGAGGCGGCCCTGGCCATCCTCGGGCAGCACCTGTTCAACTGGTCCATCTGGCCGGATTTTCGGGAGATTCCCCACCCGGAGCGGCCCTTCCTGCGCTTTGCCCCCTTCGAGCCCGGGGAGCGCCGGGATCTGGGCCAGGGACGCTGGATTTCCCCCCTGCCGGCGGAGCACACGGTGCCCGCCGTGGGCTACCTGCTGGAGTCCGGCCAGGGCAGCCTGGCCTTCAGCGGCGATACCGGCAGCTGCCCGGCCTTCTGGGAAGCGGTGAACCAGCGTACCGACCTGCGCGCCCTGATCATCGAATGTGCCTTTTCCAACCGGGAGGAAGCCCTGGCCCGGGTCTCCCGGCACCTGTGTCCCAACGCCCTGGTGGCAGAGCTGCAGCAGTTCGCCCACGGGGATCATTGCGACATCTATGTGACCCACCTGAAACCGGGGCAGATCGAGCTGACCATGGAGGAAATCGAAACCTGCCTGGGCAATTTCCGGCTGCGCATGCTGCAGAACAACCAGGTGATCGAGCTATGAGCCCGGATAGCGCTCCCGCCCTGGCACAGCTGCGGCGTCTGCAACCCCTGGCCAGCCTGGAGGCCGGGCACCTGGAGGCGCTGCAGGCCCACTGCCGGCAGCAGCATCTGCCCCGGGGGGCGCGCTCCGCCCTGGACCCGGGGCCGGGGAGCTGCCTCTATCTTGCGGCCGGGGAGATGCTGGTGGCCTACCCGGACGGCAGCAATGAAGTCCTGGTGGGCAGCTGCGGCAAGGCCCGCTGGCCCCTGGGAGCGGCCGCCGCCCATCCCGGCGGCGGGCTGGCCATCACCGACCTGACCCTGATCCGGGTGGAAGCCCCGGCCCTGGACCAGCTGCTGACCTGGAACCAGTTTCCTCCCGGGGCGGCTGCCGGGGAACAGCCTGCGCCCCGGCAGATTCCCCCCGCCCTCCTGACCCGGGGCGCTTTTGCCCGCCTGCCTGCGGCCCATATCCAGGCCCTGCTGGCGGCTTTCCAGCCCCGTTCCGTCCAGGCCGGGGAGGTGCTGATCCGCGAGGGAGAAGAGGGGGATGCCTACTACCTGATCGAGTCCGGCCGGGTGGAGGTGGTGCGCCAGGTGGGCGGCAGCGAGCTGCCGGTGGCGGAACTGGGGCCCGGCCAGTCCTTTGGCGAGGAGGCCCTGGTTTCCGGCGAACGGCGCAATGCCAGCGTGCGCATGAAGAGTGACGGCCGCCTGCTCTGCCTGGCCCAGCCCGAGTTTGCCGCCCTTCTCAAGGCCCCCCTGCTCCAGGCCGTGGGGCTGGAGCAGGCCCGGCAGCTGGTGGCCCAGGGGGCCTGCTGGCTGGATGTGCGCTACCCGGTGGAGTATGCCCGGGATGGTCTGCGGGGCGCCCTGAACATTCCCCTCAACGAAATCCGCAATGCCTTTCCCCTGTTGTCCCGGCAGCGGCCCTACGTGGTCTACTGCCGTACCGGGCGGCGCAGTGCCGCCGCTGCCTTCCTCCTGGCCCAGCAGGGTTTTGATGCCCGCTGGCTGGAAGGGGGCCTGCCGTTGGATACTGCTGTCTGAACCCTCGTGAGCCCAGCCAAGACCATGGAAACTACCGTCACCACCACCAGCAACGTGGCCCAGCGCCTGATGTTCCTCAAGGACCTGCAGACGGTCACCAACAAGATCCACGCCACCCACAACGTGGATGAACTGATGCTGGAGCTGTCCCAGGACATCTGCCGCCTGTTCAACGCCGACCGGCTCACCCTCTACGTGGTGGCTGATGAAGGACAGAACATCGTTTCCCGGGTCAAGACCGGGCTGCATACGGCCCGGGAGCTGAAGCTGCCCATCGGCGACCAGAGCATCGCCGGTTATGTGGCAGCCCACCGGAAGACGGTGAATATCCGCGACGTCTACGACGAGGTGGAGTTGCGCCTCTATAGCCCCCACATGCAGTTCCTCAAGGAAGTGGACCGGCGCACCGGCTACCGTTCCAAGCAGATGCTGGCCACCCCCATCCTGGATGCGGCGGGGGAGCTCCTGGGGGTGGTGCAGCTGCTCAACAGCAAGGACGATCAGCCCTTCACCGACTGGACCGAAGAAGGCGTGGCGGATCTGGCGGCCACCCTGGCCGTGGCCCTGACCCAGCGCCAGAAAGGTCCTCCGGGGCCCCGCTCCCGCTACGACGGGCTGGTGAGCGCCGCGGTGCTCTCGGTTTCCGAGCTGGAGGAGGCCCACCGCCTGGCCCGGGAACAGGAGCGGGAGCTGGAGTCGCTGCTGATCCAGCAGTTCAAGGTCAAGCCGGCCGCCATCGGGGCCTCCCTGGCCGAGTTTTTCGGGGTGCCCTACGAGCCCTTCCAGTCCGGGCGGATCAAGCCCGTGGAACTGCTGCGCCACCTGAAGCGGGATTACCTGGAAGAGGGGGGCTGGGTCCCGGTGGAGGAACTGCCCGAAGGGGTGGTGGTGGTGGCCCTGGACCCGGAGCGGGTGCGCAATGCCCGGGTGGTGAATAACGTCTTCCCCAAGCGCCGGATCGAGTACCGGGTGAGCACGGCCCAGGAGTTCCGCCAGTTGATGGAGCAGTTTTTCGGCGCCCTGTCGGACATGGGCAGCGTCGGCGAGCTGTTGTCCGACATGGGGGGCGAGGAGGGCGGCGGCGGGGAACTGGTCGGGGATGAAGTCTCGGCGGCGGCCGACAACGAGCTGGTGCGGCTGGTCAACAAGATCATCGTGGACGCCTACCAGCAGGGCGCCTCGGATATTCACATCGAGCCCCGGCCCGGCAAGGAAAAGACCCTGGTCCGCCTGCGCAAGGACGGTTCCCTGGTGCCCTACATCGAGATTCCCGCCTCCTTCCGGGCGCCCCTGGTGACCCGGCTCAAGATCATGTGCGATCTGGACATTTCGGAAAAGCGCAGGCCCCAGGACGGTAAGATCAAATTCAGGAAGTATGGCCCCCTGGACATCGAGCTGCGGGTGGCCACCCTACCCACCGCCGGCGGCATGGAGGATGTGGTGATGCGCATCCTGGCGGCGGGGGAACCCATTCCCCTGGCCCAGCTGGGCCTTTCCGCCGGCAATTACAGCCGGCTGATCCGTTGCGTCGAGAAGCCCTACGGCCTGTTCTTCGTCTGCGGTCCCACGGGGTCGGGCAAGACCACCACCTTGCACTCGGTGCTCGGGCACCTGAACCGCCCGGACACCAAGATCTGGACCGCCGAGGACCCGGTGGAAATCACCCAGAAGGGGCTGCGTCAGGTGCAGATCAACAAGAAGGCCGGGCTGGACTTCGCCACCATCATGCGGGCCTTCCTGCGTGCCGATCCGGACATCATCATGGTGGGGGAAATGCGGGACGCGGAGACCACGGGCATCGGCATCGAGGCCTCCTTGACCGGGCATCTGGTGTTTGCCACCCTGCACACCAATTCCGCCCCCGAGTCGGTGATCCGGCTGCTGGACATGGGCATGGACCCCTTCAATTTCGCCGACGCCCTGCTGGGCATCCTGGCCCAGCGCCTGGGCAAGCGCCTGTGCAAGGAATGCAAGGAAGCCTACCAGCCGGAGGCGGCGGAAATCGAGCACCTGCTCGACGAATACTGTGAGGAGCTGCGGGGCACCGCTCCCTGGCGTCAGGACCCCCAGGTCGCCCGGGAGGCCATCCGCCAGGAATGGCTGCAGAACTGGGGCAAGGACGGCAAACTGACCCTGTGCCGGGCCAGGGGCTGCCCCGTCTGCAACGACAGCGGCTACAAGGGCCGGGTGGGGTTGCACGAACTGCTGGTGGGCAGCGACCCGGTCAAGAAACTGATCCAGGAAAAGGCCCGGGTGGCGGAAATCCTGGCCTGTGCCCTGGATGAGGGCATGCGCACCCTGAAGATGGACGGCATCGAAAAGGTGCTGCAGGGCATTACCGACCTGGCCCAGGTACGGGCCGTGTGCATCAAGTAAGACAGAAGGAGCCTGCCATGGATACTGCCCAGGACCTGTTCCGGCGCCTCGAACAGCTGAACGACATCGGCGCCTCCCTGTCCAGCGAACGCAATATCGAAGGGCTGCTGGAAAAGATACTGCTGGCCGCCAAGACCATCACTCGGGCCGACGGCGGCACCCTGTACCGGGTCAGCGAGGACCGCCGTTTCCTGTCCTTTGCCATCGTCAGGAACGACAGCCTGGGCATCGCCTTTGGCGGTACCAGCGGCCAGCCCCTGCCCGACAAGTTCCGGGACCTGCCGCTCCACGGCGAGGATGGGCAGCCCAACAACAGCATGGTGGCCGCCTACGCCGCCCTGCACGCCCGGACGGTCAATATCGCCGATGCCTACGACGCCGACGGCTTCGATTTCTCCGGCACCCGCCGGTTTGACGCCAGCACCGGCTATCGCTCCCGTTCTTTCCTCACCGTGCCCATGAAGAACCACGAGGGAGAGGTGATCGCCGTGCTGCAGCTGATCAACGCCATGGTGGCGGGGCAGGTGGTGGAGTTCAGCCACGAGGATCAGCGGCTGGCCGAATCCCTGGCCTCCCAGGCTGCCGTGGCCCTCACCAACCGGCAATTGATCCAGCAACTGGAAACCCTGTTCGAAGCCTTCATCAACCTGATCAACATCGCCATCGACGAGAAATCCCCCTACACCGGCGGACACTGCCAGCGGGTGCCGGAGCTGACGATGATGCTGGCCGAGGCCGCTGACCAGGCCCGCGACGGCCCCCTCAAGGACTTCTCCCTCTCCGACCAGGACCGCTACGAGCTCAAGATTGCCGCCCTGCTGCACGATTGCGGCAAGGTCACCACCCCGGTGCACGTGGTGGACAAGGCGACCAAGCTGCAGACCCTGTTCGACCGCATCCACCTGATCGACACCCGCTTCGAAGTGCTGCGCCGGGATGCCCGGATCGCCATGCTCGAAGCCTGCCTGGCCGGCGCGGATGCCGAGGCCAGCGAGGCGGAATATGCCGCCCGCTGCCGGCAGCTGGATGAAGACCGGGCCTTCCTGCATAAGGCCAACATTGGTGGCGAACGGATGAGCGACGCGGACGTGGCCCGGGTCCAGGCCATGGCCGAAGGTTATCAGTGGCGCGATGCCAGCGGCCGGCTGCAACCCTTCCTCAGCCCCAACGAGCTGGAAAACCTGAGCATCCGTGCTGGCACCCTGACCCAGGCCGAGCGGGAAATCATCAACTACCACATCGTCGCCACCATCCGCATGCTCGAGGCCCTGCCCTGGCCCAAACACCTGAAGCGGGTGCCCGAGTACGCCGGCGGCCACCATGAACGCATGGACGGCAAAGGCTATCCCAAAGGGCTGCGCCGCGAGGACATGAGCTGGCAGGCCCGCATGATGGGCATCGCCGACATTTTCGAAGCCCTCACTGCCGGCGACCGCCCCTACAAGCCGGCCATGAAGCTCTCCCAGGCCCTGTCCATCATGGAGAACTTCCGCGATAACGGCCACATCGACCCGGACCTGTTCCAGGTCTTCCTGGCCGCAGGTGTGCCCCAGGAATACGGCAAGTGGTTCCTGCATGCTGAACAGGTGGATCTGTGATGTGTTGACCAGCAGCGACAGGTGGCTGCCGTAAATTGTCACTTCGCCGTGTGCCTGCCCCCATGAACAGGGGGATTTCCAGCTGGCATGGTTCCTGAATATACTTCACCAGCGGTTTCCGCTTTTTTCCCTAAAGGAGAGTTGAAATGAAGAAGGTACAACAAGGTTTTACCCTGATCGAACTGATGATCGTCGTGGCCATCATCGGTATCCTGGCTGCCATCGCCCTGCCCCAGTATCGCGACTACATGCAGCGTTCCGCCAACGGTGCCTGTCTGGCCGAAGCCAAGGGCTACATGAATTCCGCCGTTGCCGACGCTGCCGATGGCCGGACTCCTAATAACTATTACACCAAGCCCACCCGCGCATGTGCGACTGGTCATAATGTGACGATCGCTGAGTATACTGGCGGTACCGATGTGACCTTTACCCCCCAGGCCAAAGGCACTTCGACTCTCAAAAAGAATACGATCTGCAACGCAGGAACCGGTTCCTGCAATATTGCTCCCTGATTGCTTTTGTGTCATGAACAAAAAAGCGCCGCAAGGCGCTTTTTCTTTTGTTCATAAAATGCATTACCCTCATTCTGGTTAGGCCCCCAAGTGAATCGTTTCGCGCCACCTTTTTTGTTATTGACCCTGTGTTTTGCTGTATTGGGCATGGCAGTCTTTGTCCCAGGGTTGCCTGGCGGCTTCGTGCTGGATGACGGGGCCAATATCCTGCAGAACCGTATCCTCTATGTGGATCGCTTCGATGTGGAGCAGTTCGTCTATGCGGCGCTGAGTTTCCATGATGGCACTGGCTCACGTGCCCTGCCCATGCTGACCTTTGCCCTTGATTATTGGCGGGCGGGGGCCATGGATGTGGAGGCCTTCAAACTCACCAATATCGGTGTCCATGGCCTGACGGCATTGGCGCTGGCATTCTTTCTTCGCCGTCTGTTCCGGCTGGCGCAGTGGTCGGAGCAGCGGGCCGTCTGGGGGGCCTTGCTGGTGGCGCTAGCTTGGGCCATCCACCCTTTGCAGGTGTCTTCTGTGCTCTATGTGGTGCAGCGCATGCAGACCATGTCCAGCTTCTTCATCATTTTGGCGCTCTGGGCCTATGTGGCCATGCGGGAGGCCCAACTTGCCGGAGGCCGTGGACGGCTGCAGGGGGGGCTGCTGGTGCTGGTCTGGCTTCTGGCCTTGGCCTGTAAGGAAGATGCGGTGCTTTTGCCGGTCTATACCTTAGCTCTGGAGTTGACGTTGCTGCGCTTTGCCGCTGGTCAAAGGGTGGTAGCCAGGGGCTTGCGCCAGAGCTACGGCTTGATGCTGGTGCTCGGGGGGCTGCTCTTTGTTTTTTATGCCTTGCCACATTACTGGCATTGGGATGCCTATCCGGGCCGTAATTTTTCCAGCTCCGAGCGACTCCTGACCCAGGGGCGGGTCCTGGTCATGTATCTGGGGCAGATTCTGTTGCCTTGGCCGGACTGGATGCCTTTCTACTATGACAACTATCAGGTGTCGCGCAGCCTCTGGCAGCCCTGGACTACGCTGCCTTCTTTGGCAATCCTGTTTGCAATGCTGTTCTGGGCTTGGCGCTGGCGCCACCGGCAGCCGTTGTTTGCATTTGGTATTTTATTTTTCTTTGCCGGGCATTTCCTGGCCAGTAATGTGATTGGCTTGGAACTGGTGTTTGAGCATCGGAATCATCTTCCCCTGTTGGGGATGCTTCTGGCGCTGGCTGATCTGTTGCTGTTGGTGGTCAACCGCCTGCAACTGAACCGTCCTTCGTTGCTGGCTGCTTTGACCCTGTGCCTGGTGTTTGTCAGTGCGGCTACCCTGATGCGTGCTTACATGTGGGGGGACCCGCTCCGCTTTGCCGAAAAATCGGCCAGTCTAGCGCCCCAGTCGAACCGCTCCTGGATTGGGTGGAGTAATTTCTGGTTTTCCCGTTACAAACAAACCAAGGATACTCAGTACCTGTACTACGCTGTCGATGTGGCAGAGCGCAGTTTTGAGCACACTGCCTCAGTGGCTGTTGCGGGCAACATCCTGTTGTTCAAGTCAATACTAGGTAACCTCGAGCAATCAGACTGGCAGCGTTTTTACGAGATATTGCGTGGCAGTCCGCCGGGGGGGGAGCGTGGGCAGGCCATGGAGATGTTCATGACTCATCCCGAGAAAAACTTTGTCCACGAGAGGGCCGAGGTGGTGAAGGCCATGCAGTTGATGCTGGTGGTAGAACCCCCGGGTTTTACCCAGGCCATGCGCATGGGGGTTTATGCCTACAAGGCAGGGATGCCGCTGGAGGCCATGGTTTTTTTTCGGCGAGCTGCTCTAGTGTCCAGTCCCGATGAACCCACTTTAAAGCGCTTGATGGGGGATCTGGTCCAACAGGGGCACCCTGAGATGGCTGCTGAGTTGCAGGCATTATTGGATAAACGTGGGAGCATATAGAGTTTGTCTTTGCATGGAATGTTTTTTGCTGATATCTACCTATGCTTCCTTGGGCTCCAGAGGTTTCCATGAAAACAGTACAACACGGCTTTACATTGATCGAGCTTATGATCGTGGTGGCGATTGTTGGTGTTCTCGCTGCGATTGCCTTGCCCATGTACCGGGACTACATGCAAAGAAGCGCCAATAGCGCATGCTTGGCTGAAGCAAAGATCTATATGAGTTCGGCGGTTGCCAATTTTGCTGAAAATATGACGCCTCCGCCCTTTTCGGCTACGGCCTGTGCAAGTGGCACGGCACCTGTGGTGAACGACTATCTGAGCGGCAATACGGTCACGTTTGTCGCCAGGGTTCGCGGGACTGGCGGCTTGAAAAGAGACACCGAATGCCACGTCGGCACTTCGGTCTGTGTCTTGCAACCCTGAGCCTTGCATTCCAGCATTTCTGCTGGATGGACCGCTGAAAATTTCAGACAGGCGCCTATTTATTGCGTTAGCCTGCGGCCTTAACCTTTCTTGCAATCATCTGCATGTACCTATCCATCATCCTCCCCGCCAAAAATGAGTCGGCCGCCATTGGCATTACAGTCAAAGACATACACCAACGGTTTTCTGGTACGGCGAACATGGAGGTGCTGGTAATCAACGATGGCTCTACCGACGACACAGCTAAGGTTGCTGCAGCTGCTGGCGCGCGCGTCGTGAATCACCCCTACAGCAAGGGGAATGGTGCTGCCATCAAAACAGGAGCACGGGAGGCTAGGGGGGGCATTCTTGTCTTCATGGATGCAGATGGTCAGCATGATCCAGCAGACATTTCCCGTTTGCTGAATAAGCTGAGCGAAGGCTACGACATGGTGGTCGGTGCCCGGCAGAAGGGGTCTCAGGCCAGTATTGGGCGCGGTCTAGCCAATGGGTTTTACAATCGTCTAGCCAGTTGGATGACTGGGCATAAGGTGGAAGACCTTACCAGCGGTTTTCGTGCGGTGCGGGCGGAGAAGTTTCGCGAGTTTCTTTATCTACTGCCTAACGGTTTTTCTTATCCCACCACCAGCACTATGGCTTTCTTCCGGGTTGGCTACTCGGTGGCCTATACGCCCATTTACGCCGCTAGGCGCATTGGCAAGAGTCATATCCGCCTAGTGCGCGATGGCACGCGTTTCTTGCTCATCATTTTTAAGATCGGCACTTTGTTTTCGCCGCTGAAAATTTTTGCGCCGGTGGCGCTGCTGATGTTTCTGTTGGCCAGCGGCTGGTATGGATGGACGTTTTACACGCTTCACAAATTTACCAACATGAGTGCTCTTCTCTATACAGGCTGCGTGATTACTTTCTTGATGGGGCTGATTTCAGAACAGATTACGGCGCTGATGTATAAGGATAAAGATTGATGTTCGGGATTGTCGTTGCAATCCAATGGGATGTCCTGGTTTTTGCATCGAAATCTGTCCGGATAGACAGTTGGCTCAAGCGAGTCGTTGTTGTCCTGTTAAAATCAAGCTTGGTTGTGCCTGCCAAGTATTGGAAAGGGTTCGGTGAAGTATTTTAAATGGTGCTGAATAGATTTTGTGTTGCTGGAAAGTCGCTATTGGTGGCGATAGGGTTATATATCGTCGTTCCTAATTTTTTGTTCTGGTTTGTTGCGCATGCCTTGAAAATCGAGAGGCCGATCGTAAATATTGACTATCTGATTGCTGGCGTAATATTTATTTACGGTTGGCGGAAGTTTTCCTGCTTGATTTTTGTTGTTTTTTTGTTGGCAGACTTGCTAGTGCTTGGGGGGCTGGCCTATCCCGTATTTCGTTTGCAGGATGGAATTTATCTGCTATCCATGCTTCCTTACGCTGGTTTTGTCTGGCAGGCTTCAGCAGTAGGACTTTTGCTGGCTCTGGGTTTTATTGTCGCGATCTTGTTTCTATTTGGGCGCAAGGCCAATCGTCTGGCTACATTGGTCTTGCTATTTTTTGGCGTCTCTGTTTATGCTGTTCAGGTCAGTCTGGATGAGTTGAATTCTGACTTTTATCGAGTGAAAAGTACGGCAACAGGCAGTCAGTTATCGTATTTTGCCAACATGGGGGCCGTCGCAGCTTTCGATAGTATTTTTGAAAACATAAACCCCCTGGTTCCGGAGGGGTTCAAAGGTGAGACAGCTCAATGGGTGCAAGCTAATCCTGAGCGGTTAAATAATAAAATGCTACTGGTTATTGTTGAGTCTTGGGGGGTGATGAGAGATGAGCGTATTCAGCAGGCACTATTGAAACCTGTGCTCGCCAAGAGTCCTTACTATGACTGGATCAAGGTGGAGGCGGTGCCTGGCGAAAACGCAACTGTTGCTGCTGAATTAGAGAAGCTTTGTGGCCTTAAAACTCGTTATTTCGATATGAAGGCGGTTAAAGAAGGTTTTGAGAATTGCCTGCCGTGGCGATTAAAAAAGATGGGATACAAAACAGCTGCTGTTCATGGTGCTACGAGTGCAATGTACGGCCGCATGCACTGGTATCCGCGTGCTGGGTTTGATGAGGTGCATTTCCAAGAAACAGATTCATGGAAAACGCGTTGCTTTTCTTTTCCAGGGGTCTGTGATAGCGAAATAATGGAGAATTATATATCGCGTGCTTTTTTGGGAGATAGTAAAACTTTTGTCTATTGGCTAACGCTCAATACTCATACTCTCTACGACAAGCGAGATATTCACAAAGATTACTTTAATTGTCTTGATTTTCAGCTTGAAGAAGATAGCGAGATATGCCGAGTAAATAAGCTGCACGCTCAGTTTTTTTATGGTTTTGCCGAGATTCTCTCCAATCCAGCAATGAGCGGAGTGGAAGTCCTGTTGGTAGGAGATCATCCGCCTCCTATTCTTGATAAAAATGAGTATAAAAAGCATGTCGAGGATGGTGTCGTTTCCCAGGTTCACTTGCGTGTCAAATAGTTTTTTGCATTATTCTGGATTTTTTGATTTTTGGCAGTGTATTGGACTTTTTGTCCGGTTTGTCTAAGGTTGCTTTTTGGGGGGGCATGGAATTGGTGTTTGATGTGCATGTGCTCATGCGAATACAGAAGGCGCTTCCAACTCTCGATCAGTTGCGCCTAGTGAGGTGCCTTGCTGTGCGTAAAAGGCGTGTTGATGTTCGGCCAAGACGAACATCCGAGCGCGATTGCATTGCAATGCAACGTCTGCCATTAGCCCACCTGATCAGCTCGGGGATGCGAGGGGGGGATGGGGTTGATCAGTGGTCATGTGGGTGGGTGGCCCAGCAAGCTGAGCGGAAACAGGCTTACGAGGGCGCATGAGCCAGTTTTTTACCCGCTGGCGCCCTGGTCGCATGGCCCGTAATGGCTTCGTCTTGCTTGGCTGGATGCTGTTACGGGCCGCCATGCAGGCCGCTACGGTAGTATGGCTTGCACGACAACTGGGGGCACAGCCTTATGGGCAGTTTGTTGTAGTGGTGGCCGTATCTTCTTTTCTCACCCCGTTTGTTGGCTTGGGTTTATCGCACATGTTGCTGCGCAATGCGGCGCGTGATCCTACACATGCTGGTAACTACTTGGCGCGTGCGCTGCACTGGTGGTTTCGCACACTTCTGCCGTGTGTGGCAGCATCGGTGGTGGTTGCCATGTGGTTATTGCCAGGGCGCGTAGCGTTGCTTGCCCTCGCGGTGGTAGCCGCATCCGAGTTAGCTGCGACCTCGCTGACTGAGTTGTGCGCTCGCTACCAGCAAGCGCAGCAGCGAACCCACGCTGTTGGCGCAGTGCACGCGGGTTTGCCTGGCGTACGGTTGCTGGCATTGGGGCTGTTGTGGGTGGGCCTGGGGGACGTGGGAATCCTTGCTGTGCTATGGACTTACGCCGTCAGCGGTTTAGTCTATGCCACGCTGATATGGATGCCCTTGCGTACGGCAGCTAAAGCACCTGACGTAGTGTTACCTGAGCCGATGACTGCGTACAGCGGGCTGCCGTTCAGCCTGGCCACTTTTGCTGCCAAATTGCAAAACGAGTTCAACAAACCCATGTTGGCACAAGCAGGGTTTGGCCTGGCAGGCGCCTACAACGTGGCCCAGCGAGTTGTAGATATGGCCAGTCTGCCTGTTTTGGCGTTGCAAGAAGCGTTGTGGCCGCGTTTGTATGCCCAAGCCAACCCAGCACGGCAGTTACGCCGCACTGGGTTGGCGCTGCTACTGCTGGCGTTGGCTGTGGGGGGGGCTCTGTGGTTGGTGGCTCCGCTGTTGCCAGTGGTGTTCGGTGCCGATTTTGCCGATGCAGTGGCGGTGCTACGCATGCTGGCCTGGTTGCCGTTGTTGCAAGTGTTGCGTGCGCTGCTCAATTTTCACGCCATCCATGCTGGGCGAATGCAGCAGATTGGCTGGGCTTATGCTATTGGCGGGGTGGTTAGCGTGGTGAGCATAGCTGTATTGGTTCCTGTGTATGGCCTGACCGGGGCTGTATGGGCTAGTTACGTAGCGGAGGCCGCGATGGCGATATTTTTGTTTTTTGGTGCGATATACGCGCACCTGTCTCCTGTTTGATGAAAGCCTTGTATGCCTTTGCCTTCCATTCACAATTCCAAGATGTTGCGCCGTCCCTTGCTAGCTGCAAGCCGCTTTCTGTTTTCGCTGTTGAAGACAGGGCCAGGGCTGTTACGTCGAGCAGCCTACGACGCTATGCCTGTGCCATTTTTGGTGGCCGGGCATTCCGAGCATTTTGTTGTTTCGACAGCGGACAAGGTAATAGGCCGCGAGTTATTTCTGCACGGCGAGTTTGACTTTGCCAAGTTGCAAACGGCCTTAGCCATCCTTGAGCGAGAGGGCTTGCCCCTTCCGCAGCATTTGATCGATGTAGGTGCCAATATCGGCTCCATCGTTATTCCGGCATTGGCGCGTGGACTGATGCAATCGGCCACTGCCATCGAACCGCACCCAACCAACCTTCGACTCCTGCGCGCCAACTTGGCCCTTAATGGGTTGTCTGAGCGCGTGCGCGTGCTGGCACAGGCGGTGGGGGCAGAGTCCAATGCCTTGTTATTTCTTACAGAGTCTTCGACCAATAGTGGCAACCATTCGATTGGGCGTACAGGCCTGCCTGTCCCTTCCTGTCGTCTTGACGACGTGGAGTGCCCATACGAGAGTGCTCTGCTGTGGATGGATGTTGAAGGCTATGAGGGGCATGCCCTGCGCGGTGCTCAAAACCTGTTAGCCTCAGGTATGCCCGTTGTTTGTGAGTTTAACCCTTTATTTTTGATGAGGGCTGGGGGGCTAAGTTTTTTTGAAGACGCTCTTAAGCATAGAAGGATTTTTGATTTGGGTGAAAAGTTTGTCGATGAAACATCTATAAGGAACATTTTTCTGAAAATTTCCAATGGTGGTTGCTTCACGGATATACTGGCAGTTTAAAATTTTGTTTAGTCTATTCTTTCAAATAGAAAGAGTGGTTCTTCTTCTCCGATTCCATAAGGGGCACAGTTAATGTTTCCAAGTAGCTCTGTGTGCGTTTTTTTCCGAGAAGCAAGGCCGCTGTTTGAAAATCTGTTGAAAATATCTCGCCCGTATAACCTGACGTGGTCTTCTTGTCCGTAGGCGTGTAGCCTTTCGTTTTCACTTGCTATTCCCGGGTCGCTCCAAGTGGAAGTAATTGCCGAGCTAAAAGGTGTTTGGAGTATTGCTTGGCCACCAATTTTTAATACCCTTCTGATTTCGGAAAGTGCGCGGAAGTCATCGTTGACGTGCTCTAAGACGTGATTTGCTATCACAAAATCGAAATGTTTTTCTGGGTATGGGATTTCTTCTATATTTATCTTTTCGATCTTTTTGGATTTTGGGTTCAGGTCGCATAGAATGTATTCTGATGGGGATAACGAATTTATCCACTGGCTAAGATGGTGCTCTGGTGCAAAGTGCAATATTTTTGATTTGGTGAATTTTTCTGAAATTTTTGAAGCTTCAAAAAATAAAACCAAGTGTCTCTCGCGATCATGGCAGCCGCATCGAGGGCAAGCAAAAGTCTCTGGGCTTCCATTGACGAATCCAAGTGCATCCATAGACTCAACTCTGAAGCCATCTCGATATTTTGTAAATCCCCAAACGTTATTTTGGCATATATTGCACTTGAAAGATCCTCCGGGAGTCCATCCAAGGGCTAGGTTTTTAAGTGCTTTAATGATTTTTTTTAACGTTATTTTGGGCATCGGTATGAATCCTTTACTTTCTATAGTTATCCCAACTTTCAATCGTACTGATATGCTAGACCGAGCAATTGAGAGTGCGCTTAATGCTTGTGGGGGTGAAAGGATTGAGGTTGTTGTGGTTCCAAACGGACCGCATAGAAAATGGGAGATTGTGAAAAGCAAATACTGCAAAGATGATAGGGTGAAATGGTTTCATATTGATCTCGGCAATGCTTGCGCAGCTAGAAACTATGGTTTGGCAAATTCAAAAGGCTTATACGTCAGATTTCTTGATGATGATGACTATTTGTTGCCTTCGTCTGCAGAGCAACTAAAAAGAATAAAAGAATCGGGGGCGGATATTTCGGTTGCTCCCCTCGTGGTTTTCAATCAGCGTAGTGGGTTCAAGGAGTTGCAGGGGCTGCCAGAAACAAAAGATTTTGTTTGTGCGGTACTTCTTTCTATTTCTATAAGCAATATGACCGCCGGATGTATTTTTCTTAAGTCTGCGATAGGCGGAAGAGCGTGGCGTGAAGATGTGGTTCTTCATGATGATTACCTTTGGATGCTAGGGTTTGGAGCGGGTGAAGAGAAGTTGGTGTTAATGGAATTTTTTCCTGTTGCTGTTTATGTCCAGCATGATGCTGAGCGGCTTTCTCGTGTAAGGCGCACAATGGATAATTCAAGGGTTTTGGTAAATTCAATATTGTTGCTCCATCAGGATTTGCTCGCTACAGGTAGAGGTTCGCCTGAACGATCTTCCGCCGTCGCTGCCGCTTTGCTCACTCATGCTCATTCTGTCTTTCCGTTGGCTCCAATATTTTTTGGTAAATTAATTAAAAAAGCTCAGAAGATGGACTCAAATGCTCACCCCATGCAGTCTATGTTTATAAAATATCCTTGGCTTGCTAGAAAACTGCTTGTAATAGAATGGGTGATGCTTGGTCCTAGGTATATTACTCGTGGCTATAGGCGAATTTCTTGGTGGCTGAGAAGTGCATCACTTCGGGGAAGGTGACTTCTGACAGATTTTAGCTTGAGCAATTTTCAAAATTGCCCGCAATGGCACCCATGACCGATACCGCCACGACCGCAAGCAGGCGCGAGCCAGTAAAGATGGAATACGCAATACTCGCATCATGATTGCAGAAAAGGCATTGGGCGCCAGTTTTCCCGCCAGCAGCCAGTGGGACTGCACTAGATACTGCTCATAAGCAGCGCTAGCATGGCCGCTGCTGGCCAATCCGTCGTGGTGCACATAACCGCGGTCAATCAGCACCAATTGCCCACCTTGGCGGCGTATTCGCCAGGACAGTTCCACGTCTTCTCCATACATAAAGAAGCTGTCGTCAAACAACGGCTGGGTGTTGTCAGGCCTTTGCACTAGCAGACAACAGCCGCTCAAGTAGGCAAAACTGCCCAAAACGGGGTGCTTAGTGACTAATGCTAGCCACGGTTGGTAGTACAGCCAGCCTTGTTCTTTGCCGTCCTGCATCAGGCGTGGGGCAATCAGCATGGGAGTACTGGTGTGCGTCAGTTGCGCCTCCAGTGCCAAGCGTAAGCCCTCTTGCACTTGGGCATCGTTATTGACCAACAGCACCGGCCCTGCATAGCCATAGTGCCCCAAGGCGTTCAGGGCCGCGTTCATGCCTTTGCTAAAACCTAGATTGCACGGGTTGGCGGCTAGCACTACACGGGGCTCCAGCGCATAGCGGGTTTGCAGTTCTCGCAAGCTGGCCCCTGCGTCTGCTGAATTATCCCAAACCAGAATGGGGGCCCAGCCATCGGCCAACAAACTGTCGATACAAGCACTGGTGAGCTTGGGGTTTCTGAAGTGAATGGTGATGGCGGCGGTCACTTGGCACCTTGGGCATCGATAGCGGTGCATTGGTACAAGTGCATGTACGCGCACGTCATCGCTGTTTCTGAAAACTGTTTAACCGCATGTACCCGCGCGGCTTGCGCCAGACTGGCGTGCCAGGCACCGTCAGCAGCCAGGCTGCGGATGGCGGTAACAAACGCTGGAACATTATTTTGGGGACAGAGCAGGCCGGTTTGGCCGTCGGCGACGGCTTCGGAAACGGACGACCCGTGCATTCCAATAATGGGTAAGCCGCAGGCCATGGCTTCTATGGCTACCAATGGGTGCCCCTCGCTACGTGATGGAAATAGCAGCGCATCTGCGCTCTGCATCTCGGCCACCACGGCTCCATCCCCTTGCAGGCGGCCAATGTCGATCATGTTGGGGGGCATCTTGGCCTTGTCTTTTTCTGCTGCCGGGCCGCCGGTATAGCGTAGTAGAAAGCCCTCTCCCAGTTGGCTCAGGATGGGGGCCAGCAAATCCACTCCTTTACGCGCCATCCAACTGCCCACAAAGAGCAACTTGAAAGGCTCACCGGGCTGGCGCTGACGCGTACCGGGGCAAAAGTGCTCAGTATCCACGCCGTTATAGATGACTTGCATGGGCACGTCCAACAGACTGTGTCGGGCGCTGTCTGCCACAAACTGACTTACAGCTATCGCGCGCTGGGCATGGCGCAATACACGGCGCTCGTTGGGCGCTATCCACCAGCGGTGGTATGCCGCGCGCAGTGGGCCTTTATAGGTGCTGGCATCCGGATGGTGTACGGCGTGGTGGATGGTGGCCACCATGGGTAGGCCGCGGGGGATGAAGCGTGTGTGCAACCAAGTGTTTACGTGTGCCACTGTGGCCCAGGAGGGGGGGCTGGGTATGGCTACAGTCCAGGGGGCGTATTCGGCGCGCAGCGGTAGCCAGGTGATTTCTGCCTGCAGTCCGTGCTTGCGCAGATCGGCTACCAAGCGTTTTGTAAACACGTCCGTGCCCGTTCCGGTACGAACGGTGGGGAACCAGATACTGGGTGTTGCAGTGTTCATGGGCGGGGGGCAATGGGTAAGTCAGTGCGGGGGCATGTGGATGCGCCGCACATCAAAGAGGCGGAGGGCACTTGTTTTCCCACCGCCAGGCGTGTTGGACGATCTCATATAGATTGGTGTACTGCGGCTGCCAACCCAGTGCTGCGCGGGCGTAGGTGCTGTCTGCCACCAGCACCGCTGGATCGCCGGAGCGGCGGGGAAGGGCTTGAACGGCCACGCGCTGGCCAGTGACTTCTTCCACGCTACCTATGACTTCACGGATCGAAAAGCCGCTCCCGTTGCCCAGGTTGAAGGCTGATGAGCCCTTACCTTGCATCAGCCAATCGAGCGCCAATAGGTGTGCATCGGCCAAGTCTTGTACATGGATGTAGTCACGAATGCAGGTGCCGTCTGGTGTGTTGTAGTCGGTGCCGAACACGCTAATGTGTGCGCGCCGCCCGGATGCGGCCTGGAGTATCAGGGGGATGAGGTGCGTCTCGGGCTCATGGCGTTCGCCAAGCAAGCCCTCAGGCTGTGCACCAGCAGCATTGAAATAGCGCAGGGCCACATAGCGCAGGCCGTGTGCGCGATCACAGTCGGTCAGAATCTGTTCCACCATCCATTTGCTCCAGCCATAGGGGGTGATAGGCTGGCGTGGGTGAGATTCATTGATGGGAATGTGGACCGGGTCACCAAATATGGCGGCACTCGAAGAAAAGATCAGGTGCTGCACACCGTGTTCGATCATGGTTTCAATCAAGTGGATGGTATTGCCCACGTTGTTGGCGTAGTAGCGTGCCGGCAACTGCATGGACTCCCCCACCTGAATAGAGGACGCGAAGTGCATCACGGCATCGAAGCGGTGGTCCGTGAAAAGGCTTGCCAGTGCGGCACGGTCGGCCAAGTCGCCAATCACCAGATCCCCAGCCAGCACGGCATCGCGATGGCCATTGCTCAGGTTGTCAAACACCACGACTTCGTATCCAGCCTGGGCAAGTCGCAACACCATGTGGGAGCCGATATAGCCAGCACCACCAACGATCAAAATTTTGGACTTCATTTTGGTTGTTTATAGCTCAGGACGTGCCGTTCGAATGCCCCGCTCTAACCGGTAGATTAGTGTGGGGACAATTGGGGTCAGGGGTTTGAGTACAGAGTCAGGGCAGCAAGCCAACACACGGTTGCTCCAGTGCGTGGGGTGTTCAATTTCAAAGGTGGCGCGCCAGCCTTCCACGCATTGGTTGTGATACTGCAAGTCGGCGGTTGCAAGCATGCGCTCCAGTTCGTGCATTTGCAGTGGTTCGCAGTCGTACACCTCACCTTTCCCCATCCAGCGAAGATAGGGGCTACGCCATGCATGCGGCAACCAACTCAGAAATTTCAGGCGGTAATGGGGCTCGGTCAACATCCACCGGTTGGGTACGGCCAGATAGGCTTTGCCTGTAGATGTCAGTACTCGGCGTATTTCCTGCAAATGCACCAGCTGTGCTGCTGTGTCGCCCACATGTTCAATGACGTGATTGCTGATGACTACGTCGAATTGCTGATCTTCGAAAGGCAGCTGCACGCCTTGCACGCTGTGATAGATGTAACCATCGTGCACTTGGCGGTTGTCGTGCACATCCACCGCAGTCACGATGCACTGTAAGCTGGGGTGTGTTGCAAAGTAGTGCGCTATGCCGCCAGAGCCGCAGCCAATTTCCAGCAGGCGTATCGGCAGGGGAAAGTGCTGCAATCCCAGCAGGCGTTCAATTTTCAGCGCCTTGAAGCGGCGTGAGGCCAGGTCAGTGACGGCATGGGGCTGGCGTACAAACTTGTTCGTGGTGGGCATGGCGTTTCAATCTTTGGACTGCGGGATGACGCTCTCTTGCAGTATGTCCCACAGTTTGTGGCCCATGGCTTGCCAGGCAAACTGCACTGCAAAGGTGCTGGCGCGGGTCTGCCATGCATAGGGGCTGTCGGCAAGCATTCTCACCGCAGCCTGAGCCAGTGCGGCATAGTCGCCGGGTGCAACCAGATGCCCTGATTGTCCCTCTGCCACCGCATCCACAATGCCTCCGGTCGCAAAAGCCACTGTGGGCAGACCATGGGCAGCGGCTTCGATCGCGACCATTCCGAAGCCTTCGGGGTCACCTGGTAGCTGGCGTACGGGGAAGATGTGCAAGGTAGCGCTTTCGTAGGCGCAGGCAAGTTCTTGCGCATCTGTGATTACTCCCAGAAAGCGCAGGTGCTGGCCGATGCCTGCTGCATCCGCCACGGCTTGTATGCTGGTACGGGTTTGTATGCTGGCGTGCAGGGAGTCGGTCGGAGCGTCGCCCACGATCACCAGCAAAGTATCGGGTGCTGCCTGAATAATGCTGGGCAATGCATGCTGGACAAATTCGCGTAGGCCCTTGCGGCTGGTCAAGCGTCCTACCGACAGTAGCAGGCGCTTATCACCCAAGCGATGGCGCAGTCGGAAATCCTGTAGCGATTCAGCTGTTTGCGGGGCTGCAGGTAAGGTCACACCAGGGTGAACGATGCTGATTTTTCCTGCATCCACCCCCAGCTTGCGGGCCAGATCAGCGGTAGGGCGGCTATTGGCGATGACGCCATCCATGTGCCGGATGGCCGGGTGCCACAGGGCGCGGTAAACGGGGTGCTGTACGGCAGCATCAAGCCCGTGCAGATACACATGAGCACGGGCCTTGCTCGCACGTGCGGCCAGCCAGGCGGCAGGGGCTGTCAGGCCGCTACCTGCCAACACGATGTGGGGTTTGAAGCGCCGTGCCACAGCTACGGCCTGCCAGGCGGATGCGAGCAAAAAGCGGGGCAGCGGCCGTAAGGGGACTTCCACCACGGGAACCGCAGCGGGACTTTGTTCTGCGCTACCTCTAGGGCCGATCAACAGCACCTGGGCATGGTGCGAAAGTTCATCGGCAATGTGCCAGTTCAGGCGCTCCATACCGCCAACCAGTGGCGGCAGGTTGCGGGTGATGTGAAGGATGCGTGTGGGCGTGGGGGCGTTCAAGGTTTTTGTATGGTGTGGGCGGGGAGCTTGATTATCATAACCCTAACCTCCTGGCATCGTCTGCTGGGGCTTTTTCCCGTTAGGCCGTCCCTGCTCAAAACTCCACCCCCACCCTCAGGTAGTAATAGGCGCCGTTGTAGCCGAAGGGGGCGTACTGGGAGTACTGGATGACCTTGCCGGCGCCGGCCAGGCTGTCTTCGGTTTTGCCCCAGGTGTCGGGCTTGGTGTTGAAGAGGTTGGCGCCGCCCAGGGTCAGGGCGACGTCCCGGGTGAGCCGGTAGGTGAATTCGGCGTCCACGGTCCATTTGGCGCCGAAGGTGACCGGCTGGTAGGCCTGGACGCTCGAGAACTTGCCGAAGCGGTTCAGGTTGAGGACCAGTTCGTAGTCGTGGGTGGCGTAGCGGGTCCAGAGTTTGAAGGAATCCACGGGCTGGGCGTTTTCGATCAGGCCCCGGGTGAAGGGGTCCAGGATCAGGTCGGTCATGGGCACCCCGAGGATGCCCGGGGAGGCGTTCACCTGGGTGATGTGGGTGCGGCTGCGCTGGTAGGCGGCCACCATCTTCAGGCGGGCGCCGTTTTCCAGTTCCTTTTTGTAGTCCAGGCGTAGGTCGAAGCCCCGGGTGCGGGTGCCGATGGCGTTGGTGAAATACACGGCCCCGTCGATGTTGTTCTGGGCCAGGATGGCAGCGGCCTGGGGACTCAGGCTGCCCAGGTTCCAGGCGGAGATGTAGCCGGTGGGCATGATGCGGTCGTCGATGTCGGTGACGAAGACATCGGCGCTGGCCGTGAGCTGGGTGCTGGGCTGGAATACCAGGCCCAGGGTGAAGTGGCGGGATTTTTCCGGTTTCAGGTCGGTGGCGCCCAGGGCCCGGGCGATGGGGTGGTCCACGGCGTAGTTGCCCCAGAACTGGGCGGCGGTGTCGTCGCTGTTGCGGTAGGTGCCGGTGTAGGAGAAGTGGCTCTGGGATAGGGAGGGGGCCCGGAAGCCGCTGCTGGCGCTGGCCCGGAACAGCAGGTTGTCCCGGGCTCGGTAGCGCAGGGCGAGCTTGCCGTTCAGGGTGGAGCCGAAGTCGCTGTAGCTTTCGGCCCGGGCGGCGCTGTCCAGGGTCAGGCTGTCGCTGAGGGCGTATTTCAGGTCCCCGTATAGGGCGTGGGCCCGGCGCCGGGCGGAGACTTCGTTGTCCGGGCTGAAGCCGGGGAAGCCCTGGGCCCCGTAGGCATAGTTGTTTTCCGGGCCGAGCATCCAGGAGGCCGGTTCCCCGGGCACGATGCGGTAGCGCTCCTGGCGGAACTCGTAGCCCCCGGCCAGGGTATGGGGACCTATCTTCTGACTCAGGTCCAGGTTGAGGATTTGCTGGGTGTAGCGGCTGGCACCGCTGTCGAAGGAGCGGGGGCTGTCGCTGCCCAGGGAGGTGTTGAGGCTGTCGTTGACGTAGAAATGGAAGTCGTTGTGGCCGTGGGTGTAGCTCAGGTCCCAGCGCAGACCGCTGACGGTGATGCCGCGGATGCCAGCGGTGGCAGAGAAATCGAGGATTTTGGGCTCGATCAGGGGCAGGAAGCCGTCCGGGTAGATGCTGCTGATGTTGCGGGAATCGTCGGCGTGCCGGTAGAAGGCCCCGGCGCTGCTGCGGCGCCGGTCGTACAGGCCGTGCAGGTAGAGGGTGGTGTCGCCCCGGGGCAGTTCGGCGTTCAGTCCGAGCAGGGCGTCCCGGGTGTCCGCATCGCCAAAGTGGGTGTTGATGCGGCCGCCGTCCCCGGCGTCGGGGCCGGCCCGGTTGGTGGGGCCCCGGTCGCGCCATTCGGCGGTCAGGTTCAGGAAGCCGTCACCGGCCAGGGGCAGGGTCTGGAACAGGCTGGCATGCTTGCTGATTCCGTCGCCTTCCCTGCTGTGGCCGTAGCTGACGCTGGCCTGGCTGCGCTGACCATAGCCCTTGAGGATGATGTTGATGATCCCGGCGATGGCGTCGGAGCCATATTGGGCCGCCGCCCCGTCGCGCAGGACTTCGACCCGCTCAATGGCGCGCAGAGGAATGGTGTTCAGGTCCACCCCGGAGCTACCCCGGCCCACGGTGCCGTTGTTGTGCAGCAGGGAGCTCTGGTGCAGCCGCTTGCCGTTGACCAGCACCAGCACCTGGTCGGGCCCCAGGCCGCGCAGGGTGAAGGGCGGGGCGTGGTCGGTGCCGTCGGCGATGCTGGGGCGGGGGGCGTTGAAGCCGGGCACCAGCACCGCCAGGGCCCGGGTCAGCTCGGTCTGGCCGGTGGATTGCAGCTGCACGGCGGTGATGATGTCGATGGGCACCTCGGCGTCCAGGGCGTTCCGGTTGCCACTGCGGGAGCCGACCGCGGCCTTGGCCTGGGTTTCCACCTGGAACAGCTGCTCCAGGGGGCGCTGGTAGTAGTCGTTGCTTTCCTCGACCGCCTTCTCGGCGGCGGCGGCGCCGCAGGTCAGGGACAGGAGTGCGCAGAGGATGTGTTTCATGGTGCTTCCCGCAGCACGGTGGCAATCGACAGCAGCGGCGCGCCGATCCTGAGGCCGGAGCGGAGCGCCGCGGCATGGTTGATCTTGATGCGGGCCCGCTGTTCCACGAAGTCCAGCTGGATGATGCCGCCGCTGTCGGCAAAGCCTTTGGCCGTGCTGATGGTCAGGATGCCGTTCTTCTGGGCATAGTCGATGGCGGCAGCCCGGGCGGCGGCGCTGTTCAGGGTGAGGAACAGCACGTCCGTGTCGCCCACCTGGTCCAGGCGGCTCACGTAGCGCAGTTCGATGGGCTTGTCGTGGATGCGCTTGTCCCGGTATAGCTCGTCCAGGAGGTTGCCGAAGGGGTTCTCGTCCAGCAGGGTGATGACGAAGCGTTCCCGCTGCCGGGCTGGCCACTCGATGTAACTGGCGAAACGGCCGATGAACACGGCCTCCAGCTTTCTTTCCTCGTCGCCGGCCAGGGCTCCCGGCGCCCGCAGCAGGGCGAGCAGCAGCCCTAGCCAGAGCAGCGCCCGCCAGGGATTTTCCCTAAGCCAGCACATGGCAGTTGCGGCCGGCCGCCTTGGCCCGGTACAGGGCCGCATCGGCGGCCTTGATCATGCTCGCCAGGGGCTGTTCCGCCGACTGGGGTACCGAGGCGTGCACCCCCAGGCTGACGGTGACCTGCAGGAACTGGCCTGGCTGGTATTCGATGGGGTGCTGTTCGATGCCGGTGCGGATGCGCTCCGCCACCGCCACGGTGATTTCCCGGGTGCCGCCGTCGCAGAGCACCAGGAATTCCTCGCCTCCCAGGCGGGCCACCAGGTCGTACTCCCGGGCGCAGGCCTGCAGCACCCGGGCGATCTCCTGCAGCACCCGGTCTCCCACCGGATGGCCGTGGCGGTCATTGACGGCCTTGAAAAAGTCGATGTCGAGCATGATCACCCCCAGGGATTCCCCCTTGCGCTCGGCCCGGATGATCATGTTCTGCATGGTTTCCATGGCCTGGTGGTGATTGGCCAGGCCGGTGAGGGAGTCGGTGGTGGCCAGCCGGCTCAGCCGTTCGTCCCGCTCGCGGATGTCCGCCAGCATGGCGTTGAACCCGGCGTAGAGGTTGCCGAATTCATCCTGGCGCCGGGATTCCAGGGTGGTCCGGTAATCCTTGGTGCGGGCCACCTGCTGCATGGCGTCGATGAGCCCCATGATCGGGCGGGTGAACAGGGACTGGAGCTTGAAGGAAAGGAGCATCAGGGTGAGCAGGGCGAGCAGGGAAACCCCCATCTGCATCAGCACGAATTCCTGGATTCGGGCCCACAGCTGCTGCGTGTCCGAGATGATCGCCAGGGTGCCGATGGGTTTGCCTTCGAAGAAAACGGGGCGCAGCACGCCCATGGTGTGGCTGTCCATGTGCTGGGTGGAGCTGCCTTCCCGGCGCAGCAGCTCCCGGTTGCTGTTGATGTTGTTCTGCAGGTGCCGCCGGAACCAGTCTTCCTGGGCCGACGGGAGCTGGGTGGAGCGGTATTCCCCCAGGGGCTGGCCCCTGTCGTCGCTGACCACGGCGTAAAGGATGTGGGGGTCTGCCTGCAGGGAGGCGAGAATCTTCCGGGCGCTGTCCGCATCATTGAAGGCCAGGGCCGCCCGCATGTTTTCGCTGATCACGTCGGTGAGCTGGTGCAGGACCCTCAGGGAGGCCCGGGATTCGCTCAGGTAGGTGGAATAGATGGTGGCGACCGAGGAGATCAGCAGCGCCAGGGCAGCGCTCAGCCCCAGCAGGATGGCCAGCTTGTGGCGGATGGAGATCCTCTCGAGCATGGGCACCTGTCAGGCCTCCTGAGCGCCAGCCGCGTTTTGCACGGGGGCGCTGCCGGGGGACTGGGGGCGAGCAGGGGGCCTGGTGTCGGTATGGGGCATGTCCGTGCAGGGGTGGTGGCCGGGTAGGAGCGGGTGTCGCCGATTCTACCTCAAGCCCAGGGCGGTTTTGCCTGCAGGAGCGGCGCTTCCCGGCGGGCGGGGAGCTCAGGGGGTGGTGGGCTGGCGCCGGGATTGCAGCAGCTTGAGGCGCTGCTGATTCAGCTCTATCAGGCAGCGCCAGCGTACCAGGGCACTGCCCGAGGCAACGGCGCCGCTGGCGCCCACCGCGAAATCGCAGTGGGCCGCGGCGTAAGCCTGGTGTCCGGCACCCGCCTTGCGTAGCGCAGCTGCCGCCAGGGCGTAGTGGGTGTGGCCGAGCTCATCCTGGTTGCGCAGCTCCTGCAGGCGGGCGAGGATGGCCTGTTCTTCCCGTGTCAGCGCTTGCCGGGACGCCAGGAAGCACTGTTTCAGGCAATCCTGGGCTTCGGCTCCCGAATGGGCTTCGACACAGGCTGCGGCCTGGACCTCGTAATCCGGGAGGGCAGCCTCCTGGGCCAGGCTGCTCAAGGGGATGGCCAGCAGCCAGAGGCCGCGGCAACGGGAGCGGCCCATGGACAGGCTCAGCGAATGAAGGCGTGCAGGGTGGCGAAGCCGAAGGCGGTGGCGGCAAGGCCGAAGATCCAGGCGATCAGCCTGCTGTTTTCCAGGCGCTGGATGGGGGGCTGGTACCTGCTCCGGTGGCCGGGGCTGGCGTGGGAAAAGCCCAGTCCCAAGGCCCGGGCGGTTTCCTGGTAAGCCAGGGCCGGGGTGGCGGCGGACAGCGTGTCGTAGGTCAGATGCACGAAGATGACGGTGAGCAGCAGGAGGAGCCAGGCGGTCATGACATGTTCGGGGGTACGGGTCCCGGGGTTATGGTGGGGCAATCATATCGCATATTCCATTGGCGTTGGAACTGGGGGCGGATCGAGGTGTGGCGGTCTTCTGCGCCCCATGGGGTGATGCGGCCTGGACCGGGGGTGGGAGGAAAGGGCGGAGCCGGGCAAAATGTGGTCTGGGCTCCCGACCGGGGGCTGCGGAATCAGGAGACAGGCAAGATGCGGGTGGTGGTGCAACGGGTGCAGGAGGCCAGTGTCAGCGTGGCGGGGGCGGTCACGGGGCGGATCGGGCCGGGGCTGCTGGTGCTGGCCGGGTTCGAAGCGGAGGATCAGGAGACCGACCTGGAGTGGATGGCCCGCAAGCTGGTGCAGCTGCGCATTTTTCCGGACGGGGAGCAGGTGATGAACCGCAGTGTGCGGGAGGCGGGCGGGGAAATTCTGGCGGTTTCCCAGTTCACCCTGTATGCCTCCACCCGCAAGGGGAATCGTCCCTCCTGGGGTAGGGCGGCCCCGGGGCCCGTGTCCGGTCCCCTGTTCGAGCGTTTCGTTGCCGTGCTGGCCGGGCAGCTGGGCAGGCCGGTACCCACCGGGGTCTTCGGTGCCGACATGGAAGTGAGCCTGGTCAATGACGGGCCGGTCACCCTGGTCATGGATTCCCGCCAGCCGGAGTGAGCGGCCGACAGGCGGCTGGCGCCGGCGGCTGTTTCAGGCGCCCAAGAGCGGCGCTAGGCGCGACCACAGCCAGGCGCAGGGCAGGGCCAGGACCAGGGCCGGGAGCATGTTCACGATGGGGAAGATCTTGATGCCGCAGATGCGCAGGCCCGTGGCGAGCAGGATGATGCCGCCGCAGGCGGAGAAATCCGCCAGCATGGCGGGGCTCACCAGGGGCAGGATCAGGCTGCCGCTCAGGTACAGGCCGCCCTGGATCAACAGCTGCGGCAGGGCGATCAGGGCCACCGCCAGGCCCAGTTCCGCCGCGAAGATCAGGGCGGTGAACAGGTCGAGGACCGATTTGGTGAGCAAGATGGTGGCCTGGCCGGTCATGCCCTCGTTGATGGAGCCGAAGATGCCCATGCCGCTGGCGCAGAACAGCACCAGCACGGTCACGTAGCGGGCCACGAAGCCCTCCATGCGCGGATTACCCTTGTCCGCCGGCCAGGCCCGCTCGGCCTGGCGCTGGGCCCAGCCTATGGCCAGCTCCAGTCCCCGTTCCAGGTACAGGAGTTCGCCGATGAAGGCCCCCAGCAGCATCGCCAGGGCCACGGCGGGCAGATGCTGGGCCCGGGTCACCAGCAGGGCGCCCAGGCCGATGGCGATGATGCCGCAGGTGAGGGGCATGGCCAGCCGCACCCGGGCCGGGAGATGGCGCCCCAGGGCGGCTCCACCCAGGCCGCCCAGGAAGATCACGGCACTGTCCACCAGGGGGCCTAGCATAGCGAATCTCCAGTTGGCGATATGGGCCGGTGAGTTTATCCAAGGCGTGGCGCGCTTGAAAATACCATTTATATTGTCTGGTATATCGGATTGATATGGAGTGAGCCGTGGACCTGAAGCGCATGCATTATTTCTGCACCATCGCCGAGCAGGGGCAGATCAGCCGGGCGGCGAAGCTGCTGCACATGGCCCAGCCACCCCTGAGTCAGCGCCTCAAGGAGCTGGAAGCGGAACTGGGAACCCCCCTGTTCGAGCGTCAGGGGCGCAAGCTGCTGCTCACCGAGGCCGGCACCCTGTTCTACCGGCGCGCCCGGGGCATCCTGCGGGCCGTGGAAACCTCCCGGGAGGAGGTGCTGCGCCTGGCCTCCCAGTCCGGCCCCACCCTGCGCCTGGGCCTGTCGCCCACCTGCCGCAGCCTCTGGCTGTCCCGTTTCGACGCCCTGCAGGCGGCTTTTCCGGGGCACCGGATCGGGCTGGTGGTGGGGGATTCCAGCTGGCTGGAACAGTTGCTGGCCCGGGGCCAGCTCGATGCGGCCTTCATGGTGCCGCCCCTGGAGCCCGAACACTTCGTCGTCCACCCCCTGGCCACCAGCCGCCATGTGGCCCTGGTGCCCCGGAACCTGCTGCCCCGGGCTGCGGCCGTCCTGTCCCTGGCGGAGCTGGCCCGCCATCCCCTGCTGCTGTTGCGCCGCTCCGTGGGGGTGGGGAGTTACGAGCGGCTGTTGCAGCATTTCCACGATGAGGGGCTGACGCCCCGGGTGGCCCTCTACAGTTCCGACGTGGATCTGCTGCTGGACCTCCTGCGCCAGGGCTTTGCCGGCATCGCGGTGGTGCCGGAAACGGAAACCCGGGAGATGGAAGGGGAGTTCCTGGTGCTGGGGCTGGACGTGCCGCTGCCCGACTACCGGATTTCCCTGGTGTGCCGCCAGGAGGATGCAGCGGGGCCGGTTCCGGCCCGCCTGCTGGAAGTCTGGCAGGCAGGGGGCTTACTGGCTGTTCAGGCGGCGGATCCGCTCCCGGGTGTCCGGGTGGGAGGATAGCCAGTCCTTGCCGTCTCCCTCCTCGTCCTCGTCGGCATGGGCCCGGGCCAGTTTTTCCAGGGCGCTGCCCAGCTCGGCGGGGGAGCGTCCCTGGCGGCGCAGGGTGGCGGCGGCGTAGTCGTCGGCCTCCCGTTCCATGTCCCGGGAGTAGTTGGAGGTGAGGGCCAGGGTGGAGAGGCCCGCGGCCAGGGAGGAGACGTCCCCGAGGTAGGCGGCGGTGAAGGCGGCCACCACCGAGGACTGGATCAGCTGGCGCAGGCCGTGCCGTTCGCGCACGTGACCCAGTTCGTGGGCCAGGACCGCCAGGACCTCTGCGTCGCTGGCGGGCATCTGCACCAGTTCATCGAACAGCACCACCTGGCCGTCGGGCAGGGCAAAGGCATTGGGGCCGATCCGGGGGGCGCTGCGAAAATGCAGTTTCAGGCTCTTCCGGTAGGGTTCCAGGGCCGGGTCGGCGGCGGCCAGGGCGAGAAAGTCCCGGGTCAGCCGTTCCTGGTACTCCGCGGGCAGGCGGCTTTCCTTGAGCATCCCCTTGTCCAGGGCGGTCAGGGTCTGGCTGGAGACCTGTTCCAGGGCGGCGGCGGGAATCAGCGGGGCCACCACCTGAGCGCTCCAGGGCAGGCCCCACTGGTAAAAACCGGCCAGGATCAGGACGATGGCGGCCAGGGCGCCAATGCTCCAGCGCCAGCGTCCCTGGAGCCTGACGGTGGCGGATTCCCGGTGGCCCAGTTCCTCGAGCAGGGCCAGCAGCGCCGCATCCTGAGGTGCTTCGCAGTAGGCCCCGTCGGCAAAGCGCAGGGTGCGGGGAGCCCGGCCCTGGGGTTCGGAGATTTCCAGCTCCGCCAGGGGCACCCGGCGCTCCACCCCTTCCCCCGCCAGCAGCAGGAAACCGGCTTCTGCCCGCAGCCGTACCCGCTGGCGGCGGGAGCTGCGGCCATCGAAGTAGGCGGCCTCCATGCTCAGAGGGCGATGTCCAGGTCGAAGGCGTCGGCGATTTCCTCGCCGACGGCCCGGCGCTGTTCCACCGCCTTGCCGATGAAGTCATCCAGGCTGTCCTGGGTGACCAGGGCGGTATGTTCCGCCCGGTAGGCCGCCAGCCGGACCTTGGCCCAGGGCCAGTACAGGCCCAGGGTGATCAGGGTCAGCAGCCAGTTCACGAAGAACAGCACGAACAGGCTCTTGAAGCCCTGGTCGCTGGCGAACAGGTGCTCGCCCACCCGGGTGTGGTTCCACACCAGGTTGGCCGTGCGGGCCTGGACGTAGGGTTGCACCACCGCCAGCAGGAAGAGGTACACCAGGCCCATGGCCAGGAAGGCGCCGCCCATCATGGCCAACAAGACCGGGATGCCGTAGCCCTGCAGGCCGGCCATCAGTATTCCGGCGACGATACCCGCGATCAGCATCGGCAGGACGGCGATCAGGGAAGCGCGCAGGAAGATGCCGTAAAAAGCCCCCAGGCTGGGGTCGCTGCTGAAGCGCTGGCCGCCGAAGGACAGGTTGTTGAGCTGGAACAGCTTGACGCGGCGGATGAAGGCGGGCAGGGCCAGGCCGAAGGTCACCATGGTGAGCAGGCCGTAGCCGAGGAAGACCTTGAGGGCTTCCATGTAGCTGCCATGGAAGTCGAAGCGCAGGCCCCGGTAGGAGGTGTTGCGGGCCCGGAACACCAGGGAGCGCTGGATCAGCCAGGGCACCACGGGCATGAGCAGGATCAGCAGGATGGGGTGGAGCAGGGGCGCCAGGTTTTCCGTGGCGCTCAGGATGAGCAGCAGGGTCCAGGCGATGGCGCGGCCCTTGAGGATGGCCTTGGGGTCCCCGTGATAGTCGAAGCCGCTGCCATCCAGCAGGGTGTTGCGGTGGAAGTACTGCTCCCGGCGCACCTTGGCCCAGGCCGAGTAGATGCCCAGGGTGAGGATGGAGAGCGCCAGGTTTACGATCCAGATGCGGAAATACTCGCCGCCGGAGCCGGTGAACTGGAAGTTGTGCTGCACCGGGTCGCGGATTTCCGGCACGCCGCTGCGGGGTGCAGGGGGCGGCTCCCGGGGCGGCGGGGGCGGTTCCAGGGTGAGGCCGGCGATGGCCGGCGCGGCCTCTGGCAGGGGGGCGGGGGCCACGGCCGGGGTTGCCCGGCTGGTGTCGGCGCCAGTGGTGTCGGCGCTAGTGGTGGTGGGCGCCAGTGCAATGGGCGCAATTGGGGCGATGGGCGCCGGGGCGCTGTCGTCAGCGGCGGGGGGCTGTTCCCCCAGCAACTGCCGGTCGTAGTCGGCTTTCAGTACCGGGTCCTTCAGGTGGGCAAAGGCTTCCTGCAGGGCGTCGAAGTCGGCGGCGGGCAGGGGGCGGCCTTGCTGCTGGTGCTGGAGAAAGCGCTGCATGGCCTTGCGGTAGGCCATCTGGACGGCGTCGGGGGAGGCGCCGTCGGGGAGCCCCAGGGTCAGGTAGTGGTTTTTCAGGTCCGGGGCGTTCAAGGCCGGGGGCTCCAGGAGGAGGGCAATGGAGGGAATGTAAATTCATGTTAGCGTCCTGCGCAATGCCGGCCATCGGGCCCGAGCGGCATATGGTCGGGCCCGGCCCTCGTTGTTGCGACTTGCATGAGGGCCGGGGGGCTGGGATACAATCCGCCCCTTCGGGTGCCTGGGACCAGTTCATGGTCTGCAGGTGAAACGGGAAGTCCGGTGCCCCTGGATGCCATATCCAGCCATTCCGGCGCAGCCCCCGCTGCTGTAAGTCCGACGACCCCGCCATCACGCCACTGTGCTTCGCACGGGAAGGCCGGCGGGGAAGGTTGAGGATGAGCCAGAAGACCGGCCCGAAAGCGAGTGACACCATTCCCCGGGGTGAGGGACGGCTTGTGACGACCTACGGCCCGCCTGCATTCCGCCCCCGTCCTGAGCAGTTTTCCCCTTCCCCGCCTGGTGTCTTCCGACAGTTCGTCGAGGGGACGTTTATGCACATCATGGAAGGTTTCCTGCCCGTGGCCCATGCCGCCGGGTGGACCCTGGCCTCTGCGCCATTCCTGGCCTGGGGCCTCATCTCCCTGCGCCGCCGGCTGCGGGAACAACCGGAGCAGCGCATGCTGCTCGGGGTGGCCGCCGCTTTCGCCTTCATCCTGTCCGCCCTGAAGCTGCCTTCGGTGACCGGCAGTAGCTCCCACCCCACCGGGGTCGGGCTGGGGGCGGTCCTGTTCGGCCCCTTGGCTATGGTGCCCGTGGGCTTCGTGATCCTGTTGTTCCAGGCCCTGTTGCTGGCCCACGGGGGATTGACCACCCTGGGCGCCAACCTGTTCTCCCTGGGCATCGTCGGGCCTTTCGTGGCCGCCGGGGTGTTCCGGGCCCTGCGGGGGCTGGGCGCTTCCCTGGCCTTGGGCGTGTTCCTGGCCGCCGCCCTGGGGGATCTGGCCACCTACCTCACCACTTCCGTGCAGCTGGCCTGGGCCTTCCCCGACCCGGTGGGGGGCTTTGCCGCCTCCTTCGCCAAGTTTGCCGGCATCTTCGCCCTGACCCAGGTGCCCCTGGCCATCGTCGAAGGATTGCTCACCGTGGCCATCTTCAACGGCCTGGCCCGCTTCAACGGCGAGGAACTGCGCCGCCTGAAGTTGCTGCCCGGCCAGGAGGCTCGGGCATGAAGCGCACATTCTGGATTTTCCCGGTGATCTTCCTGTGCGTGGCCCTGCCCCTGTGGCTGGTGCCGGCCCCCCCGGAAGGGGAGGAAGCCTTCTCCGGCGCCGACGGCAAGGCCGAATCCGCCATCACCGACATTGCGCCGGATTACACCCCCTGGTTCTCGCCCCTGCTGGAGCCGGCCGGGGGCGAGGTGGAATCCCTGCTGTTCGCCCTGCAGGCCGCCCTGGGGGCCGGAGTCATCGGCTACTGGCTGGGGGTTTCCGTGACCCGGGAAAAGCAGCGCCGGGAGCGGCAGTCCGCCTCCAGGGAGGGGCCGGGCGGCGATGCTGATTGATCGCTGCGCCCACGCCAGCCCCTGGCGCCGGATCAGTCCGGCCGCCAAGGGACTGTTCGCCCTGGCGGCCCTGCTCGGCGCCTATCTGGCGCCGAGCCCCGGGCTGGCCCTGGGACTGGCCTTGGGGCTGGTGCTCCTGACCCTGGCCGGGGCCCGGGTGCCTCTGCCCGATTACCTGGGGGCGGCGGCGCCGGCCCTGGGGTTTCTGGCCCTGGGCTGCGCCTCCCTGCTGTTTTCCCTGGGCGGGCCGGGGGGCTTGGCACCCCGCTTCCTGCCCGAGGCCCTGGACCCGGCGGCCCGGCTCGGGGCTCGTTCCCTGGCGGCCCTGGCCGCCCTGCTGTTCTTGGTGCTGAGCACTCCCCTGCCGCATCTGATCGCCCTGCTGCGGCAGCTGCGTTGCCCGGAAGTGCTGCTCGACCTGATGGTGCTTTGCTACCGGATGCTGTTCGTCTTTGCCACCGTGTTCCGGGATGGGCGCACCGCCCAGGCGGCCCGGCTCGGCCACGCGGGGGCCCGGCGCAGCCTGCGTTCCCTGGGCCTGCTGGCGGCGGGGCTGCTGCCCCAGGTCTGGTTGCGGGCCCTGGAACTGCACCAGGCGGCCCTGCTGCGCCTGGGGGACGGGCCCCTGCGTTTTCTCGCCCCGAGCTTTCCACGGGCCCGGCAGGAGCTGGCCTGGGCGGCCGCCGGCAGCCTGGGCTTGCTGCTGGGGCTGGGAGTCCTGGCGTGAGCGGTGAGGCCTTGCTGCGCTTCGCCGCCGTCTGCCAGCGCTACGAGGATGGCAGCCGGGGGCTGGAGGAGTGCAGCCTGAGCATCCGCCCGGGCAGCCGCAATGCCCTGCTGGGGCCCAACGGGGCCGGCAAGACCACCCTGCTGCTGCATGGGGTCGGCCTGTTGCGTCCGGCCCGGGGACAGGTGGAATTCCAGGGCCGCCCCCTGGATTACGGCCGGGCCGGCCTGCGCCAGCTGCGCCAGCGGGTCGGCCTGGTGTTCCAGAACCCGGAGCGGCAGCTCCTGTCTGCCAGCGTCTACGAAGATATCTCCTTCGGTCCTCTCAACCTGGGCCTGCCCGAGGCCCAGGTGCGGCAGCGGGTGGAGGCGGCCCTGGGAGCGGTGGGCCTGGCCGACTGCCGGGAGCGGGCCGTGCATCAGCTCAGCTTCGGCCAGAAGAAGCGGGTCTGCATCGCCGGGGTGCTGGCCATGGAGCCCGAGCTGCTGCTCCTGGACGAACCCCTGGCGGGCCTGGATGGCCCCATGCGGCGGGAGTTCGAGGCCCTCCTGGAGCAGCTGGCCGGGCAGGGCATCACCATCCTGCTCAGCACCCACGACGTGGATTTTGCCTACCGCTGGGCTGACGACCTGCATCTGCTGGCTGAAGGCCGCTGCCTGGCCTCCTTCCCGGCCCGGGAGCTGCCCCGGCAACAAGCCCTCCTGGCCGCAGCCGGGCAGGCCCTGCCTGCCGTGCTGGGCCTGCACCGGCGCCTGGCGGACCTGGGCCTCCTGCCCGACGAACCGCCCCGCAGCCTGGACGCCCTGCTGGCGGCCCTGGATGGGGCCGCTCCCGATCTGAAAAGGAATCCTGCATGACCGGAAAAATCTGGTTCGTGGGCGCCGGTCCCGGCGACCCGGAACTCATCACCGTGAAAGGCCGCCGCCTGCTGGAAGCGGCTGGCGCCATCCTGTTCGCCGGCTCGCTGGTGGACCAGGCCGCCACGCTTTACGCCCCGGCGGGCTGCGAAATCCGCGACTCCAAGGACATGACCCTGGAGGAAATGACCGCCTGGCTGCTAGACGCCGCCGCCCGCCACGCCACCGTGGTGCGCCTGCAGACCGGCGACCCGGGCCTCTACGGCGCCCTGATCGAGATGACCCGCCCCCTCACTGCCGCTGGCATCGAGTGGGCGGTGGTGCCCGGGGTTTCCTCGGCGCTCGCCTCGGCCGCCGCCGCCGGCGAGACCCTGACCCTGCCGGAAGTGACCCAGACGGTGATCCTCACCCGGGTCGCCGGCCGCACCCCCATGCCGCCCGGCGAGGAGCTGGAGGCGCTCGCAGCCCACCGCACGACGCTCTGCATTTTCCTTTCCATCACCCTGCTGCACGAGGTGCAGCGCGCCCTGCTGGCCGCCGGCTGGGCCGAGGATGCACCCATCCTGGTGGTGCAGAAGGCCTCCTGGCCCGGGGAGGAAAAGATCGTGCGCGGCACCATCGCGGACATCAAGAAAAAGTGCCAAGCGGAGAAGATTGCCGCCCAGGCCATGATCATCGCCAGCCCCACCCTGGGGGCCGCCGACTGGCCGGAGCTGGCCCGCTCCAAACTCTACGACCCATCCTTTTCACACCGCTTCCGGCGGGCATCGGAGTAAAACCATGGACCTCAACACCACCCTGCTGCTCGTCGGCCACGGTTCCCGCAACCGGGAAGGCAACAAGGAGATTCTCCACTTCGCTGCCCAGTGGCGGGAACGCCATCCCGAGTGGCGCATCGAGGTGTGCTTCATCGAACATGCGGAAGTGCTTCTGGACGAGGGCCTGGATCGAGCGGCCCGGGGCGCCACCCGGGTGCTGACCATTCCCTTCATCCTGAACGCCGCCGGGCACGTGAAGATGGAACTGCCTGCCGCCCTGGGCCGGGCCCGGGAGCGCCATCCGGAAGTGCAGTTCGACGTGACCCGGCACCTGGGCATGGGGCGGGAGATCTTCGCCGTGCTACAGAGCCAGCTCGACCGGCTGATGAAGGCGCTGGCCGTGCCGGCGCCGGAGAACACCGGGGTGATCCTGCTCGGCCGCGGCTCCTCGGATGCCGGCGCCAACGGGGAGCTGGCCCGCATGGCCCGCTGGATCTTCGAGGCCCATGAGCACGAGCTGGTGGACCTGGCCTTCACCGGCGTCACCTGGCCGCGCCTGGAGACCGTGGTGCAGCGCCAGGTGAAGCTGGGGATGATGCAGATCTGCATCATCCCCGTGTATCTGTTCACCGGGGTGCTCATGGAGCGCATCAAGGCCCAGGTGGAGCGGCTGCAGCGCCAGTATCCCCAGGTGGCCTTCGCCCAGGCCGGGCATTTCGGCTTCGATCCCCTGATCTTCGACCTCCTGGACGCCCGGGTGGCAGGGCGGGAGCTGGAGGAGGGCAGCCTACTCGAATGCGACGGCTGCAAGTATCGCCTGGCCGCCGAGGACGAGCACCTGCACGACCACAGCCACACCGCCACCCACGAGCACGGACATGAGCACGGACATGAGCACGGCGGCTGCGGCCATCCACATGGGGGCAAACATGAGCACGATCACGCCGTTGCCAGTTCCCACGGCCATTGCCATGGGCACAATCACTCCCACGATCATCACTCCCACGGGTAAGCCATGAACCACAACGCCAACGTCGTCACCGAACAGCTCACCGCCGCCGGCCGCGCCATCGAGCACGATTCCTTCGCCATCATCGATGCCGAAGCCGGCCCCCACGCCTACAGCGCCGACCAGTGGCCGGTGGTGCGGCGCATGATCCACGCCAACGCCGATTTCGAATTCAACGGCCTCACCGACTTCCATCCGGCAGCGGTGGAAGCGGGCCTGGCCGCCATCCTCAAGGGCGGCACCCCCATCGTGGCGGACGTGGAAATGATCTGCGTCGGCCTCTCCGCCAGCCGCCTCAAGCACTTCGGCGTCACCACCCACCACTTCATTTCCGACGCCGACGTCATCGCCCAGGCCCAGGCCGAGGACACCACCCGGGCCGTGCAGGCCATGCGCAAGGCCCATCGCCAGGGCCTGCTGGACGGGGCCATCGTCGGCATCGGCAACGCCCCCACGGCCCTCATCGAAGTGGTGCGCCTGATCAAGGAAGAAGGGGCCCGTCCGGCCCTGGTCATCGGCATGCCCGTGGGCTTCGTCTCCGCCGCCGAATCCAAGGACCTGATGGCCGAGGTGCAGGACGTGCCCTGGATCGTCATCCGTGGCCGCAAGGGCGGCTCCACCCTGGTGGTGGCGGCCATCCACGCCCTCCTCGGCGTCGCCGAAGCCCGCCAGCGCAATGCCGCCTGAAGCCGCCAACAGCGCTCCCGTGAACAGCGAAGCGCCGCCGCCGGCCGAGAAGGTCCGCAAGGGCACGGCCAAGCGGGAACGGGGCAACCGCACCGGTTTCACCACCGGCGCCAACTCGGCGGCGGCGGCCGTGGCCGCCACCCAGGGCCTGGTCCAGGGCCAGGTGCCGGCCCAGATTTTCTGCCGCCTGCCCAACGGCCAGGAAGTGCCCTTCCAGATCACCGACGGCCGCGTCGAGGGCGAAGGCATGCCCCTGCGGGCCCACGCTGTCAGCATCAAGGATGCGGGCGACGATCCGGACGCCACCCACGGCGCCCACATGACCGCCGACGTGGTGCGCATTCCCGGTGGCGGCGGCCAGGTCATCCTCAAGGGCGGCCCGGGCGTCGGCGTCGTCACCAAGGAAGGCCTGGGCCTGGAAGTGGGCGGCCCGGCCATCAACCCGGTGCCCCGGCGCAACATCAGCGACAACGTGGCCCGGGCCGGCGCTTCCATCCTGGCTGCCGGCGACAGCCTGGAGGTGACCATTTCCGTGCCCGGCGGCGAGGAGATGGCGAAGAAGACCCTCAATGCCCGCCTCGGCATCCTGGGCGGCATCTCCATCCTCGGCACCACCGGCATCGTGCGCCCCTATTCCACCGCCGCCTTCCGCGCCAGCGTGGTCCAGGCGGTGGACGTGGCGGCGCGCCAGGGCCAGACCAGCGTGGTGTTCACCACCGGCGGCCGCACCGAAAAATTCGCCATGAAGCAGTTGCCGCAGCTGCAGGAAGCCTGCTTCGTGCAGATGGGGGACTTCGTCAAGGCCGCCTTCCAGAGCGCCATCAAGCGCAAGATGCAGCACGTCTACATCGGCGCCATGGTGGGCAAGCTGACCAAGATGGGCCAGGGCCTGGCCGTGACCCACGCCTGGAAGCAGGAGATCGACCGGGACCTGCTGGCCACCTGCGCCACCGAAGTGGGCGCCCCCGCCGATCTGGTGGAGGAGATCCGCAACGCCGAAACGGCCCGCTTCGCCGCTGAGCGCCTGGCCCTGCTGGGCCTCACCGTGCCCTTCCACCGGGCCCTGGCCATCCACGCCATGCAGAGCCTGCGGGCCTGCCACCCGGGCCCCTACCAACTCACCGTGCTGGTCTGCGATTTCGAAGGCCAGTTCATCTGTCGCGTCGAAGAGGGCGAAAGTGTCTAAACAACCCTACTGCACCGTCCTCGGCATCCTGGACGACGGCTGGGCCGGCCTGCCGGATTCCTCCCGCCACTGCCTGCAATCCGCCGGCCTCATCGTCGGCGCCGGCCGCACCCTGGCACTGGTGCAGCCCCATCTGACCGCCGGCGTGAGCCTGAAAGACATGGACGGCAAGCTGGGCCAGGTGCCCGGCTGGATTCAACAAGCTGCCGCTGACGGCCTGCACACCGTCGTGCTGGCCACCGGCGATCCCCTCTGCCACGGCATGGCCAGCTATCTGGTGGGCAAGCTGGGGGCCGAAGCGGTCACCGTGCTGCCCGCCCCCTCCACCCTGCAACTGGCCTTCGCCCGCTTCCAGCGGCCCTGGCAGGACTACCGCATCTCCACCTGCCACACCGCCGATGCGGGCGAATGGCAGTTCGGCACCACCCCGGACAACGGCCTCTACAAGCTGATCCGGGCCATCGCCGAATACCCCAAGGTGGCCGCCTTCACCGGCCCGGACAACAACCCGGCCCGCCTGGCCCGGGCCCTGCTGGCGGCGGGCTATGGCGAAGAGGTCCGCCTCTCGGTGGCGGCCAAGCTGGCCCTGCCAGACGAGCAACTGTTCCCCGACCTCTCCCTGGAACAGGCCGCCAACCTGAGCTTCCCCGACCCCAATGTGGTGCTGGTGGAACGCCAGGTGGCCGACCCGCGCGCCATCTTCGGCTTCGACGACCTGGACTTCGTCCAGCGTCAGCCCGAGAAGGGCCTCATCACCAAGCTGGAAGCCCGGGCTTTATCCCTGGCCAAGCTGGGTCTCAAACCCGACAGCGTGGTGTGGGACATCGGCGCCGGTTCCGGCTCCGTCGGCCTGGAGGCCAGCCGCCTGTGCCGCCACGGCCACGTCTATGCCATCGAAAAGAACGAGGGCGACGCCGCCAACGCCCGGGAAAACGCCCTGCGTTTCCAGGCCACCAACTACACCCTGCGCCATGGCAAGGCCCCGGAAGGGCTGGAGACCTGGCCCGATCCGGACGCGGTCTTCGTCGGCGGCTCCGGCGGCGAACTGGCGGCCCTCATCGAGCTGATCCTCACCCGCTTGAAGCCCAACGGCCGCCTGGTGATGAACTTCGTCACCCTGGAAAACCTGGCCACGGCCACCACCGCCCTGGCCGCTGCGGTGGAGAAATTCGGAGCGAACTGGGACGTGACCCAGCTCCAGGCCTCCCGCAGCCAGCCCATCCTGGACATGCACCGCATGGCCGCACAAAACCCCATCTGGATAGTCTCCGCAAAGAAGAGCTAAACATGACCGACAGAAAATACGGCCGCCTCATCGGCGCCTCCCTGGGTCCCGGCGACCCCGAACTGATCACCCGCCGCGCCTGGGCCGTGCTCAACGGCGATGCCCGCTGGCTCTATCCGGTGAAGAAAGCCGAGGAAAGCTCCTACGCCCTCTCCATCGTCACCCGGGGCGGCCTGGAAGTACCCGCCGACGCCGAGGGACTGGTGTTCCCCATGACCCGGGACGCGGAGATCCTGACCAAGGCCTGGGCCCGGGCCGCCGCCCGCACCGTGGAACTGCTGGCCGAGGGGCGGGACCTAGTGTTCCTGGTGGAAGGCGATGCCTCCACCTTCGCCACCTTCGGCCACCTGGCCCGGGTGGTGCGGGAACTGGTGCCGGAAGTTGAGGTGGAAACCATCCCCGGCGTCTCCTCCTTTGCCGCCGCCGCTGCCACCACCGGCACCACCCTGGCCGAGGAAGACGAAACCCTGGCGGTGATCCCCGCCGCCTACGGGGTGGAAGTCATCGACCACCTGCTGGACGAGTTCGACACCCTGGTGCTGCTCAAGGTGAAGCCCCTGGTGGATGAAGTGCTGGAACTCCTGGAGCGGCGCGAGCTGCTGACCACCAGCTGCTTCATCGAGAAGGTGGGTTCCCCCGACGAGCGCATCGTGCGCGACGTGGCCTCCCTCAAGGGCGAGAAGGTGAACTACCTCTCCCTCATGCTGGTGCAGAACCCCAAGCGCCAGCGCGGCGAACTGCGCCGGGGCTGCCGCAAGCGCAAGGCCGAACAGCAGAGCGAAGCGGCGTCCTGAATGTCGCTCGACTCACAACTCTCTACTCTCGACTCTCACCACAAATGCTCCAACACCTCCCCTTCCCCAACGAGAGAATCGCCGTCGTCTCCATCACCCGCCACGGCATTGCCCTGGCGGGCAAGGTGGTGGCGGCCCTGCCCGGCGCCCGCCTGTTCGCCCCGGAGAAATTCCGGGCCGAGGCGGAGGCCGCGGCTCCCGGCGCCACCTCCTGCTACAACGGCAAGACCGGCGACCAGATTCCTGCCCTCTTCGCCAACTTCGACGGCATCGTCGCCATCGTCTCCCTGGGCGCCCTGGTGCGCCTCATCGCCCCCCATCTCAAGGACAAGGAACAGGACCCGGGGGTGGTGGTGGTGGACGAGGCCGGGCGCTTTGCCATTCCCATGCTCTCCGGCCACCTGGGCGGCGCCAACGCCCTGGCCGGCATCCTGGCGGCCAGCCTGGGCGCCACCCCGGTGCTCACCACCGCCTCCGACTCCCGCCAGACCCTGGGCGTGGACCTGCTGGGCCGGGAGTTGGGCTGGACCTTTGAAGCGACCCACGACGAGGTGGTGAAGGCCAGCGCCGCCGTGGTGAACGACGAGCCGGTGGCCCTGGTGCAGGAAGCCGGCAGCCCCGACTGGTGGCCGCGCCACGCCAATGGCCGCAGCGGCCCGGTGCCCGCCAACATCAAGCAGTTCAGCCGCCTGGAAGAGGTGGACCTGGACAGCGTCGCCGCCGTGCTGTGGATCAGCCACCGCCCCCTGCCGCCAGAACTGGCGCCCCGTCTGGCAGGCCGGCTGGTCACCTACCGCCCACCGGAGGAGCAGGCTTGAGCCCCAAGCACGACCTGGCCACTGGCACCCGGTTTTATTCCCCGTCGCAAGGGGGGCTCCCTGTTTGTCGGTGGGGTTCCGCCGTTGAGCGGCGGCTTACTTTCTTTGCTTCGCCAAAGAAAGTAAGCAAAGAAAGGCGACCCCGGCCCTCGCGCCGGGCTTTCAGCCCGGTTCCCTGCGCTGCTCACCGCCCCGGGCGGCTCCCTGAACTCGCCTGCGGCTCGGACAACGGGAGCCGACTGCTCCCGGGGCGGCTGTGCTGCTCGGCGCTCGCGAAGGGGGAAAGGCGTGGGGGCCCTGCCATGTCAGGGGCTTTCCCCTCTCATCCCGGAGCCCGCCCATGAAGATTGCCCTGGGACTCGGCTGCGACCGGGGCACGCCCGCTGCCACCCTGGAGCAGGCTGTGGCGGAGGCCCTGGCTGCCTGCGGCGCCTGCTGGGCCCAGGTGGCCGCCGCCGCGTCCATCGACCTGAAGGCGGACGAGGCCGGGCTGCTGGAGCTGGCCGCCCGCCAGGGCTGGACCTTGCGCTTCTACCCGGCGGCGGAGCTGGCCCAGGTGCCGGTTCCCCATCCCTCCGAGACGGTGCGCAAGTACACCGGCACCCCGTCGGTGTCGGAAGCCGCCGCCCTGCTGGCCGCCGGCACCGACATGAGCCGGCTGCTGATCGAAAAACACAAGCTGCGGGGTCCGGACGGGCGCAACGCCACCGTCTCCATCGCCCTGCTGCCCTGAGCCCCACAACTGCATTCACTGAATTTCCGAGGAACGATTTCATGACCGACATTCAAACCAACGCCCCGGCCAAGACCGGTAAGATCATGCTGGTGGGCCTGGGCCCCGGCGCCGTGGAACACATGACCGGCCGCGCCCGGGCCGCCATCGCCGAAGCCGACACCATCATCGGCTACGTCACCTATGTGCGCCTGGTGGCCGACCTGATCGACGGCAAGGAAGTGATCAAGAAGTCCATGACCGAGGAACTGGACCGGGCCATCGAAGCCCTGGACCGGGCCAGGCAGGGCAAGAAGGTGGCCCTGATTTCCTCCGGCGACGCCGGCGTGTACGGCATGGCCGGCCCCACTTTCGAAGTGCTGTTCCAGGCCGGCTGGACCCCGGAATCGGACATCGAGGTGGAAATCGTGCCGGGTGCCTCGGCGCTGAACACCTGCGCCGCCCTGGTGGGCGCGCCCCTGACCCACGACTTCTGCGCCATCTCCCTCTCCGACCTGCTCACCCCCTGGCCCACCATCGCCCGCCGCCTGGATGCGGTGGCCTACGCCGATTTCGTGGTGGCCCTGTATAACCCCAAGAGCGGTCGCCGCACCCGCCAGATCCAGGAAGCCCAGCGCATTTTCCTGCGCCACCGCGATCCCAAGACCCCGGTGGCCATCGTCAAGAGCGCCTTCCGCCCCAAGCAGCGCCTGGAATTCACCACCCTGGAAAAGATGGCCGAGGCCGACATCGGCATGCTGTCCACCGTGCTCATCGGCAACTCCAACACCTTCATCCGGGACGGCCTGATGGTCACCCCCCGGGGCTATGCCAACAAGTACGACGTGGCCGAGGGTGAACGTTCCACCAAGGGCGGCGAGCAGGCCGGCCGCTCCCTGTCCACCGGCCTCAACGGCTGGCTGGAAGCCATCCGCGACAGCGGCAAGAGCGCCGCCGAACTGGCCGTGGAATACCGCCTGCCGGAGGACTACATCGCCGCCGCCCTGGCCGCCGGCCCGGAAGCGGCAGACGAAACCGAGGCCGAGGCGGAAGCATGAGCGAAGTCAGCAAGCCCCGCATCGGCGACTACCGCCGCCACCTGCTGGTGTGCACCGGCCCCCGCTGCACCCAGAACGGCGAGGGCCAGGCCCTCTTCGACTCCCTGGGCGACAAGCTCAAGGCCGCCGGCCTCACCGAGGGCGAGCTGCGGGTCAAGCGTTCCCGCGTCAATTGCTTCGCCGCCTGCAAGGGCGGCCCGGTGATGTGCGTGCAGCCCGACGGCACTTGGTACTACAACGTCACCGCCGACAACCTGGAGCGCATCGTCGAGGAGCACCTGAAGCACGGCCGCCCCGTGGACGATCTGGTTTTCCACCAGGGGCCGGCAGCGGCAGAATGTTTGCCTGGCCAGGAAGTCAAACCCATGAATCCTCCCACCGAATCCACACCATCATGACAACACCCTCCTCCTTCCTTCCTGGTTCCGTCGCCCTGGTGGGCGCCGGCCCCGGAGACCCGGAACTCCTGACCTTGAAGGCCCTGCGCCTGATCCAGGCCGCCGATGTGGTGGTGCACGACAACCTGGTGGGCCAGGACATCATGGCCATGATTCCCCCGGCAGTGGCACGCATCTACGTGGGCAAGAAGGCTTCCAACCACACCCTGCCCCAGGAGGAAATCAGCGCCCTGTTGCTGCGGCTGGCCCGGGAGGGCAAGCGGGTGGTGCGGTTGAAGGGCGGTGACCCCTTCGTTTTCGGCCGGGGCGGGGAGGAGATGGAGGTGCTGCTGGCGGCCGGCATCCCCGTGCAGATCGTGCCCGGCATCACCGCCGCCCTGGGGGCCGGAGCCGCCTTCGGCTTTCCCCTGACGCATAGAGACCACGCCCAGAGCTGCGTCTTCGTCACCGGCCACCTGAAGGACCACAGCGTGAACCTGGACTGGCCGGCCCTGGCCCGGCCCGGTCAGACCCTGGTGTTCTACATGGGCATTGCCGGGCTGGAGACCATCGCGGCGGAACTGCAGGCCCACGGCCTGGCGGGGAGCACCCCCGCTGCCCTGGTGTACAAGGCCACCCTGCCGGAACAGCAGCGCTGGTCCTGCACCCTGTCCACCCTGGTGGACACCGCCCGGCAGCACCAGGTGAAGCCGCCGGCCCTGGTCATCATCGGCAGCGTCCTGGAGCTGGCCAGCGGCTGAGCGGATGCGTGAGAGAAGGGGAACGCCCGGCGGGGGCGCTTTGTGGTGAAATGGGACTTTCCCATCGTTGCCAGGAGCCTGCCATGTCATCCCTGTTCCGCATCTACGCTGCCCTGCTCCTCTGCCTGGGCATGAATCTGGCCCAGGCCCAGGGGCTGGAATCCCTGTCCAGCGGCGATGCCGCCGCCGGTCTCAAGGAGGCCCTGGTCCAGGGGGCCGACTACGCGGTCGGCAACCTGGGGGTGAAGGACGGCTTCCTGGGCAACAAGAAGGTGCGCATCGGTCTGCCGGATTCCCTGAAGAGTGCCGAGAAGGCCATGCGCATGTTCGGCATGAAGGATGAAGCCGACGAGCTGGTGGAATCCATGAACCGGGCCGCGGAGCTGGCCGTGGCCGAAGCCAAGCCCATCCTGATGGACGCCATCAGGAAGATGACGGTGAAGGACGCCAAGGACATCCTCACCGGGGGCGACGATTCGGTCACCCAGTATTTCCGGCGCAGCACCGACAAACCCCTGACCGAGAAATTCCTGCCCATCGTCAAGAAGGCCACGGCCCGGGTGCAGCTGGCCGAGCAGTACAACAATTACGCGGGCCAGGCGGCCAAGCTGGGGCTGGTGGACAAGAAGGACGCCAATCTGGACAGCTACGTGACGGCCCGGGCCCTGGATGGCCTGTACCATGTGATCGGCGAGCAGGAAAAGGCCCTGCGCCAGAATCCCCTGGGTGCCAGCAGCGATCTCCTGAAAAAGGTCTTCGGCGCCCTGTGACCTTATGGCCTTGTGACCTTGTAAGGGCTCAAGTCCGGCGGACCTCCTGCCGCTAAAGGAAACAAGGAGGTCCGCCATGAAACTGTCCCAGCTTTCCCATGCCCTGCCGGCCGGTGTCGCCCGGACCGGGGCGCGGCTGCCCGCTGGCCCCCGGCGGGTGAGCCCGGCGGCGGGGCTGGAGGCGGACCCCAACTACGCCCTGCAGGAGCTCCTGAACGCGGTCCAGGAGCTGGCCCAGGGACCTTTCCAGGGGGAGGAGCAGGTGCAGCAGGCGGCCAGCGCCCTGGCGGCGGAGCTGGAACGGCTGGGGCCCGAGGCCGACCGGCTGTTGCGGGACCCGTCCCGGTTCCGGCACTTCCTGCCGCCGGAGCTGGACCTGGAGGCCTGATCTTTCCGGCCTCCGCCCGGCTCGGGTTAGAATGGCGTCGCTGCCTGCCGCAGTCCCCTCCTGTTTCAAGTTCCTGCCATCCATGTCCGGTCTCAATCCCCAGCAACGGGAAGCCATCCATTATCTCGACGGGCCCCTCCTGGTGCTGGCCGGCGCCGGCTCGGGCAAGACCCGGGTGATCACCCAGAAAATCGCCTATCTGGTGCAGGACTGCGGCTTCGAGCCGCGCAACATTGCCGCCATCACCTTCACCAACAAGGCCGCCAAGGAAATGCAGGAGCGGGTGGGCAAGCTGATTCCGACCCAGGCCGCCAAGCAGCTGCAGATTTCCACCTTCCACTCCCTGGGGGTGCGCATCCTGCGCGAGGAAGCCAAGGTCCTGGGTTACAAGCCCCGCTTTTCCATCTTCGATTCGGCCGACTGCGCCGGCATCATCGCCGACCTGGCCAACAGCGTGGACAAGGGGACCCTACGCAATCTCCAGGCCATCATTTCCAACTGGAAGAATGCCCTGGTGCATCCGGAAACCGCCCAGGGCCTGGCGGCCAGCGAGACGGAAAAGCTCGCCGCCCAGGTCTACCTCTCCTACGAGGCCACCCTGAAGGCCTACCAGGCCGTGGATTTCGACGACCTGATCCTGCTGCCGGTGCAGCTCTTCGAGGAGCATCAGGAAGTGCGCGACAAATGGCAGAACCGGCTGCGCTACCTGCTGGTGGATGAATATCAGGACACCAACGCCTGCCAGTACACCCTGCTGAAGCTGCTCACCGGGCCGCGCCAGCAATTCACTGCCGTGGGCGACGACGACCAGAGTATCTACGGCTGGCGCGGTGCCGACATCGAGAACCTGCGTAAGCTGCCGCAGGAATTCCCCCGCTTGAAGGTCATCAAGCTGGAGCAGAACTACCGCTCCACGGTGCGCATCCTCAAGGCCGCCAACAACGTCATCGCCCACAACGAGAACCTGTTCGACAAGAAGCTCTGGTCCGACCTGGGGCACGGGGAGCAGATCACGGTCACCGTGTGCACGGACAACGAGCGGGAGGCGGAAAGTGTCGCCATCCGCATGCAGGCCCACAAGTTCGAGAACCGGGGCAAGTGGTCCGACTACGCCATCCTCTACCGCTCCAACCACCTGGCCCGGATGTTCGAGCAGCAACTGCGGAACCAGCGCATTCCCTACCTGCTTTCCGGCGGCCAGTCCTTCTTCGACAAGGCCGAGATCAAGGACCTGATCGCCTACCTGCGCCTGTTTGCCAACCTGGAGGACGATCCGGCCTTCATCCGTGCCGCCACCACGCCGAAGCGGGGCATCGGCGCCGGCACCCTGCAGGCCCTGGGCACCTATGCTGGCGAGCGGCACATCTCCCTCTTCGACGCCGCCTTCGAGGAAGGCTTCGCCCAGCGGGTCCAGGCCCGGCAGCTGGAGCCCTTGCTGGAATTCTGCAACTTCATCGCCCGCATGCAGACCCGGGCCGAGGCGGAGCCGGCCCAGCGGGTGCTGCCCGACCTGCTCACCGCCATCGATTACGAAGCCTTCCTGTTCGACCACGAGGAAGCCAGGGCTGCCGAAAGCAAGTGGGCCAACGTCTGCGAATTCACCAACTGGCTGTGCCGGAAGGGGGAGCAGGACGAGAAGACCCTGGTGGACCTGACCCAGACCATCGCCCTCATCAACATGCTCGACAAGCAGGAAGAGGAGTTCGACGGGGTCCAGCTCTCCACCCTGCACGCGGCCAAGGGCCTGGAATACAAGCACGTGTTCCTGGTGGGAGTGGAGGAGGGCATCCTGCCGCACCGGGAGTCGGTGGAAACCGGCAAGGTGGAGGAGGAGCGGCGCCTGATGTACGTGGGCATCACCCGGGCCCGCCAGAGCCTGCATCTTTCCTACTGTGAGCGCAGGAAGCAGAATCGTGAGTGGATCACCTGCGAACCATCGCGTTTCATCACCGAAATGGGCAAGGACGATGTGCGCTTTGCCGGGGGCAAGGCCCAGGCCCCGGCGGACAAGGCCACCGGTTCGGCCCGCCTGGAAGCCATGAAAGCGATGCTCTCGGCGGGGCGCAAGTAGCCAGCTCCTGCCGCCCGGGGTGAGCGCGGGGTGAGCGCTTGTGAGTGCGCGCTCAGCGGGGGCTTCCGACAATGGGGGCTGATTCACTGAAGTGAGGTAGTTCATGGCAAGCAGCGCCCTCTTGATTCCTGATCCCGCGCCCACCCTGGCCGTGGTCGTCCAGGACCAGCGACAGCGGGAAACCCTCCTCGACCAGTTGCGTTCCCGGGGGCTGGCCGCCTGGGGGGCCGACGGGGAGCTTTCCTTTTACCGGGAGCTGGCCGTGCGCCAGGCGGATCTGGTCCTTCTCGACCTGGATCTGCCCGAAGCCTGCGGCCCGGCCCTGTTGCGGCACCTGGCCCCGGCCGGCCGTCAGGTGCTGATGGCCATGGTGGAACCGGGACGGGAAAGCCAGGCCCGGGAAGCCGGCGCCCAGGGTTGTGTGCCCAAGCCGGTGAACTTCCAGCAGCTCCTTTACGGTATCGCCATGCTCTGGGAGAACCGCTGCCAGCAGGCGGTGCGCCCGGGGGGCTGGTGGCTGGACCCGGAAGGGCCGCGCCTGGTGGCGCCGGACGGCAAGGGCATGCACCTGACCACCACCGAGCAGCGGCTGATGGGCGGGCTCATGGCCTGTTACGGCCAGACCCTGTCCAAGGAGCAGCTGGTGACCCTGTTGTGGGGCAAGTACAGCGATCGGGATTACCACGGGGTGGAGGTGCTGCTCTCACGCCTGCGGCGCAAGGCCCTGAAGGAGCTGGGTCAGCCCCTGCCGGTGCGGGCGGTGCAGGCCGTGGGGTTGGTGTTTTCCGGGCAGGTGACGCCCAATGTGCCTTGAGGAGAGGGGCCGTGAGTGACCCGGGGGGCCGCGGCCGGGAGAATTCCGGCTCTGTCCGAGCCGGAGTTTCCATCATGTCCCATCCCATCTGCCCAACCGCCCTGGCCGGGCGCCTGCCCTTGAACGGGCTGGAACAGCTGCCCCAGGGGCTTTACCTGCGTGGCGACGGCATCCTGGCCGTCCAGTGGCTGCTGGAGGGCAGCCCGGAAGGGGACACCGTTGCCGGCGCCCCCGCCCTGCTTCAGGCCGCCAGGGCTTCCTGAGCTTCCCGGGGCAGCAGCAGCTGGCGCAGTATGCCGGTGATCTGCTCCAGGGTCTGGATCTGCTGCAGCAGCTCCTGCTCCACCCCTTCCAGTTCGCTGATCCGGTCTTCCAGGGTGTCGGTGGCCTGATGGATGCGCTTGATGCTTTCCAGGCGCCGCTTCAGGTGGATCTGGTGTTCGCGCACCTGGGTTTCCATGGGGGCCATGATGGCCTTGAGCCAGTTTTCCGCATCCCGGTTGGCCCGTTCGAAGGCCTTTCTGACCTGCAGGGCCACTTCCTCGAAGAACTTGTGGGTGATGTTCTTCTTCTCGTGGGTGAGCAGGTTGATGGTGGTGTTCAGGTGGGTGTCGCACCAGTTCTGCAGCCGGTTCAGCTCCTTCTCGTAGCGCATCAGGGAGAAGGCGGCGGGGGCCGGCAGCTTCAGGCCGTATTCCACGGTGAGGCGCTTGTAGACCGCCTCCATCATGCTGCGGATTTCCTCCACCTCGACCCGGGACTTTTCCAGGTTGCCCCGGGTGATGGCGAAGAAGCCCTTCATGGCGTCCGAAAGGCTCTTGGAGAAGGTGGCCTCAAGCATGGTTTCCCGGGTGTCGTGGGTGAGGGTGCGCAGGGCATCCAGGCCCAGGTGGCCGAACAGCTTGTTGGTCAGGGAGGAGAACACGCTGCGCACGGCATAGTAGTGCTGCAGCCCGGCCTCGAATTCCTCCTTCTCGGCCCGCACCTTGCCCATCATGTACTCCACCACGCCCTTGTTCTTGCCGCGCAGCTCGGTGAGCTCGGAGAGCTGTTCGCGCAGACCGGCGAGCCGGGATTCCAGCAGGCCCCGGGCGCGCAGGTGGATGTCGTTGAACTCCCCTTCGGTGTTGTCGCGCACGATGTCCTGCTTGGCCGGGATCAGTTCCTGGGACAGGGCGGTTTCCAGTTCCGGCAGGCGGCTCCGGGCCAGTAGCTCGTCGTCGCCGTTGATCTTGGCCACCAGGCCCTTCTGGGCCGAGACCGGGAACACCTGGCTTTCGTCCAGGCCCAGGATGCCGGCGCAGGAACTCACCTGCTTGTCGATTTCCGCCTCGATCTCGGCGTCGCTCTTCAACTCGTCCCAGAGGCCGTCGATCTTGTTCAGGACCACCAGGCGACCCCGCTTGCCGTTGCTGGTGCCGATGTGTTCCTGCCAGATGGAGAGGTCAGACTGGGTCACCCCGGTGTCGGCGGCCAGGATGAACAGCACCGCATGGGCGTTGGGCAGCAGGGACAGGGTCAGTTCGGGTTCGGTACCGATGGCGTTCAGGCCCGGGGTGTCCAGGATCACCAGCCCCTGCTTCAGGAGCGGATGGGGGAAATTGATGATGGCGTGGCGCCAGCGGGGAATCTCCACCAGCCCGTCCTCGCCCGCGTGGAACAGGTCGGCCTCGCTGCTGCCCACGGCAAACCCCATGTCCCGGGCCACTTCCGGCCGTACCCGGGTGACTTCGCTGACCTGGCGCAGGGCGGCCTGCATGGCGTCCGCTGAGGCGATGTCCAGGGTCACGGTTTCCCATTCCTCGGGGAAGCGCTTGTACTCGCTGATGCTGGTGCTGTTGCTGCGGGTCTCGATGGGCAAGAGCTCGATGCAGGGGGGCTTGTCGGCGGTGTACATCAGCTCCGTCGGGCACATGGTGGTGCGGCCGGCGGAGGAGGGCAGCATGCGGTTGCCGTATTCGGCAAAGAAAATGCCATTGATGAGTTCCGACTTGCCCCGGGAGAACTCGGCCACGAAGGCCACGTTCAGGCGGTCTTCCTTGAGCCGCTCAAGCAGCTGGTTGAGGCGCAGTTCCGACTGGGCGTCGCCCAGTTCCTGGTCGGCCAGCCAGAGGCGGAAGCGATCTACGGATTCGGCCACGCGGCTGCGCCACTGGCTGTAGGCGGCGAATTGTTGTGCGAGGGACATGGGCTTTTCCCCGAAAGGAGGCGATAAGCCGCTAATTTAGCACGTTGGCAAACCCCCGCAAGGGCGGGGGCGGAGGTTTCAGCGCTGGCAGCCGGGGCAGTAGAAGCTGGAACGGCCGGCCTGGCGCACCTGACGGATGGTGCCGCCGCAGCGGGGGCAGGTCTGGCCGGCCCGGTCATAGACGACGCAGCGGAGCTGGAAACTGCCGGCGCCCCCGTCGCTATGGACATAGTCGCGCACGCTGCTGCCCCCCGAGGCGATGGCGTCGCTCAGGGTCTGGCGGATGGCCTCCACCAGCCGGGCCAAGCGGGCGGCGCTGATGCGTCCCGCCGGGCGCAGGGGGGAGATGCCGGCCCGGAACAGGCTCTCTGCCGCATAGATGTTGCCGACCCCCACCAGGGTGTGGGCATCCATGATGAGCTGCTTGACGGGCTGGCTGCGATCCCGGGCCCGGGCCGCCAGCCAGGCGGGGGTGAACGCCGCCGAGAGGGGCTCCAGGCCCAGGGAGGCCAGCAGGGGATGCTGCTCCGGATCGTCGCCTTCCTGCCAGACGGCCAGGCCGAAGCGGCGTGGGTCCCGGAGGCGCATCACCGTGTGCGGGAAGGCCAGGTCCAGGTGGTCGTGGCGGCCGGGCGGGGTGCCCGGCACCACCAGGCGCAGGCTGCCCGACATGCCCAGGTGCAGGATCAGCCAGCCCCCTGCCTCGGGGAAGTGGAACAGCAGGTACTTGCCCCGGCGCCGGATGGCTGCCAGGGTCCGGCCTTCCAGGCGGCTGGCCAGGTCGGCCGGGATGGGCAGGCGCAGGTCGGCCCTGCGGGTCACGACAGTGGCAAGGCGGTGGCCTTCCAGGTGCGGCGCCAGGCCCAGGCGGCTCACTTCCACTTCCGGCAATTCGGGCATCGGCTTGTGACTCCAGGAAAAGCGCAATAACATGCGCCGTTGGCCCGATTTTACCGGCTTCGTGCCGGTGTTTACCTGTACTGGACGTAACCCATGTCATCCAAGTTGCTGGCTTCCCTGATTTCCATGGCCCTGTTCCTGCCCCTGGGGGCTGCCCAGGCGGCGCCGCCTTCCAGCGAGGCGGCCGCGGCGGCGCGCCTGGTCCGGGCTGGGGAGACGGAGGGGCTTACCGGGCAGGTGGTATTCCAGCTGCTGCTGGGCGAGGTGGCCCTGCAGCGGGGCCAGCTGGAACTGGCTCTGAGCGCTTACCGGGATCTGGCCCTGCGTACCCGGGATGCGGGCGTGGTGCGCCGGGCCGCCGAGCTGGCCGGCGCCGCCCAGCAGTACGGGGTGGCCCTGGAAATGGTGCGTCTGTGGCTGGAGCTGGAGCCCGAGTCCCAGTCCGCCCGCCAGATGCAGGCCGGGCTGCTGGTGCTGGCCGGGCGCCTCGATGAACTGGATGGTCCGGTGGCGGAAATGCTGGCAGCGGAGCCGGACAACCTGGGCACCAACTTCCTCAGCCTCAACCGGCTGCTGGCCCGCTATCCGGACAAGGCGGCGGTACAGGCCTTCGTGGAGCGCATGGCCAGCCCCTATCCGAAACTGCCCGAGGCCCGCTATGCCCTTGCCCTGGCGGCGGCCGCCGCCGGCCAGCTGGAGCGGGGCCGCGCCGAGGCCCGCCAGGCCCAGGTCCTGAAGCCCGACTGGGAGGCGCCGGTGCTGCTGGAGGCCCAGCTGATCCTGCGGGAGAAGGGCGAGCCCCGCATTGCCGAGGCGGCCCAGCTGTTGAACGACTATCTCAAGCGCCAGCCCGATTCCACGGAGGTGCGGCTGCATCTGGCCCGGGTCCTGATCGGTGCCAAGGACTACCACCAGGCCCGGGAGCAGTTCGACCAGCTGCTCCGCAAGGACCCGGACAATCCCGACGTGGTCTATCCGGTGGCCATGCTGGCCCTGCAGGAAAAGGACCTGGAAACGGCTCGCACCCAGTTCACCCGGCTCCTGGAGCTGCCCTTCCCGGACCGGGGGGCGGCCCGTTACTTCCTGGGCCAGGTGGAAGAGGCGGCCGGCAACAAGGCGGCGGCCCTGGCCCATTATGAACAGGTGCCCGGTGGTGCCCAGTACCTGCCCGCCCGGGCTCGGGCGGCCCAGCTGCTGGCCGACCAGGGGCAGCTGGATGCGGGGCTGCTCCTGCTGCGCCAGAGCAACGTCCGGGCGCCCAAGGAAAAGGTCCAGTTGGCCCAGGCGGAAGCCCAGCTGCTGCGTGAGGCCGGCCGTCATCAGGCCGCCTACGGGGCTCTGAGCGGTGCCCTGAAGGCCCAGCCGGAGCAACCGGACCTGCTCTACGACACCGCCCTGGCCGCCGAGAAGGTGGGCCGCACCCAGGAGATGGAAACCCATCTCAAGAAGCTGATCAAGCTGCAGCCGGATAATGCCCATGCCTACAATGCCCTGGGTTATTCCCTGGCGGATCGCAACCTGCGCCTCAAGGAAGCCCATGAGCTGATCGCCCGGGCCGTGAGCCTGGCTCCTGCCGATCCTTTCATCATGGACAGCATGGGCTGGGTGTTGTACCGCCAGGGCAAGCTGGCTGAGTCCCTGGCCACCCTGGAAAAGGCCTACGGCATCAAGGCTGATCCGGAGATCGCCGCCCACCTGGGCGAAGTGTTGTGGAAGCTGGGGCGCCGGGACGAGGCCCGGGCCCTGTGGCAGAAGGCGGTGGCCGCCGCGCCGGACAATGAGGCTTTGCAGGCCACCCTGAAGAAATTCCAGCCATGAACTCCCGCCGTCAGCTGCTCTGGAGCCTGCTCACGGCGGGCTTCCTGTCCGCCTGTGCGGTGCCGCCGGCCCGGGTGGGCGAAGGGCTGGCCCAGCAGGCCAGCGCCGGGGGCGTGGCTTCTTTCGATCTGAGCGCCCGTTTCAGCCTCCAGTTCAATCCCCCTTCCGGCCAGGAGCAGCGCCAGTTTTCCGGGCGCCTGCAGTGGCAGCACGGTCCCCTGGGGGACAAGCTGCTGTTCATGGACCCCCTGGGCCAGGGCGTGGCGGAACTGCAGCGTCCTGCCCTGGGGCCGGTGCTGCTGCAGCTGGCCGATGGCACCCGGCGCGAGGCCGATGATCCGGATCAGCTCATCGGCGAGGTGCTGGGGGTGCCCCTGCCCCTGGGGGAGCTGGCGGGCTGGGTCCAGGCCATTCCCGGGCCGGGGGCCCTGATGGAGCCTGATGCCCAGGGCCGGCCCCGGCGGGTGCGGGAGTCGGGCTGGTTGCTGTTCTACCACTATGGTGACGGGGAGAGCGAGTTCAGCCGCCTGCCGGCCCGCCTGGATGCGAGCCTGGACGGGGTCTTGAAGCTGCGCCTGTCCTTCGAGGCCTGGGAGCCCCTGCCGTGAGTGCGACCGAGGAGTGGGGCTGGCACAGCGAGTGGCCGGCGCCGGCCAAGCTCAACCTGTTCCTGCATGTGGTGGGGCGCCGGCCCGATGGCTATCACCTGCTGCAGACCCTGTTCCGCTTCATCGACCGGGGCGACAGCCTGCGTTTCGAATCCCGGGACGATGATCGGGTGGTGCTGGCCCGGGCCTTGCCCGGGGTGCCGGCCGAGCAGGATCTGACGGTCCGGGCGGTGCGCCTCCTGCAAGCGGAGAGCGGCTGCCGCCGGGGCGTCACCCTGCATCTGGAAAAGCGCCTGCCCATGGGCGGCGGGCTGGGGGGCGGCAGTTCCGACGCGGCCACGGTGCTCCTGGCCCTCAACCATCTCTGGGGCCTGGGCCTGGGGCGGCTGCGTCTGCAGGCCCTGGGGCTGAGCCTGGGGGCCGATGTGCCGGTGTTCGTGCACGGCCGCAACACCTTCGCCGAGGGGGTGGGGGAGGAATTCTTCCCGGTACAGTTGCCGCCGGCCTGGTACCTGGTGCTGGTGCCGCCGGTGGCGGTGCCCACGGCGGCCATCTTCACGGCCCCGGAGCTGCGTCGGGATACGCCGCGTCTGGCTCCCGGGGATTGGCATCCCGGCCTGGGGGGCAATGACCTGGAGCCCGTGGCCTGCAGCCTGTATCCCGTCGTGGGGCAGTACCTGGGCTGGTTGCGGGAGCGGGTGGGCGAGGCGCGCAGCCGCATGAGCGGCTCCGGCGCCTGTGTCTTTGCCGAGTGCGACAGCGAGGCCGAAGCCCGGGATCTGGCGGCCCAATTGCCCGCCGCCTGGCTGGGCTGGGTGGCCCGGGGACTGGAGGCTCACCCCCTGGAAAAACTGGGGATTTAAAAAAATCTCAAAAAGCTATGGCGCATCCGGAAAAACTTTGTATAATGCGCGCCTCGCTTCTACGGGAATCCGTTCAAGCGAACAGCTGGGGAGTCGCCAAGTTGGTCAAGGCACCGGATTTTGATTCCGGCATTCGAAGGTTCGAATCCTTCTTCCCCAGCCACAGAATCCCTCGGGCAGGTACTCTACCTGCCCGAAGTCATTTTAGGCGGGTGGGCGAGCCCGCAGGGAAAGCAAATGGCTTACAACAGTCTGATGGTCTTTACCGGCAATGCCAACGCCAAGCTGGCTGCCGACGTGGCTGGTGCCCTCAACGTGGAGTTGGGGCGCGCTCATGTGGGACGCTTCTCCGATGGTGAGGTCAGCGTCGAGGTCCAGGAGCATGTGCGCGGCCGCGATGTGTTCGTGCTGCAATCCACCTGCGCCCCCACCAACGACAACCTGATGGAAATCCTGGTGATGGTGGATGCCCTGAAGCGGGCCTCCGCCGGCCGCATCACCGCTGCCATTCCCTATTTCGGCTACGCCCGCCAGGACCGCCGCCCCCGCTCCTCCCGTGTTTCCATCGCCGCCAAGCTGGTGGCCAACATGCTCATGGCCTCCGGTGTGGACCGGGTCCTGACCATGGACCTGCACGCGGAACAGATCCAGGGCTTCTTCGATATCCCGGTGGATAACATCTACGCCCTGCCCATCCTGCTCGACGACATCAAGAAGCAGTGTTACGAGAATCCCCTGGTGGTTTCTCCCGACCATGGCGGGGTGGTGCGGGCCCGTTCCCTGGCCAAGCGCCTGGAGTGCGACCTGGCCATCATCGACAAGCGCCGCCCCAAGGCCAATGTCTCCGAGGTGATGAACATCATCGGCGACGTCAAGGGCCGCACCTGCGTCATCATGGACGACATGGTGGATACCGCCGGCACCCTCTGCAAGGCGGCCACGGCCCTGAAGCAGCACGGGGCCAAGAAGGTGGTGGCCTACTGCACCCATCCGGTCCTGTCCGGCCCCGCCGTGGAGCGGGTCAACGATTCCGACCTGGATTCCCTGGTGGTCACCGATACCATTCCGCTCCAGGATCCCGCCGCTGCCTGCGGCCGTATCCGTCAGCTGTCCGTGGCCCCCATCCTGGCGGAAACCATTCGTCGCATCAGTAACGACGATTCGGTTTCCTCCTTGTTCATCGACTGATTTTTTCAACTGCCGGCCTGGTCGCGGGTCGGCATCCTTAAGTGGAGTCATCATGCAATTTGTTCTCAATGCTCAAAAGCGTACGCTGCAGGGATCGAGTGCGAGCCGCCGCCTGCGTCGTGCCGGCAAGGTTCCCGGCATCATCTACGGTGCTGGCCAGGCCCCCGAAGTGGTCGAGTTCGACCACAACCAGCTGTACCAGGGTCTGCGCAAGGAAGCTTTCCATTCTTCCGTGCTGACCATCGAAGTGGAAGGCCAGAAGCAGCAGGTCCTGCTGCGCGATTTCCAGGTGCACGCCTACCGTCCCCTGTGCCTGCACGTGGATTTCCAGCGCGTGGATGCCAACCAGAAGCTGCATCAGAAGGTGCCCCTGCACTTCGTGAACCAGGACCAGGCTCCTGGCGTCAAGCTGGGCGGCGGTCAGGTCGCCCACGTGCTGAGCGAACTGGAAATCTCCTGCCTGCCCGCCGATCTGCCCGAGTTCATCGAAGTGGACCTGAAGGACATGAAGGCCGGTGAATCCATCCACGTGTCCCAGCTGAAGCTGCCCAAGGGCGTTACCGCCGTGGTGCATGGCGACGACCAGGCCGTGGTTTCCTGCATCGCCAAGAAGGGCGGCGCCGCTGCTGCCGAAGGCGAAGAAGCAGCCGCCTGATCCTGCTGATCCAGCGCCAGGGCCGCCCACGGTTTAACCGCTGGCGGCCCTTTGTTTTAGTATCCCCTGCTGCCTGTTCTTCGAGATCCTGTTCATGACCACCCCCCGCCTGATCGTCGGCCTGGGTAATCCGGGCCCCGACTACGAAGCCACCCGCCACAACGTGGGATTCTGGTTCGTCGATCAGCTGTCCCGCCAGCTCAAGGTGAGCCTGGCGCCCCAGCCCAAGTTTTTCGGCAATGCAGGCCGGGACGGGGAGCTCTGGCTGTTGCAGCCGGCCACCTTCATGAACCGCTCCGGCCAGGCCGTGGGCGCCCTGGCCCGTTTCTACAAGATCGCGCCGGAAGAGGTGCTGGTGGTCCATGACGACCTGGACCTGCCGCCGGGAGGCATCCGCCTCAAGAAAGGCGGCGGCAACGGGGGGCATAATGGCCTGAAGGACATTCAGGCCGCCCTGGCCACCCCCGATTTCTGGCGCTTGCGCCTGGGCATCGGCCATCCCCGTACCCTGGGGCTGAACCAGCAGGTGGCGGATTTCGTCCTGCACCGCCCCCGGGCGGAAGAACAGATAGACATTGACCGGGCCCTGGAGCGCTGCCTCAAGTCCTGGCCCCAGCTGGCGGCCGGCGATTACGCCGATGCCCAGCGCCTGCTGCATGGCAACCCCCATGCTAGGGCCGTCTAGGCCCTACTTACAAGGAAAGCGAACATGAGTCTGAAATGCGGCATCGTCGGCCTACCCAACGTGGGCAAGTCCACCCTCTTCAATGCCCTGACCAAGGCGGGCATCGAAGCGGCCAACTACCCCTTCTGCACCATCGAGCCCAATGTGGGCATCGTTGAAGTGCCCGATCCCCGCATGGCGGCCCTGGCCGAGATCGTCAAACCCCAGCGCATGCAGCCGGCCATCGTCGAGTTCGTGGACATCGCCGGTCTGGTGGCCGGCGCTTCCAAGGGCGAGGGCCTGGGCAACCAGTTCCTGGCCAACATCCGGGAAACCGATGCCATCGTGAACGTGGTGCGCTGCTTCGACGATCCCAATGTGGTGCACGTCTCCGGCAAGGTGGATCCCATCGCCGACATCGAAACCATCGTCACTGAACTGGCGCTGGCCGATCTGGCCGTGGTGGAACGCACCATCAACCGGGATGTGAAGAAGGCCCGCTCCGGCGACAAGGATGCCCAGAAGCTCGTGGCCGTCCTGGAAAAGCTGCTGCCCCACCTGAACGAAGGGCGGCCGGCCCGCACGGCAGGCCTTTCCGACGAGGACAAGGCTCTGGTCAAACCCCTCTGCCTGCTCACCATCAAGCCTGCCATGTACGTGGGCAACGTCATGGAAGACGGGTTCGAGAACAATCCCCACCTGGGCCGCCTGCGCGAACATGCCGCCAAGGAAGGCGCTCCCGTGGTGGCCGTGTGCGCCAAGATCGAGGAAGAACTGGCAGATCTGGAAGACGAGGACAAGCAGGCCTTCCTGGCCGACCTGGGCCTGGAAGAGCCGGGTCTGAACCGCCTGATCCGCGCTGGCTACGACCTCCTGGGCCTGCAGACCTACTTCACCGCCGGGGTCAAGGAAGTGCGCGCCTGGACCATCCACAAGGGCGACACCGCCCCCCAGGCCGCCGGCGTCATCCACACCGATTTCGAGCGGGGCTTCATCCGCGCCCAGACCATCGCTTACGAGGACTTCATCGCCTTCAAGGGCGAACAAGGCGCCAAGGAAGCCGGCAAGATGCGCTCCGAAGGCAAGGAATATGTGGTCAAGGACGGAGATGTCCTGAACTTCCTGTTCAACGTCTGATTCGAGCAAGCCATTTCAGGCGATTGCATCTGCTTGCAGGTGCATCACTGAAAACAATGCAAAGCCCCGTAGATACGGGGCTTTTTCATTTCATCTCATTGCATGCAACGACACCTGATAGCGCTGCGCAAGTGAATACGGGCGTGTATATGGATCTTGCGCCAGGTCGATGAAGGTGTATACGATGACGCCCTGAGGATGAACAGGAGACCTTCACGATGCTGACAGACGCCCAGTGCCGAGCCGCCAAGCCTAGAGAAGGCATCTACCGCCTCAATGACTACAAGGGGCTGTACCTAGAAATCAAACCCAACGGCATCAAGGCTTGGCGCTATCGCTTCAAGCTCAATGACAAGGCCTCATGGTTCGCCCTTGGCGACTACCCCAGCGTGACGCTCGGCGAGGCGAGAGAGAAGTGCGAGGCGGCGCGGAAGCTGGTCAAGGAGGGCGTCAATCCCGTCCAGAATCGCCAGATCGAACGCATCAAGCGCGAGCAAGACTCAGCGAACACGTTCAAGGCCATCGCCAAGGAGTGGCTGAGCCTGAAGGATTGGGAGGAAGTGACCAAGAAGCGCCGGCTCGACATGCTGGAGCGCGTGGTCTTTCCGTCGATTGGCAAGCTGCCGGTACGCCAGATCACTCCGGCCCATGTCCTCGACATTCTCAACAAGACGGTCAAGCGGGGTGCCCCCACCGTAGCGGCAGAAGCCAAGCGCACCATGTCTGGTGTGTTCGAGCATGCAGTCGCGACTCTACGGGCAGACACTGACCCCGTTTGGCCGGTTCGCAAAGCGCTGCCGCCCAACAAGACGCAACACAAGCGTGCCCTCAGCGCGGAGGAAGTCGGCCAGCTGCTAAACGACTTTGATGGACATGGCGGCAACTTCCAGACCATCAAGGCCTTCCAGCTCATGTGGTTGACGCTCAGCCGCCCGAATGAATCCGTTCAAGCAGAATGGGCCGAGTTCGACCTCGAAAAGGCGCTCTGGACCATCCCAGCACGTCGGATGAAAGCGCGGCGAGAGCACATCGTTCCGCTACCGACTCAGGCGGTCGAACTTCTCAAGGCCATGCATCCGATCACGGGACACACGAAGTTCGTTTTCCCAAACCGCGATGATCGCCAGCGCCCAATGGCCGACGCAGCCCTGCGGCAGGCGCTCAAGAAGCTCGGTTGGGCAACCAAGTACAGCCCACATGGCACTCGCACCACGGGCAGCACACGGCTCAATGAAATGGGCTATCGGCCCGATGCCATCGAAGCCCAGCTTGCACATGCGGAGCCGAATAGTGTTCGGCGCACATACAACCATGCCACCTACCTCGACGAGCGGCGGGTGATGATGCAAGACTGGGCGGAAAAACTGGAAAGTTGGAAGGTGGCCGCACAGGAAAGAAATTAACTACGGATGCCCGCAGCAGCTCAGTGCTCAGATGAATTTTCGCCGTTCAGTTTCACCATTCCAGATGGTCCCATGCAGGAAAGTATCCCGCTCTTCTGGCGTAGTTAAAGGGAAGCTTGCGTATTGGGTGTGAGCCATTAGCTTCACATCTTCTGCCCATTGCTGACGCATTTCTTCCGTTTCCAGCCTTTCACCACTTAGAGCCTCCGGTCCGAACAAATCAGTAAGATCGCGTGGAGGGGCGTTTACAGTGCGGAGGCGAGAGCGGATATTAGCCGAGGCTATTTCTACCATCACTCCCGAAATGTCTTTCTGCAGCAACTGCTCCAAAACCTTAATACGTTTCCTGGCAGCGAAGTTGGTTTCCTTCAACTGCTCGTTGTAGTGCGGCTGGAAATGTCGGATCAGGGCTGCTTCAGCTAAAGCAACTTGTGCATGCCTGGAAAGCGTTAAAGCCCGCATGTTCTCCAGATGTGCTCTTTCCTCCTCCACACTTGATTGCGGATCGGCTTGAAGATCTCCTCCTGTGCTCATGAAAACTCGGCGATGTTCAAAGCGGTAGAGCAACAGCAACACTTCTGCGGCAGGCCGGTATGTCGTCGCCTCGGCGAGGATTCTCTGCAATGTTGAGTGATTGAGCAGTCGATCTAGCGCAGTTCGCCGCTGCGATCTTCCAATACCTTGCCCGACATAGACTACTTCAAGATCGCAGTCTTCGTAGCTCAGGAGCGAGTCGGCATTGGCGACCACAGCATGCGCCGGTATCTGCATCGAGCCTCGCTGTGTCTCGACAATGAGGTGTGTACCAGACGGCAAGACCCCAACGCCTCTCACGGAGTCTCCGCTACGCTGTAATGCCTTCACCAAGTCCCAGCAGAAGGGAATTTGGACCCAGCCGTTTTCTCGCCTGACTATAAAATCGCCATGGAGAATATTGTCGACAAACGACACTCGTTCTGGATGAATTAATATTCGCTCTCGGGTTGCAATGACATAGAGATTGCAGTCAGCGATGGTGTTTCTGAAATGTTGATTGTTCCTTCCGTCGTACAAGTCTGCCGGGGAAAGGGCGATAGGCTGGCTCGAATAGAGGTGTACGCTGCCTTCTGTAACGAATAGGCGCTGCGTCTCCGGCATGATGTTAATAACTCCTATACAAAATCGTCAGCCAATCGCCCTCGGAATACCCCGCCGTCAAGCTTAATAAAAATGAATTGCTGGCAAGTTATTCCGAATTGCCCTTGCGGCTACCTCTGGGGATGCGCGGCGCAATTGGTTGTGAATTTTTACGACGAGCGCAACGTCAACCGGCTGAGAAGGCCCGTCATCCGTCCAGAAAGTGCTAGGCACAAATGGCGGGACTTTTTCAGCCTTCTCATCAAACATCAATAGGCGTCGTCTTCCAAACTTCCTGCGCCAGCGCAATGAGCAGCCCGTGGCGCTTCTCGATGGACGTGGCATTCCACGCAGGAAAGGCCTCCAGCTTGGTATTGATCCTAGAAATAGATGTGTTCTGCCCGACATCGGTCAGCGCCACCAGACTTCGGGTCAGATAGTTTCCGCTCTTGCCGTACTCGGCCTGCTTGGCCGTGTAGAAGTCGTTGCCTGCGACGATGTTGATCGGCTTTTCCAGCAAGGTCAGATTGCCAAGGCGATTCTTATAGTCGTCGTATACCGCATTGGGGTTCTCGGCCGCCCACGTGACGCGAAGTTCCGCCTTCGGGTTGTCAGGCAGGATGTGCTCGATTTCAAGCTTGGTGAATGGCTCTAGACTGCCCGGCGTCTTTAGGCCGCTGAACGCCATCTCGACGTGCTGCGTTAGCCGTGCCAGCAGGTAGCGCGTACGGTACTGCTGCATCGAGTACAGGGTAAAACGCTTGAGAGCGTCGGCCAGCTCCTGCGACTTGCCCGCCATGTTCTTCTCGAAACGGTCGGCAACGAAGGCGTTGAGGTGGACCTTTTGCTTAACAGGATCACCGACCTCGGCAATTGCGCGCAGCTCGTCAGCCCATTGCGAGAAGCTGCGTTCCAGATCCTTGGTCGGCGTCTTGGTGAAGATGTAGTAGAAGAGGAAGCTCTCCAGCTGCATCACGAAGTGATCAAACAGAGGCTTAGGGAAGTTCGCTGCCGCCAGCAGCAGCACATAGTGCAAACTGAAAGCCCCACCGGCCAACCGCTTGAGGCTGTCCATAGCCAGACTCGGCTTGCCGTCGTTGCCGAGGCCATTGGCGAAGGCGAGGTAGTGGTCGACATTACGGATCACCTTCCGGACGAACTCAAACGGCTTGGCTTCGTAGTCGCACAGCGCTGCGTTTCCCTTGGCGATGAACCAGTCGTAGATCTCGTCCTCGCGCACCACTGCATCGCCACGTTCGTTCTTGATCACGTAGTTAGCCATCAGGAAGTAGCGCAGGAAACGCAGCGGTTTTTCCTTCTCCTTCTCCAGCGGCTTGGTGATCTTCTTCCACTCATCCTTGAGTTGGGTGAACTGCGCTTGCTTGACCTGCGTGAACAGCAAGTTCTTGAGCAAGTCCATCGGATTAAGGCCGACGCCGCGTTCGTTGATGGTTTCGAAAATCTTCAGCGCGCTGCTGACGTCGGTGGAAATCTGGATGAACACCACGTTATTTGCCAGATAGCCCCAATATTTTTTCAACTTGGTCGTGTCGTCGTAGTTATCCTTCAGATAGCGATACAGCGTACTGTAGGCGTTGACCAGATTTTCCAGCGAACCGAAGCTCGTGATGCCAGCGGCCTGGATGCCAGCTCGGACCGCCTGCGGCTCGGCGTCCATCTCTACCAGCTTTGCCATCACTTCGCCCGCGCTCTCGTAGCGAGGCTCCAACTTCAGGGTGGTGCACACCTCGCCGTCGCTGTCCACGTAGCTGGTCGAGATCAGCCCGGAAAGCATCTGCCGCTGTGGTTCGCCATGGAATAGATGCTTTAGCGCGCACAGTAGTAGGAAAAAGGTGGTCAGACGCTGCTGGCCGTCTATCACCTCGTAGTGGTTCTTCTGATCGGTTGGCGATACCAGCACGGTGCCAATGAAGTATTCCCGCGTCGTGCCTGCATCGATCTGCTCGCCGATGTCTTCCAGCAGCTGATGCACTTCCTTGTCCGTCCATACGTACTCGCGCTGGTAGTCCGGGACGATATAGAAGCACTCCCTGAACGCTTCCTCGATGCTGTATTTGTGGTTTTCGATGCGGGCCATATTTCTCGGCTTTCCTCTTTTCTTGTTTCAGTGGACTGACACCTTTTGTAGGTGCTGATCAGGTTGTTCCGCGATGCGACACCGACCACCCCGACGACAGCGCCTCAGCCTGCTGCAACACCGTTTGCACCGCCGTGTCCTGAAGGTCGGGCGGATAGCCGTACTTCCGCAGAATGCGCTTCACCAGCACCCGCATGCGCGCGCGGGCAGAGTCTCTGTGCGCCCAGTCAACCGATACGTTCTCGCGCAGGCTCATCAGCAATTCGTGGGCGATCAGCTTGAGCTTGTCGTCGCCCATCATCTGCACGGCGCTCTCGTTCTCGGCCAGGGCGTCGTAGAAGGCAATCTCTTCGTCTGACAAGCCGGACTCTTCGCCACGCTGGCGCGCAGCACGGATGTCCTTGGCCAACTGGATCAGCTCCTGCAGCACTTCTGCGGTCGTGATCGCATTGGCGTGGTAGCGCGCCACGGCATCTTCCAGACGTTCCGAGAAGGCTTTGGTCTGCACCACGTTGGCCTTGCTGCGCGAGCGAATCCCATCGTTCAGCAACTTGCGCAGTGCTTCCAGAGCAAGATTCCTCTTCTCCATCTGTTGCACTTCGGCAAGGAACTCGTCGGAGAGGATGGAGATGTCCGGGCTCTTGACTCCCGCAGCCGCCAGGATGTCTACGATCTCGGTCGAAATCACAGCACGGCTAACGATTTGCTGGATAGCCAACTCGCGCTCCTGCTGGGCCATGCCAGACCCTGTGCTGCTCTTGACCAATGCAGCGCGAATCGCCTGGAAGAAGCCAACCTCCTCTCGAATTTCTCGCGCCTCGTCAGAGGCAGAGGCCAGAGCGTAAGCCTTGGACAATGCGAGCACGGCATCCTGGTATCGGCGGTGAGCGTTCTTCTTACCCTCCGCCGTTTTTTCCTTCTCAGCCAGCTTCTGCTGCAGATCGAGAATCCACTCGATGGCGCCAGCCATCATTACCAAGCGCTCTTGGGGCGTACCACCCATCGCCGACGCATAGTCGTAGCCGTGGTACATGTCCCGCACGACCTCGTACTTCTCCATCATCAATGCGATGGCCTGCGCTTCGTCGACGCCGGTGTTTTCTTGGTCGTTCTTGGAGTACTGCTGCAGAGCGGACTTAAGGCTTTGCGCAATGCCGATGTAGTCCACGATCAGCCCTGCGGGCTTGTCGCGGAACACGCGGTTCACGCGCGCAATCGCCTGCATCAGGCCGTGCCCCTTCATCGGCTTGTCCACATACATCGTGTGCATGCACGGTGCGTCAAAGCCGGTGAGCCACATGTCCCGAACGATCACGAGCTTGAGCGGGTCTTTGGGATCGCGCGCACGCTTGGCCAACAGATCACGCCGGGCCTTGTTGCCAATGTGCTGCTGCCACTCCTGCGGGTCGCTCGCCGCCCCCGTCATTACGATCTTGACTGCACCTGCGTTGTCATCGGCGCTGTGCCAGTCGGGTCGCAGCTTGATGATCTCGTCGTAGAGCTTCACGCAAATGCGACGGCTCATACACACCACCATCGCCTTGCCATCAAGAGCTGCCACGCGGTCCTCGAAGTGGGCAACCATATCCTTGGCCACCAAAGCAAGGCGCTTGTCGCTGCCAACCAGGGCTTCGACCGTTGACCACTTCTTCTTGAAGCGCTCCTGATCGACCTCGGAATCCTCCTCGGTCAGATCGTCAACCTCGGCGTCGATCTTCGGCTTCTCGTCCTCGTCGAGTTCGATGCGCGCCAACCGCGACTCGTAATAGATCGGAACGGTCGCGCCATCCTCGACCGCACGGCTGATGTCGTAGACATCGATGTAGTTGCCGAACACCGCCGGGGTGTTGACGTCGTCGGCCTCGATGGGCGTGCCGGTAAAACCTATGAAGGATGCGTTCGGCAGGGCGTCGCGCATGTACTTGGCGAAGCCATAGGAGATTTCGCCGGTCTTCGCGTCAACCTTGGCCTTGAAGCCGTATTGACTGCGGTGCGCTTCATCGGCAATCACGACCACGTTGCGGCGAGTGGTGAGTGGCTCCGCAACCTCGCCGAACTTCTGCAAGGTCGTGAAAATCACGCCGCCCGAGGCCCGACTCAAGACCTTCTGAAGATCTTCGCGGCTCTCGGCCTGCACCGGCGTCTGCCGGATCAGGTCGCGGCACATCGAGAAGGTCGAGAAGAGCTGGTCGTCGAGGTCGTTGCGGTCAGTCAGCACAACCAGCGTCGGGTTGGCCATTGCCGGGTGTTTGACCAGTTGCCCCGCGTAGAACGCCATCAGCAGGCTTTTGCCCGAGCCCTGGGTGTGCCAAATCACGCCCGCGCGTTTATCGCCTTGACGTTGAGTCTTCACACTTGGCAAACCGTAGCCAGCAGGGTCTTCTGCCACCCCCTCCACTGCCATCGAAGCACGAACAGTCGATGCCACCGCGTGTCGCACCGCATGGAACTGGTGGTAGCCTGCAATGATCTTGGCCAGCCCAGAACCGGTTTCGCTGAAGACCGTGAAGTGACAAAGCAGATCAAGCAGGCGGCGATGCTCGAACACGCCTTCGATCAGCGTCGAGAGTTCCGGCGCGCCCTTCGGGGCAACGTCCGTGCCGTCGGTGGTGCGCCAGGGCATGAATCGCTCAAGGTCTGCCGAGAGTGAACCCACACGTGCTGCAATGCCATCCGAGGTGATCAGCAGCGCGTTGGTATTGAACAGTGCCGGAATCTGCTTCTTGTAGGTCTGCAACTGGTTGAACGCGCCCAAAAGATGCGCCCCTGCGCTGCCCGGCGCTTTCAGCTCGATCACGCCCAGCGGCAAGCCGTTCACGAACACCACCACATCTGGTCGCCGATTGTTTTGGCCGTTGATTACCACGAACTGGCTCACTGCCAACCAGTCGTTCTGCTCGGGGTGCTCGAAGTCGATCAGCGCGACTTTGCCCGCGGTCAGTGTGCCGTCGTCCGCGTAGTACTCGACGTCTACGCCTTCCGTCATCAGCCTGTGGAGACGGCGGTTCTCTTCGAGCAGCGATGGCAGTTCGGACTGCATCACTCGCCGCACAGCATCTTGACGCGCCTCCAACGGAAGGCCAGGGTTAAGGCGCGCTACGGCATCCTCGAATCGTTTTTTGAGCAAGACCTGATCGTGACTCTCGCGCTCCGATCGGTGTCCATCTGGGCCGATGTCCTCCTCGCGTTCGACAACGTAATCGAGAGCTCGCAGCTGATCCAGCAACGCTTGCTCGACGGCGGCCTCAGATAGAAATGCCATTATTTTTCTCCTGCGATTTGGATTCGTACATTTCTATTCCATCCCCAATCCAAACAATCCTCGCAGCTCGTTTATTTCTGTTGCGAAGTTGTTTCTGCTTTCTTCGTGACGTATGGCTTCGCCAATAACTTCGTACTCAAGCCGCCGATCGGGCACTTCGCCTCGAGTCTTTCTAAAGATGCAAAGACGAGTCGTGTGGCCCACACCATCCTCGCGAAAATGAATCATCGGGCGAAGCCCGAAGATCAACCCATCAGCAATAACTAGCATTTGCCCTTGCTGGAAATATTTCGCAGAATCAAGCATTTGCTGATGACTAATCTTGATATTCTGAATTGTTCTGGTGGAGCTATGCCCTCTGAATATCTCGCATCTCAGTGTCGTTCCGTCAATCTGACTCAGATACCGAACGATTTGAATTTCTTCTAGGCCATCCAGCTCTGCGAGAACCTCCACGACGTCTACATAACATTCGCTGATCCAGCTCCGTGCCTGTGCCTCGGACTGCGCTGCGCTGTGAGAGAAGGCATTTCGAGACTGGTTGAGCTCCTTCATCGCCGCGAGTGTCGCCGCCGGTGATATTTTTGCGACGGCTGGCAATACTCCTGCAGCACTCAACTGGGCAGTTATCCCCTCTATGTTCTCGAGTCTCTTTGCAACGCTGTCGGTGAAAAAATCCTTAAACTTCAGCGGATCTACGACCTGGATATTTCGATGACGGCATTCCGCCACGGCAAGCGCGTGCAGAATGTCGATGACCGACTCCCAGGTGTCGCGCAGAAGATGAAGGCGCTGCAGTTCACTTTCATACCCATTCTCGAATCGGTAGAAATAGTAGGCAATCGGTGATGGAAATTGATTGCATACGGATTCTTTTATCCCTTCCTCGCGCTGTTGCGTGAAGTCCGAAAATGTCGCTTCATAAGTATCCGGACTCATGGTGAAAAGAACGAAGCTTGGCCTTGGCTGATAACCACAAATGTCGAGTTTTCCGCCCGACTGTTCTGAATACTGCTCATCCAACCAATCGTTGTATGGCGGACAAGCCTCATAATTATTGGGATCGAGCTGAAGCTTCATCTGATCAAGCCCCGTGAATGCGTTCAGCATCCTGGACGCGCAGTTCGCCGGAGATTAGCTTGGGCAGCAGGGTGTCACGCAACTGGGCAAGGGAGCGGGATTGCTGCGCGTTGCCGACCAATTGATCGAATTGCGAAGCAATGACTTCGTCAAATTTTTCCATGCTTTCCGGTGGTGCCACGGCAACCCTTGCTTCCGTTAGGTGTTTGCGCTGAATGTGGCCCATCGTTGTAGCCTTGCCAGCAGCGATAGCGCGGAAATCGGACAAGTGCTGACGAGTGGCGAAGAAATAGAACCACTTCGGTACCTCGGCGGAGGTAACTTTGAACAGATGCTGGTTCAATGCACCACGCCCACCACTCCACACTTCAACTTCGAGCGAACCCGACCACGAGAACAACACATCGCCATCAACGACGACGTATTCAGGCTTAATTTGTGTGCTCGCCTTGTCTGCGCCAGTCGTATTTCCAGCGCGTAGTTGCGCAATCTTGATAACCGGCAGAAACTCGTCTTCGCTTTCAGGTGGGAATTTCTGTAGAGCAAGACCGTTTAGATAGTTCGCAATCGAATCCAGAGAGCGCATTGCCCACCCCTCCGGAATCTCCCCCCACTCTGACTCGACGAGTCGGTCGGGGAAGAGGTCGTAGAGGTGTGCGGGCAGGCCGGGCAGCGATTGCCCGCGCTGCCAGCGGCCTTCAAGCTTGGCGCGCACCGGCTCGAAGTCCACGAACCACGCCTTGAACAAGGCGCCGGCCATCGCCTCCAGTGCTTCGTTTGCGTGGCGGTTGAGTTCGATCTTGTCGTCAATCGTGCCGAGTATGCGGGCGATGGCGCACTGCTCTTCGATAGGAGGAATTTTTGTAGTAAAGCTCTCGATTCGTCCCGGCGCAGTGTGTTTTACCGTTGTTCCCGTAGCAGAGCCGACAATCCATGAACGATACTCGTGCGTTCGCAATAGGTACTCAACGAATCGTGGCGACGTAGGTATTTCGTTTTTAAATTCGAGAAGACCAACTCGCTGGTTATGCAGCCAAATGATTGAATCATTTGGAATGCTCGCGGCGTATCCGAGGGTGTCGGATTCTTTGCTGAGATCTGTCATCGTCACGACAACTTGCCCTGGCTTTAGAATATAGTCCTCAGGCAACTGCCCGTTGTAGTACTTGCGCTTGCCATCTTGAAAGCCTCCGCCAATAGCAAAATTGCCTGGTGTAACCAACACAGTGGCTTGCGGTTCGTCAGTGAAGTATTCGCTCTTAAAAGCGAATCCATGCTTAACCTTGAATAGTTCCCCCAGTGAGACTGCGCGCCAATCATTCGCCATACCCAAGCTCCTTCAGGTTGGCATCAATTGCAGCATCCAGCATTGCTGCTTCCGTACGCTGCTCGCGCCACAACGCCGAGAGCCGCAGCATCTTTTCCTCGAAGGGCTCGCCGTCGCCTTCCTGTTCCGCCGCGCCGACATAGCGCCCCGGAGTCAGCACGTGGCCGTGTTTGCGAATGTCTTCCATCGATGCCGACTTGCAGAAGCCAGCTACGTCGGCGTACTCCCCAGCGTCTTTCTCACCGCGCCATGCGTGATAGGTGTCGGCGATCTTCTGGACATCTTCGTCAGTGAGTTCGCGCCGGGTGCGATCCACCAGCACGCCCATCTTGCGAGCGTCAATGAACAGTACTTGCCCGCGCCTGTCTCGCAGGACCTTGCCGGGGTTCTTGTTGCGGGCAAGGAACCACAGGCAGGCGGGAATCTGCGTGGAATAAAAGAGCTGTCCTGGTAGCGCCACCATGCAATCCACAGCGTCGGCCTCGACCATCGCCTTGCGGATGTCGCCTTCTCCGGACTGGTTGGAGCTCATCGAGCCGTTGGCCAGCACCACCCCCGCCGTGCCGTTGGGTGCAAGGTGGTGATAGATGTGCTGGAGCCACGCGTAGTTGGCGTTGCCGACAGGTGGCGTGCCGAACTTCCAGCGCACGTCTTCACGCAAGCGGTCGCCGCCCCAGTCGGAGATATTGAATGGGGGATTGGCGAGGATGTAGTCGGCCTTGAGATCGCGCAGTTCGTCCTTGTGGAAGCTACCCTCGTTGTTCCAGCGGATGTCGGAATCAATGCCGCGCACAGCCAAGTTCATCTTTGCCAGCCGCCACGTGGTGTAGTTCGACTCCTGTCCATAGATCGCGATGTCGCCGATGCGGCCACCGTGCTCCTGCACGAACTTTTCCGATTGCACGAACATCCCGCCTGAGCCGCAACACGGGTCGTACACGCGGCCTGAGTACGGCTCCAGCATTTCAACCAGTACGCGCACCACGGAGCGTGGGGTGTAGAACTCGCCGCCGCGCTTGCCTTCCGCTCCAGCGAACTGGCCCAGGAAATATTCGTACACGCGCCCGAGAATGTCCTTCGAGCGGTCGCCTTCCTCGTTGAGCGCAATGCCGGAAATCAGGTCGATCAGCTCACCTAGCATCACCTTGTTGAGCGCGGGCCGAGCGTAGTCCTTGGGCAGCACGCCCTTGAGCGACTCGTTGTCCTTTTCGATGGCGCGCATCGCGTCATCGATCAAGGTGCCGATGGTGGGCAGCTTGGCGTTGGCCTGCAGGTGCGACCAGCGCGCCTCTTTCGGAACCCAGAACACGTTGTCCGCGAGGTACTCGTCTTTGTCCTCGGCGGCCTGCGCGTCTTCAGCCAGCAGCGCTTTGTGCTTGGCCTCGAAGGCATCGGAGATGTACTTCAGGAAGATGAGCCCGAGCGCGACGTGCTTGTAGTCGCTTGGCTCCATATTGCCGCGCAGCTTGTCGGCGGCCTTGAAAAGATCAGCCTCGAAGCCGAGATTGCCTCCGTTGCCATTTTTGGCGGTGTCGTTCTGTGCCATCTTGTTCTTACCCTTTACGTAATGTCTTTGCTACCGGGGCTTGATAGCCCGGTGCGAGCTTTGCGTTCTCAACGCCGTACAGGGCCAGCGGATCGCTGAGCCATAGGCGGTACTGTTCTTCCTTGAGCCGGTGGTCGGGCGAGCAGTCCACGCTCCAGCGCAGCAGCATGTACCCCGCGACCGCAGCGCGAACCCGCATCCGTATCGAACCGTCAGTCATCCCGTAATCCATCTTGATGATCTCGGGGCGCTCAAGGTGCGGATGCGGCACGAAGTCCAACTCGACGATGCGCGTCCACTGGATGTCGTTGTCCGGACGCTCGTTGGCCTGTGGTTCCTCGTCGAGCAGCGTTGGCGCTTCGATGCGGGTGACGACGAAATCCCGAAACTCTCCGCTCTTGCGATCAAAGGCCCGGACGTGCCAGCGCAGGCCGGTATCCACCAGCGCGAAGGGAACGATGACGCGCTCGGACTCACCGCTGCTCATCGAGTGGTAGCGGATGGCGACGGGCCGCTTGGCATGGATCGCCCGGCAAACCGGGGCAAGCACGTCCATCTTGGGGTTGCTCAGAGCGGTGGGTGACTCGCATGGCAGCAGCGGCTGCGTTGCACCGTTCAAGCCATCGCCGAAGCCGAGCGCCAGCGCCGACAGCACGCGCTGCGATGCGTGGTCGAACAGCGGCGAAAACGCCTGCCCGATCCGGTAGATCTTGTTGCTGCCGTCAAAAGTGATGTTCTGCGGCGCGATTTCCCGGTACAGCGCCAAGTCACGTGTCGCCCCTGCCGGAGCCACGCCGAAGCGTTCAATCAGGTCTGGGCGACCGATCTCACCAAAGAAGTAGAGCCGGAAGTCGATGTAGGCCAGCCGCTCGCGCTGGGCGTAGCTCAAGCTTTCGACGCGCTGGGGTTGAGTCACCAACTGCTCCTCATCCAAGGCGGACGACCAAAAGACTGAGATTGGTTTTATATTGGACCATTATTGGCGCCTAATGTAATCAGTTTGATCACATTATGCACCGTCAAGTGGACTCCTACAACACCGCTACACCTATACGCTGGGTCGTCAAGTTCAGGACAAGCTAGCAGCCTAACCGGTGCACGCTATCTGCTGCATCCTGTTGGAGTCGTTAGCTCTGTTCCGGCTCCTCAGGATGAACACCCTGAATGCCCAAGCCATGCCTCGCCTCCAGCTCCAAAATCCGGGCCTCCCGCGCTTCCAGCTGCTTGATCAGGGCCTGCGCTTCCAGCATGGTTTTCTCGGCATATGAACGCAGTTGGCGGTCACGCTCACCCGTCCCACGCGTGATCTCACGCGCCCGCTGAAGCAACGCGGCCTGCGCCGGCAGCCCAAACTTCACCCGCGTCCATTGAGCTCGGCTCATGCGCTGTCGGCCCGGCCCCAAACGAGCGAGTCCGGACGGCCCGGCAACGTGCTCCCAGAATCGGTCCTGAAATGCGCGCATTGCCGTGTTGTAGGCAAGGCGTTGCTCCTTGGGTGTTTGAGCACCCTTTGCCGCGCGGAAGCCGGGGTGCAAGTCCTTGACGTTGCCACCGTCAGGATTGACCACAAAGAAGTGGAGATGGGGGTGCGCCTCATCGATGTGCTCGACCACTGACCGGAGGTGCTCACCGAATTCGATCTGCAGCCATTCCAGCGTGCATTGCTTCCAGTAGCCGTACTCAATGCCACCGCGCGGGTAGGACGCCACGCCAGCCAGCAAGACGGACGCGTCTTTTCGCAAACGGCGACCAGCTGCGTCAGTGCTGCGCGCATGAATGGCGCCAATCTCGGCTTCCAGCTCAGCCGGCCTGGGGCCATGCAACAGGATGGGTGGCCTCGGCCTCGGCACATGCAAGCAGGCTTGCGGCTCGCGGCTGGCCTCAGCAATCACGTCGCGCACAGCCCATTTCCGGTCCGCTCCCCGCGAGGTTTTCTTCGGTGGGTGCAGCGAATAGACCGATATGTGAACAAACTGAATGCCGCCTGTGATCATGGGGCACCGTCGCTGAAAACATAGTGACCGACTATATTTATCGCCGCTGTCGCAACAATAAATGTCGGCCAGGGGAAAATCCCCTGGACCCCGCCTTCCAATGTGTGAACAGTGTGTTGAAACCGTGCGAACCAATGGGCGAAACTGTGTGAACAACTGGCCGATTTGATGCCGACCCTTGTGTTAACAGTGTGGCAACCATGTGGGGGCACTGTGGCGCACATTGTGTAATCAGTGTGTGAATTGCCCACGACGCCTCCGCTGATTACCAAAAACTTGCACGAGTAGACCGTCATCCGCCAGGCCATTCAGCAATTCCGGTGCGGCCAAATGGACTGGAGTTGATGGGACTTGCCGCAGCCTGTCGATGACAGCATCGAATGAAAGTCGGGCCACATACTCGCGGAGCACGAAGCCGGTGTCCGTATATTCGATCAACGTGGTCTGATCGAGCGCAATGAGACAAAGCCGCATGCATCGGTCATTGCCGAGAGCAGGTTGCTGTACACATTCAATATTGACCCTGCCCGTCGCCACGGTGCAGGTTTGCATCCATCCCCAGCCCGCCCATTTGTCATCCTCCACGACATCTCGCCAGGCGAATCGGTTTTCCAAGTTTTTGTTGTTCATGCTGTGCCTCGTGGCATTACCGGTGTCTGCGCCTTCTTTGCGAGCTCATCGCGCATCTGCTGGAGCCTTTCTCTGGCTTGAGCCCTGTCCGCCACTGGCCGATCCGTCACGATTGCTTGAGTGGGCTCGGCTGCGGCTTCCACGGCGCGTTGCCGCCTAATGATTTGGCGAAGGTCCCGTCGCAGCTCTGACCCAGCCGACAAGCTGAACTTGCCCTCGCGAGCCCTTCGCAGCAGGGAGGCAAGGAATTGAGGGATAGTCTTCCGGATGCTGTTTTGGCGCTTGCATTCGAGGACTTCTGCCAAAACATCAAGGGCTGCAGATGAGGGGAGACCCGCGCACTGATCCCGGGTTTTCTGGGGTTCGAGTGATAGCTTTTGACACAACCACAACCAGCACTCTTCATCCGCCTCGTCCATGATCAGGGCCGGCGACTCGTCAGTGTCAGGAGGCGTGTCCTCTGGCCCGGTAGTTGTTTTTGATGAATCCAATGTTTCTACAAATACAGTGTTTGTAGCCCCTTGGTCGCCCTGAACTGGGCGATCAAGAACTGGCTCTTCCACATGTGGGTTTTCAAGGTGTGGAGCCCAGTCCACAATCGGCTCATCACTGACAATCCATCTCGATTGAATGAATCGCCCCGATGCCGAACGGTCGCGGACGATTCGCATGTAGTTCAACCGCTCAAGCTGTTGGATCGCACTGCGCATTGCCGTTTCCCCTTCATTGCGCGCTTTGCAAAGAAATTCGATGCTGATACGAAACCCTGGTGGGAGTGACAGGAGATGAACAATCACCCCAAGAGATTTCGAGCTAAGTTCGTCATTGCGAATCAAAGCATTCGGGATTTGAGTGAAATTCCCCGTGTGCCGACGCCGAACGATCAGCAACTGAGAGGCGTTCATGGGCGTCTCCACGGACCTTCATGATCAGCGGTCCACCCGTGCAGTAGCGGCTTGCAGGGCGATCCAAGCCTCGACCTCCTCGGCCAAAAAACCAATGGCTGCATTGCGAGAGCCAGAGTTACCCAATCGAATCGGGCGTGGAAAAGTTGGGTCTGTTCTCGTCCTGCGCCAGATGGTGACGCGGTTCATGCCCAGTTGGGTTTCGAGATCGGAGTATCGAAGGATGCGTGCAGTCATGGGTTCGCTCTCTTTGTTACATGCAATGAGCGAATTCTTGATCCATGCAGGCGGGAATGTCGACAAGGGCAATTTGCCGGCAGTTGGCAGCAAATGGATGCCAATAACAAGAATTTGCATGCCTTGTCAGAAGATCGAGATGCGATATTTCTAACAGCGACGCCGCCTTGAATGCTGGAGTTCAGCAGGCCCAACGAATGACTGCACTTCTTCTGAGCGACGAATTGAAGTGGCTGGGCGATAGAAGAAAAGAGCGAAGTTCGGATTGCCCATCAATCCCATCGGGAATGAGATGCCAAACTCGCGAAACTGACTCAAACATCAAAAAAATGCATCGTCATTTTTCGATCTTAAAAAGTTCTTTATTTGACAATGGCTTACGCCACCCGCGCAAATGGCGGGACGCAAAGTCGGATCTGATGAAAAAATTATTCACCTGTTGTGAATAAGCAACATCTAGTCTCGCCGTGCCGCGACTTTCCCGTTCTCAATCCATGCCGCAATGGTTGTCGGATCAACTCCAAGACGAATTGCAGAGCGAAGTGCCTGCTCCAATTTTTGCCATCCACCTCTTGCGCTGCTGTTTGTTGCAACCGTCGTTGCATCGGTATTGCTCAGTCGAAACAGCAAGCCATCCAGTAACTCGTCATCCCCAATTTCACATGCTGCTTGCTCCGCCAAGGTCAACAAGGCCTCACGCGTTGCTGGCAGTTGATCTATGGGAAGAGAGGAAAGCGGTTCTGGCAGCGTGATCACCCGACGCGGTTGGATTAGATCGACCAAGTCACTTGCTGCAGCAATGCCTGGTGTCAACTCGACACGAATGAGCGTTTCGCCGATCTGCAAAAACCGCGTCTTGGTGAGGCCCGGCTGGCAATCCTGGTACAGGACGGCTGCTTCGGCTCTGACGAGAGCCTTCAGCACCTGCTTTAGATCATTCAAAGCGCCAAAGTCACGCCACCTGTGAAGCATGTCTGCTCGTAGATGTTGCCCTTCGATGCCCAGGTGGTAGAGCAACGCAGCCACTCTCGGAGCCGAGATGACTTGCTCCTTACCCCGTAGCCAAACGGAGAGATTTGCTGAACGAATACCAGTGGCCGCACCTACCGAGTTCAGCGTATCTCCGCGCAGGTGCATGAGTGCGGCTGCTATAGCACGCAGTTGTTCGGCCTGAAGCGTCAGCATACGGCACCTACATTGTTTTAACAGTAAATCACTATAACAAGGTGACGTTTGTCCAGCCAAGACTTGGCACGCCCTGTTCGGGGCTTTATAGTAATTTATAGTTAGCTGGAGAGTGCCATGTCCGACCCGCAACAAAAGTACCGCCCCATGCGACGCCAAGAGTACCAAGAGGCTGTTGGAGAGCTGAAGCGACTTCATCCTTGGCTGGAGAAGCAGGTGTTTCAGCCCGCCCCAGGCCATCTTGCCGTGGTCGCCGAGTTGATCGATCAATGCGAGCGGTTGATGCATCGCAGTGACTACCAGCGTCGTCCGCTGTTCTGTGTCACTGCCGCCAGGGAGAAGCTGGCTGTTCGAGTCGAGGTTTCTGATGCCAGCATCCAGCGCGAGCGCGCCTTACTCGACGTGGTGGAACAGGCTCGGCACGCCGCCCAGCAGTGCTGCCCTGTGTGCGGTGCTCCGGTTTTCGGTGGCGATGCCAATGCTCCGCAAGGCGCTCGGTGCGCCGCACACGCGCAAGTGGTTGGACTGTTCGCAGAGGACATCCAGCGTTTCAAGAGGACTGCGAAGGCCTTGGAGTTGGCGGATGCTGAGCGTGCGAGCAGCACTACTGATAGCGATGCCCCCACTCGCACCGAAGCCGCCAAGAGAGAACTGCCCGACAGCGCTGTCCCCGCACGCGATAGCAGCGGCACTACGATTGACGACAAGCACGCGCCGTTGATCACCTTTCTGGACGCTTCCGGCCTCAAGCAATTTGTTGACCGCCATCGCGCAAAGGCAGACGAAAAGTTCAAGCGTGCCCAGCAGATTGCGGAGCGCATCCGGGCGGCCGGCCATGAGCGGCGCACGCTCGGCATGCTGCCCGACGAGTGGGACGTTCTGATCGAAGAGTTCACCCAAGTCTTCCCGAACTTCAGCGAGCTGGCCGAGATGCTGCACGATCACTTTGCCCTCAGTGCGATGGGCGATGGCCGCGTTGCGTGGTCGCCGCTACTGCTGGTCGGGCCTGCGGGCATCGGCAAAACAGAAGCAGCCCGATGGCTGGCGGAGAGGCTGGCCTTGCCCTTCCGTGTGTTCGACATGGCGAGCGCCCAATCCGGTTCGCCGCTGGCTGGGTCAGAAGCCTTCTGGAGCAATTCCGAGCCGGGCCTCCTGTTCGAACTGCTTGCCTACCAGCCAAAGGCCAACCCCGTGGTGGTGTTGGATGAGCTGGACAAGACCGAGCAGGTGCGCCAGTACGACCCATTGGCGGCGCTGTACACCCTTCTTGAGCCCCGCAGCGCACGGTCCTTTACGGACCTCTCTATCCGTGATTTCACCATCGACGCCAGCCACGTGAACTGGATTGCGACGGCAAACAGTGTGGAGGGCATCCCAAGCCCATTGCTGTCGCGGCTCACGGTGCAGCATGTCCATGCGCCTACACCTGATCAGGTTGCACGCATCGCCCAGAACATCTACGGACGGATGCGGGCAGAAGCAAGCTGGGGCTCTGCCTTCGTACCCTCTCTCGACGAGGCCGTGCTGGTGAAGCTGAAACACCTGCCTCCGCGAAGCCTGGGCCTGGCCTTGCGACGGGCGCTGGGGCATGCAGCACGGGATCAGCGCGATCACATCCAACCCAAGGACCTACAGCTGGTCTCGGACGGTGGGAAACGTAGCATCGGTTTCACCGCTGGCTTGACTGTCCAGCGGTAGTCCATGCACCCGTTATCGTAATTACGGTAACTACGATAACGGGCGGGTGCCGATCAGTTTCTGAGATGTGCCTGCCCGCACGTATGGCAAAACCACGTGCTCTGCCACTGGCGCTTGGCCGCGCTGTAGGCCTTAGCCTGGGCGTGCCAGCCCTTCATCAGCAGCCAGCCCAGCGCGATGACTCCAATCCCGACTGCAGCTTGCTTCCAGTTGTAGATGAGCAGCGCCCAGAAGGACATGCCGACCCGGCAACCCCGCTCGAAAAGGTCGCACACTGTGGCCGCGTGATAGACGGTCGCTCCACCCAGCCCAAACGCAATGATGAACGGCAAGGGTGACGGAGGAGCTGGCGGCGCGCAATGCTGGGCTAACGCCGTTAACTGGTGGCCCTGGCTGCTACCTTGAACAAACTGCCCGTCAGAGGTCACCGCCGTGTGTGTAGCGTGGAAATGCTGTGTGCCGCCCGCATGCACAACGGCCATCGGCTGGATATGAGTGCTGCCGCAGCTCGGACATTGCATTGCCATGGTCAGCCCTCCGAACCTTCGGTGTTGACGGTACAGGTCAGCGTGGCCTCGCCGCCCTCCATGCCCGCCGACAACACGCCCACTTTGGTCAAACGGCCATAGGTCTTGCCATCCTTGCCCAATCTCAGCGAAGCTGATTTCGCGAGCTGCTGGACCGAGGTGCCAGCCAAGTAGCTGCGGTAGGTCTGCTCACCCCCGTCACGTGACACCGCCACCTTGCGGACGCTGAACCCATAGACCTTGACGGGCTCGGCGAGCGTGACCGGCGTGACGCCTTGATCGGGATTCCATCCCGACTGCTTGAGCAGCGACTCAGCCAGTTCAAATCGTGGACCGATGACAGCGCAGCTCAGCGCCTGTTCGAGCTGCGCCTTGGTCTTGGCGTCCACGGGCTCCGACGCTCCGTTGCTGGAGGCAGGAGGCACGGTTGGCTTGATGACCGCGTTGGCGTCATACCCTACCAACCAGAGATTGGTCGGTGCGCCCGGCTGCCATCCGGTGTCTAGCACCAGCTGCTGGACAAACCCCTGGAAGACGAGTTGCTGCCGCTCGCTGATCGGCTGCCGGTCGGGGATGGCCAGCATGGGCGGCTTGGGGCCAACGGTGCGGACATTGCCACTGTGCTCGACCGCCATCTGCTGCATGAAGAGGTGCAGGTTCGCGGCGTTGTTGACCGCGTACCCCACCGACTGTCCCCAGCACACAGAGAAGGCGGGCACAGCTTCGGACTTGGTCTTGCTCCTCCAAATGGTGGCGGTGCCGATCCAGCAGTCACTGCGGGACCAGTCCGTGACCGTGACAGCCACGCGGGGGAAGTAGGTCTTGGGCGTTCCGTCGTAGGAATGCTTGCTGAAGACGCCTGCCAGTGCTGTTGCACGGATGCCAGGAGCGCCGGGCGGCGCGCTTTGGTCTGGCTTGGATTGATTGGCAACGACGGCTGGGCGAGTCTCGGTAGTAGGAGGCGGTGCCACGTTACCTTGGCTGGCCTTCGACACGCCACCCAAGGAGAGATGAACCTTGGTCGAGCCGTCAGCCTGCGGCTGTGTCGCGACACAGCCGGTCACGGTCATCACAACGGCCAGCCCGGCCAGCATCCGAAAGCAGACTCCACTCATCCATCAGCTCCCCATGATCTCAAGTTGAGCCGATTATGAAGACTATATTCGACATTGTCGAATATAGTCCGTGGATTAAAGGTCTCATGGCGCCCATGCTCGGCGTTGATGGGACGAGACTACGAGCAAGTGCGTCAGGACTTGGCGCGCAACATGAAAGACTTCCGGGGCAGGCGTGGCTTGTCGCAGGAGGCGCTCGCCCTGAGCGCGGATGTGGATCGCACCTATGTGAGTCAGATCGAGCGCGCTGTGGGCAACCCGTCCCTGCTGGTCCTGTGCAAGCTGGGAGCGATCCTGGAGGCCGACGTGCTCGACCTCTTGGCGGGTCAGACCAAGTGAAGACGGGTGATGCCACCCACATGGGGATGCTCGCAAAAAATGTATACGGAGGTGACTACGAAATGAGCAAGACCGGACTGAGACCCAGTAAAAATGGCACTTCTGAGGCCATCTTTCGCTTTAACGTATGACTCCTGGTTAATCCCGTGTTAACGGTATGGTTGCCGCCTGAAATTTGTACCTGAGCAAGTTTCAGGCGGGGCCAGGCATCGGAAAGCGGATCAGGATTAATGTTTCATCCTTAGAAATTTGGTTGAGCCGCAGAGGTGTCGCGTACTCGGAGAAATAAGCTGAGCCATGGGGCGGCAAGCTGTTCCTGTCATCGGGCTGGCAAGATAAGCGAATAGGGTTTGGGTTTTTTGCCTTTCTCTGGGGTGGTGCTGTGATGAATGCGTGATTTATCATGCCTGGGTAGTGACCTAAATAAGGTGGTATTTCGTGGATATTTTCTTGTGATTGTTCTGAATGCTTGAATCCCCGTTTCGCAGGTAGGTCTACAGGGGTAACATAGAAATAATGCTTGTGGCATGATGCGTTTCCTTTTCGCCCGCTGGAAGCCCGTCCATGCCTTCTCCCCCTTTGCGTACTTTCGCTGATGTCCTTGGTCTTTTGCCGGCCGGCTTCGCCCTGCTCCGCCATGCGGAGGAGTTGGCCGGGCGCCCGGTGGTGGTTCACGAAGGGGATGCCCGGTTGCCGGAGCTCTGCCTGGGGCCATCCCAGGGGAACGGGCTACTGGTGCTGGTCACCGGGTCCCTGGTGGTGGAGGGGCCCGTCTGGCAGGAGTCCGGGGATGACGGCAGCGCTCTGGTGGTGCTCGGGGACCTGCAGGCCCACAGCCTGTTGCTCCGGGACGACGAGGTATGGGTGGGCGGGCGGCTGCAGGTGGAGCAACTGGTCCTGGGCCAGGATATCCATGGCCGGCTGGTGGTGTGCGGCCCGGCTCGGGCCGCCATGTGGATCTGCCTGGAACAGTATGAGCTGGCGTTGCAGGGCGGCATGACGGGGCGGCATTGGGATGATCACCGGGAGGGGCTGCTGCCCCCCGCCTTGTCCATGGCGACCCTGGCGCCGGTCTTCGTGCCCGAGGTGCTGCACCGTCCCGGGCCGGAGGCGGGCTTCCCCGACGGCTGGCTGCGGCTCGCCAACTGGCTGGACCACGCCGCCCTGTTGAGCCGCAGCCGGGCCGGCCTGCCCCTGCTGCAAGGCGAGGCGGTTCCGGCGCCACCGGCCCGCCTGGGGGACGGGACCTTGCACGCGGCCAATCTGGAAAAACTGCTGGAAACGCCCTTGCTGGAAGCGCGGGATGCCCATGGTGATTTCCTGCTGCGGGATCCCTTTTCCCGCAGCGCCTGCATCATCAGTCAGGGGAAGAAACTGCAGGGGCTGACCCTGTTCGACGACACCCAGGTGTATGAGCTGGGGCTGGAATACCCGGCCTCCTTCTGGCAACGCCTGAGCCGCAGGCCGGCTGCGCCCCGCCTGCGCCTGCGTCTGGCGGAGCGGGGGGAGGGGCCCCGTCGCTGGCGGGTTCCGTCCGGGGATGAGCCGGCCCGGTTCCAGGCCCTCTGGCAGCAGTGGTTGCCCCGGCTGGCCGAGGCCGAAGCGCTGTTGCCCCGCATCCGGCGGGAGATCACGCCCGCCCGTCTGCAAGCCTTGCTGGATCTGCCCTGCACCCGGACGGGTCTGGCCAGGATCGGGGAGGGGATACATTTCAATGGCCATTATCTGATCCTGCGCCAGGCGAAGGAGGGTGAATCCCGCCTGGCGGTGGGCTGGCGCGGCAGCCGGGAACTCGATGAGGAGGGGCTGCCCGATTTCTGCGTGCTGCACTTCATTCTGGAGGCGGACGGCTCCCTTGACCTGCGCTTCCAGCCGGACCAGGGCCCCGATCTCACCACCTTCGAGGCGAGCGGCATGTATCCCCTCTATCCGGCGATGTTGCAGTGCTTTGCCATGGCAGAAGAGCTGCTGCAGCAGGGACAGGCATCCCAGGGGGCTGAGGCCCGACGGCGGCTGGCATCCCTGCCCGATGCACTGGATGTGCCCCTGCGCGAGGCCCGGGAAGGCGAGGCGCCGGAGGATGTTCCCTCGGCCCGTTTTGCCGTGGCGCCCCAGGAGGCCTGGGCCCGGGTACTGGATCAGCTGAGCTTCGCCGGCGAGCCCGCGACCTGTACGCCCTGGGATCGGGAGGGCCTGCTGCTGGTGATGGAGGCAGATGCCCGGCTGCCCTGTCTGGAGCTCGTTTCCCGGGTGGGCGAAGTGCCGGTGGCGGGCTACCTGTTCCTGGGTAATCTGGAGCTGGACTCCCATCTGGCCGGCTACGAGCCGGATTACTCGCCCATGCTGGTGGTGATGGGGGATCTCAAGGCCCGGAACCTCTACTTGACTGGGGGCGATGTCCATGTGGCCGGAGGGGTGCAGGCCGAGACCCTGTATGGTTTCTACAATCACGGCGCCCTCACCGTGGCCGGCACCCTGGAGACCCGTCTGCTGATCTCCCAGGACTTCCCCATCCGTTGCGACGTGCTGCGGGCGGAGGCCATCATCGCCGACGACAGCATCCAGAGTTTCAACCGCTTTGCCGAAGCCGACGGAACTACCCAGCGCCGTCTGGATCTCTTCCCCGGCACCTGTCACTCCCAGGATGTGCTGGCGCCCGCCCTCTGCGATCCTTCGCCCTGGTGGGGGGACCTGTACTTTCCCGATCATTCCGCCCTGCTCCAGCACATGCTGGCCGGACAGTGCGTGTTTGATCCGCAGCGGCTGGAGCGTGCCGGGGACGATCTGCAAGAGGAGGAAGCCCGGCGCCTGTTCGACTGGGTTTTTGCCAGTCCGCGCTTGAAGGATGGGCTGGATACCCGGTCCCGGGACGAAGCCTGTTATGCCTATGCCTACCGCTACCAGGATGGTCGTCAGTCCATCGGCCTGCATGTGGGCCATGGCCATGATTACGAGCTTTGCCTGAGCCGTTATCCGGATGGCCGCCTGCAGGCCGAACACTACATCCTGGCCAATGAAGCGCGGCCCCATACGGTCTGTTTCGGCGAACCCCTGGGGAGCGGCTACCTCTCCCCCAAGGCGGGGCTGTTCGGGTTCTACCGGGCCCTGGAGCGCCTGGGCTTGTTGCGTTACCGGAGTCCCCTGCCTGCGGAGGCGGAACCGGAGTCCGCCGAGCAGGCGCGTCAGTGGCTGGCGGACATCCGCCGGGCTTTCCAGGAGGAGCGTCAGGAGATGCCCCTGGATGCGGCCCGGGCCCGGCTGCTGCTGGCCCTGGAGAACAGCCAGCACAAGCTGGCCCAGCTCCTGGGCGCGGCAGCCCCGGAGACCCTGGGTTTCTTCGAGCTTTATACCCAGGCCACCCGGGGCAACTGGAGCAAGAAGCGGGAACACCTGGGGGCGGCCTGGATGACCTTGCTGAGCCTGGAGGAAAACGGGCCGCTGGCGGCGCCCGGGGATTTCCTGGAGGCCTTGCTGGAGCTGGATGGCCAGGATGGGGAGACGGGCGGCAAGGTGATCAGCGTCTGGCAGCGGGCCCTCGCCCTGCTGCCTTCCCTGGGCGTGGACGTCCGGCGTCTGGAGCGTCGGCTGACCGAGCTTGGTGCGCCCGTGTTCGAGGAAAGCTGAGGAAGTAACAGTTTTGCGCTCGTCATGGGCTGCACTACATTAACGGCTGTGCGTGAAAATCAAGCAGGAGTCGATGTGAACGGAAAGCTATCCTGGTGGGCGCGGCTGGCGCCCCTGCTGATCCTCGGTGTTTCGTCCCTGGCCCATGGGCAGGCCTACAAATGCAAGTCTCCCGAAGGGGGGGTGGTGATTTCGGCTTCTCCCTGTCCGAGCAATTCCCGGGTGGAGAGCGTCGTGCAGCCGGAAGTCATCACCGAGGCCCAGCAGCAGGCCGCCCGCCAGGCCCACCAGCAGCGCCTCAAGGATCTGGAAGCCCTGCGGGCCCGCCAGGCCCAGGAGGCCCAGCAGGCAACGAAACAGAGCCAGGCCGACGAGGCGCGCCGGGCCGGGGAGGCCATCAAGGCCTGTGTTGATGACATACAGCGGCGCGAGGTGGCCGACGCCCTCAAGGCCGAGCTCATTGCCGGCTGTCAGAGTGCCGGCGCCAGCCAGCAGGGCCGCCAGGTGGACCGGGCCGGGGTGCAGGAGTGCATCAAGGCCGTGGACGCCCAGGACATTTCGGCCGCCGAGCGGGCCCGGGCCGTCGCCCTCTGCCACGGGGCCGTCCTGCCCGAACCCCGGGGCGGCGGGGTGGTCGTCCGTCCCGTGCCGGTACAACCCCTGCCCCCTCAGCCCGGCTGCAAGGATGGTCGCTGCCCTCCGGTGAAGCCCCTGCCGACACCGTCCACCCCCTATCCGGTGCAGCCGGTTCCGGCGCCGCCCACCCCTCCCAAGACCCCCGGGGGGGCGGTCAAGCCGCAACCCGGCAGCCCGGCTCCGGAAGAGCCGTCGGCCACCTTCAAGGTCCGCTAGCTCTTCTTCCAGGCGGCTCCCTGTGGCCGGGGAGCCGCCGTATGGGCGGGATGCCGGTAAACTGTCGCCCATGAATTCTCCCTTGCCTGCATCGAACTACCGGGGGCGATTTGCCCCCAGTCCCACCGGTCCCTTGCATTTCGGTTCCCTGGTGGCCGCCCTGGCCTCCTGTCTGGATGCACGCAGCCAGGGCGGGGCGTGGTTGCTGCGCATGGAGGATGTGGACGCACCCCGCAATGTGCCCGGGGCGGCCGAAGCCATCCTGACCTGCCTGGAAGCCCACGGCTTTGCCTGGGATGGGCCGGTGCTGTGGCAGAGCACCCGACTGGAGGCCTACCAGGCGGCCCTGGAGCAGTTGCTGGCCGAAGGCAAGGCGTATCCCTGCGCCTGTTCCCGCAAGGAAATCGCGGCGGCCAGCTCACGGCCGGCCCTGGATGGGGGGCTACTCTATCCGGGCAGCTGCCGTGCCGGCCTGCCCCCTGGGCGCAGCCCCCGGGCCTGGCGCCTGCAGGTGGACTCTGAGCGGGTGAGTTTCGAGGATCGTATTCAGGGGCGCCAGTCCCAGGACCTGGCCAGGGATGTGGGGGATTTCGTCCTGTTCCGGGCGGACGGGCAGTTTGCCTATCAGCTGGCGGTGGTGGTGGACGACGCTTTTCAGGGCATCAACCAGGTGGTGCGGGGCGCCGATTTGCTGGATTCCACGCCGCGCCAGCTGTTCCTGCAGCAGCAGCTCGGTTATCCCCGGCCGGTCTACGCCCATCTGCCGGTGGCCACCAACGGGGCTGGGGAAAAGCTCTCCAAGCAGACCCGGGCGCCGGCCCTGGAGGTTGCCCGGGCGGCGGCGAACCTGGTGGAGGCCCTGAGGTTCCTGGGGCAGGCGCCCCCGGATGAACTGGCTCGGGCTACTGTGGCGGAGGTCTGGGCCTGGGCCCGGCGCCACTGGCAGTTTGCTGCCATTGCCCCTGGCCGGGGGCGGGTCTGGCCGCCAGCCTGAGGCGCTCAGGCCACTTCCAGGCGGTCGCGCCCGGCGGCCTTGGCCTGCAGCAGGGCGGTATCGGCCCGGTTCAGGGCTTCCGAAAAACTCTCGCCGAAGCGGTACTGGGTCAGGCCCAGGCTGGCCGAGATGGGTGGCGTGCAACCTTCCTGGTGCAGGGCGACGCGGACTTCCTTGATGCCCTGGCAGACCCGTTCCGCCACCTGGCGGGCAAATTCCACGGGGGTTTCCGGCAGCATGATGAGGAATTCCTCTCCGCCCCAGCGGCCGCAAAGGTCGTATTCCCGCAGGGCGTCCTGAATGGCCAGGCCGATTTCGCACAGGACCTTGTCCCCGGTCTCGTGGCCGAACTGGTCGTTGATGGCCTTGAAGTGGTCCACGTCCAGGATGCCCAGGCTGTAGGCGGCCTGCTTGCGGTTGGCCCGCTCGGTTTCCTCCTTGATCCGCTCCATGAGGAAGCGGCGGTTGCCCAGGCCGGTAAGGGGGTCCCGCAGGGCGGCATCCTTGAGGGCTTCGCTCAGTTCCCGCAGGCTGTTCTGGTAGCGGTCCGAGATCCGCGCCAGCTTTTCCAGGCGGCGCAGCTGCCGGTCGTACTGCTCGGCCAGGGTCTGGCTGTGGCTGCGGGAGATGCTGTGGTAGCCATCGGAAATCTTGATCAGTCGTTCGAGCCGCTCCCGCTGCCCCTCGCTGTACTCGAACAGGCGGGCCAGGGCGTCCCGCAGGGGATGCTCCTGGTAGCGTTCCTGGGCCAGCAGGGTTTCCACCTGGCGCAGCAGTTCCTGTTCCGAGGGGGCCAAGAGCGGCATGTTCATTTGAACGGGCTGTCGGGGGCGATCAGGAAGGGGAAGGTGCAGTCTTCCCGGAATTCGTCGGCCAGGTCCAGGACCCGTTCGTTGCGCGGGTCGTAGAACCAGTCCACGCTCACCTGGCGGCCCCGGCCGTGGGCTTCCTCGAGCAGGTCGAAGATGTCCATCATGGCTTTCACGGAGCTGGTGTTCATGTACACCAGGCGCAGTTCCAGGCGCAGGGGGGCCTGGCTGTCGCGCAGGTAGGTCTCGATCCAGGCGATCACGGGGCCGAAGAACTCAAAGGAGTTCTCCGGGTAGGAGTCCCCCTGCATGGTGAGCAGGCCCTGGCTCCCGTCGCTGTTGATTTGGGGCGTAGACTGGCTGCCCGGGATGTTCAGATCGTTCATCGTTGGTCCTGTTGCTCTTAGATCACGGCCCGCAGGCTGAAAAAGGCGCGGCCGTCGCCCACATGGGAGAGGCTGGCACTCAGGGGCTGAGTGGACTTGCGGGCCACGTCGATGAGGCCCAGCCCGGCGCCACTGACCGCGTTTTCGTCCCGGGGCTGGCGCAGTTGGGCCTTGTAGGCGGCCTTTAGTTCCGCCTTGTCCAGCCCGGCCAGATTGCCGATCCGTTCCAGCAAGGCTGTCCCGTCGGCTTGTTCCACCAGGTTGCCGGCCTGGACCAGGTAGTGTCCTTCCTCATTCCGGGCCACCACCACGGTGGCGGAGCTGTCCTGTTCGCCGTAGCCCTGGGCCTGGGCATAGTGGCGGATGTTCTGGGTCATTTCCACGTAGACGCTGAAGACGTCCATGGCGGCCGAGGGCTGGGCATTGTCGGCCTGCAGGTAGTTCTTCAGGGCGTTGCCGATTTCCTCGATCAGGCTGCGGGAAATGGGGCCATTGAAGCAGAGCAGGATGCGGCTTTGGTTGAAATGGGCGCGCAGGCTGAAGAGGTCTATGGTTTCCATGGCTTTCCCGATCACTCGAAACGGAAGGATAGTATCGTGATGTCGTCCCGCTGTGGATACTCGCCGCGATAGCTTTCCAGGGCCTGATCCAGGGCATCGGCCTGTTCGGCCATGGGCAGGCGGGCATGGGCGAGGAGCAGCTGGGCGAAGCGGGTGTTGCCGTAGCCGTAGCCCAGTTCGCCGCCGGCCTGGTCCAGGAAGCCGTCAGTGGCCAGGTAGTAGGTGGTGCCCGGTTGCATCTGCAATTCCGTATCCCTGTAGCTGCCCATGCGCCGGTCGCCGATGGCTCGCCGGCCGCCCTTGATTTCGCCCACCTCCTGGCCGTCGCTCCAGTAGAGGCCGATCTTGGCGCCGGCAAAGCGCAGCAGCCCCCGCTCCCTATCCACATAGACCAGACCCGCATCCATGTTGGTGGCGATGGCCCGGGGCAGCTCGCAGTGCTGCAGCATGGCGCGCATGGTGGCATCGGTCTGGGTCAGGATGGCCGCCGGGGCGGCGATGCCTTCCTGAGTCATGGCGTGATCCAGGGCGGCCCGGGCCAGCATGGTCATCAGGGCCCCGGGCACCCCGTGGCCGGCGCAATCCACCACCCCCACCATGTAGCGCTCGCCTTCGCTGCGGAAGACGTAGAAATCGCCGCCCACCACGTCCCGGGGACGCCACAGGACGAAGTGGTGCGGGCCGAGCAGCTGGTCGAGCTGCTGCTTGGGCAGGATGGCCCGCTGGATCAGGCTGGCATAGTCGATGGAGTCGTTGATCTGTTTGTGGGCCCGCCGCATGTCCTGGTTGGCGGTTTCCAGGGCCTGGGTCCGGGCCAGGACCTGGGCTTCCAGCTCCTCGGTGTTGTTGCGGATCCGGGTGGCCATGATGCCGAAGGCCTGGCTCAGATCTCCCAGTTCGTCCCGGCTGGGGGGCGGCAGGGACACGTCGAAATTGCCCCCGGCCAGGGCCGAGGCGGATTGCTGCAGTTTCTTCAGGGGCCGCAGCACCAGCCGTTCCACGGCGTAGGCGAAGGCCAGCAGCAGGATGCCCAGCAACAGCACCAGGGCTCCCACGGCGGTGTTGAGCCAGCCCTGGTCCAGGACCCGGGCCGCCTTGAGGTCCACGGCGGTGACCACGTGCCACTTGAGCTCCGGCAGGTAGGCCAGGGCCAGCAGCTGTTCCTTGCCATCCAGATGCACCCGCAGGGTGGCGACTTCTGCCGGCTGGGTTTCGGCCCGGGCCAGGGCGGCGGCCAGGGCCGCCTGTTCGTGGGGCTGCTGCAGCTGGCCGGCCAGGGTCTGGGCCTGGCTGGCCGTGCTGGCTGCCTGGTTGATGGCGATCAGGGCCGGGTCCGGGTGGGCCTGGATGGCGCCGCTGCGGGTAACGATCATCGGCGTGACCCCGGCTTCCCCGGTGTTGATGAACTCCTGCAGGAAGGCGGTCAGGTCGAGGCCGGTGCCGGATACCCCGAGCACCCGGTCGCCATCGCGGATCAGCACATTGAGCCAGACCTGGGTGATCTTCAGGTGGACATCGTCATTGACGTTGATGTTGTAGGGTTCGCTCTGCCTGAGGGTGCTGAAGAACCAGGAGTCGCCTTCCTGGTCCGGGCTGAGCAGATGACGGGGCTGGTCGCTGACCCCCTTCTTGTCATCGTTGAAATAGAAGCCCAGACCGGCGGCGCTGGCGAGGAAGTAGGAATGGCTGCGGAAGTCCTTGCGATAACCTTCTGCCTCCTTGAAGAACAGGGCCCGTTTGTCGGGGTCCTGCTCGTCCCGCAGCCATTGGCGGGTCACTTCCGAATCCGCCTGGCGCAGGGCCAGGGCCAGGTCCCGGGAGATGGGGGCGAGGATGCTCTGGCGCTTCAGGAGAGTGAGGTTGCGCGCATAGGCTTCGCCGAAATGGTTGCGCACGCTGTCCAGCACCTGCCAGCCGATCAGCCCGGCCGGAACCAGGGCGAGCAGGCAGGCGAGCAGGAGGGCCAGCATGGACTTGGCGCGCAGGCCGAATCCCCAGGTTGCCATGGTAAGCCTCGGGTCTTATGTCTTTGGTGAGGGGGATTCTACCTTGGCGGGCCCGATTTGCTACCGCTTCAATGCTGTTCGCCCCGCCAGTGGCGGGGGCCGTAGCCGGCCGCGCCCACGAACAGGCGCACCAGGCCGTAGCTGAGCCAGCGCAGCAGGCGTGAGTGCAGGGGTAGTCGCTCCAGGTCCCCGGCCGTGAGTTCCGTGGCCCCCTCGGCCATGGCGGCCTCCAGGCTCTGGCTCAGTTCCCGGGCAAAACCGGGATCGTCCACCACCACGTTGCTTTCCTTGGCCAGCAGCAGGCTGAAAGGGTCGATGTTGGAGGAGCCCACCGTGGCCCAATGACCATCCACCACCGCTACCTTGGCGTGCAGGAAGCTCTTACGGTATTCGAAGATGCGGATGCCTTCTTCCAGCAGGGCGCCGTACAGGGCCTGGGTGGCGTATTGCAGCAGCGGGTGGTCGGTCTGACCCTGGAGCAGGATGGTGACCCGGATGCCCCGCTGCACGGCGGCACGCAGGGCATGGCGGAAGCGGAAGCCGGGCAGGAAATAGGCATTGGCGATGCAGACCGACTCCCGGGCCCCGTGGATGGCCTCCAGGTAGGCGTTGGCGATGGCGTTGCGGTGGCGGATGTTGTCGCGCAGCAGGAAGGCGGCCCGCTGCTCGCCGCTGCTTTCCGGGCAGCCGGGGCAGGGGTCGTGATCGGGCAGGCGGTAGCGCCGCTTGAAGCTGGCCCAGGCCACGTTTTCCCACATGCGCCGGACAGCCTGGCGGATCGGCACCAGCAGGGGACCTTCCACCCGCACCGAGTAATCGTAGCGGGGCCGCAGGGCCGCCGGGGCGTTGTTGTCATCGACGATGTTGATACCCCCCACGAAGGCGACCCGGCCGTCGATGACCACCAGCTTGCGGTGCAGGCGGCGCAGGCGGTGCCGGCGCAGGCGGAAGCGGGCCACTTCCTGGCGGTAGATCAGGTACTGGACCCCGGCCGCCTGGAGCAGGGGGCCGAAGGTCTCGGGGAAGTCCCGGGCGCCGAAGCCGTCCACCAGCACCCGCACCGCCACCTGGCGCCGGGCGGCCCGGGCCAGGGCTGCGGCGACGGCCTGGCCGATGCAGTCATCGGCGAAGATGTAGCTTTCCAGGAAGATTTCCCGGTGGGCCTGGTCTATGGCCTGGAGCAGGGCAGGGAAATACTCCTGGCCCGAATTGAGCAGGGTGACGGAGTTGCCGGGCAGGAACTCAGGCATCGTAGAGGAGCCGGGCCGACAGGGCCGCGTGGTCGGAGAGGGCGGACCAGGGCGGCCCGAAATGGACCTGGGCCTCCCGGACCTGGAGGCCCCGCACGTAGATGCGGTCCAGGCGGAACAGGGGCAGGGCGGCGGGGAAGCTGCGCACCGGGCGCTGGCCGAACACTTCTTCCAGGCCCAGGCGCTCGGCCAGGTGAGCGGCTGCCCGGTTGCGCCAGTCGTTGAAGTCGCCGGCAATCACCAGAGGGGTTCCCGGCGGGGCGATCTGCTCCAGATAGCTGCTCAGCTCCTCCATCTGCCGCCGCCGGGAGCGGCCAAACAGGGAGAGGTGCACGCAGACGCAGTGCAGGGGGCGGCCGTCGGGCAGGGCGATGCGACAGTGCAGCAGCCCCCGGCGTTCGAACTTCAGGTGGGTCACATCCTGGTTGTGGCTGTCCAGGATGGGAAAGCGGGACAGGATGGCGTTGCCATGGTGGCCATGGTCATAGACCATGTTCTCCCCGTAGGCCGTGGCCGGCCAGACATCCTCGGCCAGGAAACGGTGCTGGGCATCCCGGGGCCAGTCCGGATGGCGGTGGGCATGGCCCATGTGCAGGCCCTGGACCTCCTGCAGGAAGACGATGTCCGGGGCCAAGTTGCGCAGGCGTTCCCGCAGTTCGTGCACCATCATGCGCCGGTTGAACTGGGAAAACCCCTTGTGGATGTTGTAGGTGGCAATGTGCAGGGAGGCTGGGGGCATGGTTTAGCGCTGGGTGCGGGCGAACTGGCGCAGGATGTCCAGGGCCGGTCCGGGGCGGCAGGCCTTGTCTTCCAGGTCGGGCCCGGCGTCATTCAGGGCAAAGGCACCGGCAAACTGCTGCCCGGCCTCTGCTTCCAGATGGTGAAAGCCCATGCTCCACCCGGCGAAGCTGCGTTCGCTGACGGGCTCCCGTTCCAGGAGGATCAGGGAATGGTGGCGGGGGTCCCGGCAGATTTTCTGATAGACCATGTCCACGGCCGCAGGGATGCCTTCCAGCACCTGCATGAATACACCGCCGCCGTAGAGCAGCATCCCCGTCAGCTTGAGCTGTTCGTTTAGCTTCCGGCTCTGCTGCAACAGGTCCAGCAGTTCCGCCTGGCTCATTTCATGGGTGGCGGTGCTGCAGTAGATCAGGTGTATCAGGGCCGGCTCGGTCATGGTCCGGGGCGGTCAGGAAATGGCCAGCATCCGGTCCAGGGCCAGCCGGGCCAGCTCTGCTTCGTGGGGCGGCACGGCGATGGGATTGACCACCTGGCCGGCCGCCAGGTTTTCCAGGGTCCAGGCCAGGTGCTGGGGGTCGATGCGCTGCATGGTGGAGCACATGCAGATGGTGGTGGCCATGAACTGGACGATCTTGTCCTGGGGCAGCACTTCCCGAGCGAGCCGGTCCACCAGATTGAGTTCCGTGCCCACCAGCCAGCGGGTGCCCGCCGGCGCCTCCTTGATGGTCTTGACGATCAGTTCCGTGGAGCCCACATGGTCGGAGGCGGCGCAGACCTCGAAATTGCACTCCGGGTGGGCAATCACGATGCCGTCCGGGTGCTGGGCCCGGAAGGCGTCGATGTGGTGTTTCTGGAACATCTGGTGCACCGAGCAGTGGCCCTTCCAGAGCAGGATCTTCGCCTTCCTGATCTGCTCGGGAGTGAGGCCGCCGTACTCCCGGTCCGGGTCCCATACCAGCATGTCTTCCAGGGGAATGCCCATGTTGTGGCCGGTCCAGCGGCCCAGGTGCTGGTCGGGGAAGAACAGTATCTTCGGGCGCTGCTCGAAGGCCCACTTGGCGATGGTGCCGGCGTTGCTGGAAGTGCAGACGATGCCCCCGTGCTCGCCGCAGAAGGCCTTCAGATCGGCGGCGGAGTTGATGTAGGTGACCGGGGTGAATTCATTTTCCACATCCAGCACTTCCCCCAGCTCCCGCCAGCAGCGCTCCACCTTGGCCAGGTTGGCCATGTCGGCCATGGAACAGCCGGCCGCCAGGTCGGGCAGGATGGCAGTCTGGCCGGGCTTGGACATGATGTCCGCCACCTCGGCCATGAAATGCACGCCGCAGAAGACGATGTAGGGAGAGTCGGTCTGGGCGGCCAGACGCGAGAGCTTGAGGGAGTCGCCGGTCAGGTCCGCGTGCTGGTACACGTCGGCGCGCTGGTAGTGGTGGCAGAGCAGCACCACTTCCTGGCCCAGTTTGCTGCGGGCAGCGCGGATGCGCTCCTGGCACTCCTGGTCGGAAAGCAGGTTGTAGGGGTCAAAAGGCAGAGGCAGGGTCATGATTCGGGGCAAGTGGCCGGGGCTGGCCCGGCATGAGGAGGTTGGGGTCAGCTCTGGAACCAGGGCAGGCCGGCGTGGCGCCAGCCCCCCAGGTGGTTGCGCTGGTCGTGGGCATCCTTGTCGCCTTCGAAACCCTCCAGCACGTTGTAGCAGGCGTTGTAGCCGGCTTCAGTGGCGCTGCGGGCGGCGTGGTCGGAGCGGAGGCCGCTGCGACAGATGAACATCACCAGGGCTTCGGGATCCACCTGGCGCTTGAGCTGGGTCAGGAAATGGGGGTTGGGGACGCCGCCTGGATACTGGTTCCATTCGATTTCCACCGCATCGGGTATGCGGCCCACCCAATCCAATTCGGCGCGGGTGCGTACATCCACCAGCCTGGCGCCCGGCGCCAGTTGCCAGACCTGATGGGCTTCGGCCGGGGTCAGGGCGCCAGCGTAGGGAAGGCCGGTGGCCTGGGCCCGTTCCCGGGCCAGTTGCAGGAGGTCGGTGAGTTTTCCCATGACGGTTCCAGGGCGTGAAATCAGGCCTTGCAGTATAACGCAGGCCAACCGGGGCGGATGGATCGCGGGAGGAGGCCAGGGTCGGGGAAATATTTTGTCTGCACCGATGTGGTGCGCCCCAATATGGTGTATTGCACCGTATTGGTGCTGCCTTTCAGGGCCTCTTTTTCCTTTGCCCTTGTGGCACAATGGAAAACTGTTTGAAAACGATTGGCACGCTTCCTGCTGTAGCCTGTCTGTCGTAATTTGTACTCACTTGCCGGCAAGGCCGGTATCCGTTTAGGAGACTTTGCAATATGGCTACTGTTCAGGACGTTCTGAAGATGATGAAGGAAAACGACGTCAAGTTCGTCGATTTCCGTTTCACCGATACCCGTGGCAAGGAACAGCACGTGGGCGTGCCCGCCCATGCCGTGGATGAAGACAAGTTCGAGAGCGGCCACGCTTTTGACGGTTCCTCCATCGCCGGCTGGAAGGGTATTCAGGCTTCCGACATGCTGCTGATGCCGGACCCCGACACCGCCTTCATCGACCCCTTCTTCGATGAAACCACCCTGGTGATCTCCTGCGACGTGGTGGACCCCGCCGACGGCCGCGGCTACGACCGTGACCCCCGCTCCATCGCCAAGCGCGCCGAAGCCTACCTGAAGTCCTCCGGCATCGGTGATACCGCCTTCTTCGGCCCCGAACCCGAATTCTTCATCTTCGACTCCGTGGAGTGGAAGACCGACATGTCCGGCACCTACGTGAAGATCTTCTCCGAAGAAGCTGCCTGGACCTCCGGCGAAAAGGTCGAGGGCGGCAACACCGGCCACCGTCCCACCGTCAAGGGCGGCTACTTCCCCGTGCCCCCCGTCGATTCCTTCAACGACATCCGCGCTGCCATGTGCCTGGCCCTGGAACAGTGTGGCGTCGAAGTGGAAGTGCATCACCACGAAGTGGCCACCGCCGGCCAGAACGAAATCGGTACCAAGTTCGGCACCCTGGTGCGTCGCGCCGACCTGACCCAGGTCCTGAAGTACGTGGTGCATAACGTGGCCCACCAGTACGGCAAGACCGCCACCTTCATGCCCAAGCCCATCGTGGGCGACAACGGTTCCGGCATGCACGTGCACCAGTCCATCTGGAAGGATGGCAAGAACCTGTTCGCCGGCAACGGCTACGCCGGCCTGTCCGAAACCGCCCTGTACTACATCGGCGGCGTGATCAAGCATGCCAAGGCCCTGAACGCCATCACCAACCCCGGCACCAACTCCTACAAGCGTCTGGTGCCCCATTACGAAGCTCCGGTGAAGCTGGCCTACTCCGCCAAGAACCGTTCCGCCTCCATCCGCGTGCCCTACGTTGCTTCCGACAAGGCCCGTCGTATCGAGACCCGCTTCCCCGATCCCATCGCCAACCCCTACCTGTGCTTCGCCGCACTGTTGATGGCTGGCCTGGACGGCATCCAGAACAAGATTCACCCCGGCGATCCCGCTGACAAGAATCTGTACGACCTGCCCCCCGAGGAAGACGCCAAGATCCCGACCGTCTGCGCCAGCCTGGACGAAGCCCTGGCAGCCCTGGACAAGGACCGCGAGTTCCTGACCCGTGGTGGCGTGTTCTCCAACGACTGGATCGATGCCTTCATCGCCCTGAAGATGGAAGAAGTGAACAAGGTCCGCATGACCACCCACCCGGTGGAATTCGAACTGTACTACTCCTGCTGATCTTCCCGGCTGCCGCTACGGCGGCAGCTGTGGCAGCAAAACAATGCCCCGGACCTGGTCCGGGGCATTGTTGTTTTCAGGGCCGGCGTTTTGCTTGCCTCTGCCGGTGCGGGCCGGGATCAGTGCTTCAGCAGGGCCTTGATCCAGGCCCGCTGGCAGGTCTGGCGGCGCTGCTCCAGGAGCAGGGCGATGATCCGTTCCCGGACTTCCGGGAAATCCAGGGTTTCGCCGGCCAGGATGCTGTCGCAGCGCAGCAGGTGCAGGCCCACCGGAGATTCCAGGGGTGGCGAAACCTCCCCCTCGGCCAGACTGAAGGCCTGGGGGTCCAGTTCCGGGAACAGCTGGCCGGCTTTGACGGTGCCGATCAGACCCTGCTCCATGGCCGTGGGGCACTGGGAATGCTTGAGGGCGGCGGCGCCGAAGTCCTGCTCGGTTTTCAGCTGGGGGCGCAAGGTTTCCAGGAGTTCCGTGGCTTTCAGCTTCTGGGCTTCGTCGTCGAAGGTGATCAGGATGTGCCGGATGCGCCGCATTTCCGGGCGGTTGAAGGCCTGGGGATGGAGCCGGTAATAAATTTCCGCCTCCACGTCGGAGGGGCTGGGCGCCTGGGCCGAGACCCGCTCCAGTACTGCCTCGATGCGCAGGTCCCGGGCCAGGGCCTGTTCCAGTTCGGGTTCGCTCAGGCCGTTCTGGCCCATGTCGGCGAGGAACTCTTCCCGGCTCGGGTAGCGTTGCCTGATCTCTTCCAGGCGGGTCGCCAGGGTGGCTTCCGGCACCACCACGCCCAGAGCTTCGGGGCTGGCGAGGATGGCAGCTTCCATGCGGGCCTGGCGGCTGACCACTTCGCCCAACCGGGCACTTTCCGTGGCATCCAGGGTGCGGGGCGCCTTCTTGAACAGTGCCAGGGAGAGTTTGAGCTGCAGGTAGGGTTGCATGGCGAGCATTTTTTTCAGTTGGGGAGGGGGGTGCGGGTTTCCAGCATGGGTTCGGGGATCAGCAGGATGCGGCCGGGCAGGCTGTCGAAATGGACGTGGTAGGCGGGGCCGCTGGGATGGTCCCGCACCACCTTGATGATTTCTCCGGGCGCCCCGGCCGGGACCAGGATCTCGTCGCCCACCTTGAGGGAGGCGATGCTGCGTACCTTTTCCCGGAACTCGAAGCGGGAGGGGACCCATTCCTCGTCGATGGGGATCAGCTCTTCTTCCCGGCAGCCCACCATCCGGTTCTCGTCATAGAAATGCACCGAGTAGATGATCTGGTCCTGGAGGAAAGTGCCCACGTCCCGGATCACCCCGATGCTGCCGCGTCGGACCAGCAGGTCGCCCATGTCGGCGCCGGGGAAGGTGCCGTCGTCCCGCACGTTGCGGATGACGCGCACCTCGTCGTCGATCTGCCAGCGGGGTCTCATGAGCGGAACACCTTGTCCAGGGAGACGAAGGAGGACATGCCCCCGTCCGCCGTGGGCACATTCTGGAACACGGCGAAGACCTTCTCGGTCAGGGCGTCGGATTTGACGAAGTCCTCGTAGGCCTGGCTCAGCCACTGTTTGTAGATGGCGCTACGCTCCCCGTCGTCGGTGGGCATTTCCTTGGCGTAGCGGTTCAGGTAGTCGTGGAAGCGCTGAAGGATGTGCAGGCGATTCACGTGCACCACGGTGGGCTCGTAGGGCACGCCGAAATAATCGAGGAAATCCTCGGCGGACACGAGTTCTTCCAGGGCTTCGTCCAGGGTCAGGTTGGTATCCATAGGGGGCCTCCTCAGGCGATCAGGGTCAGGGCCGGCTCCGCCTCCTGGCGGGGCCGGAATTCATCCACCACTTCGAGCAGCTTGGCCGCGCCCAGCTGGTCCTGGCTGTCCAGGCGCATCAGCTTCTGCAGCCGGGCCCGGGCGGCGTCAATGGCGTGCTGGCGCAACAGCACCACGCAGCTGGCCTTCAGGGCCAGCAGGTAAAAGCGCAACAGGCCGAAAGAGCTCTGGGCCGCAGCCGCCAGATGCAGCTCCTCCACCCGGGCCCAGTCCAGGGGCAGGCCCAGGCGTCGGGCCACCAGCTGCATGGCCCGCTCGGCCACCACCAGGGCATCTTCCAGACGGTGCTGGTAGAAGTAGTAACGGTACAGGCCCACCAGCACGGTCAGATGCTCCGGGGCCAGGACATAGGCGCGCAGCAGGGCGAGCTCCGCCGCCTCGTCCCCGTACAGGCCCGAGGCTTCCTGCAGCAGGCGCTCCGCCTCGGGGAGCAGGGGCTCCTCGAAATAGAGTTCGCAGTCGGAAAAGTCCAGGATATCCATGGTCTTACTGGAGCGGGGCGGGCTGAGGGGTGTCCCGCTCATGCTCGCAACAGAGGTCGCCGGCGCTGCAGACGCCGCAGCGTTCTTCGTCAGCGTCGGGGCTGTCGGCCAGGGGCTCGCCCCGCTTCATGGCCTTGAGCTCCGCTTCCAGGGATTCGATCCGGTCCAGCAGGCAGGTGATGGAGCGGGCCACCGGATCGGGCAGCAGGTTATGGTCCAGGCTGATGCCGTTGGCCGGGCGGGGCGAGCCGGCCCGGGTCGGGACGATGCGGCCGGGAATGCCCACCACGGTGCGGTCGCTGGGGACATTCTTGACCACCACGGAATTGGCGCCCACCCGCACCCGGTGGCCGATCTGGATGGGGCCGAGGATCTTGGCGCCGGCCCCCACCACCACCCCGTCGCCCAGGGTGGGGTGGCGCTTGCCCTTGTTCCAGGAGGTACCGCCCAGGGTGACGCCGTGGTAGAGGGTCACGTCGTGGCCCACCTCGGCGGTCTCGCCGATCACCACGCCAGCTCCGTGGTCGATGAAGAAGCGCCGGCCGATGCTGGCGCCCGGGTGGATGTCCACATTGGTGAAGGCCCGGGCCAGGAAGGACAGCAGCCGGGCCGGGAAGCGCAGCTGGCGCAGCCACAGGGCGTGGGCCACCCGGTGCAGCATGATGGCGTGCAGGCCCGGATAGGTGGTCAGCACCTCCAGGGTGCTGCGTGCCGCCGGGTCCCGTTCGAAGACGCAGCGCAGGTCTTCCCGGATCTGGGCCCAGAGGCCCGCGGGGGCCTCATCGCTGGCGCCGAGGGGCAGGGTGGTGGTCTCAGACATGGGCGTCATCCTTCGCAGGGGTTGTGCCGGTGGCGGGGTCCGGGCGTCCGGAGGAGAGTTCGGTGTGGGCATGCAGCAGCTCCAGGAGTTCGCCGTCTTCAGGCGGGCGTTTGGCGGCGATCACGAAGGCGCGCACGCCCTCCACCAGGTGGCGGGCGGTGGGCTCATCCAGGGGCATGCCCAGCCCGGCATAGACGGCCTGCACGGCCCGGTGGCCCGAATGCTTGCCGAGCACGATGCGATGGCTGCGGCCCACTTCCATGGGGTCGAAGCCCTGATAGTTGCGCGGGTCCTTGAGCAGGCCATCCACGTGGATGCCCGCCTCGTGGGTGAAGGCCCCGGGGCCGACGATGCTCTTCTGCCAGGGTACCGGCCGGCCCGAGGCCCGGGCCACCCGTTCGGAGAGGCTGGGGAAACCCTTGAGATTGACGCCGGTGCTGCCGCCGTAGAACTTCTCCACCCCCAGCACCACTTCTTCCAGGGGGGCGTTGCCAGCCCGTTCGCCCAGACCGTTCACCGTGGTGTTGACGTGGGTGGCGCCGGCACGGATGGCGGCCAGGGTGTTGGCGGTGGCCAGGCCCAGGTCGTCGTGGGCGTGCATTTCGATGGCCAGACCGGATGCCTGCACCAGGCGTCCGATGATCTGGTGCAGGCCGAAGGGCTCCATGATGCCCAGGGTGTCCGCGTAGCGCAGGCGCACGGCGCCGGCCCGGGCTGCCGTGGCGGCGATGGCGAGCAGGAAATCCGGATCGGCCCGGGAGGCGTCCTCGCAGCCTATGCACACTTCCAGGCCCAGGTCCCGGCCCCGGGCGATGTATTCGGGCAAGGTGGCCAGCAGCCAGGCACGGTCCTTCTTGAGCTTGTAGGCCAGGTGCTGCTCTGAAGAGGGGACGGAAATGTCCACCAGCTGGGCCCCCAGGCCGGCGCAGGCGGCCAGGTCCAGGGGATGCATGCGGCACCAGACCATGAGCCGGGCCTTCAGGCCCAGGTCGGCGACGGCGCGGATGCTTTCCCGTTCCTCGCTGCCCATGGCGGGAATGCCCACTTCCAGCTCCGGCACGCCGATGGCGTCCAGGCCCTGGGCGATGGCCAGCTTTTCCTCCAGGGAAAAGGCCACCCCGGCGGATTGCTCGCCGTCCCTCAGGGTCGTGTCGTTGATGGTCACCGCATGCATGGCTGCCTCGGAAATAATCTAGGTCAGCCCTGTTTAGCAAGCGGGATGCCAGCTAAAAATATGCGTTAATTCAGTGGTTTGTGTGAGTGCTTCGGGATTGTGTGGAGCGCCCGGAACGTTCCTGTCGGTTTTGCGACAAAGGCGGGCAGCCCCTTACTCCGCGTTCTTGCCCTTCTGCCAGAGCACGTCGCCGCCCCCGGAGGCCCGGTTCAGGACGCGGCCCAGGATGAAGAGCAGGTCCGAGAGACGATTCACGTAACGGCGGGCGTCCTCGGAGACCGTCTCGTTGTTGCCCAGATGTACGATGGCCCGCTCGGCCCGGCGGCAGATGGCCCGGCTCATGTGGGCCAGGGCGGCGGTCCGGCTGCCCCCGGGAAGGATGAATTCCTTGAGCCGGGGCAGGTCGGCGTTGAAGGCGGCGGAGAGCTCCTCCAGGCGGCCCACCTGGGCGTTGGTGATGACGCTCATGCCCGGCAGGCAGAGCTCGCCCCCCAGGTCAAAGAGATCGTGCTGGATGCCGAGCAGGGCTTCGCGCACGGCGGCGGGGAGCTCCGCTTCCGCCAGCAGCAGGCCCAGGCTGGAATTGAGCTCATCCACCTCGCCGATGGCGTGGATGCGCAGGCTGTCCTTGTTGACCCGGGAGCCGTCCCCGAGGCCGGTGGTGCCGGCGTCGCCGGTGCGGGTGATGATCTTGGAAAGCCGGTTGCCCATGGAAACTCCTTCGTATCTGCGGCGGATGTGGCGGGCCATTATACTGGCCGGGTGTTCCACAGACTTGCCGGGGCCCCCGAAGTTCCGCCCCGGTCCGCTGCCCATGCCCAGGTTCTGCGCCAATCTCTCCTTCCTGTTTACCGAACTGCCTTTTCCGGAACGTTTTGCTGCCGCCGCCCGGGCCGGGTTCCGCGGGGTGGAATACCTGTTTGCCTACGACTGGCCGGCTGCCGACATCGCCGTCTGGCTCCGGGAAGCGGGCCTGGAGCAGGTGCTGTTCAATCTGCCCGTCGGTGGCTGGGCCGCCGGCGAGCGGGGCTGCGCCTGTCACCCGGGCCGGGAAGCCGAGTTCCGGGCCGGCCTGGAGCAGGCCCTGGAATACGCCGCAGCACTCGGCTGCACCCGGCTGCACGCCCTGGCAGGGTTGCGCCCGGCGGGGGTTTCCGAAGCCGAGCTGGAGGCCACCTTCCTGGAGAACATGGGGGCCGCGGCCGACGCCTGCGCCCGGCAGGGAGTGACCCTGCTGATGGAGCCCATCAACAGCCGGGTGGACATGCCCGGTTACTGGCTGGACACCCCGGCCCGGGCCTTTGCCCTGCAGGCCCAGGCCGGGCGGGAGGGGCTGCTGGTGCAGCTGGACCTCTACCATGCCCAGGTGATGGCCGGGGACCTGGCCCGGACCCTGGAGACCCAGCTGGCGCGCATCGGCCACATCCAGGTGGCTGACAATCCCGGGCGCCAGGAGCCAGGGACCGGGGAAATCCACTATCCCTACCTGTTCGCCCTGTTGGACCGGCTCGGCTATCAAGGCTGGGTGGGCTGCGAATACCGGCCCCGGGCCGGGACCGAGGCCGGCCTGGGCTGGCTGCGGCCCTGGCAGACGGAGGCGTAGAACTTTTGTCAGGGGGGCTGGAGTAGAATGAAGCTCTTTTTCCTGATCCCGAAGGGACGCCCATGCTCGACCTGAGCGACGACCAGAAGCTGCAGCTCCTCTTGGTGGGCGGCCCCATTCTGTCCCTGATCGGAACCTGGATGTCCCTGCGCACCTATGGCCGGCTCAAGCAGAAGGCCGGGGAGCGCCAGGCCGCCGGGCAGGGGAAACCGCCTGCGGAGGGAGAGGACTGATGCTTCCTTCCACCGGAGCCCCTGCCCTCTCGGAAATCCTCGCCTCCATGAGCGAGGAAGAGGCGGCCCGCCTGCGTTTCGTCCTGGAGCGGGGCATCAAGATTCCGCCCCAGCCCCGGGTGCTGGCCGAATTGCGCGGCCTCCTCAACCGGCGCGAGTTCGATGTGCGTGCCCTGGCCCGGGTGATCAGCCAGGACCCGGGGGTGACGGCCATGCTCTTCAAGGCGGTCAAGAGCACCGTGTATCGCCAGCACCATCCCTTCGAGACCGTGGAGCAGATCATCCACGCCCTGGGCACCCGGGAAACCTTCAACCTGGTCCAGGCGGTGGCGCTCACCAGCGCCACCGAGATCAAGAAGAACCGCCTGGCCTACGAGGCCTTCTGGACCCGCTCCCAGGCCGTGGCGCAGCTGGCGATGCTGATCGCCGATGACCGGGTCACCGTCTGCAACATCTTTCCCGAGCAGGCCTATCTGGCGGGCATGTTCCACGATTGCGGCGTGCCGGTGCTGATGCAGCGCTTTTCCACCTATTGCCAGGAAATGCACCTGGGGGAGCAGGGGCGGTGGATAGACCTGCAGGAGGAAGACCGCAAGTTCAACCTGGACCACTGCGCCGTGGGTTACCTGCTGGCCCGACACTGGTCCCTGCCGGTATTCATCTGCGACGCCGTCCATTGCCACCACGAGATTGCCTCCATGGGCATGCATGCGGCCCGCACCATGGTGGCCATCCTGCAGCTGGCCATGGAGCTCTACTACCGGGAACAGCGGGTGGAAAATCCCGAGTGGGCCGCCGTCCAGGACGAGGTGATTGCCGAGCTGGGCATCCACGGGGATGCCCTGCCCGAGTTCATCGATGAAATACTCGAGCGCTTCCACGCCCAGGCGGAACCCGTCGTATAGAATCTCCCGGAACCTTTTTCAGGATTGCATCGTGAATACCTTCATTCAGACCGAGCGGCGCCAGAATCTCCAGTTGCGGGAGATTTTCGACAATGCCTACGTGATGATCGAGCCCTTCTTCGATCCCAATGCCGGCTGGGGCGGACACTCCCTGGAACACCTGGCCTTCCGGGTCCTGCGGGAGAACTTCCCCCAGCTTTCCAGCGAGGATGTGCACGCCATCGTGGTGGCGGCGCATCGGGTCTACATCGAACGGAATCCGGGCAAAAGCGGGCATCTCAAGCATCCCTCGGAGCTGCGCAGCAGCATTCCCCAGTGAGTACGGGCGTATTCGGCGGAGTGACGGAGGCCCCATGGCGCTGAAGCTGGATGCCTGCATCGCCCAGCACCAGGGCGACCGCAAGGAGCAGCAGGACCGGGTGGCCCTGGTGGCCCACGGCCGGGTTCCCGGCGTGGCCCTGGCGGTGGTGGCCGACGGTATGGGCGGCCATACCGGGGGCGCCCTGGCGGCCGAGCAGGTGATCCACACGGTGAGCACCAATTTCCAGCACTGGGGTAGCGGCGAGGAGCCCCGGCAACTGCTGGAAAGCAGCCTGCAGGAAGCTCACACCATGATCAAGGCTTCCCGCTTCATCAATGAAAAGGACCCCCACAGCACGGCCGTGGTGCTCATGCTGCTGCCCGGCAACCGCAGCGTCTGGGCCCACTGCGGCGACAGCCGCCTGTACTGTTTCCGGGGCGTGCATCTGCGCACCCGCAGCATCGACCACTCCTATGTGGAGCATCTGCTGCGCATCGGCAAGATCACCCCGGAAGAGGCCGAGACCCACCCGAACCGCAACATCCTGCTCACCTCCCTGGGGGGGCGGGAGGAACCCAAGGTGGAATTCGGCGGCATGGACGAACTGCAGGCCGGCGACAGCTTCCTGCTCTGTTCCGACGGGCTCTGGGCCTACTTCACCGACGAGGAGCTGGGCGCCCTGGTGACCACGGGCACGGCCCGGGAAGTGGCGGCCAAACTGATCGAACTGGCCCGGGGGCGGGGCGCCGGGGAGGGGGACAACATCTCCGTGGCCCTGCTGAAATTCCTGGAAGTGCCCAAGGAGCCGCTACCCAAGGTAGCCCTGAAGCGCCCCTGAAAAGAAACGGGACCCTGGGGTCCCGTTCTTCTTTCAGTGCTTGCGGCCCAGGCCGCCGAGCAGGGCGGCCACCATCTTGCGGGGCTTGTGGGGTTCCTGGTGCGGTGTTGCCTGGGGCGAAGTGGGAATCTCGCCCCGGGGTTCGTAGGGTTTGGAGAAGTCGAAGCCGTCCGGCGCCACCATGGGGCGCTTGCCGCCACTGCGTTCCCGGCGTCCGGGGCTGCTGCTCCGGGGCTGTTCCGCCAGGGGCGGCTTGGGCGCCGGGGCGCTGCGCTTCTTCTTGTTGCCCGGGGGGTATTCGAAATCGGCATCGGGCTCGAAACCGGCCACCACCACCTGCTCGATTTCCTTCTTGATCAGCTTCTCGATGTCCACCAGGTACACCACCTCGCCGGCGGTCACCAGGGAGATGGCGTTGCCCTGCTTGCCGGCCCGGCCCGTGCGGCCGATGCGGTGCACGTAGTCTTCCGGGGTGTGGGGCAGTTCGTAGTTGATGACGTGCGGCAGTTCCTCGATGTCCAGGCCCCGGGCCGCCACGTCGGTGGCTACCAGCACGGTCATGGTGCCGGACTTGAAATCATCCAGGGCCTTGATCCGTTCCAGCTGGCTCTTGTCCCCGTGGATGGCGTCCGCGTGGATGCCGGCCCGCTGCAGCTCCCGGGCCAGGCGGGAGCAGCCCTGCTTGGTGCGGGTGAACACGATGCACTGGTTGATCTCGCTGGACTTGAGCAGCTTGATCAACAGGGGGCGCTTGCCATATTCGGAAACCGGATAGACCCGGTGGGTGATGGTTTCCGACACCTGGTTGCGGCGGGCCACCTCGATCAGGGTGGGGGCCTTGAGCATGGAATCGGCCAGGCGCTTGATCTCTTCCGAGAAGGTGGCCGAGAACAGCAGGCTCTGGCGCTGGGCCGGCAGCATGTTGAGGATGCGCTTGATGTCGGGAATGAAGCCCATGTCCAGCATCCGGTCGGCTTCATCGAGCACCAGGGCCTGGACCGAACCGAAGTTCACGGTTTTCTGTTCCACGTGGTCCAGGAGCCGCCCCGGAGTGGCCACCAGGATCTCCACCCCTTTCCTCAGTTCGGCGATCTGGGGCTTGATGTCCACGCCGCCGTAGGCGCACATGGCCCGCAGGGGGGTGTGCTTGCTGTAGGACTTGACCGACTCGAACACCTGCAGGGCCAGTTCCCGGGTGGGGGCCAGGATCAGGGCCCGCACCGGATGCCGGGCCGGCGAGGGGCTGGGGCTGGCAAAGGGCAGCATGCGCTGCAGGATGGGCAGGGTGAACGCGGCGGTCTTGCCGGTCCCGGTCTGGGCGCCGCCCATGATGTCCTTGCCGGACAGCACCAGGGGAATGGCCTGGGCCTGGATCGGGGTGGGGCGGGTGTAGCCGGATTCGATGATGGCCTTCAGGAGTTCCGGGGCCAGGCCCAGATCGGCAAAGGTGATTTCTTTCGTCTCGGAGACGGGGCCGGAGGCGTCGCCGGCGGGGAAGGTGTTCTCGGTCATAGGCGGGGGATTATACGCGGGTCCCTGATTTCATTCCGCTTTTGACGGACGGACCCGGAGTCGGTGGCGTCAGTGCTTGTCGGTGGGCTGGGTAGCGGCCGGAGGAGCCGCCGCTTCAGGTTTTTCGGTTCCGGCGGTTTCCTCGGGCAGGGGGGCGGGCGCCTTCTTTTTCTTCTTGCCGGTGTCGGGGGGCGGCGGCGGTGGCAGCTGGGGTGCCACGGTCTCCAGGTTGTTGCTGCGCATGTACTCATCCATTTCCCGCCAGCCCGTGAATACGGATTCCTTGGGCAGCCAGGTGTAGATGGCGTAGCAGTCCTCTATGGCCCGGCCCGAGTGGCGGCAGCCGCCGCCTACGGCCTTGCCTTCGGCGTCCAGCCGGGCTTCCTTCTTGGCCGGGTCTTCCAGCCCCATCTTGTTGCTCAGCTGGTCGCAGCCGCCCAGGAACAGGGGCAGGGCAAGGGTGGAGAGGATCAGGGGCAGGGTTTTCATGACCGGCGATTTTCCCACAATCGGGCCCGGCCGGGGGCATGGCGGAGATTTTTGCATTTGCGGCAAAGGGTCGTTCCCGGTCGCGAAAGGAGGATTTCCAGCAGTATAATCAGCGCTCTGTTTCGCTCAGGAGTTGTCATGCAGCAAAAGATTCAGCCGGTTGCCCTGGCCCTGTTGTTGGCTTGTTCCGGGACGGCCCTGGCTGCGCCAACCAAAAAAGCGGCCGCCCCCAAGGCCGAAGCCAAAGCCCCCGCAGTTACCGAGATCGAGTTTTCCCACCAGTTGAACAAGACCAACGCCGAGCGTCTGGCCGCCCTGGTGGACCGCTTCAACAGCCAGCAGAAGGATGTGCAGATCAAGCTGGTGCGTGCTGAAGCCAACGGCAAGCCCACCCAGTTGAACCTGGCGACCACCGATACGGTGGCCAACTTCATCGCCAATCCTTCCGCCTTCAAGCCCCTGCACCAACTGCTCAAGGAAACCCGGGAAAAGCTGCCCGCCAGCGATTTTTCCGCCGACCTCCTGGTTGGTGCCAGCAAGAGCAAGCTCACCGCCCTGCCGGTGGCCTTTTCCACCCCGGTGCTGTTCTACAACAAGCGGGTGTTCCGCCAGGCCGGTCTGAATCCCGATCAGCCGCCCCGTACCTGGCACGAGATGCAGGAAGTGGCCGGCACCCTGTCCGACAAGGGCGTGAGCTGCCCCTACACCTCCTCCTGGCCGGTGTGGGTGCATATCGACAACGTCAGTTCCGTTTCCGGCGTGCCGGTGGCCGACAAGAAGGGGGAGCTGGGCTTCAACGGCCTGATGCAGGTCAAGCACGTGGCCATGCTGGCCACCTGGTACAAGGCCCGCTATTTCCACACCTTCGGCCGGGGCAATGAAGCCGATCAGCATTTCCATGACGGCGAGTGCGCCATGCTGACTTCCGACTCCTGGGCCCACAGCTACCTGCGTGAAGCCCCCGGAGTGGAACTGGGCGTGGCCCCCCTGCCTTACCACGACGATGCCTACGGCGGTCCCCGCAACACCCTGGCGGGCGGTGCCTCCATCTGGATCGGCGGTGGTTTCAAGCCCCAGGAATACAAGGCCGTGGCCAAGTTCGTCCGCTTTGTCCTGGCCCCGGATACCCAGATGGATCTGGCCCGGGTGGGCGGCTTCCTGCCCCTTACCGACACGGTCCGCAAGTCGATCAAGAGCAAGCTCCTGAAGGATGAGGAGCAGGTGCTGGATGTGGCCTATGCCTCCATGCAGGGCAAGGGGGCCGAGCAGCCCCTGCGCGTTTCCACCCTGGAGCCCGTGCGCATCATCGTGGATGAGGAGCTGGAGCAGGTGTGGGCCGACAAGAAGCCTGCCAAGGCCGCCCTGGATACGGCGGTGAGCCGTGGCAATGCGGTCCTGTCCGCCAAGCCGGCGCTGAAGAAGGCCGTTTCCTTCTGAGCTGTCGCTGTTCTGCCCTGAAACCCGCCGCCCGTCGGCGGGTTTTTCTTTGTAAAATCCCGTCTTTACCGAATTCAACAGGCATTCGCCCATGAAAAGCGCTGAAATCCGCGAGAAATTCCTCAAGTTCTTCGAGTCCAAGGGCCATCAGATCGTGGCCTCCAGTTCCCTGGTGCCCCACGAGGACCCGACCCTGCTGTTTACCAATGCCGGGATGAACCAGTTCAAGGATGTCTTCCTGGGTTTCGACAAGCGCCCCTACAGCCGCGCCACCACCTCCCAGAAATGCGTGCGCGCCGGCGGCAAGCACAATGACCTGGAGAACGTGGGCTACACGGCCCGGCACCACACCTTCTTCGAGATGCTGGGCAACTTCAGCTTCGGCGACTACTTCAAGCGGGATGCCATCACCTACGCCTGGGAACTGCTCACCGAAGTCTTCAAGCTGCCCAAGGAAAAGCTCTACGTTACCGTCTATGCCGAAGACGACGAGGCCTACGACATCTGGACCAAGGAAGTGGGCCTGGGCGCCGACCGGGTGATCCGCATCGGCGACAACAAGGGTAGCCGCTACGCCTCCGACAACTTCTGGATGATGGGTGACACCGGCCCTTGCGGCCCCTGCACCGAGATCTTCTACGACCACGGCGAGCACATCTGGGGCGGCCTGCCCGGCACCCCGGAAGAGGATGGCGACCGCTACATCGAAATCTGGAACAACGTGTTCATGCAGTTCAACCGGGACGAGCAGGGTGTCATGCATCCGCTGCCCAAGCCCAGCGTGGACACCGGCATGGGCCTGGAGCGGGTTTCCGCCGTGCTCCAGGGGGTGCATGCCAACTACGAGATCGACCTGTTCCAGGCCCTGATCAAGGCCGCCGCCCGGGAAACCAGTGACGCCGACATGGACAGCCCCAGCCTCCGGGTGCTGGCCGACCACATCCGCGCCTGCTCCTTCCTGATCGCCGACGGGGTGATCCCCGGCAACGAGGGCCGCGGCTACGTGCTGCGCCGCATCATCCGCCGGGCCATCCGTCACGGCTACAAGCTGGGCGCTCGGGCCGCCTTCTTCCACCGCATGGTCCCCGACCTGGTGGCCGAGATGGGCGCGGCCTATCCGGAACTCAAGGAAAACCAGGCCAAGGTCAGCGCCACCCTGAAGCAGGAAGAGGACCGCTTCTTCGCCACCATCGAGCATGGCATGGCCATCCTCGAAGGAGAGCTGGCCGACATGGCCGCCAAGAGCGTCCAGGTCTTCAACGGTGAAACCGCCTTCAAGCTGCACGACACCTACGGCTTCCCCCTCGACCTGACCGCCGACATCTGCCGCGAGCGCGAGGTCACCGTGGACGCCGCCGCCTTCGACGCCGCCATGGCTCGCCAGAAGGAACAAGCCCGGGCCGCCGGCAAGTTCAAGATGGCCGCCAATCTGGAATACAGCGGCGCCGAGACCACCTTCCATGGCTACGCACAGCTGGAAGCCAAGGGCAGCATCCTGGCCCTTTACAAGGACGGAGCCCCGGTCCAGGAGCTCCATGAAGGCGACCTGGGGGTGATCGTCCTCGACCACACCCCCTTCTATGCCGAATCCGGCGGCCAGGTGGGCGACCGGGGCGAAATCCGCGCCGGCGGCCTGTTCGCCGTGGAAGACACCCAGAAGATCCAGGCCGCCGTGTTCGGTCACCACGGGGTGCTGAAGACCGGCAAGCTCAGCGTCGGCGACGCCGTCACCGCCCGGGTCGATGCCGCCGCCCGGGGCGCCACGGCCCGCAACCATTCGGTCACCCACCTGATGCACAAGGCCCTGCGCGAAGTCCTGGGGCACCACGTGCAGCAGAAGGGTTCCCAGGTGGATCCGGACAAGACCCGCTTCGACTTCGCCCACAACGCCCCCATGACCGCCGAGGAAATCCGCGAGGTGGAGGAACTGGTCAATGCCGAAATCCTCGCCAATGCCGCTGCTGATTCCCGCGTCATGGGCATCGACGATGCCCAGAAGAGCGGCGCCATGATGCTGTTCGGCGAGAAGTACGGCGACGAGGTGCGGGTGGTCTCCATCGGCTCCTCCAAAGAACTGTGCGGCGGCACCCACGTGGCCCGTAGCGGCGACATCGGCCTGTTCAAGATCCTCTCGGAATCCGGCGTGGCCGCCGGGGTGCGCCGGGTGGAGGCCGTCACCGGCGCCAATGCCCTGCGCTACGTGCAGGAACAGGAACGCCGGGTCCAGGGCATTTCCTCCCTGCTCAAGGCCCAGCCCGACGAAGTGGCCGAGCGGGTGGCCGGCATCCTCGACAACGTGCGCGCCCTGGAAAAGGAACTGGCGCGCCTCAAGTCCAAACTGGCCGCCAGCCAGGGCGATGATCTGGCCGCTCAGGCAGCTGAAGTGGGCGGCGCGAAAGTGCTGGCCGCGACCCTGGAAGGGGCCGACGTGCCCACCCTGCGCGAGACTCTGGACAAGCTCAAGGACAAGCTGAAATCCGCCGCCATCGTGCTGGCCAGCGTCAATGACGGCAAGGTGAGCCTGATTGCCGGCGTCACCGCCGACCTGACCGGCAAGGTCAAGGCCGGCGAACTGGTGAACTTCGTTGCCCAGCAGGTGGGCGGCAAGGGCGGCGGCCGTCCCGACATGGCCCAGGCCGGCGGCACCGAACCCGCCCAACTGCCCGCAGCCCTGGCCGGGGTGCGGGACTGGGTGGCAGGCAAGCTCTGAGCCTTTCTCCCCTGACTCATCCAGCTGCCCGGCAAGCCCGGCCCTGATCCGGCCGGGCTTGTTCTTTCATCCTTAAAACCTCAGTTAAACCACAGAGGCACAGAGACGCCGAGGAAAAACAAAGACTTGTCTTGGAAGGCCTGGTCACTTTCTAGGTGAGCGTGGAAGATGGTGCAAGCCATTGTTTTTTTGAGCTTCTCTGTGTCTTTGTGTCTCTGTGGTGAGGTTTTTAGGTTTATCCGTCACTGCCCGGCATCAGCCTCAGTCCCGCCGGCAGGCCCGTCCACTGAATACCCTCCGGTAGGGTCGCCTTGCCCAGGCGCTCCTGCAGACCCCGCTGGGGCGGGCTGTAACCACATCGTCCGTCCGCATCTCCATCTGACTCGCCACCCCTGCCAGGCAGGCATCCAGGGGCTCGTTTGCTGCCCAAGAACAGGAAGATGCTGTACTCGATGGGCGTTGCCGCATTCACGATGGTGCGGTGAGGACTGGGTTTGCTCCCGACTTGAAGAGCAATTCAATACATTGCCTTACTTCCTCTCCTTGTATTTCCATCCTGATTATTAATGTCTGGACCCTCTCTGTTCGTGAAAATGACTCGTCGCCACTTAATTTAAATTCAATTTGTTCACCGAGCCATCTTGAACAGATCGTCTTTGAATAAAAGCCATTCGACTGATCGCAATACTCACAATACAGCTCTTCCTCGTCCTGTTCGCGCGCAATACATAAATAACCGCCGACATCACACCATCTAATAAAAAGAGATGTTAGCCCTTCCTCATCGTCAAGTATTACTTGAAAATCCGTAGACGAGAATTCTTTTGACATAGCTTGCGGCCCTTTCCGCCTTGCTTCCAAGATTTTGAATCTATAGCAGTAAAAGCAATTGTTTTACCACTTTTGGGCACCCTGTGTAATTGGTTGGGCAGTACGCGGCAGTACGCGCTGGAAGCTTGCGGCAGCAGGCATGGAACTGGCCGTGTGCGGGATCAAGCAGCGCCAGCTGGGCCTGTTCGCCGCCTTCCTGGCTGGTGATAGGTGGATGCTGTCGGGGATCCAGCGAGGGCTACGGCTGACGCACAGGGCGTACAGGGTTGCGGTGATGATCTGAGGCGACAGACCGGTAACGGCGAAGAGAATTTTTTGCGGCATGAATGGGGGCGGCTGTTGTTGTGCCGTCATTCTATGCCGATGTTTTGGCTTGCCCGTGGCTGGCAAGCTTGCCGGATGAGTCGCTTCAGTCTTCCCCTGAGGGCGCTGGTTGTCCCAGGGTGGCGGCCCAGGCCATGGCGCTGCAGAGCAGGTCGTTGAGCATTTCCTGGCGCAGTCCGGGCAGGTCGGCCAGGAGGGCCGGCAGGCGCTCTTCTTCATCCCATTCCAGGGCTTCCACCAGGCGCAGGCGTTTGCCCAGGGGGCCGGTGTGGGCTAGCAGGGCCTCCCGGACCAGGGGGGGCAGGTTGGAGAGCTGGGTGAGGATTTCTTCCATGCTCATTTCCAGCAGGGCCGGGGTGAGGGACATGATGCCCACCATGAAGGCCTGGTCCGCCAGGCTCCGGTCGGGCGGGGTCTGGGCCAGCATCAGGGTTTCCATCAGCCGGGCCCGGGTGGCGGCCAGTTGCAGCAGGGGATTGCGCGCTAGGTTCTGGGTGTGGGGGCCGGAAAAGAGCAGCAGTTGCAGCCAGCGCTGCAGCTGCTTGCGCCCCAGCAGGGTGATGGCGTGGCGCAGGGAGGCGATCTGGGCGTGGCAGCCCGCGGCGACGGAGTTGGTGAGGCGCAGCAGGTTCACGGAGAGGCCGGGGGCGGTCTTGAAGGTGCGCTCCAGGACGGGGGTGTCGGCGTCGTCGAGGATCTGGTTCAGCAGGGTCACCAGGGTCAGGCGGTCCTGGTTGAGCTTGCGCCCCTGGAGCAGGGCCGGGCGGGCGAAGAAATAACCCTGGAACAGCTGGTAGCCCAGGGCCGCGCACTTGCGGTACTGGTCCAGGGTCTCCACCCGTTCGGCCAGCAGTTGCACCGGGTAGGCCTGGAGCTGATGGGCCAGCAAGGCGGCCTGGTTTTCCCAGTCGTGCAGCAAGGGAACCTTGATGATGTCGGCCAGGCTCAGCAGGGGTTGGTTGGCCGGGGTGATTTCCAGCAGGTCATCCAGGGCCAGGGCGAAGCCCCGGGCCTTCAGGGCCTTGCAGCGCTCCACCACGGCCGGGGTGACTTCTATGGTTTCCAGGATTTCCAGCACCACCTGGGCGGTGGGCAGGAATTCCACGGCTTCGGAGAACAGCAGCTCCTCGCCCACGTTGATGAACATCTTGCGCCCGTCCAGGGCGTTGCCCAGGGACAGCTCGGAGAAGGCGTTGGTGATCACCGTGGCGGTGGCGGCGCTGTCGTCCAGGACCAGGGCCCGGTCCGGGGACTGGGCGCAGCGGAACAGCAGTTCGTAGCCATGGAGTTGTCCCTGCCGGTCGAGGATGGGCTGGCGGCCCAGGTAGATCGGAGAACTGGCCATGGCGATGGAGGGCGGCTAGAAAGGCAGGGTGAGTCCCGGCCAGACGGCCAGGAGGGCCTGGCGGAAGTCGGCCTGGATGCGGGCGATGGCGGCTTCGTCGTCGGCCTCGAAGCGCAGCACCACCACGGGGGTGGTGTTGGAGGGACGGGCCAGGCCGAAGCCGTCGGCGTATTCGACCCGTACCCCGTCGATGGTGATGCGCTCCAGGGCCCCTGAGAATTGCGCTTCGGCCTTGAGCTTGTCCACCAGAGCGAAGGGCTCGCCCTCGGCCATCTTGATGTTCAGCTCGGGGGTGGAGACTGCCTTGGGCAGGGCCTGCAGCACCGGGTTGGCGTCGGCGCTGCGGGAGAGGATTTCCAGCAGGCGGGCGCCGGTGTAGAGGCCGTCGTCGAAGCCGTACCAGCGTTCCTTGAAGAAGGTGTGGCCGCTCATCTCACCGGCCAGGGGGGCGCCGGTTTCCTTGAGCTTGGCTTTCACCAGGGCGTGGCCGGTGTTCCACATCAGGGGCTCGCCGCCGTGCTGGCGGATCCAGGGGGCGAGCAGGCGGGTGCACTTCACGTCGTAGATGATCTGGCCGCCCGGGACCCGGGATAGCACGTCGGCGGCGAACAGCATCAGCTGCCGGTCCGGGTAGATGATTTCCCCGTCCTTGGTGACCACGCCGAGCCGGTCCCCGTCCCCGTCGAAGGCAATGCCGATCTCGGCGTCGGTCTCCTGCAGGGCCTTGATCACGTCGGCCAGGTTTTCCGGCTTGGAGGGGTCCGGATGGTGATTGGGGAAGTTGCCATCCACTTCGCAATAGAGAGGCACGATGTCGCAGCCCAGGCGCTTGAACAGCTCGGGGGCGATGCCGCCGGCGACGCCGTTGCCGCAGTCCATGACGATCTTCATGGGGCGGGCCAGTTTCACGTCGGTGACGATGCGTTCCAGGTAGGCTGCCTGCACGTCGGCGCTACGGCGTTGGCCTTGGCCGCTGAGCAGGTTGCCGGCTTCGATGCGGGCCTTCAGTTGCTGGATCGCATCCAGGGCCAGGGTGGTGCCGCCAATGACCATTTTCAGGCCGTTGTAGTCGGGGGGGTTGTGGCTGCCAGTGACGGAGACACAGGAGTGGCAGCCCAGCTCGTAGGCGGCGAAGTAGGTGAGGGGGGTGGGCACGCAGCCGATGTCGATGGCGTCCACCCCGGCGGCGCAGATGCCTTCCATTAGGGCGCCGGCCAGACTGGGGCCGGACAGGCGTCCGTCGCGGCCCACGGCAATGGCGGTCTGCTGCTGTTCCCGGGCCAGGGAGCCCAGGGCCTGGCCCACCAGGCGGACCACGTCCGGCGTCAGGGATTTGTCCACGATGCCGCGGATGTCATAGGCCTTGAAGATTTCGGCGGGGAGCTGGTGCATCATTGCCTCGTCATGAATAGGGGGCGGAGTGTAAAGGGACTGGTGCCATGCGTCCAGCATCGGCACCGGCAGCAGAGGGGGTCAGTGCAGCACCCGGTGTTCGCCTTCGCTCACCGTGGGTTCGGCAGCCGCGGAAGAGTGCCGGCAGACCAGGCGCCAGCCATGGGGGCCCCGGGTGAACACGTTGGTGGCCTGGAGGGGGCCGGTGATTTCCTCGCCCACCTGCAGGTGTTCGACGATCTGGTGCACCGAAAGCAGCATGCCCTGCCACTGGGCGATGCGGTTGCCGTTGATCTGCAGCCGGGTGGTGGCGAGGACCTGGCGCCAGCTTTCCCGGATCGCCGCCAGGCCCTGCAGTTGCTGGCCGGTGGGGTGGGTGCAGATGACTTCCTCGTCTTCGGACCAGACGGCCATCAGGGCCTCCAGGTCGCCTCTGGCGATGGCGTCGTAGAAGGCGGATTCCGCGTCTTCCGGGGTGGCAAACAGGGGCGGGGCAGGCGGGTTCATGATCAGTTCTCTCTGCTACCCAGGCGGCTCAGGCAGGCATCCAGGACCCGGGCGGGTTCCAGCTTGGTCAGGCAGTCCGTGTGGCCGAAGGGGCAATCCCGCTTGAAGCAGGGGCTGCAGGGCAGGCCCAGTCGCAGGACCGTGGCCTGCTCCGACAGGGGCGGGGTGAACTCGGGGGTGGAGGAGCCGAACAGGGCGATGCAGGGCCGGTCCAGGGCGGCGGCCACGTGCATCAGGCCCGAGTCGTTGCAGACCACCAGCTGGGCCTGGGCAATCAGGTCTATGGCCTGGGCCAGGTGGGTGATGCCGCAAAGGTTGCGGCAGCCGCCAGGGGTCTGCGCGACAATGGCGTCCCCCACGGGTTTGTCCTTGCCCGAGCCGAGCAGCCAGACCGGGTGACCCCGTTCCACCAGCACCCGGGCCAGGGCAGCAAAGTGGTTCACCGGCCAGCGCTTGGCGGGGCCGTACTCGGCCCCGGGACAGAGCACCACCAGCCGCTCGGGGCGTTCCAGGCCCAGGGCCGCCAGGGTGGCATCCTGCTGTTCCCGGCTGGAGTTGATGCGGGGATGGGGGATGGGGCGCTCCAGGGGCGCGCCCGGGGTTTCCGCCAGCTGGGCAAAACGCTCCACCATCAGGGGCAGGGCGGTCTTATCCAGGGTGTGGCGCACGTTCACCAGGCCGAAGCGGCTTTCGCCAGTGAAGCCGATGCGCTGCGGAATGCCGGCAAAGAAGGGGATCAGGGCCGACTTGAGGGAGTTGGGCAGCAGGTAGGCCTGGTCGTAATGCTGCCGGGCCAGGTCCTTGGCCAGGGCGAAGCGCTTTTTCAGGGAAAGCTCCCCGTGGGCAAAGGGATTGTCCACGATGCGGGAGATTTCCGGCATGCGCGCCAGCACCGGCCCGACCCAGGAGGGAGCCAGGGCATCCAGCTCCAGTCCGGGGTGGCGGGCCTTGAGGCGGGCAAACAGGGGCTGGGCCAGGATGGCGTCGCCGATCCAGGCCGGGGCCACTATCAGGGCCCGTGCCACCGGGGGCACCCTAATGATGGCCCTTGGGCAGCTCGCCCTTGAAGACGTAGTGGGTGCCGCAGTAGGGGCAGACGGCTTCGCCGCCGTGGCTTACGTCCAGGAATACCCGGGGGTGCTGGCACCACAGTTCGGCGCCAGGGGGCGGGCAATGCAGGGGCAGGTCGCCAGCGGTGATTTCGACGGTGCGGTTTTGATCAGCCATGTCCGGATTCCCTTTCTCTTACACGTAGGCGAGCCAGTCCTTGTGGTCGGGGGAGCGCCCGTACACCACATCGAAATACTTCTGCTGCAGCAGGGCGGTGACGGGGCCCCGCTTGCCGGCGCCGATGGTGCGGTTGTCCAGTTCCCGGATGGGGGTGACCTCGGCGGCGGTGCCGGTGAAGAAGGCCTCGTCGGCGCAATACACTTCGTCCCGGGTGATGCGCTTTTCCTGCACCTGGATGCCCAGTTCGGCGGCCAGGGTGAGGATGGTGGCCCGGGTGATGCCTTCCAGGCAGGAGGTCAGGTCAGGGGTGTACAGCTTGCCCTGCTTGACGATGAACAGGTTCTCGCCGGCGCCTTCGGCCACGTAGCCTTCCGGATCCAGGAGCATGGCCTCGTCGTAACCGTCGGCGGTCACTTCGTTGTTGGCCAGGATGGAGTTCATGTAGGCACCGGAAGCCTTGGCGCGCACCATGTTGATGTTCACGTGGTGGCGGGTGTAGCTGGACGTCTTGACGCGGATGCCGCGCTCCATGCCGTCCTCACCCAGGTAGGCGCCCCAGGGCCAGGCGGCGACGATGATGTGCACCTTGGCGCCCTTGGGGGAAACGCCCATCTTTTCCGAGCCGTAGAAGGCCAGGGGGCGCAGGTAGCCGGATTCCAGCTTGTTGGCGCGGATCACTTCCTTCTGGGCTTCGTTGATGGTGTCCTTGTCGAAGGGCATGGCCATCTGGAAGATGTGAGCGGAATTGAACAGGCGGTTGGTGTGTTCCTGGAGCCGGAAGATGGCAGTGCCGGTCTCGGTCTTGTAGGCGCGCACGCCTTCGAAGACGCCCATCCCGTAGTGCAGGGAATGGGTGAGGACGTGGGTCGTGGCATCCCGCCACGGCACCAGTTTGCCGTCATACCAGATAAACCCGTCGCGATCCGCCATGGACATGATGCCACTCTCCTTCTATTTAGCCAGCTGCGTCAAAGCTTGCCATTCTAGCGGATTTCGTCCGCTAGAATAACGCCCTTGATCCTTGATGGCCCGTCTTTGCCCATGTCCGAACGTCTCTGGAAACCCAATGTTACCGTGGCTGCCCTGGTGCAGCGGGATGGCCGGTTCCTGCTGGTGGAGGAGGAAACCGAGGCGGGTATCCGCTACAACCAGCCCGCCGGCCACCTGGAGCGGGGCGAATCCCTGGTCCAGGCCGTGGTGCGGGAGTGCCTGGAGGAAACCGGCTACCACTTCGTGCCCCAGTACCTGGTGGGCATCTACCAGTGGCCCCGGCCGGACGGGGAAATCACCTACCTGCGCTTTGCCTTCGGGGGCGAACTGCGCGGTTACGAGCCGGAGCGCCCCCTGGACGAAGGCATCATCGGCCCCCGCTGGCTGGACGTGGATACCCTGCGGGCCTCCACGGCCATGCACCGCAGCCCCCTGATCCTGCGCTGCGCCGAAGACTGCCTGGCGGGCCGGCGCCTGCCCCTGGATGCCATCGTCCATTACGGATGAAGTGCCGTGTCCTCCTCGTCCTGCTCTTGGCCTGGTGCGCCAGCGCGGTGGCGGAGTCCCGGGAGGCCCGGGTCGAGGTGTGCTTCAATTACGGTTGTCTGAGCCGCTGGCCGGTGGTGTTCGAGCCCCTGCGCCTGGATGGAGTGCTGCTGATGCTGGAGCGGGCCGAGAGCGCCGCCGGGGAGCGCCAGCTCCTGGCCCTGGCCATCGGCGAACTGTATGCCCAGGCAGCGGAACAGACGCCCATCGGCCGGGACCGGGGCGGCAACTATGCCGACGATACGGCTTTCGGGCGCATGGATTGCATCGATCATTCCACCACCACCACTGCCTTCTTGAAGCTCCTGGAGCAGCGGGGAGGCTTGCGCTGGCACCGGGTGCTGGAGCCGGCGCGGCGGGTGCGGGGGGTGGTGTTTCAACATTTCTCTGCTGTCATCGAGGAACTCCCGGTGGCGGCGCAGGGTCGGCAGGAGCCGCCGCGCTACGTGGTGGACAGCTGGTTCGTGGATAACGGCAAGCCGGCGGTGATCCTGCCGCTGGATGCCTGGATGGAAGGGGAAGGTCCTGATGTCGAATAAGAAAACCGTGGTGGTGGGCCTCTCGGGGGGCGTGGATTCATCCGTGTCGGCCTTGCTCCTGAAGCAGCAGGGTTACCACGTGGTGGGCATGTTCATGAAGAACTGGGAGGACGACGATACCGAGGAGTACTGCTCTTCCCGCCAGGATCTGATCGATGTGATGAGCGTTGCCGATGTGCTCGGCATCGACGTGGAAGTGGTCAACTTTGCCGCCGAGTACCGGGACCGGGTGTTTGCCGAGTTCCTGCGCGAATACCAGGCGGGCCGCACCCCCAACCCGGATGTGCTGTGCAATTCCGAAATCAAGTTCAAGGCCTTCCTGGAGCACGCCCTGAAGCTGGGGGCTGATTACATCGCCACCGGCCATTATGCCGGGGTGCGGGAATTCGACGGCCGCTACCAGTTGCTCAAGGCCGAGGACGGCACCAAGGACCAGAGCTATTTCCTCTACCGTCTGAACCAGGCCCAGCTCTCGAAAACCCTGTTTCCCCTGGCCCATCTCTACAAGCGCGAGGTGCGCAAGATGGCCGAGGCGGCCGGTCTGCACGTGGCCGCCAAGAAGGACTCCACCGGCATCTGCTTCATCGGCGAGCGCCCCTTCAAGGACTTCCTCTCCCGCTACCTGCCGCCCAAGCGGGGGAAAATCCGCCGTCTGGACGACGGCAAGGTGCTGGGCGAACACGACGGCCTCATGTACCACACCATCGGGCAGCGGAAGGGACTGCATATCGGCGGCCTGAAGGAAAAGGGCCAGCCCGGTGGCGGCGATCACGAGGCCTGGTTCGTGGCCGGCAAGGACATGGAGAAGAATGTCCTTTACGTGGTCCAGGGGCATGAGCATCCGGCCCTGCAGCAGGAAGTCCTGCTGGCGGACCAGCTTTCCTGGGTGGCCGGCGAGGCGCCCCGGACCCATTGGGTGTACACCGCCAAACCCCGTTACCGCAGCGAAGATGCGCCCTGCGAGATCGAGCGGGTGGATGGGAAGGGTTGTGAAATCCGCTTTGCCCAGCCCCAGTGGGCCCTGACGCCGGGGCAGTCGGTGGTGGTCTATGAAAGCCGGGTGTGCCTGGGGGGCGGCGTCATCTGCTGAGGGGGCGCCTCACCAGAATTTCCACCACTTGCGCTTGTGGGAGCGCAGGGCCTGTTCCGATTTCTGGGCCCAGTGGTCGAACTGTTTGTGGCCGCTTTTCTGGAAGAAGGCGGCATATTTCATGTCCTCCCCCAGGATGTGCTTGGTCAGCCAGTTACGCAGGAAGTGCAGTAGTTCGAAGCTGATGGCCGCAGTGCCGGAGTTGATTTTCTCCTGCAGGGTTTCCACCTCGGCCACCAGGTTCTTGTGCAGCAGGCAGTGGCCGTCGTAATCGGGGTAGCCCCCCAGATGCATCAGGCTCTGCTCCAGGGCGAAATGGATGCGGGTGTAGTCCACCAGCTCCTTGAGGATCTCGGCGCAGGCGGCCGAGCCCTGGCGGGCGACGATGGCCCTGTGCAGGCGTTCGATCAGTTCAAAAAGGGCTTTGTGCTGTTCGTCTATTTCCGGGATGCCGACGCTGTAACTGTCGGACCAGGTGAATTCTTTTGCCATTTTTTTGTGACGCAGCCGCTGCCGGATGCGTTCTCTCTCTGTGGTTGATGCCGTGACTGATGCTGAAGGCGCAATTCCTTCGGAATTATTTCATGCCTTGGACATGAAGGCCAGGAAAGGCGGGGGCGGAGGCGGGCAGGAGAGGAAAACGAAGGCCGCCCAGGGGGCGGCCGGAAGGGCTTGAAACGAGCAGGGGCGGGCGTTGCCGCCCGGGCTCATTCCTGGGGCAGGGTATCCTGGAAGGAGGGGCGCTGAGAGAGCTTGTCGTAGAGCCGGGCCAGGTTGGGGTGCGCCTGGCCCCATTCGATGTCGGGAAAGCGGAACAGCAGGTAGCCCAGGGCGGTGCCCACGGCGATGTCCGCCAGGGTCATGGGGGTGCCCATGCAGAAGGATTGTTCCCCCAGCTCCCGGGCCATGAAGGCCAGGCTTCTCATGATCTTTTCCCGCTGGCGGCGGATGAAGGTCTTGCTTTGTTCCCCGGCCGGGCGCTGGGATTCCAGGCGGGCGGCCACGGCGGCGTCCAGGAGTCCGTCGGCCAGGGCTTCCCAGCGCTTGACCTCGGTGCGCTCCCGGTTGGGGGCGGGGAACAGCTTGTTGTTGGGCGTGACGTTGTCGATGTACTCGACGATGACGCGGGAGTCGAACAGGGGGGTGCCGTCATCCAGCACCAGCACGGGAATCTTGCCCAGGGGGTTGTAGTCGGGTACGACGGAGTCTTCGTCCCAGGGGGACTGGATGTCCAGGTCGTATTCGATCTTCTTTTCTGCCAGCACGATGCGGGCCTTGCGCACGTAGGGGCTGGTCAGTGAGCCGATGAGCTTCATCAGTTTCTCGTGAGTTGGAGTGAATCGATTATATCCCAGGGGAGGGGCGTCAATGCTTGCCGTTCGTCGGCATGCCTTGCCCCTTGGGGATTTGCGTTGCTCCCCCGGGGTCCGGCGGGTAAAATCGCGCCCTTGTTTTTCAAGGACTTCTCCATGTCTCTGCACGCCCTCACGGCCCTGTCCCCCCTCGATGGCCGCTATGCCGGCAAGGTGGACGCCCTGCGTCCCCAGTTCTCCGAGTACGGCCTGATCCGCCGCCGCCTCCAGGTGGAAATCGAATGGTTGAAGGCCCTGGCGGCTGAACCCCATTTCGCCGAAATCCCCGCCTTCTCCGCCTCCACTGTGGCCGAGCTGGACGCCCTGGTGGCCGGTTTCGGCCCCGAACAGGCCGCCGAGGTGAAGGCCATCGAGGCCACCACCAACCACGACGTGAAGGCCCTGGAATACTGGATCAAGGACAAGACCAAGGCCAACGCCGAAGTCACCAAGGTCACCGAATTCATCCACTTCGCCTGCACCTCCGAAGACATCAACAACCTCTCCCACGCCCTCATGCTCAAGGCCGCCCGGGACGAGGTGATGCTGCCCTCCCTGGACAAGGTCATCGGCCGCCTGCGCGACCTGGCCCATGAACTGGCCGAGGTGCCCATGATGAGCCGCACCCACGGCCAGCCGGCGACGCCCTCCACCATGGGCAAGGAACTGGCCAACGCCGTCTATCGCCTCAACCGGGCCCGCGTCCGCATCGCCGAGGTCGGCCTGCTGGGCAAGATCAACGGCGCCGTGGGCAACTACAACGCCCACCTGGCCGCCTACCCCGGCTTCGACTGGGAAGGCTTCGCCAAGCGCTTCGTCGAGAGCCTGGGCCTGGAATTCAACCCCTACACCATCCAGATCGAGCCCCATGACGCCATGGCCGAACTGTATGACGCCTTCGCCCGCACCAACACCATCCTCATCGATCTGGACCGGGACGTCTGGGGCTACATCTCCCTGGGCTTCTTCAAGCAGAAGGTGAAGGCCGGCGAAGTGGGTTCTTCCACCATGCCGCACAAGGTCAATCCCATCGACTTCGAGAACTCCGAAGGCAACCTGGGCCTGGCCAACGCCGTCTTGAAGCACCTCTCCGAGAAGCTGCCCATCTCCCGCTGGCAGCGCGACCTGACCGACTCCACCGTGCTGCGCAACATGGGTGTCGGCCTCGGCTACGCCCTGCTCGGCTATGATTCCCTGCTGCGCGGCCTGAACAAGCTGGAAGTGAATGCCCAGGCCATGCACGACGACCTCAACGCCAACTGGGAACTGCTGGCCGAGCCGATCCAGACCGTGATGCGTCGCTACGCCGTGCCCCAGGCCTACGAGAAGCTCAAGGAACTGACCCGGGGCACCCGCGTCACCCGCGAAGGCATGCAGACCTTCGTGCAGTCCCTGGAAATCCCGGAAGCCGCCAAGGCCGAACTGTTGAAGCTGACGCCCTGGGACTACACCGGCAAGGCTGCCGAACTGGCCAAGCGCATCTAAGCGCCTGAACACCGTACCCGGCCGGCCGCCCAGGCGGACCGGCCTTTTTTACGAGGATAACAACATGTCGTTTGCCGAAAACCTGAAAAAACTCCCGGGGATTTCCCACCTGGCCGCGATCCAGCTCCTGGACGCCGAGGGGCAGGAAGTGGCCCTGATCGAGAACAAACCGGGCAGCGCCGGCTCCGTGGCCGTGTACAACCACCTGGCCCAGACCTACGGCTCCATCACCCCGGAAGCGGCGAAGAAGGGCCTGGAAATCTATGCCGAGCACAGCGAGGATGCCCGCCTGAACCCGGGCAAGCACCCCAACATCGACCGGCTGCTGCAGATCGAGGCGGGCGCCCCGGCTCTGCGCGCCAAGCATGTTTTTGCCGTGTAAGCACTTGTAAAAACGGGAACTGGGTTACCTGGGTCACACAGGAATGCCATGCTGCCGGCCTATAATCCGGCCACCCCTGGCTTGTTCGGGGTCAAACCAACCTAGAAACGGAGAAAAGTCATGATGAAGAAGATCACCCTTGCTGTTGCTGCCCTGGCCGTGACCGGCGCCGCCTTTGCCCAGCAGGGCATGAAGCCCGAGGACGCCATCAAGTACCGTCAGGCCGGTTATTCCTACATGGGCTGGTCCATGGGCAAGATCAAGGCCAACCTGGAAGGCACCTACAACAAGGATCAGGTGATTGCCGCCGCCAACACCATCGCCGCCATCGCCAACTCCGGCATGGGCGCCCTGTACGTGCCCGGCTCCGACAAGGACGTAAACGGCGTCAAGACCCGGGTCAAGCCCGAGTTCTTCCAGAAGCAGCAGGAAGTGGGCAAGCTGGCCATGGCCTTCAACAAGGAAGCCAATGAGCTGGCCAAGGTCGCTGCCACCGGCGACGCCGCTGCCGTCAAGGCCCAGTTCGGCAAGGTGGGCGGCTCCTGCAAGGCCTGCCACGACGATTTCCGCATCAAGGACTGAGCCTTTCCGGCTTGGCATGAAGGGGGCGGCCTGGGGTCGCCCCTTTTGCTTTCTGCCTCAGATCACCGTCAGCAGTTCCACCCGCAGCTCATCCGCCCGCCGCCCCCCCTGGCGGGTTTCCATGATGGCCCGGTACCAGGGACCGAAATACTCGCGGATCTTCTCGTGGCTGGGGGCATCGAAGATGTCGTGCATCAGGCTCACATGCACATGGGGGCCGCAGAAGGTCTTCAGGGTGTTGATCATGAAATGCCGGGCCCGGTCCAGATCCTTGGTCACCGGGTCGGGGGGTAGCTCCCGGAAGCCGTGTACCGGCGGCATCGGCTCGCTGGCGGGACCCAGGCTCCCATCCTCCAGGCGCAGGCCCGCCACCTCGATGAGCCCCTCTTCTTCCAGCTGGCCCAGGGCGTGGGTCAGGTCATCCATGACCACCATGGCGCGCAGCTCCGCCACACTGCGCTGCCCATCCACCAGAATCAGCAGCCGCCGGATGCGGGGATTGAGCCCGCCCTGCCGGTGCTGGATTTCCTCCTGGCCTTTCGGCGTCTTCCTGAACACCACGCCCATGTTTGTCTCCATGTTTTTTTGATGCTGCAGTCTAGCAGCGCCGGAGCGGGCTCCGGCCGGGCGTGGCTTCGCGATTATTTATGGCGGCATTGCCGTTCTTTGTGAGCGGGGCGTGTCCGGGTTCTGCTCTGGATCAAGAAGGTGCTGCGGGGCTTGGGGATAATGCCGGTCTTCATGTCGAAGGAATGCAAGACCATGTGGAAGATGATGACCCTGCTGGCAGCCTGGCTGGCCTCCGGAGCCACCCTGGCCCAGGAATATTCCGAACCCCTCAAGATCATCGGTGAGGCGCGCAGCGTCAAGGCCGGGGAGCAGGTCTTCGAGCGTCGCCTGCCGCTTCCCTTCAACCGCTTTCTGGGGGCCCAGGGAGTGCTGCAGCCGGCGGAGCCCGTGCCCGGTGTGGTGATGGTGACCGAGATCGAACTCCTGGCCGCTTTCAACGATCCCAATGCCGTCGTGGTGGATACCCGGGAAATCAAGGACCGGGTCAAGGGCACGATTCCGGGTTCGGTCTCCATGCCTTACACCGAGATCGTGCAGCGCATGGAGGAACTGGGCTGCCGCAAGCCGCCCCAGGGCTCGGACCAGTGGGACTGCAGCCAGGCCCGGATCGTCTATGGTTTCTGCAGCTCTCCGGTCTGCCCCTTCACCCCCACCGCCATCCGCGCCACCACCCGTGCCGGTTTCCCGGCGGCCAACTGGCGCTACTACCGGGGCGGCATGCTGACCTGGGAGGCCGTGGGGCTGCCGGTGGTGGAGGACGATTTCTGAAACGAGCCGGCTACCGGGTTGGAAGGGAGTGGAAGACCGTTGGCAGCGTTTCCCACTAGTGCGCGGTCGCGTCGAAGTCCGGTCGTGATGGACCGGGGCCTTGACGCGCGGGAGAACGGTGGTTACGCCGCCATCGCGGCCCGGGTCAGGGAAAACGTCAGGGACCTGTGCCGACTTCACCCGGTGTATTGCTGATGCTGTTGGCCGGTCAGCGGCCAGCATTCCCCTTCCCCGCCAGCAGCAGATCGAACACCACCCGCGCGAAGCCGGCGGCTTTCTGCGGGTCGGCCAGCAATTGCAGCATCTGGTTCTGGTGGGCGGCGCTACTGTCCATGATGGCGTCGTCGACCGCCTTGGAGAAATCCCCGAGCAGCGCCTGCTCCGGCGAATTGTTGGCGATCTGCTGCATCACCGCGGCGTTCTCGCCGACCTTGTCGCGGATGGTGTAGGCGTAATTGACCATGTCCCTGTCGGTCAGCTGGTCAGCCACGAAAATCTCGTTCAGGCGGCTGATGATCTGCGACAGGAATTCTTCCTTCTTGTCGTTCGGCTTCGCCGTGCCCAGGCCTTCGCCCGGTTCCAGCTTGTACTCGGCGCTATCCTGCTTGAGCAGCAAGTCCTGCTGGCGGATTCTGGCAACGCGGTAGTGGCTGAGGACGACGTTGCTCAAATCGACGTCGTCCTCGTCGAGCAGGCTTTCGCGCAAGAGCGGGCGCAGGTTGCGGGCATAGAGGGCGAGCTTTTCCAGGCCGGTGTCGTCGTAATCGACGATCTGCGACATGAATTCGTAGAAGCGCACGAAGGTGCCGAGGTCCTTCTTGAAAATCTCCAGCGCGTCCTTTTCCTTCTGGCAGTCCTTCAGGCAATTCTCGGCGTTGGCGATGAGCACGGCATCCGCAGTCTTCTTGGTGCGCTCGAACATCACTTTTGCCTGTTTGAAGGCGTCGACCGCAGACTTGTAGCGCTGCTGCCAGCGTTGCACCGCCGGCTTGCAGATATTGGCGATGGCGGCGTTGCTCTTGTTCTTCACGTAGTAGGCGGCGCAGAACTGCTCGACTTCCTGGCCGGTGAAGATGCCTGCCGCGCGCAGCTTGTCGTGCAGCGTGAAGATCAGGTTGGGGTCGGAAACGTCGGCCAGTTCCGCCGTCTGGTAATAGGGCTGGAAGGCGCCGAGGATGTCTTCCGGTTCGTTGAAGAAATCGAGCACGAAGGTGCCGCTCTCGGCCTTGTTCGGGTAGGTTCGGTTCAGTCGCGACAGGGTCTGCACGCATTCGACGCCGGCCAGCTTCTTGTCCACGTACATGGCGCACAGCTTGGGCTGGTCGAAACCGGTCTGGAACTTGTTGGCGACGATCATCACCTGATAGTCGTCGGAATCGAAGGCAACACGCATGTCGCGCTTCTTCAGTGCCGGATTCATGTTGCTCTCGGTGAACTGCTGGCCAACCAGGGCGTCGGCGTTCGGGTCCTTGTCGGTGAAGGTCACCTCACCCGAGAAGGCAACCATGGCGTGGATCTTCTGGTAGCCGTGATCCTTGATATAGCTGTCAAAACACTGCTTGTAGCGCACCGCCTCCTTGCGCGAACTGGTCACCACCATCGCCTTGGCCTGGCCGCCGAGCAGGCCGAAGACGTGCTCGCGGTAGTGTTCGACGATCAGCTTCACCTTCTGCGCAATGTTGTGGTCGTGTAGCCGCACCCACTGGTTGAGCCGCACCCGCGCCCGCTTGCTGTCCACTTCCTGGTCGGCTTCCTGGATTTTCAGCGCCAGTTTGTAGGCCACCTTGTAGTTGGTGTAATTCCTCAGCACGTCGAGGATGAAACCCTCCTCGATGGCCTGGCGCATGCTGTAGACGTGGAAAGCGGCCGGCTTGTTGTTGATCGACGCCACTTCATCCGGACGCGGGCGGCGGCCGAACAGTTCCAGCGTCCTGGCCTTGGGCGTTGCGGTGAACGCGAAGAAGCTCAGGTTGCCGGAAGCGCGGCGCGAAGCCACGGTAGCGGCGATGATGTCGTCGCTGTCCAGCGCCACCTCATCATCCTCGCCCGCCTCCTTCATCAGCACTTCCTTCAACTGCCGCGCCGTCGAACCGCTCTGCGAGGAATGCGCCTCGTCGGCGATGATCGCGTAGCAGCGCTCCTTCAAGCTGACGCTGTTCTCGATGGCCTTGAGCACGAAGGGAAAGGTCTGGATAGTGACGATGATGATCGGCTGCGCGTTTTCCAGCGCGCTGGCGAGCTTTTCCGACTTCGAGCCGTCGCCTTCCTTGTTGTTGATGCGCCCGACCACGCCGTCGGTATGCTCGAACTGGTAGATGGTGTCCTGCAACTGATCGTCCAGCACTGTGCGGTCGGTGACGACGATCACCGACTGGAACTGCTTGCCGCCGTCGGCCTTGTACAGCGCCGACAACTGGTGCGCCACCCAGGCAATCGAGTTGGACTTGCCCGAACCGGCGCTGTGCTGGATCAGGTAACGCTGCCCCGGCCCCTCGCGGCGGGCGGCGGCGAGCAGCTTGTTCACCACGTCCCACTGGTGATAGCGCGGGAAGATCAGGCTTTCCTTCTTGTACTTGCGGCCTTCCCAGTCTTCCTTGTCGTCGATCTGCAAATGCACGAAGCGGGCGAGGATGTTGAGCAGGTTGTCCGGCAGCAGCACCTCGTTCCACAGGTAGTCGGTGGCGTAGCGGTTCACGTCTTCCGGCACGTCGTTGCCGGCGCCGCCATCGGCCGTGCCCTTGTTGAAAGGCAGGAAAACCGTCTCCGCCCCCTCCAGCCGCGTCGCCATATGCACCTCGTACTGGCTCACCGCGAAATGCACCAGCGCGCCGCGCTTGAAGCTCAACAGCGGCTCGGCCTTCTTCGCCACCGGGTCCACCGGCAGCCGCGTCGTCTTGTACTGGCGGATAGCGCGGTCCACCGACTGCTTGAACTCGGATTTCAGTTCCAGCGTCGCCACCGGCAGGCCATTGACGAACAACGCCAGGTCGATGCGCCAGGCCTTGGCCTTGCTACCGGTTTCCGCCAACTGCGCCGCCGACGCCCACGGGCTATAGACCAGCTCCGGCACCACGCGCAGGCGGTTCTTCGCGTAGCGGCCCAGGGTATCCGGGTTCAGGTCGTGTTCCGGCTTGAACTGGCACAGGGAAAGGCGCGCATTGCGGTCGCGCAGCTCATGGCGCAACACGCCCAGGGTGCCGAAACGGCGGCTGTCGGCGTTGGTCGCGTTCGGATCGGCCTTGGCCAACTGGCCGGCGACGAGTTCGAGGAATTTCTCGTCGCTATCCTTCGGGTGATTGGCGCAGAAACGCTGCCACTGCGCCGGCTGCGTCTCCTGCACGAAAGCCAGCGCATCCTCGGAGTAAAGAGCAAGTGCTTGGTTGTAACCCTTCTGAGTACCGAGCAACCAACCATTGGCCTGCAATTGCCGAATGATTTCGTCTTGGAAGATGCGTTCGCTGGCTTGGTCGCTCATGGCTGGGTTCGGGTCGGAGAGTGGAAGAAATCAGGCAGCGGCAGGCTGCCAGTCGCGGACGTCGATCTTGCCGGTGACGGCGGCGGAGATTAGGGCGGTGCGGCGCTCTTGAAGCAGCTCAATCTGCACATTTGCGTTGTTCTCAAGCAGATCAAACTTCCGAAGTTGCTCGTTTATATGCGAGAAAATTTGTTTTCGTTCCTGTTTTGGCGGAATTACCAACGGGGTTTCCTTGATGTTTGTCGAGGAAATTGAAGCTAGGTTTGTGCTCTGTTTTGCCACTCGATAAAAATGATATTTGGCATAGCTGGCACGAGTTACCAAATCAAGCCAATCCGGCTCAATGTCAGCAGGTCTAATTGAAAAAACATGGTTCTGGTGGATGCAAGGAGTTATTTCGGACTTCCAGACGGCTCCCCGACCAAGTTTGTCATTGTCGCCACCCTCGTTCATCAGCACATCGCCATATTTCAAAGCGTATCTTCCAAGCTCCGATGGCTCTATTTGAATTGAGTCAACTTCAGACAAATCAAGGTAGCCGTCCTGAACATTGGCCACGCGCAACATGGGCACTTCAATCGTAACTTTGCCTGTTAAGTCCTTACCCTTGGGAATTCCGGATTGCAGGCTGGCTGAGTGTTTTAACCGACGAACCACCCAATGCGCTGGCACCTCGCCCAGCCATTCCACCCCGGAATCCTTCATCGGGGCGTTGGGGTTGAGGCCTTTGGTCACGGCATGGCTGATGACTGCCTGGCGCTTTTCCTTGAGCAGTTCAATCAGCCGCTGCTGCTTCTCGATCAGCGCGTCGATCTTCGCGGTTTCGTGGTCGAGGAAGGCGGCGATTTGCTTCTGCTCATCCAATGACGGACACAGCATTTGCAGCCGCCGCATCTCCTCGAATTTCATCGACTGCCGCAACCCACCACCCATGCCATAGAAAACTTTGGTCGTGTCATAGGAGTGGAGCAAGCGATAAAGATAGCGGTCGAGAAACTGCGCTTTCGCGGTAAGTTTCAAGTAGGCGGAAGTAATGATTCCCTTCTCGTTCGCCATCCCTACCCGCAGACTGCGTTTGTCATTCTGCAAGTCGGTCAGCCGAAGAATGATGTCTCCCGAATCGACGATCTGATAGGTATTGAAAGACTCGGGTAAAAGCCCGTGATTGTCCTCAACGTCCCTCCGAATGATTCTTCCGTAACTGAGTGACAGCACATTGCTTTCAGCACCGTCGTCGTTCTTTTCGACGCCAGTGGAAGCCACTGAGAATAAAGGCGTCACTTGCCACGACTTCGGAATTTCTCCGACCCACTCCACCCCCGAATCCCGATACGCCGGATAAGCCTTGTACCGACTCATGCCGCGCCCTCCTCGCCCAGATTGGCCAAGTAAAACTCATGCAGTTTGGCCTGCAGCAGCTTCTTGTCCGGCAACTGGGTCTGGTATTGCGCGACCAGGGCCGGCGACAGGCTGCGGCTGAGGGCGTATTCGACCACTTCGTCGTCCTTGCTGGCGCAGAGCAGCAGGCCGATGGCCGGGTTTTCGTGGGGCTTTTTGTGGTCGCGGTCGAGGGCTTCCAGGTAGAAGTTGAGTTGGCCCAGGTGTTCGGGCGAGAAGCGGGTGGTCTTCAGTTCGATGGCGACCAGGCAGTTGAGGCCACGGTGGAAGAAGAGCAGGTCGAGCGCGAAATCCTGCTGGCCGACTTGCAACGGGTATTCGCTGCCGACGAAACAGAAGTCGCGGCCGAGTTCGAGCAGGAATTGGCGCAATTGCGCCAGCAGGCCGCGCTGCAGTTCGCTTTCGAGGTGGGCGGCGGGCAGGTCGAGAAATTCGACCAGGTAGCTGTCCTTGAACACGCTGGCCGCGTCGGGGTGGATTTGTGTCACCAGCGGTGACACTTTTGCCGGGTTGAGGACGACGCGCTCGAAAAGCGCCGTGTCGAACTGCCGCTCCAACTCGCGCTTGCTCCATTTTTCCTGCGCCGCCATGTTCAGGTAGAACTCGCGTTCTTCCGGGCGCTTGCTGCGGCTGAGGATGATCAGGTTATGGGTCCAGGGCAATTGTCGCACCAGTGGTGCGACTTTTTCCTGGGCCTGGTAGGCCTCGTAAAACTGCCGCATGCGGAACAGGTTGGCGCGGGTGAAGCCTTTCAGCCCCGGCTGCGTGCTGGCCAGGTGCTGCGCCAGTTGTTCGACGACACCCTCGCCCCATTCGGCGGCCTTGATCTTGCCGCTGAGGTAGGCGCCGACTTGCCAGTAGAGGTCGATCAGCGCGGTGTTGACGGCCTGGTAGGCGCGCTGGCGGGCGGCTTCGATGAGCCGGGTAATTTCGGCGAAGTCGGGCGTCGCCGGCGTTAATGCGCTCATGAATGCACCTCGCGCAGCAGGGCCATGATTTCGGCGCTGACGGCGTCGAGGTCGGCGTCGATTTCTGCCAGCGGGCGCGGCGGCTGGTATTGGTAGAAGTGGCGGTTGAAGGGAATTTCGTAGCCGACGATGCCGATTTCGCCGTCCTTGGCGTCGCGCTTGCCGGCGTCGATCCAGGCGTCGGGCACGTGCGGCTGCACTTCCTTGAGGAAATAGGCTTCGATGCTTTCGCTGACCGGGCGGCTGGGGTCGAGGGCGATGTTCTCGAAGTCGCGCAGCTCGCCGTCGGCCTGGTATTCAACGATCTCCTTGCCGACCGGGAAAAGGCCATAAAGCGGCGCCGGCTTGCCCTTGTGCAGTTTCTTGACGACCTTTTCTGCGGCCGGGTTCTTCCAGCTGACGGCGTCGGCGATCTGTTTTTTCTCTTTGGCGTCGAGGCTGATGCCGGCCAGGTTGGCGGCGGCCTTGAGCGCGTCGTCCCAGGTGTTGAAGTCGTCGTGCTGCGCCTTGCCGATCACCTGCTGCAGTTGCCGGGCCTTGAGCAGGACGCGCTTCTGGGCGAGCCAGGTGTCGGCGTCGAGCAGGTCCTTGATCTGCTTTTCCTTGAGGTCGGCAAAGTGGCGCTTGAAGTGGGCGCGGATTTCCTGGGCGTAGTCGGCGAGCTGGCCGTAGTCCTCGCAGTCGGCGTCATCGCGCCAGTAGGGCGCGCCGTATTCGGCGTAGATCCACTGCATGGCGGCATTGAGTGCGCCGGACGGGAAGCGCAGCGTGGCGATGCGCTCGTCGCTGAACTGCCAGGAGAGGCGCAGCGGCCGTTCGACGGTGATGCGGCGGTAGCCGAATTCGTGGGTGGCGAAAATCTTGGCGGCGAAGGTCTTGGGCGCTTCGGCCTTCGGGTTGGCTGACTGGCGGCCGCGATTGCTCTTCTGCTCGGCGGGTTTGTCCAGCGGGCGGGCATCGACCGTTTCAAAGTTGCCGAAGCAGCGGGTGATGGTGGCGATGTCGCTTTCGTCCATCACGTTGCGCTTGCTGCCCAGGGATTTGCGCATCTTGCCGCAGAGGTTCACACCGTTGATCAACTGCACCTTGCCCTTGCGCTCGGCGGTTTTCTTGTTGGACAGCACCCAGACGTAGGTGGCGATGCCGGTGTTGTAGAACATGTCGGTGGGCAGCGCGACGATGGCTTCGAGCAGGTCGGCTTCGAGGATGTAGCGGCGGATTTCCGATTCGCCGGAGCCGGCGCCACCGGTGAACAGCGGCGAGCCGTTGAGGATGATGCCGATGCGCGAGCCGCCGTCTTTGACGTCACGCAGCTTGCTGAGCAGGTGCAGCAGGAAGAGCAGCGAGCCGTCGGAGACGCGCGGCAGGCCGGGGCCGAAGCGGCCGTCGTAACCCTTGAGGGTGTGCTCGTCGACGATGTCGCCTTCGATCTTCTTCCAGTCCACGCCGAAGGGCGGGTTGGAGAGCATGTAGTCGAACTTGTCGGCGTACAGGTGATCGTTCGACAGGGTGTTGCCGAGCTTGATGTTGCCGACTTCCTGGCCCTTGATGAGCATGTCGGCCTTGCAGATGGCGTAGCTTTCCGGGTTGAGCTCCTGCCCGTAGGCGCGGATCACCGCCTGCGGATTCAGCTCATGCACGTATTCCATGCCCGCCGACAGGAAGCCGCCGGTGCCGGCGGTCGGGTCGTAGATGGTGCGGATGATGCCGGGCTTGGTCAGCACCGCGTCGTCTTCCATGAACACCAGCGAGGTGGTGAGGCGGACGATGTCGCGCGGGGTGAAGTGCTCGCCCGCCGTGTCGTTCGAGCTTTCGGCAAAGCGCCGGATCAGTTCCTCGAAAACCAGGCCCATCTCGTAGTTGGAAACGGCCTGCGGGCTGATGTCCATGGTGCGGACCTTCTGCACGACCTTGTAGAGCAGGTTGGCGTCGTTGAGGAGGCCGATGAATTCGGCGAACTTGAAGTGATCGAAGATTTCGCGGGCGTCTTTGGAAAAGCACTGGATGTAGCGTTCCAGGTTGGCCTTGATGCCGGCTTCGCCGAGGCTGCCGAGGTCCATCGGCGAGGTATTAAAGAAGGCCAGGCCGTTGGTGGCGCGCAGCAGCATCTTTTCCTGCGCCTCTTCCGGCAGCTTCATGGCCTCGACCACCGGCAGCTGCTTGAGCACGGCGGCCTTGCTCGCGGCGAAGACGCATTCGAGCCGGCGCAGCAGGGTGAAGGGCAGGATGATGCGGCCGTACTGGCTTTGCCTGAAATCGCCACGCAGCAGGTCGGCGAGGGTCCACAAGTCGGCGGCGAGGTTGTTGGTTTCCTGGGTCATGGGCGAGGCTGGTTTTGTTCGGGGATGCCGTGGGGCCAGGTATTTTCGCTGATTTCCCCCGGTTTGCCTCGGGGGGATGGTTTTGTCATGCCTGAAAACAGCAAACCCCGGGACGCATCCCGGGGTTTGCTGGGGCCTGAAGCTGGCGATCAGGCGAAGTTCTTGGCGGCGAAGTCCCAGTTCACCAGGGAAGCCAGGAAGGTTTCCACGAACTTGGGCCGCAGGTTGCGGTAGTCGATGTAGTAGGCGTGTTCCCACACGTCGATGCAGAGCAGGGCCTTGTCGCCGGTGGTCAGGGGGGTGCCGGCGGCGCCCATGTTGACGATGTCGACGGAACCGTCGGCCTTCTTCACCAGCCAGGTCCAGCCGGAGCCGAAGTTGCCCACGGCGGAGGCCTGGAAGGCCTTCTTGAATTCTTCGTAGGAGCCCCACTTGGCGTTGATGGCAGCCGCCAGGGCGCCGCTGGGCTCGCCGCCGCCGGCGGGCTTCATGCAGTTCCAGAAGAAGGTGTGGTTCCAGACCTGGGCGGCGTTGTTATAGACGCCGCCGGCGGGGGCCTTCTTGACGATGGCTTCCAGATCCAGGGCTTCGTATTCGGTGCCCTTGATCAGGTTGTTCAGGTTCACCACGTAGGCGTTGTGGTGCTTGCCGTAGTGGTATTCGATGGTTTCCTTGGAGATGTGCGGCGCCAGGGCGTCCTGGGCGTAGGGCAGAGCGGGCAGTTGATGTTCCATCTTATGTTTCTCCGTTTATTAGGGTTGTGAGCCAGAGGATTCTATTGGGCTTCCCGGGGAGGGGCAACCTGGGTCACCTGAACCTGGGCCTCGCCCCGGGCAAGAACCACTTGGAGCCTGTCGCCGCTGTTCAGTTCCCCGGCATCGCGCACAGCCTGGCCGGCGGCGTCGAAAACCATGGCATAGCCCCGGGCGAGGACCGCATGGGGGTCCAGCTGGCGCAGGCCCTGGGCCGCCTGCTGCAGTCGCCCGGCCCAGTGCTGCTGCCGCTGCTGCCAGGCGTGCCCCAGGCGCAGGGCGAGAATGTCCATGGCTTCCCGGCGGGCGCCCAGCTCCGGGCGCTGATGGTCGAGGCGATAGGCCAGGTGCTGCAGCTGGCGCAGCCGGGTTTCCTGGTGCTGGCGCCGGGCCCGGACCAGACGCTGGGCCAGTTCGTCCAGGCGTTCCCGGCGGGTGGCCAGCTGGCGGCCCGGGGAGGGCAGTCGGGCGGCGAGGTTGTCCAGCCGCTGCTCCCATTGGCGCAGGCGGTTTTCCAGGGGACGGCGCAGGCCCCGGGCCAGGTTTTCCAGGCGGGTTGCTAGGGCCTGCCGGTCGGGGCAGGCCTGTTCGGCGGCGGAAGTGGGGGTGGGGGCGCGCAGGTCGGCGGCGAAATCGGCGATGGTGAAGTCGGTTTCGTGGCCGATGCCGCTTACCACCGGGGGAATGCAGGCGCGGATGGCCCGGGCCACGGCTTCGTCATTGAAGGCCCATAGGTCCTCCATGCTGCCGCCGCCACGGCACAGGATGATCAGGTCGGGCCCGGCGGCAGAGGCCTGGGCCAGGGCCTGAGCGATCTGGGGCGCGGCCCCTTCGCCCTGGACCGGGGTGGGGAACAGGGTGAGGGCCACCTGGGGCGCCCGCCGGGCCAGGGTGGTGAGCACGTCGCGCAGGGCGGCGGCCTGGGGGCTGGTGACGATGGCGATGCGGCGGGGAAAGGCGGGCAGGGGGCGCTTGGTCTCGGGGCGGAACAGGCCTTCTTGTTCCAGCCTGGCCTTCAGTTCGAGAAAGCGTTCGAACAGCCGGCCCTGGCCGGCCAGACGCAGGGTTTCCACATTGAGCTGGTAGTCGCCCCGGGCTTCATAGAGGGTGGCCAGGGCCCGGGCCTCCACCTTCTGGCCGTTTTCGGGGCGGAAGCCCAGCAGCTGGGCCTTGTTGCGCCAGATGGTGCAGCGCACCTGGCCGCCCGGGTCCTTGAGGGTGAAGTAGATGTGCCCGGAGGCGGCCCGGGTGAGATTGGAGATTTCCCCGGCCACCCAGGTCAGGGGCAGCTGGCTTTCCAGCAGGCCGCGCACGACCTGATTCAGTTCTGTGACGCTGAGGACCGGGTTGGAACGGTTTGGAGGCAGGTTGTCAAGCATGGGGGCGAAGTTTACTCCACAAGCCGGGAGGGGGCGCCGGCGTCATGGATGCAAATTTCTGCGTCGCCCTGTTGACAGGGGGTGTTTGTTTTCATGTTGTTGATTTTTAATGGTTTTGAAAGGTTGCCTCGTTTCTGGGCAGGGTAAGGAAAACCCTTGTCCCGCCTGGATTTTGTCCGTTTTGTGACAGGCTTTCCACAAAGTTATCCACAGCTTTTGTGGATAAGCGCCGGGGGCCGCGCCGTTGCTGGATTAATGCCGTATGCAAGGTTTTTTTGTGCCCGGGCTTGCTCTGGGATGGGGGCTGGATGCAGAATGTCCGGCTATTAGAAACCAGCGGAGGTTGCGTGTTTGCTATCGTTCAGGCTGCGGGCTGGCCCATCTGGCCCTTGCTCTTTGCATCGGTGATTGCGGTCGCCCTGATTATCGAACGTTCCGTGGCCCTGCGCCGTTCCCGGATCGTGCCCCAGGGACTGTTGCAGCGGGTGGTGGCGGAGTACCGCAAGGGTAGCGCCAATGAACAACTGGTCAATGACCTGGAGCGTCATTCCCCCCTGGGCCAGGTGCTGGCCGCCGGCCTGCGCAATGCAGGGACTTCCCGGGAGGTGATGAAGGAGTCCATCGAAGAGGTGGGCCGTGCCGTCACCCATCAGCTGGAACGCTACATGACCACCCTGGGCACCATCGCCTCCATCGCTCCCCTGATGGGCCTGTTCGGCACCGTGGTGGGCATGATCGAGATGTTCAGCGCCCAGGTGCCCGGCAGCGCCGATCCCCATCAGCTGGCCCACGGCATTTCCATTGCCTTGTACAACACCGGGTTCGGCATCCTGATCGCCATTCCCTGCATGATCTTCTGGCGCCATTTCCGTGCCCTGATCGACAGCTTCGTCGTGGATATGGAACAGCAGGCCATCCGCCTGGTGGAAGTCATCCATGGCGAGCGCAAGTAAGCCGGGGTCCAGATCATGAATTTCAACCGGGGCCGTGGCCGGGAAGAGCCGGAAATCAACCTGATTCCCCTGATCGACGTGCTGCTGGTGGTGATCATCTTCCTGATGCTGACCACCACCTATGCCCGTTATTCCGGGCTGGAGATCAATCTGCCCTCCGCTGATGCGGCCCAGCGCAACGAGCTGCCCAACGAGATCGAGGTGGCAGTGACCGCAGCCGGGCAGGTGGTGGTGAACCAGCAGCCTCTGCAGAACAGCGAGGTCCGCTTCATCAGCGAGGCCTTGACCCGGGCGGCGGAAGGCCGGGCCGATCCGGTGATCATCATCAGCGCCGACGCCAAGGCGACCCATCAAAGCGTCGTGGACGTCATGCAGGCGGCCCAGTCCGCCGGTTATCCGCGCATTTCCTTCACGACCCAGTCCCAAACCTCCCAGTAATGGCATGGTTGCAGGCGCGCTGGTACGCCCGTAGGCTGTCCCCGGCCCTCTGGCCCCTGGCGCCCCTGAGCCTGTTGTTCGCCCTCCTGGCGGCCCTGCGTCGCCTGGCCTACCGGCGCGGCTGGCTGGCCTCCCAGGCCCTGCCGGTGCCGGTGATCGTGGTGGGCAATCTCACCGTCGGCGGCGCCGGCAAGACGCCCCTGGTGTTGTGGCTGGCCCAGGCCCTGGCCGGGCGGGGCTGGCGGCCGGGCATCGTCAGCCGGGGGTATGGCGGCAGCCAGGCCGAGCCCCAACCGGTCACGGCGGCGGCGACCCCGGAGCAGGTGGGCGACGAGCCGGTGCTGCTGGCCGCCCGCAGCGGCCTGCCCGTATGGGTGGGGCGGGACCGGGTGGCAGCGGGGCGGGCCCTGCTGCAAGCCTGCCCGGAAGTGAACCTGCTCCTCTGCGATGACGGGCTGCAGCATTACCGGCTGCGGCGCGACGTGGAGGTGGCCATCTTCGATGGGCGCGGTGCCGGCAACGGCTGTCTGCTGCCCCTGGGTCCCCTGCGCGAGCCCCTGGGACGGGTGCGCCAGGTCCAGGCCCTGGTCTTCAACGGGGCTCCGGACCACCGGGTGCTGCGCGCTGCCCCCAGCCTGCCCGATTACGGCATGACCCTGGAGCCGGGTTCCTTCTACCGGCTGGGCCAGCCCCAGCAGCGCTGCACGGCGGCGGAGCTGGCCGGGCGCCGGCTGCATGCGGTGGCCGGCATCGGCGACCCGGGCCGTTTCTTCCGCACCCTGGAGCAGCTGGGGCTGGCGTTCGTGCCTCATCCTTTTCCCGATCACCATGCCTACAGCGCCGACGAGCTGGCCTTTCCGGCCGGAGAGGTGATCCTGATGACCGAGAAGGATGCGGTAAAATGCGCCCGCCTCAACCTGGGCGAAGCCTGGGTCCTGCCGGTGGAGGCCTGCCTGCCGCCGGAACTGATCGAAGTCCTGCTGGAGATACTGAATGGACGCAAGGCTCCTTGATATTCTCGTCTGCCCCCTGTGCAAAGGGGAGCTCATCTACAAGAAGGTCGAGCAGGAACTGGTCTGCAAGCCCTGCAAGCTGGCCTACCCGATCCGGGACGACATTCCCGTGATGCTGGAAGAAGAGGCCCGTCCCCTGAAAGCGGACGAGCTCTGATGCTCCGGCTCCCTTTCCTCCGGAACAGGAGCCAGGGATGATCCCCTTCAAGGTCGTCATTCCGGCCCGCTACGCTTCCAGCCGTCTGCCAGCCAAGCCCCTGCTGGACCTGGGGGGGAAGCCCATGGTGGTGCGGGTGGCCGAGCGGGCCCTGGCCTCCGGGGCCGAGGAGGTGCTGGTGGCCACCGATCACGAGGCGGTGCGCGCTGCCGCCGAGGCCCATGGGCTGCCGGTGCTGATGACCCGCACCGACCATCCGAGCGGCACCGACCGTCTGGCGGAAGTGGCCGCCCTGCGCGGCTGGGGCCCCCAGGTGCCGGTGGTGAATGTGCAGGGCGATGAGCCCCTGATCGAGCCGGAACTGATCGCCCGTACCGCTGCCTGCCTGGTGGATAGCGGCGCCGACATCGCCACCCTGGCCCATCCCCTGACGAGTGCGGCGGACTGCTTCAACCCCAACGTGGTGAAGGTGGTGTGCCGGGCCGACGGGGATGCCCTGTATTTTTCCCGGGCCCCCATTCCCTATGCCCGGGACGCTTTCGCCGTTTCCCGGGAGGCGCTGCCGCCGGGCCTGCCCCTGTTCCGCCACGTGGGCCTCTATGCCTACCGCACCGCCTTCCTCAAGGCCTATGCGGATCTGGCGCCCTCACCCCTGGAACAGTTCGAGTCCCTGGAACAGTTGCGGGCCCTGTGGCACGGCTACCGGATCCGGGTCCTGGAGGTGGATGGGGCGCCGCCCCCGGGGGTGGATACCCCCGAGGACGCCGAGCGCATGCGCAAACTGTTTGACCGGCCCGGCGATTGCGGGTAATTTTTCGCCGATGCAGGTGGGCGCAAGGCACCCCGCACAAAAAAACCATACGAGACAAATTCACCGCAGTTCATCACCCTAGCTTCACCCTATAAAACCAACGAGGACTACACATGCGACTGATTCTGTTGGGCGCTCCCGGCGCCGGCAAGGGGACCCAGGCCAAATTCATCACCGAGAAGTACGGCATTCCCCAGATTTCCACCGGTGACATGCTGCGCGCTCAGGTCAAGGCCGGCACCCCCCTGGGGCTGGAGGCCAAGAAACACATGGATGCCGGCGGTCTGGTCCCGGACGCCGTGATCATCGGCATGGTCAAGGACCGGCTGAATCAGGACGACTGCAAGAACGGCTACCTGTTCGACGGCTTCCCGCGCACCATTCCCCAGGCCGAAGCCATGAAGGAAGCCGGTGTGGCCCTGGATTTCGTGCTCGAGGTGGATGTGCCCGACGAGGACATCATCACCCGCATGGCGGGGCGTCGGGTGCACCTGGCCTCCGGCCGCACCTATCACGTCAAGTTCAACCCGCCCAAGGTGGAAGGCAAGGACGACGAGACCGGTGAGGACCTGATCCAGCGGGACGACGACAAGGAAGAAACCGTGAAGAAGCGTCTGGAGGTGTACCACTCCCAGACCAAGCCCCTGGTGACCTTCTACGGCAACTGGGCCGCCACCGGCGATGCCAAGGCTCCCAAGGTGAAGAAGATCGCCGGCGTGGGCAGCGTGGAAGAAATCACCACCCGCGCCTTCGACGCCCTGAAGTAAGGAGTCCCCATGACGGCCCGGAACGCCTTCTACGCGCAGTCGGGGGGCGTGACGGCCGTCATCAATGCCACTGCCTGCGGCCTCATCGAGACCGCCAGGCAGCATCCGGACCGGATCGGCAAGGTGCTGGCCGGCCGGGACGGCATCCTCGGCGCCCTGACCGAGGATCTCATCGATACCTCTCTGGAAACGGATGCGGATATCGCCCGGCTGAAGCACACGCCCGGCGGCGCCTTCGGTTCCTGCCGCTACAAGCTCAAGTCCCTGGACGAACACCGGGCCCAGTACGAGCGCCTGATGCAGGTGTTCCGGGCTCACGACATCGGCTACTTCTTCTACAACGGCGGCAACGATTCCATGGACACCGCCTGGAAGGTGTCGCAGCTGGCCCAGCGCATGGGTTTCCCCCTGGTCTGCGTCGGCATCCCCAAGACCGTGGATAACGACCTGGCCGTCACCGACAACTGCCCGGGCTTCGGCTCCGTCGCCAAGTACGTGGCCACTTCCATGCGCGAGGCGGGTTACGACGTGGCCTCCATGGCCCGCACGTCCACGAAGATTTTCGTGCTCGAAGTCATGGGCCGCCACGCGGGCTGGATCACCGCCGCCTGCGGCCTGGCCGCCGAGGCCGAGGGAGAGGCGCCCCACATCCTGCTGTTTCCCGAAATTCCCTTCGATCCCGAGGCGTTCCTGGCCCGGGTCCAGACCTGCGTGGAGCGCTACGGTTACTGCACCGTGGCCGTCTCCGAGGGGCTGCACGCGGCCGATGGCCGCCTGATTGCCGACATGGGCAGCCAGGATGCCTTCGGCCATGCCCAACTGGGCGGGGTGGGGCAGATCATCGCCCAGCTCATCAAGGACCGGCTTGGGCACAAGTATCACTGGGCCCTGGCGGATTACCTGCAGCGTTCGGCCCGGCATCTGGCCTCGCGCACCGACCTGGAGCAGGCGTATGCTGTCGGGGTGAAAGCGGTGGAGCTGGCCCTGGCGGGCCGTAATGCGGTGATGCCCGCCATCCGGCGCCTGGCGGACGATCCCTATGCCTGGGAGGTGGCCGTGGCGGACCTGGGGGAAGTGGCCAATGTGGAAAAGAAGATGCCCCGGGAATTCATCACCCCGGACGGCTTCCACATTACCGAGGCCTGCCGCCGCTATCTCCAGCCCCTGATCGTCGGCGAGGCTTTCCCGCCGTTCCGTCAGGGCCTGCCCGATTATGTCCGGCTGCGCAATCAGTCCGTGGTCCGGAAGCTGGGGGAGTTTGCCGTGTAGTGCTGCCGGTGGCTCCCCTGGCTTGATGTTTCTGACCGAAGCCCGCCCGGGTCCGGGTGGATATAACTTCGGCCTGCTTAGCAAGAGGGAGTCACTATGTCTTCAGGTCTTGTTCTGGCGCTGGTCTGCGCCGTCATCGCGGTGCTGTACGGCGCCGTTTCCAGCAAATGGATCCTTTCCCTGCCGGCGGGCAATGCCCGCATGCAGGAGATTGCCCAGGCTATCCAGCAGGGGGCATCCGCCTATCTCAACCGGCAGTACTCCGCCATCGCCCTGGTCGGCGCGGTGCTGTTCTTCCTGATCGGTTTCGCCCTGGCCTGGAATACGGCCATCGGTTTCCTGATCGGAGCCCTGCTTTCGGGCATGGCCGGTTATGTGGGCATGAATGTCTCCGTCCGCGCCAATGTGCGCACCGCGGAGGCGGCCCGACAGGGCATCGCCGCGGCCCTGGACGTGGCCTTCAAGGGCGGCGCCATCACCGGCATGCTGGTGGTGGGGCTGGGGCTGCTGGGGGTGGCGGGCTACTACGCCTTCCTGAAGGCTCAGGCCGGTCCCGCGGCCGATATCCACCATCTGGTGGAGCCCCTGGTGGGGCTGGCCTTCGGGGGCTCCCTGATTTCCATCTTCGCCCGCCTCGGGGGCGGCATCTTCACCAAGGGGGCCGATGTGGGGGCCGACCTGGTGGGCAAGGTGGAAGCCGGCATTCCCGAGGATGATCCGCGCAACCCGGCGGTGATCGCCGACAACGTGGGCGATAACGTGGGCGACTGCGCCGGCATGGCGGCCGACCTGTTCGAGACCTACGCGGTGACCGTGGTGGCCACCATGGTGCTCGGGGCGCTGATGCTCAAGGCCATGCCCGGCGCCGACGACGGGCTGGTGGTGTATCCCCTGGCCCTGGGCGGGGTATCCATCATCGCCTCCATCATCGGTTGCCTGTTCGTCAAGGCCTCCCAGGGGGGACGGATCATGGCGGCCCTGTACCGGGGCCTGGCGGTGGCCGGGGGGCTGGCCCTGCTGGCCTTCTACCCGGTCACCACCTGGATGCTGGGGGCCGGAATCCCTCTGCCCGATGGGGGCATGATCAGCTCCGGCGCCATCTTCGGGGCCGCAGCCGTGGGCCTGGTGCTGACCGGCGCCCTGGTCTGGATCACCGAGTACTACACGGGCACCAACTACGGCCCGGTGCGGCACGTGGCTTCGGCCTCCCAGACCGGGCACGCCACCAACATCATCGCCGGCCTGGGGGTGTCGATGAAGTCCACCGCCCTGCCGGTGCTGTCCGTCTGCGCCGCGATTCTGGTGGCCCACAACCTGGCGGGGCTGTATGGCATCGCCATCGCTGCCACGGCCATGCTCTCCATGACCGGCATCGTGGTGGCCCTGGATGCCTACGGGCCCATCACTGACAATGCCGGGGGCATTGCCGAGATGGCGGAGCTGCCCGAGTCGGTGCGCGCCGTCACCGATCCCCTGGATGCGGTGGGCAACACCACCAAGGCCGTCACCAAGGGCTATGCCATCGGTTCTGCCGGTCTGGCGGCCCTGGTGCTGTTTGCCGACTACACCCATGCCCTGGAGGCGGCAGGCCAGAAGCTGGCCTTCGATCTCTCCGATCACATGGTGATCATCGGCCTCTTCATTGGCGGCCTGATTCCCTACCTGTTCGGGGCCATGGCTATGGAGGCCGTGGGCCGGGCCGCCGGTTCGGTGGTGGAGGAGGTGCGGCGCCAGTTCCGGGAGGTCAAGGGCATCATGGACGGCAGTGCCAAGCCCGATTATTCCCGGGCCGTGGGCATGCTGACCCAGGCTGCCATCAAGGAAATGATCGTGCCCTCGCTGCTGCCGGTGCTGGCACCGGTGCTGGTGGGCCTGATGCTGGGCCCCAAGGCCCTGGGCGGGATGCTGATGGGCACCATCGTCACCGGCCTGTTCGTGGCCATTTCCATGACCACCGGCGGCGGTGCCTGGGACAACGCCAAGAAATACATCGAGGATGGTCACTATGGAGGCAAGGGTTCCGATACCCACAAGGCGGCCGTGACCGGTGACACGGTGGGGGATCCCTACAAGGACACGGCAGGTCCGGCGGTGAATCCCCTGATCAAGATCATCAACATCGTGGCCCTGATGATCGTGCCCTTGATGATGTGAGTGTTTTTGAGAGAGCTTTCGCCGGAACGGGGTCTGGTTCAGCGTTAGAATCCGGGCTTATTGCCTAGAAGAAAGACGCCATGATCGAGTCTGGTGAGAGCCCTGTCGGGGAGGCGGGAGGGCGTTTGCGGGAGGATGTCCTGCACTGCGACCCCTTGCTGGATTGCCTCGTCGAAGTGAGCCGCATCCAGGGGCGCCCCAATACCCGGGCGGCCCTGGTGGCCGGTTTGCCCGTGGAGAAGGAGGGGCTTACCCCCAGCCTTTTTGCCCGGGCCGCCAGCCGGGCCGGTCTGGCCAGCCGGGTGGTGCGGCGGGAGCTGGGCCGGATGGATGCCTCCCTGCTGCCGGTGATCCTGCTGCTCAAGGACAACCAGGCCTGTGTACTGCTGGGCTGGGATGCTGCCGGGGAGCAGGCTTCCTGCCTCTTTCCCGAGACCGGCCAGGGCCGGGTCAGCCTGAATCGGGCGGACCTGGAGGCCCGCTACCAGGGGGTGGCCATCTTCACCCGCCCCCATTTCCGTTTCGATCAGCGCACCCCCGAAATCGGCGACATTCCCCAGCGCCACTGGTTCTGGGGTGCCATGGCCGAGCAGTGGCCCCTGTACAAGGATGTGCTGTGGGCGGCCCTGCTGATCAACCTGTTCGCCCTGGTGATGCCCCTGTTCACCATGAATGTGTATGACCGGGTGGTGCCCAACGGGGCCGTGGAGACCCTGTGGGTCCTGGCCCTGGGGGTGGGACTCGTCATCCTGCTGGATTTCGTGCTGCGGCTGCTGCGCGGTTACTTCATCGACATGGCCGGGGCCCGGGTGGATCTGCGCCTGAGCGCCCTGATCATGGAGCGGGTCATGGGGCTGCGCATGGAGGCCCGGCCCCAGGCCGTGGGGGCCTTTGCCTCCAATCTGCGCTCCTTCGAATCGGTGCGGGACTTCATCACTTCGGCCACCATGACGGCCCTGATCGATCTGCCCTTCGCCCTGCTGTTCCTGCTGGTGATCGCCTTCATTTCCTGGCCCCTGATCTTTCCTGTGCTGGCGGTGGGCCTGGTGGTGGGGCTCTACGCCTATGTGGTGCAGCACAAGATGCACGCCCTGTCCGAAACCTCCTACCGGGCCGGGGCGTTGCGCAACGCCACCCTGGTGGAAAGCCTGACGGCCCTGGAGACCATCAAGACCCAGGGGGCCGAAGGGGTGATGCAGGCCCGCTTCGAGAAGAGCTCGGCCTTCCTCAGCCATGTGGGGCGCAAGATGCGCCTGCTCTCGGCCAGCGTCACCAACGGGGCCATGGAGATGCAGCAGCTGGTGAATCTGGTGGTGATCATCATCGGGGTCTATCTGATCAGTGCCAGGGAGCTCACCATGGGCGGGCTGATCGCCTGCACCATGCTGTCCGGCCGGGCCGTGGCGCCCCTGGGGCAGCTGGTGGGGCTGCTGATGCAGTACCAGGGCAGCAAGACCGCCCTGCATTCCCTCAACGAGGTGATGCAGCGTCCGGTGGAGCGGCCTCCCGAGGCCAGCTTCGTGCATCGGCCCGAGCTCAAGGGCGACATCGAGTTCCGGGATGTGGAGTTTGCTTATCCGGAGCAGCAGGTGGCGGCCCTGAAGGGGGTCAGCTTCCGCATCAAGGCCGGGGAGAAAGTGGTGGTGATCGGCCGTGTCGGTTCGGGCAAGACCACCCTGCAGAAACTGCTCCTGGGCCTCTATCAACCCACCGGGGGCGCGGTTTCCATCGACGGGGTGGACCTGCGCCAGCTGGATCCCGCCGACCTGCGTCGCAATGTGGGTTATGTGTCCCAGGACGTGGTGCTGTTCTACGGCACCCTGCGGGACAACATCGCCATCGGGGCGCCCTATGCGGACGATTCGGCTATCGTCGCGGCCGCCGAGGTGGCGGGGCTGTCCGAGTTCGTGAACCGTCATCCCCAGGGCTTCGACATGCTGATCGGCGAACGGGGCGAGTCCCTTTCGGGGGGCCAGCGCCAGGGTGTGGCCATTGCCCGCGCCCTGCTCATGGACCCGCCCATCCTGCTGCTGGACGAGCCCAGCAGCGCCATGGACCATTCCACCGAGCAGGCCTTCAAGCAGCGCCTGCGCAGCCACGGGGCCCACAAGACGGTGATCGTGGTCACCCACCGCAACAGTCTGCTGGAGATCGCCGACCGGATCATCGTCATCGACGACGGCCGGGTGGTGGCTGACGGTCCCCGGGATCAGGTCATCCAGGCCCTGCAGAGCGGCCGGGTGGGGAGGGCCGGATGATGGCGCTGGTGAATTTCTTCAAGGCGGTGCTGGGACGGCTCCAGCGTCTGGCCGATCCCCTGCTGGAGCGGCTCCTCGGACGCCTGCCCCGGGAAGAGGAGGTGGGGCTGGTGGATTTCAGTCGGGATGGGGAAGCCGCCATCCTGCAGCAGGAACCCCTGCGGGCCCGCATCCTGATCCGCCTGATCGCCTGGGCCATAGGAATCTTCCTGGTCTGGGCCGCCCTGGCCCAGGTGGACGAGGTGACCCGGGGTTCCGGCAAGGTGATTCCCTCCCGGCAGGTGCAGATCATCCAGAGCGTGGATGGGGGCATCGTTTCGGAGATCCTGGTGAAGGAAGGAGATCTGGTGCAGCAGGATCAACTGCTGATGCAGATCGATCAGACCCGATTCGTGTCTTCCGTGCGCGAGAGCCGGGCCCAGTACCTGTCCTTGCAAGCCAGGGCGGCGCGGTTGCGGGCCCTGGCCGACGGGTTGCCCTTCGTGCCGCCCGAGGATGTCCTGAAGGAGGACCCGGAAACGGTACATCAGGAGGAGCAGCTCTATGAGGCCAGGCGCAGCGAGCTGGAGGCGGGGATCGCCATCGCCCGGCAGCAGCTGGCCCAGCGCCAGCAGGAGCTGGCCGAGGTGCGGGCCAAGCGGGATCAGGCGGCCCAGGGCTATGAACTGACTTCCAAGGAGCTGGCGGTGACCCGCCCCCTGATTCAGTCCGGCGCCGTGTCCGAGGTGGAACTGCTGCGTCTGGAGCGGGACGTGGTCCGCTACCGGGGGGAGCGGGACATGGCGGGGGCCCAGATCGCCCGCATCCAGGCCTCCATCAGCGAGGCCCAGCGCAAGATCGAGGAACGGGAGCTGACCTTCCGCAACGAGGCGGGCAAGGAGCTCTCGGAAACCATGGGCAAGCTCAATGCCCTCTCCGAGACCGAGGTGGGGCTGTCCGACCGGGTCAAGCATTCAGCCATCCGTTCCCCGGTCAAGGGGGCGGTGAAGCGGCTCCTGGTCAATACCGTGGGGGGCGTGGTGCAGCCGGGCAAGGAGGTGGTGGAGATCGTGCCGGTGGAGGATGCCCTGTTGCTGGAGGCCCGGGTCCAGCCCAAGGACATCGCCTTCCTGCGCCCCGGGCAGCATGCCCTGGTGCGGTTTACGGCCTATGACTTCGCCGTCTATGGGGGCCTGGAGGGCACCCTGGAGCACATCGGGGCCGACACGGTGACCGATGATGAGGGCAACGCCTTCTACGTGGTGCGGGTGCGCACCACCCGGCCGGATTTCGGCAATGCCAACCTGGCCATCATGCCGGGCATGGTGGCCGACGTGGATATCATGACCGGCAAGAAGAGCGTGCTCTCCTACCTGCTCAAGCCCATCCTGCGGGCCAAAGCCTATGCCCTGTCGGAGCGCTGATATGCCCAAGGTCATATGCTTGTACTTTTGTGCAATGTTCAGGGAGGGCCGGGTTTCCTACACTCGGGGGCTGGATGGTTTCCTAAATCCTTGAGCTCGGCGTCTCCTCCATGACACATCTCTTCATCAATTCGTCTGTTGCGCCGGTCAGCACCTGGCGGGAAGCCTTCCCGGACAGCCGGGAGATTTCTGCTGCGTTCCTGGGGCAGGAGACCCTGGCCGCGGGCATCCTCTGGCTGCGCCTGCCGGCCCAGGGGGTGGAATTGCTGTTGCGTCAGGTACGGGAGGCCAGCCCTGCCCCTCTGGTGGTGCTGAGTGACCAGCCGTGCGAATCCCAGGCCGCCGCCTGCCTGGCCGCCGGAGCTTCCGGCTACTGCAATACCCACGCCGCACCGGCCGTGCTGCAGCAGATTGCCGCCGTGGTGGCCCAGGGGGGGCTGTGGCTGGGCGCCGACCTGCTGCAACGCCTGATGGGCAGCGCCGCCACCCTGCTGGCCCGGCAGCAGCCCCGTGCCACCGGGGCGGAAGAGCTGGACGCGCTGACCGAGCGGGAGCTGGAAGTGGCCCGGCTGGTGGCCGCCGGCGCCAGCAACCGGGAAATCGCCTCCCGCCTGGGCATCACCGAGCGGACCGTCAAGGCCCATCTGGGCACTATTTTCAGCAAGCTGCAGGTGCGCGACCGGCTGCAGCTTTCCCTCAAGATCAACGGCCTCTGGCCCTGATTCAGTCCCGTTCGTCCGGCAGCGTCGAACCTGTACTTTGGTGCGATGTTTGCCGGGACGGGGCTGCCTATACTGCAAATTCCTAAACCTGTATCTGGAGCATGGTCATGGCCCAAGTCATCGCAAAAATCGTTTTCGTCAGCGGTGAAGCATTCATCCGTGATGGAGCCGGCAACAGTCGCCGGGCCCGTGCGGGAGAGCCGCTGCGCGAGGGGGAAACCCTGGTGACGGGCAGTGGCGCCCAGGTGCAGGTGGCTTTCGAGGATGGCCGGGACATGGTGCTGGGCAGCAACCAGACCCTGTTCCTGGATGTTTCCGTGGCGGCCGAGACCAAGCCGGATGCGACGGACAGTGCCCTGCTGGCAGGAAGTGGCGATGTGGACAAGATTGTCCAGGCCCTGAATGAAGGTGGCGACCTGGATGCCGTGGTCGAGGATACGGCGGCGGGTGCCGCCGGTAGCGCCGGGGACAGCGGCCACTCCTTCGTGCGCCTGATGCGCATCACGGAAACGGTGGATCCCCTGGAGTTCCAGTTTGAAACCCCGGGGGGGACGGGTGAAGCTCAGCTCGCTGCGACGGTGGAAAATATCCCGCCTATCGTTGTAGAAGGGGTGTCTAGCCCGATCTCCCTGGAGGGGGAAGATCTGGTGTTCCTGGTGACATTGTCTGGCGAGACACGGGAGCCGACCTCATTCACCCTGCTGCTGACCGATATCACGGCTGCGTTCGGCGAGGATTACACCGGGAGTCTGGTGTTCACCAACGGCGTGACCTACGACCCCCTCACCGGGCTGGTGACCGTGCCTGCCGGGGTGGACGGCTTCAGCGTGTCGGTGCCGACCGTGGAAGAGAATGTTTTCGAGCCCGATGAAGGGCTTACCCTCACGGTGGGCGGCGTGGTCGGCACGGGGACCATCGTGAACAACGATGCGCCTCCCGAGGTGGTCAGTGTCGACGGTAGCGATCCCGCCATCAACGGGGTGCTGGTGCCTGAGGGCGATGTAGCCGTGTTTACGGTGACCCTTTCCAATCCCAGTAGCACCCCTACCGTATTTGCCCTGTCTCTGGTGAATGGATCTGCTTTACTGGGTAGCGACTACGCTGCAGGCATGAGCTTTTCCAACGGGGTGACTTTTGATCCGGCCACCGGCCTGATCACCATTCCTCCGGGGGTGGCGGACTTCACCGTCAGTGTGCCGACCCTGGACGACAATGTCTATGAAGGCAATGAGACCTTCGGCCTGACCGTGGGCGGCGTGACCGGTACGGGGACCATTGTCGATGACGCCGATATCCCCGCGATCATCCGGGTGGGAGCCGCCGATCCGGCTCTGGATGGAGTGGTGGTGCCCGAAGGGACGACGGCGGTGTTCACCGTCGAGATGTCCAACCCCAGCCTGCTGGATACGGTTTTCGACCTGAACCTGACGAGTGGCACGGCCACCCTGGGCCTGGACTTCACCAATGCCCTGAGCTTCAGCAACGGCGTCAGCTACGATGCGGCCACCGGCAAGATCACTGTGCCCGCTGGCGTCACCAGCTTCACGGTAGCGGTGCCGACCACCGACGACACCATCTACGAACAGCCGGAAACCTTCAACCTCCAGGTGGGGGGGGTAACTGGCATTGGTACGATCACTGACAATGATGAAGCGCCGGTAGTGACCCATGTGGGTGGGGCGGGGGGCAGTATCGATTCGGTGACGGTGCCGGAAGGAGCGGCCGCAGCATTTACCGTGAGCCTCTCCAATGCCAGTAGCACTCCGAGTACCTTTGCTCTAACTCTGGCAGGAGGGACCGCTCTGATGGGGGCGGACTTCACGGGGGAAATGGCCTTTAGCAACGGAGTGACCTACAACGCGGCCACTGGCCTGGTGACGGTACCCCCAGGAGTGGTGAGTTTTCAGGTCGTTGTGCCTACAGTGGATGACAGCGTTTTCGAGCCAACGGAGCAGTTTACTTTAAGTGTGGGCGGGGTTACGGGTGTTGGCACCATTACGGACAATGACCTGAAGCCTTCGGTTACTCATGTAGGGGGGGATGATCCCAATGTAGATTCCGTAACCGTTACGGAGGGGACCACTGCCGTATTTACAGTCAACTTGTCTCAAGCCAGCAATGCGCCGATGACTCTGACTTTCGCGCTAATGGATGGCAGTGCGGCATTAGGGGTGGATTACACCGACGGTCTCAGTTTCTCCAGTGGTGTTGTCTACGCCAACGGCAGCATTGTGGTACCTGCTGGTGTCACCAGCTTTACCGTCAGTGTCCCAACGCTAAACGACTCGCTTGCCGAGCCCACCGAGCAGTTCAGTTTGGCTGTGGGCGGCGTTACCGGTACCGGTATTATCCTCGATAACGATGGCGGTACCCCGGGTGTCCCTCTTGTAACGCATGTTGGTGACGGCGCTGGTTTGAACAACGTGACCGTGAGCGAAGGCGATGC
>NZ_AUCH01000016.1 GCF_000429665.1 Azovibrio restrictus DSM 23866
TTTAAGCCCCCTGTAGGGTCGTCGAAGACCACGACGTTGATAGGCTGGGTGTGGAAGCGCAGTAATGCGTTAAGCTAACCAGTACTAATTGCCCGTGCGGCTTGATCCTATAACCTTGAATCAACACGATTCAATGAAACAACTGTAGCAATCACCTCTACAAACCTTCTACCCCATTTTGCGTTCAGCTAACCCCTGAACATACAAGTTACGCTTGGCGGCCATAGCGTCCCGGTACCACCCCTTCCCATCCCGAACAGGACCGTGAAACAGGACCGCGCCAATGATAGTGAGCTTCCGCTCGCGAAAGTAGGTCACCGCCAAGCACCCATTCAAACACCCCGCTAGATACCTTCTAGCGGGGTGTTTACTTTTGTAATCCAGACCAACCACCTCCATCTCCTCAATAGAAATACTCCACCAGCACTCAGCCTGAGTATCTGGTGGTGCTTCAATTGGGCTTGCGCCTCTCTTTCAGTCGAGACCTACAAGATCCAGAGCGGCGGCGGCGGCGGCAAAGCCCATGGGGGCCGTGACGCACACGGAGGAGCCGAAGCCGGCGCAGTTCAGCCCCGAGGCGACTGCGGCGCTGGTGTCGCAGGCCTGGGTCGGGTAACGCAGGGGTTCGGTGGAGTAGATGGCGGTGATGCCGAATTTCTTGGGGGCCTTGGGGAAGCCGTGTTCCCGGCGCAGCAGGTTGCGTACCTTGGCCAGGAGCGGGTCCTGGGTGGTACGGGAGAGGTCGTCCCGGCAGATGCGGGTAGGGTCTGTCTGGCCTCCGGCGGCACCAGCGGTGACGATGGGGATGCCGGCCTGACGGCAATGGGCAATCATGGCGGCCTTGATCCGCACCTGGTCAATGGCATCCACGACCACACTGATGCCCGGTACCAGCAAGCTGGAGAGATTCTCCCGGGTGACAAAATCCTCTATGCAGCGCACCTGGCAATCGGGATTGATGGCGATAATCCGCTGGGCCATGACGTCTACCTTGGCCTTGCCGTATTCGTCGCCCAGTGCCTGAATCTGCCGGTTGGTGTTGGATTCGGCGACCATGTCCAGGTCGATCATGGTGATCTGCCCTACCTGGCTGCGGGCCAGGCCCTCTGCGGCCCAGGATCCAACGCCGCCGACTCCGACCACGCAGATGTGGGCAGCGCGCATCCTGGCGGCAGCGGTTTGTCCATACAGGCGGGCCAGGCCGCCAAAGCGCCGCTCCTGGTCTGCCTGGGTCATGCAGGGGTTTCCAGGGTGCGGCGGATGACCGTGTTGAAGGGGGCGATCCATTCCGGGGCAAACTGGTTGTTGCAGGCATTGATTTCAGCAATGGCGCGCAGCACCGAGCGATTCTTGCCCCGGTGGCTGTGCTTGAGCATCACGGCTTCGAAGGCATCCACGATGGCGATGATTTTCGCCCCGGCACATATTTCCCCCTGCTTCAGGTTGGCGGGATAGCCGCTACCATTGGGCATCTCATGGTGCTGGGCGATCATCTGGGCCGCCCCTTCCCAGCCGGCCATGCGCTGCAGCAGGCCGGCGCCGTAACCCGGGTGGGCGCGCAGGGCCAGTTTCTCCTCGGCGTTCATGTGATCCACCTTGAGCCAGATGCTCTCCGGCAGCAGCATCATGCCCAGATCGTGCATGTAGATGGCCGCTTCCAGCTGTACCGGGTCCACCGGCTGGCCGGCGGTCTTGTTGGTTTCCAGGGCGAGGCGGAGGATGCGGGTGGTGCGTCCCTTGAACAAGGGGGAACGGCTTTCGAGTTGCAGGGCAAAGGCTCGGAAAAACTGCAGGTCGGCGGCGATGTCCTGGTTGGCCACGTGACTGTTCACCGGTTTGCTGCGGCTGGGCATGCTGTTGATGACCGGGGGAAAGCCGGTGACGGCTTCGATCAACTCGCCGCAGATCGCGTCGATGCGATCCTGGGGGGCCAGGGCAGCCTTTTCCAGCCCCTGGACCAGGGGCAGCAGGCGCAGGTTTTCCAGCGTCTTGTGCTGCAGCAGGCCTTCCACCGCCAGTTCCAGACGGTCGATGGCCAGCAGGATGGCCTCCGAGAGCAGGTCGGTAAACTGAATGTCGCCATCCCGGAAGCGGGCCAGCAGGGATTCGATGGGGTGGGCGATGGCCACCCCGAGCTCCACCTTGGTCAGGGCGGCGTCGCCCTTGATGTTATGAACCGCCCGGAACACGTCCGCGATCAGGTCCCGGTCTCCGGGCGTCTTTTTCAGGCGGGCAATGTCCCGTTCCACTTCCGGTGCCCGATCCTGCAAGGCATCGGCAAATTCCTCGAGTGCTTCCCGGTCCTGGATGACCGGGGCGATGATGGCTCTGATGTCCATGGTCTCCCCCTGCTGTGCGTGTGGTAGTGCGTGCGAGGGAGTTTAGCCGAAACGTTGCATCAACATGAATCGACGATGCAAACCGCGCCTGATGGGCATTTTGGCTTGACGCCCCAAAGGGGGACTCCTATCATCCTTCGGTTTTGTCTACGCGAGTGAGTCCGACTTGTCGCTGCAACAACTTTACGCCCTGATCGGGGATGACATGCTGGCGGTGGATGCGGTCATCCGCCAGCGCCTCCGTTCCGAAGTGGTCCTGGTGAATCAGGTGGCGGAATACATCATCGCCGGGGGCGGCAAGCGCATGCGCCCGGCCCTGGTCCTGCTTTCCGCCGGGGCCCTGGACTATTCCGGCACCCACCATCACGAGCTGGCTGCCGTGGTGGAGTTCATTCACACGGCCACCCTGCTGCACGATGACGTGGTGGATGAGTCGGCCCTCCGGCGTGGCCGGGATACCGCCAATGCGGTCTTCGGTAACGCCGCCAGCGTGCTGGTGGGAGACTTCCTCTATTCCCGGGCCTTCCAGATGATGGTCCAGGTGGGGCAGATGCGGGTGATGCAGGTGCTTTCCAGCGCCACCAACATCATTGCCGAGGGCGAGGTTCTGCAGTTGATGAACTGTCATGACCCGGATGTGGACGAGGCCCGCTACCTCCAGGTGATCCGCTACAAGACGGCCAAGCTGTTCGAGGCGGCGGCCCAGCTCGGTGCCATTCTGGCCGGCGCCTCTCCGGAGCAGGAACAGGCCCTCTCCGCCTATGGCATGCATCTGGGCACCGCCTTCCAGCTGGTCGATGACGTGCTCGATTATTCGGGGCAGGAAGCCGATACTGGCAAGCACCTGGGTGACGATCTGGCCGAGGGCAAGCCTACCCTGCCGCTCATCTACGTGATGCAGAACGGCACGCCGGAGCAGGCCGCCTGTGTGCGCCGGGCCATTGAAACCGGTGGCCGGGACGATTTTCCCCTGGTGCTTGATGCCATCCGTAGTTCCGGCGCCCTCGAACACGCCCGGGGGCGGGCCAGGGAGGCCGCCGAGCAGGCAAAAATGGCAATTTCCATCCTGCCGGATTCAAATTACAAACGCTCTCTGCTAGAATTAGCGGCTTTCGCGGTGGACCGCTCCCATTAAGGGGGGGTTATCGTTATCGGAGTGTAGCTCAGCCTGGTAGAGCACTGCGTTCGGGACGCAGGGGTCGCATGTTCGAATCATGTCACTCCGACCAAGAATCCTGAAAAGCCCGGTCAGACCTCGTCTGGCCGGGCTTTTTCCTTGGGCGAAGCGCTGCTGCCCGGGAGGCGGCTTTCAGACCCAGGCGGGCAACTGGCGCAGGGCCGCTTCCCGCTCTTCCCGGTACAGGCCGGCCACGGGGCCGATGACGATCAGCGCCGGCGGTTTCAAGCCGGCAGCTTCCACCCGTGCTGCCAGAAGCGCCAGGGGCGCGCACACGGTGCGCTGGGTCGGGGTCGTGGCATCCTGGACCACGGTGGCGGGCGTTTCTCCAGGCAGGCCGTGGGCCTGCAGCTCCCGGCAGATGATTGCCAGGGCGCCCAGGCCCATGTAGATCACCACCGTCTGGCGGGGTCGGGCCAGCACCGGCCAGTCCAGGTCCACCGTGCCCTCCTTGAGATGGCCGGTGGTGAACACCAGGGTCTGGGCATGGTTACGGTGGGTCAGGGGGAAGCCCGCGCTGGCTCCGGTGCCGGAGGCGGAGGTGACGCCTGGCACCACCTGGCAGGTGATGCCCGCCGCCTCCAGTGCCTCCATCTCTTCTCCGCCGCGACCGAAAATGAAGGGGTCTCCGCCCTTCAGGCGCACCACCCGCAGGCCCTGGCGGGCCAGCTGCACCAGCAGCTGGTTGATTTCCTGCTGGGGCAGGGCGTGGTTTCCCGCCTCCTTGCCCGCGTAGACCCGCCGGGCTCCAGGGGGTATCAGTTCCAGGATGGCCTGACCGACCAGGTGGTCATAGACCACCGCCTGGGCGGAAGCAATCAGGCGGGCCGCCCTCAGGGTCAGCAGTTCCGGGTCCCCGGGGCCGGCGCCCACCAGGGCGACACTCCCCATGATTCCTGCATCAAAAAGTTTCATGTTTCATGCTCCCCAAGCGGCTGGACAGTGTGGTTTCACGAGGCAGCTGGCGCCCCTGGAAATCACTGTATCTGCTTGATGCCGCAAAAAAATTAATGCAAATCAAGGATTTCCCCGCCTTGGAAAAATGATACTGGCCGCACCGTCAATCGACGGATAGCTGTTTCAGAGCGGTTCTCAAGGAGAGGGAAAATGAAACGACACTCGTGGTTCAAGCAATCCCTGGTGCTGGCTGTCCTGCCTCTGGCAATGGGCACGGCCTTCGCCCAGGATGCCAAGAAGGACATCAGTCCGGCGGAGGCCCAGTACCAGGCCGGCGGCTCGCCCCTGGGGGCGGTGGAGATGCACCAGGACATCAATCCCAAGGCCCCCCCCATGACCAAGGCCGAGTTCGACAAGGCCCGGCAGATCTATTTCGAACGCTGCGCCGGCTGCCACGGGGTGTTGCGCAAGGGGGCCACCGGCAAGCCCCTGACGCCGGACAAGACCCTGGCTTCGGGCACCGATTATCTGAAGGTGTTCATCAACTACGGCTCTCCCGCCGGCATGCCCAACTGGGGCACCTCCGGCGAGCTGAGCGAGGCCGAGGTGGACCTGATGGCCCGCTACGTGCAGCAGACGCCTCCCCAGCCGCCCGAATTCGGCATGCCCGAAATGAAGCAGACCTGGAAGGTGATCGTGCCGCCCGAGAAGCGGCCGACCAAGAAGATGAACACGTACAACCTGGACAACATCTTCTCCACCACCCTGCGCGATACGGGTGAAGTGGCCCTGATCGACGGGGACAGCAAGCAGATCATCAACATCGTCAAGACCGGCTACGCGGTGCACATCTCCCGCACCTCCGCCTCCGGCCGCTACCTGTACGTGATCGGCCGGGACGCCAAGATCAACCTCATCGACCTGTGGATGGAAACGCCCGACAACGTGGCGGAAATCCGCGTCGGCCTGGAAGCCCGCTCGGTGGAAACCTCCAAGGCCAGGGGTTTCGAGGACAAGTACGCCATCGCCGGCGCCTACTGGCCGCCCCAGTACACGATCATGGACGGCTACACCCTGGAGCCCCTGAAGATCGTCGGCACCCGGGGCATGACCGTGGATACCCAGGAATACCACCCTGAACCCCGGGTGGCCTCCATCGTTGCTTCCCACTTCAAGCCCGAATTCGTGGTGAATGTGAAGGAGACCGGCAAGATCCTGATGGTGGACTACACCAACATCAACGCCCTGAAGACCACCGAGATCGGCGCTGCCCGCTTCCTCCATGACGGGGGCTGGGACCTGTCCAAGCGCTACTTCATGGTGGCCGCCAACCAGTCCAACAAGGTCGCCGCCGTGGATGCCAAGGATGGCAAGCTGGCGGCCCTGATCGACGTGGGCCCCATTCCCCACCCGGGGCGGGGCGCCAACTTCATCCATCCCAAGTATGGTCCCGTCTGGTCCACCGGCCACCTGGGGGATGAATCCATCAGCCTGATCGGTACCGATCCCCAAAAGCATCCCAAGGAAGCCTGGAAGGTGGTGCAGACCCTGAAGGGGCAGGGCGGCGGTTCCCTGTTCCTGAAGACCCATCCCAAGTCGAAGAACCTGTGGGTGGATACGGCCCTGAACCCGGACCCCAAGGTGAGTCAGTCCATCGCCGTGTTCGACATCAACAATCTGGAGAAGGGTTTTGCAGTGCTCCCCATCGCCGAATGGGCCGGGCTGGGCGAAGGCGCCAAGCGGGTGCTGCAACCCGAGTACAACCTGGCCGGTGACGAGGTCTGGTTCTCCATCTGGTCCGCCAAGAACCAGGAGTCCGCCATCGTGGTGGTGGATGACAAGACCCGCAAGCTGAAGGCGGTGATCAAGGACAAGCGCCTGATCACGCCCACCGGCAAGTTCAATCTGCACAACACCCAGCACGACGTGTACTGAGGCGGAAATCCCGGGCCGCTCCTCACGGCCGGCCCGGGTTTCCCCGGAATTCCGAGGATCAAGGCCATGTTCCGTGTTTTTGCCCTGTTCGCCCTGCTCAGCATCCTGTCCTGGACGCCTATCCAGGCGGCGGAGCCCGGGCTGCAGCCCTCCCCGGGGCGGCGGCAAGCCTTGATCCACATGGTGATCCAGGACTGTGGCTCCTGCCACGGCCTGACCCTCAAGGGCGGCCTGGGCCCGGCCCTGCTGCCGGCCGATCTGGCCGACAAGGATGTGCCGGGCCTGGTGGCCACCATCCACCAGGGCCGTCCCGGCACCGCCATGCCCCCCTTCAAGAGCCTCCTGAGTGAAGCCGAAGCGGCCTGGATCGTGGAGCAGCTGCGCCAGGGCTTCCCCCGGGATCAAGGAGAACGGCCATGAAAACCCCCATCCTGCACTACGGCATAGACCTCCTGGTGGCCCTCTGCGTCCTGCTGTGGCTGAGCGCCTGCGGCTCCGTCCCGCCCCAGGTAGCCCAGGACGCCCTGCGCGGCACCGGCAACCTGGGCCTCGTCATCGAACGGGCCGACGGCCGGGGGCAGATCGTGGACAACAGCACCCGCCAGTCCCTGGCCACGGTACCCGGCCTGGGGGACCTGTCGCACGCCTCGGTGGTGTTCTCCCGGGACGGCCGCTACGCCTACGTGTTCGGCCGCGACGGGGGCCTCACCAAGGTGGACCTGCTGCTGGCCCGCATCGACAAGCGGGTGATGCAGGCCGGCAACAGCATCGGCGGCGCCATTTCCCAGGACGGCCGCCTAGTGGTGGCCCAGAACTATGCCCCCGGCGGCATCAAGGCCTTCGACGCCCAGACCCTGGAACTGCTGGCCGACGTGCCCGCCGACTACGGCGACCAGGGCCAGCGCTCCAAGGTGGTGGGCCTCGCCGACCTGGCCGGCAACCGCTTTGCCTACGCCCTCTTCGACGCGGGGGAAATCCGCATCACCGACCTATCCGACCCGAAACATCCCAGGACCCAGCGCTTTCCTGCCGGCCGCCAGCCCTACGATGCACTGGTGACTCCGGACGGCCGCTACTACATCGCCGGCCTGTTCGGCGAGGACGGCCTGGCCCTGCTCGACACCTGGCAGCCGGAGCAGGGCAGCCGCAAGATCCTCTCCGGCTACGGCCGCGGCCAGGAGCCTCTGCCCGTGTTCAAGATGCCGCACCTGCGCGGCTGGGCCATCGCCGGGGGCCGCGCCTACCTGCCTGCCATCGGCCGTCACGAGGTGCTGGTGGTGGATACCACCACCTGGCAGGAAGTGGGCCGCATCCCGGTCAAGAGCCAGCCGGTGTTCGTCATGGCCCGCCCGGACGGGCGCCAGATCTGGGTCAATTTCGCCTTCCCCGACAACGGCTGGGTGCAGGTGATCGACCCCCTCACCCAGCAGGTGACGAGCACCCTGCAGCCGGGCAAGGCGGTGCTGCACATGGAATTCACCCCCAAGGGAGAACAGGTCTGGATCTCGGCCCGGGACGACCACAAGGTGCTGGTGCTCGATACCGCCACCCGCCAGGTCCTGCAGGAACTGCCCGCCTCCAGCCCGAGCGGCATCTTCTTCACCCACCGTGCCCAGCGCATGGGGTTCTGAGATGAACGCCCCCAGCTCCCCCCAAATTCACAGTACCCATCTGCTCCCCCCGGCGTTGTTCGGTTTGCTGAACGACTACCAGCAGCGCTTTCCCCTCTGCCCGGAGCCCTTCGCCGCCATCGCCGCCGAACAGGGGCTGATGCTGGAAACGGTGCTGGCCGCCTACCGGGACTGGCAGGCCGCCGGGCTGGTGAGCCGCATCGGCCCCGTGTTTGCCCCGCACCGGGTGGGGGTGAGCACCCTGGCCGCCCTGGCCGTGCCCCCCGAACAACTGGAAGCCGTGGCCGCCCAGGTGAGCGCCTGCCCCGAGGTGAACCACAACTACGAGCGGGAACACCCATGGAACCTCTGGTTCGTGGTCACGGCGGCGGATGCCGTCCAGCTCCAGGCCCTGCTCGCCCAGATAGAGGTCGAAAGCGGCAGCCCCCTGCTCAATCTGCCCCTGGAAACCTCCTATCACATCGATCTGGGTTTTGATCTCCACCCCGGGCGTCGGCAGCAGGTCCGCCCCGGTCTCCGGGGGGAGCCGCCCTGCGCCCTGGCCGGCCTGGACCGGCAACTGCTGACGGCCCTGGAAGCGGGGCTGCCCCTGGCGCCCAGGCCCTACGCCCGGCTGGCCGAGGCCGCCGGCCTCAACGAAGCCTGGCTCCTGGCCCGCCTGGAGGAATGGCTGGAAAGCGGCGTGCTGAAGCGCTTTGGCGTCGTGGTGCGACACCACGAACTGGGCTACCGGGCCAACGCCATGTGCGTCTGGAACGTGCCCGAGGCCCGCATTGACGCCCTGGGCGAACAACTCGCCCGGCAACCCGGGGTCACCCTTTGCTACCGGCGCAAACGCCAGCTGCCCGACTGGCCCTACAACCTCTACTGCATGATCCACGGCCAGGCCCGGGAGGCGGTGCACCAGCAGAAAAACGCCCTGGCTGCCCGCCTGGGCCTGGATGCCTATCCCCAGCAGATGCTCTTCAGCGGCCGCCGCTTCAAGCAATGCGGCGCCCGTTACAGTAGCCCCGTCCTGGAGGTGCTGGCCCATGGCTGAACACCATCCCCTGGACGCCACCGACCGGGCCATCATCAACGCCCTGCAAGGGGATTTCCCCCTGGTGCCGGAACCCTTCGCTGCTGCCGCCGCGCCCCTGGGGCTCAGTGAGGCGGAACTGCTGGCCCGCCTGCAGACCCTGCTGGAACAGGGCAGCCTGACCCGCTTCGGCCCCCTGTTCCAGATCGAGCGCCTGGGCGGCGCCTTCTGCCTGGCCGCCATGGCCGTGCCGCCAGAAGATTTCGAGCGGGTGGCGGAAATCGTCAACAGCTTCCCCCAGGTGGCCCACAACTACGCCCGGGAACACCGGCTCAACATGTGGTTCGTGCTCGCCACCGAAACCCCCGCGGGCATCGCTGCCGCCGTGGCCGCCATCGAAGCAGCCACGGGCCTCACCGTGCTGCCCTTCCCCAAGGAGCGGGAATACTTCGTGGACATGAGGCTCACCGCATGAACCTTGACCAGGAAAATCCGGCACCAAGGAAAGCACAGCTGCCGGCTCGGATGACAAGGTGGCTGCGCCACAGCTGCATGGCTTTTTGCGTACCTTTGCGCCTTCGCGCCTTTGCGATGAGGTTTGCCGCATGAACGCCCCCTCCCCCCTCGACGAACTGGAACGCCGCCTGGTGCGCGCCACCCAGGCCGGCCTGCCCCTGGTACCCCGGCCCTACGCCCGCCTCGCCGAAGCCCTGGGTCTCAGCGAGGCGGAGGTGATCGCCCGGCTGCAGGCCATGCTGGAGCGGGGCGCCATCCGCCGCATCGGCGTGGTGCCCAACCACTACGCCATCGGCTACACCGCCAACGGCATGAGCGTCTGGGATGTAGCCGATGAACAGGTGGACGCCGTGGGCGAATTCCTCGGCCGCCAGGCCGCCGTCACCCACTGCTACCGGCGCCCCCGCCGCCTGCCCGACTGGCCCTACAACCTGTTCGCCATGGTGCACGGCAAAAGCCGGGCCGAGGCCCTGGCTCAGGTCGAGCATCTGGCCGGGCGGGTGGCGGCCGAATTCGGCCCGGAATTTGGCAACATCGTTCGGGGCCGGGACGTCCTCTTTTCCAGCCGCATCCTCAAGAAAACCGGCCTGCGCATCGGCGCCGGCCCCCGGGAGGGTTAAGCCATGTTCCGCATCAGCCAGTTCCTGAAGGAAATCGACCAGCCCACCCCCGCCGGCCCCCGGCGCAACCCGCCCGGCCCGGTGGTGATCTGGAACCTGGTGCGGCGCTGCAACCTCACCTGCAAGCACTGCTACTCCATCTCGGCGGACAAGGATTTCCCCGGCGAACTCTCCACCGAGCAGGTCTACACGGTGATGGACGATCTCAAGGGCTTCCGGGTGCCGGTGCTGATCCTCTCCGGCGGCGAACCTCTGCTGCGGCCGGACATCTTCGAGATCGCCCGGCGCGCCAAGGCCATGGGTTTTTACGTGGCTCTGTCCTCCAACGGCACCCTGATCGACGCGGACAACATCGTCGCCATCGCCGCCATCGGCTTCGACTACGTGGGCATCAGCCTGGACGGCATGGCCGCCACCCACGACAAGTTCCGCCGCAAGGCCGGCGCCTTCGACGCATCGCTCTCCGCCCTGCGCCTGTGCCGGCAGCGGAACATCAAGGTGGGCGTGCGCTACACCATGACCGAGGACAACGCCCAGGACCTGCCCGCCCTGCTGCAACTGGTGGCCGACGAGGGTATCGACAAGTTCTACTTCTCCCACCTCAACTACGCCGGGCGGGGCAACAAGCACCGGGCCGACGATGCCCGCCACGCCAGCACCCGGGCTGCCATGGACCTGCTTTTCGACAGCTGCCTGGCCAGCCTGGGCCGGGGCGAGGCCAAGGAGTTCGTGACCGGCAACAACGACGCCGACGGGGTCTATCTGCTGCACTGGATCGCCACCCGCTTCCCGGACAAGACCGCCCACATCCGCGCCAAGCTGCAGCAATGGGGCGGCAACGCCAGCGGCGTCAACGTGGCCAACATCGACAACCTGGGCAACGTGCACCCGGACACCATGTGGTGGCACGAGACCCTGGGCAACGTCCAGGAGCGGCCCTTCTCCGCCATCTGGAGCGATCTTTCCAACCCCCTGATGGCCGGCCTGCGCCAGCATCCCCGCCCCCTGGAGGGGCGCTGCGGCGCCTGCCGCTACCGGGATATCTGCAACGGCAGCTCCCGGGTGCGGGCCCAGCAGGTGACCGGCAACCCCTGGGCCGAGGACCCGGGCTGCTACCTGCTCGACCCGGAAATCGGCGTGGCCGCAGACGATTACGGCCGGCGGGTGCGCACCACCCCCTGGATCAAGCTGGAGGCCGTGGCATGAAGACCCCGCTGCTTCTGATCGGCGCCCTGCTCGCCGGGACCGCCCTGGCCCAGACCGCTCCCACGGCTGCAACCGCCGCCAGCCTCGCCGGCATCGACCCCGCCCCCCTCTACCGGCAGCACTGCGCCGCCTGCCACGGGGCCGACCGGCTCGGGGGCATGGGCCCAGCCCTGCTGCCGGAAAGCCTGGAACGGCTGCGCAAGCCCGAGGCGGTGAAGACCATCCGCGCGGGCCGCGCCGCCACCCAGATGCCCGCCTTCGGCACCCTCCTGAGCCCGGAACAGATCGCCGCCCTGGCCGACAGCCTCTACCAGCCCGTCAGCCCGGCGCCGCGCTGGAGCGAGGCGGACATCCGCCTGTCCCGCATCCAGGCCGCCGACCCGGCCCAGCTCCCCGACCGGCCCGTGTTCCAGGCCGACCCCATGAACCTGTTCGTGGTGGTGGAAGCCGGCGACCACCACGTCAGCATCCTCGACGGGGACAAGCTCGAACCCATCCACCGCTTCGCCTCCCGCTACGCCCTGCATGGGGGCCCCAAGTTCTCGCCGGACGGGCGTTTCGTCTACTTTGCCTCCCGGGACGGCTGGATCACCCAGTTCGACCTGTGGAGCCTGACCACCGTGGCCGAGGTGCGGGCCGGGCTCAACACCCGCAACGCCGCCGTCTCCGGCGACGGCCGTTACGTGATGGTGGCCAACACCCTGCCCGGCAACCTGGTGCTGTTCGATAGCGACCTGAAGCTGGTCAAGGTGATCGAGGCCAGGAGCCTGGACGGCAAGCAGGCCTCCCGGGTCTCGGCGGTGTACGACGCCTCGCCGCGCCGGAGCTTCGTGGCCGCCATGAAAGACCTGCCGGAAATCTGGGAAATCAGCTACGACGAGCAGGCGCCTCCCATCCACGACGGCCTGGTGCACGACTACCGCATGGGCGAGGCCATCGCCAAACCCGGCTACCTGAACCCCCGCCGCACGCCCCTGGAGGCGGTGCTGGACGACTTCTTCTTCGACCAGGGCTACACCCACGTGATGGGCGCCAGCCGCGAGGGCAGGGGCCAGGTGGTGAATCTGGACATCCGCCGCAAGGTGGCCGACCTGGCCCTGCCCGGCATGCCCCACCTGGGCTCGGGCATCACCTTCACCTGGAACGGGGAGCCGGTGATGGCCTCCACCAACCTGAAGGAGGGCGAGGTCACCGTGATCAGCATGAAGGACTGGCGGGTGGTGAAGGACATCCCCACCCGGGGCCCGGGCTTCTTCCTCAGGAGCCACAGCCAGTCCCCCTACGCCTTCGTGGATTCCATGATGAGCAAGGAGGGCAGGAACGTCCTGCAGCTGATCGACAAACAGAAGCTCGAAGTGGTCAAGGAATTCACCGCTCCCCCGGGCCAGACCCTGGCCCACGTGGAATTCACCAAGGACGGCCGCTACGCCCTGGCCAGCCTCTGGGAAATGGACGGGGCCCTGGTGATCTACGACATGCAGACCCTGCAGGAAATCAAACGTCTGCCCATGAAGAAGCCGGTGGGCAAGTACAACGTCTGGAACAAGATCCAGAAAGACGAAGGCACCAGCCACTGATTGCGCTTCCCCCAACCCCTAAGGAGAAACCCCATGCACGACTGCAGCCTGCCCATCTTCAACCAGAGCCCCCACCCCTTCGATGCCCGGGGAATCGCCAAACGCTTTCGCCACGCGGCCATCTTCGGCGCCCTGAACGCCCTGGAAAGAGGCGAGGTCATGCGCTTTTGCAATGACCACGACCCCATTCCCCTGCTGCAGCAGATCGCCGAGCACTTCGGCGAGCGGGTAGCCGTCCATTACGTTTCCCGCCAGCCGGGGGAGATCGTCATCGACTTCAGCATCATGGCCTGAGGGGCGGGGGCTGGGCCCCCGTACCTCAAGAAGCGGCGCCGTCAGGCTGTTGCCGGCCCCTTAATCCAGCTCTGCCCGGGACAGAAGATCCCGAAGGAGCTCCTCGTCCTGAAAGGCGGCCGACATGGCGGCCCCCAGACGCTCCAGGGCGGCACGTGGCCCCTGGGCCGAGAACATCCCCGCTTCCGGGTCGAAGGAAATGGCGTCCATCAAGTCCGGCAGCTGCTCGGACATGATGACCTGGGCAATGGAATTCCAGTCATAGCCGTTGCCGCTCCACCCCTCGTCGCTCAGCTCTTCAAAGACATGTAATCTTCTGCTCTCAAAGAAAGGTTAGTCTGGCTGATAAACCCAGGTTCTGGTTTCAAAGTCATAGCTGATTGTGTCGAAAGCCATAAAGCTGGATTCGTAAAACAGAATGGGTTTCCCCTGGTCGTCGAGCTTGTACAAGCTCCTGGGGGATATGGAGCGTAGGGCGTCCTGGGATAAACCCGCTTCTGCCAGGGACGACGGATATTTTCCGTGGGCTACCGAATAGGAAATGATTCCAGCGGCAATTTCGTCAGCGGCGGCCCGATCCGAATTAAGGCGGGTGTGGTGGATGCCCGCAATCAGCACGGCAGTCCCGACCCAGAGCACAATTCGAAGCACCTGGAGTTTTCTGCGCTGTGGTTTCAGAAAAATGAGGTAAGCGCTATAGGGCAGCCAGAGTAGCCAGATTAAAATAAATAAAAACAGAATAGGGCCCACATGACGCTGGGCACCAAAAAACGCTATAACCAGAGCGGCGAAAATAGAGGTTCTGAGCGATTTAATGGTTGTGTTCATGGTTTGCGTGGGGCTGGTCGTCAGGGAATCGGCGGCCGGCGGGTAATGGCGTATTTTCTTCAGGCGACTCTATTCTGGGCAATGCTTTATGATTCGAGCGATGCTATCGGCCATGGCTTACCTGCAGGATTTCCCCATTGGCAGCGCGAATGACGGTTATCGCTTTGCCTCCCAGAGTTTTCTTGGGTAGAAATCCGGAAACAACCCAGAAATCGCCCGAGCGCACTGCCACAAAAGGCTGTTGGTTTCGTATCTTCTCTTCACCACAAAAGGCGCCAGCCACGGCCAGGTGGGTGGCTTTGGCGACTTCGGGAGTTGGAACAATCTCTGTTTCCGGACGCCGCAGTGGGCCATCCTGTTGCAGCGTCTCCTGAGCCTGCTCTGCGGCAATTTGCCTATGGAGCTCGTCTTCCGCGTGAAGGTTGCTCATTGATGCCATGCCTGTGAGAAAAAAGCGTCAGAAGATGGGAGGCGGGTGAAGTTTTGCATATAGGTTGTTATCCCAACTCTCGATGTGCTTAAGCACCCGCATGGCGCAGGTAGTGAAGGATGTAGCCAGAATAGACCAGCGTTCCGGTAGCGACTTCCGCCTTGAAACAGGCCAAGAGCTCCTTTTCCGAGTGGAACCCGTATTGACCAAGGGTGTCCGCTGCAAAGGCTGAAAGGCGCCATGCATCGAAACCATTGGTTTCCCCCTTTTCCCCAAAGTCGAAGTCGACCGTACCTCCTTCGAGATGAACGGCACAGCCATACCCATGTTTGAAATACTTGGTGCCCCCTGGAAGGATGCCTGTTTGGGCAATCCCATTGCACGCCCACTCCGTGTTGCTTCGGGGAAGAGCTATTCCTGCTTCTTGAAGCAGCCGTAGTGCCAGCGATACCGAGGCTAGGTAATCGGCGATAAGCGTTGCAAGGCGCTGGTCCATGGCTGCTAGCGAAGCTGTAGAAAAAGGCGATTTTGGCCGACGAAGCGGCTTATGAAAAAATGATCTTTCATGGCCTTGTTTTTGAATTTAATGACTCTACAGCGTCGACGTGTGAATTCAAGGGGCGGCTGTCCCTTGGAAGTTTGAGGTTTGGCTTCATATGGAAGGCTAAGCCTTGCCATTGAATGTGACCTGAATAAAACTTTTATTCTTGGGCAGATACTTTGCCTGGAAGAAGCAGGTTCCGCCGTCGAAGAAAATGACAAATCGGGTTTGAGTATACGGCGGCGGGGGTATGCAGAAGGCATTGATGTAGATTACCTTGCTGCTGCCTTCCAACTGGCCTTGATATTGAAACGAGTAATTGGACCACTTTTCCAATATCAAATGCTGTTTGGTGGCAATCTGTTTTACATGCGGGGCAAGCTGGGCGCGGACAGCAGTAATTTCCTCCTGTGTTGGAGACCAGGAGCCACCAGGAACGGCGATCCACGAACCCACAGCAATTGCTGCAGCCACAGGCAACTCACTCATGAAATCCAGTTCCGTAGGTAAGTACGCTGCATAGCGCTTTATTGCACAATGTCCGGCGACCGGAGGGCTTGGGTTTGAGCGATGGATATAAAAGTGGATTACCCAATGCTTGCATCAGTAAAGCCGTCACTGATGCTACCCTCTGCCACAATGCTATGGCCCCAGAAAAGATCGCCGTCATCAAAGTCGAAGGAAAAGCAGCCTTTTGAATCGATAAATATGGATTTGAGGGACATTTTAAGTTTGAAATCTTCTGGTGAGTCTTCGTCTTGATCCTCTTCCAGCCAATTGTTGTTCCGCAAATCCAGTAATTTTTCTGCGGCAATTTCTTTGGCGAGTCTGTCAAAGTTTTCGATATTTTCGCAGATTGTATTTCCGATTTTTGTGGCTTTCTGAAGGTCGTTCGTGTCTGTTGCCGAAAGCTGAATTGTGATTACAGTCTCGTTCCAGTAGATAGACCCTTCCCACCATTCAGTGGCCTTGTCGAAAGTTAGTTCTCCAAGTATAGGGTCATGCAGTGGTTTGTTTTGGGTGCTCATGGGTTTTCGACTATCGGTCTATCGTTTTAATTCAGGCTCTTCGCGGCCTTGGGGGTGTGGGCGCTTTCTGCAGTTGGTTAAGTCAATCATGAGAGGACCTGTTGTCGTCTCAATTTCTGCCTTCAACTTTGCCAGCAGCGGCATAAATTCTGTGGGTGCGCATGCTAGGAATAGCGATGAGGGAACCTCCAGAAATCTCTGTTTTTTCTTTGAGTACCACTTCGCTCGTGCATAGTATATGGGGAAGTAGTGTGATTTTGAATTCACTGTCACTATGGCTGCCGATTCAGCTGCACCATTCCGGACAGCACGAACCAACCCCTCACATACATGTTTGATCGAGTATTCTATATCAGAAGAGTCATTTATTGTTGGTGCAACCGGATCAAGCGGAGCTTTTCTTCGAATTATATTCGGTGGGTCGAAAGCTAAAAAAATCAGCAGCGAGATAAAAAACGTGACCGCTGCAAAGACAAGCATATTATCGATCCAGTCTATCAGCATCATCATCGAAAATTCCTGGCTTTTAAGCTGCTGGGCGGCACTGCGAAGCAGGTCCGTCTGCTGAGAGCACCTTGTTATGCACTAACTTGCCGCATGCAAATAACTCGGTGTGCCAATACCTATTTGGCCCCATATCGGTCTTGATTCTTGTCCGGTTTTGTCGTATTGCTCGTCTGCCTCCCAGAGGGTCACTATTTGTTTTGGAAATATGTATCGATAAGGATTGTATTCATGCTTCTGGTCTTCGCTTGAGGAAATTGGTTCAAATAATTCTTCTGCCCTGGTGTTGAATACATTGATGCCTTTGTACTTGACAAAGTATGAAACGCCGATGAAGTCGGCCTTGTTGTCTGCGTACTCAATTTGGAATGAATTGTCGAAATAGTAATCAAGCTCTCTATGTGATCCGTTGTAATTTTCGGCGCCAAGAGCTTCTTTTACTTCCTCCCGGCTCATTCCAAGTTTTACGGTTCCGATGCCAACGTGTGGGGTTATTTCGTAGTCCATGATTTAATTTTCCCGTAATCTAGAGGCGCCGCCGGCGCGGCGCTGGCTTTTGAGTTGGCCCGGTGGAATTGAATGTTGGAGGTGGGATTAGTTTGCGATCTTTCTAAATTGAGGGTTGCGGACAATGTCTTGAACCAGCTTTTGAACGGCCGGGGCAAAAGCTTGAGCGGTCTCCTGGCATGCTTTGTCAGCAACGAAGCTCCCTGAAAACTCGAATATGGATTTTGTTGTGAAACTCTGGTTGCGAGCATTCGAAACGGTAAGGGTAAAGAGCCACTTTCCATCTGTAATGCCGGAGCTAAAGTCTATTTCTTCTAGCTTTCCATTCAGAATAAATGTGGAGCTTGCATCGTAGGCTCCTGCCAACTTCAGCTCGTCAATTAGTGCCTTTTCTATGTAAGTCTCGAAGCTAGGTGATACAGATACCGGTCCGGCAGCGCGGCAAGTAATAGATGATTGCCCCGGCTGCGAGGAGGAAAATTTTGCAACCGAAACTGGCTTAATTCCTAGAGTCTTGATCGACTCCACATTTGCAACTGAAGCACCATAAGGCGCTGCGTTGTAAGCACAACCGGACAGGATTGAAACAGAGGCAACGAAAATGAACGAGACTGCCTTCATTGGTAATGATCCTTTCTGATCGATGGTCATAAATGATTGATAAGCGCCTAGCGTAAAACAGATAGAAAATGCGCCGTGCAAGAAGGGGCGCTGCCGTCTTTCCTCGACAACGGAACAACCCGAATGCCCGATCAGAAATAGCGTCTGGCTGGGCGTGGAAGACATTTTCGAGATGGTTGGCAATCCTGCGCGGCATGGCTGTAATGCCATGCAATTGTGCCAGCGGCGCTCGCCATTGTCATTTTCTGGTCGCATTGTCCTGGCCCGCTGCCAGCCCCTCGCGCTTCTCCCTCCCCCCTCCCGCATCCCCGCCAGCCGGCCGTTTCCGCCGGATTTTCGTTCTTGATGTACATCATGGATGGTCCGCCGGGCTGACGCGGACAATGCGCTCCACACCATGCACAGGAGCGCACGATGAGCGGAACTTTCACGAAATCGATGGCCCGGAATATCTTTTACGGGGGAACGGTCTTCTTCTTCCTCCTATTCCTGGCTCTCACCTATGACACCAACCAGGCGCTGCCGAAGCGGGACAACAGCCAGAATCTGACGCCGGAGGTGATCGCCGGCAAGAAGATCTGGGAGACGCGCAACTGCATCGGTTGCCACACCCTGCTCGGCGAGGGCGCCTATTTCGCGCCGGAGCTCGGCAACGTCTATGTCCGGCGCGGTCCGGACTTCATCAAGGCGTGGATCCAGGCGCAGCCGACCGGCGCGCCGGGACGGCGGCAGATGCCGCAGTTTCATCTGAGCGACAAGGAACTCGACGATCTGGTGGCCTTCCTGAAGTACGCCTCCGAAATCAACACCGCCAACTGGCCGCCCAACATCGAAGGCTGAGCCCGCCGAGTTTCGACATTCAAGGAGTATCGCGATGCAATACAAGAGCCAAGCGGTTGCCAAGCCCTATTTCGTGGCGGCAATCGGCCTGTTCGTGGGGCAGATCGTCTTCGGACTGATCATGGGCCTCCAGTACGTGGTCGGGGATTTCCTCTTTCCCGCCCTGCCTTTCAACGTTGCCCGGATGGTTCATACCAACCTGCTGATCGTCTGGCTGCTGTTCGGTTTCATGGGGGCGGCCTACTACATGGTGCCGGAGGAGTCGGAAACCGAGTTGTATAGTCCCAAGCTGGCGATCGGGCTGTTCTGGATCTTCCTCGTCGCCGGGGCGCTGACCATCCTCGGTTACCTGTTCGTGCCTTACGCCACGCTGGCCGAGATGACCGGCAACGACATCCTGGCGACGATGGGACGCGAGTTCCTCGAACAGCCCCTGCTGACCAAGATCGGCATCGTCATCGTCGCCCTCGGTTTCCTCTTCAACATCAGCATGACCATGCTGAAGGGGCGCAAGACGGCGATTTCGATGGTGCTGCTGCTCGGCCTGTGGGGGCTGGCGATCTTCTTCCTGTTCTCGTTCTACAACCCGCATAACCTGGTCAAGGACAAGTATTACTGGTGGTGGGTCGTCCATCTCTGGGTGGAAGGCGTCTGGGAACTGATCCTCGGTGCGCTGCTCGCCTTCGTCCTGATCAAGGTCACCGGCGTGGACCGCGAAGTGATCGAGAAGTGGCTGTACGTGATCATCACCCTGACGCTGGTCACCGGCATCATCGGTACCGGTCACCATTACTACTGGATCGGCGCGCCGGAATACTGGCAGTGGTGGGGTTCGGTGTTCTCGGCCCTGGAACCGATCCCGTTCTTCGCGATGACCGTCTTCGCCTTCAACATGGTCAACCGTCGCCGCCGCGAGCATCCGAACAAGGCTGCCGTGCTGTGGGCGCTCGGCACCGGCGTCATGGCCTTCCTCGGCGCCGGCGTCTGGGGCTTCCTGCACACCCTGGCCCCGGTCAACTACTACACCCATGGTTCGCAGATCACCGCCGCCCACGGTCACATGGCTTTCTACGGCGCCTACGTGATGGTCGTCCTGACGCTGATCAGCTACGCCATGCCGATCCTGCGCGGTCGGGCCGCCAATTCGCCGCGGGCCCAGGTGCTGGAGATGTGGAGCTTCTGGCTGATGACCATCGCCATGGTCTTCATCACGCTGTTCCTGACCGCCGCCGGCATCCTGCAGGTCTGGCTGCAGCGCATCTCGACCGCGCCGCTGTCCTTCATGGCGACGCAGGACCAGATTTCGCTGTTCTACTGGCTGCGCGAGATCAGCGGCGTGATCTTCCTGATCGGCCTGGTGATCTACCTGATCAGCTTCTTCGTCAAGGGCGAAAGCCGGGTCGGCGCCCAATAACAAGCGAGTAGATAGTGGTGTTTTCGGGGCGGCGCGAGCCGCCCCTTTTTTGTGCACGTTGGCCCCGGCTGGACGAATTTAGCACGCATCAAAGCCCCGCCCGGAGGCGGCGCCTAGACTGCGCGGCATGCAAGTCGATCTTTCCCTGCCGCCGCCGCGTTACCTGGCCGGCGACCTCGCCATCTGGATCTTCATCCTCGCCGAGCTGCTCGCCTTCGGCGTCTTCTTCGCCGCCTACGCCTTCACCCGGGCCCGCCATCCGGCGCTGTTCGAAGCCGGCCAGCAATTGCTCGACCGCAACGCCGGCGCCATCAACACCCTGTTGCTGCTGAGCGCCAGCGCCCTGGTCGTCCGCGCCGTGCAGGGTGCAGCGCGCGGCGACGGCGCCCGGGCGGCGCCCTGGCTGCTCGGCGCCATCGTCTGCGGCCTTGCCTTCCTCGGCGTCAAGGGCCACGAATACGCGCTCGCCTTCGCCGCCGGCGTCAATCTGTCGGGCGGGCCGTTCCAGATGTTCTACCTGTCGCTGACCTTCTTCCATTTCATGCACGTGATCCTCGGCCTGGTCATCCTCGCCGTGCTCTGGCACGGCCTGCGCCGCGGCCACTACGGCCCGGGTGCGATGAACGGCCTGGAAAGCGGCGCCGCCTACTGGCACATGGTCGACCTGGTCTGGCTGATCCTCTTCCCGCTCGTCTATGTCATCCATTGATCCGTCTTCCGCCGGCACGCACCGCGCTGCTCTGGCTGGTGCTGGTCCTCGCCACGCTGCTTACCTGGGCGCTCGGCGAAGGGCAGGGCGGCCCGGCGCTGACCGCCGTCCTGCTGCTGCTCGCCATCGCCAAGGGCAGCGTCGTCGCCCTCGAATTCATGGCGCTGCGCCGCGCGCCGCTGCTCTGGCCGGCGCTGATCGTCGGCTGGCTGCTGCTGGTCGGCGTCGTCATCGCCCTCGCTTACTGGAAAGGAATGTCCGCATGAACGCCGCCGCCCCCGCCGACCTCACGCCCTTCTACGAACCCTGCGCCGACGAGGCGACGGTCTTCGAATCGGCCTGGAAGAACCGCCTGCCGCTCTTGATCAAGGGGCCGACCGGCTGCGGCAAGACGCGCTTCGTCGCCCACATGGCGGCGAAGCTGGGGCTGCCGCTGTTCACCGTCGCCTGCCACGACGACCTCACCGCCGCCGACCTGGTCGGCCGCCACCTGATCGGCGACGGCCAGACCGTCTGGTGCGACGGCCCGCTGACCCGGGCGGTGCGCGCCGGCGGCATCTGTTACCTGGACGAGGTGGTCGAGGCGCGCAAGGACACCACGGTGGTCCTCCACCCGCTGGCCGACGACCGCCGCCTGCTGCCCATCGACCGCACCGGCGAACTGCTGGCGGCGCCGCCGTCGTTCATGCTGGTGGTGTCGTACAACCCCGGCTACCAGAACCTGCTCAAGGGGATGAAGCCATCGACCCGGCAGCGCTTCGTCAGCCTGCGCTTCGACTTCCCGACGGCGGAGCGCGAGGCCGCCATCCTGCGCCGCGAAACCGGCTGCGACGCCGACCTCGCCCGTCGCCTCGCCGGCATCGCCGCCGCCCTGCGCCAGTTGCGCGACCACGACCTGGAGGAAGTGGCGAGCACCCGCCTGCTGGTGTATGCGGCGCTGCTCGTCGGCGACGGCATGGACCCGGTGCTGGCCTGCCGCAGCGCCATCGTCGAAAGCCTGACCGACGATCCGGAAGTCGCCGAAGCGCTGATGGAGGTGGTATCCGCCACCTTCGGCCGCTGACCGGGGCAGGACGATGAACGGGGCAGGGGGCGCCGCCCGCCGGGTGATTCCGATCCGCAACGCCGGTGCGCCGGCGGGACTGCAGCGGCGGCGCCTGGCCTGGCAGGCGGGCTTCTTCGTCCTCTTCGTGCTGGCGCCGATGTTCGACCTCTTCCGCTACGACCTCAACGCCGGCCACGCCTGGCTGCTCGGCATGGAATGGCGGCTCGGCCTCGACGACTTCATCGCCGGCCGCATTGGCGCCGGCGAGGCCGCCGGCAACGTGCTGTTGCGCCTGTTCCTGCCGCTCCTGGCCGGCGCCGCGCTGTTCCTCGGCGTTGCCCGGCGCTGGGGGCGGCTCTACTGCGGCTGGCTGTGCCCGCATTTTTCCGTGGTCGAAACCATCAACACGCTGATGCTGCGCGCCTCCGGCAAGCCCAGCCTGTGGGAAAGGGAAACCCTGCCGCCGTGGCAGCCGGACGGCCGGCCGCGCCGCACCGACCGCCGCTGGTGGCTGCTGGTGGTGCCGGCGGCGGTGGCCTTCGCGCTGTGCTGGGCGGTGGTGCTGCTGACCTACCTGCTGCCGCCGTCCGAGGTCTACGGCAACCTGTGGCGTGGCGCGCCGACGCGCAACCAGGCGCTGTTCATCGGCGCCGCCACCGTCGTCCTCAGCCTGGAATTCCTCTTCGCCCGCCACCTGTTCTGCCGCTACGCCTGCGCGGTCGGCCTCTTTCAGTCGCTGATCTGGATCGGCAACCGCGACGCCATGGTGGTCGGCTTCCAGCGCGCCCGTGGCGCCGCCTGCAACGACTGCCTGCCGGACCGCCAGGCCGCCTGCGACATGGTCTGCCCGATGCGCCTCAACCCGCGCAACATCAAGCGCCACATGTTCACCTGCACCCAGTGCGGCCAATGCCTGAGCGCCTGCGCCGAGAGCCAGGCGGCCAACCCGGACGGCCCGCTGCTGCACTGGGTGGCGGCGGCCGCGGCGCGCCGCAACGAGGCCGGCTTCCGCCCCGGCAACCGCCTCGCCGACGAGAGAGATGATTAAATGGAAGAATGGGTCGGCAAGCTCTGGCATCGCTGGGTGACGCGCGCCGCCGGCGCCGAGTATCCGGCGGCGGCCGTCGAGCTGAAGGCGATGCAGCGCCCGCTCGGCATCTATTTCCGCGCCCTCGGCGGTGACCCCGGCCTGCGTCTGGCCGCCGCCACCAATGACGCCCACGGCGCCCGCCGTTCCTGGCTGGCGCGCGTCGCCGGCAGCGGCGAGCGGCAGGCGCAGGCCCGCATCGACCTCGCCAGCCTGCGCCTGCCGGCGCGCCTGGCGGTGTTTCCGGAGCGTGCGCTGAACCGCGACCTCTACTACTGGCTGGCGGCGCAGGCGGCCTGCCTGCATCGGCTGCCGGCGGCGCTCGCCGGGGCCGACCCGGCGACCCGCAACCAGGCGGCGACGGTTGCCGCGCTCGCCGACTTCCCCGGCCTGGCGACGCGTTACCGGCGACTGGTCGCCGCCTACCTGCCGCTGCGCCTGGCGCCGGCACAACTGCCGCCGGCCGAGGCGGCGCTGGAAAGCGCGCTGCGCCAGGCGCTACTGGAACCGGGCAGCGTCAGCGCATGGCCGCAACTGCCGGCCGATGCCGCACCGGCCGCGCCGGTGTTGCTCTGGTGCGAGGCCGGTGCCGTTGCCGCCGGCGCGCCGAACAAGACCGGCGACGGCGGCGCCGCGGCCGCCGGTGCAGTGCAGGACGGCGGCGCCCAGGCGCACCGCGCCGAGCGCGTGGATGCCGGGCCGCAGCGCGACGGCATCATGATGTACTTTCGCGCCGAAAGCCTGCTCTCGGTGGCCGAGTTCATCCGCGTCAATCGCGGCGTCGACGACGATCCCGATGCCAATGCCGCCGACGTCGCCGCCGACCTCGACCGCCTGTCGCTGACCGAGGCGGCGCCCGGCGAGCGGGTCGCCTCGCGGGTGCGCTTCGACCTCGACCTGCCGTCGGCGGCCGAGGACGACATCGTGCTCGGCCCCGGCCTGCGCCTGCCGGAATGGGATTACCGAAAGGGCCGCCTGCTCGACGACCACGTCTGCCTGCAGGAGCTGGCCTCCCGCCATGCCGTGCCGACGCCGCTGCCGCCGCGCCTGCGCCGCACCGCGCGCCGTCTGCACCAGCAGTTCGCCGCCCTGCAGCCCGGCCGGCGCTGGCTCAAGGGGCAGCCCGACGGCAGCGAGGCCGACCTCGACGCCGTCGTCCGCGCCTGCACCGACCGCGCCTGCGGCCGCCATCCCGGCGAGCAGCTCTACCTGTCGCTGGAACGGCGCGAACGCGACCTCGCCTGCCTGGTGCTCGCCGACCTCTCGTTGTCCACCGACGCCTGGGTGTCGAGCGAGGCGCGCGTCATCGACGTCATCCGCGACGCCCTGCTGCTGTTCGGCGAGGCGCTCGCCGCCACCGGCGACGCCTTCGCACTGTGCGGCTTTTCCTCGGTGCGCCGGCAGCAGGTCCGCTTCCATCGCCTGAAGGATTTCGGCGATCCCTTCGACGACCGCATCCGCGGCCGCGTCCAGGCCATCCGCCCCGGCTACTACACCCGGCTCGGCGCCGCCATCCGCCGCGCCAGCCAGTTGCTCGACGCGCAGGCGGCGAGCCGGCGCATCCTGCTCATTCTGTCCGACGGCAAGCCCAACGACCTCGACCTCTACGACAGCCGCTACGGCATCGAGGACACCCGGGCGGCGGTGCTCGAAGCGCGTCGCCTCGGCCTGCTGCCCTTCTGCCTGACGATCGACCGCGAAGGCGCCGGCTACCTGCCCCACCTGTTCGGGCCGCAGGGCTACGCCGTGCTGCGCAAGCCGGAGGAGCTGCCACTCCATCTTCCCCTGTTCTACGCCCAACTGACGAGGTGATGTCATGATGCCCTGCGCCCCCATGCCCCTTTTTGAGGTTCCCGAAGGCACTGATCCGGAGCGGCTGGCCATGGTCAGGGCCCTGGCCCGGACCCCTCTCTTTTCCGGCTTGAAGCCGGACAGCCTGATGCGCCTGGCCCAGGGGTGCCGGAGCGAGCATTACGACAAGGGCAACATCCTGTTCCACAAGGGCGACCCCTGCCACGGCTTCTATCTGACCCTGGAGGGGCAGGTGAAGCTGGCCTTCATCTCTCCGGACGGCAACCAGAAAGTGGTGGAAATCATCCGCCCCGGCCAAAGCTTCGGCGAGGCGGTGATGTTCATGGAGCGCCCCTACATGCTGATGGCCCAGGCCCTGACCGAGTGCCGCCTGCTGCACATCGGCAAGGACGCGGTGTTCGCGGAGCTGAACCGGGATCCCCAGGTGTCCCGCAAGATGATTGCGGGGCTGTCCATGCGCCTGCACAACCTGATCCATGACCTGGAAACCTATTCCCTGCGCTCCGGCCGGGAGCGCATCATCGGCTACCTGCTGCGGGAAGAGGAAATGACGGGACTGTGCATCCAGGAGGGGCCGGCCACCGTGCTTCTGCCTACCCAGAAGGGCACCATCGCCTCCCGGCTCAACCTGACCCAGGAGCATTTTTCCCGCATCCTGCACGAACTGGTAAGCGACGGGCTGGTCACCGTGGAGGGCCGGCTGATCCACATTCCCGACATCGGCCGGCTGCGGGACAGCCTGCCCTGAGCCGGGCGGCAGGGCAGCCGCCATGCCCTTCCGGCTTTTTGCCGCCCGCTCCCGGGGAGTATAGTTCCCCCTCTTCCATAGCCGGACCGAGGAGCAGACTGGATGGGTGTGCGTTTGCAGGCCTGGTGGATTTCATTGCGCGAATGGCTGGCGACCGGCTGGCCCCTGGTGCTGATCATCGCTCTGGGCTTCTGGGGCGCCCTGCAGTTCGTGGAGCCGGCGCCGCCCCGGCATCTGGTGCTCAGCACCGGCGGTGAGGATGGGGCTTACCACGCCTTCGCCAGGCGCTACCAGGAAATCCTCGCCCGGGACGGCATCACCCTGGAGCTGCGGCCTTCCAACGGCACCGGGGAAAACCTGGAGCGCCTGCAACGGGGCGAGGCCCAGGTGGGGTTCGTGCAGGGCGGCGTGCTGCCGGCCGCCGATCTGGAGGGGCTGTACACCATCGGCAGCGCCTTCTATGAGCCCATCTGGGTGTTCGTGCGCGGCCGGCGTCTGCCGGACCGGCTGACCCGCCTGGACGGCCGGCGCATCGCGGTGGGGCAGGAGGGCAGCGGTGTCCAGGCCCTGGCCCAGCAGCTGCTGGCCGCCAACGAGCTGGAGGGCGCCGGGCAGCGGCTGATCCCTCTGGGCGGGCTGAAGGCGGCGGAGGAACTGCAGCAGGGCCGCCTGGATGCCCTGTTCGTGATCGCCGCGCCGGAAGCCCCGGTGGTGCAGGTGCTGTTGCGCTCCCCGGGCATCCAGGTGATGAGCTTTTCCCAGGCCGAGGCCTACCGCCGCCAGTTTCCCTTCCTCTCCCGCCTGACCCTGCCGGAAGGGGGCGTGGATCTGGTGCGCAACACCCCCCGCAAGGACACCCAGCTCTTGGCCGCCACCGCCAACCTGGTGATCCGGGAGGACCTGCATCCGGCCCTGCAGACCCTGCTGCTGGCGGCCCTGCGAGAAGTCCATGGGGGCAGCGGCTTCTTCCAGAGCCGGGGGGAGTTCCCCGCCTACAAGGACAGCAGCTTTCCCCTGGCCCCCGTGGCCGAGCGCTTCTATGCCTCGGGGCCGCCTTTCCTGCAGCGCTACATGCCCTTCTGGCTGGCGGTGCTGGTGGATCGCTTCCTGGTCCTGGCCCTGCCCCTGTTCGCCCTGCTGTTTCCCCTGCTGCGGCTGGCCCCGGCCCTCTACTCCTGGCGCATCCGTTCGCGCATCTGCCGCCACTACGGGGAGCTCAAGTTTCTCGAAAGTGACATCCTCGCCCATTATGATGGCAGCCGGCCCCAGGGGGCGGAGGCCCCCGGAGCCTTCCGGAGCCGCCTGGATGCCATCGAGGCCGCCGCCAACCGCCTGTCCATCCCCGTGAGTTTTGCCGATCTGCTCTACACCCTGCGGGAACACATCAACCTGGTACGCAAGACCCTGGATCGCCACGAGCGGCAAGGCCAGGTCCTGCCGCCGCAACCTTGAACCGTCCAATGAAAGCCTTTCTCGTCGCCAATCCCAAGGGGGGCTCGGGTAAATCCACCCTGGCCACCAATCTGTCCGGCTACCTGGCCCGCCGGGGCCACGGGGTGATGCTGGGCGACATCGACCGGCAGCAGTCGGCCCGGGAGTGGCTGGCCCTGCGCCCCCGGGAGCTGCCCGCCATCGGCACCTGGGAAATCGGCCCGGATCAGATCGCCCGGCCGCCCAAGGGTACCAGCCACGTGGTGCTGGATACCCCGGCGGGGCTGCATGGCAAGGCCCTGGAAAAGATGCTGAAGATGAGCACCCGGGTGATCGTGCCGGTGCAGCCGGCCCTGTTCGACATGCTCGCCACCCGGCATTTTCTCGAGAACCTGCGGGAAGCCAAGGCCATCCGCAAGGGCCGCACCGACGTGGCGGTGATCGGCATGCGGGTGGACCCGCGCACCCGGGCCGCGGCGGAGCTGGAGCGTTTCCTGGCCACCTTCGAGCTGCCGGTACTGACCTACCTGCGCGATACCCAGAACTACGTCCAGGCCACCGCCCAGGGCCTGACCCTGTTCGACCTGCCGCCCTCCCGGGTGGAGCGGGACCGGGAGCAGTGGCAGCCCATCCTGGACTGGGTGGAGGCCGACGGGGAGTAGCCGCCCGGAGGTGCCGGGAGTCCCCTTCCGGCTTGGCAGGCCGGGGGCCGGTAGTTGATAATCAGCGTTTTCTTATAAGCCTAAAAACCTCACCACAGAGACACAAATACACAGAGAAGTTCAAAAAAACAATGGCTTGCATCATCTTCTGCGCTCACCTGGAAAGTGACCTGGCCTTCCAGGACAAGTCTTTGTTTTTCCTCGGCGTCTCTGTGCCTCTGTGGTTTAACTGAGGTTTTAAGGATAAAAAGAGGACGGCATGTCGGCAGATTCTGGCTCCCCCTATCCCTCCTTTGCGGAAATCAGCAGGAATTTTGCGCCCGGCTGGTTCGCCGCGGTGATGGGCACCGGGGTGCTCTCCCTCACCACCCTTTCCCTGTCCCGCCAGTGGCCGGTGCTGGAGTGCGCCGCGTTCGGGCTGCACCTGTTCAACCAGCTGCTGTTCCTGCTCCTGGCCGTGCCCTGGCTGACCCGCTGGCTGCGTTTCCCTCAGGCTGCCCTGGCCACCCTCAACCACCCGGTACAGGCCAGTTTCTACCCCACCTTCTCCATCGCCCTGCTGGTCCTGGCGGCCCAGGGGCTGGCCTTCGGGCATGACCTGGCGCTGGTGCTGGGCCTGTGGTGGACCGGGGCCCTGCTCACCTACCTGTTCAGCTTCGTCATCCTCTACCGGATGTTCCTGGGGGAGCATGTGGCCCTGGATCATGTGACCCCGGCCAAGTTCATTCCCGCCGTTGGTCTGGTGGTGATTCCCGTGGCCGGCGGCCCCCTGCTGGAACAGCTGCAGGGGCCCGCCCGGGAGCTGGCCCTGCTCGCCAATGTGCTGGGGTTGGGGGCGGGCAGCCTCATGTACCTGAGCCTCCTGGGCCTGATGATCTTCCGCAAGTATCTGCACAAACCGGCCCTGGGAGTCCTTACCCCCACGGTCTGGATTCAGCTGGCGCCCATCGGAGTGATTCCCGTGAGCCTGATGAACCTGCTGGCCCACTTTTCCCTGCCCGGGGCCATGGAAACGGCCCAGGTCCTGGCCCTGCTGCTCTGGGGCGCGGGCGTCTGGTGGCTGATCATGGCCCTGCTCATGACCCTGGCGGCCCGCAGCCGGGGCCAGCTGCCCTTTGCCCTCTCCTGGTGGGGTTTCATCTTTCCCCTGGGCGCCCTGGTGACCCTGTCCCTGCGTCTGGCCCAGGTTATGCCCCTGGCGGCGGCCTGGTGGGGCGGAGTGCTGGCCTGGGGCCTGATGCTGGGGCTGTGGGCGCTGACCCTGTTCAAGACCTTGCGCGGGGTGGTGAGCGGCGCCGTGTTCCGGCCTCACTGATGACCTCCTGAGGCCATCCCCCGGGCGGATGCCGTTGAGCGCATCCGCTCGGGCTCCGGTTGCGGCTGGCAGGCGCTAAAATAGCGCGCCTTCCATTCTCTCCCGATCCGATGCACGCAGGCCTTTCCACCATTGTTGTTGTGCTCTCATCGGGAGTGCTGGCCTTGATGCTGGCCCGCATGCTCAAGCTGCCTCCCCTGATCGGCTATCTGGCGGCGGGGATTGCCCTCGGCCCCTCGGGGCTGGCGGCCCTGCCTGATAATGCTTCCACCGCCACCCTGGCCGAGTACGGGGTGGTGTTCCTGATGTTTTCCATCGGTCTCGAATTCAGCCTGAAGCGCCTGCAGGCCATGCAGGGGCTGGTGTTCGGCATGGGCGGGGCGCAGATGCTGGTGACCGTGCTCGGGACCACGGTCCTGACCGTCTGGTATTTCCACAATCCCTGGCAGATCGGTGTGGCCACCGGGGCGGCCGTGGCCATGTCCTCCACCGCCATCGTGGCGCGCCTGCTTTCCGAACGGCTGGAACTCAACTCCCAGGCCGGGCGCCAGACCATGGGCGTGCTCCTGTTCCAGGACCTGGCCGTGGTGCCGCTGCTGCTGATCATCCCGGCCCTGGCTTCCTCCGCCGACGACCTGCTGCCTTCCCTCGCCAAGGCCCTGGCCCAGGCGGCTCTGGTGCTGGTGCTGCTGGTGGTGCTGGGGCAGCGTCTGATGGGACGCTGGCTGCGGGTGGTGGTGCGGCAGAAGTCGGAGGAGCTATTCATGCTCAACGTGCTGCTGGTGGTCATGGGCTTGTCCTGGGTCACGGCGGAGGCGGGCCTGTCCCTGGCCCTGGGGGCTTTCGTGGCCGGGGTGCTGATCGCCGAGACCGTGTACCGGCACCAGGTGGAGGCGGATATCCGCCCGTTCCGGGACGTGCTGCTGGGGCTGTTCTTCGTCACCATCGGCATGCAGCTGGATGTGGCCTACGTGCTGGGCAACCTGGGCCGGGTGCTGCTGGTGCTGTGCCTGCTGGTGGCGGCCAAGCTGCTGGTCATGGGCGGCATCTGCTGGCTGGCCGGCAACACCCGGGACATCGCCCTGCGCACCTCGGTGCAGCTGGCCCAGGCCGGCGAGTTCGGTTTCGTGCTGATCGGGGTCGGGGTCGGCAACCAGCTGATTCCCCATGACGTGCACCAGGTGACCACGGCGGCCATGCTGCTCTCCATGTTCCTGGCGCCCCTGGCCATCAACCGGGTGGGCAAGGTCAGGAAGGGCTTGTCCGAGGACGAGTTCTCCCGCCGGGCCCGGATGGTCCAGGACGTGGCCAGCCACAGCATGGAGTGCGAGCAGCACGTGGTGCTCTGCGGCTACGGCCGGGTGGGGCAGAACCTGGCCGGGTTGCTGGCCGCCGAGGGCATCGGGTTCGTGGCCCTGGATACGGACACCCACCGCCTGGAGGAGGCGGCCCGCCTGGGGCATAACGCGGTGTTCGGCGATGCGGACCGCAGGGAGGTGCTGCAGGCCGCCGGCCTGGGCCGGGCCCGTGCGGTGGTGGTGACCTTCGACAGCCTGCGGGCGGCGGAGCGGGTGCTGGCCCTGGTGCGGCACCTGCACCCCACCATGCCGGTGATCCTGCGGGCCCGGGACCAGGCGGATGCCGACCACCTGCGGGCCGAGGGGGCCTCGGCCGTGGTGCCGGAAGTCATCGAGGGCAGTTTTGTCCTGGCCCTGGAGACCCTGACCTGGCTGGGGGTCCCCGGGGACCGGGCCCTGGAGCGGATCCAGGCGGTGCGCCGCAAGAGCCGCTAGGGCCGGCCGCCGGGGCGGTCCGCCTTGTCGGCAGCTTTAGGGTAAAGTCCGGGCTGTTGCACAAAAACAGGGCCCCCGGAGTCGCTCCGGGCCGCCCCATAACTGGAGAGAGACCCCCATGCTGCCCCTGAGCCAGGAGCAGTACCGCCGCCGCCTGATCATGATGGCCGTGGTGGTGCTCGCCTACATGCTGTCCTTCTTTCAACGCTTTGCCCCGGCCGGCGTGGCCCAGGATCTGGCGGCGGCCTTTCATACTTCCGCCGCCTCCCTGGGGGTGCTGGCCGCCACCTATTTCTACGTCTACACCCTGATGCAGATTCCCACGGGCATCCTCGCCGATACCCTGGGGCCCCGCCGCATCCTCCTGCTCGGCGGTCTCGTGGGCGGGGCCGGCAGCCTGCTGTTCGGGCTGGCGCCCAGCCTGGACGTAGCCCTGGCCGGGCGCACCCTGATCGGTCTCGGGGTTTCGGTCACCTTCATCGCCATGCTGAAGCTGATTGCCGTCTGGTACGAGGAACACCGTTTCGCCACCATGACCGGCCTGGCCCTGCTGTTGGGCAACCTGGGCTCGGTACTGGCCGGCGCTCCCCTGGCGGGCACCGCCCAGGCCCTGGGCTGGCGTCAGGTCTTCCTTGGCGTCGGCCTGCTGTCCTTAGTGCTGGGGCTGGCGTGCTGGCTGCTGGTTAGGGACCGACCCCAGGTTTCCGGGGCGCCCGCCCCGGCCCATCGGTTCGATCGCACCGTGGTGCTCCAGGGCATGGGGCGCATCCTCAGGAACCGGGCGACCTGGCCGGTGGTGCTGGTCAATACCGGCATCTCGGGGAGCTTCTTCACCTTCGGCGGCCTCTGGGCCGTGCCCTTCCTGATGCAGGCCCATGGCTATTCCCGGGCCGATGCCTCGTCCCACCTGTCCCTGCTGTTCATGGGCTTTGCCCTCGGCAGCGTCCTGCTCGGCAACCTGTCCGACCGGCTGCGGCGGCGCAAGCCGGTGCTGATCCTGGTCTCCCACCTGTACGCCGCCATCTGGCTGCTGTGGCTGTCCGGCGTCAGCCTGACGCCGCCCCTGTCCTACGGGCTGTTCGCCCTGATGGGGCTGGCCACTTCCAGCTTCACCCTGACCTGGGCCTGCGCCAAGGAGGTGAATCCGCCCCTGCTCTCGGGCATGTCCACTTCCGTGGCCAACATGGGCGGGTTTGCGGCGGCGGCGGTGTTGCAGCCCCTGGTGGGGGTGGTCATGGACCTGAGCTGGGACGGCCGCACCGAGGGGGCGGTACGCCTCTACAGCCTGGCCGACTTCCAGTGGGGTTTTGCCCTCCTGGCCGGCATCGCTTTCCTGGGCGCCCTGGCTTCCTGGCGGGTACGCGAGACCGGCTGCCGCAACATCTGGCAGGGGGAAGGCTGAGTCTCAGGCGGGCTTGCGGCAGCGGCTGTCCTTGAAGGGGCCGCCCATCTTCTGCCAGCCTTCGCCCAGGGGCGTCTGGGAGCAGACCCGGCTGCCGTCCACCTTGCTCATCCACAGGTAGTAGGGGGCCGGAGCCGCCAGGGCCTGGGTGCTGCCCAGGATCAGGAGGAAAATGACGGGGATCAGATGGCGCATGGGGGGGGCTCCCTTCGTGGGTACGGCAGCAAGTGTAGCGCTCCCCGGACCAGGGGCGGAGCGACGGCCGGCAAGAAAATGTAAGCAATCGGCTTTGTGGATGTATGGCGATGTTGTTACACTTCAAACCCCTGCTCAGAGTTATGACGATGCCAAACAACCTGCTTGCCAGCCTGTTTCTGCTCGGAGCCCTGATGACCGCAACGCCGGCCTGGAGCCAGATTTTCCGTTGCGTCGATGATGAGGGGCACGTGACCTATTCCAACGTGGCCGCCAGCAAGAATTGCAAACGCATGCAGCTGGAGCCCGCCAATTCCGCCTCGGCGCCGGCCAAGACCACCGGCCGCACCCCGGGGGCTGCGGCCAATCCCACCCCGGTGGATTTCCCCAAGGTCAGCGGTGATGCCCAGAAAGCCAGGGACAATGACCGGCGCGCCATCCTGACCCAGGAGCTGGCCAATGAACAGAAGGCCCTGGAGCAGGCCAAGAAGGAGCTGGCCGAACAGGAGGCCGTGCGTCTCGGGGACGAGCGCAATTACCAGAAGCTGCTGGACCGGCTGCAACCCTACAAGGACAAGGTGGCCCTGCACGAGCGCAACATCCAGGCCATCAACAAGGAACTTGCCAACCTCAAGTAGTGCCCGGTTCGTGGCCGGGTGCGGAACTTGCTTTTCGCGGCCATGACCAAAACCTACACCCCTTTCAGCGGCCTGGACCATCTGGCTTCCGCCGTGGTCCTCATGGATGCGGAGCGCCAGGTCCGCTACGCCAACAGCGCCGCCGAGAATCTCCTGGCCGTCACCGGCCGCTCCCTGATCGGCCGCGCCCTGGACCAGGTGATGCGCTACAGTGCCACCCTCCAGTCGGCCCTGGACAACGCCATCGCCAACAACTGGAGCTACACGGGCCAGAACGTGGAGATCCGCCGGGGTAATGACGAGGTGCTGCACCTGAACTGCACCGTGACCCCCGTGCACTGCGAGGACGCGCCGGAAATCCGCATGCTCATGGAGCTGCAGCCCATAGACCAGCAGCTGAAGGCGAGCCGGGAAGAGCGGCTGATCGAGCAGCAGCAGGCCAGCCGGGAGCTGATCCGCAATCTGGCCCACGAGATCAAGAATCCCCTGGGAGGCATCCGCGGTGCTGCCCAGCTCCTGGAGCACGAGCTCAACAATCCCTCCCTGCAGGAATACACCCAGGTCATCATCAAGGAGGCCGACCGGCTGCAGGATCTCATGCAGCGCCTGCTCTCGCCCCACCGGGCGTCCATGCAGCCCTATCCGGTCAGCATCCACGAGGTCCTGGAGCGGGTGCGCAGCCTGCTGCTGCTGGAATACCCGGACGGCCTCAGCATCCGCCGCGACTACGACACCAGCCTGCCCGACCTGGTGGGGGACCGGGAGCAGCTGATCCAGGTGTTCCTCAACATCGCCCGCAACGCCGCCCAGGCCATGGAAGGCAAGGGAGAAATCATCTTCCAGACCCGCTCGGCCCGCCAGGTGACCCTGGTCAAGCGCCGGTTCCGCCTGGCCATCGACATCGCCATCATCGACAACGGCCCGGGGATACCCGACGACTTCAAGGAACGCATGTTCTATCCCCTGGTGTCGGGGCGCCCCGAAGGCACCGGCCTGGGCCTGACCCTGGCCCAGAGTTTCGTGCAGCAGCACCAGGGCACCATAGAATGCGATAGCCGCCCCGGGCGGACCTGCTTCCTGATCCGCCTGCCCATGGAGCGGGCCTGAACCTTGCTTTGAGCTGCCCATGAAACCAATCTGGATCATCGACGACGACCGCTCCATCCGCTGGGTCCTGGAAAAGACCCTGACGCGGGAGGGCATTCCCTTCAAGAGCTTCGCTTCCGCCAGCGAGGCCCTGCAGGCCCTGGAGGACGAGGAACCGCCCCAGGCCCTGCTTTCTGACATCCGCATGCCCGGGGCCTCCGGCCTGGACCTGCTGAAGCGGGTCAAGGAGCGCCATCCCCAGGTGCCGGTGATCATCATGACCGCCTATTCGGACCTGGAAAGCGCCGTGGCGGCCTTTCAGGGCGGCGCCTTCGAATACCTGCCCAAGCCCTTCGACGTGGATCAGGCCATAGAACTGATCCGGCGGGCCATCGACGAAAGCATGCACCAGAGTGGTGCGGTGGAGGAGGTGGGGCTGACCCCGGAAATCCTCGGCCAGGCGCCCGCCATGCAGGAGGTGTTCCGGGCCATCGGCCGGCTCTCCCAGTCCCATGCCACGGTGCTGATCACCGGGGAATCCGGCTCCGGCAAGGAGCTGGTGGCCCGCGCCCTGCACCGGCACAGTCCCCGGAAGGATGCGCCCTTCGTGGCCATCAACACGGCGGCCATTCCCAAGGATCTGCTCGAATCGGAGCTGTTCGGCCATGAGCGGGGCGCCTTCACCGGGGCCCAGACCCAGCGCCGGGGCCGCTTCGAGCAGGCGGACGGGGGCACCCTGTTCCTGGACGAAATCGGCGACATGCCGGCGGAACTCCAGACCCGCCTGCTGCGGGTGCTCTCCGATGGGCACTTCTACCGGGTGGGCGGTCATGCCCCGATCAAGGCCAACGTGCGGGTCATCGCCGCCACCCACCAGAACCTGGAGGACCGGGTCAAGGACGGGTTGTTCCGGGAGGACCTGTTCCACCGTCTGAACGTGATCCGCATCCGGCTGCCAGCCCTGCGGGAGCGGCGCGAGGACATCCCTCTGCTGACCAAGCACTTCCTGCAGAAGAGCGCCCAGGAGCTGGGGGTGGAATCCAAGCGCCTGTCCGAGTCCGCCCTCAAGTACCTGGCCGGGCTGGAATTCAGCGGCAACGTGCGGCAACTGGAGAATCTCTGCCACTGGATCACGGTCATGGCCCCGGGCCAGCAGGTGGAGATCGCCGATCTGCCGCCGGAGCTGCGCGAGGCGCCGGTGCAGGTCACGGCTGCCAACTGGGAGGGAGCCCTGGCCCAGGAAGTGGACCGGCTGCTGGCGGCCTCCACCCCGGATCTCCACGAGCGCCTGGTGCAGGCCTTCGAGCGGACCCTGATCAACCGGGCCCTGGCCCACACCGGGGGGCGCCGGATCGAGGCGGCCCAGGCCCTTTCCATCGGGCGCAACACCATCACCCGCAAGATCCAGGAACTGGGCCTGGAGGGCGGCCGGGATTCCTGAGGGGCGGCTGGCCCCCATCCTGCCGGGCGGTGATAATGGCGGCTTTCATCAGCCGCCTTTTTCATGCCCCTGATCGACCTTACCCTGCTGCGCCAGGCCCTGGGCCCCATGGCCGGCCGCTTCGACGTGGATGCCGTAGACAGCTGCGACTCCACCAACGCCCGCCTGCTGGAGCGGGCCGCCGCCGGCGCCCCTTCCGGCTCCGTGCTGGTGGCCGACCGGCAGAGCGCCGGCCGGGGGCGGCGCGGCCGGCCCTGGGTCTCCAGCCCCGAGGACAGCCTGACCTTTTCCCTGCTCTGGCGCTGGAGCGCCGACCCGGCCCGGCTGGCCGGCCTGTCCCTGGCCGTGGGGCTGGCCCTGGCCCGGGCCCTGGAGTCCCTGGGGGCCAGGGGGCTGGGGCTGAAGTGGCCCAACGATCTGCTTTTCCGGGGGGCGGCGGGAGACGCCAAGCTGGCAGGCATCCTGGTGGAACTGGCGGCGGACCGGCGAGGCATGCAGGTGGTGATCGGCATCGGCCTCAACCTGCGGGCGCCCCAGGTAAGCGAACAGATCGTGGCGGGCCTGGCCGACTGCTGCCCGGCGCTGCCCGAGCGGCATCAGCTGCTGGCTGCCCTGCTGGCGGAACTGGCCCAGACCCTGGAGCTGTTCGCCCGGGAGGGCTTCTTGCCCCTGCGTTCGGACTGGCAGGCCCGCCACCTCTGGCAGGATCAAGCCGTCTGCCTGCTGGAGGCGGGGCAGCTCCTGGCCCAGGGCCTGTGCCGGGGCGTGGATGCGGAAGGGGCCTTGCTCCTGGAGACCGCCGCCGGTCAGCAGCGCTTTCTCGCCGGAGACCTGAGCCTGCGCCCTGGGGCGCAGCCATGATCCTCTGCTTTGATGGGGGCAATAGCCGCCTCAAGTGGGGGCTGGCCGATGCCTCGGGCTGGCTGGAACAGGGGGCCCTGGAGTGGCAGGAGCTGGCCGCCCTGCCGGCCCGGCTGGCGGCCTGGGGCCGGCCTGAGCGGGCCTTGCTGGCCAGCGTCGCCGGACCCGAGGCCGAAGCGGCTCTGCAAGCGCTGCTGCCCGGGCTGGACCTGGAGCCGGTGCGCAGTACCGGGGCGGCGGCGGGGGTGCGCAACAGCTATCTGCAGCCCGGGACCCTGGGTGTGGACCGCTGGTGTGCCCTGATCGGGGCCCGCTCCCTGGAGTCCCGGCCCTGCCTGGTGGTCAGCGCCGGCACGGCCACCACCATCGACAGCCTGGACGGGGAGGGCGTGTTTCTCGGCGGCCTGATCCTGCCCGGGCTGGACATGATGCAGGCCGCCCTGGCCCGGGGCACGGCCCGGCTGCCCCTGGCCGCGGGCCGGCACCAGGTCCATCCCCGGGAAACCGGCGATGCCATCCGCAGCGGCTGCCTGGAGGCCCAGGCCGGTGCCGTGGAGCGGGCTTACCGGCGCCTGCCCGGGGCCGCCAGCTGTTTCCTGGCCGGGGGCGCCGGGCCGGCCCTGGCGCCGCTGCTGTCCCTGCCCCTGCGTTCCGAACCCTATCTGGTTCTGGAGGGGGTGCGGCAGCTGGCCTCGTCTGCACCGTGATGGTGCGTTCCCTGGTGTTTTGTGCACGCCATTGGTGCGCTCCCGGTCAGTGTGTGCACTTGCCTTGGCCCCCCCGATGCTTTTCGGTTAACTTATCGCCTTTTCCGCCAAACATTTCCTGAATCATGATTCCCCTGCGCACCTATCTGAACCCGGATGAAATGCCCACCCACTGGTACAACGTGGTGGCCGACATGAAGAACCCGCCGGCCCCGCCCCTGGGACCCGACGGACAGCCCATGGGGCCGGAACAGATGGGCGCCATCTTCCCCATGAACATCCTGGAACAGGAGATGAGCAGCCAGCGCTGGATCGAGATTCCCGAGGAGGTGCGGCAGATTTACGCCCTCTGGCGTCCCGCTCCCCTGTGCCGGGCCCTGCGCCTGGAGCAGGCCCTGGGCACCACAGCCAAGATCTTCTACAAGTACGAGGGGGTTTCCCCGGCCGGCTCCCACAAGCCCAACTCCGCCGTGCCCCAGGCCTTCTACAACAAGGAGGCCGGCACCAAGAAGCTGACCACCGAAACCGGGGCCGGCCAGTGGGGCTCCTCCATCGCCTTCGCCGGGCAGATGTTCGGCCTGCCGGTGCGGGTGTTCATGGTCAAGGTGAGCTATGAGCAGAAACCCTTCCGCCGCTCCATGATGCAGACCTGGGGCGCCGAGGTCTTTGCCAGCCCCACCAACCTCACCGAAGCCGGCCGCAAGGCCCTGGCCGCCGATCCCGAGTGCCAGGGCTCCCTGGGCCTGGCCATCTCCGAGGCCGTGGAAGAGGCCGCCGCCGACAAGGAAACCTGCTACACCCTGGGCTCGGTGCTCAACCACGTGCTCCTGCACCAGACCATCATCGGCCTGGAAGCCAAGAAGCAGTTCGACAAGCTGGGCCTCTACCCGGACGTGGTGGTGGGCCCCTGCGGCGGCGGCTCCTCCTTCGGCGGCATTGCCTTCCCCTTCCTGGCCGACAAGGCGGCCGGCGACAAGCGAGCCAACAATCTGCGCTGCGTCGCGGTGGAACCCACCTCCTGCCCGACCTTGACCCAGGGCGCCTACGCCTACGACTTCGGCGACGCTTCCGGTTATACACCGCTGATGAAGATGTTCACCCTGGGTCATGACTTCATGCCCCCGGGCATCCACGCCGGTGGCCTGCGCTACCATGGCGCCAGCCCCCTGGTTTCCCAGCTCACCCACGAGGGCCTGGTGGAGCCCCTGGCCGTGCCGCAGCTGGCCACCTTCGAAGCCGGGGTCCAGTTCGCCCGGGCCGAGGGCATCATCCCCGCCCCCGAGTCCTGCCACGCCATCCGGGCTGCCATCGACGAGGCCCTGAAAGCCAAGGTGACCGGCGAGGAAAAGGTGATCCTGTTCAGTCTCACCGGCCACGGCCACTTCGACATGGCTTCCTACGACAAATTCTTCGCCGGCAAGCTGGAAGACTTCGCCTACCCGGCCGAAGCCATTGCCGATTCCCTCAAGCACCTGCCCCAGGTGGGCTGAAAGCGCTGAACCATGCGGGCCCTGGTGTTCCTCCTGATCCTCGCCAATCTGCTGTTCTTTGCCTATGCCGGTGGCTACTTCGGGACCGGGGCCTCGCCGGATGCCCTGCGCGGGCAGCAGCAGATCAACCCCGAGCGCCTGCAGCTCCTGGCCCGGGCCGGGGAAGCGGTGCCGGCTCCTGCTCCTGCACCCTCGCCGGTTGCACCGCCCGAGCCTGTCCCTGAGCCTGCTGCCGCCCCCGGCGCGCCGGCCCCGGAGAGCAAACCTGCGGAAGCCCGGCCGGCGGAGGTGAAGCCGGAACCGGCGCCGCCCAAGGAAAGCGACAAGCCGCCGGTGCCGGACAAGGTGGTCAAGGGGTCCCGCTGCATCCTGATCAGCGGCCTGCAGATCGATGCGGTGGAAACCCTGGTGGCCCAGGCGGAGGCGGCCAAGCTCAAGGCCAGCCGGCGCAGCGAAGGCAGCTGGTGGGTGTTCATCCCGCCCCAGGGGGACAAGAAGGGCGCGGACAAGAAGGCCGGGGAGCTGCAGCGCCTGGGGGTGAAGGAGTTCTTTGTCGTCACCGAAGGGGCCCAGCAGTTCGCCATTTCCCTGGGGGTGTTCTCCCGGGAAGAAGCCGCCCAGAAACGCCTGGAGCAGCTGCAGTCCCAGGGGGTGCGCAGCGCCCGGGTCGGGCCACGCCAGGCAGAAGGCGCCCGGCAGCTGCTGGAAGTCCGGGGTGATGCCGGGGCCCTGGCCACCCTGCGCCAGGGCTTGCCGGCAGGCTCCGGCAGCAAGGACTGTCAGTGAGCTTTCTGGTCGGGCTGACCGGCGGCATCGGCAGCGGCAAGAGTACGGTGGCCGAGGCCTTCGTGGCCCTGGGGGCGGGCCTGGTCGATACCGATGCCCTGGCCCGGCAGCTGACCGGGGCCGGCGGCTTGGCCCTGGCGCCGCTCCAGGCGGTCTTCGGGCCGGACATCGTCGGCCCGGACGGGGCCCTGGACCGGAGCGCCATGCGCCAGCGGGTGTTTGCGGACGAGACGGCCCGTCGGCAGCTGGAAGCCATCCTGCATCCCCTGATCCGGGCCGAGGCGGCCGCCCGGGTGGCCGCCAGCGCCGCTCCCTACGTGCTCCTGGATGTGCCGCTTCTGGTGGAGACCGGGGTACAGGCCTATGGGCTGGACCGGGTGCTGGTGGTGGATTGTCCCGAGCCCCTGCAGGTGGAGCGGGTCATGGCGCGTAGCGGCTTGTCCGCCCCGGAGGTGCAGGCGGTGATGGCAGCCCAGGCCAGCCGGGCGGCGCGTCTGGCGGTGGCGGATGATGTGCTCGACAACAGCGGTTCGCCCGACAGCCTGGGGCCGGCCGTGGCCCGGCTGCATCAGGCGTATCTGCAAATGGCGGCCCGCAAGGCCGCCAGCCCGATTTGTGGGTAAAAAACTGATTCGGCTTAAAGTATTAAGTTGAGATTTGTTGCTAACTGATTCAGAATAATCGAAATTCACCAGAATGGCGGCGGCGTGATCACCTACGAATATCCCTTCAATGAGCGCATACGCACCCTGCTGCGCCTGGAGGACCTCTTCGAAAAGGTAGCCTACTTCTCCAAGTCGGATGGTCCGGCGGAGAACCACGTCGCCCTCGTCACCCTGTTCGAAATCCTGGATGTGGCCGGTCGGGCCGATCTGAAGATGGACATGATCCAGGAGCTGGAACGGCAACGCCAGACCCTGCTGGGCTTTCGCAACAATCCCGATATTTCCGAAGCGGCCCTGTCCGGCGCCCTCTACGAGATCGAGCAGGCCTCCGCCGCCCTGCTGGCCCTGAGCGGCAAGTTCGGCCAGACCCTGCGGGACAATGACTGGCTCATGGGCATCAAGAGCCGGGTGGCCATTCCCGGCGGCGTGTGCGAATTCGACCTGCCCTCCTACCACTACTGGCTGCACCAGTCCGAGCAGTTCCGCAGCGACTCCCTGGCTTCCTGGTCCAAGTCCATGCTGCCCGTGCGCGACGCCCTGACCATCATCCTGCGCCTGCTGCGCTCCAGCGGCCGGGTGGAGCGGCTCAACGCCGTGCATGGCCAGTTCCAGCGCATGCTGGGCGGCACCGCCGCCCAGATGGTGCGCATCTCCCTGGCCCCCAGCGAGCAGGCGGTGCCCGAGGTGAGCGCCAACCGCTACGCCCTCAACATCCGCTTCACCCACCCCCCGGAAATGGACATCAAGGCCAAGGGCTGCGATCGGGATGTGGGCTTTGAACTGACCTTCTGCAACCTGTGACCCAGCTTGTTTACCGTCAGGTGCCCTGTCCCCAGTGCGGCACCCTGTCCGAATGGCGCCCGGAAAATCCCTGGCGCCCCTTCTGTTCCGAGCGCTGCAAGCTCATCGACCTGGGCTGCTGGGCAAGTGAGTCCTACAAGGTGCCGGTAGAGGAGCAGGACGCCGGTATCGATCCCGACGCCCTCCCGCCCCGGGGCTGATCTCCCGCCGCTTCACCAGTCCCGCAGGCAGGCGATGCCATGGGCGCCCTGTGCCTGGGCCAGCTCCAGGGTGGCCTGGCTTTGCCCGCCCAGGGCGAATACGGGCAGGGTGGAGGTTTCCAGCAGCCGGGCGAACTGCTCCCAGCCCATGCCCTTGCTTTCCGGATGGCTGGCGGTGGGCAGCACCGGCCCTAGAAGGGCGTAATCCAGTCCCAGTCGTTCGCTCAGGAGCAGGTCTTCCCGGTGGTGGCAGGAGGCCCCCACCCAGGGCAGGTCGGGGCGGTCGGTGCAGGTGGCCAGGGCCCGGGAGGTGAGATGCACCCCCTGGGCGCCCACCTGCCGGGCCAGGGTGATGCCGCTGCCGCTGCCATCTTCGCTGACCAGCACCAGGGCGCCCTGGGGGGCGGCCAGGGCCATGACGGCTGTTGCCAGTTCCCGACGCCGGGCCGGTTCCAGTTGCCGGTCGCGCAGCTGCACCAGGCGCAGGCCACCGGCCAGGGCCCGTTGCAGCCGTTCCAGTTCGGCCTCGATGCCGATGTTTTCCGCCCGGGTGATGCCCATGCGGCAGGGCAGGGAAAGGGCCTTCAGGATGGGGGCGTTGGCGGGCAGCATGGGCTCTACCTGGTTCGGGCCGCCCAGGGGCTGCCAGGCCACGGCGCTGTGTTCCAGGGGCGCGGTGATGCCCACTTCCCCTTCCCAGTCGGTGACCCGCCAGAAATGGATGTGCACGTGCGCATGGGGATAGACGAAGTGCCGGTGCAGCCAGGGGCTGGCCCGGGTCACGGTGATCCCCAGTTCTTCCTGGAGTTCCCGCACCAGGGCTTGACGCACGGTTTCCCCTGGCTCCACCTTGCCGCCGGGAAATTCCCAGTAGCCTGCATAGACCTTGCCTTCCGGGCGGCAGGCGAGCATGAACTCGCGGCCGTCCCGGCTCAGCATCACGGCGGCCGCCACCTGGACGATGGCGGTCTCGCTCACGGCCGCACCCCGGCCCGGCCGGCGTAGTCCCGGGCGAACTGCCAGGCTACCCGGCCGCTGCGGGAGCCCCGGCCCAGGGCCCAGTTCAGGGCTTCCCGCTCGGCGGCGGCGATGGCCTTTTTGGAAAAGCCGTAGGACTTGAGCCAGTGGGCGACGATGTGGAGGTAGCTGTCCTGGTCGAAGGGGTAGAAGGATATCCACAGGCCGAAGCGTTCCGACAGGGAGATCTTTTCCTCTATGGCTTCGCCAGGGTGAATTTCCCCATCCACCCGGGTGGTCTCCAGGTTTTCCGAGAAATATTCGGGCATCAGGTGGCGCCGATTGGAGGTGGCGTAGATCAGCACGTTGTCCGGCGGCGCGGCGACGGAGCCGTCCAGCACCGATTTCAGGGCCTTGTAGGCGTTCTCGCCGGATTCGAAGGAGAGGTCATCGCAGAAGATCAGGAATTTCTCCGGCCGGCCGGCCACCTGGTCCACGATTTCGGCCAGGTCGGTGAGATCGTCCTTGTCCACCTCGATCAGGCGCAGGCCCTGGGCCGCGTATTCGTTCAGCACCGCCTTCACCAGGGAGGACTTGCCCGAGCCCCGGGTGCCCGTGAGCAGCACGTTGTTGGCCGGCTGACCCGCCACGAACTGGCGGGTGTTGGCGGTGATCCGCTCCTTCTGGTCGTCGATGTCGGCCAGGTCGGCGAGCCGGATCGGGTGCACCTGCTGCACCGGAATCAGGTGGCCGTAGCCCTGCTGGCGGCGCCAGCGGCAGGCCAGGGTATGCTGCCAGTCAGGAGTGGGGCAGGGGGGCGGCAGCCGGGATTCGAGGCGGGTGAGGACCGATTCGGCGCGGTCAAGCAGACGTTCCAGTTGGGCGGGGTCGAACATGGCTAAGGTTATACTTGTGGGCGAAGCCTCGAATCTAGCCAAAGCCATGCAAAAAAGCCAATCCAGCGCCACCCGCCTGCTCCGCAGTTCCTCCCGTTTCTCCATCCCGCTGCTGGCGGGCCTGTTGCTGCTGGGGGGGTGTGCCGGTTCCATGCCCTGGGAAGGGCCTCAGGGGCAGGAGCCCGGCACCGGGACCGGGGAGAGCCGGGCGGCTTGTCCGGTCTGTCCCGCCTGTCCGCCGGCTCCGGTCTGCCCGGCCCCGACCCAGCCGGTGGTGGAGGTGCCGCCCCGGCTGGAGGCCGGCAGCTGGGCCGATCTGCCCGGATGGCAGCAGGACAATCTCGGGGCGGCCTGGGGGGCCTTCCTGGAATCCTGCCGGGGCATCGCCGGCAAGCCCCACGCCCCGGCCTGGGCCGGGGTCTGCAGCCAGGCGAAGGCCGTGGATGGCCAGGATAACGAGGCGGTCCGGCGCTTCTTCGAAACCCGCCTCTCTCCCTATGCGGTGGTGGAGGGGGATGGGCGCCGGGAGGGCATGGTCACCGGCTACTACGAACCCCTGATCCTGGGCAGCCGGCGCAAGGATGCCGCCAATGCCACCCCGGTACTGGGGGTGCCCCAGGACATGCTGACCATAGAGCTGGGCGAGGTCTATCCCGACCTCAAGCACCGGCGCCTGCGCGGGCGCCTGGAGGGCAACAAGGTCCTGCCCTACTGGAGCCGCGCCGAAATCGATGCCCGCCTGGGGGGGCGCTGGCCGGGCAAGACCCTGCTCTGGGTCCAGGACCCGGTGGAATTCTTCTTCCTCCAGGTCCAGGGCTCCGGCCGGGTGCAGCTGCCGGACGGCAGCCGGGTGCGCATCGGTTACGCGGACCAGAACGGCCATCCCTACCAGTCCATCGGCCGGCTGCTGGTGGAGCGGGGCGCCCTGAAGCTGGAAGAAGCCTCCATGCAGGGCATCCAGGCCTGGGCCCGGGCCAACCCGGGGCAGTTGCAGGCGCTGCTGAACAGCAACCCCAGCTATGTATTCTTCCGGGAGCTGCCCAACACCGAGGGCGGCCCCATCGGCGCCCTGGGCGTGCCCCTCACCCCGGAGCGCAGCATCGCCATCGATCCCCGCCATATCCCGCTGGGGGCGCCCGTCTGGCTCGCCACCACCCGGCCCAACAGCAACCAGCCCCTGAACCGGCTGATGCTGGCCCAGGACACCGGCGGGGCCATCAAGGGCGGGGTGCGGGCCGACTTCTTCTGGGGCTTCGGCAAGGAGGCCGGGGAGCAGGCGGGGCGCATGAAGCAGCGGGGCCGCATGTGGGTGTTGCTGCCCCCCGAGGCTGCACCAAAATAAGCCTCTGGCGCCATGGTGGTGCAAAACGCACCGCCATGGTTCGGTATTTCGGGGTGGCGCACTGTGCTGGTGCGGATTGCGTTGGGGTTTTTGCTTTCCATCCTTGAAAACAAAGGATTTTTTGCACTGGAATGGTGCTTGCTTTGCCGGGCTACCCGATTTTTCTGGAAGCCTCATGGAAAACACTCATACCAGCCACGATGTCCTGTTCATCCTCCTGGGCGCCATCATGGTATTGGCCATGCACGCCGGCTTTGCCTTTCTCGAGGTGGGCACGGTGCGCAAGAAGAACCAGGTCAATGCCCTGGTGAAGATCCTCACCGATTTTGCCGTATCCACCATCGCCTATTTCTTCGTCGGTTACGGCATCGCCTACGGCGTCCATTTCTTCACCGGCGCCGACACCCTGCTGGCCCGCAATGGCTACGACCTGACCAAGTTCTTCTTCCTGCTCACCTTTGCCGCGGCTATTCCCGCCATCATTTCCGGCGGCATCGCCGAGCGGGCCCGCTTCCATCCCCAGCTGGCCGCCACCTTCCTGATCGTGGGCTTCGTCTATCCCTTCTTCGAGGGCATCGCCTGGAACCAGGCCCTGGGCGTGCAGGCCTGGCTCAAGGCCACCTTCGGCGCCGAGTTCCATGATTTCGCCGGCTCCGTGGTGGTGCACGCCATGGGGGGCTGGATCGCCCTGCCCGCCGTGCTCCTCCTGGGAGCCCGGCACGGACGCTACTCCAAGAGCGGCGCCATTGCGGCTCATCCCCCATCCTCCATCCCCTTCCTGGCCCTGGGCGCCTGGATCCTGACCGTGGGCTGGTTCGGCTTCAACGTCATGTCGGCCCAGACCCTGCAGAACATCTCCGGCCTGGTGGCTCTCAACTCCCTGATGGCCATGGTGGGCGGCACCCTGGCAGCCCTGGTCCTGGGCAAGAACGACCCGGGTTTCGTGCATAACGGCCCCCTGGCCGGCCTGGTGGCCGTTTGCGCCGGCTCGGACCTGATGCACCCCCTGGGCGCCCTGGTGGTGGGACTGGTGGCGGGCGCCCTGTTCGTGCAGCTGTTCACTCTGGCCCAGAACCGCTGGAAGATCGACGATGTGCTGGGCGTCTGGCCCCTGCACGGCCTGTGCGGCGCCTGGGGCGGCATTGCCGCCGGCCTGTTCGGCAGCCAGGCCCTGGGCGGCGTGGGCGGCGTTTCCCTGGCTTCGCAGCTGGTGATGACCCTGCTGGCCATCGGCATCGCCCTGACTGGCGGCGGCGCCGTCTACGGCATGCTGAAACTGGCCGTGGGCCTGCGCCTGAGCCAGGAAGAGGAATACGAAGGCGCCGACCTGAGCATCCACCGCATCACGGCCACGCCGGAGCGGGAGCCCAACTGGTAAGTGCTTGATCGAACTGAATGAAGTCAGTCGGACAAAGTTGAAAAAACGGCCCCGCCTTGTGCGGGGCTTGTTTTGTGGGAAAGTTGATGCGGATGGATGGCGCTGGAAACACTCGCCGAAGTTGGCGACAATCCCAACGTCAGTCTGCCCGGTCGCAGCCTGACACGCACGCCTGCCAGACCGGAAACGAAGACCCGCCAACCCATTCTGCTGATGCTTCTTACATCACGCCACGGGGCACGATCATTTTGCGAACTCTTGTAAATCAAAAAGCATGCGCTCTGGCTTTTTGTTCCGCCTGTTAGCCCATAACGCGCCGTGGATATCACCACCGACACGCTCTGCCATGCTGAAGCAGCTATCCGAGACATCTTGTATCTCTACGTGGATATGATTGAGTCCTACGGTGGGTTTGGGCACAACCTTGATGCCGGAACGTTTGCCCCCTTGGAATTCATAGATTCCGAGGTGGTTTGCCCAGAGGGCCACACCTTCGCGCTTAACGAAGATCTGCTTCATGCTGGCTCCGCGATCGCCATCCTCTGTTCCATTTCTGACTGCCTGGACGAGTTGGATACCGTGAGCTTGGAGTGGCCCTTGATCGCCAGAGCCAAGGAAGCGTTTGCTGAAGGGCGCTTTCGTCACCTGCCGGTAATTCATGAAGCATTTCGCTTGGCGTTCGGCGGAAACGAAAGCGTCTTCAGGATTCAACTGCTCAAGGTCTATCAACATCATGTGCTGGCATATTTCTCAAAGCTCGTCGAGGGCTCGCCTGCTTATATGGCTTCTCTCGAAGAGCAGGGAAACTGATCGGTAGTTCTTCCTGGCCGGCAATGCCTGCAGCCACGTATCCATCTGTCGCGGGTTCTGGCTGACTCCGTCCCAAAACAGAAGCGCCCCCGGAAAATCGGGGGCGCTTCTGTTTTGCTGCTGCCCGGTCTGCCGGGCGTTTTTCCGGGCTTCAGTCGCTGGCCAGTTCGCCGCCTATCATGCTGCCCAGCACGGCTCCGGCTGCGGTGGCGGCGATGCGGCCGTTGCCCTGGCCGAAGCGGCTGCCAACCACGCCTCCGGCCACGGCGCCCAGGACCTGGCCGGTGCTGGGGCTCATGTCGCGCCGGTAGCGGGGCTGCGGAGCGTCCCGGTAATAGCGGGGTTGGGGTTCGTAGTAGTCGGGGCGGTCCTGATAGACGACGCGGTCCCGGTAAACCACTACCGGTTCCTGGTAGACCACCCGGGGTGCCGTGTAGACCGGGCGTTCCACGACCACGTACTGGACCCGGTTGTCGTAATGGTGATGCCGGTGGTGGGGGGGGTAATCCCGGTCATGGTGCCAGCGGCCATCAGCCAGGGCGGCGCTGCTGAAGCAGACGCCAAGAAGCAGGGAAGCGGTAAGCGACAGTTTCATGATCAGTCCATCCTCAGCAGGTTGATAGGGACTTAACGTGTCAGCTTTGCGCCCTGCTGACACGGGGCTTAAAAAAATCCCCGCCATGTCGGGGGCGGGGATTGAATCTCGAAGGGGGGTTCGAGAGGAGGGGGTAACGCAATGACTGTAATGTACGGTCCGGCGTCCCTCCGTGTCTGTCAGGCTTCGTTGCGGGTTTGTAACGGAGTGTATAAGCAAGGACTCATGGGAGGGGCAGGGCAATCTTGTCCACCACCCGGCGCAGCACGAAGCTGGAATGCACCCCGGTGACGCCGGGAATGCGGGTGATCCGGTTGAGCAGCAGTTCCTGGTAGCCGTCCATGTCCCGCACCACCGCCTTGAGCTGGTAATCGGCGTCCTGGCCGGTGATCAGCAGGCATTCGATGATTTCCGGGATGTCCTGAATCTCCTTCTCGAAATTCTCGAAGCGTTCCGGCGTATGCCGGTCCATGGAGATGTGGATCAGGGCCATTAGGCTGAGGCCCAGCTTGCGGGGGTCCAGCTGGGCCCGGTAGGCGAGGATCAGGCCGGCTTCTTCCAGGGCTCGTACCCGGCGCAGGCAGGGGGAGGGGGAAAGGCCGATGCGTTCGGCCAGGTCCTGGTTGCTGATCCGGCCGTCCTGCTGCAGCAGGGTGAGGATGGCCCGGTCGTAGCGGTCGAGTTGCATGATCTGTCTCGGTTCTGATGGCGTTGGCAGTATATTTTGTATTCCTGTTTGTTAGCGAAATATTCTGCCAATAAGTGTGTTTTTTCGGGTCGATAACGCAAGCAAATGCCGGTCCTTTTTCCTTAAGATTCTCCCATCGAAACCGCCTTGTGGAGCCCCCCATGTTGTCCCAGCCCGAACGCAAGTACGCCCCCTTTCCTCCCGTGCCCCTTCAGGACCGCCAGTGGCCGGGGCGCACCATCACCCATGCTCCCGTCTGGATGAGCACCGATCTGCGCGATGGCAACCAGTCCCTGTTCGAGCCCATGAACGGGGAGAAGAAGATGCGCATGTTCCACATGCTCTGCGACATGGGCTTCAAGGAGATCGAGGTGGCCTTTCCCTCCGCCTCCCAGACCGACTTCGATTTCGTGCGCCAGCTCATTGAAGAGAAGCACATTCCCGGAGACGTGACCATCGAGGTGCTCACCCAGGCCCGGGAGCACCTGATCCGTCGCACCTTCGAGTCCATCCAGGGTGCCCGGCGGGCCATCGTGCATGTCTATAACGCCACTTCGGCGCCGTTCCGGGAGATCGTGTTCGGCATGAGCAAGGCGGAAGTGGTGGACATGGCGGTGGGGGCCGTGCGCCTCATCCGGGAACTCGCCGAGGCCATGCCGGAGACCGAGGTGGTGCTTGAATACAGCCCGGAGACCTTCACGGCTACCGAGCTCGATTTCGCCCTGGAAGTGTGCGATGCCGTCACGGCGGCCTGGGGCGCCACCCCGGAGCGCCGGGTGATCCTCAACCTCCCCACCACGGTGGAGGTGGCGACCCCCAATGTGTATGCCGACCAGATCGAGTGGATGCACCGCCATCTGGCCCGCCGGGACAGCATCATCCTCAGCCTCCATCCCCACAACGACCGGGGTACCGCCGTGGCGGCCGCCGAGTTGGGGCTCATGGCCGGCGCCGACCGGGTCGAGGGCTGCCTGTTCGGCAATGGCGAGCGCACCGGCAATGTGGATCTCGTCACCCTGGCCCTCAACATGTACACCCAGGGGGTGAATCCCGGCCTCGATTTTTCCGATATCAACGCCGTGGCCCGCACGGCGGAAGATTGCACCCAGTTGCCCATCCATCCGCGCCATCCGTACGTGGGGGATCTCGTGTTCACGGCCTTCTCCGGCTCCCACCAGGACGCCATCAGGAAGGGGTTCGCGGCTCAAAAGGCCGCCAGCGACCAGGGGGTGAATGTCTGGAATGTGCCTTACCTGCCCATCGATCCGGCCGATGTGGGGCGCAGCTACGATTCGGTGATCCGGGTCAACAGCCAGTCGGGCAAGGGGGGCATCGCCTATCTGCTGGAGTCCGAGTATGGGGTGGTGATGCCGCGCCGCCTGCAGGTGGAGTTTTCCAGCGTGGTCCAGGCCCACACGGATAGCCACGGCGGGGAAATGAGTGCGGCCGACATCTGGACCCTCTTTTCCCGAACTTATCTCGACAGCGCGGCCCCGGTCCGTTACCGGGAGCATCACCTGTTCGAGCACGGGGGCGCCCAGGGCATCCGGCTTTCCGTGGAAATCGACGGCCAGCCTCATCTGCTCAGCGGGGAAGGCAACGGGCCCATAGACGCGGCCGTGCATGCCCTCCAGGGGGGCGGCTTCCGGGTCCAGGTGCGCAGTTTCGAGGAGCGGGCCATGGGCCCCAGCGGCGAGGCGGGCGAGGCCCGGGCCTGCGCCTTCATGGAAGTGGCCGGGGGCGGCGGTGAATGCTACGGGGTGGGGATGGACGGCAATATCGTCACGGCCTCCATCAAGGCCCTGATCAGCGGCATCAACCGCCAGCGCCAGGTTCAGGTACGGCAGGTGGCAGCCTGATCGTTACAGCGTCAAAACAAGAAGGGCGGCCCTCGGGGCCGCCCTTCTTGTTTGCTGCGATGCCGGCTTACTTGATGCTGTTGAGCTTCTGCTCGATCTTGGCGATGGGCAGGGCACCGGGAACCCGGTCACCATCGGCGAAGAAGATGGTGGGGGTGCCGGTGATGCGCAGCTTCTGGCCGAATTCCTGGTTGTTGATGATGGCTGTGGTGTCGCAGTCATCCTTGCCGGTGGGGGCCTTGCCGTCCACCATCCAGTCGTTCCAGGCCTTGGCCTTGTCGGCGGCACACCAGATCTGGCGGGATTTCTTGATGGAATCCTCGGACAGGATGGGGTACAGGAAGGTGTAGATGGTGACGTTGTCCAGCTTCGACAGATCCTTGGCCAGACGCTTGCAATAGCCGCAGTTGGGGTCCTCGAAGGTGGCCAGTACCCGCTTGCCGTTGCCCTTCACCTGCTTGATGGCCTGGTTCAGGGGCAGGTCGGAGAACTTGATGGCGTTGAGCTTCTTCATCCGTTCTTCGGTGACGCTGGTCATGGTCTTGGTGTCGATCAGGTTGCCCGCCACGATGGCGCTGACCTTCTCGTCCGTGTAGATGATCTGGCCATCGAAGTAGACCTCGTAGAGGCCCAGGTAGCCGGACTTGCTGACGCTGGTGACGCTGACGCCGAGCTTGGATTCCACCGCCTTCTTGACGCTGGCCTCCTGGGCCAGGACGGGCAGGGCGAAGCTGGCCGCCAGGGCCAGGGTGAGCAGTTTCTTGTACATGAATTCTCCTGAGAGCGTTGGGGATCAGAGGGCGCCCAGGGCGTAGCGCACCAGCACGCTTTTCATGGGGCCGAGGTTGTTGGTGAGGGTCAGGCCCAGGTTCCTGAGCGGGGCGAGACCGGGAGGGGAGGCCCGGAACAGCCGCCGCAGGGTGTCCGTGGTGGTCTGCATGAGCACGGTTTCCTCCCGGCGGGCCCGCTGGTAGCGCTGCAGGAAGCGTTCTTCGCCGATGTCCTGCCAGGGACCGGCGGCCCCCAGCATTTCCGCCAGCACCCGGGCATCCTGGAAGCCCAGGTTGATGCCGTGGCCGGACAGGGGGTGAATGCCGTGGCCCGCGTCGCCCACCAGGGCCAGCCGGGGACTGACGGTGCGGGGCACTCGGATCAGGCGCAGGGGAAAGGCGGCGGCGGGGGTGATGGTCTCCAGCCGGCCGAGCACGTGCTGGCCGGCGGCGGCTACCTGTTCCGCCAGGGCTTCCGGAGGCAGGGCGCAGAGGGCGTCCGCGTGGGCGTCCGGCGTGGACCAGACGATGGACATGCGCTGGCCGGGCAGGGGCAGGTAGGCCAGCACCCCATCGTCCCGGAACCACTGCCAGGCAATGCCCCGGTGCGGTTTCTCGGTGGCGAAGTTGGCCACCAGGCCCTTCTCGTTATAGGGGGTGGTGATGGCTTCCAGGCCTGCCTGACGGCGCACCCAGGAATCCCTCCCGTCCGCGCCCACGAGCAGGCGGCCGGACAGGAGCTGGCCATCTTCCAGGGTGAGCAGGGCCGCGTCGTGGCGGATTTCCAGAGCCGCAGGGCGGGCCGGGCAGAAGCGGGTGACGTTGGCCTGGCGCTTGATGCCTTCCCAGAGCTCGCAGGCCATGAGGGAGGACTCCAGAATCCAGCCCAGTTCACCGACTCCGGTTTCATAGGCGGAAAAATTCAGCCGTCCGCCCTGGTCCCCGTGTACTTCCATGGCGCTGATGGGGGCCATGCGCTGCCGGTCCAGATGCTCCCAGGCCCCGATCCGGGCGAGGAAATCCGCGTTGGCGGGGCTGATGGCGTAGATGCGGGCGTCCCAGCCCTGGGGACGGCTGGGGGCCTGGCCTTCCACCAGGGCGATCCGCAGGCGGCTTTCCCGCAGGGCGGCGGCGAGACTGGCGCCGGCCAGGCCGCCACCGACAATGATGAGGTCAAATTGCTGCATGGCGGGGGATTGTGCCCCCGGGGGCGGGAAAGGGCAAGGCAGCCCTCAATCGTCCTCGCCCATGTCCCGGCGCGGCACGGTGGCCGGGTCGGCGATGATGGGGCGGTAGATTTCCACCCGGTCTCCGGGCTTCAGGGGGGCATCGAGCTTGGCCAGCTTGCCGAAGATGCCCACCTTCTGGGCCTCCAGGTCGATGTGGGGAAACTGCTTGAGGATGCCGGAACGATCAATGGCTTCCCGCACCGTGGTGGTCTCGGGCACTTCGATGTTGAGCCAGATTTGCTGGTTGGGCTCGGAATAGGCGACGCCGATCTGCATGGTCTTCTCCGGTAATCAGGCGCTGGCCGGGGCGGCGGCAGCGGCGCTTCGGGCTTCCAGGCGGGCATCCAGGACCCGCTTGCCGGCCAGCAGGAAACCCAGGACGGCAAAGGCCCCCGGGGGCAGGATCATGAGCAGGGCACCGCCGTAGCCGGGCACCTGGACTTCCAGGAAGGCGAAGGAGGGGCCCAGCAGGTTGGAAGCCTGGGCAAACAGGGTGCCGCTGCCCAGGAATTCCCGGATCAGCCCGATCACGGTCAGGGCGCCGGTAAAACCCAGGCCCATGGCCAGGCCGTCGACGATGGAGGCGGGAATGCTGGATTTCACCGCAAAGGCCTCGGCCCGGCCCAGGATGGCGCAATTGACCACGATCAGGGCGATGAACAGGCCCAGGACCTTGTACAGCTCATGCAGCCAGGCGTTCAGGGCCATGTCCACCACCGTCACCAGGGTGGCGATGATGACCACGAACACGGGAATGCGCACTTGATCGCTGACGGTCTTGCGGATCAGGGATACCAGGATGTTGGAAACCACCAGCACGGCGGTGGTGGCCAGGCCCATGCCCAGGCCGTTGGTGCCGCTGGTGGTCACGGCCATGGTCGGGCACAGGGCCAGCATCTGGGCGAACACCACGTTGTTGTCCCACAGGCCGTCCTTCATCAGGGTCTTGAAGTCGCTCATGATCACTGCTCCTTGTTCTTGGCCAGGGCGGGAGAGGTTTCCGCTTCCCCGAGGATGGCCAGCCTGTGGCTGGCGAAGGTTTCCAGCCCGCCCTTGACCGCATTCACCACGGCCCGGGGGGTGATGGTGGCGCCGGCGAACTGGTCAAAGTCGCCCCCGTCCTTCTTCACTGCCCAGCGGGCGGTCTCCAGGGACTTGCCGTCGAAACTCTTGATCCAGTCCGCCTTGGAGGCTTCGATCTTGTCCCCCAGGCCCGGGGTTTCCGTGTGCTTCAGGACCCGCACGCCCAAGGTCTTGCCGTCCCGGTCCACCGCCATCAGGATGGCGATTTCGCCCCCGTAGCCCTTGCCGCTCACCTTGAACACGGCGCCCTTGGTGCTCTCACCCTGGCGGGCCCGATAGACGGTGAGGGACTTGCCGCCCTCCACCTCCACCTGGGCGCTGTCGGCCAGCAGGTCATTGTCAGCGAAGTTGTCGGGCAGGACCTGGGCCAGGGAGTCGCGCAGATCCTTGGCCTCGGCGGCGCTGATGGCGTCCCGGGTGGCGCTGGCGGCCCAGGCCAGGGAGGCCGAGGCGAGCAGGGCCACGACCCCCAGCAGCAGGGGCTGGTAAAGCGTGTTTTCCTTGAGCTGTTCCAGATTCATGTCAGGCTCCCTTGCCGGCGGAGGGCAGGTCGATGGGACGGCCGGCCCGGGTGCGCCCCAGGATGCGGGGCTTGGTGTAACGGTCAATGATGGGGGTCAGGGCATTCATCAGCAGGATGGCGAAGGCCACCCCTTCCGGGTAACCCCCGATACTGCGGATCACCCAGGTCATCAGGCCCACCCCCAGGCCGAAGATGATCTGGCCGCCGCCCGTGGTGGGCGAGGTGACATAGTCGGTGGCGATGAAGAAGGCACCCAGCATCAGGGCTCCCGACAGCAGATGGGTGCCGGCGTCCAGGTAGTGCCCGGGAGCCACCGCATGGGCGATGGCGGCCGGAATGGCCACCCCGGCCAGCACCCCCAGGGGGGCCTGCCAGCGGATCACCCCGGTGGCGAGCAGGAACAGGCCGCCGGCCAGGATCAGCACTGCGGCGGATTCCCCCAGGCTGCCGGCGCGGATGCCGAACCAGGAGAGCTGGGGCGCGTGGCCGGCGGTAAGGGCTTGCAGCAGGTCCAGGCCCCGGGACAGTTCGGTCTTGGCGTAGCCCAGCATGGTGGCGCTGCTCATGGCGTCGGGAATGGGGACCTGCCCCAGGGTGATGTGCAGGCTGTCGATGAAGCCGGGGGCCAGGGCCGTGGTCATGGGCAGGGGCATGACCCAGGTGGTGAGCGGCAGGGGGAAGGAAATCAGCAGGGCCACCCGGGCCACCATGGCCGGATTGAAGACGTTGTAGCCCAGGCCGCCGAACACCTGCTTGCCGATCACGATGGCGATGAAGGCGCCCACCACCCCCACCCACCAGGGGGCCCAGGGGGGCAGGGTCATGGCCAGCAGCCAGCCGGTGAGCAGGGCGGAGCCATCGCCCAGGGTGCGGCCGATCTGGGCCTGGCCCAGCAGGCGCAGGCTCATGAACTCGAACACCAGGCAGGAAAGCAGGGTGATCAGCCAGAGGAAGAAGGCCGGCCAGCCGTAGAGCCAGAAGCCGAACAGGGTGGCGGGCAGCAGGGCCATCTGGACCCGCACCATGGTGCGCCGGACGCCATTGCTGCCGTGGGCGTGGGGCGAGGCGAAGGTCTGGGGGGCGTTGTAGGAGATGCTCATGCCTGGGCTCCTTCGGCGACGGCGGTGGAAGAAGGTGTTGGTGCCGTTGCGGCGGTAGCGGCGGCGGCCGCCGCCCGCTCGGCCTTGCGGCGGGCCGCCATTTCGGCTTTTTCCCGGGCTTCCCGCTCCAGCCGGTCGCTTCTGGCCTGGGCCATCTTCTTGGTGGCTTCGGCGCGCAGCTTGGCCCGGTCCTGGGCGGCCATTTCCCCCTTGGCGTGGGCGAAGTACTGCACCAGGGGAATCTGGGAGGGGCAGACGTAGGCGCAGCAGCCGCAGGCGATGCAGTCCTTCAGGCCCACGCCCACGGCTCCCTTCAGGTCGCTGGCCTGGATGTGGCGGGCCATTTCCAGGGGCAGCAGACCGATGGGGCAGGCGCGCACGCAACTGGCGCAGCGGATGCAAGGCTCCTGGGCCCGTTCGGCCACCTGGGCCGCGTCCAGGGCGAGGATGCCGCTGGTGCCCTTGACCACCGGGACCCGGGCATGGGGCAGGGACATGCCCATCATCGGACCGCCCATGATCAGCCGGGCCGGCGCCCCCTGGAGGCCGCCGGCGAAGGCGAGTACCTCCTCCACCAGGGTGCCCACGGGGACGAAGATGTTGCCGGGCTGGGCCACGCAAGCACCATTGACGGTCACCAGGCGCGACACCAGGGGGCGGCCGTGGCGGATGGCCTCGTGCACGGCCCGGGCGGTGCCGACGTTGTGCACCACCACGCCCACGTCGCCGGGGCGGCCGTCGGCGGGAATTTCCTTGCCCGTGAGCACCAGGATCAGCTGCTTTTCCGAACCCATGGGGTAGCGGGCCGGCACCGGGCGGACGGACACTTCGGCATAGGGGCGGGCCGCCTCGGTCATGGCAGCGATGGCCTCGGGCTTGTTGTCCTCGATGCCCACCAGGGCTTCGGTGGCGCCGGTGGCGTGCAGCATCAGGCGGATGCCATCGACGATGTCGGCGGCGGCGTCGCGCATCAGCCGGTCATCGCAGGAGAGATAGGGCTCGCACTCGCCACCGTTCATGATCAGGGTGCTGACCTTGGATTTCTGGGACAGGGACAGCTTCAGGGCCGAGGGGAAGGTGGCGCCGCCCAGGCCCACCACGCCGGCGGCCGCCACGCGGCGGCTGATTTCGGCCGGCTCCAGGGCGAAGGGATCGGTGCAGCCTTCCAGCTCGGTCCATTCATCCTTACCGTCGCTGTCGAGGGTGATGGCCAGGACCGGCAGGCCGGAAGGGTGCGGTGCGGGAATTTCGCCGATGGCGGCGACGGTGCCCGAAGTCGGGGCATGGATGGCCGCCGAGACCGCCCCCTGGGGATCGGCGAGCTTGTCGCCTTTCCTGACCTTCTGGCCGACCAGCACCGCAGGCCGGGCCGGAGCGCCCAAATGTTGGGAGAGAGAGACATAGAGGCGCTCCGGCACCGGCATGGTGCGCGTGGCAGCGTCCGCGGCGGGACGCTTGTGATCTTCCGGGTGGATGCCCCAGGAGAGACCAAAGAATTTTTCCATCAGACCCATGCTGTTTTCCTTCAGGCGGCCATAGGCTTGGGCATCACCCAGTGCTGCAGGGTGACGGGGACAGGTTGCATCAGGACAGCCTCGGTGGGGCAGTGATCGACGCAGGCGGCACAACCGGTGCAGGCTTCCTTGAGCACGTTGTGGATCTGCTTGGGCGCCCCCAGGATGGCGTCGGTGGGGCAGGACTTGATGCAGCGGCAGCAGCCGATGCACAGGTCCTCGGCGATCACGGCCAGCTTGGGACCGTCGTCGGCCATGCCGGAAAGATCCAGGCTGAGGCCTAGTTTTTCCGCCAGGGCGGCGGCCACGGCCTTGCCTCCCGGCGGGCAGCAGGTCGGCGCGGCAGAGCCGTCGGCGATGGCCGCGGCGGCCCCGGAGCAGCCGGGAAAGCCGCACTGGCCGCAGTTGGTGCCCGGCAGCAGGGCTTCCAGTTCATCGACGATGGGATTGGTGGCCACGGCCAGCAGGCGGCCGGCGATGCCCAGGACCAAGCCGAGGATGGCGCCCAGGACGGTGAGGCTGAGGATGGCGGCAAGCATCGAGATTCCCCTTAGACGTTGAGGCCGGAAAAGCCCATGAAGGCCAGGGCCAGCAGGCTGATGGTGACGAAAGCGATGGGGGCGCCGGTGAAGGCGCCGGGCACCCGGGCCAGGGCGATGCGCTCCCGCAGGCCGGCGAAGATCATCAGCACCAGGGTGAAGCCCAGGGCGGAGCCGAAACCGTAGGCCACGCTCCAGAAGAAGCCGTAGCCCTGCTGCACGTTCAGGAGGGCGACCCCCAGCACGGCGCAGTTGGTGGTGATCAGGGGCAGGTAGATGCCCAGGGACTGGTACAGGCCGGGGCTGGCCTTCTTGATGAACATTTCGGTGAATTGCACCACCGAGGCGATCACCAGGATGAAGGTGAGGATGCGCAGGAACTGCAGTTCCATGGGCACCAGCAGCCAGTGTTCCAGGGACCAGCTGGCGGCCGAGGCCAGGGTCAGCACGAAGGTGGTGGCCATGCCCATGCCCAGGGCGCTGTCCATGCTTTTGGACACGCCCATGGCGGGACACAGGCCGAGGAACTTGATCAGCACCACGTTATTGACCAGGGCCGTGGAGATCAGGAGGAGTACCAGTTCGCTCATGGCGGCGATTCTCGGTGGGGTTGGGATGGCCCTCCCATTGCAACGCCCATGCCAGCTGTGCTCCGGGACCTGCCGGGTGGCGGCAAACCCCCTGTTGGCGCGGCCTGGCGCTGGGTTGCACCAGGGTGGTGCGGCGCGCGCCTGTTTTTTTGTCGCAAAGCCGACAGATTTTCCTGTGGGGTTGTCGCCAATGGCCTGCAAGCCAGCAGGGGCGCGGAGCTTGGGCTTTAAATAGTTTTGATGGCATGGAACGTGCTGATTACCGGCAATTGCCTAAAGCGCCGGAGCCGATTTCATGAACCTCAAGCCACCCCCCAAGGTATGCACCGACCTGCCGCCGGAAATCTTCCGCCAGGCGGTCGCCCAGGCCGACGTGGCGATTTCCATCACCGATCCCCAGGCCAACATCCTCTATGTGAACGAGGCCTTTGCCCGGGTCACCGGTTACAGCCCCCGGGAAGCCGAGGGGCAGAACGAATCCATCCTCTCCAACCACACCACCCCCAGGGAGGTGTATGGGGCCATGTGGGCCGCCCTGGCCGGAGGGCATCCCTGGACCGGCCGCCTGCTCAACCGGCGCAAGGACGGCAGCCAGTACCTAGCGGAGCTGGCCATTGCCCCGGTGCTGGACGGTGAAGGCCGGATCGCCCACTACCTGGGCATGCACCGGGATATTTCCGAACTGCACAGCCTGGTCAGCCAGGTGCGTAACCAGAAGGCCCTGATCGAGTCGGTGGTGGATGGGGCACCGGTGGCCCTGGTCCTGCTGGATGACCGGGGCCAGGTGATGCTGGATAACCAGGAATACAAGAAGCTGGTGGCCGACCTGCGGGTGGCCGAGCCGGCGCACCTGCTCCTGGAGACGGCCGTGCCCAACTGGCGCGAACAGCTGCTGGGCAGGGACAGCCCGGTGGGCTTCCCGGCCCGGGAGTTGCGCATCGACCGGCCCGGCGGCGCCTCGCCCCGCTGGTTCTCCTGTTCGGCCCTGCCCATCGCCACCCTGGATGAACGGGCCGACGGCTTTTACGAGGAAAGCCTGCGGCACTACCTGCTGCTGGTGGTAAACGACGTGAGTGCCCTGCGCCAGGGCCAGGAAAAGGCCCGTCTGGCGGCCCTGCGCAGCCTGATGGCCGAAGAGGAGCACGCGGCTGCCATGCGCGAGAGCCTGTCCGCCGCCATGTTCCGCCTGGAAGGGCCGCTCAACATCATGTCCTCCGCCGTGGGCATGCTGCGGCTCCGGGAGCCGGCCATGGCCAATGCCCTGGAATCCGCCCTGGGCGAGGGCCGGGCCCACCTGGACGAGCTGCGCCAGCTGATTCCCCTGGACACCCGGGAGGCCATGGCGCCGGTCAATCTCAACGAGGTTCTGCGCGATGTGCTCGACGTGAGCACCCCGCGCCTGCTGGCCAACGGCATCACCGTGAGCTGGCAGCCGGCGCCCACCCTGCCGGCCATCCTGGGCCGGCCCATGCAGCTGCGCTCCCTGTTCAAGGCCCTGGTGGATAACGCCATCGAGGCCCTGTCCCAGAAGGGTTGGCGGGTCCGGGAGCTGAGCCTGAGCACCGCCCTGGCGGGAGAGCTGGTGCAGGTCTGCATCGATGACCGGGGTCCGGGCATTCCCGCCGAGCTGCGGCTTAAGGTATTCGAACCCTTCTTCACCACCCGGGGCAGCCAGGGCCAGCACCTGGGCACCGGTCTGCCCCGGGCCCAGCAGGCCGTGGCCGACCACGGCGGGATACTGGAATTGCTGGATGCGCCGGGAGGCGGCTGCCGGGCCCTGGTGGAGCTGCCCCTGGAAGGGGAGACCGAATGAGCGCGGAAGATCACGGCAAATGTCCCGATGGGCACACCTACGGCTTCGGCGGTGAAGCCCCGGGGGTGTGCGAAACCCACGAGCTGCATCTGTCCCAGATGGACGCCCTGTACGGGGTCAGCCAGGTCCTGTCCCGCTCCCTGGATTACCGGGAGACCATCCAGGAAGTGCTGCGCATCCTGGACGAATCCGCCGGCCTGAGCCGGGGCCTGGTGAGCGTGGTGGAGCCCGATGGCAGCCTGCTGGTGCAGTCGGTGCACGGGGTGGACCCGGGCCATTTTGAATCGGTGCGCTATCAGTCCGGCGAAGGGGTGATCGGCTTCGCCATGGAGAAGAACCGCAGCATCATTCTGCAGCGGGTCGGGGATGACCGGCGCTTCATCAACAAGATGGGGGTCTATGACCCGAACCTGCCCTTCATCGCCGTGCCCATCAAGGTGGCCGGCAGCCTGAAGGGGGTGCTGGCGGTACAGCCGGGAGTGGAAGACGATCCCCTGCTGGAGGACCGGGCCCGCTTCCTGGAAATGATCGCCAACCTGGTGGGCCAGAGCCTGCGCCTCTCCTTGCAGGTGGAGCAGGAAAAGCGCTCCCTGCTGGAGGAGCGGGACCTGCTGCGCCGTACCGTGCGCCACCAGCACGGCTTTGACAGCGTCGTCGGCCGTTCCGCCGTGATGCGCCGGGTCTTCGAACAGGTGCGCCTGGTGGCCAAGTGGAACACCACGGTGCTGATCCGGGGCGAGACCGGCACCGGCAAGGAGCTGATCGCCAACGCCATCCACTACAACTCGCCCCGGGCCCGGGGGCCCCTGGTCAAGCTCAACTGCGCGGCCCTGCCGGAAAACCTGCTCGAATCGGAACTGTTCGGCCACGAGCGGGGCTCCTTCACCGGCGCCGTGGGCAGCCGCAAGGGCCGCTTCGAGCAGGCCGACGGGGGCACCCTGTTCCTGGACGAAATCGGGGAAATCTCCCCGGCCTTCCAGGCCAAGCTGCTGCGGGTGCTGCAGGAAGGGGAATTCGAGCGGGTCGGGGGCAGCCGCAGCATCAAGGTGGATGTGCGCATCATCGCCGCCACCCACCGGGATCTGGAGACTGCCGTGGACATGGGCGATTTCCGCGAGGACCTGTTCTACCGCCTGAACGTCATGCCCCTCTACCTGCCTCCCCTGCGGGAGCGCCTGGAGGACATCCCCGACATCTGTCGGCACCTGCTCACCAAGGTGGGCAATGTGCAGAAGCGCAAGCTCACCATCCACGACAGCGCCCTGCGTCGCCTGGCCAACTACGAGTGGCCCGGCAACGTGCGGGAGCTGGAAAACTGCCTGGAGCGGGCGGCGGTCCTGTCCGAGGACGGGGTCATCGACGGGGATCTGATCCGCTTCCCGGGGCGGGAGCGGGTGGTGTCCCGGCCGGCTCTGGCGTCCCAGCAGGCGGCGTCTGCCCCCATGGGGAGCGCCGCCGTGCCGGAGGGGCCTTCCCTGGATGATCCCAACCTGTCCGAGCGGGACCGGGTGATTGCTGCCCTGGAGCAGGCCGGCTGGGTTCAGGCCAAGGCGGCCCGGCTCCTGAACATGACGCCGCGCCAGATCGCCTACCGCATCCAGACCCTGAACATCGAGGTGAAGCAGTTCTGAGCCCGGCTCAGGTGCCGGGCAGGTCCAGGACGGGGGGCAGGAACAGTTCGGTCACCAGCACCCCCTTGGCCTGGCGGCCGAAGCGGGAACGCCGGGCCCAGAGCCGGGGGGGCAGGGGGCCGCAGGCCTGTTCGGCGCGCCGATAGAGCAGGTGGCGCCGGTCCAGGGGGCGGAATTCCAGGGGCCCCCGGGCGATGCGCGGGTCGGAGAACAGCAGGCTGCCCAGGGAATGGCTGCCCAGGGCGGCAAAGCGCAGATCAAAGGGATGGCGCGGCCGGCGGGTCATGACCGTATGGGCGAACACGGCGGGGCGCTCATTGACCAGCAGCAGCACTTCCCGGACCCAGACCAGGCGGCCCGGTCGTGCTCCCAGGCAGGCGGCTTCGTCGGGTCCCAGGGCTTCCAGGGCCTGACGCAGGCAGCGCACCTGGAAGCTGCGGCTGCCGCGCCGCAGGCGGGCCGTGAGGGAGTCCCGTTCCCGCAGCCAGTCCAGCAGGGGCAGATTGTCGTTCTGGCGGCTCAAGCGGGGCCGCCAGCGGGGCGGCGCCTGGATCTTCATCGGGGCGCGGGAGCCCGCTGCACGCCGCTGATCTTCATGCCCGGCTTGATGCCCCGGGTGGCGAACCAGCCCTGGTTCATTTCCAGGGCGTAGCGGGCCGGGGCGTCGGCGCAGTGGTTGTCCTCGGTCTGGGGCTGCATGTCGCGGATGTTGATGATGCGCCCCTCTTCATCCAGGAAGGCCACGGACAGGGGCAGCAGGGTGTTTTTCATCCACATGCAGTGGCGCTGCTGCATGGGGAACACGAACAGCATGCCCTGGCCGGCGCCCAGGCGGCTGCGCTGCATCAGGCCCTGCATCCGGTCATCCTGGTTGGCGGCCACCTCCGCTTCGATGCGGTGGAAGCCGGCGGTCAGTTCCATGCGCGGCATCTCGGCCCGGGCGGCGGCGCCCAGGAGAAGGCCGGCGGCCAGCAGCAGGGGAGTGAGTATTTGGCGGGTTTTCATGGCCGGGCATTATACGGCGGCAGCAGCTGCTCGGGCCGCCCGGTGAGCAGCCGCAGCTCACCCGGGGCCAGTCCTTCCAGGGTGTAGGGGCCGATGGCGGCGCGGATCAGGCGCAGGGTGGGAAAACCCACGGCTGCCGTCATGCGCCGCACCTGGCGGTTGCGCCCCTCGCGGATGGCCAGTTCAATCCAGGCGGTGGGAATGGCCTGGCGAATGCGGATCGGGGGCTGGCGTTCCCACAGGCCGGGCGGCTCCTCCATGCACCGGGCCCGGGCCGGCCGGGTGAGGCCGTCCTTCAGTTGTACGCCCCGGCGCAGGGTTTCCAGGGCCTCTTCGCCGGGAATGCCTTCCACCTGGACCCAGTAGATTTTTTCCAGCTTGTGGCGCGGGTCGGCGATGCGGGCCTGGAGCTGGCCGTCGTCGGTGAGCAGCAGCAGCCCTTCGCTGTCGCCATCCAGGCGCCCGGCGGCGTGTACCCCGGGCAGGTCGATGTAGTCCTTGAGCCCCTGCCAGCGTCCTTCCGGGGTGAACTGGCTGAGCACCCCGTAGGGTTTGTTGAAGCAGACCAGGCGCGCCTCTTCCCGGGGCGCCTGTCGGGGGCGCTGCCGTCGAGGGGGGCGGGGAGGCGTGCTGGAGCGGGGCGGGGGACGGTTCATGGCGGGCAAGGATAGCACCGGGGGCGGTGTTGCCCCAGCGGGGGAGTATCATGCAGGCCGCGTCGGCCCCCGGGTCTCAATCAACGGTTTTCGATCTTGGAAAAAAGCAAGCTCAACAAAAGTCATCTCACCAGCCTGCTCCTGGGGCTGGGTTTCCTGGGCCTCCTGGGGCTCGGCTACTGGTTGGGGCCCCGGCTGGCCCCGGCCCGGGACCTGACCCTGCCGGTGCCGGCCTGCGACCTGAACCAGGGGCCCTGCCGGGTGGCCCTGCCCGGGGGCGGCCACCTGGTGGCGGAGATTTCCCCCTGGCCGATTCCCGTGCTCAAGCCCCTGAGCGTCAAGGTTTCCCTGGAGGGCTATGAGGCCAGCGCGGTGCTGCTCGATTTTTCCGGGGTGGAAATGGACATGGGCTTCAATCAGGTGAGCCTGGAAGCCGGCCCCCGGGGCCAGTTCTCCGGCCGGGGCAACCTGCCCGTCTGCGTCACCGGGCGCATGCGCTGGCAGGCCAGTTTCATCCTCCAGGGCCCCGGGGGCCGCCTGGCGGTTCCCTTTCATTTCGATTCTGGTTCCTGAACCAGGGAGGTCTGTTCCATGGACATGCGCCATTTTCTTCTCACCTGTCTGTGCGCCCTGCCCCTGGCCGTCCAGGCCTATTCGGGGCCGGAGCTCCAGGAGGATTGCCTGGCGGCGGAGCAGCTGCTCACCGGGCAGAAAAGCACCGACATCTTCCACTCCGTCAAGAGCAGCCGCTGCCTCACCTACCTGGATGGCTTCCTGGACGGATACGGCATCGGTGACCGGCTGGCCGACAAGGTGGGGGTGCGCCTCAACGCCTTCTGCGCCCCCCGGGGGCAGGAGGACAGAATCCGCCTGGTGCGTGCCGTCCTGGCCTACCTGGACCGGCAGCCCCCGTTTCCCAAGGACAGCGAGATCGGCGCCGCCCAGGTGGTAGGGGCCGCCTTCAGCAAGACTTTTGCCTGCAAGGAATAGACGCCCGGCGGCGAAGTCCGTAGAATCCGCCCCCGTCATTGGGGAGTAGCCGCCACTCATCGCGCAGTGGGCCCGTGTCAACAGACTTGCCCGCCGGCTTCCGGGGGCATGGCACCGGCGGTTTCGACTTGGCAAGACCTTTGACCATGCACCGCCGCTGGGCCGGGGTGTGCGTGGTCATTGGTATTCTGCCGGCCCGGAGCTCATTCATGGACGCGTTCCTGATCGCCACCGGTATCGTGGCCCTGGCCGAAATCGGCGACAAAACCCAACTGCTTTCCTTCGTGCTGGCGGCCCGCTATCAGCGGCCCTGGCCCATCATCTTCGGCATCCTCGTGGCCACCCTGGCCAATCACGCCCTGGCTGGCGCCGTGGGCAGCTGGCTCACCGGCCTGCTGGGGCCGGACGTGCTGCGCTGGGTTCTCGGGGTTTCCTTCCTGCTCATGGCGGGCTGGATGCTGATTCCCGACAAGCTGGACGAGGACGAGGCCAACGTGGCACCCCGTTTCGGGGTGTTCGGCACTACCCTGATCGCCTTCTTCCTGGCCGAGATGGGGGACAAGACCCAGGTGGCCACCGTGGCCCTGGCGGCCCAGTACTCGGACTTTCTCATGGTGGTGGCCGGCACCACCGCCGGCATGATGCTCGCCAATGTGCCGGCGGTGCTGGTGGGCGACAAGCTGGCCGCCCGCCTGCCGGTGCGCCTGATGCATGCCATTGCCGCAGTGATCTTCGCGGCCCTGGGGCTGTACGCCCTGTTCAGTCAGGGCCTGCCGGGGCTGTGAGCGGGGCCGGAGCCCCGGCTCCGGTCACAGCTTGTTGCTGCGTTCCACCAGGGTGTTGTAAGTCTTCAGGGCCTTGCCCGGGCTGCCTTCCACCATCCAGTCGCTGCCGGGTTTGAGCATCATCTGCTCGCCGGTGGAGTAGGGCACCTGGTCCCGGACCCGGCGCACCCGCTCCTTGGCCGCCTTGCGGAAGTCCTCGCTGGCCTGGCTGAAGAAGGACCAGTTGTGGGCGCTCATGCCCTCCGCCGGCTGGGCCTTGAGCTGGGCCAGCAGTTCGTCGGTGATCTTTTCATAGGCGGCCAGCCGGGTTGCCGCCTGGTCGGCCGGAAAACTCTCCTCCCCGAGCATGCGGATCAGCAGCTTGGCCTCGTGCATGGTGGCCATGTGCAGGTAGGGCAGCTGGCGCCCCTCTTCCTTCTCCAGGCGCTGCATCTGGGCTTCCAGGCGTTTGTCGTTTTCCAGCTCGATGGCGTCGGAGAACTTGCCGCTGGCGGCCATGAAGCTTTCCATGGCGGCTTTCAGGCGGGGATGCAGGGCCTTCCCCTGGGCGAACTGGTCATCCTTGTAATTTTCCCGGTCGTAGTAACGGTGGGCTTCGATGACCAGGGGCTGGAGTTGGTCCAGGGCTTCCATATAGGCCTTGCCGGCCCCGTCCAGGGCCAGGGCGGGGCTCATCCCGGCCGCCTGGCCGAACTGGGTCCGGCAGTTGCCGAGCTTCTGCTCCGGGCCGATTTCGTACAGTCCATAGACCACGACTTCCTTGCCCGTGGGGCCGGCCTGCATGTCCTTGATCCAGGAGCTGTAGCGCCGGATGCTGTCGTGCACCCTGCCATCCAGGTCGTTGTAGCAGTCGATGTAGATGCCCAGCTTCTGGTCCAGGCCGCCGGGGGCTTCCGCTGGCTTGGCCGGAGCGGCGGCCTCCTGGGCGGCGGCAGCCGGGACGGAGTTTTCGGCGGCCGGGGGCTCGTCCCTGGAGCAGGCGCCCAGCTGGGCAGCCAGGAACAGGCCCAGCAACAGGGCCAGGGCCGGGTGGCGAAGGGGGGAAGTCATCGGGGCTATCCTTTTGTCATGGAAAGGATGCGCATCCTAGCGGAATGTCGGCACGGCGGCCATCCCGGGCTTGCCGGTGTCAGGCGGGGAAGGGATGCTGGAAGGCTGGAAGCCCGGGGGGAATCCTGCGACAATGCGCGGCTTTCCCCGATGAAGGCCTGGGGAGAGGGATATGACCCTGATTGGTGCCGGGAGAGGGACTCGAACCCTCACACCTTGCGGCGGCGGATTTTGAATCCGCTGCGTCTACCGATTCCGCCATCCCGGCACGGGAAGAGGGCGGATTATCCCTGAATCATCTCCGGGCTACAAGCTACCCTTGGCTACCTCGACACTGACTGTAGACGATTTTGATTTTGACCTGCCCGAGGCGCTGATCGCTCAGCATCCGGCCCGGGAGCGCACGGCCAGCCGCCTGCTGCACGTGGCTGGCGGCCAGCGCACGGACCGGGTTTTTGCCGACCTGCCCGGTCTCCTGGCGCCCGGTGACCTGCTGGTATTCAACGATACCCGGGTGATCAAGGCCCGCCTGTTCGGCCGCAAGGAAACCGGGGGGCAGGTGGAGGTGATGCTGGAGCGCATCATCGACGCCCGCCACGCCCTGGCCCAGGTGCGGGCCAGCAAGTCGCCCAAGCCGGGCAGTCGCCTGCTGCTGGCCGATGACGCCTTTGTCCTGCGGGTGAGTGGCCGCGAGGAGAGCTTCTTCCAGCTGGAGCTGGAAGGGGAGGGGGACCTGTGGAGCCTGGCGGAAAGCCATGGCCGCCTGCCCCTGCCGCCCTACATCACCCACCTGCCCGAGGCCGAGGACGAAGCCCGCTACCAGACCGTCTATGCCCGCCATCCGGGGGCCGTGGCGGCACCCACGGCGGGGCTGCATTTCGATGAGGCGATGCTGGCCCGGCTGGCCTCCCTGGGGGTGGGCACCGCCCATCTGACCCTGCACGTGGGGGCGGGCACCTACCAGCCGGTGCGGGTGGAGCGCATCGACGAACACCGGATGCACGCCGAGTGCTACCAAGTGCCCGAGGCCACGGCCGAGGCGATCCGCCAGACCCGGGCCCGGGGCGGGCGGGTGGTGGCGGTGGGTACCACGTCCATGCGCACCCTGGAATCCGCCGCCTGCGGCCAGGGTCTGGTCCGGGCCGGGGCCGGGGAAACGGACATCTTCATCACTCCCGGTTACCGCTTCCAGGTGGTGGACCGGCTCATCACCAATTTTCACCTGCCGCGCTCCACCCTCTTGATGCTGGTCTCCGCCTTCGCCGGCATGGAGCCGATCCGGGCGGCTTACGCCCACGCGGTGGCGCAGCGCTACCGCTTCTTCAGTTATGGGGACGCGATGCTGCTGGAGCGGCAGGACCCACCGGAGACCTGAGATGCGCCTGGTACAGTTCGACTTTCCCTTCAGTGGACCCTTCGGAGCCGAGATGAGCGCCGCCATGGCGGACCTAGCCCAAAGCATTGCCGCGGAGCCCGGCCTGCTCTGGAAGATCTGGACCGAAAATCCGGAAACCGGCGAGGCGGGCGGCGTCTACCTGTTTGCCGACCCGGCCAGCGCCGATGCCTACATCGCCAAACATACGGCTCGGCTCCAGGCCTTCGGCGTGAGCGGCATCCGGGCCCGGAGCTTTGCCGTCAATGAAGCCCTGAGTCGCATCGACCGGGCGCCCCTGTGATCAACCCCCGAGGCCTGCCTGCCCCATGCAATTCGAACTCCTGAAAACCGATGGCGCCGCCCGGCGCGGCACCCTGACCCTGGCCCACGGCGTGGTGCAGACCCCCGTGTTCATGCCGGTGGGCACCTATGGCACGGTCAAGGCCATGACTCCCGCAATGCTCCAGGACATCGGCGCCCAGATCTGCCTGGGCAACACCTTCCACCTCTGGCTGCGGCCGGGGCTGGAGGTGATCCGCCAGTTCGGCGGCCTGCACGGCTTCATGGGCTGGGACAAGCCCATCCTCACGGACTCCGGCGGTTTCCAGGTGTTCTCCCTGGGGGCCATGCGCAAGATCACCGAGGAGGGGGTGAAGTTCTCCTCCCCCGTGGATGGGGCCAAGCTGTTCCTGACCCCCGAGGGCTCCATGGACATCCAGCACGCCCTGAACTCCGACATCGTCATGATCTTTGACGAATGCACGCCCTATCCGGCCACCCTGGATCAGGCGGCCAAGTCCATGCGCCTGTCCCTGCGCTGGGCCCGCCGCTCCAAGGACCAGCACGAGCGCCTGGGCAATCTGAATGCCCTGTTCGGCATCGTTCAGGGGGGCATGCACGAGGCCCTGCGGGATGAATCCCTGGCCGGGCTCAACGACATCGATTTCGACGGCATGGCCATCGGCGGCCTGTCGGTGGGCGAGCCCAAGGAGGACATGGCGCGCATCCTGGCCCACACGGCGCCGCGCCTGCCCATCCACAAGCCCCGTTACCTGATGGGGGTGGGCACGCCGGAGGATCTGGTCCATGCGGTGGGCGAGGGCATCGACATGTTCGACTGCGTCATGCCCACCCGCAACGCCAGGAACGGCCACCTGTTCACCCGCTACGGCGACGTGAAGATCAAGAACGCCACCTACAAGCAGGACACCCGCCCCCTGGATGAAAGCTGCGACTGCTATGCCTGCCGCAACTTCAGTCGGGCCTATCTGCACCACCTGTTCCGGGCCGGGGAAATCCTGGGCTCCATGCTCAACACCGTGCACAACCTGCGTTACTACCAGAATCTGATGGCGGAGATGCGCACCGCCATCGAGGCCGATGGCTTTGCCACCTTCGTCAGTAAATTCCGCAAGGACCGTCAACGAGGCGTGCTGTGAAGGGGTGTTAGAATCCCGGCCTTCAAGAAATTTCGTTTAGGAGTACCCATCCATGATTAGCATTGCCCACGCCCAGGACGCGGCTGCCGCCGCCGCCCAGCAACCCGGCTTCATGCAGTTCCTGCCCCTGATCCTGATGTTCGTGGTCATCTGGTTCCTGATGATCCGTCCCCAGATGAAGCGCGCCAAGGAGCACAAGGCCCTGGTCGAAGGCCTGCAGAAGGGCGACGAAGTGGTGACCCAGGGCGGCGTGGCCGGCCGTGTCACCAAGGTGGGCGAGGCCTACATCAGTGTCGAAGTCGCCGAAGGCACGGAAATGCTGGTGCAGCGTACCGCCGTCATGATCGTGCTGCCCAAGGGCACCCTGAAGTCCGCCCTCTGATGCTCCGAACCTAAGCACGGGAATCCCTCCAGGGGATGGTGGCGCAGGCCCCATCCCCTTTTCCCGTTTTGTCGTTTCTGGATCTTCTTCCCAGGTTTCCCATGAATCGCTATCCCCTCTGGAAATACATCACGGTGGCCGTGGCCCTGTTGATCGGTTTCGTCTATACCCTGCCCAACTTCTTTGGCGAGGCGCCGGCCGTGCAGGTTTCCTCCAACCGGGCCACCCTCAAGGTGGATGCCGGCGTCCTGCCCCGCGTCGAGGCCATCCTGCAGGAAGCCCAGGTGGCTCCGGACGGGATTTTCGTGGAGTCCAACGGCATCAAGGTGCGCCTGAAGGATACGGACACCCAGCTGAAGGCCAAGGATGCCCTGGAGAAGGCCTTCAATCCCGATCCGGCCAATGCCGATTACGTGGTGGCCCTGAATCTGCTCACCGCTTCGCCCAAGTGGCTCACCGACATGGGCGCCCTGCCCATGTACCTGGGCCTGGACCTGCGCGGCGGGGTGCACTTCCTGCTGCAGGTGGACATGCCCGGGGCCCAGCAAAAGCGCCTGGATTCCATCGGCGCCGACCTGCGTACCCTGCTGCGCGACAAGAACCTGCGTCATGCGGGCATCAACCGGGACGGGGAGCGCATCCTCATCAACTTCCGCGATGGGCAAACCCGGGATCAGGCCCGGATCGTCATCGACAAGGACCTGGCCGAGCTCAACCTGGTGGAGCAAGGCAGCGGCGACAACCTGCGCCTGGTGGCGACCCTGAAGCCCGAATCCCTGGTGAAGCTGCGCGAATACGCGATCAAGCAGAACATCAACACCCTGCATAACCGGATCAACGAACTGGGAGTGGCCGAGCCGGTGATCGCCCAGCAAGGGGCGGACCGGATCGTGGTGCAGCTGCCCGGTGTCCAGGACACGGCCAAGGCCAAGGACATCCTGGGCCGCACCGCCACCCTGGAAATCCGTATGGTGGACGAGACCCCGGGCGCCCTGGAAGGGGCCCTGGCCGGCCAGGTGCCCTTCGGCACCGAGCTCTACAACGAGCGGGGCGGCGCGCCGGTTCTGGTGAAGAAGCAGGTGGTCCTGACTGGTGAGCGCCTTACCGATGCCCAGGCCGGTTTCGACAGCCAGAACAATGAGCCCGCCGTGCATCTGACCCTGGACTCCGCCGGTGCCCGCATCTTCCGGGATGTGACCCGGGACAACGTGGGCAAGCGCATGGCCATCCTGCTGATCGAGAAGGGCAAGGGTGAGGTGGTGACGGCCCCGGTGATCCGCACCGAGATCGGCGGCGGCCGGGTGCAGATTTCCGGCCGCATGACCACGAGCGAAGCCAACGACACGGCCCTGCTGCTGCGTGCCGGTTCCCTGGCGGCGCCCATGGAGATCATCGAGGAACGCACCATCGGCCCCTCCCTGGGGGCGGAGAGCATCAAGCGGGGCTTCGATTCCACCCTCTGGGGCTTCGTCGCCATTGCCGTGTTCATGATCATCTACTACCAGGTGTTCGGCATGGTTTCGGTGGTCGCCCTGGCTTCCAACCTGCTCCTGCTGGTGGCCCTGCTGTCCCTGCTCCAGGCCACTCTGACCCTGCCCGGCATCGCCGCCATTGCCCTCACCCTGGGCATGGCCATCGACGCCAACGTGCTGATCAACGAGCGGGTGCGGGAAGAGCTGCGCAACGGCATGCCGCCCCAGGCGGCGATCACGGCCGGCTATGAGCGGGCCTTCGATACCATCCTGGACTCCAACATCACCACCCTGATTGCCGGCCTGGCCCTGCTGATCTTCGGCTCCGGCCCCGTGCGCGGCTTTGCCGTGGTGCACTGCCTGGGCATCCTCACCTCCATCTTCTCGGCGGTGGTGATCTCCCGCTCCCTGGTGAACCTGATTTACGGGCGCCAGAAGAAACTGACCAAGGTCTCCATCGGCCAGGTCTGGAAACCCGAAGCCGATACGACCAAGTAAGGGAAAGCATCATGGAACTGTTCCGCATCAAAAAAGACATTCCCTTCATGCGCCATGCGCTGGTGTTCAACATCATCTCGCTGGTCACCTTCCTGCTGGCCGTGTTCTTCCTGGCCACCCGGGGCCTGCATCTGTCGGTGGAATTCACCGGCGGCACCCTGGTGGAAGTGCAGTACGAGCAGACCGCCGACCTGGAAAAGGTCCGTGCCGCCCTGGGCAAGGCCGGTTATTCCGACTTCGCCGTGCAGAACTTCGGTTCTTCCCGGGATGTGCTGATCCGCATGCCCCTGAAGAACAGCGAGGGCCAGGCTGCGGCCGAACAGGGCACGGCCCGCCAGGGCGAACAGGTGATGGCGGCCCTGGAGGCTGAGGCCCCGGGGGCCCAGCTGCGCCGGGTGGAGTTCGTCGGTCCCCAGGTGGGCAAGGAGCTGGCCGAGAACGGCGCCATGGCCCTGATGCTGGTGATCGTCGGCATCATGGTTTATCTGGCCTTCCGTTTCGAGTGGCGCTTCTCGGTTTCCGCCATCATCGCCAACCTCCACGACGTGATCATCATCCTGGGCTTCTTCGCCTTCTTCCAGTGGGAGTTTTCCCTGTCCGTGCTGGCGGCGGTGCTGGCCGTGCTGGGTTACTCGGTTAATGAGTCGGTGGTGGTTTTCGACCGGGTCCGGGAAACCTTCAAGAAGGTGCGCGGCATGAACACGCCCCAGGTCCTGGACCACGCCATCACCAGCACCATTTCCCGCACCGTGATCACCCACGGCTCCACCCAGATCATGGTGCTCTCCATGCTGCTGTTCGGGGGCGAGACCCTGCATTACTTCTCCATGGCGCTCACCATCGGCATCTGCTTCGGCATCTACTCTTCGGTGCTGGTGGCTTCGCCCCTGGTGATGTGGCTGGGGGTCTCCCGGGAGCAGTTCGTCAAGCCGCCCAAGGCCAAGGACCCCAATGTCACCGAGGACGGTGCCTGCGTCTGATCCCGGCTGGGGCGGCCCCGGCCGCCCCGCCCGTTGCAATGTTTAGCGCGCGTCCAGCATGGCCCCTGGCCCAGGGGACGCGAGCAGAGAGTCCTTGATGTTTGAGTTCATCAATTCCCTGAACGGCTGGGTGTTGTTCAGCCTGATCACGGCGGTGCTGTTCGTGCTGGCCTTCGAGTTCATCAACGGCTTCCACGACACCGCCAACGCGGTGGCCACGGTCATCTATACCAAGGCCATGCCTCCCTACCTGGCCGTATTCTGTTCCGGCGTCTTCAATTTTCTGGGGGTGCTGCTGGGCGGGGTCGGGGTGGCCTACGCCATCGTGCATCTGCTGCCGGTGGAACTCCTGATCGACGTGGATACCGGGCGCGGACTGGCCATGGTGTTTTCCCTGCTGGCGGCGGCCATCGCCTGGAATCTGGGCACCTGGTACTTCGGCATTCCCGCTTCCAGTTCCCATACCCTGATCGGCTCCATTCTCGGGGTGGGGCTGGCCAATGCCCTGATCACCGAGACTTCGGTGGCCGAGGGGATCAACTGGCAGAAGGCCATCGACATCGCCATTTCCCTGGTGCTTTCGCCGATGGCGGGCTTCCTGGTGGCGGCCCTGCTGCTCCTGGCCCTGAAATGGTGGCGTCCCGCCTCGTCCATGCATGTGACTCCGGACCTGCGCAAGCAGGGGGTGGGCAAGAAGCATCCGCCGTTCTGGAACCGCATGGTGCTGGTGGTTTCCGCCATGGCGGTGAGCTTCGTGCACGGCTCCAATGACGGGCAGAAGGGGATAGGCCTGATCATGCTGGTGCTGATCGGGATCGTCCCCACCCAGTTCGTGCTCAACCTCAACAGCACCGCCTACGAGATCAGCCGGACCCGGGATGCGGCCCTGCACCTGCAGGAGTTCTACGGGCGCAACGCCGACACCCTGGCCGAGTACCTGGCCCTGGGCAAATCCAATGGCACGGATCTGCCGGCCCGCTTCCGCTGCGATCCCACCCAGACGGAACTGACCATCGCGGCCCTGCTGCGCAGCCTGGAACAGGTGCATCGCTATGAGGACCTGGAGCCCCGGGCCCGGGTGGATGTGCGCCGTTACCTGCTCTGCCTGGACGACACGGCGCGCAAGGTGAGCAAGCTCGATACCCTGCCGGCGGCGGAAAAGCGCGATCTGCTGAAACTGCGCAAGGACATCACGGCCACCACTGAATACGCGCCCTTCTGGGTCATTCTCGCCATCGCCCTGGCCCTGGGCGTGGGCACCATGATCGGCTGGCGGCGCGTGGTGCTGACCGTGGGGGAGAAGATCGGCAAGCAGGGCATGACCTACGCCCAGGGCATGAGCGCCCAGGTCACGGCGGCCATGGCCATCGGCATGGCCAACATCTTCAGCCTGCCCGTGTCCACCACCCACGTGCTGTCTTCCGGGGTAGCCGGGACCATGGTGGCCAACCGCAGCGGGCTCCAAGGCAGCACCGTGCACAACATCCTGCTGGCCTGGGTGCTGACCCTGCCCATTTCCATGGGGCTGGCGGCGGGCATCTACTGGGCCGCTTCCCGGCTGCTGGTGGCTTCCTGAGCCAGTTTGTTACCGGGTTTTGCTGCCTGCCTCCGCCGGCATGACTTGCGGGTATGCTGGCGCCCTGTTGCCGCGCCGTACCGTCTGGCGCGGCAGGATTTAGGAGAATGAGCATGCAGAGCATCAAGTTGTGGGATCTGCCCACCCGTCTGTTCCACTGGCTGCTGGTGGCCGCCATGGTGGCCCTGTTCGTGAGCGGCAAGGTGGGGGGGAATGCCATCGAGTGGCACGGCCGCATCGGCATCTTCGTGGTGGGCCTGATCGTGTTCCGCCTGGTCTGGGGTTTCGTGGGTTCCACCTATGCCCGTTTCGGTTATTTCTTTCCTCGCCCCGCCGCCATCGGCGCTTACCTGAAAGGCCAGTGGCACGGCCTGGGGCACAATCCCCTGGGGGCCCTGTCGGTATTTGCCCTGCTGGGGGTGGTGGGCCTGCAGGCGGTGCTGGGGCTGTTTGCCAATGACGACATCGCTTTCCGGGGTCCCCTCTACAACCTGATCGACAGCGATCTGTCCGGCCGCCTGACCGGCCTGCACCATCTGCTCGCCAACCTGCTGATGCTCCTGGCGCTGCTCCACGTGGGGGCCGTCCTGTTCTACACCCATGTGAAGAAGGACAACCTGCTGCGCCCCATGCTCACCGGTCGCAAGGAAGTGGAGCAGGGGCGGGGGGAATCGGCCCGGGGCGGCGGCCCCCTGGCCCTGATCCTGGCCCTGGCCCTGGCGGCCCTGTCCATGTGGGGTGCCCTGGGCAGCTGGGTCCCGGCGCCGCCGCCCCCTCCCGCCGCCGTGGAAACCCCAGCCTGGTAAGAGGCTGCGTCCCTGAACTCCCGGGCTGCCCAAGCCCGGGATTGTTGCAAAAGCGACAAGGGTGAATATCTTCATCTTGTTGATTTGAATGTGGTTTTCTCCTGGCATCCTGTTTGCTGTAGAGGCAGGCGAGTGTGCCAACAAGGAGAAAACATGCCCAAGCCGAAAAAACACGTTCTGGTCTGCGTCCAGGGCCGCCCTCCCGGCCATCCCCGGGGTTCCTGCCAGGAGCGGGGCTGCAACGCGGTGTACCAGACCTTTTCCGACGAATTCCAGAAGCGCAACCTCTGGGCGTCCGGTTACCTGCTCACCAACACCGGCTGTCTGGGTCCCTGCCACATGGGGCCGACGGTGATCGTCTATCCGGAAGGCACCATGTACACCGGGGTCAAGCCCGAGGACGTGGCCACCCTGATCGACGAGGACCTGATGTTCGACCAGCCCGTGGAGCGCCTGCTGGCGCCCGCCGAAGTCTGGAGCTGATCATGGGCGAAGCCAGATACTTCAACATCGGCGACGTGGTCTATGCCCGGGAATCCCTCTACAACGACGGCGGCGTTCCCGACGTGGCCGAAGATGCCCTGCTGGTGCAGGAGGGCTGTCGGGGGGTGGTGGTCAACATCGGCTTCCTGGAAGCCGACGAGGACCAGGAAATCTTCCTGGTCCGCTTCGAGGGCGAAGGGGGCATCCTGGGCGGGCCGGTGGGCTGCCTGCCCGAGGAGCTGACCCAGGACGAAGCCCTGGCGGCGGCCTGAGCCATGGCCGGCATCGGCATCTACTTCGGCACCGATACCGGCCGTACCCGCCTGCTGGCCAAGCAGATGGCCCGCAAGCTGGGTTCCCGGGCCGCGCCCCCGGTCAACGTGGCCAGGGCCGAGCCCGGAGACCTGCTCCAGCACGACTTCCTGATCCTGGGTACGCCCACCCTGGGGGACGGGATGCTGCCCGGACGTTCCACGGGGCTCAGCGCCGACAGTTGGGAGGAATTCCTGCCCCGCCTGGCCGGCCTGGATTTCCGGGGGCGCCAGGTGGCCCTGTACGGGCTGGGAGATCAGCTCAAGTACCCGGACAACTTCGTGGATGCCCTGGAGGATCTGTACCAGGCCTTCAGCGCCCTGGGGGCGACCCTGGTGGGCAGCTGGCCGGCCACGGAGTACAGCTTTGCCGCCTCCCGGGCGGTGCATGAGGGCCATTTCCGGGGCCTGGCCCTGGATCAGCACAACCAGGGACTGCAGACCGAAGCCCGGATCGATGCCTGGCTGGCCGCCCTGGAGCCCCTGCTGCCGCAAGGCTGAGGCGGCCGTGAGCATCAACCTTTGGGCCCTGCCCAAGATCAATCCCCTGAAACAGCTGTTGCTGGCCCTGCATGAGCGCCTGGGCCCCGGCGCCTTCGCCCTGCTGGAGCAGAAGGATGGCCCCCGGGCCCTGACCCTGTGCCACCCGGAACAACCCGGGTTGCAGGCCTACATCCATGTCCATGGCCAGGAAGCCCGGCATTTCGGCCTGCACCTGGAATATCCCGCCCAGGACGGCCTGCCCCCGGCGGTCGAAATCCACGAGGGCCTGAGCCGGCAGCAGATGCTGGAAGCCCTGGAAATCCACTTCGCTCCCCTGCCGGAGACAGTGGCCTAGGCAGGCCGTGCAGCGCTTGTTAGGAAGCCCGGGCCCAGGCCCGGGCCAGTTGCAGGCGTGCTTCGGCTGCCTGTTCGATCTGGGCGGCGCGGCCTTCCAGGAAGCCCAGGAAGGATTGGGCCAGGGGGGTGAGGCGTTTGCCGGCCGGGTAGACCACCTGCCAGAAGGTGGGGATGGGCGTGTTGTCCACGGCCAGCACCGCCAGTTCGTCCGTTTGGGCGCCCAGGGCGTGGGCCGACAGGACCGAGATGCCCAGTCCCCCCGCCACCGCCTGTTTCACCGCCTCGTTGCTGCCCAGTTCCAGGCGGGGCTGCAGGGCCAGACCCTGGGCCGCGAAAAAGGCCTCTGCCGCCTGGCGGGTGCCGGAGCCGGCTTCCCGCAGCACGAATTCCTCCGCTGCCAGCTCGGCGGCCTGCACCCGGGGGCGCCGGGCCAGGGGGTGGTCGGCGGGGGCGATCACCACCAGGGGATTGCGCAGGAAGCGGTGCTGGGCCAGGGCCTGGTCGGCGGGCGGCTTGCTCATGATGTAGAGGTCGTCCCGGTTGTCGGCCAGCCGTTCCACCACCGCCTGGCGGTTCAGTACCGCCAGGGACACCTGGATTGCCGGACGGGCCCGGCGGAAGTCCCCCAGTAGCCGCGGAATGAAGGTCTCCGCCGTGCTCACCACCGCCAGCCGCAGGCGTCCGCCCGTATCGCCGCGCAGTTCCGCCAGCAGTTCCTCCAGTTCATCCAGCTCCCGTTCCAGCCGGGCGGCCGAGCCTGCCAGGGCCTCTCCGGCCGGGGTCAGGTGTAGCTGCCGGCCTATCACTTCGTACAGGGGCAGTCCCACCTGGTCCGCCAGCTGGCGCAGCTGGGCCGACAGGGTGGGCTGGGCCAGGTGCAGACGCTGGGCGGCCCGGGAGATGCCCCCTTCCCGGGCCACGGCAAGGAGCAGGCGGAGCTGGTGCAGGGTGATGCGCATATAGGTTTATGTCTATGGGTGTGTGAAAAATTTACTATTTTTATAGATGGTTTGGAAAGGGGAAAATGGCGCCCGTAGATCAAACCGTGGCCCCCGGGCCACCCTGGAGAGTTCCATGCCCGATGCCGTCCCCTTCTTTTTCGCCCTGGGCGCCCTGGCCCATCTGTGCCGCAGCGGCCTGCGCCTGCCCGCGCCCCTGTACGAGACCCTGTCCATCTACCTGCTCCTGGCCATCGGCCTGAAAGGGGGCGTGGAGATCGCCGCTTCTTCCCATCCGGCCCTGTGGCGCGATGCCCTGGGGGCCATCCTGCTGGGGGCGCTGATCCCCCTGCTGGTGTTTCCCTTGTTCCGCTGGCGTTTTTCCCGGCCCGATGCGGCCTCCCTGGCGGCCCATTTCGGCTCGGTGAGCATCGTCACCTTCGCCGTGGCCAGCGCCGTCCTGCACCAGCGGGGCGTCGAGTTTGAAGGACACTTGGTGCTACTGGCGGCCCTGATGGAGGCCCCTGCCCTGATTGTCGCCACCCTGCTGGCTCGTCTGGGCGGCGCGGAAAAGCCGGACTGGGGCCGGCTGCTGCACGAGGTGCTGGCCAACAAGAGCGTGCTCCTGCTCCTGGGGGGCATTGCCATCGGCTGGGCTGCCGGGCCCCAGGGGGCGGCGCCCCTGGCGCCCCTGTTCGTGGATCTGTTCAAGGGGGCCCTTTGCCTGTTCCTGCTGGAAATGGGGCTGGTGGCCGCCAGCCAGCTGCCGGAACTGAAGAAGAGTGGCCGCTTCCTGCTGGGCTGCGGGCTGGTGCTGCCGCCCCTGCTGGCCCTGGCCGGTCTGGCCCTGGCTAGGTTCCTGGATCTCTCCCTGGGGGGCAGCGTGCTGCTCATGGTGCTGGCCTCCAGCGCCTCCTACATTGCCGCGCCGACGGCCATGCGCCTGGCCGTGCCCGAGGCCAATCCGGCCCTGGGGGTCACGGCGGCCCTGGCCATCGTCTTCCCCTTCAACCTGCTTCTGGGGATTCCCCTCTACATCTGGTTGGCCGGGGCCCTGTGAGGCGCCGCCGGGGGCTCCCGGCCTGCCAGTTGGCCGGGGGAGGCTTGTTCTCCGGGCGCCTGTGCGGCACTGTTACAATTTTGGCTGCACTACCTGGCGGGAGAGTCTGTCTTGAAAATCGGTTTTATCGGTCTGGGCATCATGGGCCGGCCCATGGCCCTCAATCTGCTCAAGGGGGGCCACGCGCTCACGGTCTGGACCCGGCGGCCTGAATCTGCCCTGCCCCTGACCGAGGCGGGAGCCCAGGTGGCGGCTAGTCCGGCGGATCTAGCGGCCCGGGTGGAGCTGGTGATTTCCATGGTGGCCGATGCCCCCGATGTGCGCCAGATCATGCTCGGCGACCAGGGGGTGGCCCAGGGCGCAGCCTCCGGCCTGGTGGCCGTGGACATGAGCACCATTGCCCCGGCGGCGGCCCGGCGCCTGGGGCTAGAGCTGGCGGCCCGGGGTGTGGATTTCCTCGATGCGCCGGTATCCGGCGGTGAGGCTGGCGCCGTGGCCGGCACCCTGTCCATCATGGTGGGTGGCAGTGAAGCCGGCTTTGCCCGGGCCCTGCCGGCCCTGCTCTATCTGGGCCGCAACGTGGTGCATGTGGGCGAGAGCGGCGCGGGTCAGGTGGCCAAGGCCGCCAACCAGGTGGTCACCGGCATGGGGGTGCTGGCGGTGGCCGAGGCCTTCAACTTTGCCCGCTGTGCCGGGGTCGATCCGGCCAGGGTGCGGGAGGCCCTGCTCGGCGGCTTTGCCTATTCGAAGATTCTCGAAAATCACGGGCAGCGCATGTTGGACCGGGATTTCCAGCCGGGCTTCAAGGCCTGGATGCATCAGAAGGACATGAACATCGTCATGGAAACGGCTTTCAGCCTGGGGCTGGCCCTGCCCGGGGCGGCGGCCACGGCGCAGATGTTCAATGCCATGAGCGGCAGTGGCCTGGGGGAGGAGGATTCGGTGGCCGTGATCAAGCTCCTGGAACAGCTGTCCGGTTCCTGAGATGAGCGGCAGCAGACCCTGGCTGAACCGGCTGCGCCAACTGGCGGGCCTGATGGCGGCCCTGGCCCTGGTGGCGATCTGGCTCCTGGTGGCCTTCGAGCAGCAGCAGATCCGGGCAACCCGGGAAGCAGCCCTGGGCCAGCGGGCCGAGAGCATGGCCCGGATTTATGGGGAGGTGGTGCGGGGCCAGTTGCGGGAACTGGACACCGCCATGCTGCTCCTGCGGGAGCAGGTGGCCGGGGACGATATGGCGGATTTTGCCCGCACGGTGGCCCTGTTGCGCCGGGGGCCCCTGGCCGAACTGGCGGTGCAGATCGCCGTCATCGGGCCTGACGGAATGCTGCGTTACTCCAACCTGGGGCAACCGGCCCAGCCGGTGAATCTGGCGGACCGCCCCCACTTCCGGGCGCACCTGGGGCAGGGGGAAGACCGGCTCTACATCGGGGCGCCGCTCCTGGGGCGGGTGTCCCAGCAGTGGACAGTGCAGGTGTCGCGCCGCATCCAGGATGCCCGGGGCCGGTTTGCCGGGGTGCTGGTGCTGTCGGTGCCGCCCCGGGTGCTGGCCCAGGTCGGGAAGGAGCTGGAGCTGGGGCCCGACCACGTGCTCACCCTGTTGAAGCCGGATCTGACCGTGGTCAGCCGCTATCCCCAGGTGGATGCCTACCTGGGCACCCGTCTGCCGGAGACCGTGCGGCCCTATGTGGCGCCGCCGTTCCGGGCCCACCTGCGCCCCAGCACCCTGGACCACAAGGAGCGCATGATTGCCTACGTACCTCTGCCGGAGCTGGAGTTGCTGGCCGGGGTTTCCCTGTCCCTGGAAGGCAGCCGTGCGGCCATTGCCGCCGAAAGCCGCTACTGGTGGTACCTGGGGGGCTCCCTGAGCCTGCTGGTGCTGGTGTCGCTCACCGGTTTCCTGCGCTACGTGGGCCAGAAGGAACGCTCCGAGCGCCAGTTGCGCCAGGAACGGGAACGCCTGGAAACCACCCTGGCCCTGGCCAGGTTCGGCAGCTGGGAATATGACCTGACGAATGGCAGCAGCCAGTGGTCGGCCTCGGCCTACGAGGTGTTCGGTTTTCCCGCCGCGGCGCCGCCCCCGGATCTGGAGGGTTTCCTCGCCTGCGTCCATCCCGATGACCGGGCCCGGGTGCGGCATGGCCTGGCCCGCTGCCAGGATGAGGGAGAGCCCTTCGAAGTGGAGTTCCGCATCCTTGCCCCGGCCAGCCAGGGGGAGAAGATCCTGTTCGTGCGGGGCTACCGGGCCCAGGAAAGTGAAGGTCCGCCCCTGCGCCTGACGGGGGTGGTGGTGGACGTGAGCGACTCCCGCCGTCTGGCGGAATCCCTGCGTCAGGCGGAAAAGCGCTGGCAATGGGCGGTCACTGCCTCCCGGGACGGGGTCTGGGATGTGCATGCCCGGGCCCACACGGCCTGGTATTCGCCGCGCTGGAGGGCCATGCTCGGCTATGGCCCCGAGGAACTGCCGGATACCTGGGGGGCCTGGCTGCAGCTCCTGCATCCCGATGACCGGGGCCGGGTGGAAGCCAGCCAGAAGGCCTTCCTGGCCGGGGAGCTGCCCTATTTCGAGGCGGAGTTCCGCCTGCGCACCCGGGACGGGGGCTGGCGCTGGATACTTTCCCGGGGGCAGGCGGTGGAGTGGGACGAGCAGGGGCTGCCCTGCCGCTTCATGGGCACCCACACGGACATCAGCGAACGCAAGGCCACGGAACTGGCCCTGGCGCGGGAGCGCCAGCGCCTGGCCGAGGCCCAGGCCGTGGCGCAGATGGGCAGCTGGGAATGGAATGTGGTGAGCGGCGAGCTCTGGTGGTCCAGCGAAACCTACCGCATCTTCGGCCTGCGCCAGGGGGAGCTGGAGCCCAGCTACGAAACCTTCCTCGGGCGCATCCACCCGGAGGACCGGGAGCGGGTCCAGGCGGCCCTGAGCAGCAGCCTGGAGCAGCGCACCCCCTACCTGGTGGAGCACCGGGTGCTGCGGCCCGACGGCAGCGAGCGCATCGTCCAGGAACGGGGGGTGCTCCAGTGGGACGAGGCTGGCAAGCCCCAGAGCATGCTGGGCACGACCCAGGACATCACCGCCCGCAAGCGGGGCGAGGAGGCCATGGCGGAAAGCGAGGCCCGCTACCGTTCCCTGGTGACGGCCATGGCCGAGGGGGTGGTGGTCCAGGACGCCCGGGGCCGCATCACCTTCTGCAACGACGCCGCCTGCGACCAGCTGGGGCTGAGCCGGGAGCAGATGCTGGGGCTGGAATCCGTGGATCCCCGCTGGCAGACCGTCAGGGAAAACGGGGAGCCCCTGCCGGGCAACGAACATCCGGCCATGCTGGCCCTGCACAGCGGCCAGGCCGTGGACCGCATGGTGATGGGGGTGCGCCGGGCCGACGGGGAGCGGGTCTGGCTCACCGTCAATGCCCGGCCCCTGCTGGTGGAGGGGGAACGGGTTCCGCACGGGGTGGTGACCACCTTTGCCGACATCACCGGCGCCAAGGTGGCCCAGCTCAACAGCCAGCTGGCCGAAGCCGTGGTCAATTGCACCACCCAGCCCATCGTGGTGACGGACGGGGAGGGCTTCATCATCCAGGCCAACCCGGCTTTCTGCATCCTGTGCGGTTACGAGATGCAGGAAATCGTCGGGCGTCCGGTGGGCGGAGTCATGAATTCCGGCCACCAGAAGCCGGATTTCTATGCCGGCCTGTGGCAACGGCTGCGCCAGGAAGGCAACTGGGAAGGGGAGGTATGGAACCGGCGCCGCACCGGCGAAGTGGTGCCCCAGTGGCTCTCCATCACCGCCATCCGCAGCCAGGGGGGCCAGGTGGAGCGTTACGTGGGCATCTACATGGACATCACCGAGCACAAGCGGCGGGAAGAAAGCATGTGGCGGGCGGCCAACTACGACCCCTTGACCGGCCTGCCCAACCGCCTGCTGTTCCAGGACCGGCTCCAGTCCGGGCTAGCCCGGGCCCGGCGCCTGGGGACCCGGCTCGGCGTGCTGTTCCTGGACCTGGACCATTTCAAGGCGATCAACGACAGCCATGGACATAGGGCCGGGGACCTGGTGCTCCAGGGGGTGGCCCGGCGCATGGCCGCCTGCGTGCGCGAGGACGACACCCTGGCCCGGATCGCCGGGGATGAATTCATGGGCCTGCTGCAGAACCTCCAGTCCCCGGAGCAGGTGGAGGCCATTGCCGCGAAGCTGCTGGAAGCGGCGGAAGGTCCGGTGGACCTGGGCGGCGGGGAAATGGTCCGGGTCTCCTGCAGCATCGGCTACGCGGTCTTCCCCGATGACGACCCGGACGGAGGGGCGCTGGTGGAGCTGGCGGATCAGGCCATGTATCGTGTCAAGGAAGGCGGGCGCCGTGGCGTGGCCCGGCATCGCAACAGTGGAGAGGAACAGCAATGAAGGTGGGATTCATCGGTCTGGGGGTGATGGGCTTGCCCATGGCCCGGCATCTGGTGGCGGCGGGGCACGAACTGCAGGTCTGGGCCCGGCGCCGGGAATCCCTGGCGCCCCTGGCCGACCTGCCCCTGCAGGTGGCGGAAACGCCCCGGGCCCTGGCGGCCTCGGTGGAGGTGGTGTTCACCATGGTCACCGCCGATGCCGACGTGGCGGAACTGGTGCGCGGCGCCGAGGGCCTGCTGGCCGGCATCCGCCCCGGCGGCGTGCACGTGGACATGAGCACCATCAGCCCCGGCTCGGCCCGGCTGCTGGCCGCCTCCTACCGGGAGCAGGGGGCTGACTTTCTCGATGCCCCGGTTTCCGGCGGCGCCCAGGGGGCCGAGGCGGCCACCCTGGCGATCATGGTCGGCGGCGCCGCATCCACCCTGGAGCGGGTGCGGCCCCTGCTCGGCTGTCTGGGCCAGCGCATCGTCCATGTGGGCGAGAGCGGCGCCGGCCAGGTGGCCAAGGCCTGCAACCAGATGATCATGGTGTCGGCCATCGAGGCGGTGGCCGAGGCCCTGCATCTGGCCGCTGCCGCCGGCGCCGATCCGGCCCGGGTCAGCCAGGCCCTGGCCGGAGGGTCGGCGGGCAGCCGGGTGCTGGACGTCATGGGGGCCCGCATGGTGCAGCGGGAGTTCGCCGCCGGTATCGAAGCCCGGCTGCACCACAAGGACTTCGGCATCCTGCTGCGGGAAGCCTTTCAACTGGGGGTGCCCCTGCCCCTGGCCGCCCAGGTGGGACAGCAGCTGAACGCCCTGATGGGGCAGGGCTGGGGCCGGGAAGATACGGCTTCCCTGCTGCGGGTGCTGGAACTGGGCAGCGCCGGATGAAGACCGGCACCGGCCTGTCGCCGCAACTGCGGGCGCTGCTCCAGGGCTATGCCGGTCCGGCCTACGTGCTGGACCAGGAGGGGCGCTGCCTGCTGGCCAACGGCCGGATGCTGGAGATTTATGGGCTCCAGGCCGGGGACATGGAAGGCCGGCGGCGGGAGGAGTTCATGCCGGCGGATCAGGCCCGCGCCCACCGGGATAACGAGCTGCGGGTGACCCAGGCGGCCCGGCCCGTGGACCTGGAGGAAACCCTGGGGGCCCGCTCCGGGCAGCGCCGCCTGTTCCGCTCCCGCAAGATTCCCCTGCGCGACCCGGAGGAGCGGATTTTTGCCGTGGCCACCCTCTGTACCGACCTCAGCGGCGAACACCAGGCCCTGGAAGCCGTGCGCCGGCTCAGCCAGGAGCTGCTGCAGGTCCAGGAAACCGAGCGGGCTGCCCTGTCCCGGGAGCTCCATGACGAGCTGGGGCAGGGGCTCACCGCCCTCAAGTTCAAGCTGGCCAGCCTGCGGCGGCAGGCCCAAGGGCCGGGCGAGCCCGCCCTGGGCCAGGCCATGGACATGGTGGATGCCCTGGTGGACCAGGTACGCGGCCTGGCCCGGCGCCTGCACCCAGCCGTGCTGGACGATCTGGGACTGGCAGCGGCGGTGCGCTGGCTGCTGGGGAGCTACCAGGGGGAGGCAGGGCAGGGCGGGCTGCAGGTGAGCCTGACCGAGAACCTGGGGGATGAGCGCCTGAGCCCGGAGCTGGAGCTGGCCTGCTTCCGGGTGGTCCAGGAGAGTCTGTGCAACATCCGCCGCCATGCGGGGGCCAGCCATGGGGTGGTGCTGCTGTTTCGCAGCGCCGACCGCCTGCACGTGGTGATCGAGGATGATGGCCGAGGTTTCGACCTGGCTGATTTCCGGCGCGATGGGCCGGGATTCCCGGGCGGGCTGGGCTTGCGCGGCATCCGGGAGCGGGTGGCGGCCCTGGGGGGCGAGCTGGGCCTGCGCAGCGATCCGGGCCTGGGGACCCAGGTGCGGGTGGTGTTTCCGGTCGGAGCGACGCTGACATGAGCTGGGGCATCGTCCTGGCGGATGACCACAAGCTGGTGCGGGCTGGCATCATCGCCCTGCTCGAGGAGGTGGCGGATTTCCGGGTGCTCGGGGAAGCCGATGACGGGGATCAGGTTCTGCCCCTGTGCCGCAGCCTGCGTCCCGATGTGCTGCTGCTGGATCTGGCCATGCCGGGGCGCTCGGGCCTGCAGGTTCTGGAGGACCTGCAGGATCTGGAGCCTCCCCGGCCCCGGGTGCTGATGCTCTCCATGCATGCCAGCGAGGCCCATGTGCAGCGCTGTCTGCGCCAGGGGGCTGTCGGTTACGTGTTGAAGAATGCCGCGCCGGAAGAGCTGGAGCTGGCCATCCGCCAGGTGCTCCAGGGGCAGCTCTGGTGGCCCCCGGCCGTGCCGGCGCCGACGGTTCTGCCCGAGCCCAGCCCCGCCGTCCGGGCTGCCGCCCTGGGGCTGGCGGAGCTCACGCCGCGCCAGCTGGAGGTGTTGAAGCTGCTGGCCGACGGCCTGAACACCAAGGAGGTGGCGCGGCAGCTGGGCATCAGTCCCAAGACCGTGGAAACCTACCGGGCCCAGCTGATGCAGCGCCTGGGGGTCCAGGACCTGGTGGGGCTGGTGCGCTTCGCCCTGTTCAACGGCATTTCCAGCTATCCCTGAGTTTTCCTGCTGGCTCTCGGCGTCCATCAGGGTTTTCCTGATAGGCCATCCCCTGGTTTTTCGTTAGGCTTTCCCTGTCTAAAGTCATAGTCCGCTCTGGGGCCTCAGCCGTCCGGCACAGGTTCCCGAGTGGAAACAACAGGGAGAGGCATCATGGGCTTGGAACAATTGACGGTGGGAATGCGCCTGCGGGTGTTCACGGGGTTCGTGCTGCTGGGACTGCTGATCCTGAGTGCCCTGTCCCTCTACGGCTTGCGCGACAACATGCTGGAGGACAGGCACGAGAAGACCCGCTCCCTGGTCCAGGCGCTGGGAGGCATGCTCAACGGGCTGGAGCAGCAGGTCCAGGCCGGCAGCCTGACCCGGGAGCAGGCCCAGTCCCTGGCCCGGGCCATGCTGCGCACCAGCCGCTACGAGGAACAGGAGTACTTCTTCGCCCTGGACCGGGACCTGCGCTACCTGGTGATGCCGGTGGCGCCGGAAAAGGAAGGGGAATCAGCGGAGCAGGTGCGCGACCCGGAAGGCAAGTTCCTGTTCCAGGAAATCCGCAAGGCGGCCCTGGCCGATCCCAAGGGGGGCTTTGTGGACTACTTCTGGCCCCGGCCCGGCAACAGCAAGCCCTTGGCCAAGATTTCCTACGTGGCCCAGTTCGAGGCCTGGGGCTGGATCTACGGTACCGGCATCTATCTGGATGACGTGGATGTGGCCTTCCGGGAGCAGGGCCTGCTCCTGGGCGGGGTGGTGCTGCTGCTGCTGGCGGCCATGGCCGGAATTTCCCTGGTCATCAGCCGCAGCATCCTGGGGCAGCTGGGGGGAGAGCCCGCCTACGCGGCTCAGGTGGTGAGCCGCATCGCCCAGGGGGATCTGACCCAGGAGGTGCGCACCGATCCCTCCAACCGGACCAGCCTGCTGCACGCCATGGGGCAGATGCAGGCCCGGCTGGCGGAAATCTTCGCCCAGATCAACGGCATGGCCGGTCAGCTCTCCAGCAGCGCCGAGCAGGTGTCTACGGCCGCCCGGGAAACCAGCACTGCCTCCCACGAGCAGGCCCAGTCCACCTCGGCCACGGCAGCCTCCATCGAGCAGATGACCGTGAGCATCAACGAGGTTTCCCAGATTGCCAGCCAGACCGAGAGCAACTCCGAGGCCACGGCCAGCCAGGCCGAGCAGGGCGCCCGGCTGGTGGGGGATGCGGGCGACGCCATGGGCCGTATCTCCACCACCGTGGCGGCCTCCTCCGGGCAGATCCAGCTCCTGATGCAGAAGTCCGTGGAGATCGGCGGCATAGCCAACGTGATCCGGGAAATCGCCGACCAGACCAACCTGCTGGCCCTCAATGCCGCCATCGAGGCGGCCCGGGCCGGTGAGCAGGGGCGCGGTTTTGCCGTGGTGGCCGATGAGGTCCGGAAACTGGCCGAGCGTACCACCCAGGCCACCCGGGAGATCAGCGACATGATTGCCGCCATCCAGCATGAGACCCAGTCGGCGGTGGAAGCCATGGAAACCACCATGCCCCAGGTGCACCGGGGCCTGGAGCTCTCTGAGACGGCCCGGCGCATGCTCGAATCCATTCATTCCCAGGCCACCCAGTCCCTGGCCCGGGTCAAGGATGTGGCCCTGGCCACCCGGGAGCAGGCCACCGCCGCCAACGACATTGCCCGCCATGTGGAACATATCGCCAGCATGTCGGAGGAAACCAACGCCACCATGAAAAACAATGCCTTGGCGGCCGAGGAACTGGAACAGCTGGCCGTGGAGCTGGGAAGACTGGTAGCCTATTTCAAAGTCCGCTGAGCCCGTGTTGCGTATTTATGACATGTGAAAATCAGCTGCTTGGGAGATAAACCACAGAGTTTCGCGAAAAAACCACCTTTTGCTCCCGGAACAGCCCTGCGCAGACAGGGGCGGGGAGCAGCAGGGCCTGGGAGGGCATGCAATGCAGATACAACGGTCCGATGGTCGGCCGCTGGGATACGGGGGGCGTTCCGCACGCTGGCGCCCCGGGGGATGGCTGCGGGCCGCCTTGGGGGCATTCCTGTCCGCCTTGCTGCTGATCTGGAGCATGGGGACGGCCCTGGCGGTCGAAGCGGCAACGGTACGCATCGGCGTGCTGGCCTTTCGCAGCCTGGAGCAGACCGAGGCCCGCTGGCAGGAAACCGCCCGGGCCCTGGAAGCCGCCGTGCCCGGGTGGCGCTTCCGGATCGTGGCAATGCACAACGAGGCCCTGGACGCCGCCGTGGCGGCCGGTAGCGTGGACTTCGTCCTGACCCAGCCCGAACACTACATCATCCTGCGCAACCAGCATGGCCTCACGGCCCTGGCCACCCTGATGCCCCTGGCCGGGGGCAAGCCTGTGGTCCAGCTCGGCGGCGTCATCTTCGGCCGGGCCCAGGACGGCCTGCGCGACCTCCACGACGTGGCCGGCAAGCGGGTGGCGGCCATCTACCCCAATTCCCTGGGGGGCTTCCGCATCCAGCAGTGGGAGCTGCTCAAGGCCGGCGTCAACCTGCCTACCGACGTGGCCCGCCTGGAGTTCCTCGGTCAGCCCCAGGACAACGTGGTCGAGGCCGTACTCCAGGGCCGGGCTGATGTGGGCTTCGTCCGCACCGGGGTGCTGGAAGCCATGGCGGCGGAAGGGCGGCTGAACCTGGAGCAGGTGCAGGTCATCAATCCCCAGAGCCCCAGGGTCTTTCCCCAGTTGCTGTCCACCCAGCTCTATCCCGAGTGGCCGTTCCTGGTGCGCCGGGGCGTGCCCGAGGAGTTGAGCAAGGCCGTCACCCTGGCCCTCCTCAATATCAGCCCGGATTCCGCCGCGGCCCGCAGCGGCGAGTACTACGGATTTTCGCCGCCCGGGGACTACACCCCCCTGGAGGCCGTGCTGCTGCGTCTGCGGGCCCACCCGGGCCGGCTCGAACACTTCGGCCTGGCGGACATCGTGGACAAATACGCCCTGCCCCTGGTGGTGGGCCTGAGCCTGCTGCTCTGCGCCGCCCTGGCGGGGGCCTGGCTGCTGTTCCAGGACCGGCGCCGCATCAATGCCGCCCTGCATCGCCTGGAGCAGGCCGAGGCGGCCCAGCGCATCGCCGCCGTGGCCTTCGAGACCCAGGAAGGCATCGTCATCACCGACGCCAGCAACCGCATCCTGCGGGTGAACCAGGCCTTCACCCAGGTCACCGGCTACAGTGCCGCCGAAGCCGAGGGCCAGACCCCGGCCCTGCTCAAGTCCGGCCGCCACGACGCCCTGTTCTACCAGCACATGTGGTCCGACCTGCAGAATTACGGCCGCTGGCAGGGGGAAATCTGGAACCGCCGCAAGAATGGGGAAATTTACCCCGAGTGGCTCACCGTTACCGCCGTGCGCGATCCGGCCGGGCAGATCTGCCACTACGTGGCCATCTTCACCGACGTCACCGAGCGCAAGGCCGTGGAGGCCCAGCTCGAATACATGACCCTGTACGACAGCCTCACCGGCCTGGCTAACCGCCGCCTGTTCCGGGACCGGCTGCAGCAGGCCCTGTACACCTGCATCCGGTCGCGCCAGTACGGCGGCCTGTTGTTCGTGGACCTGGATGATTTCCGCTACATCAACGACACCCTGGGCCACAGCCGCGGTGACGACGTGCTGGTGGAAGTGGCCCGCCGGCTGGTGGAGGTGGTGGGCGAGGCCGCCACGGTGGCGCGCCTGGGGGGGGACGACTTCACCGTGCTGGCCGGCAGCCTGGGCACCGACCTGGCCGAGGCGGCGGCGCGGCTGGAGCAGCTGGGCGAAGCCCTGCTCCAGGTCCTGAGCGCCTCCTACCGCCTGGCGGGGGGCGAGTACCACTGTCCCGCCAGCATCGGTGTGACCCTGTTCATGGACCAGCGGGAGTCCGCCGAGGAGCTGATCAAGCACGCGGAACTGGCCATGTATCAAGCCAAGGAAGGGGGGCGGGACGGTATCTGCTTCTACGACCCGGGCATTCAGGTGGAAGTCAGCCATCGGCTGGAGCTGGAGCGGGACCTGCGTCTGGCCCTGCAGCGGGGCGAATTCTTCCTCTGCTATCAGCCCCAGGTGGGGGCGGACGGGAAAATCCTGGGGGCCGAGGCCCTGCTGCGCTGGCAGCCCGAATCCCGGGGCCTGGTCTCGCCTTCCCTGTTCATTCCCGTGGCCGAACGGACCGGCCTGATCCTGGCCATCGGCCACTGGGTGCTGGAGAGCGCCTGCCAGCAGCTGGTCCTGTGGCAGCAGCAGGAGGCCACCCGGCACTGGACCCTGGCGGTGAACATCAGCGCCCGGCAGTTCCATCAGGCGGGCTTCGTGGATCAGGTCCGGGAAGCCCTGCTGCGCACCGGCGCCGATGCCCGTTACCTGAAGCTGGAGTTGACGGAAAGCCAGCTGCTCCTGGACGTGGAGGACACTATCGCCAAGATGGCGGCCCTGCGCCGCCTGGGGCTATCCCTGTCCCTGGACGACTTCGGCACCGGGTATTCCTCCCTGGCCTATCTGAAGCGGCTGCCCCTGGGGCAGCTGAAGATAGATCAGTCCTTCGTGCGTGACATCGGCAAGAGCGACAGCGACGACGCCATCGTCCAGGCCATCATCGGTCTGGCGGGCAGCCTCAGCCTGGAGGTGATCGCCGAGGGAGTGGAAACCGAGCAGCAGCGGGACCTGCTGCACCAGTGGGGCTGCCGGCACTTTCAGGGCTTCTATTTCCACCGGCCCATGCCGGCCCGGCACATGGACAATCTGGCGGGCGTGGCGAGCTAGGGGGTTTTTCCGCCGGCCTGCTGACCGGGTTGTTGGCTGGATTGTTGGCCGGGTTGTTGGCCGTAATGGCGGAAGTGTTCCAGCACTTCCGCCATTTCCGCTGCCGAGAGCAGCACCGGTTCGCCCAGCTGGCAGGCGCGCCAGTACTGTTCGCACAGGCTTTCCAGCTCGATGCCCAGGTCCAGGGCCTGCTTCAGGTCGCGGCCCGCCACCAACATCCCGTGATTGGCCAGCAGGCAGGCGGAGCGCCCCTCCAGGGCCGCCAGGGCCGCATCGGAGAGGGCCTGGGTGCCGAACAGGGCATAGGCGCCGCAGCGCACCGTGGTGCCGCCGAAGCGGGCGATCATGTAATGGAAGGGGGGAATCTCCCGGCGCAGGCAGGCCAGGCTCACGGCGAAGGGGGAGTGGGCGTGCAGCACCGCCCCCACCTCGGGACGGGCGGCGTACAGGTCCCGATGAAAACGCCATTCGGAAGAGGGCCGGCGCCGTCCCCGGGCTTCGCCCTCCAGGCTCATCCAGGGAAGGTCGGCGCACTCCAGGCTGGCGTAGTCCATGCCCGTGGGGGTGATCAGGAAGCCTGTTCCCGCTCTGACGCTGAGATTCCCGGCCGTGCCCTTATTGAGCCCGGCGCTTCCCATGGCCCGGGCCGTGGCGATCAGCTGGGCCCGCAGTTCATCCACGGCCCTGCTCCGGGTACAGGTCCAGCAGGCCGGCGCTGCTGGCCGGGCAATGGCCCCGTTCGGTGATCAGGGCGGTGACCAGGGCGGCGGGGGTGACGTCGAACGCCGGGTTGCACACGGCTTCCGTGGCGGGAATCTGGCGCAGCCGGGCAGTTTCGCCCTGGGCGTCGATTCCGGTCACCAAGCGCAGTTCATCGCCCTCCCGCGCCTCGATGGGAATGGCCGCTCCTGCCGGGCAGGCGAAATCCAGGGTGGAGCGGGGCGCCGCCACGTAGAAGGGAATGCCCTGGTGGGCACAGGCCAGGGCCTTCAGCAGGGTGCCCACCTTGTTGGCCACGTCGCCGTTGGCGGCAATCCGGTCGGCCCCGGTGATCACCGCATCCACCTGGCCGGTGAGGATCAGCTGGCCGGCGGCGTTGTCGGCGATCAGGGTGTGGGGGATGCCCGCCTGGGCCAGTTCCCAGGCCGTGAGCAGCCCCTGGTTGCGGGGCCGGGTCTCGGACACCCAGACATGGACATCCAGGCCCGCCGTCTGGGCCGCGTAGATGGGGGCCAGGGCCGTGCCCTGTTCCACGGTGGCGAGCCAGCCGGCATTGCAGTGGGTCATCAGTTGCAGGGGCGCATCCGGGCGGCGCGGCAGCTGGCGCAGCAGGGCCAGCCCGTGCTGGCCGATGGCCCGGTTCTGGGCCGCGTCCTCCTCGGCGATGGCGTCCGCCTCCACCCAGGCGGCAGCCGGCCGGGCGGCGGGCTCCAGGGGCGCCAGGCAGGCCAGCATCCGTCCCAGGGCCCAGGCCAGATTCACCGCCGTGGGGCGGGTGGCGGCCAGCCGGGCGGCGGCGGCGGCCATGCCCTGGTCGCTGGCGTCGGCCTCCAGGCCCAGGGCCAGGCCGTAGGCCGCGGTGGCGCCGATCAGGGGCGCGCCACGCACCTGCATGGTACGGATGGCGTGGGCGGCAGCGGCCAGGTCCTGCAGGGGCAGCCAGCGCTGGCCATGGGGCAGCAGGGTCTGATCGAGGATTTCCACCCGGGGCGAGTGGGGCGCCGGGTCGGTGAGCCGGCGGATGGGGCGGGGGGCTGTGGTATGCATGGGGGCGGATTCTGGCATAGTCCGGCCCCCGCAGGGGCCGGGCCGGGTCAGGCGCCTAGGTGGCCGGTCAGGTACAGGACCAGCAGGGTGAGCAGGATGCCGATCACGATGAACAGGCCCAGGGGGCTTTTCTGTTCCGCGTAGGGGTCCTGGCGGCTGCGGCTGGCTCCTTCGGGGAGGCGGGCCAGCTGGGTCAGGGCAGTGCCGAAGGGAATGTTGATCCGGGCCCGGGCATTCACCGCCCAGCCGTTGGCATCGAGCAGGGCCGCCAGGCTGCGGTTCCTCAGCTTGAACCAGGCCATGGCCATGGCCGGGCCGGAAATCAGCAGCAGGATGCCGGCCAGGGCCAGGGGAATCTGCCAGGCCTTGAGCCCCAGGAAGCCGGTCACCACCGAGGCCAGGGCCGTGCCCAGGGCGCCCAGGGCCAGGCCGATGGCGGCGAAGATGCCGGCAAAGCGGGCCGCATCGAAGGGCGCGGGTTTGGGGGCTTCGGCTGCCGGGGCGGCGGCCGCAGTCTTGGCGGCGAGCAGCTCATCGGCGCCCTTGGACTTGGCGGCGGCGAATTTCTGCACCTGTTCCGCCACCAGCCGGGCCACCTTCTTGTAGGGGGACCAGAAGGCCTGGCGCAGGCTGATGGGGTGCTCGACGATGCGGCTCACGGTGGCGTCCCAGTCCTGGCCGTCCCGGTCGTAGAACACCCCGTTGCGGCCCACCAGCAGCTGATCCGCATCCCCGGCGGTGACGGCGGCGGCGATCTGCTTTCTGGCCCCGGCCCGGCTGCAGTCGCAATACAGCAGGTAGAGGCCTGAGAGGCCGGCCAGGCTGGCGTGTCTGGCCGGGTCCAGCACTTCCAGGGTGAGTTCGCAGCTGCGTCCGTCGATGTACAGGGTGCCGGCCTGGAAGGCGGCGGCCTGCTGGCGGCTGTAGAAGTCCCGGAAGGCCACGAAGTTGTGCACCAGCCGGGGCAGGTCCCGCACGTAGCGGGTGATCTGGTCGGCGGCGGCGATGGCTTCGGCCTCGGGCTGCAGGGCCTGGTCGGCGGCGATCAGGGCCTGCAGCCGGGCGGGCAGGTCACCGTCCGCCAGGGCTTCCAGCCGGGCCGGCTCCCAGCTTCCCAGGGGGCTCTCCGGCCGGGCCGCCTGCCAGGCCTGGTAGGCGGCCATGGTCTGGCAGAGGCTGTGCCAGCCGGCCTCGTCCAGGGTTTCCCGCTCCCCCAGCAGGGGCTGCACCAGTTGTTCCCGGAAGGCAGCCATGGCGGCGCCCCAGGCCGGATTGATGCCATTGCTCAGGGGCAGGGGGCGGCCTGCCTCCACCAGGGCCAGGGGCAGGGCGGCCATGGCGGCGCTGCTCTCGTCCAGCTGCTGCAGGCCCAGGGCCTTGAACTGCTCCTCGGCGCCATTGACCAGGGCGCCGGCCTTGGGGTCGAAGGCCGCCAGGCGGCAACGGGTGAAGTAGTCGTCGATTTTGGCGGCCACGGCGGCCAGGGCGGCGCCGGCCGCAGCGGTGGCCGGCCCCAGGGGCTGGCAGCCCGGTTCCCGGGCGGGGGCCTGCTGCCAGGCGTTGAGCTGCTGCAGCTCGGCCTGGAAGCGTTCGTACAGGGGTTGATCCACCCCCGCCTGACCGTTGCGGTCCAGGGGGCCGGCGTAGGCACTGGCCAGGTCGCCGATCAGGGCGGCCAGCTCTGCGTCTTCCGTGCTGGCGGGGGTGACGATGCCGTCCCCGTTCAGGGGCTGGGCGGCGAAGCGCTGTACGGCCTCGCAGGTGTCGGCCACGCTGATTTCCGTGGCGCCCGCCTTGTCCAGCCCGGCCAGGATGTGTTCCAGGGCGGCCCGCAGGGCCGGGTGGGCGGCTGCATCCAGCCATTCCAGGGCCAGGGCGGGGCTGCCCTGGACCAGGACTTCCTTGTGCTTGAGCCGGGCGCCGGCCCAGTCCAGGGCGGCCAGCAGTTCCGGCGGGCGGATGTGGCCGTCCCCGTCCGTGTCCACCAGGGCCAGGGTCTTCTCGTCCAGGGCCAGGCCCCGGGCCGGCACCGACAGGGCCACCCAGAGCTTCTGGTCCAGTTCCGCCAGGCGGGCCAGGTCGGCCCAGGTTTCCAGCTTGACCTGGTCGAAGCCGCCGACGCGGAAGAACTGCCAGGGGTGGGGGGGACGGTTTTGTTCCAGCGTGCTCATGGGGGCTCCTTTACGCGAACAGGGTGTGCCAGAGGGCGGTGACGGCGGTGATGTGGCTTTCTACCCCTTCCCGGGGCAGGCGGGACTTGGGCGCATCGTTGAGGCGTTTGACGTGCTGCAGGCGCCGGTATTCCCGGTAGGCGTTGCGGGCACCATCGGCCAGTTCGGCCGGAATCAGCCCCAGCTCGGCGGCCATCCTGAGCAGGGCGATGTTGCCCAGGTTGGCGGTGAGTTCCGGGTACTGGTGGGCATGGCCCAGGATCAGGTACTGGACCATGAACTCCACGTCGATGATGCCGCCCGGGTCCTGCTTCAGGTCGAACAGTTCCGGCTCCTTGCTGCCATGACTGTCGAGCATCTTCTGGCGCATGGCCAGCACTTCCTCCCGGAGTCTGGCCAGGTCCCGGGGCTGGCAGAGGATTTCCCGGCGCACTGCCTCGAAGCGCCGGCCCAGCTCCGGGTCCCCGGCCACGCAGCGGGCCCGGGTCAGGGCCTGGTGCTCCCAGACCCAGGCTTCCTTGAGCTGGTATTCCCGGAAGGCTTCCAGGCTGCACACCAGCAGGCCCGAGTCGCCGTTGGGCCGCAGCCGCAGGTCGGTTTCGAACAGCAGGCCGGCGGGGGTCTGGCTGGAGAGCCAGGTGTTGATGCGCTGACCCAGGCGGGTGTAGTTCTGCTGGGCCGCCGGGTCCTGGTCCCGCTCGTCGCTCAGGTACACCAGGTCCAGGTCCGAGGCGTAGCCCAGTTCCTTCCCACCCAGCTTGCCGTAGCCGATGATGGCGAAGGCCGGCTGGGCCCGGTGCGGGTTCCTGAGCTTGGCCCAGCACAGGCGCAGGGTGGTCTCCACCATGATTTCGGCCAGCTCGGTGAGGTGGTCGGAGATGCGCTCGATGCTGTGCAGCCCGGCCAGGTCCTGGGCCAGCAGGCGGAATACCTGGGCGTGGTGCATTTCCCGCAGCAGGTCCATCTCCCGTTCCGTATCCCCGTCGGCCTCCGCCAGGCGGCGCTCCAGGTCGCTGCGGAAGGCGGGCCAGTCGGTGGCCACCTCCAGCAGGCGGGCATCCAGGAGCTCATCGAGCAGGATGGGGTGGCGGTTCAGGTAGACGGCGGCCCAGGAGGAGGCGCCGACGATGTCGGCCACCTTCTGCAGGGCCTGGGGATACTGCTGCAGCAGGGCCAGGTAGGCGCCCCGGCGGGCGATGGTTTCCAGAAAGTCCAGGCCCCGGGTCAGGACCAGGTCCGGGTCCGGGGCGGCCCGGGCGATTTCCAGCAGACGGGGTCCCACGGCATCCAGCCGTTCCCGGTTGCTGCTCGGCAGCTGCTGGTAGCGGCCCGAGTGGCGCAGGGCTTCGAGGCGCTCCCAGATCCGGGCCGGCTGGCGGTAGCCCAGTTCCCCCAAGCGTTCCTGAGCCAGCTCCGTTTCCATGGGGCCGAGCCAGAGCCCGGCCAGGGGATGCTCGCCTTCTTCCGGGTCCGAGAAGATGGCTTCGAAGTGGCTGTTCACCTTTTCCCGATGCCCGTTCAGCACGGCCAGCAGGCTGGCCCAGTCGGGGAAATCCATGCTGGCGGCGATCAGGGCCTGCTCCGCCGCGCCTTCGGGCAGCATGTGGGTCTGCTGGTCGGCCACGTACTGGAGCCGGTGTTCCAGGCGGCGCAGGAACTGGTAGGCGTCGGCAAGTTCGGCCTCCGTCTCCTTCCGGATGGTGCCCCGTTCTGCCAGCTGCTTCAGCACCGATAGGGTGGGGCGGATCTGCAGGCCCGGGTCCCGGCCGCCGCGGATCAGCTGGAACACCTGGGCGATGAACTCGATTTCCCGGATGCCCCCGGGGCCCAGCTTGATGTGCTCGGCCATGTCCTTCCTCGCCACTTCCCGGCGGATCTGGGCGTGCAGGTCGCGCATGGCGTTGATGGCGCCGAAATCCAGGTACTTGCGGAACACGAAGGGGCGGGACACCTTGCCCAGGGCCGCCATCCATTCGGCCTGGTGGCCGGCAGCATTGGCGCCGGTGTTCATGACCCGGGCCTTGATCCAGGCGTAGCGCTCCCACTCCCGGCCCTGGGTGATGAAGTAGTTCTCCAGGGCGTCCAGGGAGCAGACCAGGGGACCGGAGTCCCCGTTGGGGCGCAGGCGCATGTCCACCCGGAACACCTGGCCGTCGCCGGTGACTTCCCCCAGGGCGGCGATCAGGCGCTTGCCCAGGCGGTTGAAGAAATCGAAGTTGTCGATCTTTTTCGGCCCGGCGGTTTCCCCGTCCTCGGGATAGATGAAGATGTAATCCACGTCCGAGGAGACATTGAGCTCCCGCCCGCCCAGCTTGCCCATGCCGATCACCAGCAGGCGCTGGGGCCGGCCCTGGTGGTCCAGGGGTTCCCCGTAAGTCTGCACCAGCTGCCGGTGGTGGTAGTCCAGGGCCACGTTGGTGGTGACGTCGGCCAGCAGGGTCATGCTCTCGACCACCTCGGCCAGGGAGGCCAGCCCGCACAGGTCCCGCAGTTCCAGGTGGGCCATGGCCTGCTGCCGCAGGCGGCGCAGCTGACGTTTCAGGATTTCCTCATCCCCGGCCTCGGGGCGCAGGGCGCTGTGGAGCAGGTCTTCGGACAGGGGGTGGAGCCAGTGTTGCTGCAGGATTCCGGGTAGTTCGGGGCGGGCGTTGAAGAGCTGGCGCAGGTACTGGCTGTGGGCCAGGGCCGGGGCCCAGCGGGGCTCGAGGATGTTTTCCATGGATTTTCCAGGGGCGGCGGGGGCGCTCGGGATAAAATGGCGCACCCTGTTATTTAGTCGGACCATTTTAGAGAGCCTTTCTCCGGATTGGCAAAACTCCTGGCAAATTCCTTGGCAAATCTGATCACCCCGGAACTGCGTGCCGCCTGGTATCACCGTCTGCACTTCCTCTGGCCCTGGCTGGCCCGGAAGCGGGTGCGCACGACCCTGGCCTGGCTGGGCTGGAGCCTGTTCGCCTTGTATCTGGCCTTCACGGTGCTGGTGCTGGTGCTGCGCTACGGGGTGCTGCCGGAGATTCACCGCTACCAGGGCGACATCGAGGCGGCGGCCAGCGAAGCCCTGGGGCTGCCGGTCAGCGCCGCTCACCTGGAGGCCCGGTGGACCGGCCTCAACCCCACCCTGGTGCTGGACGACGTGCGCCTGCTCAATCCGGCGGGAGATCCGGCCCTGACCCTGGAGCGGGTCGAGGCCGTCCTGTCCTGGCGCAGCCTGTGGCGGGGCGAACCCCTGTTTGCCCTGCTGGTGCTGGAGCGTCCGGCCCTGCAGATCCGCCGGGACAGCCAGGGGGAGATTTTCGTGGCCGGCATTTCTACCGCCGGGCCCGGGGACGGCCGGGGCCTCCAGTGGGTCCTGGAGCAGACCCGCATCCGCATCCGCAACGCCACCGTGGCCTGGGAGGACGAGCTGCGCCGGGCGCCGCCCCTGGTCCTGGAAGACCTGCAGTTCGAGCTGCACAACCGGGGCGCCCACCACCGCTTCGGCCTTTCCGCCCTGCCGCCCCCGGCCCTGGCGGCCCGGCTCGACGTGCGCGGCGACCTGGTGGGAGATGCCGGGGAAAGCCCCGAAGCCTGGCGGGGTGACCTCTACACCCGCCTCGATTACGTGGACCTGGCCGCCTGGAACGCCTGGGTGGATTACCCGGTGGCCCTGCCCCGAGGCCGGGGCGGGCTGCAGCTCTGGGCCGGGCGGGAGGATGGGGCCTGGAAGGCCACCGCCGACCTGGCCCTCCAGGATCTGCGCCTGCGCCTGGCGCCGGAGCTGCCGGAACTGGACCTGGCCCACCTGGATGGCCGCCTGAAGCTGGCCCAGGCCCCGGGGTTCCTGCAGCTGGAGACCCGCCAGCTGCGCCTGGACACCCGCAACGGCCTGCGCCTGGAGCCCCTGGATCTGGCCGGCGAGTGGCGGGGCCAGAGCGGGCAGCCGGGCCAGGGCTCCCTGCGGGCCAATGGTTTCGACCTGGGGGTGCTGGCCGGCCTGGCCGCCCACCTGCCCCTGGATGCCACCAGCCGCCAGCTGCTGGAGCGGCACCAGCCCCAGGGCCGGGTGCGCCAGCTGCAGATGAGCTGGGACGCCCGGGGCGGCGAGTGGAAGAAATACAGCCTCAAGGCGGCTTTCGAAGGCCTGGGCCTGAAGGCTGACGGCGTGGTGCCCGGCGCTAGAGGCCTGGTGGGCCAGGTGGAGGCCAGCGAGCAGGGGGGGCGCCTGAGCCTGGACAGCCGCCGTTCGGCCCTGGACCTGCCCGCCGTCTTTGCCGAGCCGGATATTCCCCTGGAGCGCCTGCTGGCCCAGGTGGACTGGCGGCCGGTCAAGGACCAGGCCGGCGAAGGGCTGGAAGTGCAGATCGGACGCCTGGATTTCAGCGGCCCCCATGCGGATGGCCATGTGAGCGGCAGCTACCGCACCCTGCCGGACGGACCGGGGCTGATCGACTTGCAGGGCGGCATTTCCCGGGCCCAGGCCAGCGAGGCCTGGCGCTACATTCCCAAGGCGGTCAATGCCGACGTGCCGGCCTGGCTGCGCCAGGGGCTGCTGGCCGGTACCGGCGGCGATGCCCGGCTGACCCTGAAGGGCAATCTCAAGGACTTCCCCTTCCGGGACCCGGCCACCGGCCTGTTCCTGATCACCGCCAAGGCCAAGGATGTGACCATCCACTACGGGCGCGACTGGCCCGTGATCGAAGGGGTGGATGCCGACATGCGCTTTGGCATCGGCATGCGCATCCAGGCCCACGCGGGCCGCATCCTGGGCGCCAGGCTGGGGGAAACCTCGGTGGAAATTCCCGATTTCGAGGCCAGCGAGGAGATGCTGCTGGTGCGCGGGCTGGCTTCCGGGCCCACGGCGGAGTTCCTGAAATTCATCGACAAGAGTCCGGTGGCTGCCACCATCGACCACTTCACCGAGGGCATGAGCACCCAGGGCAGCGGCCGCCTGGCCCTGGAGCTGGACCTGCCCCTGCGCCATGTGGACGACACCCGCATCCGGGGCCGCTACCACTTCGAGAACAACCAGGTGGTGTTCGTGCCCGGCCTGCCCCCGGCCAGCGCCGTCCAGGGGCGCCTGGACTTCACCGAAAGCGCCGTCAATGCGCCCGACATCCGCGGCACCTTCCTGGGTCAGCCCATGCAGCTGAAGGCCCTGTCCGAGGCTGGTGCCGTGCACATCAAGGCGGGCGGCGGCTTTACCGCCCGGGAGCTGAAGCGCCATTTCAACCTGCCCCTGTTCGACAGCCTGTCAGGGACCTCCAGCTGGCAGGCGGAGGTGAAGGTGCGCAAGAAGAATGCGGACTTCCTGGTGACTTCCAGTCTCCAGGGCCTCAGTTCCAGCCTGCCGCCCCCGTTCAACAAGCCGGCGGCCGACAGCCTGCCCCTGCGCCTGCAGAAATCGACCCCCGACAGCCATGGCGGACCGGTCCGGGAGCAGGTCCACCTGAGCCTGGGCAAGGTGCTGGAAGGTCAGCTGCTGCGCCGCCAGCAGGGTGAGGCCATGGTCCTGGAGCGGGGCGTGCTCGGCATCGGCCAGACGGCCCAGCTGCCGGAGCGGGGCTTGAGCGTGTTCGTCAACCAGGACCGTATCGACCTGGACCAGTGGCGGCTACTGCTGGGCGGAGCCGCGGGCCCGGCCCGGGAAGGGGGGCTGCCCCTGAACCTGGTGGCCGTACAGGCTCGGGAGCTGACGGCCTTCGGCCGGCCCTTCGGCGAGGTGAGCTTGCGTCTGCGTCCCGATGGTCAGCGCTGGCGCATCCTGGTGGCGGCCCGGGAAGCCGTGGGCGAGCTGTCCTGGGACGGCACCGGTCAGGGCACGGTGACGGCCGACCTGAAACGCCTGCGCCTGGAATCGGGCCAGGACGGGGCGGCCGACTCCGCCCTGCTGGAAAGTCTGCCGGGCATGGACATCAAGGTGGGGGATTTCGTCGTGGGCCAGCGCCGTTTCGGCCGCCTGGAGCTGAAGGCGGAAAATGCCGGGGGCCGCTGGAACCTGCGCCAGATCCTGATCGACAACCAGGATGGCCGCCTGACCGGCAACGGGGTCTGGGAGACCGGGGCCGCCAATCGCACCCAGCTGGATTTCCAGCTCCAGGTGAGCGATACCGGCGGGCTCCTGGGCCGCCTCGGCTATCCGGGCGCCATCAGGGGTGGCACGGCCAAGCTGGCGGGCAAGCTGGACTGGGCCGGGGCGCCGGTGGCCTTCGACCCCGCCACCCTGGGCGGCACCCTGCAGCTGGAAGCCGCCAAGGGCCAGTTTTCCAAGGTGGAGCCCGGGGTGGGCAAGCTCCTGGGCCTGCTCTCCCTGCAGTCCGTGACCCGGCGCCTGACCCTGGACTTCCGCGACATCTTTAGCGACGGGTTTGCCTACGACTCCATCGAGGCCAAACTCAAGCTGAAGGGAGGCATCATGCACACGGACGGGGACCTGAAGATAGACGGCCCGGCGGGCGAGGTGCTGATGAACGGCACGGTGGACATGAAACAGGAGACCCAGAACCTGCTGGTCACCGTGCAGCCCGAGCTGGGCGGCGTGGCGGCCGTGGGCGCGGCGGTGGCCATCAATCCCGTGGTGGGGGCTGCGGCCCTGCTGGCCCAGAACCTGTTGAAGAATCCCCTCAACAAGGCTTTCGGCTTCCAGTACCGGGTCACTGGTAGCTGGGCTCAGCCCCAGGTGGACAAGGTGGAGCACAAACCCCAGGAGGCCCAGCCGTGAGCCCCCGCAAGCTGCGCATCGCTGGCCTGCAGATGGTTTCCGGCCCCCGGGTGGCGGAAAACCTGGTCGCCGCCGGCCGGCTGGTGGCCGAGGCGGTGGATCAGGGGGCGGGCGCCGTGGCCCTGCCCGAATATTTTCCCCTGATCGGCGCCGACGACGGGGCCCGGCTGGCGGCCCGGGAGCCCCTGGGGCAGGGGCCGATCCAGGACTGGCTGGCCGAGACCGCCAGCCGTTACGGCCTGTGGCTGTTTGCCGGTTCCATTCCCCTGCTCGGCCGGGACCCTGGGCGCATGCTGAATTCCAGCCTGGTGTTCGATCCCGCCGGGACCTGCGTGGCCCGTTACGACAAGATCCACCTGTTTGCCTTCGACAATGGCAGCGAGCGTTACGACGAGGCCGCCAGCATCGAGGCCGGGCAGGCCCCGGTGGCCCTGGAAACCCCCTTCGGGCGGGTCGGGCTGTCCATCTGTTACGATCTGCGCTTTCCCGAGCTGTACCGGCACTGGGGCCCGGTGGACCTGATCCTGGTACCGGCCGCCTTCACCGAAGTCACCGGCCGGGCCCACTGGGAGATCCTGCTCCGGGCCCGGGCCATCGAAAACCAGTGCTATGTGCTGGCGGTGGGCCAGGGCGGGCGCCATGAAAACGGCCGCCTGACCCACGGCAACACCATGATCATCGACCCCTGGGGCGAAATCCTGGACCGCAAGGCCAAGGGGCCGGGACTGGTGATCGCCGAGCTGGACCACGAACGCATCGCCGCGGTGCGCCGGCAATTGCCGGCCCTGGGGCACAGAACCATGGGCTTCCCACTGGAAGCCCCAGAAGGAGCATCATGAGCAGCGCCACTTCCTCTTCCCACCTGGCCCAGGCCGAGCGCCTGCTGCTGACCCCCTACGATCTGGATGCCGGCGCCCTGGCCGGAGTATTCGGGCAGATCATGGGGCACCAGGTGGATTACGCCGACCTGTATTTCCAGTATTCCCGTTCCGAGTCCTGGAGCCTGGATGAAGGCATCGTCAAGTCGGGTAGTTTCAACATCGACCAGGGGGTGGGGGTGCGCGCCATCGCCGGCGAGAAGACCGCCTTTGCCTACTCCGACGACATCAGCCTGCTGGCCCTGCGGGATGCCGCCGCCGCCGTGCGCGCCATCGGCGCCGCCGGCCAGGACGGGCGGCTGCCGGTGATGGGGGCCCGCCCCCTGCCGCCGCCCCTGTATGCGGATGCCGATCCCCTCGCCTCCCTGCCGGCCGAGGCCAAGGTGCGCCTGCTGGAGCGCCTGGAAGCCTTTGCCCGGGCCGAGGACCCCCGGGTGGTGCAGGTCATGGCGGGCCTGGCCGGGGAGTGGGAGGTGATCCTGGTGGCAGGGTCCGACGGCCGTCTGGCGGCCGACGTGCGGCCCCTGGTGCGGGTTTCGGTGAGCGTCATCATCGAGGACCAGGGGCGCCGGGAGCAGGGGGCGGCAGGCGGCGGCGGGCGTTTCGATTACGCTTATTTCAGCGATCCGGTGCTGCAGGCTTATGCCCGTCAGGCGGTGCACCAGGCCCGGGTCAATTTCGACGCCCGGCCGGCCCCGGCGGGGCAGATGACCGTGGTGCTCGGTTCCGGCTGGCCTGGCATCCTGCTGCACGAGGCCGTGGGTCACGGCCTGGAGGGGGATTTCAACCGCAAGGGCAGCTCAGCCTTCTCGGGCCGGGTGGGCCAGCGGGTGGCTTCCCCCGGGGTCACCGTGATGGACGACGGCACCCTGCCGGATCGGCGCGGCTCGCTCTCCATCGACGATGAGGGCAATCCCACCCAGGCCACGGTGTTGATCGAGGACGGCATCCTCAAGGGCTACATCCAGGACAGCCTCAATGCCCGCCTGATGGGCGTGCCCCTGACCGGCAACGGCCGGCGCGAGTCTTTCGCCCACCTGCCCCTGCCGCGCATGACCAACACCTACATGCTGGCCGGGGACAAGGACCCGGAGGAGATCCTGGGCTCGGTGCAGAAGGGGATCTATGCGGCCAACTTCGGTGGCGGCCAGGTGGATATCACCAGCGGCAAGTTCGTGTTTTCCATGAGCGAGGCCTACCTGATCGAGGATGGCCGGGTGACGACGCCCATCAAGGGGGCCACCCTGATCGGCAATGGCCCCGATGCCATGACCCGGATTTCCATGATCGGCAATGACCTGAAGCTGGACCCGGGGGTCGGTACCTGCGGCAAGGAGGGGCAGAGCGTTCCCGTGGGCGTGGGCCAGCCCACCCTGCGCCTGGACGGCATCACGGTGGGGGGTACCTCGGCGTGATCCGCTGGCTGGGGGAATTCTTCGATGAGGTGGCCCACGAGCTGCGCCTCATCTGGCGCATGTTCCTGCAGCCTTCCACCTGGATCGTCATCGCCGTGCTGGCCGCCTTCGGGGTGGTGATGTTCTTCGGCATGCGCATCGCCCTGCGCTACGACGGCCTGATGCACTTGCTCGGGGTGCAGCTGCGCCACTGCCGTACCCTGAGCAATCCCCAGTACCTGGGGCTGATGTACATGCTGTTCTTCTTCGCCATCGCCATGGTGTATTGCCTGGGCAACCTGGCCAATTACCTGGGCGAGCGGGGCAAGGGCCGCTACGGAAGGGAAAGCCGGCGTCTGGCCGTGCACGCCCTGCTGGGGGGAATCGCTGCCCTGCTGGTGGGCGGTGGCGCCACCGCCATCCTGGCCTACTGGTGCTGAGCAGAACTGCGAGACCGGGCTGAGCGTGCCTGGAGGGCAGGCCGGGGCTAGAATCCCGCTTCCACCCTCTACAGGAAACCGTCATGCCCCACAGCGTCACCCCCATCGATGATGTCCGTATCCTCGGGATCAAGGAGCTGGTATCCCCGGCCCACCTGCTCAAGGAGTTTCCCGCTTCGGCCGGGGCGGCCCAGCTGACCTATGCCACCCGCCAGGCCATCCACCGGGTGCTGCACGGGGCCGACGACAGGCTGGTGGTGGTGATCGGTCCCTGCTCCATCCACGACCATGACTTGGCCCTGGATTATGGCCGCCGGCTCCAGGCCGAGGCCGGGCGTTTCCAGCAGGAGCTGATCCTGGTGATGCGGGTTTATTTCGAGAAACCCCGGACCACCGTGGGCTGGAAAGGCCTCATCAACGATCCCCGCCTGGATGGCTCCTACCAGATCAACGAGGGGCTGCGCCTGGCCCGGCGCATCCTGCTGGACATCAATGAGCTGGGCCTGCCTTGCGCTACCGAGTTCCTCGACACCATCACCCCGCAATACACGGCCGACCTGATCGCCTGGGGAGCCATAGGCGCCCGCACCACAGAATCCCAGGTGCATCGGGAGCTGGCTTCCGGCCTTTCCTGCCCGGTGGGCTTCAAGAACGGCACCGACGGCAATGTCAGGATCGCGGTGGATGCCATCCGTGCCGCCAGCGCTCCCCATCATTTCCTGTCCGTCACCAAGGGCGGTCATTCGGCCATCGTCTCCACGGCGGGCAACGAGGATTGTCACGTGATCCTGCGCGGCGGCAAGGAGCCCAACTACGATGCCGTCCATGTGGAGGCAGCCTGCCGGGATCTGGCGGCGGCCGGACTGGCCCAGCGTTTGATGATCGATCTGTCCCATGGCAACAGCCGCAAGGACTTCCGTCGCCAGGTGGAGGTGGCCGAGGCCGTGGGGACCCAGCTTCGCGCCGGGGAGGAGCGGATCATGGGGGTGATGCTGGAATCGCACCTGGAAGAAGGGCGCCAGGATCTGGTGGCGGGCCAGGCCCTGGCCTACGGCCAGAGCATTACCGATGCCTGTTTGGGTTGGGACGCCAGTCTGACCGTGCTGGAAGGGCTGGCGGCGACGGTGCGGGCCCGGCGCCTGGTGCTGGCGGATCGCTGAGCCCTGTCAGCTCCGGTTTTGTCTGCTTTGCGACAGTGCGGGGTGCCTTTGTGCGCGCGAGATTCTTTAGTGTTTACATGGGGTTATGGCGGATTTGTGGCGTGGCTTGCTTCTTGCTGATGGTTAGTTTGTTCAATACCAAAACAGGGAGTAAGTCATGCTGTTCAATCGCTACGAGCAGGAACAACTGCTGTTCAACATGAATTTCAAGGAAGCCTGCAGCACTGCCGGCAAGGCCGCCTATCGCGGTGAGCTGGTGCTGGTGGAAGGGGAGGTGGGGGACGCCCAGGGGCGCCGCAAGCCGCCCCATGCCGTGCTGCGCCAGGCCACGGCCCTGGCCGACGGGGACAAGCTGGAGCTGCTCTCCGGCTCCCTGGATGATGTGCTCAACATCCACGAGCTGCTGGGCAAGTATCAGGCCGACCTCAAGCCCGATGCCATCCTGATGCTATTCGTGGTGAATATCCCCAATCCCCTGGTGGTGACCCTGGAGGGCTATCGCTGCTACCTGATTCCCCTGCAGGATGGCATGGCCTGGAACGAGATGTGCGATCTGCTGGGGCTGGAAAAGGCGGATTTCAAGGGCCAGTCGGCAGCCGACAAGGTGCTCACGGCCTACGCGGCCTTTGCCGACTTCAAGCCCAAGTATCCCAGCACCGACCTGGCTGGCGCCCTCGCCACCCGCAACGATGCCAAGCGGGAGTCCCGGGGCCCGGTGTAAGAAGAACGCCACGGGCCATGTTGCATGGCCCGCAGTAAAAAAACCACGCCTGGATGCGTGGTTTTTTTGTGGCTGCTTTTTACGGCCATGAAAAAACGGGCGCCGTAGCGCCCGTTTGTCTTCAGAGTCTCGTCAGACGAGATTAGAAGGTGTGCTTCACACCGAACTGGAAGCCGTTCTGATAGCCAGCGCCAGCAGCGTTGGTGGAGTCGCCGGTGTCGGCAACGCGCACGAAGTCGTCGTCGTCGTTGCTGATGTCAGCATAGGCGGCGTAGACGTTGGTGCGCTTGGACAGGCTGTAGGTGTAACCCAGGGCCCATTGCTTGGCCTTGCCGTCGGAACCGGCCAGCTTGGCCTTGGAGTAATTGTAGGAACCCATCACAGCGTGCTTGCCGAAGGGAACGGTCACGCCCAGCATCCAGTTCTTGACCTTCAGGTCGTCGCTGGTGTTGTCGAAGTCGATCTTGTTGCTGGAGTAGAAGGCAGCCAGCTTGGCCATGCCGAAGTCGTAGGTACCGCCGACCAGCCAGTTGGTGATGTCATCCACGCCAGAGCCGTCAGCAGCCTTGATCTGGTGGTAGTTCAGTGCCACGTCGATGGGGCCGTTGGTGTAACGGGGCAGAATGGCGTAAACGCGGTTCTGTTGGCTGCCGTTACCAACAGCTTCTTGGCCGTCAGCGTTGTTGGAGTATGCGGCGGTCACGTTGAAGCCGGAGAAGCTGGGGGAAACGTAGGCCACGGCGTTGTCAACACGCACGGGATCCAGCAGGCCGCTGATATCGGAACCGTAGGTGTTGTTGTAGCGACCAACGGTACCGGCCTTGAAGGGGTCGATGGTGCTCAGGAAGGAGTAGTGGGGGGTGTACAGACGACCAGCGATGGCGGTACCGAAGCCACCGGTCAGGCCCACGAACACTTGACGGCCAAACAGGCGGCCGCCTTGGGTGTGGTTGCCAACGTCGGCGGTGTAGCCGGCTTCCATGGTGAACAGGGCCTTCAGGCCGTTGCCCAGATCTTCGGTGCCCTTGAAGCCCAGGCGGTTGCCGGCGGAGATACCGGAGTCGATGGCGTTCTGGCTCTTGACGTCATCGGCAATGTTGTCACCGCGATGGGAGAAGCCCATGTCGATGGAGCCGTAGATTTGCACGTTGGACTGGGCGAAAGCAGCGCCGGAAGCCAGGGCTGCGACAGCCAGGGCGATCAGTTTCTTTTGCATTGATAAATCTCCTTAGTGGTTTGAGATTTGACTTTGCCGTTGCCGGCCTAGCCAACCTTTACCTCTCGGATTGAGAAGTTGGCCTGGATTCTGGCAAAGGCCGATAGTCACGGGCAAGCGCCATTTGCATGACTTTGCGCTAGGGGTGGATTCCTGTTGTGTTTTCGCAACAGGAATTTGGGGAGGATTGTTGCTTTCCTGGCACCGGGTTGTTGCGATTTTGCTACATGCCTCCTTTATGGTGTCGGGCGGGGGCAATTATTGGTTGTTGCTTCCAGGGGGGCTATGGAGAATGGCCGCTGACGGGAGAGAGAGTTTCGTCACCAACCTAATAATCAGCACAAGGGCCTCAGGCCTGCCTCCCAAATTTTTTTCAAGGAGTTCTTCATGCAAAAGAAATTGATCGCCCTGGCTGTCGCAGCCCTGGCTTCCGGCGCTGCTTTCGCCCAGTCCAACGTGCAAATCTATGGTGCCATCGACATGGGCTACTCCTATCGTAGCGATGCCATGCTCAAGGGCGTGAAGAGCCAGAGCGCCATCGATTCCGGCCTCTCCGACGGCAACCGCCTGGGCTTCAAGGGCACCGAAGATCTGGGCAACGGCGTGAAAGCCCTGTTCACCCTGGAAATGGGCTTTCTTGCTGATACTGGTGTGCATGATGCCTTCGCTGGCGGTGACATGTTTACCCGCCAAGCCATGGTGGGCCTGACCGGTGGCTTCGGTACCGTGGTGGCTGGCCGTCTGAACAACCCCCAGTACTCCTTCCTGACCGCCATCGATCCCTTCGGCGAAGGCACCGTGGGCACCTATCTGAACGTGGTGGGTAACGATGTCAGCAGCGACCTGACTGTTATTCCCCGTCTGAGCAACGCGGTGGCCTATGTTTCCCCCAGCTTCTCTGGTTTCAACGTGACTGCAGCCTATTCTTCTAACGGCGTGGCCCAGGATCAGGTCGGCGGCAGCGACAACAACAACCGCGTGTATGGCATTCTGCCCCGCTACACCAATGGTCCTCTGGACGTGGGTCTGAGCTACCACCGGATCAACTTTGCCGATGCCACTGGTCTGGATGATCTGCGTAACTGGACTGTTGGCGGTACCTACGATCTGGGCATGGTCAAGCTGGCCGCTTTTTATGCCGATACCCGTATCGATGACGCTATCGCTGGTGCCCCTGATCTGAAGATCAAGAACTGGATGGTGGGTGCCACCGTGCCGTTCGGCAAGCATGCCGTGAAGCTGTCCTACAACACCTCCAAGGCCAAGCTGGATGACCTGAGCGGTGACTCCAGCCAGTGGGCCGTGGGTTACAACTACAGCCTGTCCAACCGGACCAGCCTGTACGCTGCTTACGCCACCATCGACAACGATCGTTCCGGCAGCAAGACCCTGGTGCGTGGCAACGTCCTGAATGACGCTTCCAACAGCGGTGGTTCCTACGGCCAGGGCTATCGTGATGGCCTGCAGTTCGGCATGATGCACACCTTCTGATTCTGCCTTATCGGGCGGCCGGGGTTTCCCGGCAGCCGATCCGGTTGAATGTAAAGCCCGCCATCTCAGGATGGCGGGCTTTACTTTTTGTGCCGCTGCTGATCACCCGGCCCTGGTCGATGGCCGGGTGTTTCAGTTCTGCCGGATGCCGGGTCCGGTAGCGCCGTCGAAACCCAGTTCTGGCAGGGCTGCCAATTCTTCCGGGTTCTGCACCCCCTCAGCGATGACGGTCAGGCCGATAGTGTGGGCAATGCCGCACAGGCCCTTGAGAAAGGCCTGGTTACCCGGTTGAGTGTGGATGTTGCGGATGAAGCTGGCGTCCACCTTCAGGTAGTCCAGCCCCAGCCCATGCAGGCGCCCGATGTCACTGAACTGGCGGCCGAAGTGTTCTATGCCCAGGTGGCAGCCGTGGGGTCTCAGGCTTTCGCAGAGCAGGGAGAATGCCTCGAAATGCTGGAAGGCGCCGGGCTCCGCCACCTCCAGCCAGAGCCGGTCCCGGCATTCCGGGTGTTCGCCCAGCTGTTGCGCAAGACTGCGGCGGAAGTCCGGGTCCTGGACCGATTCCCCGGAAATGTTAACTGCCACGGAGGGGATGCCGGCCTTGATGCGCTCCAGAGCCATGCGGATGGCGGCTAGGTCCAGGTCTGAAGTCAGGTTGAGGCGCGAGGCCACGGGCATGAAGCTGCCGGCCGCCAGCCATTCGCCGCCTTCGCATGCTTGCAGGCGCAAGGGGCATTCCAGGTGCATGAGCTTGCCCTGGGTGGTGTTGACCGGGAATTCGATCAGGCGCAGTTGCTGGCTGTGGATGGCTTCTTCCAGGATGCGGCGCCAGTCCTGCTGGCTGGTGGTGCCGGCGGTGTTGCTGTCGCTGGCCGGGCAAGCCCGGCCGCTCATGCCGCTTTCCGCCGCAGCCAGGGCGCTATCCACCCGGGCCAGCAACTGGCCGGGACTCTCGCCATGTTGATAGCGGCCGTAGGCCACGTAGGCGATGGGGGTGCTTTCGCCCCAGCCGGCGGCGGCCAGGTTCTGCATGGCGTGCAGCAGGTTCTCCGCCAGCTGCTGGTTTTCCGTCTGGCCCGGCAGCAGCAGGGCGAAATCGGCCCCGTTGAGGCGGGCTGCCATGCTGCCCTCGGGAGTGCTCTGGGCGTTCAGGGCCTGGGCCGTGCGGCACAGGAGTTCGTCGGTGCCCTCCCGGCCCAGGCGCCGGTTGATGCCCGCCAGATCGGCAATGCGCAGCAGCAGCAGGCTGCCTTCGGGGGGCAGCTCATCGTTTTGCAGGGCGGCTTCCAGCTGGTTCATGAAATAGCTGCGGTTGGAGAGGCCGGTCAGAGGGTCCTGGTTGGCCTGGCGTCGCACCTGTTCCAGACGGGCAGCTTCCTCGTCGAACATGCTTTTCAGGCGGTCCACCATGTCGTTCATGGCCTGGGCCACGCTGCGTAGTTCGGGAATCCGGGGCAGGGGCTTTTTCGTGAAGCGACGCTGGGTGATGGCCTGGGCCTGGGTGACCACCTCCTGCAGGGGGCGGGTGATGCGGCTCAGCATCAGGCTGCCGATCAGGCCGCCCAGCACCCCGCCGAGCAGGAACCACAGCAGCAGTTGCTGGCTGCCGCGCCAGAGCTCCTCATAGGCGAAACTGTCCTGGCTGACCAGTTCGATGCTGGCGAACTGGGTCCAGCCGTCGGAAACCTGGGCGTGGCCGGGGAGTGGCTCCAGGGGCAGAAGGGCTCTGAACCACTCGGGGACGACCGTCTTTTCCCCGGGGCTGGCCTTTTCAATCATCACCTGCCCATCCGGGTCCCGTAGCCGGATCAGGGCGTACTGGCCGCTGTCGTACAAGGCTGCTACCTGCAGTTCCACCGTCACCGGGTCCTTGGCCTGCTGCGACATGGAAAGAGCCAGGGAGGCGGCGTTGTCCGAATTCTTGACGGTCAGCTGGTTTTCCAGATAGTTGCGGGCCGTCAGCGTGCTGAGCAGGAAACTGCCGCTGAAGGCCAGCAGGGTCAGGGTGATGATGGCAAGCCAGAGTTGTCGGGATAGGGACATGGTTTCCTCTCTCGGAATTCCTTGGTTCAGCGATGCCCTTCCGAGCGGGCTCGCATCTGCAGTTCCTGCCAACGGGAAAACTTGCTGTTGGCAGCCTTGTTGCCGGTTCCCTGCCAGAGGCCTTCACCGTTGAAGCTGAAAACCGGGGTCAGGTCCGGGCGCTGGCTGGCGTTCTTGATGCTCGGGTCCAGGTTGTCGAGCACCTGGGGGGTGGCATTGGGTTGGGGGTAATAGGCGAGCACCATGTGGGCTTGCTGCTGATTTCCCTGGCGAGCCTTGACGTAGATGAGGCGCAGGCGGTTCATGGGAATGCCCATGTGCAGCAGGGAATAGTATTTGGCCAGGGCGAAGTCCTCACAGTCTCCGCGGCCCTTGCCTATGGTTTCCAGGGGAGTGGCCCAGTAATCGCTCTGGTTCCAGATGTTCTGGTCATCGTCAAACTGGATGTTGCGGTTGAAGAAGCTGTTAACCAGTTTCAATTTTTCCTGTTCCGATGCGCCGGAATTCAGCAGTTGTTGCCAATCCCGCAGTAAATTCACCCGTGCCGGGCCGAAACGGCTCAGGAGCTGGCTTTCCAGGAGGGAAAAATCCAGTGCCAGAGCGGCTCCCCCGGCCATAAATATGCCAGCCAGGAGGAGTGTGCGTATTTGTGAGAGGTGGCGGCGGATAAAAAGCAATCTCTAATAAGTACAACTAAAGTAATAAGTAATATGTAGTGTATTGATTTATTGCTGAAAATAATTCATTCTCCAGGCCATCGTCGAATCCGGAAAGCAGAAAAGCTTTATGAAAACTCAAAATATCAAGGCGCTGAGTTTTGCTGTTGCGGCGTTGTTCTGGGGGGGCAGTGCCTGGGCACAACAGCACATTACACTCAAGGAAGCGGTTCAGAAAGCCGTGCTTCAGAACCCGGAGGTCCAGGCCCGCTGGCATGCCTTCCAGGCCGGGGTGCACATGGTGGATGTTGCCCGAGGCGGTTTGCTGCCCCGGGTGGATCTGAGTGCCGGAACCGGGCGAGAGCGCCTGAATCAGGCGGATTCCGTCGGCAACGATGCCAATTACAATCGCAACACCTATTCGGTCGGCCTGACCCAGCTGGTCTATGACGGCTTTGGCACCACCAGCGAGGTGCGGCGCCTGGGCAAGGCCAAGCTGACCCGCTACTACGAGCTGCTGGATGCCTCCGAGAACGTGGCCCTGGAAGCGGCCCGGGCCTACTACGACGTGCTGCGCCATCGTTTCCTGCTGGCCCTGTCGGAAGATAACTATGTCTATCACAAGGCCACCTACGAACAGCTGCTGATGCGGGCCCAGTCCGGTGTCGGGCGCCGGGTGGATGTGGAGCAGGCGGCCAGCCGCCTGGCCCTGGCCGAGGTCAACCTCACCACCGATCAGGCCAATCTCCATGATGTGACGGCCCGCTACCAGCGCATCGTGGGCGAAGCGCCGGCCCAGAACATGTTCGCCGCCGAAGGCCTGGCCGGGCGTCTGCCGGGGCGAGCCGACCAGGCCCTGCAGCAGGCTTTCCAGACCAGCCCCGCCCTGCTGGCGGCGGTGGAGAACGTGGAAGCGGCCCAGTACGACCTGGATGTGCGCAAGTCGGCCTTCCATCCCAAGGTGGAGTTGCGGGCCAGCCAGAACCGGACCTCCAATTACCTGGGCTCCTCGGAAGAGCGGCGTGACAACGTGGTGGAGCTGGTGCTCAACTACAACCTCTTCAATGGCGGTTCCGACCAGGCCCGCACCCGTCAGTACGCCGAGCAGCGTCACGTGGCCCTGGATCAGCGGGAGAAGGCCTGCCGCGACCTGCGCCAGACCGTATCCATCGCCTACAACGACACCCAGCGGCTCCAGGAGCAGCTGGCTTTCCTGGAATCCCAGGTGCAGATGACGGAACGGACCCGGGAGGCCTATCGGGATCAGTTCAACATCGGCCAGCGCACCTTGCTGGACGTGCTGGACACGGAAAACGAGCTGTTCGACGCCCGCCGTGCCGCCGTCAATGCCGATATCGACCGCAGTCTGGCCTACCTGCGCACCTATGCCGGCATGGGGCAGCTGCTGAGCACCCTGGAACTGCGCCGCGTCGATGACGGCAAGGATCCCCAGCAGGATGAGCGGGCTCAGGTGAACCCCGCTGACCTGTGCCCGGCCGAGGCGCCGCAACTGGCGGAGCGTAACCGGGAAGAGCTGAACCGGCGGGCCATGGCGCTGCTGGCGGCTACCGCCGACAGCACGGTCAAGGGCGCCACCCCAGTGAGTGGCGATGCGGGCACTCCCGAGGCCAGGATCCAGCGGCGGGTCAACGATTGGGCAGCCGCCTGGGCACGCCAGGATTACCCGGCCTATGCGGCTTTCTACGCGTCCACCTTCACGCCTGAAGGCGGCGTGTCCCGGGACGACTGGGCCCAGCTGCGGGAACTGCGTGTCACCCGCCCGAGCAGCATCAGCGTCACCGTCAAGGACCTGAAGGTCCGGGTCGATGGTCCGGATGCGGCCACAGCCGAATTCATCCAGGGCTACAGTTCCAATAGCTACAGCGACACCACCCGCAAGGTGCTGGAATGGGTTCGTGTGGGCGACAAGTGGCAGATCCAGCGGGAAACCGCGGTCCCCGTGGGCCGTTGAGGAGGACGCAAGCATGAAATTCTGGAAGCTATCCATTCTGGCCCTGCTGTCTGGCGCCAGCCTCGGCCTGGGGGCCCAGGAACTGGCCGGCAGTCCCACCCTGAGCCGGATCGCCGGGCTGCACACCCTTTACCTGGGTTACCGGGAAAATGCCGAGCCCTTCACCTACGCCGATGGCAAGGGGGGTGTGCAGGGCTATCAATGGGAGCTGTGCCAGCAGGTGGTGCAGGCCATCAAGGCCCGGGTTCCCGGTCAGGAAATCCGGGTGGTCCCGGTGCTGGGGAGTGCCAACACCCGGGCGCTGATGCTGGCCAACGGCATGATGGATCTGGATTGCGGTCCCGTGGCCAATACCCTGATCGCCCAGAAGCAGCTGGCCTTCAGCGTCACCACCTACGTTTCCAGCATGCAGGTCCTGGTGCGCCGGGATGCCCAGGTGGCCCAGCTGGGGGACCTGAATGGCAAGACCGTGGTGAGCCTGGCCGGCAGTGCCGGGGAGCGCTACCTGAAGACGGCCAACGGCCTGAAGGGGGCCAGCTTGCAGCATCTGGGCGCCCGTTCGCCCCAGGAAGGGTTTGCCCTGCTCCAGGCCGGCAAGGCCCAGGCCCTGGTGGTGAGCGATGTAACGGCCGCCCTGCTGCTGGCCCAGGCTCAGGACCGGGAAAACTACCGGGTGCTGGGTGAGGCTCTGGCCTTCGAGCCCCTGGCCATGGCCATGCGTAAGGATGACCCGGAGCTGAAGCGGCTGGTGGATGAGACCCTGGCCGGCCTGATGCGCAGCGGCGAGGCGGGGCGGATTTACGAACGCTGGTTCCAGTCCCCCATGCCCCCTGCCGGGCTCAATCTGCAGCTCCCCATGGGGGACCTGCTGCGGGGGCTGTTGCAGAACCCCAACGACCAGGGCGTCTGAACCGGATGGGATGAAAAAAGCGGGGATTTCCCCGCTTTTTTGTTACAGCAGTGTCGGATTCAGGCTGTAGCTGCCGGTCAGGCTGGCTTCGGCCAGCACGTGGCCCTGGATGGCCTGGCGCAGGGCCGGGCCCGTGAGCTGGCCCTGGAGGGGCAGCTGCTCCAGGTCCAGGGCGTAAAGGGTGAAAACGTAACGGTGCCGGATCTCGTCATTCCAGGGTGGGCAGGGGCCGTCGTAACCATAGTAGTCGCCGCGCATGTCCTGATCGCCCGCAAACCAGCTGGTGTAATCGTTGATGCCCTGGCGGCTGCCGTGGGGGGCCGTGGGGCCCGGTTTGCCCCGGGGCACCACTTCGCTGGAAAAGGTTCCGGCCGGGATTTCCCTCAGGGTGGCGGGCAGGTCGGCCACGACCCAGTGGAAGAAATCCACCCGGGGGAGGGCGGCGGGCACCGTCCGGCCTTCCTGGTTCACGTCATCTCCCTGGCTGGGTACGTCCGGGTCGCAGCAGATCAGGGCGAAGCTGCGGCAGCCTTCCGGGACCTCGCTCCAGGCCAGGTGGGGGTTGCGGTTGCTGCCGAGGCTGACGTGATGGGCGTCGTCCGGCACGCAGAAGGCGAATTCGCCCGGGATGGCGGCTCCGTCGACAAAGCTGTTGCTGCTCAGTTTCATGGGATCTCCTCCGGTGGTCAGGAAGCGGCCCGCCGTTTGAAGTCGCGCAGGCGGAAACCGCACAGTCCTAGTGTAGCGAAATAAATGGCGGCGCCGGCAGGGACCAGCCAGGTCAGGTGCATCAGCCGCTCCTGGAGGCTGTAGGTCAGCCAGAGCTGTTCGCTGCCCATGCCGAACCACAGGGCGGTGCCCATGGTTCCCAGGGCCAGCAGCAGTTTCAGGCAGAACCCGGTCCAGCCGGGTTGAGGGGTGTAGACCCCGTGGCGACGCAGGCCCAGGAACAGCAGCAGGGCGTTGAGGCAGGCGGCCAGGCCGATGGAAAGGGCCAAGCCTGCATGGGCCAGGTTCAGGCCGAACACGAACAGCAGGTTCATGGCCTGGGTGGCGGCCAGGGAGATCAGGGCGATCTTCACTGGCGTCCGGATGTTCTGGCGGGCATAGAAGCCGGGGGCCAGCACCTTCACCAGGATCATCCCGCCCAGGCCCAGGCTGTAGGCCGCCAGGGCCCGGCGGGTCTGTTCCACGTCCGCGGCGGTGAAGGCGCCATGGTGGAACAGGGTGGCGATCAGGGGAATGGCCAGCAGGGCCAGGCCCAGGGCCGCCGGCAGGGCCAGCAGCAGGGTCAGGCGCAGGCCCCAGTCCAGCAGGCGGCCGTACTCTTCGGTATCGGCAGTGGCGTGGCAGCGGGACAGGGAGGGCAGCAGGATGGTGCCCAGGGCGGCCCCCAGCATGCCGGCGGGGAACTCCATCAGGCGGTCCGCGTAATAGAGCCAGGAAACGCTGCCGCTGACCAGGAAGGAGGCGAATACCGTGTTGATCAGCAGGCTGACCTGGGACACCGAGACGCCCAGGGTGGCTGGGGCCATCAGCTTCAGGATGCGGCGAACCCCTTCATCCTGCCAGGCCCGGCGCAGGTTCAGGGAAATCCGGGGGAGCATGCCGATGCGGGCCAGGGCCGGCAACTGCAGGGCCAGCTGCAGGGCGCCGCCGATGAACACGCCCCAGCCCAGGGCCAGGATGGGCGGATCGAACCAGGGGGCGGCGAACAGGGCCATGCCGATGAGGCTCAGGTTGAGCAGCACCGGCGTGAAGGCCGGCAGGGCAAAGCGGCTCCAGGTGTTGAGGATGCCTGCCGCCATGGCCACCAGGGACATGAACAGGATGTAGGGAAAGGTGATGCGGGTGAGCTGTACGGTCAGGGCGAACTTGTCCCCTTCGGCGGCGAAGCCGGGAGCGGACGCCCATACCAGCCAGGGCGCCGCCAGGACTCCCAGCAAAGTGATGCCGAGCAGGGCGAAACAGAGGACGGTGGCCGTGTTGTTCAGCAGTTCCCGGGTGCGCGCTTCTCCCTGCTGGTTGCGGTATTCCCCCAGGATGGGCACGAAGGCCTGGGAAAAGGCACCTTCGGCAAACAGGCGGCGCAGCAGGTTGGGCAGCTTGAAAGCCACGAAGAAGGCATCCGTCAGCATGCCGGCACCGAAGGTCCGGGCGATGACGAAGTCGCGCACGAAACCCAGGATGCGGGACAGCAGGGTCATGCTGCTGACGGTGGCGAGGGCACGAAGCAGGTTCATGGGCGTGTTTGCCCGTTGCCTGGGCAGGGTGGAAAAGCCTATAATTATAGGCCTTGCCGGATTAGCTCAGTTGGTAGAGCAGCTCATTCGTAATGAGAAGGTCGGGGGTTCGACTCCTCTATCCGGCACCAAGTTTGCATCAAGCCCGCCAGGCGGGCGCTTGGGACATACATCAGAAGCCTCCGGTCCGCCGGGGGCTTCTGTTTTTCCAGGGCAGCCAGAGCAATCTTGGTACGTTTGGGCCGGTAGGAGGGCCGCCGGTTTATACTGCGGACCTTTTCGCGGATGTCCGGTAACCCTCTCGCCATGTCCATGCCCGAATCTTCAGCCCTGCCTGCCTCCGGAACCGTGGCGGATGCCTTCTGCTACCACTGCGGCCTGCCCATGCCCGAGGACGCCGATTTTCCCGTGCAGATTCGCGGGGTGCGGCGGGAGATGTGCTGTGCCGGCTGCCAGGCCGTGGCCCAGGCCATTGTCGAGAATGGCCTCGAGGATTACTACAGCTCCCGGGACGCCATGCCCGAATCGCCTCGGGAGGCCATGCCCGCGGTGCTGGATCAGCTGGCCATGTTCGACCATGCGGAATTCCAGAAGAGTTTCGTCAAGGAGCTGGGGGAGCATGAGCTGGAGGCCTCCCTGATGCTGGAAGGCATCACCTGTGCGGCCTGCGTCTGGCTCAACGAGCGGCATGTGGGACAGTTGCCCGGGGTCACCGGGGTGGACGTGAATTACGCCACCCGCCGCGCCCGGGTGCGCTGGGACAGTCAGCGCATCAAGCTGTCCGACATCCTGACGGCCATTGCCGCCATCGGCTACCGGGCCTATCCCTACGACGCCAGCAAGCACGAGGAGCTGGCCCGCAAGGAGCGCCGCGAGGCCCTGTGGCGGGTGTGGGTGGCCGGCTTCGGCATGATGCAGGTGATGATGTATGCGATCCCGGTCTACATCGCGGGAGAGGGTGACATGTCCATGGACATCGAGACCCTGATCCGCTGGGCCAGCCTGCTGCTGACCCTGCCCGTGGTCCTGTATTCCTCCGCCCCCTTCTTCAAAGGAGCCTGGCGCGACCTGAAACTGCGCCGGGTGGGGATGGATGTGCCCGTGGCCCTGGGGGTGGGGGTGACTTTCGTGGCCAGCGTCTGGGCCACCCTGACCCAGGGCGGCGAGGTCTATTTCGATTCCGTCGCCATGTTCGTGTTCTTCCTGCTGGGCGGGCGCTATCTGGAAATGACGGCGCGCCAGAAGGCGGTCAGCGTCACCGAAGCCCTGGCCAAGCTGTTGCCGGCCTTCTGCCAGCGGCTCAACGGCTTCCCGGAAGTGCGGGAGCCCGAGCAGGTGGTGGTTGCCGACCTGAAGGTGGGAGACCTCGTGCTGGTGCGGCCCGGGGACAGCATTCCCGCCGACGGCCGGGTGGTCGAAGGGCGCAGCAACGCCAATGAGGCCTTGCTCACCGGCGAAAGTCGGCCGGTGGCCAAGGTGCCGGGTGACGCCGTCACCGGGGGCTCGGTGAATATGGAAAGTCCCTTGGTCGTGCAGGTGGAGCAGGTGGGCGAGGCCACCCGCCTGTCCGCCATCATCCGGCTCATGGAGCGGGCGGCTGCCGAGAAGCCCGGCATCGTCGAACTGGCCGACCGGATCGCCCAGTGGTTCGTGTTCAGCCTGTTGCTGGTGGCCGTGGCGGTGGCCCTGGGCTGGTACCTGGTGGATCCCTCCCGGGCCCTGTGGATCACGGTTTCGGTGCTGGTGGTGACCTGTCCCTGCGCCCTGGCCCTGGCAACCCCCATTTCCCTCACCGTGGCCGCAGGGGCCCTGGCCCGGGACGGGCTGCTGGTGACCCGGGGGCACGCGGTGGAAACCCTGGCGCGGGCAACCCATTTCGTGTTCGACAAGACCGGGACCCTGACCCGGGGGGAAATGCGCCTGCTGGAAGTGGTGGTGCCGGAAGGGGGCGAGCGTCAGGTGGCCCTGGAGGCTGCCGCCGCCCTGGAGCAGGCCTCCGAGCATCCCCTCGCCCTGGCTCTGCGTCAGGCGGCGGGGGAGGTGACCCTGCCGCCTGCCAGTGGCGTCCAGGCCGAGGCCGGCATGGGCCTGGAAGGTCTGGTGCGCGGTCAGCGCCTGCGCATCGGCCGCCCCGATTATGCCGCCGCCCTGGCCGGGGCTGGTCAGGTGCCCTGGCCCGCCGGCTGGCAGGCTTCCGGCGATACGGTGATTGCCCTGGGCAGCGCCCAGGGGGTGCTGGCCTTCTTCCGGCTCGGGGACGAGTTGCGCGAGGAAGCCGCTGGCCTGGTCAGCGATCTCAGGGCCCGGGGATGCCAGGTGGTACTCATGTCCGGTGATGCCGAGCCCGTGGCCCGTCGCGTGGCGGCGCAGTTGGGCATTACTGATGTGCGGGGCGCCATGTCGCCCCGGGACAAGCGCGATGCCGTGGTGGAACTGCAGTCCCGCGGCGCCGTGGTGGCCATGGTGGGGGACGGGGTGAACGATGCGCCGGTGCTGGCCCAGGCCCAGGTGTCGGTGGCCATGGGGGCGGGGGCCCAGCTGGCCCGGACCCAGGCGGATCTGGTGCTGCTTTCCGAAAACCTGGATCACCTGCGGCGCGGGGTGCGGCGGGCCCGCTTTGCCCTGCGGGTCATCCGTGAGAACCTGCTCTGGTCCTTTGCCTACAATTTCCTGGCCCTGCCCCTGGCGGCCCTGGGGCACGTGACGCCCTGGGCGGCGGGCATCGGCATGTCGGCCAGCTCCCTGCTGGTGGTCCTGAACGCTTTGCGCATACAGAAGAAAGAACGCTGATGGAAATCCTCTATCTCCTGATTCCCCTTTCGGTGGTCCTGGTGTTTGCCATCGCCGTGGTGTTCTGGATGTCGGTCCGGGGTGGCCAGTTTGACGACCTGGAGGGCCCGGGTTTCAAGGTGCTGATGGACGACGATCGTCCCAAAGGTGATGTCGCCAAGGGGGAGGCCGGGGACGGGGAAAAACTGCCGCCCCTTTGACCTGGGTCAAATTCCGGGGCGGGGCCTGGGCCATAATCCGCTCCACTTTACCGCGAGGTAAATGTGGCTTCGCAAGGAGCCAGATTGTTTCTCTGTTGGGGTTGGGGTGCGTTACGACGCACCCTTTTTTTGTCCACGGAACAGCCCCGTCGGCCTGGAAGGCTCATATTTCCTCGCTCCGGGTCCGGTAGTTGATCTATGTCAAATGGCCTGGTGCCCGGCTAAAATAGCATGCCGTTCCATACGCCGCCTTGGGTTTTGGGGTGGTGGCGTACAAGTCTTTTTTTTTAACGAGAGGTGGGTCCATGTCGGAAACGCAAACCACATACAACTATAAGGTCGTACGGCAATTTGCCGTGATGACCGTCATCTGGGGCATTGTAGGCATGCTGGTCGGTGTCATCATTGCTGCCGAGCTGGTCTGGCCGGAAATGTTCAGTGCCATCCTGCCGGAGCTTGCTCCGTATCTGTCCTACGGCCGTCTGCGTCCGCTGCATACCAATGCGGTGATTTTCGCCTTCGGTGGCTGTGCCCTGTTTGCCACGTCTTATTACTGCGTGCAACGTACCAGCCATGCGCGGATCTTCTGCGACAAGCTGGCTGCCTTCACCTTCTGGGGTTGGCAACTGGTAATTCTGCTGGCTGCCATTTCCCTGCCGCTGGGTATCACCGCGGGTAAGGAATACGCCGAGCTGGAGTGGCCCATCGACATCCTGATCACCCTGGTCTGGGTGGCTTACGCGGTGGTGTTCTTCGGTACCATCGCCAAGCGTACCGTGTCCCACATCTACGTGGCCAACTGGTTCTTCGGCTCCATGATCCTGGCTGTTGCCCTGCTGCACTTGGTGAATAGCGCCGCCATCCCCGTCACCTTCCTGAAGTCCTACTCTGCCTACGCTGGCGTGCAGGATGCCATGGTGCAGTGGTGGTACGGTCACAACGCCGTGGGCTTCTTCCTGACTGCCGGCTTCCTGGGCATGATGTACTACTTCGTTCCCAAGCAGGCTGGTCGTCCGGTTTACTCCTACCGTCTGTCCGTGGTGCACTTCTGGGCCCTGATCTTCACCTACATGTGGGCTGGTCCGCACCACCTGCACTACACCGCCCTGCCTGACTGGACTCAGTCCATCGGCATGATCTTCTCCCTGATCCTGCTGGCTCCCTCCTGGGGTGGCATGATCAACGGGATCATGACCCTGTCCGGCGCCTGGCACAAGCTGCGTGACGATCCGGTCCTGAAGTTCCTGATCACCTCCCTGTCCTTCTACGGTATGTCCACCTTCGAAGGCCCCATGATGTCCGTGAAGACGGTGAACGCCCTGTCCCACTACACCGACTGGACCGTGGGTCACGTGCACTCCGGTGCTCTGGGCTGGGTGGCCATGGTGTCCATCGGCTCCCTGTACTACCTGCTGCCCCGCCTGTTTGGCCGTCAGGAAATGTACAGCGTCAAGCTGATGACCGTGCATTTCTGGATCGCCACCATCGGTGTGGTGCTGTACATCGCTTCTACCTGGATTTCCGGTGTGATGCAGGGTCTGATGTGGCGTGCAGTCAATGCTGATGGCACCCTGACCTACAGCTTCGTGGAATCCGTCAAGGGCTCTTATCCCTTCTGGACTATCCGCTTCATTGGTGGTGTCTTGTTCCTGTCTGGCATGTTCATCATGGCTTACAACATGTTCAAGACCATTGCTGCGGGCAAGTCTGAAGATGCACCCGTGCTGGCAGCTGCTGCCCATCACGCCTAAGAGGGAGGTCACTGATAATGAATCAGGAAAAAATTGAAAAGAACGTAGGTCTTCTGATCATCTTCACGTTGCTGGTGATCATCTGGGGCGGCCTGCTGGAGATCGTGCCTTTGTTCTTCCAGAAGTCCACCACCCAGCCCGTGGAAGGCCTGAAGCCTTATGACGCAGTGCGTCTGGCCGGTCGTGATGTGTATCTGCGTGAGGGCTGCTACAACTGCCACTCCCAGATGATCCGTCCCTTCCGTGCCGAGACCGAACGCTATGGCCACTACTCCGTGGCGGGTGAGTATGTCTATGACCACCCGTTCCAATGGGGTTCCAAGCGTACCGGTCCTGACCTGCATCGTGTCGGCGGCCGCTATTCCGACGAATGGCATCGCGCTCACCTGCGTAATCCTCGCGACGTAGTGCCCGAGTCCAACATGCCTGCTTACTTCTGGCTCGAGAAAACCCCGGCCATGAAGACCGTGGGTAAGGACATCGAAGCCAAGATGCAGGCCATGCGCAAGCTCGGCGTGCCCTACGACGATGCTGAAATCGCTGGTGCCAAGCAGGCTCTGGAAGGCAAGACCGAGGAAGATGTCCTGATTGCTTACCTGCAAGGTCTCGGCACCACCTTGTCGAACTTCAAGTAAGGTCATGGATATCAACGATTTCCGCTCCCTGATCACGGTCCTGGGTTTGCTCTGCTTCCTCGGGATCGTGGGATGGGCATACAGCAGGGGCAGCAAGAAAGGCTTCGATGAGGCCGCCAACCTGCCGTTCGCGGAAGATGATGATTCGGTGCCGGGGCAATCCTCCCGGCCCCGTTGATCAAAGGAAAAAGATATGAGCGATTTCGTCAGCGAATTTTGGAACTTCTACGTGATCGGCATTGTGCTGGTCAGCGTTATCGGCTGCGCCGTGTTCCTCTGGAGCCAGGGTTCCGCCAACTTCACCGTGGGCAAGACCACTGGTCATGCCTGGGATGAAACCCTGGAGGAGTACAACAACCCTCTGCCCAAGTGGTGGAGCTGGATGTTCTACATCACCGTGTTCTTTGCCCTGGCTTATCTGGCCCTCTATCCGGGTCTGGGTTCCTTCAAGGGCATGCTGGGCTGGTCTTCCGTGGGCCAGTGGAAGGGTGAGCAGCAGAAGGCTGCCCAGCAGTACGACCCCATCTACCAGAAGTTCCAGCAGATGGACATCCAGGCCGTGGCTGCCGACAAGCAGGCCATGGAAATGGGCAAGCGTCTGTTCCTGACCTACTGCATGCAGTGTCACGGTGCCGATGCCCGCGGTTCCAAGGGCTTCCCCAACCTGGCCGACAGCGACTGGCTGTATGGCGGTGAGCCTGCCCAGATCGTGGAAACCATTTCCAACGGTCGCATGGGCGTCATGCCTCCCCACGCCCATCTGGGTGCCGACACGGTCAAGGACCTGGCCAACTATGTCCGCTCCCTGTCCGGTCTGAGCAACGACGCCGTGCGCGCCGCCAAGGGTCAGGAAGCCTTCATGACCGCAGGCTGTGCCGGCTGTCACGGTATGGACGCCAAGGGCATGCATGCCGTCGGTGCCCCCAACCTGACCGATGGCACCTGGCTGTATGGCAGCTCCGAAGCCACCATCATGGAAACCATCAACAACGGCCGTCAGAACAAGATGCCGGCGTGGAAGGACTTCCTGGGTGAGGCCAAGGTGCACCTGCTGACCGCCTATGTGTATAGCCTGAGCAATACCAAGTAATTCAGGCGAGCAAGAACGGGGCGGGTAACCGCCCCGTTTTACTTTGGCTATTACATTAGTGACTACTGATCTGTATCAAAATTGTATGGGGGGGCTGCCGCGACAATGGCGCCTCGTACAATTCTGATACGGTACATAAATAATGAACGATAACCTCGAGAACAGCACCCCGGCCCCCGGGCCGGACGAAGGGAAGACAGTTTCCCTTTATGAAAAGCACAAGAAGATCTACATCCGCTCGGTGACCGGGTGGTGGGCGACTTGGCGCTGGATATTCGTCTGGGGCACCCAGCTCCTCTTCTATGGTCTGCCCTGGATTCAATGGAACGACCGTCAGGCTGTCCTGTTCCATTTGGTGGAGCGCAAGTTCTATCTGTTCGGCATGGTGCTCTGGCCCCAGGATGTGTTCTATCTGGCCATTCTCCTGATTCTCTCTGCCTATGGTCTGTTCCTGTTCACTGCGGTGGCGGGACGTCTTTTCTGTGGCTACGCCTGTCCCCAGACGGTATACACGGAAATCTTCATGTGGATAGAGAGCAAGATCGAAGGGGAGCGGCCGGCCCGGATCAAGCTGGACAAGGGGCCCATGGATGGCCGCAAGATCCGCCTCAAGACCATCAAGCACGCCCTCTGGCTGCTGTTCTCCCTGTGGACCGGCTTCACCCTGGTGGGTTATTTCACCCCCATGCAGGAGTTGATCGCCAGTATTCCCACCTTCAGCTTTGGTGGCTGGGAAATCTTCTGGACCCTGTTCTATGCCGGCTTCACCTACTTGATGGCTGGCTTCATGCGTGAGCAGGTGTGCAAGTACATGTGTCCCTACGCCCGCTTCCAGTCGGTCATGTTCGACCCGGATACCCTGGTGATCACCTATGACCAGGAGCGGGGTGAGCCCCGGGGGGCGCGCAAGAAGAATGCGGATGTCTCCAAGCTGGGGGATTGCGTGGACTGCGGTATCTGCGTCCAGGTCTGCCCCACCGGCATCGATATCCGTAACGGTCTCCAGTATGAATGTATCGGCTGCGGCGCCTGTATCGACGGCTGCGACGAAGTCATGGACAAGGTGGGCATGCCCCGCGGCCTGATCCGTTACACTTCGGAAAACGCCATGGCCAAGAAGTATGACCGGACGGGCCTGATGAGCCACATCGTGCGTCCCCGGATCATCCTCTACACGGTCATCCTGATCCTGATCTGCATCGCCACGGCCTGGTCCATTGCCACCCGGATACCGCTCCGGGCCGACGTCATCCGCGACCGCTCCACCCTGGCGCGGGAAGTGGAAGGCGGCAAGATCGAAAACGTCTACACCATGAAGGTGATGAACGTGGCCGAGTCTTCCCGTGCTTTCCGGATCAGCGTGACGGGCCTGGATGGCATCGAGTTGGCGTCCGAGCAGCGCGTCGAGGCTGGTCCCGCCGAGAACCGGGAAGTGACGGTTAACGTGCGTGTGCCGCCCGAAGCAGCCCCCAAGGGCTCCCACAAGATTTTCTTCGATGTGGTTGCCGAAGATGATCCCAAGGTGGCGGTGCATGAGAAAACCACTTTCCTGATGCCATGAGTGAAAAACCGATGAATGTGAAAACCCTGTCCCAACCCTGGTACAAAGAGCCCTGGCCGTGGATTCTCATGGCCGGCCCCGGCCTGGTGATCATCGCGGGTGTGGTGACCATCTGGCTGGCAGTGATCTCCTTCGATGGTGTGGTGGAGGATGATTACTACAAGCAGGGCCTGGCAGTGAATCAGCGCATTCATCGGGACAAGGCTGCTCAGGAACTGGGGCTGCAGGCCCAGGTCCTGCGCAGCGGCAAGGAAATCCGGGTGTTCCTGAGCGCTGCGGCGCCCACGACATCCATGCCGGATCAACTGGTGCTGCGCCTCAGCCACCCCACCCGGGGCGGCATGGATCAGACCATAGCGCTGACCAATGCGGGTCAGGGCTTTTACAGTGGTACCCTGGAAACGGAAGTCGGGGGCCGCTGGCACGTATTTCTCGAAGACCAGGAACTGACCTGGCGTTTGTTGGGAGACTGGCAGCTGAATGCCGATGCTCCCCTGCAATTACTTCCCCATCATTGATTTTCAACTGTCAATTAACGTTACTGGGAGGTGACATATGGCTTGGAAGGAACTGTTCAGCACCGATATCGGGCTTCTGAGTGTCTTTACCATCGGCTTTATTCTGGCCATGGCGGTGTTCTTCATCCGCTATTTCAGCAAGAAGGCCGAGGAAGACCGGCGCAACCAGGGTAATTGATGCCCTACTGAGCCCCCGTTCCGGCCCTGGGCTGGAATGCGATCAGCCTCCCGCCCCCTGGGGTTCGGGAGGCTTTTTACTGGGCGGCCGGAATGAAGGAGAATCGAGGGCCGGATGCAAGGGAGAGCAAGAAGGTGAAGCGCAGACTGGTTTGGCTGGTGGCAGGGGTACCGGCCCTCCTGGTGCTTGTGGTGCTGATCGTGGCCTACAGTTTCGATGGGGAAGCCCTGAAACAGGGGGCCATCGACCGGGTGCGGGCAGAAACCGGCCGGGAGCTGCGCCTGGACGGCCCTCTGGAATTGCAGTTCTTTCCCCGCCTGGCGCTGGAACTTCATGACCTGCACCTGTCCGGCCCCGACGGCAAGGGCGAATTTCTGGCCCTGGGCCAGGCCAGCGGCGCGGTGGATGTGCTGCCCCTGTTGTGGGGCAAGGTGGTGCTCAACCGCCTGGAAGTCCGGGACCTGGAGCTCCGGGCCGTCCGCCACGCCGATGGCCGCACCAACTTCGATGACCTGCTCGCAGAGCGGCAGGCCACCGATAGTCCCCTGGTGCTGGAAATGGAAAAACTGGTCCTGTTGAATGGCCGTTTCAGCTGGCAGGACCAGCAACTGGGGCTGGATCTGCACCTGGAGGACGTCTTCCTGCGTACCGGGCAACTGGGGCGCCAGGCCCAGGGTAAGCTGGAAATGGGCGGGCAGCTCAGGGAGGGGGGGACCCTCCTCAACCTGCGGCTGGAAAGCCTTTACCGGCTGGATATGGAAGGGGACCTGCTGCAGCTGGATGGACTCAACCTGGGGCTCCGGGGGCAGGGGGCCGGCCTGCAGCAGGCCCGGGGCGAACTGGGTATACGACGTCTGCGGCTGCATCCGGGCGCCCGGGAATCCCTGCTGGAACAAGGCAGCCTCCAGGTGGAGGGGCTCTGGCAGGCGGCACGCCTGGAGGGGGGGCTGACCCTGGGGCGTCTGGAGTGGAAGGACCGGGCCGTCCGCCTGGAGCAACTGGCGCTCCGCCTGGCCCGGGGGGAAGAGGAGCCCGCCCTGAAACTCCAGCTCGACATGGACAGCCTGGAGGCGACGGGCCAGGACTGGAAAACCTCACCGGCCAGATTTTCCTGGAGCGGGCGCTGGCAGGGGCTGGAGCTGCAGGGGCAGTTGAGCTCCCCCCTCAGCTTTGCCGCGGGACAGCTGCAGGCCGGGGCCCTGGAGGGCAGCGGGCGTGTGCTGCAGTCGCAATGGCTGCGGCAGCCCTTTCCTGAAATCAGTATTTCCGGGGCCTTGCAGGCCGATGTGGGCCGCCGCAGCGCCCAAGGGCGCCTCGTCCTGGGGCTCGATGACAGCACCTTGGCGGGAGACTGGCAGTTCCTGGGGGCGGCGCCGGCCCGGCTGAGTTTCCAGGCCAGCCTGGACCAGCTCAACCTGGACCGCTACCTGCTGCCTGTGACTCCGGGGGACAAGCCGGCGGCACGGTCGCCCAAACCTGTTCCGGCTTTGCCGCAGGCGTCTCGGGAGGCGGAGGGGCTGGAACTGGACGGGCGCCTGCGCATCGGCCGGCTCCAGTACCGCCAGCTCAAGCTGGAGCACCTGGAAAGCCGCATCCGCTGGCGCCAGGGGCGCTTTGAGGCGGCCCCCCTGAGCGCCCGCCTGTATCAGGGGCGGACCAAGGGTTCCCTGGCCTGGGAAGGGCAGTTCCTGTGGCGCCAGCTGTTCCGCAACGTGGCGCTGGCGCCCTTGAGCCAGGATGGGCTGGGGCGGGAACTCCTCAGTGGGCGCGGGGACCTGCAGCTGGAGCTCCAGGGCCCCGCTGCCGATCTGCGCGGGGAACTCCTGCTGCAGGCCCGGAATGGCGCCATCCCCGGTCTGGATCTGGTGGGTGCCCTGAATCAGGCGGGCCCGGGGGCTGCCGGCCTGCTGCCCGTCGCGGCGGGAAAAACACCTTACAAGGAACTCAAGGCCCGGATTCACCTGGCGCCAGGCCTGGCCGACCTGCGCCGCCTCAGCCTGAAATCCCCGTCCCTGCGCCTGGAAGCCACGGCCCGGGCTGATCTGGCCGGGAACCGCCTGGAGGGTGAGGGGATGGTGCAGATCGCCGGTTCTGCCCGGGAATGGGGGCGGGCCAACTGGGAGCGCTGGCAGGGGCGGCATCTACCCCTGGTGCTGCGCGGCTCTCCCGAGGCTCCCGCCTGGGCTTTGAATCTGGCGGGGCAGGGGGCCGGCCAGTCGCCCCCGGTGCGTCTGGCTGCCGGCGGAGGCTGGAATCTGGGCGGGCGGAAGCTCTGGCTGCCGGAGTGGTTGCCCTGAATCCGCTCCTCGTCAATGTCATGGTTGTGGCGTACAGTCCGCGACAACCGTAGGCGCAGGATTTCCGGCTGCGCTCCCAGCGGTCCGGTGGCGCCCCCGGCTGTTGGTTCCCTTGAATCCCGGGGCGCAGGACGGAGGTGCCGGTGCTGCCCGCTTCATTGCGCGCCCTGCTCAAGGCCCTACTGCTCTCCCTGATGCTGCATGGCCTCCTGCTGACCTGGCTGGCACCTCGGGAAATGCCATCTCTGCTCGCGCCGGGCATCCTGCAGGCCCGCCTGCGTGCCGGCCCACCGGTGCAACAGCCGGGCCCCATCGCCCGGCCCCAGCGCTCCGAGCAAGCGCCACGGAGGGCTTCCGGACAGCAGGCCAGCCCTGCTTCCAGGGGACGGTCAGCGTTGGCCCCCCGGGTGTCGCCCAATGCCGAGCTCCCGGGGCTTGCGTCCCTGGCGCCCGCATCCGGGGAGGTTGGTGCCGTGGCTCCGGGGGCTGCCGTGGCATCCGACGCTGCGCCTGATCCTGCGCCTGCAGCGGCGGTCGGCGACCCGGACGCCTTGCGGGAGTTCCGGATGGCCCTGGCCCGGGCAGCCCGGGCGGCCCGTCACTACCCGGCGATGGCCCGGGAGCGGGGGCAGGAAGGCGTGGTGCGCTTGCGCCTGAGCTGGCGGCAGGGCATGGCCAGTCCCCGGATCAGTCTGCAACAGGGTAGCGGCCATCCGCTCCTGGACGAAGCCGCCCAGGAGATGCTGCGCCAGGCCCTGGCAGCGACCCCGCCACCCCGGGAGCTGCCGGCCTTCGATTTCGTGCTGCCGGTGGAATTCAGCCTGGGCCCATCCTGAGTCTGGCCGGAGGGCAGAATCGAGGCCGGCTCAGAGGGGCGGGAGGACGGTGTGGTGCAGGCCGAAGCGGCCCAGGCGCCGGTCGGCCAGATAGCGTTCCAGGCAGAAGCGCACGCTGCGAAAAGCCAGGGTTTCCCAGGGGATTTCCGCTTCCAGAAACAGGGCTGTTTCCAGGCTCTCCTCCCCGGGCTGGTGCTGTCCATCCACCAGGCGGCCCCGGTAGAACAGGTGTACCTGGCTGATATGGGGCACATCCACCAGAGCGAACAGCTGTTCGGTCCGGACCCGGGCCGTGGCTTCCTCCAGCGTCTCCCGTTCGGCGGCGGCCTGGGTGCTTTCGGCGTTTTCCATGAACCCTGCCGGCAGGGTCCACAGGCCGGCGCGGGGTTCTATGGCCCGCCGGCACAGGAGGATCCGGCCTTCCCATTCGGCGATGCAGCCCAGCACCAGCTTGGGATTCTCGTAGTGGATGTGGCCGCAGGCGTCGCAGACCCCGCGGGGCAGGTTGTCGCCATCCGGGATGCGTTGCCTGACCGGATGGCCGCATTGGGTACAGTAGCTGATCATGGCGGCGGCTGAAGCTGGGTGTGGTGAGGAAGCGGGGGCCGGGTCATGGTCCGAAAGGGCTAGCAGGCCCCGACATTCCGCCCGGGCAGTTTAGCATCCCGTTGCGGCTGCCCCTACTCGGCCTGATAATGGGCCGAAGCCAGCAGGAGAAGTCATGGAGCTGCCCCTACAACCGTTCGAAACCCTCAAGGCCGCCGGGGAACTGCCTTCTCCCAAAGGCGCGGCCCTGACCATCATGCGCCTCTGCCAGCGGGATGATTTTTCCATGGCCCAGCTGGCGGTCGCCATCAAGACGGACCCGGCCTTCGTGGGGCGGCTGGTCAAGGCGGCCAACACGGTGGGGCGTCAGGGCGGCCGGCCGGTGGCTTCGGTGGAGGGGGCCCTGCAGGTGCTGGGAATTTCCACGGTGCGGGCCCTGGCCCTGGGCTTTTCCCTGGTGTCCAGCTATCGCCAGGGCAATTGCAGCCATTTCGATTACGAAGCCTTCTGGTCCCGTTCCCTGGTGACCGGCCTGGCCTTGCAGGCCCTGGTGCGCAAACTGGGGTGTTGCAGCGCCGAGGAGGCCTTCTGCATCGGCCTGCTCTCCCGGGTGGGGCAACTGGCCCTGGCCACGGTTTATGGGGAGCGCTACAGCCCCATCATCGACCAGGCCCGGGATGAGGGGCAGCTGCGCGAACAGGAGCGCCAGGCTTTTGCCCTGGATCATGACGACCTGACTGCCGTGCTGTTGCTGGACTGGGGCTTCCCGGAGATGCTGGTGGAGCCCCTTTATTTTTCCCGGCGGGCCCACGACAGCGGGTTCAGCGAAGGTTCCCGCGGTCTGGGGCTGATGCGCCTGATGCGGGTGGCCGATACCGTGGCCGCTGCCGCCCTGGCCGAGGGGGCCGAACGGAGCTGGCGCATCGAGCGGGTCTATGACCTGGGGCAGCAGCTCGGGCTGACGGATGCGGTACTGGGCAGCCTGCTTGAAGAGGTGCTGCGGGACTGGAGCGAATGGGGCGACATGCTGGCCGTGCGTACCGCTGCGCCCATGCGCTTCCTGCCCCCGGCCCGCAGCCAGGAAAACGGGCTGGTGCAGCTGGTCCTGGCCGATGCCGGGGAGCGGGAGCGGTTGCGGGAGATCCTGCTGCGGCAGCACTATGAAGTGCTGGAGCTGGGGGATGCCGGGCAGGCCGGCGTCTCCGGCACCGACAGTCTGCTGGGGCTGGCTCTGGAGGTGATTCCCCGGATTCTGATCGTCGATGCGCGCCTGGAGCCCGGGGGCTACGACTGGCTGAAAACCCTGCGGGACACTCGCCAGGGGCGGGAAATCTTCGTGGTGGTGATGGTGGCGCCCGGGGAGGCGGAGCGGGAAATCGCCGCCCTGGAAGCCGGGGCCGACGAGGTGCTGCACCTGGGGGCGCCGGAACGCAGCATCGCCGCCCGGCTGCTGGCCGCCCGCCGGGTGGTGCGGATGCAGCAGGAACTGGAGCTGGATCGGGAGGAAATCCGCAGCTTCGCGGCGGAACTGGCGGTGGCCAACCGCCGTCTGCACGAGGTGGCCCGTACCGACGTGCTCACGGGCTTCTACAACCGTCGCTATGCCATGGAACGTTTCCAGCATGAATGGGATGCCAGCCGGCGCAGCGAGCGGCCCCTGGCCTGCATGATGATCGACCTGGACAACTTCAAGCTGGTCAACGACCGCTACGGCCACGATGTGGGCGACCGCCTGCTGGTGCGGGTGGCCGAGGTGGTGCGGGAAAACCTGCGCAGTGCGGATGTGACCTGCCGCATCGGCGGGGACGAATTCCTGATCATCTGTCCCGATACGGAGCCCCTGGCCCTGCGCCATTGTGCCGAGCGCCTGCTGGAGGCGGTCCGGGGCATCCGCCTGGAGACCCCCCTGGGCTCCCTGGGGGCCAGTCTTTCCATCGGGATTGCCGTGCGTCAGGCGGGCATGCGCAGCCTGGACCACCTGCTCAAGGCGGCTGATGAAAGCATGTACCTGGCCAAGCTGGCCGGTCGGGACGGCATCGGCGACTATTGAGCCCTGTTTCCCGGGTTTTGCCCGGCCTCGTCTTTTTATCCCCCACACTGGCCCACCGCCGGCCAGATTTAGTTTTGCGCCTGCTGACAGGCTCTGGATAGAATAGCGGACGCAACAAGACTCCAAATCGAATACCGCCTGCAGGCGGCCTCAGGGGAAACCGAATGTTTTTGATCATCGGCTACGTCATCATCCTTGCCGCGTCCCTGGGGACCTACTCGGTGCACGGCAGCCTTGCCGCCCTGTGGGTGCCCATGGAGTACCTGGCCATCGTCGGCCTGTTCGTGGGCGGGTTCGTGGCCAGCAACAACATCAAGGTGATCAAGGCCGTGGTGGGGGCCCTGCCCGGCATCTTCAAGGGTTCGCCCTACAACAAGGCCTACTACATGGATGTGCTGGCCCTGTTGTTCGAGTTGCTTTCCAAGGTGCGCAAGGAAGGCCTGATGTCCATTGAAAACGACGTGGAAAACCCCGAGGCCAGCCCGATCTTTTCCAAGTACCCGGACATCCTCCACGATCACCACGTGACCGAATTCGTCACCGACTATCTGCGCATGATGGTGGGCGGCAACCTCAATACCCTGGAAATCGAAGCCCTGATGGATCAGGAGCTGGAAAACCATCACCACGAGGCGGAGCTCCCCGCCCACGTGGTAGCCAAGGTGGGCGACGGTCTGCCTGCCTTCGGTATCGTGGTGGCGGTGATGGGGGTGGTGAACGTGATGGGCTCCGTGGGCGAGCCCCCGGCCGTCCTGGGCAAGATGATCGGGGGGGCCCTGGTGGGGACCTTCCTGGGGATTCTCCTTTCCTATGGTTTCGTGCAGCCCGTGGCCTCCCTGCTGGAGCAGCGGGGCCACGACGGCGGCCAGGTGTTCAAGGTGATCAAGGCCGTGCTGCTGGCCTCCATGTCCGGCTATGCGCCCCAGGTGGCGGTGGAGTTCGGGCGCAAGAACCTGCCTTCCGATGCGCGGCCCACCTTCCTGGAGCTTGAGGAAGACCTGAAGAGCCGCAAGGGCAAGTGATGGTCTGCGCCGCCCTGTCCCCGTCTGAGGAGCGCCCATGAGCGACGATTCCTCCCGCCCGATAGTCATCAAGCGCATCAAGAAGGGCGGTGCCGCCTCCCATGGCGGTGCCTGGAAGATCGCCTATGCCGACTTCGTGACGGCCATGATGGCTTTCTTCCTGCTCATGTGGCTGCTGGGTTCCACCGCCAAGGGGGACCTGGAGGGCATTGCCGAGTTCTTCCAGAACCCCCTCAAGCTGGCCAGCAGCGGCGGCAGTGGCGTGGGGGACGCTTCCAGCATCATCAAGGGCGGGGGCAAGGACCTCACCCGCAGTTCCGGCCAGGTGAAGCAGGGGGATATCGAGGCGGAGCAAAAGCGCCTTTCGATCAAGGAAAAGAAACTGGAGTTCGAGCGTCGCGAGCGCCAGGCCCTGGAGCAGCTGAAGGGCCGTATCGAGAAGCTCATCGAGGATTCGCCCCAGCTGCGCCAGTTCAAGAACCAGCTGTTGCTGGACATCACTACCGAAGGCCTGCGCATCCAGATCGTCGATGAACAGAATCGTCCCATGTTCGATCTGGCCAGCGACCAGCTCAAGCCCTATACCCAGGACATCCTGCGGGAAATCGGCGCGGTGCTGAACGAGGTGCCCAACCGTCTCAGCCTGGCCGGGCATACGGATGCGGCCCAGTTTTCCGGCGGCGCCAAGGGCTTTTCCAACTGGGAGCTGTCGGCCAACCGGGCCAATTCTTCCCGGCGGGAGATGGTGGTCGGGGGGCTGGACGACCACAAGGTATTGCGGGTGGTGGGGCTTTCCTCCTCGGTCCTCTTCGATCCCAATGACCCCCTGAACCCGGTCAACCGCCGCATCAGCATCGTGGTCCTGAACAAGCGCACGGAGATGGCCATCCTCCAGGAAGATGGCCCTGAATCGGAACTGGATGCGGAGGAGGAATTGCCTCCTGCCGAACAGTTGGTGCCTCCCGGGGCGCCCGGTTTGGCACGATAGACAATAACGACAAAGGAAGAGGGGACGTGATGACAGGTGCGACCAAGCTCCGCCTGCTGGGAGGGGGCTGGATGGCCCTCGTGGCGGTGGTATTGCTGGCGGTGGACGACAGCAGCCGTTCCGGGCCCGTGGGGCTGGCGCTGCTGCTGATCGGTCTGGGCTGGTTGATGGCCTCCTACTTCCTGCCCGTGGGGGCTGAGCCAGCACCGCTGCAGGAAGGCGCGGGGCCCGTGGAAGGGGGCGAGGTGCTGCAACGCAGTAGCGGCTACCTGCTCCGCTCCACCGAGGAAATGGCGCGCCAGTTTTCCGTGTCGGGTGAAGAAATCGGCCGCACCCAGCGCATCCTGGCCGAAGCCATCGAGCAGCTGGTGAGCAGCTTCCAGGGCATGAGCGAGCAGACCCGGCGCCAGCAGCAGCTGGGCCACGAGGTGGTGTCCGGGCACCTGGCGGAGGAATCCCAGGCCATGGACTTCCAGTCCTTCGCCATGAAGACCTCAGGCACTCTGCGGGCCTTCGTGGATAGCGTCGTGGCCAACTCCAAGCTGGCCATGACTCTGGTGGAGCTGACCGACAAGATTTCCGAGCAGGTGCGCCAGATCACCGCCATGCTGGGCGAGATCGAAGCCATTTCCAAGCAGACCAACCTGCTCGCCCTGAATGCCGCCATCGAGGCGGCCCGGGCCGGGGAGGCGGGGCGCGGTTTTGCCGTGGTGGCCGACGAGGTGCGCGACCTGTCCGGGCGCACCGCCCATTTCAGTCAGCAGATCCGGGGGCTCATGGGCACCATGCAGACCTCCATCGACGCCACCGAGTCGGCCATCAACCAGATGGCGGCCCAGGACATGACTTTTGCCCTGACCTCCAAGCAGGACGTGGAGCTGGCCATGGCCGGCATCGAAGCATTCAATGCGCGCACCGGCCAGGTGGTGGCAGAATTGAACGAAATCGCCGAGGCCGTGGAGACCAGTGCTGCCCAGGCGGTCATGTCCCTGCAGTTCCAGGACATGGTGACCCAGTTGCTGGGGCATGTGGGCCGGCGCCTGGAGGCGGCGGAGGAAATCAGCCGCGACATGGCCCGGGTGGCCCGGATTCTCTGCGCCAGGGAGCCTGGCAGCAGCAAGCTGGCGGAGCTGGACCAGTTGCAGGCCAATCTGGAGGGCCTGCACGACAAGCTGGACGATGCCCGGGAACGGGTGGAGAACAACCCGGTGAAACAGACCGGCTATGCCAGCGGTGATGTGGAACTGTTTTGATTTTTGAATAGAGAAGACCATGGCAAAAACGATTCTCGCAGTGGACGATTCCGCCTCCATCCGGCAGATGGTGTCGTTCACCCTCAAGAGTGCCGGCTACGAGGTGGTGGAAGCGGTAGACGGCATGGACGGCCTGGAAAAGGCCAAGAGCCGCAGCATCAATCTGGTGCTCACCGACCAGAACATGCCGCGCATGGATGGCCTGACCCTGATCCGCAGCCTGCGCGGACTGCCCCAGTACAAGACCACGCCCATCCTGATGCTGACCACTGAATCCTCCGAGGCCATGAAGTCCCAGGGGCGGGCGGCGGGGGCCACCGGCTGGCTGGTGAAGCCCTTCGACCCCCAGAAGCTGATCGAGGTGGTGCGCAAGGTCATCGGCTGATGCCGGGCCGGGCGCGGGATCACGGGGCATAGGGGCCGGGGGGAACATGTCCATCGATATGACTCAGTTCTATCAGGTGTTCTTCGAGGAATCGGCAGAACACCTGGCCGAGATGGAGTCCCTGCTGCTGGGGCTGGATGTGCTCGCCCCGGAGCCGGAGGACCTGAACGCCATCTTCCGGGCCGCCCACTCCATCAAGGGCAGCTCCGGCACCTTCGGTTTCACCGATCTGGCCGAGCTCACCCATGTGCTGGAAAACCTCCTCGACAAGATCCGCAAGAACGAGATTCCCCTGCGGGCGGAGATGGTGGATGCCTTCCTGGAAACCGGCGATCTCCTGAAAACCATGCTGGCGGCCCACCAGGGGGGCGAAGCCGCCGATCCCGGGACGGTCGCCGCCGTGAGCCAGCGGCTGCAGCAGCTGACGGACGGGGTTGAGGGCTCAGCCGGAACCCCCGTCACGGCGGCTGCCGGCGCTGCTGCTCCCGCCGCACCGGCAGGGGAGGCTGTAGCCCCGTCCGCCGGGCCGGGGGAGCGGGGCTTCTGCATCGAATTCGTGCCCACGGCCGCCTCCGCCAGCCATGGGGTGGCGGGCTTCGTGGCCGAGCTGGGCCGGCATGGTCGGGTCGAGGTGCTGCAGCAGCCGCCCCAGGATGAGCCCGTGGGCTTCTGGTCTCTGCGCCTGCTGGCTCCGGCCCTGCCCGAGAGCGTCCGGGAACAGCTGGATTTCATCGCCGAAAAGGATGCCTGGCGCATTGAGGAAGACCGTTCCGTCGGCAGCGACGGGGCGGCGGCCTTCGGCTTCTTTGACGATGCTCCCGGGTTGTCCGACGAAACCCGGGGCTATGGCTTCTTCGATCCCCTGCCGGAAGCGGGCGGCGAGGCCGAGGCTTATGGTTTCTTCGCGCCCCTGCCTGAACCGGAGGCGGCCCCCGGGCCCGGCCTGGCTGGCGATCCGGAAGGGGCTTACGGTTTCTTCGATTCCCTGCCCGCCGAAGCGGCGGCCCCGGCCAGCGCCGGGGCGGACGAGGGCTATGGCTTTTTCGAGCCCCTGCCGGCGCCCGAACCTGCTTCCCCGGCGCCAGTTGCCGAAGCGCAAGCCCTGTCCCCGGCCCAGCCCCTGGATGCCGAGGACGGCAGCTATGGCTTCTTCGAGCCCCTGCCGGCTCCGCCGGCGGCCGCCCCGGCGCCCCAGCCTCCGGCCCGGCAGCTGCCGGAAGAAAAGCACGAGCCTGGGCCCCAGGCTCCGGTGCCGGCAGCCGCGCCCAAGGTCCAGAAGCCGGGGAAAGCGGTGGTGGCGGCTGGCGGCGACTCCTCTATCCGGGTCAGCGTCGAGAAGGTGGATCAGCTGATCAACCTGGTGGGGGAGCTGGTGATCACCCAGGCCATGCTGCTGCAGACCGTGGCCCAGATGCAGGAGGCGGCCCCGGAGCGGCTGGTGAATGGCCTGACCCAGCTGGAACGCAACAGTCGGGACCTGCAGGAAGCGGTGATGTCGATCCGCATGCTGCCCATCTCCTTCGTCTTTTCCCGCTTCCCCCGGGTGGTGCGGGACCTGTCCGCCAAGCTCGGCAAGCAGGTGGAGCTGAAGACCATAGGCGACACCACGGAGCTGGACAAGGGGCTGATCGAGCGTATCGCCGACCCCCTCACCCACCTGATCCGCAACAGCCTGGACCACGGCATCGAGTCCCCGGAGAAGCGGGCCGCCCTGGGCAAGAATCCCTGCGGCACCATCACCCTCAAGGCTTCCCACCAGGGCGGCAATGTGGTGATCGAGGTGGGGGACGACGGTGCCGGCCTGAACCGGGAGAAGATCCTCGCCAAGGCCCGGGAGAAAGGCCTGCAGGTTTCCGAGCAGATGACCGATCAGGAAGTGTTCGCCCTGATCTTCGAGGCCGGCTTCTCCACCGCCGACCAGGTCACCGACGTCTCCGGTCGGGGCGTGGGCATGGACGTGGTGCGGCGCAATATCCAGGAGCTGGGCGGCCGCATTGAAATCGAATCCATGCTCGGCATCGGCACCCGCATGACCGTGCGCCTGCCGCTCACCCTGGCCATCCTGGACGGCATGAGCGTGGCCGTGGGGGATCAGACCTACATCCTGCCCCTGTCCTACGTCATGGAATCCCTGCAGCCGGAACCTGGCGACATCAAGACCCTGGCCAACCAGGGCCGGGTGATCCAGGTGCGGGGCGAGTACCTGCCCGTGGTGGTGCTGCACGAGATCTTCAACATCCAGAAGGCGGTCACCCATTTCAACCAGGGCATCATGGTGGTACTCGATGCGGACGGGGCCTCCGCCGCCCTGTTCGTGGATGCCCTGGTGGGCCAGCACCAGGTGGTGATCAAGAGCCTTGAAGCCAATTACCGCCGGGTCCAGGGGATTTCCGGGGCGACCATCATGGGGGATGGGCATGTGGCCCTGATCCTCGATGTGTCGGCCATCGTCGGCATGGGCAAACAACAAATGCAAAGGGCCGCCTGAGGCCGGAGGAGTGGTAATGGAAGCAATGCAAGCCGCCGCGCAGCGGGGGGAAGAGGAGCTGGCGAGCAGCGAGTTCCTCACCTTCACCCTGGGGCAGGAGGAGTACGCCATCGACATCCTGCGGGTCCAGGAGATCCGCGGCTACGAGCCCCCCACCCTGATTGCCAATGCGCCGCCCTTCATCAAGGGGGTGATCAACCTGCGCGGCATCATCGTGCCCATCGTGGATCTGCGCATCAAGTTCCACCTGCCCCTGGTGGAGTACACCCCGTTTACGGTGGTGATCATCCTGAACGTGGCCAACCGGGTGGTGGGGGTGGTGGTAGACAGCGTCTCCGACGTGATCCGCCTGAGCCCGGCCCAGATCCGGCCCGCCCCGGATTTTTCCGCCAGCTTCGATACCAAGTACATCCAGGGCCTGGCCACGGCGGAAGGGCGCATGCTCATCGTCACCGACATCGAGCAGCTGATGGTGAGCCGGGAAATGGACCTGCTCGACAGCCCCGATAGCAACGGGGCGGCCGCCCATTGAATTTGTTGAGAGATCGAGATCATGCGTAACAACGAGCCTGTCACCGGTAATGAAGTCATCCTGGCGGACGATTGCGTCATCGTGTCCCGCACCGATCTCAAGGGCCAGATCACCTATGTGAACAAGGCCTTCCTCGATGTGAGCGGTTTTGCCGAGGTGGAACTGCTGGGCCAGCCCCACAACGTGGTGCGCCATCCCGACATGCCCCCCGAAGCCTACGCGGATCTCTGGGCCCGGCTCCAGGCCGGCGAACCCTGGGTGGGACTGGTCAAGAACCGCTGCAAGAACGGCGACCATTACTGGGTGGAAGCCCATGTATCGCCCCTCCGGGAAGGGGGGCAGGTGGTGGGTTACCTGTCCGTGCGGCGCAAGCCGGAGCGGGCCCGGGTGGCGGCCGCCGAGCAGGTCTACCGGCAGTTCCGGGAAGGCCGGGCCGGCAAGCTGGGCATTGTCCACGGCCAGGTGGTCTCCCGGGGGCTGCTGGCGAGCCTGGGGCGCCGCTTTTCCCGGGCCGGCCTGTCGGGCAAGATCATCCTGGGTAGCGCCCTGGGCGCCTTTGCCGTGATGGCGGTGATGGCCCTGCTGCTGGGGGCCCGCATGGGGGATACCCTGGCCGGGCAGGGGCGGGCCGGTCTGGCCCAGAGCCTGTCCCTGATCAAGGGCATGGTGGAAGTGCGGGCGGGGGCCCTGGCCAAGGAGTCTTCCCGCCTCAATCAGCTTTTCGCCGGCATGTTTCCCCAGGGATTCGAGCTTCAGGCCGGGGATACGCCCCAGCTCAGCCATGGGGGGGAACTCCTGAACGGGCGCTACCAGGAGGTGGATGCCTTCACCGTCAATTCCGGTGCGGTGGCCACCATCTTCGCCCTGCAGCAGGGGGATTTCCTGCGCATCAGCACTTCCCTCAAGAAGGAAACCGGGGAGCGGGCCACCGGCACCCTGCTGGGCAAGAACCACCCGGCCCACGCCAAGCTCCTGGCCGGTCAGCCCTATGTGGGCAAGGCCAAGCTGTTCGGCAAGGATTACTACACCGCCTACAGCCCCCTCAAGGATGCCGCCGGCCAGGTGGTCGGCGCCTTGTTCATCGGCATGGACGTGAGCGCCGAGCTGGCGGAGCTGAAGCAGCAGATCAAGCAGGTCAAGGTCGGCGAGACCGGCTATTTCTTCGTCCTCGACGCCCGTCCCGGGGATGAGCTGGGGGTGGCGCTGATCCACCCCGCCAAGGAAGGGCAGAACCTTCTGGCGGCCAAGGATGCCGATGGCCGGGAGTTCATCCGGGAAATGCTCAGCCGCAAGCAGGGGGAGATCCTCTATCCCTGGTCCAATCCCGAACTCGGGGACGCCAGCCTGCGCGACAAGATCGCCCTGTTCGACACGGTGCCGGAATGGCACTGGCTGATCGGCGGCGGCACCTATCTGGACGAGTTCGATGCGGCGGCCCGCTCCCTCTCGGCTTTCCTCTGGGGCGCCGCAGTGGCCGTGGTGCTGTTCCTGGTGCTGGTCATCTCCTGGCTGGTGCGGCGCCTCATCACCCGGCCCCTGCAGGAGCAGGTGCTGCCGGCTTTCGGCCGGCTCTCCGCCGGGCAGTACGACAATCCCCTGGAGGTGGGCCGGGCCGATGAGATCGGCCAGGTGCTCAAGGGCCTGGAGGCCATGCAGAACCGGCTGGGCTTCGAGGTGACCGAGACCAAGCGGGTGGCCGACGAGATGACCCGCATCAAGATTGCCCTGGACAGCGTCAGCACCGGGGTGATGATTGCCGACCAGCAGCGCCGCATCATCTACGCCAATGCCGCCGTGGAGCGGCTGCTGAAGAATGCCGAGGCGGACATCCGCCAGGAAATTCCCGATTTCGATGCGGACCACCTGCTGGGGGCCTGCATGGACAGTATCCACAAGCAGCCCGAGCACCAGGCCCGGCTGCTGGCGGGCCTGCAGGCTACCCACACGGAGCAGATCGAGATCGGCGGCCGGACCCTGGTGGTATCCGCCAATCCGGTGGTGAATGCCCAGGGCGAGCGTCTCGGGGCGGTGGCCGAATGGCAGGACCGGACCCTGGAAGTGGGCATGGAGCGGGAAATCCAGGGCATCGTTTTTGCCGCCGCCCAGGGGGATTTCAGCAAGCGCCTGGAGCTGGAGGGCAAGGAAGGCTTCTTCCAGAGCCTGGCCCTGGGCTTGAACCAGCTGCTCGATACCGCCGCCCACGGGCTCCAGGCCGTGGCCGGGGTGCTGGAATCCCTGGCCCGGGGCGATCTGACCCGGAAGATCGAAGGCGATTACCAGGGCACGTTCGCGCGCCTGCGGGATGATGCCAATGCCACGGTGGAGCAGCTGACCCGGGTGGTGCGCCGGATCCAGGAATCCACGGAGGCGATCAACACGGCGGCGCAGGAGATCGCGTCGGGGAACACGGACCTGTCGAGCCGGACGGAAGAGCAGGCGTCGAGTCTGGAAGAGACGGCGTCGAGCATGGAAGAGCTGACGGGGACGGTGAAGCAGAACGCGGACAACGCGCGGGAAGCGAACCAGCTGGCGGACAGCGCCCAGGTGGTGGCGGAGCGGGGCGGCCAGGTGGTGGAGCAGGTGGTGCAGACCATGGGGGCGATTCACCATTCGTCGAGCAAGATAGCGGACATCATCGGGGTGATCGACGGGATCGCCTTCCAGACCAACATTCTGGCGCTGAACGCGGCGGTGGAAGCGGCCCGTGCCGGGGAACAGGGCCGGGGCTTCGCGGTGGTGGCGACGGAAGTGCGCAACCTGGCGCAGCGCAGCGCGGGAGCGGCGAAGGAGATCAAGGGGCTGATCTCGGACTCGGTGGAGAAGGTGGAAGCGGGGTCGAAGCTGGTGGACCAGGCGGGCCGGACG
>NZ_AUCH01000017.1 GCF_000429665.1 Azovibrio restrictus DSM 23866
CAGATGCCGGATATACGACTGCATGCGCTTTCCAGCTGCCAAACCTATCGTTCAGTTTCCTTGATTTCCGGGGGAGTCCATATAGGAATGTTAGACCACAGCCTATTTTTCATTTAGCTCTGCCTTTATAGACATGAGTGCTTTTTGCTTTTCACTGCGCTTTTTCGCGCGGCCTTCAGCGAGTTGCCCTTGTTGATTGGCATGTCTTGTTGATACGCGCCGCCTTCTGTCCATAACCATTGATTTCTTGCCGTACTTGGACCACAAACCATTGAACTTTGCATCGAGAGCGGCGTATTCCGGCGCAGTCATAGCCGAATTAATAATTGAGATCTCAGCGGCGTTCGAAATCTGCGGAAGCATTTCGGTCATCTTCTTCGCAAGCTTCCGCAGTTTGAAGAAGTCGCGGTCACGACGGGTTTTTGCCATTGGGGGCTAACGTAGAGCTAACCGGCGCTGCGCAGCTCTATCGCGCAGCGTCCAGAGAGCGAAGCGAACGGGGTTGAGCGCCGGGTTAGGCAGCAAATGGGTGCTATGGCTTGCAATCATTGGCGGGCTTTATTTCCTCAATCTTTCCATCACATTCACCTGGCCTGCTCGTTAAGAAACTAGGTAGAACTGGATGAACTCCGGTGAGCTTCTCAATAAACGTTTCAAGAGGTTCGAAATCTTTCTCATGCCGCTCTGTCTGATATGCTAACGCGGTATAGATACAGTTATTCTCGCCGTAGAAATTTATGTACGATTTGTAACCAAAAGTCCCGATATAACACCCCTCGATTTTCTTTAGATAGTAAATTCGTTTTGGTTCGAGAGTCGTATCGGTTGCGCCTTTGGTGACGTGCAATCCTTCCTGACTACTGTCGTCATCGCACACAAGAACTTCCGAAGTATTCGATCCTTTGATCGAGAAGAACACCTTCATGACGGCTGCTGCTTTTCCACTAGGAGTAATCGTAGTTGTTCCCGTCAATTTCCCGACAACAATTAGATCCGATCGGGTATACAACCAGTCAGACGAGACCGACGGTAGAGAAGCATAAGAAATCACTGAGTGCGTGAGAAAAACAAGAATGGTGAGCAGTCTCAACATGATCTCTGAGCATGTCCTCGTTGATGGGCTACGTCGTGCCTGAACGAATAGCGTTTATCCGCCGACGCGGACGAGTTTGAAGAAGGGATGAAGTCATATCGGCGGATAAACCTCGTTGGACTGGACCGCCGGACGGGCGATGGTTATGGGGATTGTAAGGCGGGCTTTTCCGAAGTCAATCGCATGGCATGAAACAAGGCGGTGGATTGGTGCGCGCCAGGCATTGCGGAGAGAGGATTCGGGAGAAGCAAACCGGCTCGATCATGCTTGCGTAGCTGCTCGGGAATCACTGGGTAGGCCGCAGGGCGAAGCCTTCCGAGAATGGTCTGACCATCCGTTGGAGAAACCGTCAGCAGGGGCTTGATGCAGCGTCTCATGGCGATCCTCGGGCCGTTGCCCCGCGCTGCGGCAGCAGCGTGGCGGTAACCCGAAACTGCCCGCCGCAGTGCGGACAGCACATCGACGCAAAGCGAGCCACCCGATGCAGGAATGCCGTCACCGATTCGATGATCGCCGGTTCCGGCGGCGGCACGGCCAGGGCCGAGCGCGCTGCCGCCAGCCCGACTTTCTTTCTCGCCGGCGAGAGCAGGCCATAGTGCCGGATGCGCTTGAAACCACTGGGCAGCACATGCAACAGGAAGCGGGCGATGAACTCGCTTCCCGCTAGACGCAGCACGCGCTTCTTGCCCCCGCTATCCGCCCGTACCCGGAAAGCTACCTGCTCGTGGGCGATGCCGACGATGTGCTCCCGGCCGAAAGCTTCCCCACGACCCAATTAAAAAAGCCCCTGAATCGTTCCAGGGGCTTTTTCGTTTCCGGGGCTAAAACTACCGCTCAGCCGCAGGTGCCCACGGCGCCGCAGGCGGTGCAGAAGTCGCAGCCGTCTTTCCTGATCATGGTGTGGTTGCCGCATTCACTGCAGAGCTTGCCGACGGTGGGCAGCACCTTGTTGCTGGTGGAGTCTTCCGGGGCTTCGAGGATGCCCATCTGCTGCAGGGGGAAGCCGGATTCGTCCAGGACGCCGAGCATGGCGTAGCGGTGAATGATCAGCTGGGCGATGTAGGCCACCGTGGAGGGGTAGGTCTGCTGCTTGCGGGAGCCGGGGGTGAAGGCCATGAAATCACCCAGGGGCTCGGAGTAGTCCAGCAGTTTCCGGAGCTTCATGCCGATCCAGGCCGGGTCGAGGACGCGCATGTCCAGGGACAGGAGCTTGCACAGGCCGTCCAGGGCGCGCGGGTAGTTGCCGGCCAGCCACATGGAGTAGGGGCGGGTGACCCCGTCGGGCAGGGTGATTTCCTTCAGGCCCAGGACGAAGTCCTCGTTGGTGGAGGGGTTGTTGACGTCCACGGTCCAGGACAGGGTGCCGTCGGTGCCGGTCTTGGGCTCCTTGGCGCTGAACAGGGCGTCCTTCACCGGGGTGGGGCCTTCGTGCTTGAAGGCGCCCAGCTGCTCGCAGCGCCACTGGATCACCTGGGCCATGGCGGAGACCACGGAGGGCATGCGCTTTCTTTCGCCGTGGGGCGGCATGGGCATTTCGAAGGCGTCACCGGGGGTACGGGCCAGGGCTTCCAGCTTCATCTGCAGCCAGCCGTGGTCGTTGGCGCGCATGTCCATGGACAGGGTCTTGGCGACAGCGCCCAGGCCCCGGGGTTCGGCGGGGCCATTGGCCCAGACTTCAAAGGGCCAGGCCCGGCCTTCAGGTTCCACGTGGCCGACGAACAGGGCGAACTTGCCGATCGGGGAGTCCACCATGTAGGTCCAGCACATGTTGCCTTCGGGCAGGTTGGGGCGGCCCGGCCAGCGCAGGCTGGAGAGCACCGGGGCGGGCAGGTGCTTGATGGAGAGGCGGCGGTTGGCGTCGCTGACGAAGTCCTGGGGGGACTTGGCGCTGTCGTCGGCGGTTTCGGTCTTGCTCGGTTCGACGGAGAGCACGGAGCCCAGGATGCTGTTGGGCCGGTAGGTGGCCAGCCCCTTGAGGCCGGATTTCCAGGCGTCCATGTAGAGGTTCTGGAAGTCCTCGTAGGGGTAGTCGGCCGGCACGTTCACGGTCTTGGAGATGGCCGTATCGATGCAGGGGGCTACGGCGGCCACCATGTCCTTGTGGGCGGCGGCGGAGATTTCCAGGGCGGTGACGAAGTAGTCGGGCAGCTTGCTGACGTCGCCGCCCAGGTGCTTGTAGAGGCGCCAGGCGTAGTCTTCCACCGAGTATTCCTTCAGGGTGCCGTCGGGCATGCGCTTCTTGCGGTTGTAGGTCCAGGAGAAGGGCGGCTCGATACCGTTCGAGGCGTTGTCGGCGAAGGCCAGGGAAATGGTGCCGGTGGGGGCGATGGAGAGCAGGTGGGAATTGCGCAGACCGTGCTTGCGGATCTCGGCCTTGACGGCATTGGGCAGGCGGGAGGCGAAGTTGCCGCCGGAGAGGTAGAGCTCGGCATTGAAGAGGGGGAAGGCGCCGCGCTCCTTGGCCAGTTCCACGGAGTACAGGTAGGCGGTGTCGCGCATGTGCTCGGAGATGCGGGTGGCCATGGCCCGGGCTTCGGGGCGGTCATAGCGCAGGCGCAGCATGGTCAGGGCATCACCCAGGCCGGTGAAGCCCAGGCCGACCCGGCGCTTGTTGGCGGCTTCTTCCTTCTGCTGCTGCAGGGGCCAGTGGGTGGCGTCCAGGACGTTGTCGAGCATGCGGGTGGAGACCCGGCAGACTTCGGCGAAGGCGTCGAAGTCGAACTCGGCCTGCTCGGAGAAGGGGTGGCGCACGAACAGGGTCAGGTTGATGGAGCCCAGGCAGCAGCAGCCGTAGGGGGGCAGGGGCTGTTCGGCGCAGGGGTTGGTGGCCTCGATCACTTCGCAGTAGTTGAGGTTGTTGTCCTTGTTCATCCGGTCCAGGAACAGGATGCCCGGCTCGGCGTGGTCGTAGGTGGATTTCATCACCTGGTCCCACAGGTCCCGGGCGCGCACCTTGCGGTACACCCACAGGCCGTCCTCGCGCTGGTAGGCGCCGGCGCTGCGCATGTCGGCGTTGGGTTCGGCGCGATGGGTGAGTTCCACCATGCCGTCGGCTTCCACGGCCTGCATGAAGGGGTCGGTGACGCCGATGGAGATGTTGAAATTGGTCAGGTCACCCTGGTCCTTGGCGTGGATGAAGTCCTCGATGTCCGGATGGTCGCAGCGCAGCACGCCCATCTGGGCGCCCCGGCGGGCGCCGGCGGATTCCACGGTCTCGCAGGAGCGGTCGAAGACGCGCATGTAGGAGACGGGGCCGGAGGCCCGGGACTGGGTGCCCTTCACCTGGGCGCCCACCGGACGGATGCTGGAGAAGTCATAACCGACGCCGCCGCCCCGGCGCATGGTTTCGGCGGCCTGGGCGAGCGCGGTGTAGATGCCGGGGCGGCCGTCGGTGACTTCGACGATGGAGTCGCCCACGGGCTGCACGAAGCAGTTGATCAGGGTGGCCTGGAGGTCGGTGCCGGCGGCGGAGTTGATCCGCCCGGCGGGCACGAAGCCGTTTTCCTGAGCCCAGAGGAAGCGGGCTTCCCAGTGGCCCCGTTCCTTTTCCTGCTCCATGGCGGCCAGGGCGTGGGCGACGCGCCGGCGCACGTCATGAACGCTGGTTTCCTTGCCTTTCGCGTATTTTTCGATCAGCACCTCGGTGGAGATCTCCTGCTCGGGCAGGGGGGCAATCTCGGGTGCGGCGGGAATTTCAGCAAGGGAAAGTTGTTCGGCGGCCTGGCTCATTCAGCACTCCTGGTAGGACGGTTTGTCTAGTGGGTTATTTTTGTAATGGGGCGTAAAGCTACTACATGTAGTGGTGCTGTGCAACGTGTTGACTAAATGTGGGGTCTGGGGTTCCGCGCTCACAAGGCCGGCACGAGCCAGGCGGGGCGCGGCGCCGGGGGCCGTTCACGGGCGCTGGCCGGCGGAAAAGCACCGGCAAAAAAGAGGGCGGGGGGAATCAGGCGCGGGAGCTTCGCCGCCGGGCCACGACCCAGAGCAGCAAGCCCCCCAGCAGCACCGAAGCGGTGACGGTGGACACCACGGCGGCTTGCCAGAAACCGGCCGCCCCCTGGGGCTCCGGCGCATGGAAGGCGAGCCAGTAGCCCAGACCCAGGCCCAGGCCCCAGAAGCAGGTCAGGTGGATCAGCAGGGGCAGGAAACTGACCTTGTAGGCCCTCAGGGAGAAGCCGGCGATGGTCTGGGCCGCATCGAAGAACTGGTACACGGCGATGTACAGGATCAATCCGGCGGCGATGCCGGCCACCCGGGGATCATCGGTAGCCAGGCCGGCGATGGACTGGTGCAGCCACCAGAGCAGCAGGGCGACCCCCAGAGCCAGGCCCGAGGCCAGCAGGATGCCGGCGCGGGCGGTGGCCCAGGCCAGGGCCTCGCGCCCGGCGCCAGCGGCCTGGGCCACCTGGGCCGCGGTGGCCAGGGCCAGGGAAAGGGGCAGCATGTAGGTGAGGGCGGAGAGGTTGGCAGCGATCCGGTGGCCGCCCACCACCTCGGGCCCCAGGCGGGCGATGAAGATGGCCATCAGGGTGAAGGCGCTGATTTCCACCAGGTAGGAGAATCCCATGGGCAGCCCCAGGCGCAGCAGCGCCTTCTGGGCCGTCCAGCGGGGCCCCTGGAACCGGGCGAATACCTGAAACGGGGCGAACGGAGCCTGCCGGGCCATGAGCCAGAAACCCAGCCCCATGGCGCACCAGGTGACGATGATCTGGGAAATGGCGGCCCCCAGGGCGCCCAGGCCGGGCAGGCCCAGGTGGCCGCCCACCAGGGCCCAGGCCAGGAGCGCGTGGGCCAGGGTTTCCACCAGGGCGATGTACATCAGGGGGCGGGGGTGGCCCAGGGCGTTGGCCGCCGCGTGAAAAGCCCGGTAGCCCAGGGAGGCGGGCAGGGACAGGGCCAGCAACTGCAGGTAGGTGGCGGCGATGCTTTCCACCTCCGGGGTCAGCCGGGCCGGTGCCAGCAGGGGGTGGGGAAAGGCCAGCAGGGCCATGCCGCCCAGGGAGAGGAACAGCACCAGCCACAGGCCCTGGCGCATTTCCGGGCCGATTTCCTGGTGCCGGCCGGCGCCGTAATGGTGGCCGATGATGGGGCCCAGGGCCTGGACCACGCCGGCCAGGCCCAGCATCAGGGTGACGTAGATGCCGGCGCCCACGGCTACGGCGGCCAGGTGTTCGGTGGAGTGGCGGCCGACGATCAGGGTGTCGGCCACCATCATGCCGATGGAAGCCAGCTGGGCCACCAGCACCGGCCAGGCCAGGGCAAGGATGCGCCGGGCCAGGTCGATGCTGCGGGGAATTGCGGAAGGGGTGCTGCCGGAAGCGCTCAAGCGGGCTCCACCAGGCCCCGGTACAGGGCCTCCATCTTGTCCAGCATGTGTTCCAGGGTGTAGCCGTCCCGCACCAGGGCATGGCCCGCTGTGGCCAGGCGCAGGGCTTCCTCCGGCCGGGCGAGCAGGTCCAGGATGGCCTCGGCCAGGGCCTGGGGGTCCCGGGACGGGACGCAGCGGGCGGTCTGGTCGGCGATGGCCACTTCATCCAGGCCGGTCTGGTGGGTGGCGATCACCGGCACGCTGGCCGAGTGGGCCTGCAGGACCCCCTGGGCCACGCCTTCGGAGATGGTGGAGGCCAGGACGAACAGGCGCAGGTCGGCCAGCACCTGGGGAATGTCGCGGCGAAAGCCCGCCAGCTTGATCCGGTCCCCGTGGCCCCCTTCAGCCAGCACCCTTTCCACCTTGGTCCGGGCCGGGCCGTCACCCACCAGCACGAACCAGGCGTCGCTGCCTTGTTCGATGGCGATCTGGGCCGCCCGGGCGAAGATGTCCGGGCCCCGGTCGCCGCGCAGCACCGCCACCTGGCCCACCAGGGGGACTTCCGGGGGAATGCCCAGGTCCTGGCGCAGGCTGCCGGGGCGGGCGGCGATGAAGCTTTCCATGCGGATGCCTGTGGGTACCGAGACGATCTTGCGCGCCGGGATGCCGCGCCGCACCAGCCCGGCCTTGATGCCCTCGCCGGTGGTCATCACCGCGTCGCACAGGGGGCCGTAGATGAGCTTGCTGCTGCGGCAGTCGCGGATGGGATTGGCGATGTGCCGGGCGCGGATCACGGGAACGCCCAGGAGCCGGGCCACCGGGGCCGCGCACCAGCCGTCCTTGGAGTTGTGGGCGTTGAGCACATCGATCCGGTGCCGCCTCATGATGCGGCCCAGCTGCCACATGCTGGCCGGGTCCAGGTTGAAGCGCAGCGGCACCTCGTAGGTGGTCAGGCCCCGCTGCCGGGCTTCGGCGACGATGGGGGTGCCGGGGCGGGCCGCCAGGACCGAATTTATGCCCCGGGCGGCCAGGGCCTCCATTTCCAGGACGATGCGCAGCTCCTGTCCGCCCAGGGAGGGAGAAGATTCGGTGTGCAGGACGTGGAGGGAGGTTCCGGTCATGATTCAGCGGTCGCCCTGGAGGCGCATGTAAAGTCGGGAGAGCAGGGGCTGGCCGTATACGAACAAGCGCCGCTTCAGCCAGCCGCTGTCTTCCCGCTCCTTGGTGCTGATGCGGCCCAGCCTCAGGGGCGGCTGGTCGGCGGCGTTGAGGCGCCTTTCGGTGGTGTACAGGTGGTCGAAGCCCTGGGACTGGGCCGTGGCCACGTAGTCCGGGTCGTAATACCCCTGGGGCCAGCACAGGTGGCGGCTGCAGCTGCCCAGGCGCTGGACCAGGATTTCCCGGGAGCGGGCCAGGTCGGCGGCCAGGGCCTCCTGGCGGGCGCTTCCCGGCGGCAGTTGCCTGTCCCAGCGGGTATGGGTGTGGGTGTGGCTGTGGAATTCAAAGGTGCCGGCTGCGGCCATGGCTTCCACCTCGGCCCAGCGCAGCATCACCCCGTCCCGGTCTCCGGCGGCAATCCGGGCCTTGCAGCTGCGGTGGTCCGGACATTCCTGGGGACCCTGGCGCAGGGGGCCGGAGCCTATCCAGTCGGTGCTGATGAAGAGCAGGGCCTTGAGCTGGAATTCCGCCAGCACCGGCTGGGCATGGACCCAGTTGTCCAGGTAGCCGTCGTCGAAGGTGATCACCACGCTTTTCCGGGGCAGCGGCTGGCCCTGGTGGAAGGCCTCGATTTCCCGGGCGCCGGGGGTGTGCCAGCCGGAGCGGGCGAGCCAAGCCATCTGTTCCCGGAAAGCGGCCGGGGAGAGGGTCACCAGGCCCGGATTCGGGCTTACGTGGTGATACATCAGGATGGGCAGGATCGGGACGGACATGGCCGGCGGGCGGTGGGGAAGGGCGAGAGGATACCGTTTGGGCCCCGGGTCAGGCAAACCCGGCAGGCCGGCAAAGGCGCTGGATGGCGGATATCTGTGGCATTTCTGTGTGAAGATGGCGGGGCCCTGCCGCGTACTGCTGGCGCGGGAGACTTTTCTTACTTGCTGGAGCGCCCCATGGGTTACCGGAACCTCTTGCCTGTCTGCCTGCTGCTCTCCTGTCTGGCCTTGCCGGCCTGGGCCCAGGAGGGCGTATCTTCCGAACCGCCGTCCTCCCCGGTCCAGGTGGAGCTGCCCGGGGACTTTGTTTTCCTCGAGGCCCTGATCCCCGGGCTGGTGGTGGATCTGCGTTACCAGGGGGCGGACAATTTCCTCGGTCAGCCCGTAGACGGCTACCAGGGGGCCAGACCCATGCTCACCCGGGCGGCCGCCGAGGCCCTGGCCCGGGTGCAGCAGGACCTGGCTCCCTTCGGCCTGGGGCTCAAGGTTTTTGACGCCTACCGGCCCCAGCGGGCGGTGGATCACTTCGTGCGCTGGGCCCGGGATCTCCAGGATGTGCGCATGCAGGCCCGCTACTATCCCCGGGTAGACAAGTCGCGCCTGTTCGTGGAGGGCTATATCGCCGACCGCTCCGGCCACAGCCGGGGCAGCACCGTGGATCTCACCCTGGTGGAGCTTTCCCCCGAGGGGGTGCCGGGCCGGGAGCTGGACATGGGCTCCGGGTTCGACTTCTTCGGACCCGAGTCCTGGCCCACGAGCGGGGTCCCCAATGCCGGGCAGCGGGCCCACCGGGCCCTGCTCCAGGCTTTGATGCTGCGGCACGGCTTCAAACCCTACGATCAGGAGTGGTGGCATTTCACCCTGGCCCGGGAGCCCTATCCGGACCGCTATTTCGATTTCCTGCCCCGGCCCTGATCCTGGCTGCACAACCCGGCCCCAAACAAAAAGCCGGTTCCCGCGGGAACCGGCTTGAGACCCGGAGGCCGTAAGTCTTACTTCTTCCAGGCGTCGGCCTGGACCAGGGCGTCGTCGCGCCAGGCTTCCCGGGCAGCCTTGTTGGCCACCCAGTTGGGCAGGAAGGTGTAGGCCTCGTCCAGCAGGTGCGGGGTGTGGCGGCCGGGGGAGTAGCGCAGGGCCCGCTCGTAGTATTCCTGCAGGGCGGGCTTGAAGTTGGGGTGGGCGCACTTCTCGATCACGGTCTTGGCCCGGGCCTTGGGGGCCAGGCCGCGCAGGTCGGCCAGGCCCTGTTCGGTGACGATCACCTGCACGTCGTGCTCGGTGTGGTCCACGTGGGAGACCATGGGCACGATGCAGGAGATGGTGCCGCCCTTGGCGCTGGAGGGGGTCATGAACATGGAGATGAAGGCGTTGCGGGCGAAGTCGCCGGAGCCGCCGATGCCGTTCATGATGGAGGTGCCCATGATGTGGGTGGAGTTCACGTTGCCGTAGATGTCGGCTTCGATGAGCCCGTTCATGGCGATGACGCCCAGGCGGCGGATCACTTCCGGATGGTTGGAGATTTCCTGGGGCCGCAGGATGATCTTGTCCTTGAAGTCCTTCAGGTTGGCGGTGAGATCGGCCAGGGCCTCGGGGGAGAGGGAGAAGGAGGTGGCGGAAGCACAGGTCATCTTGCCGCACTTCAGCAGTTCCAGCATGCCGTCCTGCAGCACTTCGGTGTAGGCGGTGAGGTTCTCGAAGGGACCGTCCTTCAAGCCGGCCATCACGGCATTGGCCACGTTGCCGACGCCCGATTGCAGGGGCAGCAGGTTGGCCGGCAGTCGGCCCATCTTCACTTCATGCTGGAGGAAGTCCAGGATGTGGCCGGCGATCAGCTTGGAGTTGGCGTCCGGCGGGGTGAAGGCGGAGTTGCGGTCCGGCTTGTTGGTTTCAACGATGGCGATGATCTTGTTGGGATCGACGTTGAAGTAAGGCTGGCCGATGCGGTCTTGGGTGCGGATGATGGGGATGGGCTTGCGGTGGGGCGGCAGGGCAGTGCCGTAATAGATGTCGTGCATCCCTTCCAGGTCCAGGCTCTGCCAGGTGTTCACTTCCAGGATGATCTTGTCGGCCTGGTCCAGCCAGGTCTTGTTGTTGCCGACGGAGGAGGACGGGATCAGCTTGCCGTCTTCGGTGATGCCGGCCACTTCCACCACGGCCACGTCGAGCTTGCCCAGGAAGCCGCCCCAGACGAACTGGGACACGTGGGACAGGTGGATGTCGATGTATTCCATCTCGCCGGCGTTGATGCGCTTGCGGCAGGTGGGGTCGGACTGGTAGGGCAGACGCATTTCCACGCCGTCCACCATGGCCAGGGCGCCGTCCAGTTCGGGGGCGGTGGAGGCGCCGGTCCAGACGCCGATCTTGAACTTCTGACCGTGCAAGTTGGCGTCCATGATGCGCTTGGCCAGGGCGGCGGGCACCACCTTGGGATAGCCGGCGCCAGTGAAGCCGCTCATGCCGACGTTCATGCCGGACTGGATGAGGGCGGCGGCCTCTTCGGCCGACATGATCTTGCTGCGAAGTTGTGGATTGAGGACTCGGGTGTCGTGGGACATGGGGCGTTTCCAGATTGATTGAAGAATGGCCGGTCTGACCGATTCCTGCGCCCGTCTGCGATTACGTTATGTTTAATTTTGTTATTCCAATCAAGCCAATGTTTTTCAGTGACTTGCGGAAATTTTAAAACCGGGTTGCAGGCCTGCTTTGCAATTTTATTAAATTGCGGCGCGCATTCTAACCCAGGGATGAAGACTGAGCGTAAACAATGACAAGGCCCCGGCCAGGAAAATCCTGCCGGGGCCCGGAGCGGGGTGTGGAAGGGTCAGCCAGCCAGTTCGCTGCTGGCCAGGTCCCGCCAGATGCCGTCCAGGTAGCCCTGGATGGGGCGGAATCTGGATTTGTAGGCCATCTTGCCGCTTTCCTTGATCCAGTAGCCCAGGTAGAGGTAGGGCAGGTTCAGGCGCTGGCACAGGTGGGCCTGCCAGAGGATGTTGAAGGTGCCGTAGGCGGTGCCCGGGGCGTCCGGGTCGAAGAAGGTGTAGACCGAGGAAATGCCGTCATCCAGCACGTCGATGATGCTCACCATGCACACCCGCTCGCCTTCGGAAAACTCGATCAGGCGGGTGTCCACCTGGCTTTCCAGCAGGAACTGGGCGTACTGCTCCCGGCTGTCCTCATCCATGCCGCCCCCCGGGTGGCGCCGGGACTGGTAGCGGGCATAGAGCTCGTAGTGCTGTTCGTTGTGCAGCAGGGGCAGTTCCCGCACCGTCAGGTTGCCATGGCGTTTCAGGGCCCGGCGCTGACTGCGGGAGAGTTCCAGGCGATCCACGGGCAGGCGCACCGGCACGCAGGCCCGGCAGTTGTCGCACCAGGGCCGGTAGGTGAACAGGCCGCTGCGGCGGAAGCCGGCGCGGATCAGCTGGCTGTAGACCGGGGTGTCGATCAGGTGGGCCGGGGTCGCCACCTGGGAGCGGGCCTCCCGGTCCCCCAGATAACTGCAGGGATAGGTGGAGGTTGCATAGAACTGCAACAGGGAGAAGGGCAGGCGGGAATCGTTCAGGGAGGACATGTGCTGGAGCGCCTGGTGGTGGCCGGTGGAATCCGGCTCGTCATTCTAGACCTTCCAGCTGCCGCAGGCCCCATCGGACTGCCAGGGGCCCCGGCCGCCGGAGCGGGGTGGGAGGGCGATCAGTTCCTGCAATCGGGCGATGAAGTCCCGGCGGGGGATTTCCCGGGCCCCCAGGGAGGCCAGGTGTCCGGTCTTCATCTGACAGTCGATCATGGCAAATCCTTCCTGCCGCAGGTAACGGACCAGGTGGGCGAAAGCGATCTTGGAGGCATCGCGGCGCCGGGCAAACATGGATTCTCCGTAGAACATGCGGCCCAGGGCAACGCCATAGAGGCCGCCTACCAGCTCGCCCTCCACCCAGGTTTCGACCGAATGGGCCAGGCCGAGTTCATGCAGGGCGCCGTAGGCGTGGCGGATTTCAGCCGTGATCCAGGTGCCGTCCTGGCCGGGCCGCGGCGTCTGGGCGCAGGCGGCGATCACCTGGTGGAAGGCGCTGTCCAGACGCACCTGATAATCCGCATTGCGCAGGGTTTTCAGCAGTGAGCGGGTGAGGCGGAATTCTTCCGGGAACAGGACCATGCGCGGGTCCGGGCTCCACCACAGCACGGGCTGATGTTCGGAAAACCAGGGGAAGATGCCCTGGCGGTAGGCGCGCAGCAGGCGCGGGGCGGACAGTTCGCCCCCGGCGGCCAGGAGCCCGTTGGGCTCCTCCAGGGCCTGCTCCAGAGGAGGGAAGGGGGCATCTCCTTCCAGCCAGGGGATCATGGCGCTCAGCGGGCCAGGTTGGGAATCCGGCTGGCCGGCAGGTCCGCGGGCTGATGGGACCTGAAGGCCACCACGTGATCCACGTCCAGGCGGATGCCGATTTCCTCTCCCAGGGCGTGGTTGTGGTGGCTGGGCACCAGGGACAGGACCCGGGTACCGCCGGTCAGCTCCAGGGTGTACAGGATGTCGGCACCCCGGAAGGCCTTGTTCAACACCCGGGCCCGGGTGCTGCTGGCATCGTCGTGCACCACGTCATCGGGACGCAGCAGCACGTCCACCTGGCATTGGTGTTCGGCCCGGGCGCCGTTGCAGGTGCCGCAGCCCTTGCTGCATTCCACCGGGCTGACGGAATTCAGGGTGCCCAGGTCGATCCTGACCTGGTGTTCGCCGATCACCCGCCCGGGGACCAGCACCCCCTGGCCGATGAAGTCGGCCACGAAACGATTGGCTGGCTGGTGATAGAGGTTGTAGGGGCTGTCCCACTGCTGGATCCGGCCTTCGGCGACGATGCCGATCTCGTCGGCCATGGCGAAGGCCTCGTGCTGGTCGTGGGTCACCAGGATGGCGGTGCAGCCTTCTTCCTTGAGGATGTCGCGCACTTCCAGGGAGAGCCGTTCGCGCAGGTCCACGTCCAGATTGGAAAAGGGCTCATCCAGCAGGATCAGCTGGGGCCGGGGCGCCAGGGCCCGGGCCAGGGCCACCCGTTGCTGCTGGCCGCCGGACAGTTCGTGGGGATATTTGTAGCCCTGGCCCTGGAGGCCCACCAGGGCCAGCAGGTGCTCCACCCGGGCCTGCTTTTCGGCCGCAGACGCCTGGCCCAGGCCGAAGGCGACGTTCTGGTCCACGGTCAGGTGGGGAAACAGGGCGTAATCCTGGAACACCATGCCGATCTTGCGCCGCTCGGGAGGCAGGCGGAACCCCGGGCGGCTGACGCTCACTCCGTCCAGCCGGACTTCGCCGCCGGCCACTTCCTCGAAACCGGCGATGCAGCGCAGCAAGGTGGTCTTGCCGCAGCCAGAAGGGCCCAGCAGGCAGGCGATGTGGCCAGTTTCCACCTGGAAGCTGACATCCTGGACGACGACGTGGGCGCCGTAGCGTTGTACGAGATTGTGGATTTCCAGATGAGCCATGGGCAGGGGTCCTGTGTAGAGGTGTCGATTATAATTCCCAACTCCACGAGAGCTCACCCATGCGCAACTTTTCTCCCCTGCTGCTGTTTTCCCTGCTGGTAGCCGCCCTGGCGGCCCTGCCTGTGGCCAGTGTCGGCCTCAACCTGCTGGCGGGGGGCACCGGCGATACCTGGTCCCACCTGGTCCAGACGGTGCTGGGAGACTATGTCCTCAATTCCCTGCTGCTCTGCCTCGGGGTGACCCTGGGAACGGCGCTCCTGGGCGTGAGTACCGCCTGGCTCACGGCCATGCACGAGTTTCCCGGTCGGCGCGTTTTCGAATGGGCCCTGGTGCTGCCCATGGCGGTACCCGCCTACGTGATGGCCTATCTCTATACCGACCTGCTGCAGTTCGTGGGACCGGTGCAGACCTGGCTGCGAGACACCTTCGACTGGACCCGGGCCGATTACTGGTTCCCGGATGTGCGTACCCTGGGGGGGGCGGTGGGCATGTTCGTGTTCGTCCTCTATCCCTATGTGTACCTGCTCGCCCGTAACGCCTTCCTGGAGCGGGCCAGCGGCATGCTGGAGGCGGCCCGCACCCTGGGCGTTGGTCCCTGGCCGGCGTTTTTCCGGATTTCCCTGCCCCTGGCCCGGCCGGCCATTGCCGCCGGGGTCGCCCTGGCCCTGATGGAGACCCTGGCTGACTATGGCACCGTGGCCTATTTTGGCGTGGATACCTTTACCACCGGCATCTACCGGGCCTGGTTTTCTCTGGGGGACCGCACGGCCGCCGCCCAGCTCTCCGCCGTGCTGCTCGGCTTCGTGATCCTGCTGGTGCTGCTGGAGCGGAGCTCCCGGGGCCGGGCCCGTTATCACAACACCACCGGGCGCAACCGGCCCATGCCCGGCCAGCGCTTGCACGGTGCCTGGGCGCTCCTGGCTTTCCTGGCCTGCCTCCTGCCTTTGTTCCTGGGCTTCCTGCTGCCAGCTGGATTGCTGTTGCGTATGGCGTTGCTGGAGGGGGATGCCCAGTTCGGCAGCCGCTTTTTGACCCTGGCGGGCAACAGTTTCACCCTGGCGGGCCTGACCGCCGGCCTGGCCGTTTGTCTGGCGCTGCTGCTGGCCTACGGGGCCAGACTCTCGAAGACCATCCTGGCCCAGGGCTTGAACCGTCTGGTGGGGCTGGGGTATGCCGTGCCCGGGGCAGTGATTGCCGTCGGGGTGCTGATTCCCGTCACCCGTCTGGATACCTGGCTGGCGGGGTTGTGGACCGAGTGGTTCGGCAGCAACCCGGGGCTGATCTTCACCGGGGGGATTGCCGCCCTGATCTACGCGTATCTGGTGCGCTTCCTGGCCGTGGCCCTGCAGACGGTGGACAGCAGCCTGGGCAAGATCACCCCCAGCATGGACGATGCGGCCCGCAGCCTGGGGCTGGGTCAGGCCGCCACCCTGGGGCGGGTACATGTGCCGATCCTGCGCGGCAGCCTGTTTACCGCCGCCCTGCTGGTGTTCGTCGATGTGATGAAGGAGCTGCCCGCGACCCTGGTGATGCGCCCCTTCAACTTCGACACCCTGGCGACCCAGACCTATACCCTGGCTTCCGACGAGCGGCTGGCGGAGGCTTCCACCGCCGCCCTGGCCATCGTGGCCGTGGGGCTTCTGCCCCTGATCGCCCTGTCCCGGCAGATCGCCAACAGCCGCAAGAAGTAGGTTTTTCCGCGCCAGTAAAAAGCCCCCGCCGGGGCGGGGGCTGGTGCGCAGGGCCTGGGGCCGGGATCAGCGGAAGCCGGCCCGGTCGAAAATGACCTGGGCCTTGGCCCGGTACATGGCCAGGGAGCCCACCGGCAAGGTATCCACCTTGAAGGGGCCCAGGGCTTCCAGGGCGGGATTCTTCACCTTGACGCTGGCGACCACCGGCCATTCATTGTTGCCATCGGCAAAGTAGCGCTGGGCCTCGTCGCTGGCCAGGTATTCCAGGAATTTCACGGCCGCCGCCTTGTTGGGGGCGTACTTGAGCATGCCGCCGCCGGAGACGTTGATGTGGGTGCCGCTGCTCTTCTGGTTCGGCCAGACCACGGCCACCTTTTCCATGACCTTCTTGTCCTCGGCCTTGTCGGAGCGCATCAGCCGGGCCACGTAGTAGGAATTGGCGATGGCGACGCCGCACTCGCCGGCGGCCACGGCCTTGATCTGGTCGGTGTCGCCCCCCTTGGGCGTGCGGGCGAAATTGCTCACCAGGCCCCGGGCCCAGCTTTCGGCCTTCTGTTCTCCGTCATGGGCGATCACCGCGGCCATCAGGGAGAGGTTGTAGGGATGGGAGCCGGAGCGGGAGCAGAACTTGCCCTTCAGGGCCGGGTTGGCCAGATCTTCGTAATTCTGTACCTGCTCGGCCTTCACTTCCGCCTTGTTGTAGACGATCACCCGGGCCCGGGTGGAGAAGGAGAACCAGTCGTCAGTGCGCAGGTAGGCGGGGATGCGGGTTTCCAGCAGCTTGGACTTGACCGGGGCGAACAGGCCCAGTTCATGGGCAGCGGCGAGACGGGCGGCATCCACGGTCAGGAGCACGTCGGCGGGGCTGTTGGCGCCTTCATTCCGGATCCGCTCCAGCAATTCGTCTTCCTTGCCTTCGATGCGGTTGATCTTGATGCCGGTCTGCTTGGTGAAGTTGGCGTACAGGGCCTCATCCGTCTGATAGTGGCGGGCAGAGTAGAGATTGAGGACTTTTTCCTGGGCCTGGGCGCCGATGGCGGTGCAGGCGAGGAGGGCGGTCAGCAATGCGGCTTGAGGCTTCATCAGGGTCTCCGTGGGATCGTGGATGGATTACCGGGATGATTCTAGCGGCACTCGGTTGTTGAGTAAATGATAACGGTTGCTAAATTCTCTCGTGTTCCAGGGGGAAAGAGCGTCGGGGAAGGAAAGCTGGAACCCAGGGGCACGATGGCCGGGTCCCTGACGCTGTCGAGGATCTGGAAGATGAAGTCACTCACCTGCAGGGCCGTGGATACTGGCTCCGGCCGGGCGCAGGCCGGGTGTCGGGGAATTATTTGAAGCGGGGGGCCTTGAGCAGGGCCAGCAGCGCCCCTTCGCCGCCGTCGTGGGGTTTGGCCTGGCAGAAGGCCAGAATTGCATCGCGCCGGGCCAGCCAGTGGCGGGACAGGGCTTTCAACACCGATTCTCCGCCGGGGGAGGAGAGCCCTTTGCCGTGGATGATGCGCACGCAGCGGTAACCCTGGATCAGACAGGTGGCGAGGAAATGGGCCAGTTCTTCCCGGGCTTCCTCCCGGGTCAGGCCGTGCAGGTCCAGTTCCGCCTGGATTACCCAGCGGCCCTTGCGCAGGTCGGAAAGGAGGCGGCGCGGCAGGCCGGGGCGCAGGAAGGCATCTTCGATGCCCATTTCCAGCCGGTCTTCGAAGGAGAGGGGCCCCAGCAGGGCTTCCGCCAGGGCGGCCGCGTCATCCTGGCGGCGTTGCAGGGGCTGGGGCCGGGGTTTGGGCAGGTCCAGTTCGGCCCGGTCCGAAGGGGGCAGGGGGCGCACCCCTTCCATGGCGGCACGGAACAGTTCCTGGTCCCTGGGAGGAAGGGGGCGGGGAGCCGTGTTGCGGGGTTTGCGGGGCGCCCGGGCCGGGTGCTTGGTGAGTCCGGCCAGGGCGTCGAACGCGGGGTGCAGGGCGCGCCGCCGCGCCATGATCCGGGTCTCAGTGACCCAGATTGTCCAGGTAGCGCTCGGCGTCGAGGGCTGCCTGGCAACCGGTGGCGGCACTGGTGATGGCCTGCTTGTAGATCTGGTCCTGGACGTCGCCGGCGGCGAACACCCCCTCGATGCTGGTCTGGGTGGCATTGCCGTGGCGGCCGCCCTGGGTCACCAGGTAGCCGTTATCCATTTCCAGCTGGCCGGCGAAGATGTCGGTATTGGGCTTGTGGCCGATGGCGATGAACACCCCGGGCACGGCCACTTCCTGGACGGCGCCGCTCTTCACGTTCTTCACCTTGAGGCCGGTGACGCCGGTGTTGTCGCCCAGCACTTCGTCCAGCACGGAATCCAGCAGCAGGGTGATCTTGCCTTCTTCCACCTTCTGGTAGAGCTTGTCCACCATGATTTTCTCGGCCTTGAACTTTTCCCGGCGGTGGATCAGGGTCACGTGGCTGGCGATGTTGGCCAGGTACAGGGCTTCTTCCACGGCGGTGTTGCCGCCGCCCACCACGGCCACGGGCTTGTTGCGGTAAAAGAAACCGTCACAGGTGGCGCAGGCGGAGACGCCCTTGCCCATGAACTTTTCTTCGGAGGGCAGGCCCAGGTACATGGCGGAGGCGCCCGTGGCGATGATCAGGGCGTCGCAGGTGTAGGTGCCGGCGTCGCCGATCAGGGTGAAGGGCTTTTGCTGCAGCTGCACCGTGTGGATGTGGTCGAAGATGATTTCGGTGTCGAAGCGGCGGGCGTGCTGCTCGAAGCGGGCCATCAGCTCGGGCCCCTGGACCCCTTGCGCATCCGCCGGCCAGTTGTCCACCTCGGTGGTGGTCATCAGCTGGCCCCCTTGGGCCAGGCCGGTGACCAGCACCGGTTTCAGGTTGGCGCGGGCGGCATAGACGGCGGCGGTATAACCGGCGGGGCCGGAGCCGAGGATGAGCAGGGGGCTGTGGCGGGTGGCTTGGGTCATGGAATCTCTCTTGTAGGTGCGTTCGGGTCGCAAAATTATAGCTGCAGCACCTGGGGCTTGGGTAACGCTGGCGGCTGGTGATTTTCACTCAAAGCTTTATAATTCCATTCTAAGTGAATGAAATTTAAGTGTAACGACCCCCAGGGTCGATGCTTTCGAAATAGTAGAAAATACTAATGTTGGAGCCTTCCCCATGGCCGCTTCTTCCCGCCGGCTGGACAATCCCAGCCCCTTGCCCGAGAAAATCGGCACCCTGCTGCAGGAGTCCCGCTGGCTGCTGATCGGGGCCCTGGCCCTGTTCCTGGCCCTGTCCCTCTGGGGCTACCACCCGGGGGATCCGGGCTGGTCCCATGCCGTCGGGGCCGCGGTGCTGCAGAACCCGGCCGGCCGCGCCGGGGCCTGGATTTCCGACCTGCTCTTGTTCCTGTTCGGCTTTTCCGCCTGGTGGTGGATCGTGCTCCTGGCCATGTTCGTCTGGTGGGGCTACCGGCACTTGAACGGTTTCGGGGCCGAGGCCGGGGAAAAGGTGGATCGCCGGCCGCTCCTGATCGCCCTGGCCGGTTTCGCCCTGCTGCTGGCAGCCAGTGCTGCCCTGGAATCCCTGCGTTTCCGTTCCCATCAGCTGCAGCTGCCCATGGCCCCGGGAGGGCTCCTGGGGGTGGAGGTGGGGGGCGCCCTGGGCGAAGCCATGGGGTACACCGGCGCCACCTTGTTGCTGCTGGCGGTCATGGCGGTGGGCTGGAGCATGTTTTCGGGCATGTCCTGGCTGTGGTTCTTCGAGCGCCTGGGGGCCTGGCTGGAGAATGCCTGGCAGACCGTCTTCGGTCTCTACGAACGCTGGCAGGATCAGCGCATCGGCCGTAGCGTGGCGCAAAAGCGGGAAGCGGTGGTGGAGGAGGAGAAGAAGCGGGTGGAGTTCCAGGAGCCCGTGTTCATCGAACCCCCGGCCCCCGTGGAAGTGGTGGTTTCCCCCAAGGCGGAAAAGCGCATCGAGCGGGAAAAGCAGGCCAGCCTGTTCCCCGAGGCCCTGATCGGCGGCCAGCTGCCGCCCCTGCATCTGCTGGACCCGGCCCCGACCCACACCGAGACGGTGGCGGCCGATACCCTGGAATTCACTTCCCGCCTGATCGAACGCAAGCTGGCCGACTTCGGTGTCCAGGTGAAGGTACTGGCGGCCCTGCCCGGGCCGGTGATCACCCGCTACGAGATTGATCCGGCCACCGGGGTCAAGGGCTCCCAGATCGTAAACCTGGCCCGGGACCTGGCCCGGGCCCTGGCCCTGGTGTCCATCCGGGTGGTGGAGACGGTGCCGGGCAAGTCCTGCATGGCCCTGGAGCTGCCCAATGCTCGCCGCCAGACGGTGAAGCTGGCGGAGATCATTTCCAGCAAACCCTGGAACGACATGGGCAGCCCCCTGACCGTGACTTTGGGCAAGGACATCGGCGGCCAGCCCGTGGTCGCCGACCTGGCCAAAATGCCCCACCTGCTGGTGGCCGGTACCACCGGTTCGGGCAAGTCGGTGGGGGTCAACGCCATGATCCTCTCCCTGCTCTACAAGTCCGAGCCGGAGACCGTGCGCCTGATCATGATCGACCCCAAGATGCTGGAACTCTCCATCTACGAGGGTATTCCCCATCTGCTGGCGCCGGTGGTCACCGACATGCGCCAGGCGGCCAATGCCTTGAACTGGTGCGTCGGCGAAATGGAAAAGCGCTACAAGTTGATGAGCGCCATGGGGGTGCGCAATCTGGCCGGCTTCAATGCCAAGATCCGCGAGGCGGAGAAGAAGGGCGAGCACATTCCCAATCCCCTCAGCCTCACGCCCGAGGCGCCGGAACCCCTGACCGTGCTGCCCCATATCGTGGTGGTGATCGACGAGCTGGCCGACCTGATGATGGTGGTGGGCAAGAAGGTGGAGGAGCTGATTGCCCGTCTGGCCCAGAAGGCCCGGGCCGCCGGCCTGCACCTGATCCTGGCCACCCAGCGCCCGAGCGTGGATGTGATCACCGGCCTGATCAAGGCCAACATTCCCACCCGGATTTCCTTCCAGGTGTCCAGCAAGATCGACTCCCGCACCATCCTCGACCAGATGGGCGCCGAGAATCTGCTGGGCCAGGGGGACATGCTCTACCTGGCCCCCGGCACCGGCTACCCGACCCGGGTGCACGGGGCCTTCGTCACCGATGACGAGGTGCACCGGGTGGTGGAACACCTGAAGCAGACCGGAGCGCCCGACTACATCGAGGACATCCTGACCGCCAGCCTGGACGACGAGGGCGGCGGCGGCGCCGGCGGCGAGGAGGGGGGCGACGCGGAAAACGATCCCCTGTACGATCAGGCCGTCGAGGTGGTGCTGAAAAACCGCCGGGCCTCCATCTCCCTGGTGCAGCGCCACCTGCGCATCGGCTACAACCGGGCCGCCCGGCTCATCGAGGCCATGGAACACTCGGGCCTGGTCTCCGCCATGGATGGCCGCGGCGGCCGGGAAGTCCTGGCCCGCAAGGAAGAAGAATGAAACGTCGCCTGTTCCTGTTTGCCAGTGCCCTGATCCTGAGCCTGCCCCTGCCGGCCAGCGCCGGTGCCGTGGATGCCCTGAAGCAGTTCCTCGACAGCACCCGCAGCTTCAAGGCCGAGTTTTCCCAGTCGGTGCTTTCCAAAAGCGGGCGCCGGCCCCAGGCCTCCAGTGGCCGGCTGGCTTTCCAGAAGCCCGGCAAGTTCCGCTGGGAGGTGGAAAAGCCCTATCCCCAGCTGATGGTGGGGGACGGGCAGAAGGTCTGGATCCATGATCCGGAGCTGGAGCAGGTGACCGTGAAGAAGATGGATCAGGCTCTGGGGAACACCCCGGCGGCCCTCCTGTCCGGCAGCAGCGACATGCTGCGCAACTTCGTTCTGAGCGAAGGCGGGGAGGCCGACGGCCTGAACTGGGCCGAGGCCCGGCCCAGGAGCCAGGAGGCGGGCTTCGACAAGGTGCGCCTGGGGTTTGCCGCGAACGGGGACCTGAAAGCCATGGAGCTGTCCGATAACTTCGGCCAGACCACCACCCTGCGGTTCCACCAGCCGGAGCGCAATCCCGCCCTGGCTGCCAGCCTGTTCCGCTTCACGCCGCCCAAGGGGGCGGACGTGATCGGCGAGTGAGCCTCCCATGGATGCCCTCGGCGAACTGAGCGGCTTCCTCTCCCGCAGCCTGTCCTTCTTCTGGCGCCACGAGCAGCCCTACGTGATCGGGCTGACCCTGGCCCTGGCGCTCCTGGTGGGGCGCATCCTGCCCAGCGAGCGCTACACCCTGCGCCAGACCCTGGTGTTCTTCCTGCTCTGCCTGGCTGGCCAGGCCGGGGCGGCGCTGCTGCACGGCATGGGCTGGGGCACCCTGGCCGCCGGCCTGATGGAGCTGGCCATCGTCGGGGTGGGCGTCGCCATCATCCGCATGAGCGGGGTGATGCTGTTCCGCATCCTGCTGCCGGCCCTGGGTTACTCGGCGCCGCGCATCCTGGAAGACATCACGGTGATCCTCGCCTATTTCGTCTGGGGCGCCATCCGCCTGCGTTACGCGGGCATGGACCTGTCCGGCATCATCGCCACCTCGGCGGTGATGACGGCAGTGATCGCCTTCGCCATGCAGGACACCCTGGGCAACATTCTCGGCGGTCTCGCGATCCATCTGGATCATTCGGTGGAAATCGGCGACTGGGTGGTGCTGGAAGGGGTTTCCGGCAAGGTGACGGACATCCGCTGGCGCTACACCCGGGTCATCACCCGCAACGGGGAGACCGTGGTGGTGCCCAATAGCGTACTCATGAAGAACCGCTTCACGGTGATCGGTGCCCGGGGCGGGGAATACAGCTGGCGGCGCTGGATCTGGTTCGGTGTCGATTACCAGTGGCCTCCGGGTCACGTCATCGAAACCGTGGAAAAAGCCATCCGCCAGGCCGACATTCCCCGGGTGGCCCCGACTCCGGCGCCCCAGTGTGTGCTCATGGAGTTTGCCGCCGGTTACGGCAAGTACGCCCTGCGCTACTGGCTCACCGATCCCCAGGTGGATGACCCCACCGATTCCGCCGTGCGTCAGCACGTCTTTGCCGCCCTGCAGCGGGCCGGCATGCGCATCGCCATCCCCGAAGAGGCGCGCCACATCATCAAGGAAAACCAGAGCCACGAGCAGCGTCTGCATGCCCGGGAGCTGGCCCGCCGGCTGCACGCCCTGGGGGGCGTGGAACTGTTCTCCGGCCTTTCCGGGGAGGAGCTGTCGGCCCTGGCGGAACGGCTCATGTACACCCCCTTCGAGGCCGGGGATGTGATCACCCGCCAGGGAGCGGTGGCCCACTGGCTCTACATCCTGGTGAGTGGCGAAGCCGAGGTCTGGCTGGATGGCGCCGAAGGCAGCCGGCGGGTTTCCGCCCTGCCCACGGGCAGCGTCTTCGGCGAAATGGGGCTGATGACTGGCGCCCCCCGCTCGGCCACGGTCAAGGCTGCTTCAGCGGTGGAGTGCTACCGGCTGGACAAGGCGGGGTTCGAGGACATCCTCCAGGCCCGGCCGGAAATCGCCGAAGGCCTGTCCCGCACCCTGGCCGCCCGGCGCCAGGAGCTGGAACAGACTCTGCAGCAGCAGGACAGCCCGCCGCCCCAGCGCGACCCGGCCCGTTTCAGCGCCGAAATCCTCGGCCGCATCCGCCACTTCTTCTCCCTGGGCAGCTGACCGCACCTTGCCTTTGGTAGCGGCAGCGCCAACATCCAGGCTGCTTCAATCCGCGCAGCAGGCCAGGCCCGAAACCGGCAGGACGCCGCCCAGGGCCGGAGCCTGCAGGGCCAGGCCATCTTCCCGATCCCAGTAGGGTTCGCTGCCGAAGCGTTCGGCCAGATATTCGATGAAGGCATGGACCTTCAGGGGCAGGTGCCGGTTGGGCAGATACACGGCATAGAGGAAGCGTTCCACCGGCACGTAGCCGGGCAGCACTTCCACCAGGCGGCCCGCCTGGATTTCCCGACCCACGATGAAGGTGGGTAGCAGGGCCAGTCCCAGCCCGCCCAGCACGGCCTGGGAGAGGGCTTCGTCGTCATTGATGCGCAGGGTGCCCGAGACGGGCACGGCAATGTCCCCCTGGGGGCCCTTGAGGCGCCACTGACCCTGGGTGCTCATGTAGGTGTAATCGAGGCAGTTGTGCCGGGCCAGGTCCTGGGGGGTTTCCGGGGTGCCGCGCCGGGCCAGGTAGTCGGGGCTGGCGCAGATCTTCCGGCGGATCGGCGCCAGGCGCCGGGCCACCAGGTTGAGGCCGGGTTCCGCGGTGATGCGCAGGGCTAGGTCGTAGCCTTCCTCGGCCAGATCCACCATACGGTCGGAAATGGTCATGTCCACCGACAGGTCCGGGTACTGGGCCATGAAGCCGGGCAGGGCGGAGGCCACGTGCATGGTGCCGAAGGCCACGGAGGTGCTGATCTTCAGGGTGCCCCGGGGCTCCTGGTGCAGGCGGTGCACAGTGCTGTCCGCCTGGTTCAGCTCTTCCAGTATCCGGTCGCAGTGCTCGAAATAGGCGGCGCCGATTTCCGTCAGGCTGAGCCGGCGGGTGCTGCGGTGCAGGAGCCGTACCCCGAGGCTGGATTCCAGGCGGGCCACGGCCTTGCTGATGCGGGATTTAGAAGTGTCCAGTTGCTGGGCCGCGCCGGAAAAGCTCTTGGCCTTGACCACCTGGGCGAAGATCAGCATGTCGTTGATGTCGTGCATTTTGTTTCTTAGTTGGAAACCTAGTTATTCGTGATCCTGGGCTTATCAAGCCTGGTGGCTCTGCCTATCATAAACGGCTTGTTTATTTGCAGAGTACATTTCGGGCCTGAAAGGCACATCTGGTGCAGGATATCATCGCCGTTCCCGGCGCTGGAAATTCTTTCTGCATGACTCCCGGGATACTGTGTGGTGCCTTCCGGGGTAAGGCTGAATCCTACTATTGTTTCCAATATGGAATCAATGTGTTTGCGTTTGGTGACCGGATACGCCCTGGTCCGGTCCCCGGTTCTGTCCCGGGAGCGGGCTCCGTCTGCCCGGGTTCCACTGCCGCCGGCCCGAGCCGGGGCTGAACCTGACGTTGGCCGGAACCGCATCGCCTGCCGGCTGCGGCCCGGGCCGCGCCTCCTCTGCTCAAACCTGTTACCGGCGCCCCTCGGGGCGCCTTCATTCTCATATCCTGCTGCAGGAGGTTGGTTCGTGAAATACAAGTCCTTTGAAGCGTTCATCGCCCATGTGGAGGCCCGCAATCCGGGTCAGCCCGAGTTCCTCCAGGCGGTCACCGAGGTCATCGAGAGTCTCTGGCCTTTCATCCAGGCCCATCCCCGCTATGCCGAGCAGGGGCTGCTGGACCGCTTGGTGGAGCCGGAGCGGGCCATCTCCTTCCGGGTGTCCTGGGTCAATGACCAGGGTGACGTGCAGGTGAACCGGGGCTACCGCATCCAGCACTCTTCCGCCATCGGTCCCTACAAGGGTGGCATCCGCTTCCATCCCTCGGTGAATCTATCCATCCTCAAGTTCCTGGCCTTCGAGCAGACCTTCAAGAACGCCCTGACCACCCTGCCCATGGGTGGCGGCAAGGGCGGTTCCGACTTCGATCCCAAGGGCCGCAGCCCCGGGGAGGTGATGCGTTTCTGCCAGGCTTTCGTCAGCGAGCTGTTCCGCCACGTGGGTTCCGATACCGACGTGCCCGCCGGGGACATCGGCGTCGGCGGCCGGGAAGTGGGCTACATGGCCGGCATGATGAAGAAGCTCTCCAACCGGGCCGACTGCGTGTTCACCGGCAAGGGCTTGAGCTTCGGCGGCTCCCTGATCCGGCCGGAAGCCACCGGCTACGGCACCGTCTATTTCGCCCAGGAAATGCTGAAACAGCAGGGGTTAAGCCTGGAAGGCCTGCGGGTGAGCGTCTCCGGCGCCGGCAACGTGGCCCAGTACGCGGTGGAAAAGGCCATGGCCCTGGGAGCCCGGGTGGTCACCGTTTCCGACTCCAGCGGCACCATCCTGGACGAGGAGGGTTTCACTCCCGAGAAACTGGCCCAGTTGATGGAAGTGAAGAATCACCTCTATGGCCGGGTCAGCGACTACGCCGGGCGGGTCGGCTGCACCTTCCTCCCGGGGCAGCGCCCCTGGCGGATTCCCGTGGATGTGGCCATGCCCTGCGCCACCCAGAACGAGCTGGACGAGCAGGACGCCGCCGCCCTGGTGGCCAATGGCGTGCGCTGTGTAGCCGAAGGGGCCAACATGCCTTCCACCGCCGGGGCCGTGCGCACCTTTGAAAAGGCCGGGGTGCTCTACGCGCCGGGCAAGGCCAGCAATGCCGGCGGGGTTGCCACCTCCGGCCTGGAAATGAGCCAGAACGCCATGCGCCTGTCCTGGCCCCGGGAGGAAGTGGACAGCCGCCTGCACAGCATCATGGTGGGCATCCACGAAGCCTGCCTGGAGTATGGCCGCGGCGCCGACGGCCGGGTGAGCTATGTGAATGGCGCCAACATCGCCGGCTTCGTCAAGGTGGCCGATGCCATGCTGGCCCAGGGGGTGATCTAAATCCCGTCCGCCGCCGCCCGGAGCGGGCCTCCGGACGGCGGCGTAACACGGTTGTCCCTGGCTGCCTCTTGGAATTAGAGAGTGCTAATATTCGCCTCCCTACTACAACAATTTCCTAGAGGAAGTTTCATGAAACAAACCCTGTTGCAGGAAAAATATCCCATCTTCGTGGCCGAGATCGGCAAGATCGAGACCGACTACCAAAGCGTGGATGCCCTAGTGGAATACTACAAGGGCAAGATCGCCGAGAATCCCAAAGTGCATTTCATCGGCGTGTTCGACCACTACGCCCACACCAGCCGCATCGGCGGTGAAATGGTCCAGGGCCTTCAGGCCGCCGTGGACATCATCTTCTGCTTCGGTTTCGCCATCCCCAATCCCCAGATGCTGGCCGTGCGCCCCCGCTCCATCGGCATCGCCGACATGGGCGACAAGTTCATCATCAGCTTCATGGAAGCCCCCATGCAGCCCGCCAACCAGGCCATGGAAGCCTGGACCAAGGCCTTGCGTCGCCAGTAATTCCCATCTGCCCGATTTAGGGCGCTGCATCTGATCCGGCCGGAAGTCCCTCCGGCCGGCCTCCTCCTGGGCTGCCTGCCCAGGCGCCGCCGCTTTCCCTCTTGGCAACTGCAACTCACGCACCCGCACTTTTGTGGGGGCGCTGCCACCTCCTGTTCCCCTTGCTGCACCAGAAAGTGGGGAAGGGCAGAGTCTATGGCTTTATGGATATTGTGGCTGTCTTTGATGTCAATGTAGTATCCCGTGCGATTTTTCTACGATCCCAACTGGAGAACCCATGGCAACTTACAACAGCAGTTTTTCCGACTCATCCGAGATGGTTGCGGGCGCCAAGCAATATGCTACCGGCTATATTGAAAAACTGGCGACCTGCGGGCTTCTGGATAGGGATGAGTATATGGGGAAAATCAAAGGGGTTTTTGACAAATGGGTCGATAACGCCAACTATTCGATCTCTTTTGATGATGGGATTCGCTATCTTCCTCCAGGAGCTGGAAGTGCAGATATAGAATGGCTTTACGGTCTTTTTGCGCCAGAATCAGAGGCGGGTGGCAGTAATGATGGATATATGTTAAGTGCAGATGAGTATGCGAGAAGACAAGATTTGATTGGTGATCTTAATCATATCAAAGATTTAATAAGAATAACGGAATCTATTAATCGTTACCAGTTTGTCGATTATGATCATCGTGAGGGGGCAATTAAAGGATTATGGGCTAACCAAGCTTTCTTTTATGGTTCTGAATTTAATCCTGATGTGTATTGCTCCGTCAGCAATTATCAAGTGGGTTTGCTGGAGGCCAGTTACAACGAATTGGTAGATGCCTTGTACTACGGTCTGGCTCTGGAAACTCGGCTGAAACCCTATATGGACACCATCGTCATGACTCCCGGGGGGGCGGACCTGAGTGGGCTGAAACAGATGCTGGCTGACCGCTGGGCCGAAGACCGCCTGGCGGCCTATGGGGACCTGGCGGATCTGGTGCATTCAGGTGGCAATGTCCTGCGCGATCTGGGCTGGGAGCCCCTGGATCTGTTACGGGAATGGTCTGCCTACGCCAAAAACGACCCCGAGCTTTCCGCCTTGATGGCAACCCTGCATGTGGTCGAAGGTGCCATAGGTTCAAGTTCTCGGGATATCGTGCTGGGCAACGATGCTGGCGAGTCGATGAGAGGACATGAGGGGCATGATGTCATCGATGGTGGAAAAGGCAACGACAACATTTCCGGCGATCTGGGGGACGATACCCTGTTGGGTGGGGAAGGGAACGATATTCTCTATGCTGGTGGAGGGAGCGACGTTCTCGTTGGTGGCGTGGGTAATGACTACTTATATGGCGAGGCCGGAAACGATATTTACCGTTTCAGCCGCGGCGATGGCCAGGATAACGTGGGTGATTACGACACCACGGCGGGAAACAAGGATGTCATCGGGTTAGGAGCGGGAATCAGCGCTAGCGATGTACGGATTACCCGTTCGGGGGACTACATGATCCTGAATATCGTGGGCAGTACGGACAAGGTGACAGTATTCAATTACTTCTATAACGATGGAGATGGTGGCTACTTGATCGAAGAAATCCGTTTTGCTGACGGCACGGTATGGGATTTGAACAAGGTTAAAGAACTGGCCATCCAGAGTACCGATGGAAATGACACCCTCTATGGCTACGCTACAGCCGATACGATTTGTGGTGGGGCGGGTAATGACTCCATTTATGGAAAAGCCGGCGATGACCTGCTGCGGGGGGATGGAGGCAGAGATTACCTCTATGGAGAAGCGGGTAGCGATACCCTGGAGGGCGGGGCCGATGATGATATTCTCTATGGAGGAGACGGTAGCGACGTACTGAGGGGGGACGGCGGTAACGATACGCTATATGGTGGGGAAGGGAGCGATATTATTATCGGTGGTTATGGGGATGATAATTTGCAAGGTCAAGGGGGTAATGATATTTACCGTTTTGGCCGTGGTGATGGTCAGGATGTCATATATGGTTACGACACCACTGCGGGAAAAAAGGATGTGATTGAGCTGGGTGCAGGAATTTCCACGAGCGATATCCGGGTAACCCGCTCAGGCGATTCCATGACTCTGAATATAGTTGGCAGCACGGATAAGATAACAGCGTCCAATTACTTCAATGGTGATGGGGAAGGTGGCTATCTGATTGAGGAAATCCGTTTTGCTGACGGTACGGTATGGGATTTGAACAAGGTTAAAGAACTGGCCATCCAGAGTGCCGATGGAAATGACACCCTCTATGGCTACGCCACGGCCGATACGATTTCCGGTGGGGCGGGTAATGACACCATTTATGGGAAAGCCGGGGATGACCTGCTGCGCGGGGATGGAGGTAGGGATTACCTCTATGGAGAAGCAGGTAACGATACCCTGGAGGGAGGGGGGGATGATGACAGTCTATACGGAGGTGAAGGCAGCGACGTGCTGATGGGAAAAGAGGGGAATGACTACCTATATGGCGGTGGAGGTAGCGAAGTTCTCACTGGTGGCGTGGGTAATGACTACTTGTATGGCGAGGCCGGAAATGACGTTTACCGTTTTGGCCGCGGCGATGGTCAGGATATTGTAGGTGAAAACGATACTGCTGCAGGAAACAAAGATGTCATCGAGTTAGGAGCGGGAATCAGCACTAGCGATGTACGGATTACCCGTTCTGGGGACTACATGATCCTGAACATCGTCGGTAGTACAGACAAGGTGACGGTATCCAATTACTTCTATAACGATGGGGATAGTGGCTACTTGATCGAAGAAATCCGTTTTGCCGACGGCACGGTATGGGATTTGAACAAGGTTAAAGAACTGGCCATCCAGAGTACCGATGGAAATGACACCCTCTATGGCTACGCTACTGTAGATACGATTTCTGGTGGGGCGGGTAACGACTATATCTATGGGAAAGCTGGGGATGACCTGCTGCGTGGGGAAGGAGGCAGGGATTACCTGTACGGTGATGTCGGCAACGATACTCTGGAGGGAGGGGGGGATGATGACAATCTATATGGAGGTGAGGGCAGCGACGTGCTGATGGGAGAAGAGGGTAATGACTACCTATATGGCGGTGGAGGTAGCGAAGTTCTCACTGGTGGCGTGGGTAATGACTACTTGTATGGCGAGGCCGGAAACGACATTTACCGTTTCAGCCGTGGTGATGGTCAGGATATCGTAGGTGACTATGACACCATTGCAGGAAACAAGGATGTCATCGAATTAGGAGCGGGGATCAGTACCAGCGATGTACGGATCACCCGTTCGGGGGACTACATGATCCTGAATATCGTGGGCAGTACGGACAAGGTGACAGTATCCAATTACTTCTATAACGATGGAGATAGTGCCTACTTGATCGAAGAAATCCGCTTTGCCGATGGTTCCGTCTGGGATCTTAATACCATCAAATCCATGGCCATTAAATCCACCTCCGGTAACGACAGCCTTTATGGCTATGCCACGGCCGATACGATTTCCGGTGGGGCGGGGAATGACTACATCTATGGAAAAGCCGGGGATGACCTCCTCATGGGGAATGATGGCCAAGATTACCTGTACGGTGAAGCCGGCAACGATACCCTGATGGGGGGGGCTGGTAACGACTACCTGTATGGTGGGGACGGCAACGACCTGCTGATTGGCGGTTTGGGGAATGATTCCTTGCAGGGTAATGCTGGCAATGACACCTACCGGCTCGATCGTGGCGATGGGCAGGACAGCGTGTATGACTATGACACGACTGCAGCTAATGTCGATACGCTGGTGTTTGGTGCCGGTATTTCCACCGAGCAGCTGTGGTTCCGCAAGGTGGGTTCCAACCTGGAAGTCAGCATCATCGGTACCGAGGACAAGATGACCGTGAGCAACTGGTATTCCAACAACGCTTACCGGGTCGAGCAGTTCAAGACCCATGATGGCGATGTGCTGACTGATGGGGATGTCCAGACCCTGGTGGACGCCATGGCTGCCTTCACTGTGCCTGTCACGGGTCAAACGGTCCTGCCTGATGCCTACCAGCAGGCGCTGGCCCCCGTCATTGCCGGGTGCTGGGATCTGGCCTGATCAATTACCCCTACGCTGATTGCGACGACGCCTTCCTCCGGGAAGGCGTTTTTCATGGCGGCGCAGGAGATGGAAAAAAACCGCCTGAAACGGTGGTATTGCCGGGCTTTACCGCGCTACCCGGTCGGGCCACTTAACCGGGGAAAACAAAAATCCTCAGGTCCAGGGGGCCGATGCGCTGGCAGCTCTGCAGGGTCGCGCCGCTGCATTCCTCTCCCAGCCGTGCTTTGGCACCCTCGATTTCCCAGCGGGCGCCGGAGACGTCCAGGCGTCTGATGGGCTGGCAGTTGCGGGTGTCGTAGGCGACGAGATCGGTGGAGGAGCCGCTGTATTCGCTCAGCAGCAGATAGCGTTCGCTGCGGTCCAGATAGACCTGGCTGCGCACCCAGATGCCGCCCTGGCTGATGTCGCAGATGGAATTCCCCTGCCTGTCCCGCAGCCGCACCGGAGGCTCCGGAAAGGCGTCCACTGCGGGGTCGGCCGGCTCAGCGAAACTCTGGAACAGGATTTCCACCCGCTTCCCCCGGGCGGAGAAGTGCTGGGCTGTTCCCGCCACGGCCTGGACGGGGAGGTGGGTGAAGGCCAGCTCTTCCCCGGCGCTGGCATGGCCCCAGCAGGTGAGCAGGACAGGGAACAGCAGGATGGCGTACTTCATGGCGGCAACCGGGAGGGAAAAGGGGCGCCATTATGCCATTGGCAGCTCCTGGAACGGCGGAGGCGCATTCCTGCGCCCCCCGTTTCTTCCGTCTAGTTGTCCGCTTATTGGTCACTTACTGGGCGGGTTTGGCTCCGAACAGCTTGTCCGTCAGCTTCACGTACCAGGCCGCCGACTGCACCTGGATGATGTAGGCCAGGGTGATCACCAGGGCCGCATCGGAGCCGGCGGGGCCGAAGGCGTTCATGGCCAGGGCCAGGGCGATGGAGAGGTTACGCATCACCGTGCCATACACCAGGGCGATGGCGTCGCCCCGGGGCAGCAGCAGCTTGGCCACCAGGGTACTGAGCAGGTAGTTGATACCGTACAGGGAGAGCAGGGGCAGCAGCAGTACCAGCAGTTCCCCAGGCCGGGCCACCAGTTGTCCGGCCTTCAGGGCCATGGCGACAAAGACGATGCCCAGCACCCCGAGGGTGGAAAAGGGCGGGAAGCGGGGCGCCCATTCCTTCTGGAACAGCTGCTGCCCGTGTTTCTTCAGCAGCTGGCTGCGGGTCAGGTGGCCCGCCACCATGGGCAGGAAGACGATGAACAGGATCTGGCTGAACACGGCCCAGAGATCCACCGGCACTGTGGCGCCCATCAGCCACTGGACATAGAAGGGCGTGGCCAGGGAACCCAGGATCAGGCCCAGCACCGTCATCTTCACCGCGGCGCCCAGGTTGCCCCCGGCAAAACCGGTCCAGGAAATGGTCATGCCGCTGGTGGGCAGCAGGGCCGCCAGCAGCAGACCCATGGCGTAGTAGGGCTGCTCGGGAAAGAAGTAGCGGCCCAGGCCGAAGGCTACGAAGGGGATGATGCCGAAGTTGATCACCTGGGCCATGAGCTGGGCCTTGGCGTCGCCGCCTTCCAGCACCTTGTCCAGCTTCAGGGTGACCATCATGGGATAAACCATGAGGAAGGTCAGGGGAATGATCAGGGCCTTGAGCCAGGTACCGGGAAAGGCAAGCCCGAACCCGAAACCCAGCACCATGACCACGGGAATGGCCAGGATCAGGTTCTTGTTCAGGAGGGTCAGCAATCTCAACATGGGACAGTTCTCCAGGAGGCGGCCGGGGCCGCTGATTTTTATAAGCGAATGATTATATACCGGGTAGCAGGGGCGGCATCGGGGAAAAACCGGAACCGGCAGGGCGGGGCCAGGTTGGGCTGGGGGCTACAGGGCCGGCAAGGAAGTCTGGCCGGCGGTTAAACTACCGGGCAGCTGGTCCCCAGCATTTTCCGGAGTCCAAGCATGGAATGGCAGCAAATCCTCGATACCTTCTCGCGCCTGCCCTCCGGGCAACGGCAGCTCTGGTGGCTGACGGCGGCCGGCCTGCTGCTTCTGATGCTTGGCCTGCTCTGGCTCGAAAGCCGCTGGTTCAAGCGGTCCGGGCGCCTCGCTGGCTGGCTCTTCGTGCGCCTGGTGTCGGCGCTGGCGGCCCCGCTGCTGCTTGCCGTGCTGATCGTCCCGGCGCGCAGCGTCGGCGGCCCGGAGGCCCTGGCGGTGTTCTACGGAGTTCTGCTCTTCATCGCCCCGCCGCTCTGGTTCGGCAGCCACCTGCTGGCCGGCCGCTGGGCGAGGCCGCTGCTGACGCCGGGCGAGAGTCTGGCCCTGGCGGTCAGCGGACTGGCTATCCTGGCCATTCCCGGTACCGCCTTCTTCGCCGCCGAAGCGCCGCTTCGCGCCGCTGCCCGGGAGATCGGCAGCCAGCGTACGCTGCCGGCCGACAACATCCAGCTGCGCCACGCCGTGCAGCCAGTGCAGCGCTACCAGCTACCCGGCGTCGGGCTGATCTACACCCAGTCCCTGCTGGCGCCGCCGGATACCCGGCTGCTTGCCGTCGAACAGCGCCAGGGCGGGTTGTGGCCGGTCTACCAGGGCATCGCCCATCCGATGTACTGCACCGACGGCAATGACCTGCATCTCATGTGGTCGTCCCGGGAGCCGCCGCCCTACCTGCGCCTGCACTGGGAACAAGGCTTCGGCCCCCGGCAGCGCTCGGAATTCACGCCAGTGCTGGATTTCACCAATGCGCCGCCGCCTGCCGAGTTCACCGTCACCCTCCGTCCCGACGGCGTGGACCCGGTGGCGCCTATCCCCCGCGAGCGCGCCTACCTGATCCTCGAACAGCCGGGGCTGGCCCCCTATACCCAGATGCTCGGCGCCCCGCCCGAAGCCGGCGAAAAGCGCGGCACCGACTGCGTGCTGAAAGGCTTCCAGCGCTGGACTCCCGGCGGCGACTGGCAGGTGCGGGCGCTCGGGCTCGGCTTTCAACTGCCCGGAGGAGAGAATCTGCGCAGCCTGATCGAAAGGACTGGGGCGGGGTGAGGAGACTGTGCAGCCCGCAGGTCGGGCTGGAGCGGGCGGAAGGACACGTCTACACGGCTCCGCGTTTAGCAGCAGGGCACTACAGCATCTGTGCGCACCTTAGTAAGCTCCGGCCAATCCATAAACTGTGATGAAGATATTGAGGTAGCCGATTAGAATCGTGCTTCTGGTTAGGAAATACTGCGAAGGGGCTGCTGCTTTTCATGACTGATTTGGAATTGTGTAAAAATACGGATCATTCTTTTAGAATCTTATGGCAAGCTAGTTTCCGGTAGGTTCATTCTGTGGTTTTGTACCGCAGATTTGCTGTTCATGCTCAATTTATAGGTTAGGTGTTACGTGTATTACTTGCAGCCAGCAGTTCTTGCGCCGCCCCCGGCCCTTCGAATAACGAAGAAGGAATTTGATGCACTTTCTGATGCGAGGCGGAAGCTCGTTGCTGGGTTTCCGATTGAGGAGAATTTTGATCTGCTTATAGGTAATTATCTCGAACTCGAGCAAACCGCTCTTTCCTTGGCGGCGCTTGACATGGTTCGATGTCGAACGAGCTACCAAGATTTCTTTGAGGTGAGAGCTGATTTGAATCGACGCGCCGTTGACTTTCTACATGCCTCACGGGTCTACGTTGAGCTACATGCCTCACGGGTCTACGTTGAGTCATTAGGAGTCGTCCAGAAACTCGTTCGGCAAACAGTCGCACCTACGCTGCAGGCAGCGCGCGCATCGGTCGAGACAGCGATTCGTAGGTACAAAAAATATACAAATTCTCAAAGCATTGGTCTCACTGCCTACTTCTCTATAAAAGGCAAAGTCGAAAAACAAGTTCCTGTTTTTATCGAATGGGAAAATGTTCGAGCAAAGCTTGAGATGAGGAATGGAATCCTGATAAATCTGCGTAAAAGGTTTGTCAGTAGTATCGCCACTCGCTGATCGCTCAATTCTGAGCATTGGTCAGAAGTGGCGTTGCAAAAAATCTGGTTTTTCTTACCTTTAACCCAAAATATTCAGCCTTTATGGTAAGGATTATATTCATGGAACTGCTGAATGCGTGAGATCTTTGTCCGATAATGCGGGAGAGAGACCGCGAGGCTTATTTCTACCCCGATTTTTTATTTTCCCACCTCCTGATCGATTCCCGCTGCCAATGATGCTGCTCATACCGACGCCTGGCTGGGCCACTCCGCTCGAGATGAACATTGATTTGGCATTTCCCGCTGGCTAGTATTCGCGCCTTCTGGCACAGCGGGAAGATATCCTGGCCATTGTTTTCGAGGCAGTGCAGGCTTACGTTGATCGGCTGTCGGTCCCGGCCGACAGGGAGCCTCGATCCTTCCCGGTACCCAGTCGCTTGTCTGGTCGTTACTACCTGGCCGCTGAGTCCTATTGGGTCAATGATGAACCATGGTTCCAGCGCGTTGGCCGCAGCCGGGAGTACCGATTCAGTTTCCTCGTTCATTGCCTTGAGCTCCCCTCCCAGTCCGGCCAGCCCGAACAGGACTACCTGGGCCTCGAAGTTCATTTCACCTGGGAGCCAGCTACGGGGCAGTTCATCCATCACGGTGATGTGGATTCAAGCTGCATCTAAAGTCGTGAGCGCTGCCTTGGGGCCGGTTCAAGCCGTTCAGCACGCGGCGCTTTGAAGGTTGATCAGCGCCCGGATGATGGCGCGGGGGCCCCGCTTTTACCTTTCTCCTCCCCGCCTGTCAGTTCCTCCCGATACTCCCTGCAAGCCTCGCGTAGCACGTGCAGGTGCTGCTGGTAGTTGCGGCAGCCCTTGCACAGGGCGAGGTGCATGCCGAGTTCGAGGCGTTCGGACAGGGCAAGCTCGCGGTCTTCGGCTTCCGACATGCGGCGGGTGGCGTCCTTGCAGCTCAACATGGGCGTTCTCCGGCGAGGAACCAGCTTTTCTCCAGGCAGCCGCGCAGGGCGCTGCGGGCGCGGTGCAGGATGACGTGGCAGTTGCTGGTGCTGATGCCGGCGGCGGTGCACACCTCGCCGGTATCGAGTTCGAGGAATTCGCGCATCATGAAAACGCGCGCGGTGTTCTTGGGCAGGTGGGTCAGGCAGGCGTCGAAGACGGCCCAGAAGTGTTTGTCGCGCAGCGAGGCTTCCGGGTCGCCCCAGGCGGCCGGGCGGTGCGCCGGTTGCCAGTGGGCATTTTCCTTGAACAGGCTGTCGAAGGCCTGGTCCAGGCTGTCCTCGTCGTCGCCGAAGGCGGAGATCGGCGTCGTTCGTGACTGCTGGCGGATCAGGTCGACGATCTTGTGGCGCAGGATGCCGAAGACCCAGGTCTTCAGCGCCGAGCGGCCGGCGAACTCCTGGCCGCCGGTAAGGGCGGCGGTCAGCGCGTCCTGGACGGCGTCCTCGGCCAGCGCGGCATCGCGCAGCTGCAACTGGGCGAAGGCCAGCATGTCGCGGCGGACGTGTTCGACGAAGGCGTTATCGATGATGGCAGGCTCCCCGGTCGGCTGCGGATATGGGGCATGGTAGCTCAAGCGCCGCCCGCCGTCGTCCGGCGGCGCAGCCAATGGTCCACCGACAGCCGGCCGGGGCCCTGCAAGACCAGCGGCAGCAGCATGGCGAGGAAGATCGCAGGCAGCTTGTAGTTGCCGTGGCCGTCGTCGCTGATTGCGTAGCCCTGCAGCAGTTCGCCCAGCGTCTGCCAGCTTTCCGGCCAGTGCACGCTGAGGATGGCGACGACGGTGAGGACGATCAGCGACAGCGAGAAGAAGCGCGTGGCCAGGCCGAGGACCAGCGCGATGCCGCCGATCAGCTCGAACCAGGTGGCCATCTGCCAGCTGATTTCGGGCGGCACGAGGTTGAACGGGAAGGGAAAACGGTCCTGGATATCGGCAAACCAGTTGTCGCCGAGGAATTTTTCGCGCCCGGCTTCGAAGTATTCCCAGCCGAGCACGATGCGCAGCGCGAGCAGGCCGAGCCACAGGCCGATCAGGTCGAGGCCGGCGAGCAGGCGGTGGATGGGGGTGATCAGTGTCTTGTACATGCGTCGACTCCGGAAGGGTTTTCCTTTGGTCGGCGCCGGGGGCGAAAAACTTACAGCCGCCCCCGTTTTTTCATGAAATGCCGTAGCGGCGCAGGCGCTTGGCGATGGCCGTGTGCGAGGTGTTCAGGCGTTGGGCCAGGCGCCGGCTGGACGGGAATTCGCGGTACAGGCGCTGCAGCAGGTTCTTTTCGAAATCGGCGACGGCCGCTTCCAGGCTGGCGAAATCGCCGCTCTCGCCGGGCAGGGCCGGGGTCGCTTCCTGCGCCAGTTCGAGGTCGCCGGCCTTGATGACGTTGCCTTCGGTCATCGTCACCGCCCGGAAAATCACGTTCTGCAACTGGCGGACGTTGCCGATCCACGGGTTGGCCAGCATCGCCGCGCACGCCGCCTGGGCCAGCCGCATCGGCGGCCGCGCTGCCTGGGCGCAGGCGCGACCGAGGAAGAACTGGGCCAGCGGCAGGATGTCGCCGGGGCGTTCGCGCAGCGGCGGCACGTGCAGGTTGAGCACGTTGAGACGGAACAGCAGGTCCTGGCGGAAGTGGCCGCTGGCGACCATGGCGTCGAGCGAGCGATGAGTGGCGCTGATGATGCGCACGTTCATGCGCAGCTCGTGGTCGCCGCCGACGCGGCGGAAGCTGCCGTCGTTGAGGAAGCGCAGCAGCTTGGCCTGCAGGTAGGGCGACATCTCGCCGATTTCGTCGAGGAAGACGGTGCCGCCGTCGGCCAGTTCGAGCAGGCCGGGCTTGCCGCCGCGCAGCGCGCCGGTGAAGGCGCCGGCGGCGTAACCGAACAGTTCGCTTTCGGCCAGGCTTTCCGGCAGCGCCGCGCAGTTGAGCGCAAAGAAGGGCTGGCTGCGCCGGTTGCTGCCGGCGTGGCAGGCGTGGGCGAGCAGTTCCTTGCCGGTGCCGGTTTCGCCGGTGATCAGCAGCGGCGCATCGACGACCGCCATGCGCGCCGCGCGCTGCTTGAGCTGGAGGATTTCCGGCGAGCTGCCGAGGATCGCGTCGAAGCCGCCGGCGTCGTAGTTCTGCAGGGCGCTCATCCGTTCGCCCATGCGGCTCGGCGCATGCAGGGTGAGCACGGCGCCGGCGACGTGGCCGCCGCTCTCGTGCAGCGGCGTGGTTTCCAGCATGTAGGGCTCGCGGTTGATGACGATTTCGCAGACCGGCAGGTGATAGCCGCCGTCGATCAGGGCCTTGAGCAGTTCCGGGTTGCCGATCAGGTCCTGGATCGGGCTGCCGATCAGGCTGGCTTCGTCGATGCCGCAGGCGATGCTGGCCGCGTTGTTGGCGAGGGCGATGCGGCCGCCTGCATCGATGGCGAAGATCGGGTCGGGTTGCGAGGCGAGCAGGGTGTCGAGGTAGAGGCGGCGCTGCGCCCCCGGCAGCATGCCCAGCGGCTCGACGCTGCGGACGCCGGCGAAGTCTCGCCCGGCTACTCGGCGCCCTGGGCCGGCCCCGGCGTGCCGCTGAAGGCGATCAAGTGGCTGTTGATGCACCACAGCCCGCTGGTGATCAAGCCCATGCTCGACCCGGCGATGTGGCGCTGGGGGCTGGCCATGCTGCGCAACTGCACGGAAGCGGCCTACCAGGTGAACAAGAGCCGCATGGTGCGCGTCGCCGAATACAGCCGCGACTGCCTCAAGCAACTGCGTGCCGAAACCGGCATCGCCTACGACGAGCGCAGCCAGGGCACGCTGCAGTTGTTCCGCACCCAGAAGCAGCTCGACGGCATCGACAAGGATGTCGCCATCCTCAAGGCCTTCGGCGTTCCCTTCCAGGTGCTCGACCGCGCCGGCTATCTCGAATACGAGCCGGCGCTGGCGCCGGTCAAGGACAAGTTCGTCGGCGCCCTGCGCCTGCCCGGCGACGAAACCGGCGACTGCTTCAAGTTCACCCAGAACCTGGCCAAAATGGCCGAGGCGCTCGGCGTCAATTTCCGCTTCGGCTGCAGCATCACCGGCATCGAGCACGACGGCCGGCAGATCACCGCCATCCATACCGACCAGGGCAAGGTGCAGGCCGACCACTACGTGCTCGCCCTGGGCAGCTACTCGACGCAGATGCTGAAGCCGCTGGGCATCGACATTCCGGTCTATCCGGTCAAGGGCTTCTCGATCACGGTGCCGATCACCAACCCGGAGATGGCGCCCGAATCGACGATCATGGACGAGACGCACAAGGTCGCCGTCACCCGCCTCGGCGACCGCATCCGCGTCGGCGGCACGGCCCAGCTCTCGGGCTTCGACCTGAATCTGGACGAAGGGCGGCGCAAGACGCTGGAGTTCGTCGTCAGCGATCTCTTCCCGCAGGGCGGCGACGTTGCCCGCGCCGAATTCTGGACCGGCCTGCGGCCGATGACGCCGGACGGCACGCCGATCATCGGCAAGACCCGCTACCCCAACCTGACCCTGAGCACCGGCCACGGCACGCTCGGCTGGACGATGGCGACCGGCACCGGTCGCGTCGTCGCCGACCTGCTTTCCGGCAAGACCCCCGACATCGACGTGGACGACCTCGGCGTCGCCCGCTACGCCTGATTTCCCAACCCTGACAGAGAAAGAAAAAACATGGAGACAATGACCGGATTCATCACCGCCATCAACGACCTAGTCTGGGGACCGCCGATGCTGGTTGCCATTCTCGGCACCGGCCTCTACCTGCAGCTGCGCCTGAAGTTCATGCCGATCACCAAGATCGTTGCCGGCTTCGCCATGGTCTGGCGCGGGCGCAAGGCAGTACCCGACGCGCCCGGCGAGATCACCCCGTACGCGGCGCTGATGACGGCGCTGGCGGCTACCGTCGGTACCGGCAACATCGCCGGCGTGGCGACGGCGATTGCCGTCGGCGGACCGGGGGCGATGTTCTGGATGTGGATGACGGCGCTGGTCGGGATGGCCACCAAGTACGCCGAAGTCGTGCTCGCCGTGCATTACCGCGAGACCGACGACCGCGGCGAGCAGATCGGCGGGCCGATGTACGCGATCAAGAACGGCCTCGGCCGGCACTGGCGCTGGCTCGGTACCGCGTTTGCCATCTTCGGCGGGCTGGCCGGCTTCGGCATCGGCAACATGGTCCAGTCGAACAGCATCGCCGGCGCGCTCGACAGTGCTTTCGGCGTCAATCCCTGGGTTTCCGGCGTGATCATGGCGGCCTGTACCGGTTTCGTCCTGCTCGGCGGCGTCAAGCGCATCGGCGCCGTGGCGGAGAAGCTGGTGCCCTTCATGTGCGTTGGCTACATCGTCGCCTCGCTGATCGTGCTCGGCATCTACGCCGAACAGATTCCGGCTGCGCTGGTGCTGATCGTCGACAGCGCCTTCAACCCGGTGGCCGCCACCGGCGGCTTTGCCGGCGCGGCGGTGATGATGGCGATCCGCTACGGCGTCGCCCGCGGCATCTTCTCCAACGAAGCCGGTCTCGGCACCGCCGGCATCGCCCAGGCGGCGGGGCAGACGAAGAACCCGGTCGAATCCGGGCTGATCGGCATGATGGGCACCTTCATCGACACCATCATCGTGTGCACGATGACCGGGCTGGTGTTGATCGTCACCGGCGTCTGGAACAGCGGCCTGAAGGGCGCGGCGCTCAGCGCCGCCGGTTTCGACGCGGCTTTCCAGGGCTTCGGCGGGCAGTTCCTGGCCCTTGCCATCACCGTCTTTGCCTTCACCACCATCCTCGGCTGGGCCTACTACGGTGAGAAATGCTGGGAATACCTGGTCGGCACCGCGGTCGAAGTGCCTTACCGCGTGTTGTGGACGGTCTTCGTCCTGGTCGGCGCGGTTACCCAGCTCGATTTCGTGTGGCTGGTCGCCGACACCCTGAACGCCTTCATGGCGCTGCCCAACCTGGTGTCGCTGCTGCTGCTGGCGCCGGTCGTCGTCCGCCTGAGCCAGGAATACTGGGCGAAGCAGGAGCGCGCCCGGCAGGCGGCGCTGGCCGCGGCGCGGAGCAAGGCATGAGCGGCGACGCTTTTGCCGCCTACGGCGCCCGCCTGAGCATCGACCTTGACGCCCTCTGCGACAACTGGCGCAGCCTGCGCGGCCGCCTGGCCAGCGGCGACTGCGGCGCCGTGGTCAAGGCCGACGCCTACGGCCTGGGCGCGGCGCAGGTGGCGCCGGCGCTGTACCGCGCCGGTTGCCGCCAGTTCTTCGTCGCGCATCTCAACGAGGGCATTGCGCTGCGCCCGCTGCTGCCGGCCGACGCGACGCTGTCGGTGCTGCACGGCGCGCATCCCGGCAGCGAGGCCGAGTTTGTCCGCCACGGCCTGCAGCCGGTGCTCAACAGCCTGCCCCAGGTCGCCGCCTGGCGGGCGCTGGCCGGCCGGCTCGGCCGGCCGCTGGCGGCGATCCTCCAGATCGACACCGGGATGGCCCGGCTCGGCCTGGATGCCGCCGAGTTCGCGCAACTGCTGGCCAGCGCCGACGGTCTGGCCGGCATCGAACTGCGCTACCTGATGAGCCACCTGGTCAGCGCCGAAGACCCGGCGGCGCCGATCAACCGCCGCCAGCTCGCCGATTTCCGGGCAGCGCTGGAGCGCCTGCCCGGGGTCAGGGCCAGCCTGGCCAATTCGTCGGGGATCTTTCTCGGCGCCGACTACCATTTCGACCTCGTTCGCCCCGGCGCCGCGCTCTACGGCGTGGCGCCGGTGGCCGGCCAGCCCAACCCGCTGCGTCCGGTGGTCCGCCTGCAGGGCAAGGTGCTGCAGACGCGGCGCATCGCCGCCGGCACGGCGGTCGCTTACTCGCACACCTGGACGGCGGGCCGCGACTCGCGCCTGGCGACGCTGGCGGTCGGCTATGCCGACGGCTACCTGCGCAGCCTGAGCAATCGCGGCGTTGCCCGTTGCGATGGCGTGGCGCTGCCGCTGGTCGGCAACATCTCGATGGATACGCTGATCGTCGATATCACCGACCTGCCCGAAGGCCGGCTCGGCGAAGGCGATTACGTCGACCTGGCCGACCCGGTCAACGGCGTCGACGCCATCGCCGGCCGGGCCGGCACCATCGGCTACGAAATCCTGACCAGCCTGGGCCGCCGCTACGCGCGCAGCTATCTAGCAGCCTGTCGGACTTGACCAAGTCGGCTGCAAAAAGTGGGAAGACGGTTCATTTTCCCCCGTGTTTCTGCGCGAATAGAACGACTATTCGCTTGAAACCCGTGAAAAACTGCCCTCGTCTCCCACTTTTTTCGCTGCGACCCATCAAGTCCGACAGGCTGCTAGGCGCTGCCGAGGACGACGCCCTGGCGGCCTAGTTCGGCCAGCAGTTCGACGCCGAAATCGACCAGCTGGTCGGGGTCGGCGTACTGCAGTTCGGTGGCCAGCCGGCGGCAGGCCGCCTCGCCGCTGTGCGGGGTTTCCGCCAGCAGCGCGAGCAGGCGGGCGGTGACCGGGTTGGTCTCGCTGAAGCGGACGACGTCGTCGGCATCGCGGTAGACCAGCAACTGCGTTGCCTGCGCCTTGCGCGGTCGCCAGTCGGGGCCGATGCGGTGCACCGGCCAGGCGTAGGTGAGGTTGAACAGCACCGGGTTGAGGACGACCGTGCCGTGGCGCAGGTCGCCGGCCGGATCGTGCGGCGGGATAGGCGCGTCGGCGATGTCGGTGGCCAGCTCGACCCACTCGTAATGCGCCAGCTCGGGTAGCCAGCGCGGCAGGCGCAGGCCGGGCGTGTCGGCCAAAAAACGCATGAACTCGCGCGGGATTTCGCGGAACCAGGGTGTGCGCAGCGGCCAGTCACGGCGGAAGCGGCGCCCCAGGCGTTGCCAGCGCGCCTCGCCGAGGATGGCGCGGCAGACCGGGAAGGCGCTGTCGACAAAGCCCTGCAGGTTGTTGCCGACCAGTTCCTGATACACGCCCATGCCGCGCGCCGGCACGCCGGCCGGGCGGGGGGCGCGGTGCGGGTCGCGCAGGTGGCGGGCGAAGGCTTGCTGGAAGTTCTGGAATTCCATGTTCAGGCCGCCTTGCGCTGCTTGGCCGCGGCCTGCAGCCCGGCGATGGTTTCGACCTCAGCGGTCAACGCCGCCAGATCGGGGAAATTGAAGTCGCGTTCGAGGCAGGTCGGCACCTCGCCGCCGATGCGCGCGTAGGCATCGGCGAGCAGCGCCCACACCGGGTCGATCACCGGCGCGCCGTGGGTGTCGATGATCAGCCCGTCCGGCTCGACGTAGTGGCCGGCAACATGGACGTAGCAGGTGCGTGCCAGCGGCAGCGCGGCGAGGAATTCGTGCGCGTCGAAGCCGAAGTTGCGGCTGTTGACGTAGATGTTGTTCACGTCGAGGTGGAGCAGGCAGTCGGCGGCGTCGACCACGGCGCTAATGAACTCGGCGGCGTTCATTTCGGCGCCGGGCGGTTCGACGTAGGTCGAGGCGTTCTCGATGCCGATCTGCCGGCCGAGGATGTCCTGCGCGCGCAAGATGCGTTCGGCGGTCCAGCGCACCGCCGCCTCGGTCTGCGGGATCGGCAGCAGGTCGTAGAGCTGGCGGTCGTCGGCGCACCAGGAGAGGTGTTCGGTGTACAGCGTCATCCCGTGTTCACGCATGAAATCGCGGATGCGGTAAAGCAGCGCCTCGTCGAGCGGCCCGCTGCCGCCCAGCGACAGCGACAGGCCGTGGCAGACGAAGGGGTAGCGTTCGCTGAATTCGCGCAGTTGGCGCGCCGAACGGCCGCCCATGCCGGCCCAGTTCTCGGGCGCCAGTTCGAAGAAATCGATCGCCGCCGGCACGCCGCCCTGCAGCGGGGCGATCAGTTCGCGCCGGAAACCGAGGCCGGCGCCGTGCGGCGGGCCAGCCTCGGCGCGTTGCGGCCTGGCGGAAGCAGGGGCTGGCGGGTGGGGGAGCAGGGATGGGGGCATGGGCGTTCCTTGATGTGGGCCGGCGGCAGTCGCCGGCCCCGGGGAGGAGGGGCTTACTTGCTGGCGCCGCACTTGCCATCCGGCGTTTTCTCGCCGGACTGCTTGCTTGCCCCGCACTTGCCTTCAGCGGCCTTCTTGTCGGCGCCGCACTTGGCCTCGCCACACTTGCCGTCCTTCTTCTTCTCCGCCGCTTTCTTGCTGGCGCCACACTTGGCTTCGCCGCATTTGCCGTCCTTGCCCTTGGTGTCGGCCTGCGCCAACTGGTAACCAGCGCTCAACTGCTTGGCGGCGAAGGGGTTGTCGGCCGCATGTACGGCGGGGCTCAGGGCCAGGGCGGCGAAGGCGGAACCGATACTCAGGGAAGCGAGGGTCTGTTTTTTCATGATGATCTCCATGGAGTTGGGGTAGCCAGTACTGGCGCAAACACGGCAGAAAGCCTGCCTGCTCCTTGGTCGGGGCTGGGGGCGGGTTTCTTACAGCCCATCGCAAAAAAGTATTGGGTCCTGCTGGCAGGCAACTCGGAGGCAAAAAAAGCCCCCGGTTCCAGGCCAGGAACCGGGGGCATCGGGGTGGATTTTCAGTCGGGGATCAGCCCAGGGCCCGGTCCACCACTTCGAACACATCCCGGGACAGCTGGGGATGTTGCCGCAGGTCTTCCAGGGCGGCCCGGGCATGGGCCTGGCGGGCGGGGTCGAACTTTTTCCAGCGGTCGAAGCAGCGGGCCAGGCGGGAGGCTACCTGGGGATTCCTGGGGTCCAGGGCCTTGATCTGCTCGGCCAGGAAGCGGTAGCCGGCCCCGTCAGCGGCGTGGAAGCGCACCAGGTTGGCGCCGAAGGCCCGCAGCAAGGCGTAGACCTTGTTGGGGTTGGTGAGCTGGAAGGCCGGGTGGGCGGTGAGCTGCTGCACCCGTTCCAGGGTGTCCGGGCGGCGGCTGGTGGATTGCACGGACAGCCATTTGTCCACTACCAGGGCTTCGTCCTGCCACTGGTGGTAGAAGGCGGCCAGGGCGGCGTCCCGCTCGGGGCAGTGGGCGGCATTGACGTTGGCCAGGACCGCCAGGGCGGCGAATTGGTCGGTCATGTTGTCGGCATCCCGGAACTGGGCCTGGGCCAGGTGACGGTAGTGGGGCGTGTCCAGCTCCAGCAGGTAGGCGAGGCAGGTGTTGCGCAGGGCCCGGCGGCCGGCTTCCGCAGCGCTGGGGGTGTAGGGGCCGGTGGGAGCCAGGGTGGCGTAGAGGTCGCTGAATTCCTGCTCCAGCTCCCGGGCCAGGTGCAGGCGCAGGGCGTTGCGGGCCCCATGCAGGGCGTCGGGATTCACTTCCGGCAGGCTTTCGGCCAGGGTGCTCTCGCCGGGTAGGGTCAGGGCTTCGGCCACGCAGGCGGCGCCGCGCTGGGCCTGGGTCTGGAGCAGCAGGCGGGCGGCTTCGGTGAAGCTGGCCGGGAAGCTGGGGGTGTCTCCGGCGGCGATCCGGGCGGTGGCTTCCAGAATCAGCCGGGAGGCCAGGCGCTGTCCGGCTTCCCAGGCGTTGAAGGGATCGGATTCCCGGGCCAGAAGCAGGGTCAGCTCGGCGTCGCTGTAGGGGAAGTCCAGGATCACCGGGGCGGAGAAGTCCCGCAGCATGGAGGGGACAGGGGCTGCGTCCAGGTTTTCGAAATCGAAGCGCTGGGTTTTCTGGGTGAGTATCAGGGTACGGCTGTAGTCCTCCAGCTCCTGACCGTCCCGGGTGAACAGGGCGACGCGGATGGGGATCAGGTAGGGGGCAGCGTCGGCGGCCTTGGGGTTGGACTGGGTGAAGCTCAGGCTGTAGCGCCGGGTGGCGGCGTCGAAGCTGGCTTCGGCCCGGACCAGGGGCGTGCCGGGTTGACTGTACCAGCCCATGAACTGGCTGAAGTCGAAGCCGGAGGCGGCGGCCATGGCGTCCACGAAATCGTCGCAGGTGACGGCCTGGCCGTCGTGGCGGGCGAAGTATTCGTCCATGCCGGCCCGGAAGGCATCGCGGCCGATCAGGGTCTGGATCATGCGCACCACCTCGGCGCCTTTTTCATAGACGGTGGCGGTGTAGAAGTTGTTGATCTCCATGTAGGAGGCGGGGCGCACCGGGTGGGCCATGGGGCCGGCATCTTCGGGGAACTGGGCGGCACGCAGGTTGCGCACCTCGCGGATGCGGGCGGTCTGCCGATTGTGCAGGTCGGCGCCGAATTCCTGGTCGCGGAACACGGTGAGGCCTTCCTTCAGGGAGAGCTGGAACCAGTCCCGGCAGGTGACCCGGTTGCCGGTCCAGTTGTGGAAGTACTCGTGGGCCACGACCCGGTCGATATTCTCGAAATCCACGTCGGTGGCCACGTCGGCCCGGGCCAGCACGTATTTGGTGTTGAAGATGTTGAGGCCTTTGTTCTCCATGGCCCCCATGTTGAAGTCGCCCACGGCCACGATCATGTAGTGGTCCAGGTCGCATTCCAGGCCGAAGCGCTGTTCATCCCACGCCATGGACTTCTTCAGGGCGGCCATGGCGTGGGCGCACTGGTCCAGCTTGCCCGGTTCCACGTAGATGGCCAGCTGCACCTGGCGGCGGCTGGCGGTGCTGAAGCTGTCCTTGAGCACGTCCAGCTTGGCGGCCACCAGGGCGAACAGGTAGCAGGGCTTCTTGAAGGGGTCTTCCCAGGTGGCGTAGTGGCGGTTGCCGGCTTCGTCGCCGCTCGCCACCGGGTTGCCGTTGGCCAGCAGCACCGGGAACTGGGCCTTGTCGGCATGCAGGGTGACCCGGTAGGCGGCCATCACGTCGGGCCGGTCCAGGAACCAGGTGATGCGGCGGAAGCCCTGGGCCTCGCACTGGGTGAAGTAGCCATCCTTGCTGCGGTAGAGGCCCGAGAGCTTGGTGTTGCCGTCCGGGTGGATGAGCACCCGGGTCTCCAGGGTGAAGGTGAGGGGCAGGTCGGTGAGGATCAGCTGATCACCCTGGATCTGGTAGGGATGGGGCTGGCCATCCACCTTCACTTCCAGGGTTTCCAGCTCCTCCCCGTCCAGCGCCAGGCGGCCCTGGCCCCGGGCATCCGGGTTGCGCTGGCAGTTGAGGCGGGCGGTGACGATGGCTACGGTCTCGCTTTCCCGGGGCTGGAAGTCCACGTCCAGGTCCACCTGCTCCACCAGGTAGGCAGGGGGGGTGTAGTCCTTCAGGTAAATGGTCTGGGGGGTATCGGTTTTCATGATCGTGGGCCTCTGGGCGTGTGTGCGGCAAAGCCGGGAATGATACGCCACCCGGCCGGCGGCGCCAGGGAAGGGGGCTTGCGGGGTGGTGGGTATCATCGTATAGTGGCAAAAAATTAATATAAAACATTAAATTTTTGCCATGGAGTCTTATATGTCTGATATCGATTCGCGGCTGCGCCGCTGGGCCCGGGGCCTGGAAATGGTGGCCCTGTTGATGGTGTTCCTGCTGCCCCTGTTGACTGCCTGGTTATGGTGGCATGTGGAGTCCTGGCGGGAATGGCACCTGAGCCTGCCGGCAGCCTTCCAGATTGCCGGGGTGGCGCCGGAGCAGCTGAGCCCTTCCCAACGCCTGATGGGGTTCATGAGCAACATGCCGGCCCTGGCGGCCGGCTGCCTGGTGTTCTTCACCCTGGCGCGCATCTGCCACTGGTACCGCCAGGGAGAGTTGTTCTCGGCCCGGGTGGCCCAGGCCTACCGGCGTTTTGCCCTGGGCATGCTGGCCTGGGCCCTGGGGGAGGTGCTGGCCGGGACCCTGCTGGTGCTGGCCCTGACCCTGGACAAACCAGAGGGCCAGCGCCTCCTGTCCATCGGTATCGGCGGCGACGTGATGGCCATGGTGCTGGTGGGCCTGGCGATCCACCTGCTCGGTCAGGTGATGGAAGCCGGGCGGCGCCTGCAGGAAGAACACGCCCTTATTTTGTGAGCGGCCATGTCGATCATTCTCAACCTCGATGTCATGCTGGCGAAGCGCAAGATGCGCTCCCGGGAGCTAGCCGAAGCCATCGGCATGACCGAACAGAACCTCTCCCTGCTGAAGGGGGGCAAGGTCAAGGGGGTGCGCTTTGCCACCCTGGAGGCCATCTGCCGCCACCTGGATTGTCAGCCCGGGGACCTGCTCGAATACCGTCCCGATCAGGAGGCCTGGGATGGGGACTAGGAAAATCCTGCTGACCGGGGCGGTACTCCTGGAGCTGGCCTCCGGCCTGGGGGCCCAGGGGGGCGGGCTTCCCGAAGATGAACTGGATCTGGCGCCGCCGGTGCGGATCGAATCCCGTCCCCGGATGGCAGAGGAGGTCCGGCGTCTGCCAGGTGGGGAAACCCAGGTGGAAGTGCGCGGCCCCTGGGGACGTTACTGCCTGCGCAGCCAGCGGGACAACCCGGTGCTGGGGCCGGCCCTGGCTTCCCCCTCGGGGGAGCATCTGGCCGTGCCCGGCAACTGTCCGCCCTGAGGCCGGGGCGGGGCAGGATCGACAGCCGGATGCGAACGCGCTAAGCTCCGCGCCACGTAAGACATTTGAACAAAACATGAAGCGCGTTCTGGTGGTGGATGACAATGCGGTGAACCGCAAGCTGGCGGTGGCCATGCTCAGGAAGCGGGGCTGGGAGGCCGATGAGGCCGAGGACGGTTTCGCGGCCCTGCGCATGCTGGAGAGCACGGCCTACGATCACGTGTTGCTGGACATCAGCATGCCCGGGCTGGACGGAGAAGAGGTCTGCCGGCGCATCCGCAGCATGGCGGATACCCGGGGCCTGCACGTTGTGGCCTATACGGCCCATGCCCTGGAGTCGGAAAAGCAGCGCATCATGGCGGCCGGCTTCAACGACATCATCATCAAGCCCATGACCATGGACGTGTTGCTGACCAAACTGCCGGACTGAACGGCGCTCACCTCTGTCTTTCCCCTGAGGGCCCGCGGGGCCCTTTGCTTTTTCAGGCCAGGGGCAGCCAGAACTCGAAGCGGGCGCCGGCCCCGGGGGTGGAGACCAGGGTGATCTCGCCCCCCATCAGGGTCACCAGTTCGCGCACCAGGGCCAGGCCCAGGCCGCTGCCCCCGTGTTCCCGGGTGATGAAGCTGGAGGCCTGGCGGAACTTCTCGAAAATGATGGCCTGGGCTTCCTGGGGGATGCCGGGGCCCGTGTCCTCCACCAGGAACAGCACCCGTCCGGCCTCGCTTCGGGCGGCCAGGGTGACCTGGCCGGCGGGGGTGAATTTCACCGCGTTGTTGAGCAGGTTGTTGAGGATCTGGCGCAGCCGGGTGGCGTCCCCGTGCAGTCGGGTCGGCAGGGATGCCTCCAGATCCAGTTCCAGCTCCAGCCCCTTCTGCCGGGCGGCGCCCCGGTGCAGGCCGGCCACTTCTTCCAGCAGGCGGGGCAGGTCCATGTCCTCCGGTTCCAGGGTCATGTGCCCGGATTCGATCTTGGCCAGGTCGAGGATGTCATTGACCAGGCGCAGCAGGTGTTCGCCGCTCTGGTAGATGGTCTGGGCCTGCTCGCGGATGTCCTCGCTGGGGGCGTCCAGCTTGATCAGTTCCGAGAAGCCCAGGATGCCGTTCAAGGGGGTGCGCAGCTCGTGGGACATGCGGGCCAGGAAATCGCTCTTCATCAGGCTGGCCTGCTCGGCCTCCTGGCGGGCCTGCTCCAGGCGGGTGAAGGATTCCTGGACACTGTCGGCCATGCGGTTCAGGGCGTCGTTGAGCTGGCCCAGTTCGTCGTCGGAGGCATGGGGGAAGCGGAAGCCGTAGTCGCCCCCTTCGATGCGGCCCAGGCCCGCACTCAGGTCGGTGATGCGCCGGGTGAGCATGGAGGCGAGCCAGATGGCGATGGCCACCACCAGGGCGATCATCAGCAGGGTGGAGCCGGTCAGACTCGCGGCGGTGCGGGTCATGGAGGTTTCGATCAGGCTCCGCAGGGCGGCCTGCCGCTCCCGCATCCGGGTGGCGAATTCCTCGACCCGCTGCTGCATCAGCCTGGCCGTGTTCTGGGCTGGCTTCTGGAAGTCGTCGATGTTGGCGCCTATGGTCACGTAGCCGAAGCCCCGGGGAGTCTCGCCGTAATGGCCGGTGTAGTAGGGAATGGTGGCGGCCGTGGTGAGTTTCCAGACCCCGGTCCACAGGATCAGGAAGGAGCCGGAGCCGCCGAACTGGGTCAGGTCATGCCAGCCCTGGCACTGGGGCGCGAAATTCAGGTAGCGGCATTCCAGCCCCACCTGGCCGGCCTGGGTCAAGGCCTTGGCGGGTTTCTTGTCGCGGCTCTGGTGATCGAAGGGGGGCACGCCAGCCAGGTATTCCCGCAGGGGCTTGCCGCTCTGCTGCCAGCCCTCGTGAATGGAGGCCTCCAGCCAGGGCACCGCGTATTCCCCGGTGTCCGGGTCGAAGCCCACCACCGAATGGTGCCGGGGATGGGCGATGGAGCGGTCCTGGTAATCCCAGATGAAGGCATAGTTGCCGTTGGTGGCATCGGCAATGGGGGTGTAGCGGCCATCGGTGGGCATCAGGTTGTCGGTGAAGCTCATCACGTGGCTATGGTCCAGGGCCAGGGTCACGTAACCCGTGATCTGGCCGTTCCGGAGCACCGGCGTGGCCCAGCGGATGATGCCCTGGAAGCGCCGTCCCAGGGGGTTTTCCCGGCCCGCGTAGGCTTCCTTTTCCGGCTCGTAGGGAAGGCCCAGGCTCTTGGCTTTTTCCGGGGTCACCGGCCCGATGATGCGGGAGGGCACGTAGGGGCCGATCACGTCGGAGACATGGATTTCCCCGGGCTTCAGGTTTTTCAGGTGGGTGAAGTAGGTTTCCGCCCGGGCGTAGGTGTTTTCCTTCTTCGAGACATCCCGGAGTTCCCGGGGCAGCAGGTTGGTGGCGCTGACCTTGAGCTTTTCTCGGCCATCCAGGCCCACGAAGGTGATTTCATGGAACAGGGGGGCGCTGCGGTCGCGCAGCACGGCCTCCGGCGGGCGGTAGTGGAAGTCCTGGCGGTTTTCCGCATTGCTGGCTTCCACCCGCCGGTAGGGCACGGTGCGGCTCTGGCGCGGCAGCCAGGATTTGCCATCGGCGGCCAGCTCCCACTGGCCCTGGTCCACCAGCTTGCGGGTGCGGTGCTGGAGAAAGTCCCGGTAGGCCTTTTCCGTGGGCTCCAGCTGGGCGGCCAGCAGCAGGTCCTGGTCCCGGTCGTGGAGGAAGTCGGCCACTGCCCGGGCCGTATCGGTGGTGAGCCGTTCCAGTTCCTCCCGGGCCCGGTCGTTGAGGGCCTTTTCCGCCTCCCGGGAGAAGGTCTTGCCCATGTCGGCCACGGTACTGCCCACTTCCTGGCTCAGGGTTTCGGTTTCTTCCGAAACCTGACCGCCCAGGTGGGTGACCCCCTCCCAGGCCAGGAGCGCCAGTAGCACCAGGGGAATGACCTTGATCAGCACGAAGAGCAGGATCAGCTTGGCCCGGATGCCCAGGCGGCGCAGGGAGGCGGGAGGATTCATGGACGGATGCGCTCGATCTGGGCGGGAATCTCGGGGGCGGGCAGGGGACGGCTGAAGTAGTAGCCCTGGATCGTGGTGCAGCCCCGGGACTTGAGCCATTCATACTGGGCCTGGGTCTCTACCCCTTCGGCCACGGTTTCCAGGTTCAGTTGCCGGGCCATGGCCAGGATGGTGCTGACGATGGCGGCATCCTCGCTCTTTTCCGTCAGGTGGCGCACGAAGGACTGGTCGATCTTCAGCTTGTGCACCGGCAGGCGGCGCAGGTAGGCCAGGCTGGAATAGCCGGTGCCGAAATCGTCGATGGACAGCTCCAGGCCCAGGGCGCGCAGCTGGTGCACGGTTTCCAGGGTTTCCTCCACATCCTGGATGAGGATGGATTCGGTCAGTTCCAGTTCCAGCCGGGCCGGGTCCAGTCCGGTTTCCTCCAGGGCTTCGCGCACCGTGGCCACCAGGTCGCCGCGCTTGAACTGGACCGAGGACAGGTTCACCGCCACCCGCAGGGGCAGGCCCAGGTCCTGCCAGTGGCGTGCCTGGCGGCAGGCTTCCTGGAGCACCCAGGCGCCCAGGGGAACGATCAGGCCGCTTTCTTCCGCCAGGGGAATGAACTGGGCCGGGGAGATCATCCCCTGTTCCGGATGGGGCCAGCGCAGCAGGGCCTCCACCCCGCACACCTGGCCGGCCTCGGCCCGCACCAGGGGCTGGTAATGGAGCTGGAACTGGCCCTGGGCCAGGGCTTCGCGCAGGGAGTTTTCCAGCTGCAGGCGGGCCAGGGCATCGGAATTCATCTCCGCCCGGTAGAAGCGCAGGGTGTTGCGCCCGCTCTCCTTGGCCTGACGCATGGCCGAATCGGCCCGGGGCAGGAGTTCGGCGAAGCTGCGTCCGTCGTCCGGATAGAGGGCCAGGCCCAGGGAGGCGGAAATCTGGATGTCCTGGCCTTCCCTGTGGAAGGGTTCGGTGAGCACCTGCAGCAGGCGCTGGGCCTGCTGGCCGGCACAGCTGGCATCCTCCACCTCGCTCAGGAGGATCAGGAATTCGTCCCCTCCCTGGCGGCAGAGCACGTTGGCCTGGCCCAGGCTGGTTTCCAGGCGGCGGGCCGCCTGCACCAGCAGGGCGTCGCCCACGGCGTGGCCGAGGGAATCGTTGATGGTCTTGAACCGGTCCAGGTTGAGGAGGGCCACGGCGGCCTTGCGTCCCTGGCCGGCGGCCATGCCCAGGGCCTGATCAGTACGCCCCTGGAACAGCACCCGGTTGGGCAGCCCGGTGAGGGGGTCGTGGCTGGCCAGGTAGTCGATGCGGGATTCGGCTTCCTTGCGTTCCGTGAGGTCGGAGATGATGGCCACGTAGTGGGTGATGCGCCCCCCGTCGCTGACCGGGGAGAGGCTGAGCCATTCCGGATAGCGTTCGCCGGACTTGCGCTGGTTCCAGATTTCTCCCTGCCAGCGCCCCCCGGGCGGCAGGCGCAGCCATTCTTCCTTGTGCTCCTGGTCCAGGAATGCTGCCGGGCGCCCCAGGGTTTCCTCGGGAGTGAAGCCGGTGATCTGGGTGTAGGCCTGGTTCACCGACTGGACCCGGAAGCTGGCGTCGGTGATGGCGATGGCGTTGGGGCTGTCATCGTAGACGTGGGCCGCCAGTTTCAGGGCTTCCTCGGTTTCCTTGATGCGGCTGATGTCGCTCAGCATGGCGAAGGAGCCCTGGAAGCTGCCGTCCTCGGCCAGCATCGGCGAAGCGGACACCAGACACCAGAGGGTGCTGCCATCGGCGCGCAGGAAACGGCGTTCGTACACCGCTCCCTTGCCCGCCAGGCGCAGGTCCATCTGGCGCTGGTGGTCGGCTATTTCCTCGGGGGGAATGAAGTCGATCACCGGATGCCCGAGCATCTGCTCCAGGGCAAAGCCCAGCATGGCGCAGGTGCGCTGGTTGGCGTAGGTGACCCGCAGCCCGCCGTCGAAGATCCAGACCCCTTCCAGGGTGGTTTCGATCATGCGCCGGAAGCGGGCGTCAGCGTCCTGCAGGGCCAGGTCCATGCGCCGGCGGCGCAGGATCTGCCAGGCTTCGTGGGCGATGTAGCGGGCCTGGCGGGCATCGTCCTCGTCGAAGCCCTGGGGCTTGTCGCCCAGTTCCAGGCGCAGGCAGGGGCTGCCCTGTTCCTCGATGTCGATCCGGCATTCATGGTGGGGCCGGCCTTGCTGGCAGGCGGGTTGTAGTGCTTCACCCCCGGGCGGGCGGACCAGGATGCGGCCGGACTGGCAGGCACACAGGTCCATGGCCAGTTTCAGGGCACTGGCGAGGCGCTCGCCTTCGCTCTGGCCGGCGCTGCCCGCATGAAGATTGAACAGGGCCTGGGCCAGGGCCCGTTCCCGTTCCACCCGTTGCTGGGCCTGGTCTTCCGCGTCGAGCAGGGTGTTCAGGGCGCGGCCGAGCATGCCGATCTCGTCGTCGGCCTGGACGGGGATGCGCACGCCGTCATCACCCCGGGCCCGCAGGGCCACGGCTTCAGCCATGGTTTCCACCGGGGCGATCACGTGGCGGCGCAGCAGGCGCCAGGTGAACAGGGCGCCCAGGCCCAGCACCAGGGCCATGGCCAGGAGCAGGATGATCATGCTCTGGCGCTGGCTGGCGCGGATCGGGCCCGCATCCAGCACCACCGAGACGGCACCCCGGATCGGCTGGCCCGTGGCCTGGCTGGTATTGGTCAGGGAAATTTCGCCCACGAACTGCCATTCGGGCGGATCGTCCCGCTGCAGGGCTAGGCGGCCGCCTTCCCGCAGCACCTGGCGCAGGGGCTTGATTTCCTCCTGCTGGGGAATGTCGTCGAGACTCTTGCCCAGCCAGGCATGCCGGGTGCTGGCGACGATGCGGATGGGGCTGGAGAGGGCGACGCTGATACCCTTGATCTGCCGCTCGCCCCCGATCACCGTGATCTGGCGCTGCAGCTCCAGAGGGTCCCGGGAGACTTCCAGGGCCCCCTGGATGGCTTCCAGGATGGTCTGGGCCTGGTGCTCGGTCTGGCGGACCAGCATGCGCTGGTTCTGGATCAGGACCAGCAGGGTGACGGCCAGGAAGAACAGGCAGACCAGGATCAGCAGGGGCACCAGCAGGATGTGGCGCAGGGTTTTCTGGGCGGGTGCCGGTGGGGTCATGGCTGCAGGCTCCGGCGCAGGATGGCGGGGGTGGCGAGGCCGCCTTCTGCCATCTTAAGGGTCATGCCTCCATCCCGCAGGGCCTGGAGGGTCTCGAACAGGGTCAGGTCCACCCGCCCTCCGGGTTCGAACAGGGGGGCCTGCTCTGCCAGGGGCAGCAGTTTCAGGCCCCCCATGTCCCGCTCGAAATCGTCCCGCTGCCGACCCGTGCGGGCCGCCATGCGGGCATAGGCATCGTCGGGATGCCGGACGGTGTACTCCCGGGCCATCTCGAAGCCCCGCACCAGGGCGGCCAGTTCCCCGGGCCGCTGTTCGATCAGCTCCCGGCGGGCGTAGAGCAGGTCGATGATGGCGTCCGGAACCCTGCTGCTGTCGAACAGGACCCGGGCCTTGCCGGGACCTTGGGCCAGCAGTTCGTCGGCCACCGGGGGATAGACCACCACCGCGTCCACCTCGCCCCGCTGGAAGGCGCCGGGCATGCTGGCCTGGGCCATGGGCAGCATCTGCACTTCCTGGAGCTTCATCCCGGCCGAGGCCAGGGCCAGGTAGAGGAGCAGCAGGTTGAGGCTACCGGGCTCCACGGCCACCTTCCGCCCCTTGAGGACCTCCAGTCGCTCCAGGGCCGGATGGGCGATCAGGTAATCGGCACCTATGGAGATGTTGGTGAGGAAAAAAGCTTGTACGGGCAAGCCCAGGGTGGCGCCGGCGGTGAGCAGTTCCACTGCCGTGCCGGCAGCCACGTCGATCTGCTGGCGTTCAAAGGCTCTGCGGCTGTCACCCAGGGATGTGAATTCCACCAGTTGCAGATTCAGCCCCAGTTCCTGGTAGTAACCCAGTTGCTCGGCCAGCTTGAAGAGTTCGTAGCCGGGCCAGGGGTTGAAGCCCAGGCGCAGGGCGCTGGGCTGGGACAGCTGGCAGCCGCCCGCCAGCAGCGTCAGGGCTGGCAGGCTGGCGAGAAAGGCGCGGCGTCCGTTGTTGTTGTGTGTGGCATCGCCCGGCATGGCGAGGCTCCCTGTCGTTTGTGAGTGTCTCCGAAACCCCTGGCAGCTTAAAGCCTAGGTCCCGGGCACGGCAAGCCGCATGCTTTCCGGCCCCGGGGGGGCCTGGCCCACATGGGCGAGCAGCCACTGGCCGGCGATCCGGGCGGCGGTTTCGAAATGGGGTGGGGCGCTGAACTCCCGGTCCGCGTCGGGAATGATCTGCAGCTTGCAGTGCCGGTGGGTCTTGTCCTGGCAGCGCAGCCCCGAGGCCTGGCCCTGGGGGTCGTCGGCGCCGAACAGCAGCAGGGTCGGGCATAGCAGGGTTTCCAGGTAGAAGGCGCCCGCCTGGTCCGGCAGCCCGCCCCGGCAGACCAGGGCCTGCACCTGGGCATCCCGCTGGGCTGCGGCGCGCAGGGCGGCCGGTACGGCGCTGCCCGCTGCCAGGATGCCGCAGGGCAGGGCAGCCGTCAGACTTTCCTGGTGCAGCCAGGCCAGGGCATCGAGGATGCGCTGGGTGAGCAGAGGCACGTTGCCGTACAGATCGCTGCCCTGGGCGTCCCGGAAGCTGACCAGATTGAGCAGCAGGGTGGCAAAGCCGTGCTCTTCCTGGATGCGGGCGGCGAATTCATGGCGGCAGCCCGGGTGGATGCCACCGGTCTGGGGCAGCAGGATCAGCCCCCGGGGGGCATCGGGCAGGCAGAGGCTGGCCCGCAGGGGCTGGCGGCCGGAGGTGATGGCGATTTCCTGGGGGATCATGGGGGCGCAAGGTGAACGGGGGAAGGGGCCACATTATGGCGGTCCCGGGCGCTGGCAAAGCGGCCGGGCAAGGGGGTATGGCAGTGGGGGCAGCGGCCGGCGGGGTCCAGAGCGTAGGTCAGGACCTGCTGCCAGTCCCGCTGGATCAGGGGGCGCTGGCAGCCGGCGCAGCGGGTGGTGCCGCCTTCCCGGTCATGGACATTGCCGGTGTAGACGAAATGAAGACCAGCGGCCAGGGCCTGTTCCCGGGCCCGGCTCAGGGTGGCGGCCGGGGTGGCGGGCACTTCCTGCATGCGTCCGGCCCCGTGGAAGGCGGTGAAATGCAGGGGCACTTCCGGGCCCAGCTGTTCCGCCACCCAGGCACAGAGGGCTTCGATTTCCGCCGGGCTGTCGTTGTGGCCGGGAATGAGCAGGGTGGTGAGCTCCAGCCAGCAGGCAGTTTCCCGGTGGATGTAGACCAGGGTGTCCAGCACCGGCTGCAGGTGGCCGGCGCAGAGCCTGTGGTAGAAATCGTCGGTGAAGGCTTTGAGATCCACATTAGCCGCATCCATGGCCGGGAAGAACTCCCGGGCCGGCTCCCGGTGGATGTAGCCGGCCGTCACCGCCACGTTCAGGAGACCCGCCTCCCGGCAGGCCCGGGCCGTGTCGAGGACGTACTCGGCAGAGATCACCGGGTCGTTGTAGGTATAGGCCACGGAGCGGGCCTGCCGGGCCAGGGCGGTGCGCACGATGCGCTCGGGGCTGGCGGTTTGCAGTTCCTCCTCCTGGGCCCGGGCATGGGAGATTTCCCAGTTCTGGCAGAACTTGCAGGACAGGTTGCAGCCGGCGGTGCCGAAGGAAAGCACGCTGCTGCCCGGGTAGAAATGGTTCAGGGGTTTCTTTTCGATGGGATCCAGGCAGAAGCCCGAAGAGCGGCCATAAACCGTGAGCTGCATCTGCCCGCCGACGGCCATGCGGGTGAAGCAGGCGCCCCGCTGGCCTTCGTGCAGCTGGCAGTCCCGGGGGCAGAGGTCGCATTGCAGGCGACCGTCGGGCAGGGGGTGCCACCAGCGGGCGGTGGCGTTCATGCTTCCCTCCATTTCCGGACCTGGTAACGCCAGCAGCGCAGGTCCGGGCCCCAGTAATCTCCGGGCAGGCCCGCCTTGCGGCGCAGTTGCAGGAGGAAGTCGCGGCCATCGGGCAGCTGTTCCCAGACCTGGGGCAGGAAGGTGGCCCGGCGTGGGCCGGCAGCCAGGATCAGGCCATCCACCCCGGGGCGGAGCTGGGCCAGGAGTTCCGCTTCCGAGCCGGCCGCCAGGGCTTCGTGGGGGCCGAGCAGGGAGACCTCCACCTGGATGTCGGGCCATTCCCCGGCGCTCACCGGCGCGAAACGTGGGTCCCGGAAGGCCGCCGCCCGGGCATTCTCGGTGACGTCCAGGACCAGGGGACGGTGGGCTTCCAGGCTGCCAATGCAGCCGCGCAGGGCGCCTGCCTGGCTCAGGGTCACGAAACAGGCGCCCGGCGCTTCCAGGGCGGCCGGGGTGACGGGCGGCTCGCCGGCCAGCCCCAGGCGTTCGGCGATGGCCCAGCGGGCGTGGGCGAGCAGGGCGGGACCCAGGGACTGTTCAGTCATGGCTGGCCTCCGGCAGCAAGGCAAAGGCCCCATAGCCCACCACCCGTTGCAGGTCCCGGGTGGTCTGGCCGGAGTTGCACAGTTCCAGGCAGTGGGCCTGCAGGTGGTGACGCCGGGCCGAGCGCAGCAGGCCGTTGATGGGCATGGCGCCGCAGGCCTGTTCGCCCCGCAGGCTGGTTTCCAGGTCCAGGATGCGCCGGGCCGTGTCCTGATCCCGGGGGCGGGCTTCCCGGTCGGGAAGAAAGTGGGACAGGTCGGAGCTCACTACCACCAGGGTTTCCGGCCCGCCCCAGAGCCGGTCCAGGACCTCGGCCACGGCTTCTGCATCGGCCTGGCCCACCACCAGGGGCAGCAGCTGGAACGTTTCCAGGACGCATTGCAGGAAGGGGAGCTGCACTTCCAGGGCGTGTTCCAGGAGGTGGGGTTGATCGCTGACGCCCACCTGGGGCAGGTCCTGGAGTCTCTCCTGGGCGGTCTGGTCCAGGGGCACGCTGCCCAGGGGCGAGGCAAAACTGCTCCAGGGCGGAAGGGCCAGTCCCTGCAGCGGGACCCGGTGGCTGGGGCCCAGCAGCACCACCCGGGTGATGCGGCTGCGCCAGGGGAGCAGCGGGGCGTAGGCCAGGGCGGCGGTGGCGCCGGAATAGAGATAGCCCGCGTGGGGCACGATCAGGGCCTTGGGTTGCCGGGGCAGGGCCTGGGGCCGGGCTGCGGCGAGCAGGTCTTCCACCTGCTGGCGCAACTGGCCGGGATCGGCCGGATAAAACGTGCCGGCGACGGCGGGGGGACGGATGCTGGCCATGGCACCTCCTGGGGGGCTAAGGAAGGGGGCGAAACTCCTGCTCTTAATCTAGTCCAGGGTGAAGGAGGCTGTGGGATCCGAACCGCTCGCCCCCGTTCCGTCGGCAACGCCGGCTCAGAGTTCTTCCTGGCGCAGCATGAACACGTACTGGTCCCCGGCGGCCGTGTCCAGCCAGGTGAAGGGCAACTGCGGATAGGCGGCTTCCAGCACTTCCCGGTTGTGGCCGATCTCCACCACCAGGATGCCGCCAGGATTGAGGCGGGCCTTGGCCTCGGCCAGGATGCGGCGGGTGAAGTCGAGGCCGTCCTCGCCGGAGCCCAGGGCCAGTTCCGGCTCCTTCAGGTATTCCGGGGGCAGGGCGGCGACGGAGGCGGCATCCACGTAGGGGGGATTGGAGATGATCAGGTCGTAGCGTTCGTCGCCCAGGGCGTTCATGCCGTCCGACTCGATCAGGCGCACCCGCTCCTGCAGCTGGTAGTCGTCCACGTTCTTCCGGGCCACGGCCAGGGCGTCCGGGGACAGGTCGATGGCATCCACCCGGGCCTCGGGGAAATTGAGGGCGGCAAGGATGGCCAGGCAGCCGGAGCCGGTGCACAGGTCCAGGGCCGTTTCCACCTGCCAGGGGTCTTCGATCCAGGGAGAGAGCTGCTCGTCCAGCAGTTCGGCGATGAAGGAGCGGGGTACGATCACCCGCTCATCCACGTAGAAGCGGTGTTCGCCCAGCCAGGCTTCCTTGGTCAGATAGGCCGCGGGAATCCGTTCCTGCACCCGGCGTTCATAGATGCGCAGCAGGGCGCTCTTTTCCTTGGGCAGCAGGCGGGCGTCCAGGAAGGGTTCGAGCCGGTCCAGGGGCAGGTGCAGGGTGTGCAGGGTGAGGTAGACGGCCTCGTCCCAGGCGTTGTCGCTGCCGTGGCCGAAGAACAGCCCGGCCTCGTTGAAATGGGTGACGGCAAAGCGCAGGCAGTCCCGGAGGGTGTGCAGGTCGTTGCGGGCGTTGTCAAACATGAAGGATCTGCTCCAGGATGCGTTGGTAAATGCCGGTGAGCCTGGGCAGGGCGTCCACGGCGATGCACTCGTCTATCTTGTGGCTGGTGGCGTTGACTGGTCCCACTTCCACCATCTGGGGACAGATGGCGGCGATGAAGCGGCCGTCGGAGGTGCCCCCGGTGGTGGAGAGTTCGGTGGTGAGGCCGGTTTCCGCCTGGATGGCGGCGCTCACCGCATCAGCCAGCACGCCCCGGCCGGTGAGGAAGGGACGGGCGCCCAGGGTCCAGCTGATCTCGTACTCCAGACCATGCCGGTCGAGGAGGGCGGTGAAACGCTGCTGCAGGCTTTCCGGGGTGCTAGCGGTGGAAAAGCGGAAGTTGAACAGCAGTTCCACATGGGCCGGAACCACGTTGTTGGCACCCGTGCCGGCGTGGATGTTGGAGACCTGCCAGGTGGTGGGCTGGAAGTATTCGTTGCCCTCGTCCCAGGTGGTGGCGGCCAGTTCGGTGAGGGCCGGGGCCAGCTGGTGGATGGGGTTGCGGCCCTTGTCCGGGTAGGCGATGTGACACTGGATGCCCTTCACCTTGAGTTTGCCCGAGAGGGAGCCGCGCCGGCCGTTCTTGACCATGTCGCCCACGGTATGGACCGAGGTGGGTTCACCGATGATGCAGTAGTCCAGGGTCTCGCTCCGGGCCTGCAGGGTTTCCACCACGGCCACGGTGCCGTCCAGGGCATCGCCCTCCTCGTCGGAGGTGATCAGGAAGGCGATGGAGCCCGGGTGCTCCGGGTGGGCGGCCACGAAGCGCTCCACGGCCACGATCATGGCTGCGATGGAGGATTTCATGTCGGCGGCGCCCCGGCCGTAGAGGTAGCCGTCCCGGATTTCCGGTTCAAAGGGGGGGGAGGTCCATTGCTCCAGGGGGCCGGTGGGCACCACGTCCACGTGGCCGGCAAAGCAGAACAGGGGCTTGGCCGTGCCGCGTCGGGCCCAGAGGTTCCGGGTCCGGCCCCGGTCGATGGCTTCGAAGCTGAAGCCCAGGGGGGCGAGGCGGGACTTGATCAGTTCCAGGGAGCCCCCGTCGGCAGGGGTGACGGAGGGACAGGCGAGCAGGGCCTGGGCCAGGCTCAGGGTGGCTTCGGTGGTCATGGGGATGGGTCTCGACAGGGCGCCCCGGCCTGCCGGCCGGGGGCAGGGGGGCTTATTGCCCGGGTTCGTCAGGGGCGTCGGCCAGGGACAGGGTGAATTCCTTGAAGGAGGCGCCGTTTTCCGTGTCGGCCTCGAATTCCAGGGCCCCTTCGCTGCGCTTCTTCTTCTCGTCCGCGCCGGAACCGGCGCTGAGCTCGGAGTTGTTGATGAGCCAGGATAGGTTGGTGGGGGAATCGGAACTGGCCAGGGCCTCGTCCAGGGTGATGACCCCGTCCCGGTAGAGGCGGAACAGGTCCTGCTCGAAGGTCTGGGAGCCCGGCGCCATGGTCTGCTCCATGGCTTCCTTGATGGCCTGGACTTCGCCCCGTTCGATCAGTTCGCTGATGTGGCGGGTGTTGAGCAGCACTTCGGCACTGGGGATGCGCTTGCCGTCCGGCTTCTTCACCAGGCGCTGGGACATGATGGCCCGCAGGCTGGTGGCCAGGTCCAGGAACAGGGCCGGGCGGTTTTCCAGGGCGAAGAAGTTGATGATCCGGTTCAGGGCGTGATAGCTGTTGTTGGCGTGCAGGGTGGCCAGGCAGAGGTGGCCGGTCTGGGCGTAGGCCAGGGCGGCCTGCATGGTTTCCCGGTCGCGGATTTCACCGATCAGGATGCAGTCGGGAGCCTGGCGCATCGCGTTCTTCAGGGCGGAGTTCCAGTCCCGGGTATCCATCCCCAGTTCCCGCTGGTTCACCACGGATTTCTTGTGGCGGAACAGGAATTCGATGGGGTCTTCCACCGTGAGGATGTGGCCGGTGCGGTTGGCATTGCGGTAGTCCAGCATCGAGGCGATGGTGGTGGACTTGCCCGAACCCGTGGAGCCGACGATCAGGATCAGGCCCCGCTTCTCCATGATCAGCTCGGCCAGGATGGGGGGCAGGCCCAGGGTGTCCAGCTCCGGGATGTTGCCCAGGATGAAACGCACCACGATGCCGATGGAGTTGCGCTGGCGGAAGATGTTGACCCGGAAGTTGCCCACCTGGGGCACCCCGAAGGAGAGGTTCATCTCCATCTCGGCCTCGAAGGTCTGGGCCTGTTCGGGGGTCATCAGCTCCAGGGCGATCTTCTCGATCATGTCGGGGGTCATCACCTGCTGGTTCACCGGCATGGTGTTGCCCTGGATCTTGATGTGGATGGGCGTGCCGGCGGAGATGAACAGGTCCGAGGCCTGCTTTTCGGACATGAGTTGGAAAAGTTTGTCCAGGATCATGAGCGTGAATCTCCGCCGGGTTGGTGTGGTTTCAGGTTAGTCGCGCAGCAGGTCGTTGATGCTGGTCTTGGCCCGGGTCTGGGCGTCCACCTTCTTGACGATCACGGCGCAGTACAGGCTGTGGCTGCCATCCTTGGCCGGCAGGTTGCCGGACACCACCACGGAGCCGGCCGGAACCCGGCCATAGGTGATTTCGCCGGTGGCCCGGTCGTAGATCTTGGTGGACTGGCTGATGTACACCCCCATGGAGATGACGCAGTTGTCCTCGACGATGACCCCTTCGACGATCTCGGAGCGGGCGCCGATGAAGCAGTTGTCGCCGATGATAGTGGGGTTGGCCTGCAGGGGCTCCAGCACGCCGCCGATGCCGACGCCGCCGGAGAGGTGCACGTTCTTGCCGATCTGGGCGCAGGAGCCCACGGTCACCCAGGTATCCACCATGGTGCCTTCATCCACGTAGGCGCCGATATTCACGTAGGAGGGCATGAGAATGGCGTTCTTGGCGATGTAGCTGCCCTTGCGTGCCACGGCCGGGGGAACGACGCGGAAGCCACCCTGGCGGAAATCGGCTTCGCTCCAGTCGGCGAACTTGGTGTCCACCTTGTCGAAGAAGCGCAGATCGCCGGCTTCCTGGACCCGGTTGTCACGGATGCGGAAGGACAGCAGCACGGCTTTCTTGATCCACTGGTGGGTGACCCAGTCCCCGTCGATCTTCTCGGCGACGCGCAGGGTGCCGCAGTCCAGTTCGCCGATGATCTGCTCGATGGCGTGGAGGTGCTCGGCGGGGCTGTTGGGGGAAAGCTCGGCGCGCTGTTCCCAGAGTTGTTCGATGACGGCTTGCAGGGGATGTTGATGGGTCGGCATGATTTTCAACGTCACGGACACGACGTATTTCCTTGTTAGAGTTGTTGAGCAAACTGGCGAATGCGCCCGGCGGCTTCCAGGCAGTCCTCGAGTCCGGCCACCAGGGCGATGCGGACAAAACCGGCGCCAGGATTCACGCCCCGGCTTTCCCTGGCCAGGAAGCTGCCCGGCAGAACCACGACATTATAGGCTTCGAGCAGGGCCCGGGCGAAATCGGTGTCGGGCACCGGGGTCCGGGCCCACAGGTAGAAGCTGGCATCGGGCATGCCGGTGTCCAGCACCTGGGCCACCAGGGGTGTCACGGCAGCAAACTTTTCCCGGTACTGGCGGCGGTTGTCGAGCACGTGGGCCTCGTCATTCCAGGCCGCCACGGAGGCCGTCTGGACCGGAGGCGCCATGGCACAGCCATGGTAGGTCCGGTAGAGCAGGAATTTCTTCAGGAGTTCCCGGTCCCCGGCCACGAAGCCGGAGCGCATGCCGGGTACGTTGGAGCGTTTCGACAGGCTGGAGAACATCACCAGCCGCTCCATGCCCCGGCCCAGCAGTTGGGCGGCCTGCAGGCCACCCAGGGGCGGATTGGCCTCGTCGAAATAGATTTCCGAGTAGCACTCGTCGGAAGCGATGATGAAACCGTACTTGTCCGAGAGGGCGAACAGGGTCTTCCAGTCTTCCAGGCTCAGCACCTTGCCGGTGGGATTGCCAGGAGAACAGACGTAAAAGAGCTGCACCCGGGCCCACTCTTCCGGCGTCAGGGAATCCAGGTCGAAGGCAAAGCCGTTTTCCGGCAGGGTGTTGAGGAAACGCGGCTCGGCCCCGGCCAGGTAGGCGGCCCCTTCATAGATCTGGTAGAAGGGATTGGGGCTCACCACCAGGGGTGCCGGGCGGCTGCCGTCGATCACCGTCTGGGCGAAGGAAAACAGGGCTTCCCGGGAACCGTTCACCGGCAGGATTTCCGTTTCCGGGTCCAGTTCCAGGGCATAGCGGCGCTGGGCCCAGGCGGTGATGGCCTGGCGCAGGGCGGGAATGCCCAGGGTGGTGGGGTAGCTGGCCAGTCCCTTCAAGCTGCCGGCCAGGGCCTCCATGATGAAGGCCGGGGTGGCGTGCTGGGGTTCGCCGATGGAGAGCTTGATCTCCTTCAGACCCGGGTTGGGCGTGACGCCGGCGAACAGGGCGCGCAGTTTTTCGAAGGGGTAGGGCTGGAGTTGGGCGAGGTGGGGATTCACGTTGCTGGGTCTGGAGGGTTGCGGGGCCAAGGGGCGGGATTATCCCTGAAAAATGCCCCGCTTCGCATCTTCCGCACCCGCCCTGGCCGGGCGGGCGGTTTCAGATCAGGATGAAACGGTGGTTGTGGTTCTCCGCCGCCAGGGCGTCCCGGGCCAGGGCTGCCGGGAACTCCACCAGGCAGACCAGCCACTGGCGCCGGTCCTGGGTGGACATCAGGGGCAGGTGCAGGGCGTCGGCGGCCTCCTGCTCCGGGGCCAGGCGCAGGGCGTGGCCGCTGCGGTTGCACAGGCGCATGCAGTTTTCCGGCGCCTGTATCCATTCCTTCAGGTTCTGCAGGACCTTGTCGGCACTCAGGTCGTGGCTGGCTCGGGAGATGTGGGCGTCCAGGGACTGGGATACCCCCGAGTAGTGGGTCTTGCGCCCGGATTGGGCCCGGGCTTCCTTGAGCAATTCCTTCTGGGTCTGGGCCAGTTCCAGTTTCTTCTGGTGGTGCAGGTTTTCGTTGGCGAAGCCCTGGAGTAGGCTGTTGAAGGCGGCATCCTGGAGATTGTGGCGTACCGCCGTGGGGCTGGTGCTCAGGGCCCGGATGGTATGGTCGGTCAGGTAGGGGCTGCCGTCTTCGGGGGAGATCTTGGTGCGCATGCCGAGCAGGGCGTACAGGCGGGTGTGGCCTTCTTCCATCAGGGCCGGCAGCTCCTGCTTCACGGCCAGGCTGCGCCCCAGGCTGGCCGACTGGTCTTCGGGGTGGGGAAACAGCTGGGGCAGCAGGGGATTGGCGCTGTCCATGGCAATGGGGCCGGGGACCAGAGCCAGGGTCTGTTCGAAATAGGCCAGGGCCAGGTCTATGGCCGGGCTGAGGATGTCCTGATAGGCCGGCACGCTGGCGATGCGGTGGTCGGTCATCTCGACCACATGGGCCAGCCACTGTTGTTCGGCAGGGATGGGCTCATCCTCCTGCCCGAACAGGCGCGTCAGTTTTCCTAAAAAGCTCATGCGGATCTCCCTGAAGGCATGGGGGCCGCTGTCCCGGTATCGGGCGCGGCTTTTTTTCTGGTTGTCAGGGATGGGCTGTAGTGGGTATGCGGCGCCTGGGGTCCGCGCCTGCCCTTGTGCTCGGCGCGCCGCATCCTTGATGGGCGGCAAGCATAGACCGGCCCTCGATGGCCGGCAAGCCCCGCCCACTCAGTAGGCGGTCTTGCGGCTGCTGCGCTCCCAGGCCAGCAGGGGGGCGGCGGCGTTTTCCAGGGGAAGGTGCAGCATCGGCACCCGGCGGGCTTCCGGGGGCAGATTCAGCTGACCGTAGAGCTCGTCGTCACAGAAGCCTATGGCCGCAGCGACACTTCGGTCATTGGCGTAGATGATGCGGTCCACCCGGGCCCAGTAAGCCGCCGCCAGGCACATGGGGCAGGGCTCGGAGGAGGCGTACAGGGTGCAGCCTTCCAGGTGGAAATGCCCCAGTTCCCGGCAGGCGGCCCGGATGGCCAGGATTTCGGCATGGGCGGTGGGGTCATGATCCACCACCACCCGGTTCCAGCCTTCGGCGATGATGCGCCCGTCCCGGGCCACCAGGGCACCGAAGGGGCCGCCGTCGCCCCGCTCCACATTGTCCCGGGCCAGCTCCAGGGTGCGGCGCAGAAAAACCTGGTCCTGGTCGTTGAAGGGGCTGGGCTGCATGGGCGGTCCTCCTGGGGCTTAGGCAACTGACATTCTAGCCGCGGGTGTTGGAATTCGTCTCGAACTGGGTCAGATCCACCCGGGGAGCCGGCTGCCAGCCAGCCTGACGGTGTTCGGCCACCACGTTGGTGAAGATGCCGCCGCGCACGTAGAACTTGGCGGTGAGGCGCATGAAGCGGGGCTGGGTGGCGGCCACCAGGTCGTTCAGGATGCGGTTGGTGACAGCTTCGTGGAAAGCGCCTTCATCCCGGTAGGACCAGGTGTAGAGCTTGAGGCTCTTCAATTCGACGCAGAGCTGGTCGGGAATGTAGTCCAGGATCAGGGTGGCGAAGTCGGGCTGGCCGGTCTTGGGGCACAGGCAGGTGAACTCGGGAATCTGCATGTGGATGTGGAAGTCCCGCTCCGGGTTGGGGTTGGGGAAGGTTTCCAGGGTCTTGCTGGGTTGGCTGCTCATGGATGCTGTCCGGTTATGAAAACAAACCAGGGGCCCGGTGCGGCCCCTGACTGGGTGATATTATAGCGGCCGCTTTGGCGGGCCGCCCATGGGGCGGGCCGTTCTCCGTCCGTTTCGATCCGTTCCATGCGCCTCACCAAACTCAAACTCGCCGGCTTCAAATCCTTCGTCGATCCCACCACGGTGGCCCTGCCCGGGCAGCTGGTGGGCGTGGTCGGCCCCAATGGCTGCGGCAAGTCCAACATCATGGACGCGGTACGCTGGGTGCTGGGGGAATCCAAGGCCTCGGAACTGCGCGGCGAGTCCATGCAGGACGTGATCTTCAACGGCTCCACCAACCGGAAGCCCGTGGCCCGGGCGTCGGTGGAACTGATCTTCGACAATGCCCTGGGCCGGGCCCTGGGCCAGTGGAGCCAGTACGCGGAGCTGGCAGTGAAGCGGGTGCTGACCCGCAACGGCCAGTCCGACTACTTCATCAACAACCTGAAGGTGCGCAGGAAGGACATCACCGACCTGTTCCTGGGCACCGGCCTGGGCCCCCGGGCCTACGCCATCATCGGCCAGGGCATGATCTCCCGCATCATTGAGGCGCGCCCCGACGATCTGCGCGTCTTCCTGGAAGAAGCCGCCGGGGTGAGCCGCTACAAGGAGCGGCGCAAGGAAACCGAAGGCCGCCTGGAGGACACCCGGGAAAACCTCACCCGGGTGGAAGACATCCGCCTGGAACTGGGCGCCCAGATGGAGAAGCTGGAAGGCCAGGCCGAGGTGGCGCGCCAGTACCACCACTACAACGACACCCTGGTGCGGAAACAGCAGGTCCTGTGGATCCTGCGCCGCAACGACGCCCGGGCCGAAGCCCAGCGGCTGTCCCTGGAAGTGGAGCGGGCCAGCACCGAGCTCGAAGGCGCCACGGCCGGCCTGCGGGAAACAGAAGCCCGGCTGGAAGAGGCTCGTGAAACCCATTTCGCCGCTGGCGACGGGGTGCACCAGGCCCAGAGCGAACTGTTTGCCGCCAACGCGGAAGTGGCGCGCCTGGAAGCAGAAATCCGCCATCGCAAGGAATCCCGCCGGCAGCTGGAATCCCGGCTGGTGCAGCTCGAAGGGGAGCAGCAACACTGGGAAACCCAGGCCGCCCGGCTGGCCAGCGACCGGACCGACTGGGAAGCGCGCCAGGAGGAAGCCGAGCTGCGCCTGGAACAGGCCCAGGCCAAGGGCGAGATGCTGGCCGAACGCCTGCCCCTGGCGGAAGAACAGCAGGCCCGGGCCCAGGCGGAGGTGGACCGTCTGCGCCGGGACATGTCCCAGCTGGAGCAGCACCTGCAGGTGGAACTGACCCACCAGGCCCACGCCCAGCGCAGCCTGCAGAGCCTGGCCCAGCGCCGGGAGCGCCTGCGCCAGGAGCTGGAGCAACAGGAGGCCCCCGACACCACCACCCTGGAAACCCGGCAGGCGGAACTCCTCATGCAGCAGGAACTCCAGGCCGAGGCCCATGAACGGCTGCAGACCCTGCAGGAGCGCCTGCCGGACCTGGAACAGCGGCGCCGGGAACTCCAGGAAGGCCTGCAGCAGGCCCAGCGCGAGGTGGCCGCCGCCGAATCCCGGCGCAGCACCCTGGAGCAGATGCAGGCCCGGGTGCAGCACAGCGGCAAGCTGCCGGAATGGTTGAAGCAGCACGGCCTGGCCGAAGCACGCCCCCTGTGGCAGCAGCTGCAGGTGGAGCCGGGCTGGGAAAGCGCCGTGGAAGCGGTGCTGCGGGAACGTCTGAGCGCCTTGGCGGCTCCCTCCGCCGAGGCGGCTGCCGGCTGGGCCCAGGACCGGCCCGGGGTGAAGCTCACCCTGCGCCTGCCGGGGAGCGCCGCCCCCCAGGCCGCCGCCTCCGACAGCCTGCTGGCCCGGCTGCGGGTCGATGATCCCGCCTGGGAGCCGCTGCTGGCCGACTGGTTCGCCCGGGTCCTGACCGCTGCCAGCCTGCCGGAAGCCCTGGCCCGACGCGAAACGCTGCCTCCCGGCTGCTGCTGTGTCACCCCGGGGGGTGACCTGGTGGAGCGCCACGGCCTTACCCTGTTTGCACCGGACAAGGCCGAGCATGGCCTCTTGGAGCGGCAGCGGGAAATCGAAACCCTGGGGGGCAGCATCGAGGCCTTCCGCCTGCGGGCCGAAGCCTGCCGGGAGGAACTGGCCGCCCTGGAAGACGAGGTGGCGCAGCTCCAGGCCAGCCTGCAGCAGCTGCGCCGGGAGCAGGGCGAAGCCCAGGGCCGCATTCATGCCCTGCAGGTGGAAACCCTGAAACTCTCCCAGGCCCTGGAGCGGCACCGGGAACAGCAGGCCCGGATAAGCGAGCAGCTGGCCGAGCTGGAAGCGGAAGAGGAGAGCGAACGGGAGCGGCAATACACGGCCGAGGAGTTGGTGGCCCAGTTGCGCGAGCAGGTGGAAGGGCTGCGGGAGCAGGAGCAAGACGCCCGGGCCGGTCTGGAGGCCGCCGAGCGGGCCCTGCGCGATGAACGGGAACGGGCTGCAGCCGGGGACCGGGAGGTGCGGGAAGCCCAGTTTTCCCAGCGCGAATGCGCCGCCAAGCTGCAGGAAATCTTCGCCAACCAGGCCCTGGCCCAGCGCCAGCTGCAGCGCATCGGCAGCGACCTGGCCGAAGGCCGGGCCCAGGCCCTGGACACGCCCCCCGAGGTTTATGAGGAACAGTTGCAGCTGGCCCTGGAAAATCGCCGGGAGCAGGAACTCCAGCTCGCCGGCCGGCGCGACGCCCTGGAATCCGCCACCCAGGCCCTGCGCGCCCTGGAGGAGCAGCGCCTGCGCATCGAACAGGGCCTGGAGCCCCTGCGCAGCCGCATCGGCGAACTGAAACTGAAGGAGCAGGCCGCCGCCCTGAACGCGGAGCAGCTGGCCGGGCAGCTGCTGGAAGCCGGCAGCGACGAGAGCCTGCTCCAGGAAGAACTGCAGCAGGCCCGGCCCCAGGCCCTGGCCCAGGAAATCGGCCGGCTGCAGAAGGCCATTGCCGAGCTGGGGGCGGTGAACCTGGCGGCGCTGCAGGAACTGGAAACCGCCCGGGAGCGCAAGGGCTACCTGGATGACCAGGCCGCCGACCTGGTGGAGGCCATGGAGACCCTGGAAAACGCCATCCGCCGCATCGACCGGGAAACCCGGGACCTGCTGCAGAACACCTTCGATACGGTCAATGGCCATTTCGGCCGGCTGTTCCCGGAGCTGTTCGGCGGCGGCCGGGCGGAGCTGGTGATGACCGGAGACGAGATCCTTGATGCGGGGGTGCAGGTGGTGGCCCAGCCGCCGGGCAAGAAAAATTCGTCCATTCACCTGCTTTCGGGCGGGGAAAAGGCCCTGACGGCCATTGCTTTGGTATTCTCCATGTTCCAGTTGAACCCGGCGCCTTTCTGCCTCCTGGACGAGGTGGATGCGCCCCTGGACGATACGAACACTGAACGCTTCTGCCAGATGGTGCAGAAAATGTCCGGCCAGACCCAGTTCCTGTTCATCAGCCACAACAAGATCGCCATGGAAATGGCCGAGCAGCTGGTGGGGGTGACCATGCAGGAATCCGGCGTTTCCCGGGTGGTGGAAGTGGATATGGAAGCAGCATTGAAGATGAGGGATGCAGCCTGATGAGTGAATTGCAGATGGGGGTTCTGGCCCTGGGTGGTGTGGGCGTGTTGCTGGTGTTCGCCTACAACAAGTGGCAGGAATATCAGCACCGCAAGGTGGCGGAACGGGTGTTCCAGCAGCCGGACGAGGACGTGCTGCTGGAGCGTCGCGCGGCGGAACCCGTGTGGCGGGATGAGGAAGCGGCGCCGGGGGATTTCCGCCGGGAGCCGGCCCTGGCCCGGGTGGAGGACGAGGACGACGAGTGGGCACGGCACGAAGCCGAGCAGGCGGCTGCAGTCCAGGCTGCCGCACTCGCCCAGCCCGCCGAACCTGCCGAGTTCCGGGCGCCTGTTGCCGAGCCCCGGTCCGGGAGTGAAACGCCCGCCGGCTCGCTGCCGCCCTGGGAGGAGGAATCCCCCGCCGTTACTGCTGCTGCCGCTCCGGCCGCCGCTCCGGCACCCCAGGCCGCGCCGGCCCAGGACGTGCCCATGCCCACCACCCTGCTGTCCCCGGCGGTGGACGCCATTGCCATTCTGGAACTGGTGGAGCATGTGCCGGCCAGCCAGGTCATGGCTTCCCAGCGGGAGGCCCTGCGCCGCCTGCGCAAACCCCTGCACTGGGTCGGGTTCAACGAGGCCCAGGGGGAATGGGAGTTCATCCAGCCTGACACCCCCGGGGCCTACCGGCGTCTGCGGGTGGGGCTGCAGCTGGCGGACCGTCAGGGGCCGGTGAGCAGCGGCGATTTCTCCCTCTTTTCCGGCGCCATGCAGCAGCTGGCCGATGAGCTGATGGCCGTGGTGGACATGCCCTCCAGCCAGCAGGCCCTGGACCAGGCCCAGCAGCTCGACCGCTTCTGTGCCGAGGTGGACATGCAGATCGGGGTGAACCTGGTGAGCCGCGGCACCCCCTTTGCCGGCACCAAGATCCGCGCCCTGGCCGAGGCCGCCGGCATGACCCTGGGCATGGACGGTAGCTACACCCGCCACGACGACGACGGCCGGGCCCTGTTCTCCCTACAGAACTTCGAAGCCAGCGGTTTTGCCGCCGACACCCTGAAATCCCTGAGCACCCATGGCCTGGTGTTCCTCCTGGATGTGCCGCGTACGCCCCGGGGCCAGCATGTCTATACCCAGATGGTGGATATCGCCAAGCGCTTTGCCGAGGCCCTGAACGGGGCCCTGGTGGATGACAACCGTCAGCCCCTGGCCGAGCCCCAGCTGGCCCACATCCGCCAGGAATACGTGCAGAAGCCCCAGGCCGTGATGGAAAGCCAGGGCCTGCCCGCCGGCGGCTCCCTGGCCCTGCGGCTGTTCAGCTGAGATGACGGTTCCCGACACTGCCCGGCAACGGGCTGCCGCCCTGCGCGCGGAACTGGAGTCCCACAACCGGGCCTATTACGAGCTGGATGCCCCCACGGTCTCCGACGAGGTCTATGACGCCCTGTTCCGGGAGCTGCAGGCCCTGGAAGCGGCGCATCCGGAACTAGCGACCCCGGATTCTCCCACCCGGCGGGTGGGGGGGCGTCCCCTGGAGGCCTTTGCCCAGGTAGCCCACCGGGTGCCCATGCTGTCGATCCAGACCGAGACCGATACGGAAGCCAGCGGCGCCTGGAACTTCGACGCCCGGGTAAGGAAGGAGCTGGGGCTGGAGGAGGGGGACGGGCCGGTGCGCTACGCCGCCGAACTCAAGTTCGACGGCCTGGCCGTGAGCCTGCGCTACGAACAGGGAGTCCTGGTCCAGGGCGCCACCCGGGGCGACGGCGCCACCGGGGAGGACGTGACCCAGAACCTGCGTACCGTGCACGACATTCCCCTGAAACTCCAGGGCCAGGCTCCCGCCGTGCTGGAAGTGCGCGGCGAGGTCTACATGCGCCGGGACGACCTGGCCCGCTACAACGAAAAGGCTGCAGCCCGGGGCGAGAAGACCCTGGTCAATCCCCGTAACGGAGCGGCCGGCAGCATCCGCCAGCTGGACCCGGCCATTGCCGCCGGCCGGCCCCTGAAATTCTTCGCCTACGGCATCGGCCAGGTGGAAGGCTGGGACGCAGCCCGGCCCGCGAGCCACAGCGGTCTCCTGGATGCCCTGGCCGGTTTCGGCCTGCCCGTCTGCGAACACCGGGCGGTGCTGGCCGGTCCCCAGGCCCTGGCCGATTTTCATGCCCGCATGGGGGCCTTGCGGCCGGAGCTGCCCTTCGACATCGACGGGGTGGTGTACAAGGTGGACAGCCTGGCGCTCCAGGCGGAACTCGGTTTCCGTTCCCGGGAGCCGCGCTGGGCCGTGGCCCACAAGTATCCGGCCCAGGAAGCCCGGACCCGGGTGGAAGCCATCGTGGTTCAGGTGGGGCGCACCGGTGCCATCACCCCCGTCGCCAAGCTGCAGCCGGTGTTCGTGGGCGGCGTCACCGTCACCAATGCCACCCTGCACAACGAGGACGAGGCCCGCCGCAAGGATGTGCGGGTGGGAGATCTGGTGATCGTGCGCCGGGCCGGGGACGTGATTCCCGAGGTGGTGGCCGTGGTGCCCGAAGAGCGACCCATGACCCAGTCGCCGGACGACCTGTTCGCCCGGGAGCCCCTCCATCCCCCCTTCGTGCTGCCGGCCACCTGCCCCGAATGCGGCTCCCACGTGGTGCGGGAGGAGGGGGAGGCCGTGGCCCGCTGTTCCGGCGGTCTGGTCTGCCCCGCCCAAGTGAAGGGGGCCCTGCTGCATTTTGCCGGGCGCCGGGCCATGGATGTGGAAGGCCTGGGCGACAAGCTGGTGGAGCAGCTGGTGGATCAGGGCCTGGTACGGACTCCCGCCGACCTGTACCGGCTGGAGGTGGCGAACCTGGCCAGTCTGGAGCGGATGGGGGAGAAATCCGCCGAGAACCTGGTGGCAGCCCTGGAGGCCAGCAAGGCCTGCAGCCTGGGGCGTTTCATCTTCGCCCTGGGCATCCGCCACGTGGGGGAATCCACCGCCAGGACCCTGGCTGACTGGCTCGGCAGCCTGGCCCTGCTGCGCCGCACCCCCCAGCCCATTCTGGCGGTGCTGCCGGACATCGGCGGGGTGGTGGCCCAGTCCATCGCCGATTTCTTCGCCGAGCCCCGCAACGAAACGGCCATCGACGCCCTGCTGGCGGCCGGTGTGCTGCCCCGGGACGAGCATTCGCCCCGGGCGGAGCTGGGCGAAGCCCTGGCCTGGGCCCGCCTCTACGAGATGCTGGGGGTGCCCAAGCTGACGGAAACCCGGGCCCGGGAACTGGCGGCCCTGGTTCCCGACGGTGCCGAACTGGCCCGGGAAACCGCCCTGGCGGCCCGCCTCTCGCCTTTGCCCCAGACGGTTTCCGCCGCCCTGGTGGACTGGCTGGAAGTGGCTGCCCACCGGGCGCTGCTGCTCCAGACCGCCGAGCTGCGCGCGGCCATCCTGGCGGCCCTGCCCGAACCCGGAGCAGGCCCGGCCCAGCCCCTGGCCGGGCTCACCTTCGTGATCACCGGCACCCTGCCCAGCCTGAAGCGGGACGAGGCCAAGGCCCTGATCGAGGCGGCCGGGGGCAAGGTGAGCGGCTCCGTTTCGAAAAAGACCGATTACCTGGTGGCCGGCAGTGAAGCCGGCTCCAAACTGGACAATGCCCAGAAGCTGGGGGTGCCCATCCTGGATGAGGCGGCCCTCAGGGACTTACTGAATCATCAAGGAGGACAACAGTGAAGAAAGTGCGCAAGGCCGTATTCCCGGTGGCGGGTCTGGGAACCCGCTTCCTGCCGGCCACCAAGGCCAGCCCCAAGGAGATGCTGACGGTGGTGGACAAGCCCCTGATCCAGTACGCCGTCGAGGAAGCCGTGGCGGCCGGGGTGACGGAACTGATCTTCGTCACCGGCCGCAGCAAGCGGGCCATCGAGGACCATTTCGACAAGGCCTTCGAGCTGGAAACCGAGCTGGAGAAGAAGGGCAAGACGGAAATGCTGGAGCTGGTGCGCAACATCCTCCCCAAGGGCGTCAATTGCGTCTACATCCGCCAGGCCGAAGCCCTGGGCCTGGGGCATGCGGTGCTGTGCGCCAAGCAGGTGGTGGGGGACGATCCCTTCGCCGTGATCCTCGCCGATGACCTGCTGGACGGCCAGCCCCCGGTGCTGAAGCAGATGGCCGACGCCTATGACTACTACCGCTGCTCGGTGCTGGCAGTCCAGGAAGTGCCCCGGGAAGACACCAAGAGCTACGGCATCGTGGCTGCCAAGCCGGTGGCCGAGCGGGTCGAGCAGATCAGCGCCATGGTGGAGAAGCCCAAACCCGAGGAGGCCCCCTCCAACCTGGCCGTGGTGGGGCGCTACATCCTGACGCCGCGCATCTTCCATCACCTGGAAAACGGCAAGCCTGGCGCCGGGGGCGAGATCCAGCTTACCGACGGCATTGCCGCCCTGCTCTCCGAGGAACAGGTCCTGGCCTACCGCTACGACGGCACCCGCTACGACTGCGGCTCCAAGCTGGGCTACCTCCAGGCCACCGCCGTGTTCGGCCAGCGCCATCCGGAAGTGGGCGCAGCCTTCAGCGCCTACCTGAAACAGCTGGGTCAGCACCATGACCAATGAGGAAGCCCGGGCCGTCCTGGCCGGGGCGGAACTGATCCACTCGGCCGAAGCGGTCCAGGCCGCCGTGGCCGAGGTCGGCGCCCGCATCAAGGCCAGCCTGGGGGACGCCAACCCGGTGCTGCTCTGCGTCATGAGCGGGGCCGTGCCCTTTGCCGGGCACCTGATGACCCACCTGGATTTTCCCCTGGATTTCGATTACCTCCATGCCAGCCGCTACGGGGCCAACACCAGCGGCAATGAAAAGCTGACCTGGCGCAGCGGTCCCTGGATCACCCTCAAGGGGCGCACCGTGCTGGTGGTGGATGACATCCTCGACGAGGGGGTGACTCTGGCCGCCATCTGCGAGCGCCTGCGCCAGATGGGCGCGGCCCGGGTCCTGACGGCGGTGTTCGCGGAAAAGGAAACCGGCAGGGCCAAGCCCCTTCAGGCGGATTTCGTCGGGCTCAGCGTGCCCGACAAGTTCGTCTTCGGCTTCGGCATGGATATCTGCGGTGCCTGGCGTAACCTGCCGGCCATTTACGCCAAGGGAGGCGAGGCAGCATGAGCGGTGCCGATACGGAAGATTTCATCAGCTACTGGGAAGCGGAAGGGGCGGCCTACGCCCGCCAGGGGGATTACGCCTGGATGGCGGAGCAGGTTCCCGGTCGCCGGGTTCTGGAAATCGGTTGCGGCCTGGGCTTCGGTACCCGGGCCCTGGCCGACCGGGGCCTGGAAGTGCTCGCCCTGGATTTTCTCGAACCCTGTCTGGAAGCGGCCCGGGCCCGGGTGGCAGAGGCCCCCGGGGTGAGTTTCCTGCAGGTGGACCTGGCCGGGCTGGATGACGCCACCCACCAGACCCTGACCGGCTTCGCGCCGGATGTCGTGGTCTGCTGGCTGATGGGCGCTCCCCAGGATGTCACCCAGACCCCGGGCCAGGATACCCGGGCTGCCGTGGCCGCCTACCGGGAGCGGATGCACCGGCTGGTGCTGGAGCTGGCTGCCAGTCTGCCTGCAGTGCAGGCCGTGCACCTGGTGGACCGCACTGCCATTCCCTGGCAGGCCAAGGACCTGGGCCGGGATACCCTGGTGCGCTACCATCAGATGAAGACCCTGGTGGACCTGCCGTTCACGGCGGAGCGCCGGGATGCCCTGTACCGCAAGCTGGAGGGCGGGCCCGAGCTGGCCGAGCTGCGCCGCGCCCATCCCTCCCTCAAGAGCGTCACCCCCGTACTGGCTTCCCTGCTGGTGCGGCGCAAGATTTCCTAGGAGTTTTCCCATGCTGGCAATCATCGGCGGCAGCGGCCTGACCAAGCTGTCCAACCTGGACGTCTCCCACCGGGAGGTGGCCCGTACCCCCTACGGCGAGCCTTCCGGCGCCCTGACGTTCGGGCGCATCTGCAATGCGGAGGTGGTGTTCCTGGCCCGGCACGGCTATGGCCATGCGATTCCCCCCCACATGGTGAATTACCGGGCCAACATCTGGGCCCTGAAGGAATACGGCGCCACCCACATCGTCTCGGTGGCCTCCGTGGGCGGCATCCGCGATGACCTGAACCCCGGCGACATCGTCATTCCGCACCAGATCATCGATTACACCTGGGGGCGCAAGTCCACCTATTTCGACGGCAACGGCACCCCGGTGGTCCATGTGGATTTCACCGAGCCCTACGACGGGGAGCTGCGCCGCCTGCTGATCCAGGCTGCCGCCGAGGCGGGCATCGCCATCAAGGACGGGGGTGTGTACGGCGCCACCCAGGGGCCGCGCCTGGAAACGGCGGCAGAAATCTGCCGCTACGAGCGCGAAGGGGTGGATGTGGTGGGCATGACCGGCATGCCGGAAGCGGTGCTGGCCCGGGAACTGGAAATTCCCTATGCAGCCATCAACCTGGTGGCCAACCACGCGGCCGGGCGGGGTGAGAGCACCCATGGCATCCGCTTCGAACGGCTGGAGGAAACCCTGCAGGAGGCCATGGGCCGGGTGCGCACGGTGATCGAGCGCCTGGTGGGCTGCCACACGGCCTGCTGCCGGGACTGATCGGGGCGCTGGCCGGCCTTCAGTCGGCCCCGACCACGCAGTTGCGCCCCCTGGCTTTGGCGGCGTAGGTGGCCGCATCGGCCCGGCGGATGAAATCCCGGGGGCTTTCCCCGGGCTGATACTGGCTGACGCCGATGCTGATGGTGCAGCGGATGGTCTCCCCCTGTTCCGGCACCACCTCCTGGGCCGCGAATTCCCGGCGCAGCCGTTCCGCCAGAACCAGGGCTTCGGTGCCGGTGGTATGGGGCAGGAGCAGCACGAATTCCTCTCCCCCGTAACGGAAGGCCAGGTCGCTGCGGCGTTGATTGTTCCCTATGGTCCGGGCCAGGGCCTGCAGCACCCGGTCCCCTTCCAGGTGGCCGTGGGTATCGTTGATGCGCTTGAAGTGATCGGCATCCAGGACCAGCAGGGACAGGGGGCAGGGATGGCGCCGGGCCCGCTCCACCTCCTGGAGCAGGCATTCCTGCAGGTGGCGGGAGTTGTAGAGGCCGGTAAGGGCGTCGGTACGGCTCAGTTGCCGGTAACGTTCCTCGCTTTCCTTCAGGGCGGCCTCGGCCCGGTGCCGGGCGGTGATGTCCTGCAGGGTTTCGATGGCGCCGATGATCTGGCCTGCTTCGTCCCTCAGGGCGGCGGCGGTGAAGAACAGCCAGCGGCCACCGGGGCCCAGGTGGGGGAAATGGTCTTCGGCCTCGAAGGCGCCGGCAATGATGCCGGAGCGGCGGAACTTGCCGCCGTAGAACTGATCCACGGCGCTTTCCATGGCGCCATCCACGATCAGGTCGGCCATGATGGGCCGCGGCTCCGGGTAGAAGGGGCGCCATTGCTCCCGGGTGCCGAGCATCTGCCCGGCCTCCACCCCGGTGAGGATGGCGCAGGCCCGGTTCCAGTGGGTGACCCGGTGCCCGGCATCGATGACCAGGGTGGCGACCGGATTGCCCTCGATGATCTGCGTCAGTCCCAGGGGGCCGAAAGGGGTGTCGGGGTTCATGGCTGTTCCGCCCGCAGGCTTGTGCTTATGCCAGCTAGACTACTACTAATTGCCTATTTGGCAAGTAGCTGGCAAGTGCAGCCCCGGCCCCGGGGGTGGCGGGCTCAGATCTGCAGTTCGTCCAGCAGGTCGCTTTCCAGCTTCATGCGGGTGCTGCTCTTATCCAGCTCCGGGCCGGCGATCAGGAAGGTGTCCTCCACCCGTTCCCCCAGGGTGGCAATGCGGGCCGCCTTGAGGGCGATGCCGTGCTGGGCCAGGATGCGGGCCACGTGGAACAGCAGGCCGGGCCGGTCCGCCGCCACCAGGGAGAGGATCTGCTGGGCTTCCCGTTCGTCGGGGCGGATGTGCACTTCCGGGGTGATGGGGAAATGGCGCACCTGCCGGGACAGGCGGCCGGAGGAGGGGGCTTCGGCGGGGAGACCGCACTCCAGGTGGCGGGTCAGTTCGGCTTCGATCACCGGGATCATGTCCCGGTCGCTGGCATTGTCGGCCACGTCCAGGAGGATGAAGCTGTCCAGGGCGTAGCCGTGCCGGGTGGTGTGGATCTTGGCGTCGGCGATGCTGTAGCCGGCCTTGGCGAAGAAACCCACCAGGCGCAGGAAAAGATCGGGCTGGTCCTCGGTATAGACCATCACCTGCAGACCGCCGCCAGGGTGCAGCCGGGCCTTGACCACGGGTTTGTCGATCTGGGTGCGGTAATGCAGGGCCCGGGTGTGCCAGGCGATTTCCTCGGCCGTGTGGCGCAGGAAATAGACCGTGTCCAGCTGCTTCCAGAGCCGCTCGTGCACCGTGTCCGACAGGGCGAAGTAGCGCAACAGGCGCAGGGCCTCGGCCTGGCGCTCCTGGATCACCCCCTGGGGTCCCGGGGCGTCTCCGGCCTCCAGGTAGCGCAGGGAGAGCCGGTACAGGTCCTCCAGCAGCTTGGCCTTCCAGTTGTTCCAGACCTTGGGGCTGGTGCCGCGGATGTCCGCCACCGTGAGCAGGTAGAGGGCGGTCAGGTGGCGCTGGTCCTTCATGCGGGCGGCGAAGGCGGCCACCACCTCGGGATCGGTCAGGTCCTCCTTCTGGGCCACCTGAGACATCTGCAGATGCTGGCCCACCAGCCAGACGATCAGCTCCTGGTCTTCTCCCTCCACCCCGTGGGTCTCGCAGAATTCCCGGGCGTCTTCCATCCCCAAAAGGGAGTGGTCGCCTCCCCGGCCCTTGGCGATGTCGTGGAAGAGGGCGGCCACGTAGAGCACCCAGGGCCGGGCAAAGGCGTTGTGCAGGCGGCTGCAGTAGGGGTATTCGTGGGCGAACTCCTCCAGGGCGAAGCGGCGCAGGTTGCGCATCACCATGAGGATGTGCTGGTCCACCGTATAGACGTGGAACAGGTCATGCTGCATCTGGCCGACGATCTTGCCGAAGGCGGGCAGGTAGCGCCCCAGGATGCCGTACTGGTTCATGCGCCGGAATTCGTGCACCACCCCCTGTTCGCTCTGGAACAGGCTGAGGAACAGACGCCGATGGGCCGGGTCCTTGCGGAAGGCGGGGGTGATCAGGTCCCGGCTGCGCCACAGAGCACGCAGGGTGCGGGCCGTCATGCCGCGCAGTTCCGGGTGCTGCTGCAGCAGCCAGAAGCTTTCCAGCAGGGCCGAGGGGGTGGCCTCGAAAACCTGTTCGTGCACCACGTCGAGAAAATCGCCAACGACCTGGAAGCGCTCGTTCAGGGGGCAGGGTGGGGCGGCCTCCACCGGCATCAGGTCGGCGGCGATGTTCTGCAGCAGGATGGTGTTGAGCTGGGTGACCAGCTTGGCGTTCTTGTAGTAGGCCTGCATCAGCTCTTCCGAAGCCCGCTTGGCGGCCGTGGGCGTCACATCCATGGCCTGGGCCAGGGCGGTCTGATGGTCGAACAGCAGCCGGTCCTCGCGCCGGCCCGTGAGCAGGTGCAGGTGGATGCGCAGGTGCTGCAGGTGGCGTTCGCACTTTTGCAGCTGGATGTGTTCCCCCTGGGTGATCAGCTGGCGCAGCTTCAGGTCCCGCCAGCTGGTGCCGTAGCCGCTGGCCTGGGCAATCCAGAGGATGTTCTGCAGGTCCCGCAGCCCCCCCGGGCTTTCCTTGCAGTTGGGCTCCAGGCTGTAGGGGGTTTCCTGGTAGCGCAGGTGGCGTTCTTCCTGCTCCAGGCGCTTGGCCTTGAAGAAGGCCTGGGGATTGAGCCCCGCCTTGAGGGACTGGGCAAAGCCCGTGTACAGGTCCGGGCTGCCCGTGAGCAGGCGGTTTTCCAGGAGGGCGGTCTGCACGGTGATGTCGCCGGCCGCCTCCCGCAGGCAGTCGGGCACGGTGCGCACGCTGTGGCCCACTTCCAGGCCGATGTCCCAGAACAGGCCCACCAGTTGCTCCAGGCGGACGGTCAGGGCCGCATCGGGCTCCCCGGGCAGGAGGATCAGCAGGTCCACGTCCGAGCCCGGATAGAGCTCGCCGCGACCATATCCCCCCACGGCCACCAGGGCCAGTTCCGGGGGGAAGGCCAGGCTGTGCCAGAGTTCTGCCAGCACCCCATCCACCAGGCCGGCGTGCCGGGTCAGGTAGGCTGGGGCGTCGTGTTCTTCCAGGTAGCGGGCGGCCAGCGCCTTGCGGCCGGCCTTGAGATTTTCCCGCAGGGTCTTTACCGGCACGCTGGTCGTCATGGGCGTCAGGGCAGGGGGGCGTGGGGACAGGCGGCGGACAGGGTGAGCACCTCGAAGCCGGTCTCGGTGACCAGGATGGTGTGTTCCCATTGGGCCGACAGGCTGCGGTCCTTGGTGACGATGGTCCAGCCGTCGGGCAGTTCCCGGATGGCGGCCTTGCCGGCGTTGATCATGGGTTCGATGGTGAAGATCATGCCCGGCTCCAGCAGGGGGCCGGTGCCGGCCTTGCCGTAATGCAGCACCTGGGGGTCCTCGTGGAACTTGCGGCCGATGCCATGACCACAGAACTCCCGCACCACCGAGTAGCCGTTTTTCTCCGCATGCTTCTGGATCACCGCGCCGATGTCCCCCAGGAAGCCGCCGGGCCGCACCGCCTGGATGCCCAGCCACAGGCATTCGAAGGTCACGTCGCAGAGGCGACGGGCCTGGATCGAGGGTTCGCCGACGCAGAACATGCGGCTGGTATCCCCGTGGAAACCGTCCTTGATGACGGTGATGTCCAGGTTCACGATGTCCCCGTTCTTCAGGGGCCGGTCGTTGGGTAGCCCGTGGCAGACCTGGTGGTTGATGGAGGTGCAGATGGAATTGGGGTAGGGCTTGTAGCCCGGGGGGGCATAGTTGAGGGGGGCGGGAACACAGCCCTGTTCCTGGACCATGTAGTCATGACAGAGCCGGTCCAGCGCCTCGGTGGTGACGCCGGCCTTGACCAGGGGAGTGATGTAATCCAGGACTTCGGAGGCCAGCCGGCCCGCGACGCGCATTTTCTCGATTTCTTCGGGCGTCTTGATATGAATGGTCATGAAGGCTTCTTCTGTTCGGCAAGGGGTGAAGGATAAGGGAAGGCCCGGGATTGGGCAATTTGGCCCGTTCCGAAGTTCCCGGGCGGGCCGGCCGGGCCCTGGAGCGGCCCCGCCGGCCCGGGGCAATGGCTGCAGATGCATGATCCCTTTGTCTTGCGGGGGGCTGGGCTGCTATAATCGACGGGTTTTCGCCGATGGTGGCTGAAAACCTGGGCAAAGGTGTTTTGCCCGGAAATCCTCACATCCGCCGGTTAAGGGTGTTGCGAACCGGATGTTCGCGACGTTGGCGGCGGGTGGCGGTACAACCCTTAATGGAGTTTTTGCAATGTCTGTAACCATGCGTCAAATGCTGGAAGCTGGTGTTCACTTCGGTCACCAGACCCGTTTCTGGAACCCCAAGATGGCTTCCTACATCTTCGGTGCCCGCAACAAGATTCACATCGTCAACCTGGAAAAGACCCTGGCCAAGTACAACGAGGCCATGGAGTTCGTGAAGAAGCTGTCTTCCAACCGCGGCACCATCCTGTTCGTGTCCACCAAGCGTCAGGCCCGCGAAATCATCGCTGAAGAAGCCCGTCGCGCCGGTGCTCCCTATGTGGACCAGCGCTGGCTGGGTGGCATGCTGACCAACTTCAAGACCGTGAAGCTCTCCATCAAGCGTCTGAAGGACATGGAAGCCGCCGTGGAAGCCGGTGAGCTGGAGCGCATGCCCAAGAAGGAAGCCCTGGATTTCTCCCGTGAGCTGGAAAAGCTGCAGAAGTCCATCGGCGGCATCAAGGACATGAACGGCCTGCCCGACGCCATCTTCGTGGTGGACGTGGGTTACCACAAGATTGCCGTGACCGAAGCCAGCAAGCTGGGCATTCCCGTCATCGGCGTGGTCGATACCAACCACTCTCCCGCCGGCGTGGATTACGTGATCCCCGGTAACGACGACTCTTCCCGTGCCATCCGCCTGTACGCCCGTGGCGTCGCCGATGCCATCCTGGAAGGCCGCAGCCAGGTGATCCAGGAGATCGTGGCTGCCGGTGGCGACGAGGAATTCGTCGAGGTCGAAGAAGAGTCCGCCGAGTAATCTGTCTGTAATGGCGAAGCGGGACGCAAGTCTTTAAGCTTCGCCATTTCTTTATATTCGTTCCCTATTCCGGAGTACAACATGGCGGAAATCACCGCAAGCATGGTCAAGGAACTGCGCGAGAAGACCGACGCGCCCATGATGGAATGCAAGAAGGCCCTGGCTGAAGCCGGTGGCGACATGGCCAAGGCCGAAGAAATCCTGCGCGTCAAGCTGGGCAACAAGGCCAGCAAGGCCGCCACCCGCGTCACCGCCGAAGGCGTCGTGGGCATCCACATTTCCGCTGACGCCAAGCTGGGCGCCATCCTGGAAGTGAACTGCGAAACCGACTTCGTGGCCAAGAACGACGATTTCCTGGGCCTGGTGAAGAACTGCGCCGAGCTGGTGGCCACCAAGGCCCCCGCCGACGTGGAAGCCCTGTCCGCTCTGCCCCTGGGCGACGGCACCGTGGAATCCACCCGTGCCGCCCTGGTCGGCAAGATCGGTGAAAACATGTCCCTGCGCCGCTTCGTCCGCGTCGAGGCCAAGGGTCAGCTGGTGTCCTACATCCACGGCGGCGCCAAGATCGGCGTGCTGCTGGACCTGGTGGGTGGCGACGAGCAGCTGGGCAAGGACCTGGCCATGCACATCGCGGCCAACAAGCCCAAGTCCCTGGATGCATCCGGTGTGGATGCCGCCCTGATCGACGCCGAGCGCCGCATCGCCATCGAGAAGGCCAAGGAATCCGGCAAGCCCGAGGCCATGCTGGAAAAGATCGCCGAAGGCACCGTGCAGAAGTTCCTCAAGGAAGTCACCCTGCTGGGCCAGGTGTTCGTCAAGGCCGAAGATGGCAAGGAAACCGTGGAACAGCTGCTGAAGCGCAAGGGTGCCTCCATTGCCGGCTTCACCCTGTACGTGGTGGGCGAGGGCATCGAGAAGAAGGTTACCGACTTCGCCGCCGAAGTGGCCGCCCAGGCTGCCGCCGCTGCCCAGAAGTAATTCCGTCAGGAGCCCAACGATGACCACCCCCAAGTACAAGCGCATCCTCTTGAAACTTTCCGGCGAGGCCCTGATGGGCGGGGATGCCTATGGCATCAATCCCCAGACCATCGGCGAGATCGTCGGCGAGGTGAAGGCGGTGGCCGACCTGGGGGTGGAAATCGGTGTGGTGATCGGCGGCGGCAACATCTTCCGGGGCATGGCGGGTACCGCCACCGGGATGGATCGCGCCACCGCCGACTACATGGGCATGCTGGCCACGGTGATGAATGCCATGGCCCTGTCCGACGCCATGCGCCAGGCCGGCCTGAACGGCCGGGTGCAGTCGGCGCTGAATATCGAACAGGTGGTGGAGCCCTATATCCGCGGCAAGGCCATCCGTTATCTGGAAGAAGGCAAGATCGTGATCTTCGGTGCTGGTACCGGCAACCCCTTCTTCACCACCGATACCGCTGCCGCCCTGCGCGGCTCCGAGATCGGGGCCGAGATCGTGCTCAAGGCCACCAAGGTGGACGGCATCTACACGGCGGATCCCAAGAAGGATCCCACCGCCACCCGCTACGAGCAGATCAGCTTCAATGAAGCCATCGCCAACAATCTGGCGGTGATGGATGCGACAGCCTTCGCCCTGTGCCGGGACCAGAAGCTGCCCATCAACGTTTTTTCCATTTTCAAGCCGGGTGCCCTGAAACGCGTGGTCTGCGGCGAGAGCGAAGGCACCCTGGTGTATTGCTAACGAGGTCAGTCATGATTGCCGAACTCAAGAAAACCACCGAAGGCAAGATGCAGAAGTCCATCGAGGCCCTGAAGAACGATCTGGCCAAGGTGCGCACCGGTCGTGCCCATACCGGCATCCTGGACCATGTGCAGGTGGAGTATTACGGCTCCATGATGCCCATCAACCAGGTGGCCAACGTGACCCTGATCGACGCCCGTACCATCGGCGTCCAGGTCTGGGAAAAGCCCATGGCCGCCAAGGTGGAGAAGGCCATCCGTGAATCCGACCTGGGCCTCAATCCTTCCGCCCAGGGCGAAGTGATCCGCGTCCCCATGCCGCCCCTGACCGAGGAGCGCCGCCGGGACCTGGCCAAGGTGGTGAAGGGCGAGGGCGAGAACGCCAAGGTGGCGATCCGCAACCTGCGCCGGGATGCCAACAGCACCCTCAAGGACGGGGTCAAGAACAAGGACATCTCCGAGGACGACGAGCGTCGCGCCCAGGAAGACATCCAGAAGCTGACCGACAAGTATGTGGCCGAAGTAGACAAGATGCTCGCTCAAAAAGAGAGCGAACTGATGGCCGTCTGAGGCCACAGGGCAAGGACTGAGTGGCTTTCTTCAAGAGCGCAACCCGGGAAGTCCCGGACACCCGTCCGGTTCCCCGGCACGTGGCCATCATCATGGATGGCAATGGCCGCTGGGCCAAGAAGCGTTTCCTGCCCCGGGTCGCCGGGCACGTCAAGGGCGTGGAATCCGTACGCGAGATCGTGCGGGCCTGCATCGAGCAGGGGGTCGAATACCTGACCCTGTTCGCCTTCAGTTCCGAGAACTGGCGCCGTCCGGCCGAAGAGGTGAGCCTGCTCATGCAGCTGTTCGTCACGGCTCTGCAGCAGGAAGTGGAAAAGCTCAACCGCAACGGCGTGCGCCTGCGGGTGATCGGGGATCTGTCCCGCTTCGACACCCGGCTCCAGGAGCTGATCCGCAATGCCGAGGCCGCCACGGCCGGCAACACCCGCCTGCATCTGACCATCGCCGCCAACTACGGGGGCCGCTGGGACATCCTCCAGGCCGTGAACCGGCTGGCGGCCGTAGCGCCCGACAAGGCGGGCAGCTGGACGGAAGCGGATCTGGAACCCTATCTCTCCACCCATTTCGCGCCGGAGCCGGACCTGTTCATCCGTACCGGCGGTGAAGAGCGGATCAGCAATTTCCTGCTCTGGCAGCTGGCTTACGCGGAGCTGCATTTCACCGAAACCCTCTGGCCTGAATTCGACGCCGAAGCCCTGGCGGCCGCCATTGCCTCCTACCAGCGCCGGGAGCGCCGCTTCGGCCGCACCAGTGAGCAACTGACCGCCCAGGAACCGGGAGCCCGGTAATGCTGCGCCAGCGGGTTGTCACCGCCATCCTCCTGATGCTGGTCCTGGTCCCCGCCATGGTCTGGCTGCCCCAGTCCGGCTGGGCCCTGTTTGCCGCCCTGGTGATTGCCCTGGGGGCCTGGGAATGGGCGGCCCTGGCTGGCTATGCCGGCCGGGGTCGGCAGGCTTACGGTCTGGCCGTGTTCCTGCTCCTGGTCCCGCCCACCCTGATCCACCCCGAGCTGCTGCAGTGGTCGGCCCCCGGCTGGCGCGCCTTCCTGCTCGGCATCTACGGCCTGAGCGCCCTGTTCTGGCTGATCCTGGTGCCCCTGTGGCTGAGGCGGCGCTGGGCAGTCCGGGGCTGGAGCGGCCTGCTGCTCGGCCTCCTGGTGCTGCTGCCGGCCTGGCTGGCCATCGTCCAGTTCCGGGCCCTGGGGGTCTTGACGCTGCTGGCCGTGCTCTCCATCGCCTGGGTGGCGGACATCGCCGCCTATTTCACCGGCCGGGCCTTCGGCAAACACAAGCTGGCGCCCGCCGTGAGCCCCGGCAAGACCTGGGAAGGGGTGGGCGGTGCCGTGCTCGGCGTGCTGCTGTTCGGCTTCGTCGTCGGCCCCTGGCCCGGCGTTTCCCCCTGGGCCTGGGCCCTGGTCCTGGCCCTGCTCACCGGGGTGAGCGTGGTGGGCGACCTGTTCGAATCCCTGTTGAAGCGCCTCGCCGGCATCAAGGACAGCAGCCAGCTGCTGCCCGGCCACGGGGGCATCCTCGACCGGGTGGACAGCCTCACTGCCATCCTCCCGGTTTCCGCCTGTTTCCTGTTGCTCCTGGCCTGATTCCCATGCGTCAAATCACCTTGCTCGGTTCCACCGGGTCCATCGGGGAAAACACCCTGGATCTGGTGCGTCGCCACCCGGACCGCTACCGGGTCCTGGCCCTCTGCGCCCATCGCCAGTGGGAGAAACTGCGCGACCAGTGCCAGGAATTCCGCCCCGCCTACGCGGTGCTTGGGGATGCGGGGAGCGCCGCGCAACTGGCCGCTGCGCTCAAAACGCTGCAGCTGCCCACCGAGGTGCTGTACGGTCCCGAGGCCCTGTGCCGGATGGCCGCCTTGCCGGAGGCCGATACGGTGATGGCCGCCATCGTTGGTGCCGCAGGACTGGCGCCCACCCTGGCTGCGGTGGAGGCCGGCAAGCGGGTGCTGCTGGCCAACAAGGAAGCCCTGGTCACTGCCGGAGCCCTGTTCATGAACGCGGTGGCCCGGAACGGCGCCACCCTGCTGCCGGTGGATAGCGAACACAACGCCATCTTCCAGTCCCTGCCGGCCGGGTTCCGCCCGGGGCTGGAAAACACCGGGGTGCGGCGCATCCTGCTGACCGCTTCCGGCGGCCCCTTCCGCAACCTGCCGGCGGCGGACCTGGAACATGTCACCCCGGCCCAGGCCTGCGCCCATCCCAACTGGGTCATGGGACGCAAGATTTCCGTGGATTCCGCCTCCATGATGAACAAGGGCCTGGAGCTGATCGAGGCCCGCTGGCTGTTCGGCCTGCCGGGCGAGCGCATCCAGGTGGTGGTCCATCCCCAGAGCGTGATCCATTCCCTGGTGGAATACGCCGACGGTTCCCTGCTGGCCCAGCTCGGCAACCCGGACATGCGCACCCCCATTGCCCACGCTCTGGCCTATCCGGAGCGGATCGAGGCCGGGGTGGCACCCCTGGACCTGTTCCAGGTGGCCCGGCTGGACTTCCAGCCGCCCGATTTCCAGCGCTTCCCCTGCCTGAAGCTGGCCTACGAGGCCCTGGCGGCCGGAGGCACGGCACCGGCCCTGCTGAACGCGGCCAACGAGATTGCGGTCGAAGCCTTCCTGGAAGGGCGGCTTGCCTTCACCGGCATCGCCCGCCTGGTGGCGGCGGTGCTGGAAGCCCTGCCGGCCTCGGCGGCCGATACCCTGGAGCAGGTGGAGGCGGCCGATGCCCTGGCCCGGAGCCGCGCCGGGGAACTGCTGCGCGGCATGAACTGAGGCAGGTCATGAGCGACATTCCTTTTTACCTGGGCGCCTTCATCCTCGTGCTCGGGGTGCTGATCGTGGTGCACGAGTTCGGCCATTTCGCCGTGGCGCGACTCTGCGGCGTCAGGGTGCTGCGCTTTTCCGTGGGGTTTGGCCCGGTCATCTGGAGCCGCCGCTTCGGGGCGGACCAGACCGAATGGTCCCTGAGCGCCTTTCCCCTGGGCGGCTATGTCCGCATGCTCGACGAGCGGGAGGCCCCGGTGCCCGCAGCCGAACTGTCCCGAGCCTTCAACCGTCAGGGCGTGGGGCGGCGCAGCGCCATCGTCGCGGCGGGCCCCCTGGCCAATTTTCTCCTGGCCATCCTGATCTACTGGCTGATGTTCTGGCAGGGCAGCGAGGAGCTGCGCCCGGTGCTAGGCCCCCCGGTGGCGGAAACGCCGGCGGCCCGGGCGGGCATCGCCAACGGGGAGCGGGTGCTGCAGGTCAACGGCATCCCGGTGGAAACCTGGCAGGATTTCCGCTGGCTGCTCCTGCAGCAGGCAGCCAAGGCGCCCCAGGTGGAGCTGGAACTCCTGAACGAGCAGCAGGAACGCCATTACCGCAGCCTGGACGTGGCCGAGCTGGCCGAACAGGGCTGGCAGGGGGACGCCTTCGCCCATCTGGGGCTACGTTTCTACCAGCCCCGTATTCCGGCTCTGGTGGGGCAGGTGCAGCCGGGTACCCCGGGCGCCCGGGCGGGGCTGCGTGAGGGGGACCTGTTCCTGGAGATCGGCGGCCAGAAGATCGAGCACTGGGCCCAGGTGCTGGAAACCGTGCGTCAGGCTCCGGGGCGGGACATGTCCTTCCTGCTGCGCCGCGGCGACCAGGAGTTCCGGGTGCAGATCACGCCGGAAGCCGTCGAGGAGCGGGGGGTCACCTTCGGACGCATCGGAGTGGGCGTGGCCGAGGCTCCAGGGGTGGCCATGCCGGAGCTGCGCGGCTTCGTCAGCTACGGCTTCCTGGAGTCCGGTATCAAGGCGGTGCGGGAAACCTGGGACAAATCGGTATTCAGCCTGGTGATGTTCGGCAAGATGATCACCGGGGAAGCCTCCTGGCGCAATCTCTCCGGGCCGGTCACCATTGCCGACTATGCCGGCCAGTCGGCCCGCCTGGGCCTGGACTACTATCTCAAGTTCATGGCTCTGGTGAGCATCAGCCTGGGCATCCTGAACCTGCTCCCCATCCCCGTATTGGACGGGGGGCATTTGATGTATCATATTCTCGAAGTCATCAAGGGCGGCCCACTCTCGGAAAGGGCCATGGCATGGGGGCAGCAGATTGGGCTCTCCCTGCTTTTCACCCTGATGGCTTTCGCCTTTTTCAACGATTTGAGTCGCCTGCTGGGTCCCCTGTTTAACGGCTGAGTGAATGAATAAAAAACTTTGTGCGGTTCTGATTGCCGGTCTGCTGTCGGCTTCGGCCCATGCCTTCGAACCCTTTGCCATCAGGGATATCCGCGTTGAAGGCATCCAGCGGACGGAGGCCGGCACGGTGTTTACCTATCTGCCGGTCAAGGTGGGTGACACCCTTACCAGCGAGAAGGCATCCCAGTCCATCAAGGCCCTGTTTGCCACGGGTTTCTTCAAGGATGTGCGGGTCGAGGTGGAAGGGGACGTGATGGTCCTGATCCTCCAGGAACGTCCGGCCATTGCCAAGATCGATTTCGTTGGCATGAAGGAGTTCGAGAAGGACCCTATCCTCAAGGCCATGAAGGACATGGGCCTCTCGGAAACCCAGATTTTCGACCGGGCCCTTCTGGACCGGGCTGAGCAGGAACTGAAACGCCAGTACCTGACCAAGGGCAAATACGGGGTGCAGATCACCACCACCGTGACGCCCCTGGAGCGCAACCGGGTGGGGATCAACTTCAACATCACCGAAGGGGAATCCGCCAAGATCAAGGCCATCAACATTGTCGGGGTGCAAGCCTTCAAGGAGAAGGATCTGCTTGAACTGTTCGAGTTGAGCACCCCGGGCTGGCTGAGCTGGTACACCAAGAATGACCAGTATTCCCGCCAGAAGCTGTCCGCCGACCTGGAAAAGCTGCGCTCCTACTACATGAACCGGGGTTACCTGGAGTTCGCCGTCGATTCCACCCAGGTGAGCATTTCCCCGGACAAGCAGGACATCTACATCACGGTGAACATCAGCGAAGGGGACCGTTACCAGATCTCCTCCATCAAGCTGGCCGGGGACCTGATCCTGCCCGAGGCCGAGATTCGCAAGCTGGTGCCCCTGAAGCCCGGCCAGGTGTTCTCCCGGGAAGAGCTGAACAACACCACCAAGCGCATCACCGACCGCCTGAGCGATCAGGGCTATGCCTTTGCCAACGTCAATGCCTCCCCGGAGCTGGACAAGGAAAAGAAGCAGGTGGCTTTCACCATCTTCGTGGACCCGGGCAAGCGGGTGTACGTGCGCCGCATCAATGTGACCGGCAACACCCGTACTCGGGACGAGGTGATCCGTCGGGAAATGCGGCAGATGGAAGGGGGCTGGTACAACGCCGAGCAGGTCACCCTGTCCAAGCAGCGGGTGGACAAGCTCGGCTATTTTGCCGACGTGACCGTGGAAACACCGCCCGTGCCCGGTACCGCCGACCAGGTGGACGTAAACCTCAACGTCACCGAGAAGCCCACCGGCAACATCATGCTGGGGGCCGGCTTCTCCCAGTCGGAGAAGGTCATGCTGTCCGGCTCCATCTCCCAGAACAACATCTTCGGTAGCGGCAAGCACCTGACCCTGGGCCTGAACACCAGCAAGACCAACCGCAACCTGTCCCTGAGCTATACCGATCCCTATTTCACCATCGATGGTATTTCCCAGGGCTTCGATGTCTATCACCGGACCTACGAGCCCACCACCATCGACGTGGGGGATTACAAGACCGCCTCCACCGGGGCCGGCATCCGCTTCGGCTTCCCCATTTCCGAGCGGGAATCCATCGGCGTGGGCCTGACCCTGGACCATACCAAGATCACCACCTACGACAGCAGTCCCCAGCGCTACATCGACTTTGTGGATAAGTATGGCAGCTCCAACATCACCATCCCGTTGACCATCAACTGGACCAGTGACGGCAAGGACAGCTACATCTTCCCGACTACCGGCACCTACCAGCGCGCCGGTCTGGAACTGGCCCTCCCCGGGGGCGACCTGAAGTACTGGAAGCTGAGCTACCAGTACCAGCGTTTCTTCCCCATTTCCAAGTCCCTGACCCTGATGGTCAACGGGGACTTCGGCTACGGGGACGGTTACGGGGGCCAGGACGGCCTGCCGTTCTACAAGAACTACTACGTGGGCGGCATCAATTCCGTGCGCGGCTATGCGGCCTCCAGTCTGGGCCCCGTGGATGCCAAGTACGAGGACGAGCGTCTCGGGGGCAACCGCAAGATCGTCGGCAATGCGGAACTGCTCTGGGGCCTGCCCGGCTACGACAAGTCCCTGCGCATGGGCGTGTTCTTCGATATCGGCCAGACCTTCGGTCCCGGCCAGAAAATCAAGACTGACGATTTCCGGGCTTCCACCGGCGTTTCGCTGGCGTGGATCTCTCCCGTCGGTCCCCTCAAATTCAGTATTGCCGCCCCGCTCAACGACAAGCCGGGGGACGATACCGAAACCTTCCAGTTCCAACTGGGTTCCACTTTTTGAAGCAGGAGAACAATGTTGAATACCAAGTCCGTTCTTGCCGCCAGTCTTTGTGCCGCCACCCTGGTGGCTCCGGTTGCCCAGGCGGCTGATCTGAAGGTGGGGTATGTGGATACCCAGCGCATCTTCCGCAATGCGCCTTCCGCCATCAAGGCGGCCAAGGAAATCGAAGCTGAATTCTCCAAGCGGGATCAGGAACTGCAGCGCATGGCCAAGCAGCTCCAGGGCATGCAGGAAAACATGGAAAAGAACGCCGTCACCATGTCCGAAACCGAGCGCCGCAACAAGGAGCGCGAGTTTTCCGAGCTGTCCCGGGAGTTCCAGCGCAAGCAGCGCGAGTTCCGTGAAGACCTGAACCTGCGTCAGAACGAAGCCAACGCCGCCATCATCGAGAAGGCCAACCGGGCCATCAAGCAGATCGCCGACAGCGAGAAGTTCGACCTGATCCTGCAGGATGTGGTCTGGGTCAGCCCCAAACTGGACATCACCGACAAGGTGGTGAAGGCCCTTTCGGACGGCAAGTGATGCAGGGGCACGCGAGCGGAGCGGTGTGGACGCTCGCGGCCATCGTGGACCGCCTGGGCGGCGAGATCCGGGGGGACGCCAGTCTCCCCGTCGCCCAGGTCGGCACCCTGCAGGGCGCCGTCAGCGGCCAGATAGCCTTTCTGGCCAATCCCAAGTATCGCAAGCACCTGGGGGAAACCCGCGCCAGTGCAGTGATCCTGGCGCCTGAGGCCCTGGCAGACCTGCCCGTGGACGCGGCCGGTCAGCCCCGGGTGGCCGCCATCGTCACGCCCAGGCCCTACGTCTATTACGCCCGGGTGGCGGCCCTGCTCAATCCGGTGCCGCGCCTGGGGCCCGGCTGCCATGGGGCCGCCGTGCTGGAAAGCCCGGTGCCGGCCTCCTGTCATGTGGGCCCCGGGGCCTGGATAGGTCCGGGGGTGAGCCTGGGGGAGGGGGTGGAGATCCGCGCCAACGCCGTGATCGGTGCCGGGGTCAGTATCGGCGCCGACAGCATCGTGCACGGGGGCGCCGTCATCTACCCCGGCTGTCAGATTGGGGAGCGGGCCATCATCCACAGCGGTGCGGTGATCGGGGCCGACGGCTTCGGCTTTGCCCCGGAAGGGGGCCGATGGCTGAAGATTCCCCAGATCGGCCGGGTGGTGCTGGGCAACGACGTGGAAATCGGTGCCAACACCAGCATCGACCGGGGTGCCCTGGAAGACACGGTGATCGGCGATGGCTGCAAGCTGGATAACCAGATCATGATCGGCCACAACTGCGTCATCGGCGAGCACACGGTGATTGCCGGCTGCGTCGGCATCGCCGGCAGCACCCGCATCGGCCATCACTGCGCCATCGGTGGGGCGGCCATGATCCTGGGGCATCTGGAGATCGCCCCGGGCACGGAGATTTCCCCGGGCACCATGGTGATGAAGAACATCACCAAGAGCGGCAAGTACACGGCCCTCTATCCCCTGGACAGCCACGACAAATGGCTGCAGAACGCTGCCCACCTGAAACACCTGGGGCAACTGGCCCAGCGGGTGAGCGAGCTTGAGAAAAAACTTCAAGAATTAGAGACAAAGAGCTGATTAAATGGATATTCATCAAATTCTGGAACACCTGCCGCACCGTTATCCCTTCCTGCTGGTGGATAGGGTCGTGGAGGTGGAGCCGGGCAAGTCCATCCACGCCTACAAGAACGTCACCATCAACGAGCCTTTCTTCCAGGGCCATTTCCCCCATCATCCGGTGATGCCGGGTGTGCTGATCATGGAAGCCCTGGCCCAGGCCGCCGGCATCCTCTCCTTCAAGACCATGGGCGAGATGCCCAGCGACGATTCCGTGTTCTACTTTGTCGGCATCGACAACGCCCGCTTCAAGAAGCCGGTGCTGCCCGGCGACCAGCTGCACCTGCACGTGGACATCGAACGCCAGATGCGCGGCATCTGGAAGTACAAGGCCGTGGCCAAGGTGGATGGGGAAATCGCCGCCGAAGCCAACCTCATGTGTGCCAAGCGGGACATCGCCAAGTGAGTGAACGGATCCACCCCACCGCCATCGTCCATCCCGGTGCCAGGATCGGCAACGGGGTCGAGATTGGCGCCTATTCCATCATCGGCGAGCACGTGGAGATCGGCGACCAGACCGTGGTTGGCCCCCACGTTGTGATCCACGGCCATACCCGTATCGGCCGGGAAAACCGGATCTTCCAGTTTTCCTCCCTGGGCGAAGTGCCCCAGGACAAGAAGTACGCGGACGAGCCCACCCGCCTGGAAATCGGCGACCGCAACACCATCCGCGAGTTCTGCACCTTCAACCTGGGCACGGTCCAGGATGCGGGGGTGACCCGCATCGGCAACGACAACTGGATCATGGCCTATGTGCATATCGCCCATGACTGCCAGGTGGGCAACCACACCACCTTTGCCAACAACGCCCAGCTGGCCGGCCACGTGCATGTGGACGACTGGGCCATCCTGGGTGGTTACACGGGCATCCACCAGTTCTGCCGGGTGGGCGCCCATGTGATGACCGCCGTGGGCACCGTGATCCTCCAGGACGTGCCGCCCTACCTGATGGCGGCCGGCAACACCGCCTCGCCCTATGGCATCAACGTGGAAGGCCTGAAGCGGCGCGGCTTTACCGCCGAATCCATCACCGCTCTGAAGCGGGCTTACCGGACCCTGTACAAGTCCGGCCTGATGCTGGAAGAGGCCAAGGTGAAGCTGGAGGAAATGGCCAGGGAGCAGCCGGACGTGCATCGCTTCGTGGAATTCCTCGAACTCTCCAAGCGCGGCATCATCCGATGAGCCGGCCGTTTCGCATCGCCATCGTGGCGGGCGAAGCATCCGGAGATCTGCTCGCCAGCCACCTGATCGCCGCCCTCAAGGCCCGCCTGCCCCAGCTTTCCTTCTTCGGCATCGGCGGTCCCAAGATGATGGCCCAGGGCTTCACCGCCTGGTGGCCCATGGAAAAGCTGGCGGTCATGGGCTACGTGGAAGTGCTGAAGCGCTACCGGGAGATCGCCGGCATCCGCCGGGACCTGAAAGCCCGCCTGCTGCAGGACCCTCCCGACCTGTTCATCGGCGTCGATGCCCCGGACTTCAACCTGGGCCTGGAAGCGGACCTGAAGGCCAGGGGCGTCACCACCCTCCACTACGTCAGTCCCTCCATCTGGGCCTGGCGGGGCAAGCGCATCCACAAGATCGCCCAGGCAGTGCACCGGGTGCTGGCCCTGTTCCCCATGGAGCCACCCCTGTACGAAAAGGCCGGGGTCCCGGTCACCTACGTGGGCCATCCCCTGGCAGACCAGATTCCCCTGCACACGGACAAGAAGGAAGCCCGGGCCAAGCTCAACCTGCCCCTGGAAGGCACCCTCTACGCCCTGTTGCCGGGCAGCCGCCAGTCGGAGCTGGAATACCTGGCCGACACCTTCGTCCAGACCGCCCGCCTGATCCATCAGCTGCAGCCCCAGGCGATATTCCTGGTGCCCCTGGCCACCCGGGAGACCCGGCTCCAGTTCGAGACCGCCATCTACCGGCAGCAGGTGGCCAACCTGCCGTTCCGGCTCCTGTTCGGCCACGCCCAGGACGCCATGGGCGCCGCCGACGTGGTGCTGGTGGCAAGCGGAACCGCCACCCTGGAAGCCGCCCTGGTGAAGCGCCCCATGGTGATCACCTACAAGCTTTCGCCCACCACCTACCGGATGATGAAGAAGCGGGGCTACCTGCCTTACGTGGGGCTGCCCAATGTCCTGGCCGGGCGCTTCCTGGTGCCGGAGCTGCTGCAGGACGAAGCCACCCCGGAAAACCTGGCCCAGGCCCTGGTGAACCTGGCCAGCGACCCCCGGGTGGCCAGCTACCTGGAAGGGGAGTTCACCCGCATCCACGAGCAACTGCGGCAGAACACGGCTGCCCGGGCGGCCGAAGCGGTGATTGCGTGCCTGCCCAGCTGAGTGCGCTGCCCGCCGACGTCTGCGGCATCGACGAAGCCGGCCGTGGGCCCCTGGCGGGGCCCGTGGTGGCTGCTGCGGTGATCCTCAATCCGGAGCGCCCGATCCCGGGCCTCAACGATTCCAAGAAGCTCTCGGAAAAACGCCGCCTGATCCTGGCCGAAGAAATCCGGGCCCACGCCCTGGCTTGGTGCGTGGCCGAAGCCAGCCCCGCGGAAATCGACCGGATCAACATCCTCCAGGCCACTTTCCTGGCCATGCAGCGGGCCGTGGCCGGCCTCGCCCTGGCCCCGGCCCGTGCGGTGGTGGATGGCAACCGCTGCCCGCGGCTGGAAATCCCCGTGCAGGCGGTGGTGCAGGGGGATGGCAAGATCGCCGCCATCGCCGCGGCCTCCATCCTGGCCAAGACCGTGCGCGATGCGGGCATGGTGGCCCTGCACCAGAACTATCCCCAATACGGTTTCGAGCGGCACATGGGCTACCCCACGGCCGCCCATCTGGCCGCCCTCCAGGCCCACGGGCCCTGTCCGGCCCACCGCCGCAGCTTCGGCCCGGTGGCCCAGCTCAGCCTGCTCTGAAGTCATGAAGCACATCGTTTCCCGGGATAACCCGGCCTTCCGGGCCTGGAAGAAGCTGGCCCAGTCCAGCCGGGAACGGCGCAAGGCCGGCCGTACCCTGCTCGAAGGCATGCACCTGCTGACCGCCTGGACGGCCCGGCACGGCCTGCCGGAGATGGTGCTGGTGAGCGAACGGGGCGCGGCCCAGGGGGAAATCGCCGCCTGGCTGGCCGCCCATCCCCAGGCCCGGGTGGTGCTGCTGGCGGATGGCTTGCTGGCGGAACTGGCGGATACGGAAACTCCGGCCGGGGTCCTGGCCGAGGTGGAGGTGCCCGCCGCTGATCAGGCGCCGGCGCTGGACCGGGACACGGTGCTCCTGGACGGCATCCAGGACCCGGGCAACCTGGGCACCCTGTTGCGCACGGCCGCTGCCGCCGGGTTCGGGCAGCTGCTCCTGTCGCCGGACTGTGTCGGGGCCTGGTCGCCCAAGGTGCTGCGGGCGGGGCAGGGGGCCCATTTCCTGGTGCAGATCCATGAAGGGGCTGACCTGGAAACCTTCCTCACCCAGTTCCAGGGTGCCAGTCTGGCCACTGCCCTGGAAGGCGCCGTATCCCTGCATCAGGCCTGCTGGCAGGGGCCCGTGGCCTGGGTGTTCGGTGCGGAAGGGCAGGGGGTGAGTCCCGCCGTCCTGGCCCGGGCCGGGCAGCGCATCCACATCCCCATGCCCGGGGCGGTGGAATCCCTCAACGTGGGCGCCGCCGCCGCCATCTGCCTGTTCGAAACCCTGCGCCGGCGCCTGCCGGCCTGAGTCGGGGGGCGGTTCCTGCTCCCTGTTCCTGTTTCCGGCGTCCGATAGCATACGGGCCCTGCCGCTGCTGCCAGCGGGCAGGGCCCGGTGTTCAGGGATGGATGCCGCTCAGAGGCAGGCTTCCAGGACCCGGCGGCTGAGTTCCAGGTCCATGTCCTGTCTTTCCCCCAGCTTGTCCATGCCATGGGCCTCCAGTTGGGCCAGCAGCCGGGGCACGGCTTCGGCGCTGATCTGGTAGTCCCCCAGGCGGGACTTCATCCCCAGGGAGGCGAAGAACTCCCGGGTGCGGGCGATGGCCTGGTCGATGCGCGCCGTGTCGCTGCCTTCCCGGATGCCCCAGACCCGTTCCGCGTACTGGAGCAGCTTTTCCCGCTTGCCTTCCCGGCGCAGGTCCAGGAGCGGCGGCAGGACCACGGCCAGGGTCTGGGCGTGGTCGAGACCATACATGGCGGTGATCTCGTGGCCGAGCATGTGGGTGGCCCAGTCCTGGGGCACCCCCGCCCCGATCAGGCCATTCAGGGCCTGGGTGGCGGCCCACATCAGGTTGGCCCGGAGATCGTAATCCTGAGGCGTTGCCAGGGCCCGGGGGCCGATGTCCACCAGGGTCTGGAGCAGGCCTTCGGCATAGCGGTCCTGGAGGGGGGCGTTGACCGGGTAGGTCAGGTACTGCTCGATGACGTGCACGAAGGCATCCACGATGCCGTTGGCGATCTGCCGGGGCGGCAGGCTGAAGGTCTTGACCGGGTCCAGGATGGCAAAGCGCGGGAACACGTGGGGGCTGGCAAAGGGCAGCTTGGCCTGCAGGGACTTGCGGCTGACTACGGAAAAATGGTTCATCTCCGAGCCCGTGGCGGGCAGGGTGACGACGCAGCCCAGAGGCAGGGCGCTGCTGATCTTGGCGCCAAAGGTTTCCAGGATGTGCCAGGGGTCTTCCCGGGGATATTCCACCGCGGCCGCCACGAACTTGGTGCCGTCGATGACCGAGCCGCCGCCCACGGCCAGGAGGAAGTCCAGGCCTTCCTGGCGCACCAGTTGCACCGCCTGCATCAGGGTCTCGTAGGCGGGATTGGGCTCGATGCCGCCAAAGCGCATCACCGTGCGGGGTGCCAGGGCAGCCTCCACCTCGGCCAGGGTGCCGTTCTTCTCGGCGCTGCCGCCGCCGTAGAGCACCAGCACCCGGGCGTTTTCCGGGACCAGCTCCTGCAGGCGGGCGATGCTGTCACGGCCGAAGACGATGCGGGTGGGGTTGTAGTAGTCGAAGTTGAGCATGGCTTTCCTTTCCGGTGGGGCTTAACGGAGCTTCAGTTCTTCCAGCACCGTGGTGGAGATTTCCTCGATGGACTTGGTGGAGGAATCCAGCCAGCGGATGCCTTCCCGGCGCATCATTCGCTCCGCCTCGCTGACCTCGTGGCGGCAGTTGGAGAGGCTGGCGTAACGGCTGTTGGGCCGGCGTTCCTCGCGGATCTGGGCCAGCCGCTCGGGCTGGATGGTGAGGCCGAACAGCTTGGCCCGGTGCCGCTCCAGGGTGCCCGGCAGGCGGCCTCGTTCGAAATCCTCGGGGATCAGGGGAAAGTTGGCGGCCTTGAGGCCGAACTGCATGGCCAGGTACAGGGAGGTGGGGGTCTTGCCGCAGCGGGATACGCCCACCAGCACCACGTCGGCTTCTTCCAGGTCCAGGTCGGTAATCCCGTCGTCGTGGGCCAGGGTGTAGTTGATGGCCTCGATGCGCTCCTTGTAGTCGGAGCTGTCGGTGGAGCCGTGGGTGCGTCCCACCGTATGGCTGGATTTCACCCCCAGCTCGGTTTCCAGGGGCGAGAGGAAAGTCTCGAAATAGGACAGGGAGAAGGCATCGGCCAGATGCACGATCTCCGCCAGGCGCGGGTTGATCAGGGTGGTAAACACGATGGGACGGATGCCGTCGGCCTCGCCTCTGGCGTTGATGCGGGCCACCACTTCCCGGGCCTTGTCCTCGCTATCCACGAAGGGGATGCGCACCTGGGTGAATTTGACGCCCTCGAACTGGGAAAGCAGGCTGTGGCCCAGGGCCTCCACGGTGATGCCGGTGCCGTCGGAAACGAAGAAGATGGTGCGGTTCAGGGTATGCATGAGGCCGAAACAGGGACTGGGAAAAAGGGGGAAATCCTACCAGTTTGTCGGCGCCCCCGGGGCCTCAGGGGGCCAGTTCCGGCAGGGAAGTCGCCGCCAGGACTTCGGCCAGGTCCCGCTGGCCGGGCGGCAGGGGCTGCCGGGGCGGCGGGCTGACCCGGCGGATCCAGATGCCGGCGACCCGTTCCGGGTACAGCTTCTGGATCCAGGCGTAGATTTCCGGGTCCTTCTCCCCGTCATCTCCCAGCAACAGGAAGCGCACCCCGGGCAGGCGGGCCAGGATGCCTTCTATCTTCCGGGTCTTGTAGGTGAACTGGTCGAGCAGGGGATCCCCGCCTCCGTCCTCGCGGATCTGCTTGGTGAGCAGCACCCCGGCGGGAAAGGCGTTGCGCTCCAGGAAATCGGCGATGCCATCCTGGAGCTGCCGCGGCGAGGCGGAGAGATAGAAGAGGGGCGCCGCCTCCGGCCGGGGGTTGGCGGCAGCCACCCGGGCCAGGAGGGCCGCCGTGCCGGGCACCACCTGACGCTGGGCCGGATTCTTGAGGAAGGTGTTGCCCAGCAGCCGGTGCTTGCGGGTCACTTCCGAGATCAGCAGGGTGTCATCCAGGTCGGAGATCAGGCCCAGGCGGTTTTCCCTTGGCACCACCAGCAGCCGGCCCTGTCCCTGGTGGCCGCGGCTTTCGGCCATGATCTGGTGCCAGCCCGGGGCCAGGGGCGGATGGGGGGTGTCCAGGCTGAAATAGCCTTCCGCATCGCTCACCAGGGGCCAGACCTGGCCCTGGAGGTGCAGCTGCAGGGGCTGCCCCTGGCGCTCGTCGTTGAAGAAATGGCCCAAGTTGCGCCACAGGTTGGTGAGCCGGCCATCGGCCTCCCGAACCGGGGCGGCGCTCCGGGCCTCGACGATGCGGCCTTCGACCAGAAGGCGCTGGCCGTTGCTGTAGCCCGGGTACAGGCTGATCCGGTCGGCCTCAGCCTGGGCCGGCTGCAGGGCGGCCAGCAGCAGCGTCAGGCCGGCCAGCCACCTTCCCAGGCCCTTCATGCCAGGCCCCCGACCCGCTCCAGGATGGCCCGGGCGGCTTCGGGGCGGGCCATCTGTCGCTGGCAGGCGGCCATGCGCTGGCGCCGTTCCGGATCGCGCATCAGCAGTTCCAGCTTGTAGGCCAGGGCTGCCGGGTCCACGGCCTTCCAGGCGCAGCCGGCCTCCAGCAGGGCGTCGGCGTTGCGCTCCTCCTGGCCGGGAATGGGGGAGACGATCAGCATCGGCAGTCCCATGGCCAGACACTCGCTGGAGGTCAGTCCGCCGGGCTTGGTGATGGCCAGGTCGGCAGCGGCCATGACCCGCTCCACGGTGCGGGTGAAGCCCAGGGGCAGGATGCGCCCCGGATGACGGGCGGCCAGGGCCTGGAGCCGGGTCAGCAGGGCCTCGTTGCGGCCCGCCAGGGCGACGATCTGCAGGTCCAGGGGTAGGGCGGCCACCTGGGCCACCAGGGCTTCCATGTCCCCGACGCCGGCACCGCCGGACATCATCAGCAGGGTGCTGCGCGCCGGGTCCAGGCCCAGCTCGGCGGCCGCCCGGGAGCGCTCCGGTGTCTGGCGGAACTGGGGCATGATGGCGATGCCGGTGACGTGGATGTTCTCCTTGGCCACTCCCCGGGCCGCCAGCCGGGCCGCCACCTCGCCGCTGGCGACGCAGTAGCCAGCCATGTGGGGATGCAGCCAGAGGCCGTGGATGTCGAAGTCGGTCACATGGACCCACACCGGGGGCGTGGGCAGGCCCTGGGCGATGCGCCGGGAGAGCAGCTCGGCGGGCAGGAAGTGGGTGCAGACGATGGCATCCGGCCTGATCCGCTCGATTTCCGCCTCCAGCCGCCGGGTGTTGAGGCGCTCCACATGCCGGCGGAAGCGGGAGAGCAGGGAATCCCCGGCAGGATGGTCGGTGCGCTGGTAGAGATAGGCCCAGACCAGGGGCGCCCGTTCCACCAGCTTGATGTAGCCGCTGCCGTAGAGCTTGCGAAAGCCCTGGGGCACCAGTTCGAGCAGGTCCTGGTGGATGACGTCCAGTTGCGGCAGTTCGGTGGCGGCAGTGGCGCACAGGGCCTGGGCGGCACGCACATGACCGGCGCCGGCGGAAACGCTGAGAACGAGGATACGCATGGCGGAGGGTCCATGACAAATGCGGCGGATTCTGCAGCCCGCTCCAGGCCCTGTCAATTTTCGCGGCCGTATTTCCCCAGCGCATCCGGCCAGCATTTCAACTCAGAATGATGGAATAATGGCGGCTTTTCCGGCCTGGGGCCGGCTTGGCAACTCGAGGGGTGGGACGTGAGTCAATGGCGCGGCAATAAAATCAATATTCTGATTGTGGTGCTCGTGATCGGCCTGGTGGCTGGCCTGGGCCTTTACCTGGGCGGGGAGTTGCGTCAGGGGGGCTCGATGCTGCCCAGCCGCACTGCGGTGGAGGAGAGTACCGGCCCCATCGAACTGGTGGAGCTCAACAACCGGGACCTGGACGGTTCTCCGGCCCTGGCCCTGACCTTCAGCCAGCCCCTGGACCCGCGCCAGAACTACAACAGCTTCATTCAGGTGTTCGAGATGCCGGCCCGTCCCCAGGACCGCAAGGCCCGCCAGGATGACGACGGCTACTACGGCGACGACGGCAGCCGCAGCACCGCCCCCGTGGCCAGCACCGCCCCCGAGGACGTGAACACCGAGGGCGGCACCCTGGTGAAGGGGGCCTGGGTGGTGGGCGAGAATCCCCGCCTGCTGTTCTTCCCCCACATCAAGCCCGAGACCCGCTACGTGGTGCGCGTCAGCCCCGGCCTGCCGGCCCGCAACGGCGAGCAGCTCGCCGCCGAGTCTGCCTATGGCATCCGCACGGCCGCCGTTTCCCCCGCCTATTACTTTGCCAGCAAGGGCATGGTGCTGCCGGCCCGCCAGAACGGCGGTCTGCCGGTGGTCACCGTGAATGTCCCGGAAGTGGACATCCAGTTCCTGCGGGTCAAGCCCGACCAGCTGCCCCGCTTCCTGGACCAGGTGATCAGCGGCAACACCTATACCAGCGAGGACGAGGAAGACGAGGGCTACTACTACGACCGCTCCAGCAGCCTCAAGGGTGCCGTGAGCAACTGGGAGCTGGACCCCCTGCACAAGCTCACCGAGAGCGTCTACACCGGCCGCTTCCTCACCGAGCAGAAGGCCAACCGGCGCAGCGTCACCTTCATTCCCGTGGAGGAGATCAAGGAGCTGGCCGAGCCGGGCATCTACATCGCCGTCATGAGCCAGCCCAACCGTTTCCGCCATGACTACCAGGTGACCTATTTCTATACCAGCAACCTGGGCCTGCACACCCGCCTGTTCGAGAAGGGCGCCGATGCCTACGTGAGCAACCTGGACAAGGGCACGGCGGCCAGCGGCGTGGACATCGCCTGGCTCGACGCCCAGGGCAAGATCCTGGCCCAGAAGCAGACCGATGCCGACGGCCGGGCCCATTTCCCCGAGCGGCCCAAGGGCGCGGTGGTGATCCTGGCCCGTCAGGGCAAGCAGGTAGCCATGATCGCTCTGAAGGAGCCGGCCCTGGATTTGTCCGAATACGACATCGGCGGCCTGCCCGGCCGGGATGTGAGCCTGTTCGCCTACTCCGGCCGGGACCTGTACCGGCCCGGGGAGCGCTTCGACGTCTCGGTCCTGGCCCGGGATGCGGATGGCCATGCCGTGCCGGCCCAGCCCATCCAGGCCATCCTCAAGCGGCCCGACGGCAAGGCCCAGTTCACCGCCACCTGGCAGCCCAGCGGCGCCCTGAACGGCTATTACCAGCGTAGCCTGGAGCTGCCGGCCGATGCCCCCACCGGCTTCTGGAACCTGGAACTGCGCGCCGACCCTGCCGACAAGCGGCCCACCACCGTGTTCCGCTTCGGGGTCGAGGAATTCCTGCCCGAACGCATGAAGCTGGACCTGAGCACCGCCAGTCCCCAGCTCGATGCCCAGCATCCCTTTGCCCTGCAGGTGGACGGCAATTACCTGTACGGGGCGCCAGCCGCCGGCAACCGGCTGCTGGGGGTGGCCCAGTTCTTCCGCAACAAGAATCCCCTGGCTGACAAGCTGCCCGGTTTCGAGTTCGGCGACGTCAATGAAGACACGGCCCGGGCCCGGGAAGAGCTGCCCGAAACCACCCTGGACGAGCAGGGCAAGGCCAGCCTCGACATCGACCTGGAAAAGGTGGAAGGGCGTCATTCCCCCTTCAGCATCCGGACCACCATGAGCCTGCTGGAAAGCGGCGGCCGGCCGGTGATCCGCTCCCTGGAACGCACCTACTGGCCGGCGCCCAAGCTCCTGGCCGTGCGCCCCCTGTTCAACGGCGACTACGCCCGGGAAGGCAGCCTGGCGGAATTCGAGGTGATCCGTGCCGACGCCACCGGCAAGCTCCACGCCGGCACCTATCCGGTGCGCCTGTTCCGGGAAAACCGGGACTACTACTGGCGCTTCGAGGATCAGCGTGGCTGGCACTCGGGCTACACGGAAACCGATGAGCTGGTGTCCTCCTCCAGCGTCGTGCTGCCGGCCACCGGCCGGGGCAAACTGTCCCTGCCCGTGAAATACGGCCGTTACCGTCTCGAGATCAACGATCCGGAAACCGGCAAGCGTCTGGCCTACCGCTTCTATGCAGGTTGGAGCGCCCGTTCCGACGAAAGCCAGGGGGTGCGTCCCGACCGGGTCAACCTGAAACTGGACAAGCCCGCCTACAAGGAAGGGGAGACCGCCCGCCTGACCATCACCCCGCCCCACGGAGGCGAGGCCCTGATCACCGTGGAAGGGGACCGGACCCTGTGGGTGCAGCGGCTGCGCATGCCTGCCACCGGCAGCACCGTGGACATCCCGGTGCACAAGGACTGGCTGCGCCATGACCTCTATGTCTCGGTGCTGGTGCTGCGTCCCGGCGACGGCGCCGTGCAGGTCACCCCGGCCCGGGCCCTGGGCCTGGTGCACCTGCCCCTGGAGCGGGGTGAGCGCAAGCTCCAGGTGAAGCTGGAAGCGCCCCAGAAGATGCTCCCCGAGACCCCCCTCAAGGTGAAGGTGCGGGTGCCGGACGCCAAGGGCCAGAAGGCCCAGGTGACCCTCTCGGCGGTGGACGTGGGTATCCTCAACATCACCAACTTCCGTACCCCCGATCCCTTCGGCCACTTCTTCGGCAAGCTGCGCTACGGGGCCGACCAGTACGACGTCTATGGCCGCCTGATCGAAAAGATGGCGGGCCAGAAGGGCAAGCTCAAGTTCGGTGGCGATGCGGCGCCCCAGGCCACCCAGAGCATGCCCAAGAAGGTGAAGCTGGTGGACCTGTTCTCCGGCCCCGTGGCCCTGGATGAAAAGGGCGAGGCGGAGATCACCTTGCCGGTGCCCGACTTCAACGGCCGCCTGCGCCTGATGGCCGTGGTGGCGGCACCGGACCGGTTCGGCAATGCGGAATCCGAAGTCACCGTGGCCGCCCCCCTGGTGGCGGAGCTGGCCACCCCCCGCTTCCTCACCGTGGGGGACAGCGCCATCGTCGCCCTGGACCTGCACAACCTTTCCGGCGCCGAACAGCAGCTGCAGGTGGAGCTGGCCAACGACAACGGCCTGAGGATCCAGGAGCCCCGGCGCAACCTGACCCTCCAGGACCAGCAGAAGGTCACCCTGCGCTTCCCCCTGGAGGCGGGCAGTGCCTTCGGCCTGGTGCCGGTGCAGGTCAAGGTGGGCGGCAGCGTCACCCTGAAGCGGGAATTCGCCCTCCAGGTCCAGGCCGCCACGCCCCGGCAGCAGTTCCTGCGCCGCTACACCCTGGCGCCGGGTGAAACCATGACCCTGCGGGAAGCGGACCTGGGCGGCCTGTTGCCGGCCACGGTGGAAAGCCACCTGACCCTGTCCGACAAGCCGCCCATCGACGTGAAGAGCGCCATCCAGGGGCTGCTCACCTATCCCTACGGCTGTACCGAGCAGACCACCTCCACCGCCTATCCCCACGTCTTCATCGGCGAGGAGGAGGCCCGCAGCTTCGGGCTCAAGCCCTACAGCCGGGCCCAGCGTACCGAGATGCTGGAGAAGGCCACCGCCCGCCTGGGGGCCATGCAGGCGCCCAACGGGGGCTTCAGCCTGTGGGGCAATGTGTCCACCTACGAGTACTGGCTCTCCTCCTACGTCACCAACTTCCTGCTGGACAGCCGGGAGCAGGGCTTCAACGTCCCCGAGCAGATGCAGCAGAAGGCCATGGATTTCCTCCTGAAGGCCCTGCAGCAGGGGGTGGCCGGACTGCCCAACAGCCCCCAGGCCTACAACCAGGAAAATGTCTGGCGTGACTACCACTACGGCGGCAGCGGCCGCTTCGGGGCCCTGTCCTACGGGGCCTATGTGCTGGCCCGGGAGTCCAAGGCGCCCCTGTCCACCCTGCGGCAGATGTTCGACCTGCGCCAGCAGGCCCACTCCGGCCTAGCCCTGGTGCACCTGGGGCTGGCCCTGCATCTGATGGGCGACGAGAAGCGGGCCCAGACCGCCCTGGCCGAAGGGGTGGTGAAAGCCCGGGTCAATGACTCCTGGTGGGGCGACTACGGCACCCCCCTGCGGGATGCGGCCCTGTCCTACGCCCTGCTGGAACGTCACAAGCTGAAGGTCCAGGGGCAGGAAAACCTGATCAGCCTGGTGGCCCTGGAGCTGGAACAGAAGCGCTACACCAGCACCCAGGAGAAGCTGGCCCTGTTCCTGGCCGGGCGCCAGATGAGCAGCGGCGAAGGCAAGTCCTGGCAGGTGAAGCTGGCCGGCAAGTCCGGCGAGAGCAGCCTGTCCGGCAAGGGCGCCGTGGTGCACGGGCTGGGTAACGGGGACCTGAGCGCCGGCATCAAGCTCAGCAATCCGGGCAGCGACAAGCTGTACCTGGAACTGGCCCTGGGCGGCTATCCGGTGAAGATGCCCGCTGCCCGCAAGGATGCGGTGAGCCTGAGCCGGGAGCTGCTTGATGCCCAGGGGCGCCCCCTGGGCAACCGCAGCCTCAAGGTGGGCGAGACCGTGCTGGTGAAGCTCAGCGTCAACCCCTTCGTGCGCATGGCCAATGCCCTGGTGGTGGACCGCATCCCCGCCGGCCTGGAAATCGAGAACCTCAACATCGTCCAGGGCGAGGGCATGGATGCTGTCCAGGTGGATGGCCTGCTTCCTGCCCAGGTCATGGCGGATTCCCGCATCCAGCACGTGGAGTTCCGGGATGACCGCTTCGTGGCGGCCCTGCGCCTGGACAGCAACATGCTGCTCTTCTACCGGGCCCGGGTGGTCACTCCCGGCAAGTTCGTGTTCCCGCCCATCTACGCGGAAGACATGTACCGGCCCAACATCTACGGCCTGGCCGAAGGGGAGGGGAGTCTCACCGTGGTGGATGAAAAGCGCGGCAAGTAAGCCGACAACTCGCTGCTGCCGCTCCCGGGAAACCGGGGCCGGTAGCGGTTCCGGGCCGGCGGCCTTGCCCCGGCCCCAGTTTTTTTGACGGCCCCGGGAATACCGGGGCCTTTTTCGGGAGATCCCAATTGAAATATTCCATCCTGTCCCTGTGCGTCCTGGCGGCCCTGGCCGGCTGCTCCGACGCTGCCAAGGAAAAATCCGCCCTGACCCGTTCCGCCGACCAGGTCAAATACGTCAATGAGTTCTTCGGGGTGGAAGTGAAGAAACCGGAAGGCTGGTTCGCCCAGGATCCGGAAACCACCATGAAGATGAATGCCCAGGCCTCCGGGATGATGGCCGGTGACAACAAGCAGATGAAGGCCATCATCGACCAGTCCCTGAAGAGCACCACCCCCATCTTCGCCTTCTTCGAGAGCGAGCCGGGCGCCCCGGTGCGGACCAACCCCAGCGTCATCTCCGTTGCCGAAAACGTCAGCGTCATGCCCGGGGTCAAGTCCGGCTGCGACTACCTGTTCCATGCCCAGAAACTGATCGAAGCCTCCCCCATGAACCTGAAGTTCGCCGGCGGCTGCCAGACCACCCAGGTGGGCGCGGCCAAGCTGGGCTATCTGGATGCCAGCACCAGCATCAACGGCATTCAGGTCAAGCAGCGTTACTACGCCTGTGTCAAGGGCGAACACGCCCTGTCCTTCATCCAGACTTATTTCGACGAACCCAGCAAGGCCAAGGTGGACGGGGTGGTCAATTCCCTGGTGGCCCAGTGCAACTGAGCCCATGGGCTTGAGCCGCTGGCTGCTCCTGCTGCTCGGGGCCGCAGCCCTGCCGGGACAGGCCATGGAAATGCAGCTGCCGGCCCGCTGTCTGGACTTCGGGAAATACCCGGCCTCCCGTGCCGCCCTGGCTTTTCGCGGCCCCTATGTGCCGCCTCGGGTGATGGAAAACCGGGAAACCCGGCTCTTCCGGACCCGCATCCGCACAGGGGCGGCGGAGGGGCCGCCGGATTTTGCCGGCCACCTGCGGCTGGTGAGCTGGGGCTGCGGCAGCGGCTGCATCCAGCACGCGGTGGTGAGCCTGAAGAGCGGGCGGGCCCAGGTGCTGCCCTATACCTCGGAAATGGGCCTTTCCTACCGCCGGGACAGCCGTCTGCTGCTGGTCAATCCGCCCGGAGAGGAGCCCTACGTCCTGGCCGACGGCCCCGTGGCCCTGGTCTGGGATGAAGGGCGTCAGGCCATGGTCCTGCTCCGGAGCTGCGATGGCAAGGCCATGGCCCGGGCCGAATCTGCCCGGCACCCGATGGCCCCGCCTTGAATACCCTGGTGCTGCTGCCCGGGCTGGATGGCACGGGATTGCTGCTGGGGGAGTTCGCCGCCGCCTGCGGTCCCCAGGTGGAGGTGCTGCCCCTGGCCTATCCCGCCGATCGCCCCCTGGATTATCCGGAGCTGGAAGCCCTGATCCGGGCCCGGCTGCCCCGGGACCGGCCGTTCTTCCTGCTGGCGGAGTCCTTCTCCGGTCCCCTGGGCATCCGCCTGGGGGCGGCGCCCCCTCCCGGGCTGCAGGGCCTCATCCTGTGCTGCACCTTCGCCCACCAGCCCCTGCCGACTTGCCTGGGACCGCTGCTGCCGCCGCTGCCCCACAGTCTGCTGCCCCTGGGCTTGCTGGGCCTGCTGGTGCTGGGGCCCTTCGCCACTCCGGCCCTGCAGGCTCAGTTGGCTGCTGCCCTCCGGCAGGTGTCGCCGGCGGTGTTGCGCCATCGGGCCCGAGCTGCACTGGCGGTGGATGTGCGGGACTGCCTGCCCCGGATCCGGATGCCGGTCCTGTGTCTTCAGGCCGATGCCGACCGGCTGATCCCCTCCCGGGTTTCCCGGTGGGTAGCCGAACACATTCCCGGAGCCCAGCGGGTGGATTTCCACGCCCCCCATTTCCTGCTGCAGGTCCTGCCCGGTCCTTGCGCAGCCCGGGTGCAGGACTTCATGGCCCGGGCGGCGGACCATGACGTGGGGAATTCTTGATATTCCAGGCGCTTCCGGGCAGGATGCGCCGAACGCCTTTTCCTGGCCTTTTACTCCGTTTTTTTTCTTCAGCCCTGAGTTCCACCATGCGTTCCTTCCTTGCCCTGCTGTTTTTTTCCTCCGGCCTGGCCATGGCCGCCGGCGATTGCAGCAAATCCGACCCGGCCGCCTTCGCCCGGGAATTCTTCCAGCAGCACCGGGACTTCTATTTCCAGCAAACCCGGGGCCTGGCCGGCTATGTGACGCCGGCGCTGATGCAGGCCCTGAAGCGGCACTACCGCTGTGCCGAGCGGGAAGGCCTCTGCCATCTGGACTACGACCCCTGGCTCGGGGCCCAGGATGGCGAGATGCGGGGGGCGGCCAGCTTTGCCGCGACGCCGGATTCCCAGGGCGGTAGCCGGGTGAGCATGGCCTTCGACTTCGAACTCGATCCCGGCCAGCCGGCGGAAAAGCGCCAGGTGATCCTGGAACTGGAGGCCGGGGCAGCACCCCGCTGCTGGCGGGTCAGGGATCTGATCACGCCCCTGGGGGATTCCCTCGCCAGCCGTTACCGGGGGCGGCCATGAGCCGGGGGCAGGGCGGCGCACGCCGGCTGCTTCTGGACCTGACCCTGGGCCTGGCCCTGGGGCTGCTGCTGTCGGGGGCCCGGGCCGAGACCGGCCCCGTGGAAACGGCGGCGAGAAACTACTACCAGCTGATCCTGGGGTCGGCCAGCTTTGGCCTGCCCGAGCCGGCCCTGCGAAAGAAGCTGGAGGGAGTCCTTTCCCGGGACCTGCTCACCCTGCTGGATCAGGCCGCCCGGATGGAGCAACAATGCATACGGGCCGCGGCCAAGGACGAAAAGCCCTCGGTCCTGGAAGGCAATATTTTTGTGGGAAATTACGAGGGCGCCAGCGAAGTAGCCTACGGCCAGAAGCGGGAAATGGGGCACGAAGCCAGCATGGAGGTGGACCTGGTCTACCTAGACACCCGTTATCCCCGGGCCCATCCCTATCGGACCCTGGTCTGGCACGAGCGCCTGCGGCTGGGGCGCCAGGAAGGGCAGTGGCGGGTGGTGGATGTGGACTTCGCCGACCAGAACTCCCTGCGCAAGACGCTGCTTTCCTACCTGGAGGAGGGCCGGCGCGACTGTGCGCTGCCCGCCACTCCCGTTCCTGCTGCCCCCGCTGCCGGGAAAGCTGCTCCAGCAGCCCGGAACAGGTAAGCCGGTTTGCGCCGCTGGCAAGCCTTGCCGCGCCCCTGGCGCTTTCTGGTAGGCGGCAGCCTGGCCCTGATCCTGGGGCTGCTGCTGCTCGACCGCCTCTATCCGCCCCCGGTGCCCGGCCGCGACTCGCCCCGGGCCCTGCTGGTGGTGGCCCGGGACGGCACGCCCCTGCGGGCCTTTCCCGACCGTAACCATATCTGGCGCCACCCGGTGACCCTGGAGCAGGTCTCGCCCCGCTATCTGGAAGCCCTGGTGCGTTACGAGGATCGGGCCTTCTACTGGCATCCGGGCATCAATCCCCTGGCCCTGGCCCGGGCCGCCTGGCAGTGGCTGCGCCACGGGCGCATCGTCTCCGGCGGCTCCACCCTGACCATGCAGGTGGCGCGCATCCTCGAGCCCATGCCCCGTACCCTGGGGGGCAAGTTCCGGCAGATGCTGCGAGCCCTGCAGCTGGAATGGCGCTACTCCAAGGCGGAAATTCTCGGGCTCTACGTGAATTACGCTCCCATGGGCGGGGTCCTGGAAGGCGTGGAGGCCGCCAGCCGGGCCTACCTGGGCAAGCCCGCCAACCGCCTCAGCCATGCGGAAGCGGCGCTCCTGGCGGTGCTGCCCCAGGCCCCCAGCCTGTACCGGCCCGACCGGCACCCCGAGCGGGCCCGCCGGGCCCGGGACAAGGTACTGGCACGCATGGGAGACACTTGGGCAGCGCAGGACATCGAGGATGCCCTGAGCGAGCCCCCTTATGCCCAGACCCTCAAGGAGCCCCTGCTGGCGCCCCTGTTTGCCCAGCGCCTGAAACGGCAGGCGGAGGGGCGCATCCGCATCGATACCAGCATCGACGTCCAGGCCCAGCAGACCGTGGAACTGCTGCTGGCGGACCGCATCCGGGGCCTGCCTCCGCGGGTCTCCATGGCGGCCCTGGTGATGGACAACACCACGCTGGAAGTGCGGGCCTACGCGGGTTCGGCGGACTTCGGCGACGACCAGCGCTTCAGCCACGTGGACATGGTCCAGGCCTCCCGTTCCCCGGGTTCCACCCTGAAGCCCTTCCTGTACGGGCTGGCCCTGGATGAGGGACTGATCCATTCCGAGTCCCTCCTGGCGGACGTGCCGCAATCCTTCTCCGGCTATCAGCCGGGTAATTTCCAGCAATCCTTCCACGGCCCGGTGAGCGTTACCGAAGCCCTGGTCAAATCCCTCAATGTGCCGGCCGTGGAAGTGCTGGAACGCCTGGGGCCGGCCCATTTCGTCGCCTTGCTGCGCCGGGGCGGCCTGAAGCTGGACTTTCCCCGGGGGGCGGAGCCCAACCTTGCGGTGATCCTGGGGGGCGCCGGCACCAGCCTGGAGCAGCTGGTGGGCGCCTACCGGGCCCTGGCCCGCCAGGGGCTGGCCGGGCGGCCCCGGTTCACCCCGGAAGACCCCCTGGAGGAGCAGCGTCTGCTGTCGCCGGGAGCGGCGTTCATCATCCGCGACATTCTCGAGTCCGGCGGCCCCATGGGTCGGGCCCTGGAAACCGGGGCCGGCCTGAAACGGGGCATCGCCTGGAAGACCGGGACCAGCTTCGGCTTCCGGGATGCCTGGTCGATCGGGGTGTCGGACCGGTACACGGTAGGCGTCTGGGTGGGCCGGCCGGATGGCACTCCCAACCCGGGATTCTTCGGTGCCAACGTGGCGGCGCCGCTGCTGGTGGACATCTTCGACGCCATCGACCCCCAACCCGGCAGCCAGCGCCAGCCACCGCCGGAGGTGCAGCAGGAGCGGATCTGCTGGCCCCTGGGCACGCGGGAGTCGACCACGCCCGGGGAGCATTGCCATGTGGCCCGTCTGGCCTGGACCCTCAATGGCGGGGCGCCGCCCACCTTCGCCGACCGGCTGCGGGGCGGGGAACCCCGCCTGGCGCTGCAGGTGGACCCGGCCAGCGGCCGGCGGGCCCTGCCCGACTGTTTTGCCGGGCCCCTGGAGCAACGGCAGATCGCCCGCTGGCCGGCTGTGCTGGAACCCTGGCTGTCCCCCGATGTGCGCGAGCGGGCCCTGGCCCCGGCCTGGCTGCCGGCCTGCGCCGGGCACGGCAGCCCGGAAGGCGGCCTGAAGATCGTCGGTGCCAGCACCGGCGAGGTGCTGCGGCGCACGGTCAAGGATGAGGCGCCGCTGATCCGCCTGGAGGTGCGCGGCAAGACGGAAGGGGAGGTGATCTGGCTGGTCAACGGCCGCAACATGGGACGCCGCCCGGCCCGGGCCGGCTACGCCCAGCGCCTGGAGCAGCCGGGCCGGTACGACATCACCGCCATGGATGACCAGGGCCGTCACGACCGGGTCAGCCTGAGCGTGCGCTGAGCTCTATTGGCGGCGCCGGAAATTTTCCCGGGCCAGGGGCATATCCGTACAATGACGTGCTCATCGCCTGACCCACACGGAATCATCCGGGGCTCGATAAAAATCCGACATAAAATGTCTTGACATGATATGTCCCGCTGACTAATCTGGAGCCGTGACCGCTGCATGCCAGCTCATCCAAGGGAGGAAGCAAAAGTGACACTGAAAGCGCAACTGAAGGGATTGGACACGATCACGGCCCAGCAGATGGGCGGGGTGATGGTGCAACTCCAGCCCATCCCCGGCGAAGTGCCGGTGATCCAGGTCAGCATCGAGGGGCGGGAAGAACTGCCCATCTTCGTGACCTGTTCCGATACCCAGATTCTCTGCATGTGCTACCTCTGGGCCGAGGCCGAGGTTCAGCCCGGGCGCCGCATGGAAATGCTGGAAACCATGCTCGACCTGAACCCTTCGGTGCCTCTTTCTTCCTTTGGCCGGGTGGGCGACCGCTACGTCCTGTTCGGTGCCCTGGCCCGCAATGCCCGGGTGGAGGACGTGGCCCAGGACATCGTCGCCCTGAGCGACAACGCCCTGGATGCCCTGGACGCCCTGTCGGAATTCTTGAAATAAGGAGATCAGATCATGTCGGTAATCAGGAAGATGATGACCCTGCTGCGCGGTAGCGCCCGGGAGATCAGTGAAAGCGTCCTGGACGCCAACGCCACCCGCATCTACGAGCAGGAAATCCTCGATGCCAAGCACAGCATCGACGAGGCCCGGGCCAGCCTGACGGGGGTGATGGCCAAGGAAATGCAGAGCGCCCGGGAAATCGAGCGGCTGAAAAAGGAAGTCGAGCGCTACGAGGGCCTGGCCCTGGAGGCCCTGGAGAAGAGTCAGGAAGGTCTGGCCGAGGAAGTGGCCGGCCGGGTCGGCGCCCTGGAACTGGAACTGGAAGAGCAGAGCAAGGCGCACGCGGCCTATGCGGTGCAGGTGGTCAAGCTGAAGGACATGATCAAGTCGGCCGAAGCCAGGATTCGCGAGCACGAGCGGGAAATCGCCATGGCCAAGACCACCGAGAGCGTGTACCGGGCCACCCGCAGCATCTCCGACACCATAGGCAGCAGCGGCTCCAAGCTGCTGGATGCCCGCCAGTCCCTGGAGCGCATCAAGCAGCGCCACGAGGACCTGGCTGACCGGATGCAGGCCGCCGAGGCCCTGGACAAGGAGCTGGGACACAAGGCCCTGGAAGCCAAGCTGGCCGAAGCCGGCATCGGCAACTATGGCGACCGGGGGCGCAAGGCCCTGGAGCGGATCAAGGCCAAACGGGCCGCAGCGGCCCAGGAGACGGCCGAGAAGGGCGAATGAACGCCGCCCGCAAACCGGCCCGCTGGCAGAGTTCCGACGATGCCATCCGGGCCGTCCAGGTGGCCTTCGACGTGGAGGAGGCGGTGCTGGAGGCCGTGCGCCGGGCCGCTTTCGAGGAGAACCGCTCCACCTCGGACCAGATCCGCGCCCTCCTGGGGCTGAGCACCGCCAGCCGGCCCAAGCGGCCCCGGCTCACGGTGTCCCTGGCCCCGGCCGATTACGAGCTGCTGGCCCAGCGTTACGGGCTGGCCGCCGATGACCGGCTGGCCATCAAGGAGCAGGTGACCCTGGAACTGATCCACTTTGCCGAAACCCGAAAATCCGAGACACAGGTCTGAACCTCCATGATCAGCTTCATTGACGCGGCGCTTGCCTACCCCACCATGATCTACACGGCCCTCCTGGGGCTGGTGCTGTTTTACTGGCTACTGGCCATGGTCGGGCTGGTGGATTTCGAGTCCGGCGGCATCGAGCTGGAAAGCGAGCTGCAGGCCGACGCCGACGTGGGGGACCTGGGCACCCTGGCCAGCTATCTGGTGGCCCTGGGCATCAACGGAGTGCCTTTCTCCATCGTCGTCAGCCTGATGGTGCTGATCTCCTGGACCCTGAGCTGCCTGCTGGGCATGTGGCTGCTGCCCCTGGTGCCCACCACCGTGCTCACCCTGGTGGCCGGCACTGGGGTGCTGCTGCTCTGCCCGGTGCTGGCCCTGCCGGTCACGGCGCGGCTGATCCGTCCCCTGCGGGGCCTGTTCGTCACCCACAACGCCATCTCCAACCAGGCCCTGGTGGGCCGTACCTGCAAGGTGCTCACCACCCGGGTGGACCAGAGCTTCGGCCGGGCCGAAGTGAGCACCCGGGGCGCCGGGGTGAACATTTCCGTCTGGGCCGATGAACCCAATCAACTGGGCAAGGGCAGCCTGGCCCGCATCGTCGAATACGATCCGGAGCGCCAGCGCTACCTGATCGTCCCGGAAACCGAAACCTGACCCGGCCCCCACCGGCCGGACGCAACATCACTTCACAATCAATCACAAGGGAGATTTCATGGAACCGATACTGATCGCCGTAGGCGTTCTGGCCGTCTTCATCTTCGGGATGCTGGCCATGTTCGCCAAGTTCTACCGCAAGGTGGAGCAGGGCTACGCGATGATCGTCAACACCCTGCGCTCGGAGCCGGAGGTCACCTTCACCGGGCGGATGGTGTACCCCATCATCCACAAGGCCGAGATGATGGACATCTCCCTGAAGACCATAGAAATCGACCGGACCGGCAACGAGGGGCTGATCTGCAAGGACAACATCCGGGCCGACATCAAGGTGAAGTTCTTCGTGCGGGTGAACAAGACCGCCGAGGACGTGCTCAAGGTGGCCCAGGGCATAGGCTGCGAGCGGGCCTCCAGCCCGGAAATCCTGGAGGAGCTGTTCTCCGCCAAGTTCTCCGAAGCCCTGAAGACCGTAGGCAAGTCCCTGGACTTCGTGGACCTCTACCAGGCCCGGGACCATTTCCGCGACGAAATCATCCGCCAGATCGGCGATGACCTGTCCGGCTACGTCCTGGAAGACGCGGCCATCGACTACCTGGAACAGACCCCCCTGCACAAGCTCGATTCCAACAACATCCTGGACGCCCAGGGGATCAAGAAGATCACCGAGCTGACGGCGGTGGAACACGTGCGGACCAACGAACTGCGCCGCAACGAGGAAATGCAGATCAAGAAGAAGGACGTGGAAACCCAGGAAGCCCTGCTGGAGCTGGAGCGGCAGCAGGCCGACGCCACCGCCAAGCAGCAGCGGGAAGTGGCCTCCGTGCGGGCCCGGGAAGAGGCTGAGACCGCCAAGATCCAGGCCGAGGAAAAGACCAAGTCGGAACTGGCCCGGCTGCTGGCCGAGCAGGCCATCTCCGTGCAGCAGGAAAACGTGCTGCGGGAAAAGGAAGTGGCCGAGAACAACCGCATGCGGGCCGTGGCCATCGAAGAAGAAAAAGTCACCCGGGCCCGGGAGCTGGAGATCGTGGACCGGGAAAAGGAAGTGGCCCTGCAGCGCATCGACAAGGAAAAGGCCATCGAAGTGCAGAAGAAGGCCATTGCCGACGTGGTCCGGGAGCGGGTCATCGTCGAGCGCACGGTGGCCGAACAGGAAGAAGCCATCAAGGAAGTGCGGGTGGTGGCAGAAGCCGACCGGACCAGGAAGTCCGTGGTGATCAGCGCCGAAGGCCAGGCTGAGGAAAAGCTGGTGCTGGAAGTGAAGGCCGCCGAAGCCCAGGAACGCAAGGCCCGGCACAAGGCCGCCGAGGAGCTGACCCTGGCGGAAGCCAAGCTGAAGGTGGCCGAGAAGGACGCCGAGGCCAAGAAGCGGGAAGCCGAGGGCAAGGAAGCCCTGGCGGCGGCAGAAGGCCTGGCCCAGGCCAGGGTGATGATCGCCACGGCGGACGCCACCGAGAAGCAGGGCATGGTGGATGCCAAGGTGAAGATCGCCGACGCGGAAGCCGTGGCCAAGTTCGGCACGGCCGAGGCGGAAGCCCTGAAGGCCAAGCTGGAAGCCGAAGCGGAAGGCAAGGAAAAGCTGGGACTTGCCAATGTGCACGTGCGCAGCGCCGATGCGGCCGCCACCGTGGCAGCCGGTCAGGCCGATGCCCAGGTGATCGAAGCCCGCTTCCAGGCCGAGGCCAAGGGCCTGCGTGAGAAGTTCGAGGCCATGAAGGCCATGAGCCCGGACACCCGGGCCCACGAGGAATTCCGCATGCGCCTGGAAAACGCCCAGGAAGTCACCCTGAAAGCCATCGAGGCCCAAACCTCCATCGCCCGGGAACAGGCCGAAGTGCTGTCCACGGCCCTGGGCAATGCCCGCATCGACATCGTCGGCGGCGAAGGAGACTACTTCGAACGCTTCGTGAATGCCCTGGCCGTGGGCAAGGGCATCGACGGCGCCATCGCCAAGAGCAACACCCTGCAGGTGGCCCTGAAGGATCATCTGAGCGGCGAACGGGACATGGTGGGCGACCTGCGCGACATCGTCGGGGCCCTGGGCGGCGCTTCCGGGGAGCTGCAGAACCTCTCCGTGGCAGCCCTGCTCACCAAGGTCATGCAGGATGGGGACGATGGCCAGAAGGCGGCCCTGAAGAGCCTGCTGGACGGCCTGCGCAAGTAAGCCATGGCCGCGCCCCTGCACTGCGACTGCCCGGGAAGCCCCCGGTTGCAGCCCCGGGAGCTGCTGCCGGGCCTGTTCGCCCAGGCCTGCCCTGACTGCGGCGCCCTGAGCCTGGAGCTGGAGGACTACCGGCGCTGGCTGGCGGGCCGCCAAGCCGGGCCCGCTCCGACGCCGGAACAGTGGATAGGCACCCCGGTGGCGGAGCACCTGGGCACCCGCCAGGTCCGTCTGTGCGCCGCCTGTGGCCGCCCCATGGGCCGCTACCGGGCCGGCACCCATCCCGACTTCCACCTGGACCGCTGCGCTCCCTGCCAGCGCCTGGTCCTGGATGGCGGGGAATGGGAGGCCCTGGCCCAGCTGGGGGCGGCGGAACATCTGGAGCTGATCCTCTCCGAGCCCTGGCAACGCCGCCTGCAGGCCCTGGAAGCCGGCGCACGGCGGCGCCAGGCCCTGCGCCAGCGCCTGGGTGATGCCAGCGTCGATGAGCTGCTGCGCATCCAGGCCTGGCTGCAGGACCATCCCCAGCGGCGGGAACTGCTGGCCCTCCTGAACGGCGATCCCATCTGAGCGGCGCCTGCCGCCAAGCGAGATTCCTGACCCATGCATACACCCGACACCCCTGTGCCGCCTGCCGACGCCACCGAAGCCATGGTGGCCGACAGCAGCAGTTACGACCTCCTGAAACAGCGCCTCTCCAGCCAGGGGGAAACCCTGCTGCAGAAGACCCAGGCCCTGAACCAGGCCCGGCTGACCGAGTTCGGCCGCTCCGAGCAGGCCCTGATCCTGCGTGCCACGGCCCGCACCGAAAACAACTGCGTCGCCCGGGACATCGTCCGCATCGGCGACCAGCTGCTGTTCGGCTACAACGTTTTCATGGGGCTGAAGAAGGAGACGGCGGTGGGCGACGTGTTCGCCCTGTACCGGCTCTCCGACCAGGCCGGCGGCGAGCTGGAAGCCCAGCCCCTGGCCGGCAGCTTCCTGGAAGACAGCCGCTTTGCCGCCGACTTCCGCGAGCTGTACGCCTACTACAAGCAGGCTAGCCTGCTGCAGCTCCGGGTCACCCAGGACAAGCTCCTGGCGGCCTTCCAGATCGGCCAGCAGCTGCACGACCTGCGGGTGTTCCGCTGGACTCTGGGGCCGGACGGCAGCATCAGCTACCTGGACAACCGGGGCGAGCGGGACATGGCCCTGCCACCCAGCCACGACTTCGAATGGACCCCTACCACCCGGGAAGACCACGTGGGCGGCCGCCATCCGCACGTGAACATCCTCGACACGGTGTTCGTGGAAACCATAGGCGGCGACCTGACGGTCAAGGTGGAAAACAACACCGAGAGCGGCCTCGGGGTCTACAGCGAACCGGTGGAGGACAAGAACCAGGCCCTGGCCGACGCGGAAATCGCCTACGCCCGCCTGGGGCTGCTGATCCTGCTCAAGATCCGTCCCTACCGGGAGCAGGAAACCCGCTACCTGGTGTTCAACAGCCGCACCCGGCAGGTGGAGCGCATCGACGCCATCGGCGTCTCCTGCGTCCAGCTGCCCGAGGACCAGGGCATCATCTTTCCCGGCGGCTATTACCTGCAGTCCGGGGAATACAAGCGTTTCGACCTGCCCGAAGCCATGCTCGCCAGCCTGCGTTTCAAGCGCATGGTGCGCTCCCCCAACGGGGAAGACGTGCTCTACGTGTTCTACCAGCCCGGTTCCGGCCATTACGCCCTGTTCGGCTACAACCTGATCGAGAAGACCCTGGGCGCGCCCCTGCTGGGCAACGGCTACGCCCGCTTCCCCGACGGCCGCATCCTGGTGTTCACCGCCGACGGGGCCGAGCCCACCCGGGTCCATCCCATGCAGCTCTGGCAGACCCCCTTTGCCAGCGAGGAAATGGCCCACCTGAACCAGGGCCAGGGCTTCTTCGGACGTATCGGCAACGCCGCCCTGGTGCGCGGCATCGCCGAACTGATGGGTATTGCCCGGGCGGTGCGGGAACAAGCCCCCTCCCGGGTGGCCTACGAGGACCTGATCCGCCAGTGCAACCGGGTCCTGGACGCCTATTTCTGGCTGGCGGAAGCCGAGGCTGGCCAACTCGCCGCCGAGGTCAAGGCCATTGCCGACGGCGCCCGGGCCACCCTGGCCGAGTTCGAGAAGGTGGACAGCATCCGCCGGGAAACCGCCCAGGCCCTGGCCCGGGCCGAAGCGGAACAACAGCAGCTGCTGGCCGAGGTGGCCGGCATGCTCTGGCACCAGCCCGACGACTTCATCAAGGCCCTGGGCCGCCTGCGGGAGCGGCGCGGACAACTGCACCTGCTCAAGGAGCTGCGCTACGCGGACCTGCCGCGCATCGAAGCCATGGACGGGGAGCTGGCCCAGGAACAGCAGCGCATCGGCGAGCGGGCCCTGCAGTTCCTCGGGGGCGCCAAGGCCTTCGACAGCTACCGCCAGAATCTGGATCAGGTGGCCGCCCAGCTGCCCGCCGCAGGCACCAGCCTGGTCCTGGGGCAGCTGCTCGAACGCCTGGACGAGGCGGCCGCCGGCCTGGACCTGCTCACCGAACAGCTGGGCAGCCTGCCCGGCGGCGATGCGGTCAGCCGCACCGCCATCCTGGACCGGATATCCACCCTGTACGGGGACCTGAACCGGCTCCGGGCCGAAACCCGCAACTGCAGGAAGAGCCTGGGCAGCGCCGAGGCCGCCGCCGAATTCGGCGCCCAGTTCAAGCTCTTTGGCCAGAGCGTCGAAAACGCCCTGGAATTTGCCGACACCCCGGAAAAATGCGACGAAGCCCTGACCCGGCTGCTCGCCCAGCTCGAAGAACTGGAAGGCCGCTTCGCCGAACAGGAGGATTTCCTCGCCGACATCGCCGCCAAGCGGGAAAACGTCTACGAAGCCCTGTCCGGCCGCCGTCAGACCCTGCTCGAAGCCCAGCAGCGCCGGGCCCAGGGCTTGCTGGAGGCGGGCAGCCGCATTCTGGACGGGGTGCCACGCCGGGTGGCCCAGCTGGACGAACTGGCCCAGGTGCACAGCTACTTTGCCGCCGACCCCCTGCTGGCCAAACTGCGCAAGCTGGTGGAGGACCTGCGCGGCCTGGGCGCCGGGGTGGCCGCCGACGATCTGGAAACCCGTCTCAAGACGGCCCGGGACCAGGCCATCCGCAGCGTCCGCGACAAAAAGGAGCTGGCCAGCGCCGACGGCCTGCGCCTGGGTCGGCACGCCTTCACCGTCAGCACCCAGGCCCTGGACCTGACCCTGGTGCCCCGGGAGGGCGGGCTCGCCTACCACCTGACCGGCACCGACTACTTCGCCCCCCTGGCAGATGCCCGCCTGGAAGCCTACCGGCCCTGGTGGGACCTGGCCCTGCCGTCCGAAACGGCGCAGCTGTACCGGGCCGAATACCTGGCCGGCTGCCTGCTGCAACAGGCCCTGGACGGGGCAGGGGAGCTGGATTGGGCCACCCTGGAAGCCCGGGTGGCAGCCGGGCCGGAAGGCCGCAGCCAGCTGCTGGAGTGGGTGCGCCGGGAAGCCGCCAGCCGCTACCGGGAGGGCTACCAGAAAGGTGTGCACGACGAGGACGCCCTGAACCTGCTCAGCGCCCTGGCCGCCATGCAGTCGGCCGCCGGCCTCCTGGCCTGGGGGCCCACGGAACGGGCCCTGGCGCTGCTGTACTGGCAGCACGGGGGTTTCGTGGCGGAGCGGGAATCCTTGCAGCGCCGGGCCCGGGCGGCCCGGCAGATGCAGCAGCTGTTCGCTGCCCGGGAAGGCCTGGAGCGGCTGGAAGGCGAATGCGCTGCCGCCCTGGAAAAATTCGCCCTGGAGTTTGCCCCGGAAGCCGACGGCGCCCTGGGACGCACCCGGGCCCAGCTGCCGGTACTGGCAGCCCGGGCCGCCGCCTACCTGGTGCGCCAGCTGGCGGAGCCGGGCGGGGAAGCCTGGGTGGTGTCCGGCGCCGGGGAGGACCTGGCCGCCGCCCTGCAGCGGGATCTGGAGCGCAAGGGTGGTCTGACCGACTGGCAGCGGGATATGGAAGCGGCCCCTCCTGCTGAACGCTGGCGTCTGGCCCGGGACTGGGTCGGGGCCTATGCCGCCAGCGGCGCCCCCGAGGCCCTGGCCTGGGTGGACGAGGCAGCGGCCCTGTTGACCGTGCCCATGCCGCGCCAGCGCCTCAACGTGCGCCTGGACCAGCGTCTGGAAGGCCTGCTGGGAGAGCATCCGCGCCTGGAGCAGGGCAGCCTGCAGCTCAATCTGAACGACTTCTGGCAGCGCTTCGAAGCCCATATCCGCACCGTGGTGCCCGCCTACACGGCACTCCAGGCCCTGCGCCAGGAACTGGTGGCCGGAGAAAAGGCCCGCCTGCGCCTGGAGCAGTTCCAGGCCAAGCCCCTGTCGTCCTTCGTGCGCAACCGCCTGATCGACGAGGTGTACCTGCCCATCGTCGGTGACAACCTGGCCAAGCAGATCGGCACCGTCGGGGCCGGCAACCGCACCGACCGCATGGGCCTCCTGCTGCTGATCTCGCCCCCGGGTTACGGCAAGACCACCCTGATGGAATACGTGGCCGACCGCCTCGGGCTCATTTTCGTGCGCATCAACTGCCCGGCCCTGGGGCACGGGGTCACCGACCTGGACCCGGCCAATGCCCGCCACGGAGCCGCCCGCCAGGAGCTGGAAAAGCTCAACCTGGGGCTGGCCATGGGCAACAACGTGATGCTCTACCTGGACGACATCCAGCACACCAACCCGGAATTCCTGCAGAAATTCATCGCCCTGGCCGACGGTACCCGCCGTATCGAAGGGGTCTGGAACGGCGAGACCAGGAGCTACGACCTGCGCGGCAAGCGCTTTGCCGTGGTGATGGCGGGCAACCCCTACACGGAATCCGGCGATGTGTTCAAGATTCCCGACATGCTCGCCAACCGGGCCGACATCTACAACCTGGGCGACGTGCTCTCGGGCCGGGAGGCCCTGTTCTCCCTCTCCTACATCGAGAACAGCCTGACCGCCAACCCGGTGCTGCAGCCCCTGGCTGCCCGGGACCCCAAGGACGTGCAGCTGCTGGTGCGCCTGGCGGAAGGGGAGGATATCCCCGGCAGCGCCTTCGCCCATGGCTACAGCGCCGTGGAACTGGAGGAACTGCGGGAGCTGCTGCAGCGCCTGTTCAAGGCCCGGGACCTGCTGCTCCAGGTCAATCTCGCCTACATCGCCTCAGCGGCCCAGCAGGAAGCCTATCGCACCGAACCCCCGTTCAAGCTCCAGGGCAGCTACCGCAACATGAGCAAGCTGGCTGCCAAGATCACGCCCCTGATGCGCGACGAGGAGCTGGACGCCTTGCTCCGGGACCACTACCGGGGCGAGGCCCAGACCCTGACCACCGGCGCCGAGGAAAACCTGCTCAAGCTCGCCCACCTGCTGGGCCGCCCCACGCCCGAGGAGCAGGCCCGCTGGCAGGCGATCCGGGAGGAATTCGTGCGGCGGCGCAAGCTGGGGGGCGAGGACCAGGACGGCAGCACCCGCATCGCCGCCACCCTGCTGGACGTGGCCCGGGCCGTGGATGGCTTGAAACCCGGCGAGGAACTGGGCGCCAGCATCCGCGAGGGCCTGGCCCGTCTGGAAGCTGGCCTGGCCCGGCTCGAACCGGGTGAAGCCCCGCCCCTGCCGCCCATCCAGCCCACGATCCAGGTAGCCCCGGCAGACCTGAGCCAGTTCACCGGCTTCCTGGAGGGCATGAACAAATCCTACGAGCGGGTGCTCCTGCCCCTGGTCACGGCCACCTACCACAAGCTCAAGATGGACCATTCCCTGTGGGAGGAGATGAAGAAGGTTTCCGCCTACGTGAGCAAGCTCAACCCCGAGGCAGAAACCCCGGCGGCCCCCAGGGAGGGTGGCCCCGGTCGCAAGAAGTCATGAAAGCACTCCAGGCCGAACCCCTGCTGCTGCAGCTCCAGGAAAGCCTGGCCGATGCCCGCCTGAGCGAGGCGGAGAAACATGCCCTGGCCCAGGCCCTGGAAGGCAGCCGGCCCGGGGACGAGATCCGCCGGCGGCTGCGCAACCGGGCCTTTGAACTGGTGCGCCAGCGCCTGGTGCAGGGAGAGGCCGGGGCCGCCGATCTGGTGCACTGGCTGGAAGGGGTGGTGAAGACTCTGGACGGGGGCGGCGCCAGCGTCGCCCGCCTGCAGACCCGGGCCTATTTCAGCCCCGGCAATGCCTGCCTCGAAGCCGTCCGCCAGCACCTGCGCCGGGCCCGGCGCCAGGTGGATATCTGCGTGTTCACCATCTCCGACGACCGCATCAGCGCCGAGATCCTGGCCCTCCTGGAGCGGGGTCTGCCGGTGCGCCTGATCAGCGACAACGACAAGACCCTGGACAGCGGCAGCGACGTGGAGCGCCTGGAAGAAGCCGGGGCCCAGGTACGCCTGGACCGGACCTCGGCCCACATGCACCACAAGTTCGCCCTGGTGGACGGGGAATGGCTCCTGAACGGCAGCTTCAACTGGACCCGCAGCGCCAGCGACAGCAACGAGGAGAACCTGGTGGTGAGCAACGATCCTGAACTGGTGCGCCAGTTTTCCGCCCGCTTTGAAAGCCTCTGGCAGCAACTCTAGGAGTCCGCCCATGAAACGCGCCAGCTACAACTGGAAACTGCCCGCCGCCATCGAAGCCCGCCTGGGGCACGAGAGCTACGGCTCCCAGCGCATCATCCAGGAAGCCGGGCAGCTGCTGCTGATCCTGCACCAGCCCCCGGGGGACAGCCTGATGGAGCGGGAGGCCGCGGTGTTCCTGCGTCAGCCCGACGGCCGCTGGCTCTACCAGGGAAACGCCCAGGGCGAACACGCCCTGGGCCAGCTGCTGGACGGCTACCGGGCTGCCCTGGCGGCCCTGGAAGCCGGGCTGGAGAAGGCCGCAGGGGCCGATGCGCTGTTCCACATCCTGGACCGGGGCATTCCCCTGGCCCGGGCCGCCGGTAACATGAAGGAAGCCCTTCAGGCCGCCCGGGAGGCGGAGCGTCAGGACGCCTTCCTGATCACCTGCCGGGACCGGGCGGTGGATATCGCCCGGGCCCTGGAGCTGCTGCTGGCCAACGCCCGCCTGGCCCTGGACTACCAGCTCGCCCGCCAGGCCGAAGCCCAGGTCCAGGCCGCCCTGGAAAGCCAGCAGGCCCAGTACAAGCTCAACATCCTGGCCGCCTGGACCCTGCCGCTCATGACCGTGGCCACCCTGTTTGGCATGAACCTCAAAAGCGGCCTGGAATTCACGCCCGCCTTCGTGTTCTGGGGCATCTTCCTGGCCGGTCTGGGGCTGGGCCTGATGGCCAGGGGCTGGGTCTCCCCGGCAAAAACGGGGCGGCCGGCTCAGGGAGCGGGCAAACCCCTGGGTAAAAAGACATCCCCGGGCAAGGGAAGCAAGGGTCTGGGCCGTTCTCCCGGCAGCCGCTGAGCTTTGTGCCCGGCGGCTGCTCCGGCTGGTATCGATCTTGCTGCCGGTGCGGCCATGATCAAGCACAGGAGGTTCAGCATGTCGGATACGGAGCAGAAGGAAATGCGGGTGGCCGTCGCCAGCAAGGACAGGCAGCAGATCAATGAGCACTTCGGCCACGCGGATGCCTTCCACGTGTACCAGCTTGGCCCTGCTGGGGTGGTGTACCTGGAGGAACGCCAGGTCGAACACTATTGTCAGGGAGGCTACGGAGACGAGGACAAACGGGAGGTGATCCTGCGCGCCCTGGCCGACTGCAGCGCCCTGTTCGTGGCCCGGATCGGCGAGGGCCCCCGGGAACGCCTGGAGCGGGCCGGCATCCAGGCCGTGGACGATTACCCCTACGCGCAGGTGGATACGGCCCTGCAGAACTGGTATCAGGACCGGGGCAGAGCCTGAGCCCTTTGCAGTTTGTTGCAAATGCTTGCCCCCCGTCAGACGAAGCTGGAATAAGCTGGCCCGACTGTTTTCATGAGCCCTGTTCCGGAGGAATTCCCCATGCCCCCCCGTCACCCCAAGAAATCCCTGCTGCCCCTGCTGCTACTTGCCCTGGGGCTGGCAGCAGGCCCCGCCCTGGCGGACAAACCCGATTTTGCCGGAGGCCCCGACAAACACGGGGAGGCCCGCGGCAAGGGACATGACAGGGGTAGCGACAGGGGCGATGACAGGAATAGCCGGGACGCACCCTGGGGCCAGGAAAAACAGGACAAGCGGGACAAATACGATCAGCGCGGCGGGGAGCCCTCCAGGGACAAACGGCGCAGCCCGCCCCCGGGCCCCGGTCCCCAGGTCCATGGGGAGAGCTACCGCTTCCACGGCGATCAGCGGGTGGTCATCCGCGACTATTACACCACCCAGTTCCGCTCCGGCCGCTGCCCTCCGGGGCTCGCCAGGAAGCACAACGGCTGCGTCCCCCCGGGCCATGAGCGGGTATGGGTGGTAGGCCGGCCCCTGCCCAGGGAGGTGATCTACTACGAGCTGCCGTCTTCCCTGGTCATCCGCCTCGGACAGCCTCCCGCCCACCACCGCTATGTGCGGATAGGCGCCGACATCCTGCTGATTGCCATTGGCACCGGCATGGTGGTGGATGCCATCGAAGACCTGGGGGATCTGTGATGGCGTCGTCCGGAAAACTTCGTGGCCGGGCCTGGCTGCTGGCAGCCTGCCTCAGCCTGGTGCCGTTCGCAGCCACCCAGGGTGCGGAGGAAGAGGCCCGGGAAGAGGCTCCGCAGGAAACGGCCACGCCCCAGAGCAGCAAGGCGCTGGAACGCCAGCTCCAGTCCCTGGAGTGGGAGCAGTTCCGCTCCGTGGTCAAGGCGGTACCCAAGCTCCGGGCCCAGGTGGACGCCTATGGTCCCCTGGGTTGGCAGTACGTGCGGGACTACTACCGCAGCTACGGCTGGCGCCGGAGCATAGACAAGCTCGATGCCGGGCAGAAGCTGGAACTGGGGCAGCTGATCGCCAGGGCCCGGGGCGAAACCGCTGCCCCGGGCAGCCGGCCCCAGGAGTAAGGCATGCGTCTGGACAAATGGTTGTGGGCTGCCCGTTTCTTCAAAACCCGGGGCCTGGCCTGCGAAGCCATCGGGGCTTCCCGGGTCAGGGTGAATGGCGTCGTGGTCAAGCCAGCCAAGGAAGTGAAGGTGGGGGATCTGCTGCAGATCCGGGCCGCCGAGCAGCTCTGGGAAGTGGTGGTCCAAGGGCTCTGTGAGCAGCGCCGGCCGGCGGTGGAGGCCCAGGGCCTGTATCAGGAAACGGAAGCCGGCCGGGAGGCCCGCCTGCGCCAGCAGGAACTGAAGAAGCTGGCCCCGGAGCCCCTGGCGGAGCAGCGGGGCCGCCCCACCAAGCGGGACCGGCGTCGGCTGGAATCCTTCCGCAGCGGCTGAAGCCTCAGCCCAGCACCTGTGCGATTAGGAACAACACGGCCAGCAAGCCCCCGAGGGTGCCGAAGGCCGCCCCGTAGGAAGTGCTGCCCCGGGCCTCCAGCTCACTTTCCAGCAGCCCCGGGGGCGTGACGGCGGAGACCAGAGTCACCTGCTTCAGGACATGCTCCCGGTACCAGCTGTTGCCCAGCATGCCGAACACCACGGCTACGCCTATGTTGCCGCCATTGGTGTTGATGTCGAATATCAGCTCGACGATCACCAGCAGGAGGATCAGCCCGAACATCAAGGCCGTGTAACGGTACATCTTGCGGTAGGCCAGCCAGAACATCCCGAGAAAGAAGGCGGCCCAGTTCCAGCTGATCTGGTTGTTCTTGCGGGCCATGGTCTCCCACTTCTCCCGGTAATAATCATGCTTGGCGCCCACGAAAGCCCGGACTTCGGGACTATCAATGGCGCTGGCAGCTGCCTGGCCGGCGTTGTCGGAGGTGCCGCAGGAAGGGCAGGCCTGGTTGGCGAGGGCAAGGGTGCCGCCGCATTGTTTGCATTGGGTCATGGGAAGAAACTTTCCAGTTAAAAATCAGCGGGAGGGTTTGAAGTTCTTTTCCTTGGCCAGGCGCACATAGTCCTTCTGCAGGCCGTTGACCAGCTGGGCCCCGTCGTTCATCAGCTTCATGGCCGCGTTGAGCTTGACCTGGTCTGCGGCCGTGATGGCCGGCCCGGCTAGTTCGCAAGCTTCGATGACCATGCTCAGGCCGCGCTTGGCGCTATCCACCATCGCCTTGACTTCCGGGGAGCGGGCTTCGAAGCCGTCCAGCGCCTGGGTGTAGCTTTTCATGTTGCTGGCGATTTCCTTGAACAGCTTCACCTGCTCCTCAGGCTCCCGGGCCAGGCGCAGCTGCTGCTGCAGGTTGCGGCTCTTGGCTATGGTCGTGGTCATGCCTTCAGCCTTGTCCAGGGCATGGAAGGCTTCCAGATCGGCCACGACGGGATCCTTGCTGCAGCCGGCAAGGGTGATGAACAGGGCGGTGAGGAGCAGATAGAAGGTTTTCATGGGTGTAGGGAGCAGTGCTCGGGGAGGATGAACGGGGTGGCTGGGGCTCATGGCGGCAGCCGGGTGCAGGGCATCCGGATTTGATGCGGATGGTATTGAACTATTCCATTAAGATAAATGCAAGCCAGCTCAGGTCCGGGGCCGGCAAGCGGAAACGGCCGGGGTGGGCAAAGTTTCCCTGGTTGGCCGGAGCCCGGGTGGCTATCATGCGCAACCTTCAAGAAAGTCCCGCCCATGATCTCCCTCAAGAACGTCACCTTGCGCCGTGGCAGCAAGGTGCTGCTCAACAGCGCTTCCGTCACCCTTAACCCCGGCGAAAAGGTCGGCCTGGTGGGGCGCAACGGGGCGGGCAAATCCACCCTGTTCGGACTCCTGAACGGCAGCCTGCATGAGGACGGGGGCGACTATTCGATCCCCAAGCAGTGGCGCATGGCCCAAGTGGCCCAGGACATGCCCGAGACCGAGGAGAGCGCCACCGACTTCGTTGTGGCCGGCGACACCCGGCTCCTGGCCGCCCAGCGGGAGGTGGATGCGGCCGAGGCCAGCGAGGACGGCATGCGCATGGCCGAGGCCTACATCGCCCTGCACGACGCGGGGGCCCACGATGCCGAAGCCCGGGCCCAGGCCCTGATCCTCGGCCTGGGTTTCCGGGTCAGCGAGCTGTACCAGCCGGTGAACAGCTTTTCCGGCGGCTGGCGCATGCGCCTGCAACTGGCCCGGGCCCTGATGTGCCCCTCGGACCTGCTGCTCCTGGACGAGCCCACCAACCACCTGGACCTGGACGCCCTGGTCTGGCTTGAAGCCTGGTTGAAGCGCTACGCCGGCACCCTGATCGTCATCAGCCACGACCGGGAATTCCTGGATGCCATCACCGGCGTCACCCTGCACATCGACAACACCCGGCTGGTGCGCTACGGCGGCAACTACAGCAAGTTCGAGGACATGCGCGCCGAGCAGATGGAACTGCAGCAGGCGGCCCTGGCCAAGCAGGCGGACAAGATTGCCCACCTGAAGAAGTTCATTGACCGCTTCAAGGCCAAGGCCAGCAAGGCCAAGCAGGCCCAGAGCCGGGTCAAGGCCCTGGAGCGCATGGAGAAGATCGCCCCGGTGCTGGCCGACGCCGAATTCACCTTCGAATTCCAGGAACCCCTGAACCTGCCCAACCCCATGCTCTCCCTGGTGGAGGTGAGCATCGGCTACCCGCCTCCCGAGGATGCCCCGGCCGGTACGCCCCCGACCACCATCGTGCGCGGCATCAACCGCTCGGTCCAGGCCGGCCAGCGCATCGGCATCCTGGGCGCCAACGGCCAGGGCAAATCCACCCTGGTGAAGACCATCGCCCGGGACCTGCAGGCCCTGCACGGGGAAGTCACCGAGGGCAAGGGTCTCAACATCGGCTACTTCGCCCAGCAGGAACTGGACGTGCTGCGCCCCCAGGACACGCCTCTGGAACACATGATCCGCCTCGCCAAGGACACCATTGCCGCCGGCCGCAGCGGTTACGTGGCGGGCCGGGAGCAGGATCTGCGCAACTTCCTCGGCACCTTCAACTTCAGCGGCGACATGGTGAAGCAGGCTGTGGGCACCATGAGCGGCGGCGAAAAAGCCCGGCTGGTGCTGTGCATGCTGGTCTGGCAGCGGCCCAACCTGCTGCTTCTGGATGAGCCCACCAACCACCTGGACCTGGCCACCCGGGAAGCCCTGAGCGTGGCCCTGAACGAATTCGAAGGCACGGTGATGCTGGTGAGCCACGACCGGGCCCTGCTGCGTTCCGTGTGCGACGAATTCTGGCTGGTCTCCCGGGGCGGCATTTCCCCCTTCGACGGGGACCTGGACGATTACCAGCGTTACCTGCTGGAAGAGGCCAAGCGTTCCCGGGACGAGGCCGCCGGGGGCCGCTGAGACAGGGCGGGCGCTTCAGGAGGGCAGGGCAGGGGCGTCGGCGGCCAGGCGGGCGCAGGCCCCCTGGCGCTCGAAGTAGGGCAGGCAGTCCGCCTCCGCCAGGGGCGGGCTGTGGAAATGGCCCTGGAACAGGTCGCAGCCCATGGCCAGCAGGGCGTCCCGCTGGGGCCCGGTTTCCACGAACTCGGCCACGATCTCCACATTGCGCGCCTTGCCCAGGGAAGTGATGGCCCGGATGATGTCGGCGTTGGTGCTGTTGCTGAGGACATCCCGGGTCAGGGAACCGTCGATCTTGATGGCGTGGATGTCGAAGCGGCGCAGGTGCAGCAGGGACGAGTAGCCCATGCCGAAATCGTCCATGGACAGCAGCACCCCCAGGTTTTCCAGGGCCTGCAAGGTGGCATTGGTACCCTTTTCGTCAGGAATGGCCTCGGACTCGGTGATCTCGATCTCGATTTCATGGCTGGCCAGACCATGGTGCTGGAGCAGGGCCGCCAGGCGCGGCGCGAAATCCGCCGCCCCCAGCTGGGTGGGGGAGACATTGATGGCCAGGGACAGGTATCCATGGCCCAGGGCATTCCAGCGCGCCTTGCAGGCACAGGCCTCACGCATCACCCAATCCCCCAGCCGGTCGATGCAGCCCCCTTCTTCTGCCAGGTTCACGGCCACTGCGGCGGGAATCCGTCCGTGGTTGGGGCTGTGCCAGCAGATCAGCGCCTCCAGGCTCACCAGGACGCCGTTGCGATCATGCTTGGGCTGGTACAGCAGGCTCAGCTGGCCCTGGTCTATGCCGGCCCGCAGTTCATCCAGCAGCTTTCTGGCCATGCGCCCCACCTCGTCACGCCGCCGGGTGATCCGGTCGCGGCTGGGCGTTTCCGCCTGGATCAGGGCCAGGGCCTTGCGGTACACCTCTTCCTGATGGTGTTTGCGCTCCGCCTCGGCAAGGCGCACAAAGGGCAGGTAGAACAGGGTACTGAGGACGATACCCACAGCCTGCAGGGCCGCCCCCCGCCATGAACCGCTCAGCAGCCAGCCGGAAATGAGGGGCGGAGTGGTCCAGGGAATGCCCGCCGGCTGCAACTGGATGAATCCCACCTGCAGGGCCAGCAGGGTCAGGGCCGCCAGCGCCAGGGGCACCATCACGAAGGGCAGGACGTAGATGGGAGAAAGCACCACCGGCAGGCCGAACAGGATGATCTCGTTGATGTTGAAGATGGAGGGGAACAGCCCGAGCATGGCGATCCGGCGCTGGGAACCATGGGGCACCGCATACCAGATGGCAAACACCAGCCCCAGGGTGGAACCCGCTCCGCCCAGGAGCACGAAGGCATCGAACAAGGGCCGCCAGGCCAGGCCGCTGCCGGGGGGGTGCTCGGCAGGACTGAACAGGTCGCTGCCGTAGGCATCCAGCACATGTCCCCCGTGCACCCCGATGAACCAGAACACATGATTCACCAGGGTCGCCATGGACGTGGCCAGGACATCCCCGAAAGACTGGAGCTCCGCCCATTCGGCAAACGCCGCCAGGGGGTGGTAGGTGACCGGCAACTGCCGCAGGAGCCCGTTGGCCAGCATGAACAAGGCGCCACAAAAGAAGACCGGCAGGCTCAGGCGCAGGGCCTGGTAGAGCATCTTGTCCGCATCCAGGGGAACCGTCACCAAGGTCAGCCAGCGCTGCCGGGCCGCCCAGTGCAGCAGTTCGGCCGAAGCGATCCCCACCAGAATGCCCAGCAGCATGGCCTCGTAGCCAAAGCCGCCATCTTTTTCCGGGGCGTACAGCACGCAGATCATGAAATTGATCAGGGTGGAGAGGCCCACCATCAGGGGCGAGGGGGTGTCGTCCTCATCGCTCAGCAGGGACAGACGGCCGTTCAGATGCACGGCCACCACCACGGAAAGGGCCAGCCCGAACACCCCATGACTGGCCGCCACGGCCCGTTCCAGCACATCCCGCCAGCCGGGGCCGAACAGGCTGTTCAGGAAAGACAGATAGGGCTGGTAGGGAAAGTGCTGCAACAGCATGGCAACCACGCCGAACATGGTCAGGGGCAGCAGGGAGACAAACCCATCCCGCAGGGAAAGAAGCCAGCGTTCCGTCCGCGCCCTGAAATAACCCGTCACCTTCCCCCACCTCCGGTAAAACATCCGCCCGCCGCTGCACAAGCAACACCGGCTTCACGTCGGCATCAGGAAACCCCCTCCATCCCGGCAGCCCGGGCCACTACAGCCCTGGTTCCAGCCAGGCAAACCCAGCCCGGCGCCCCCGACGCATCAGGACCGAAGCATAACAGCGGAACCAGCGGAAGGGGAAACCGGCGTCATGCTGTGTGCCTGCAGCCATCTTGGATGAATCTTGCCGATATCGTTCTGCGGCCAATTGGCCTCGACAAGAGCTACGGCATGTTCCTGGCTATAGAGCTGAATAGCACACAATTTTCTTTTCGGGTCTTCTACGCAAACCCGCCAGTTTTCAGTCTGATGGCTGGCTGGGGTTGAAGTCTGGGCACCTCGAAAAACCTCATTCCTTAAAAGCCCGGGGTCTGCTTAATCAATGACTTACAACACTAACTTTGAGGAAACAGGGTGTTTATCGGGTTAATGGCTACCATGGTTGGAGCGGGCTGGCACGCTGGAAGATTGGGGATGACACCTTATCAAAATTGATTTCGACTAGCCTAGATTCATATTCTTCGGATTTGAAACTGGCAACTGGTTTTTCGTTTTTGAAAATCGTGAGGCGAACACCCGTTGTCATTCCCAGCCCTTCACTAACCTCGTACGCGTAAGGCAGCTTGTAAAAGCGTATAGAGGCTAGGCCAGTATGTGATGCGCCGTCAGATTGCAAAACGATACCAGCCTTGTTTTGGGTGGAAGCCACCAAGTTGATTTCGATTTTTCCAATGGCACCATATCGATAAATCATTTTCTTCAAAGGCTCAGTTTTCTGATCGCCGCATAGCGAGGCAATTTTTGACTCAAATCGAGCATTGAAAAACGCGACTTCATTTTCTTTGCAGTGCGACGGAATGCTCTCGTTAGCCATAGCGTAGGCACAGAAACCCCAACTGAATGCAATAGAAAGGGTGAAGATATATGGGCGCACTGAGGTCATGTGGATTTAGCACCTAACAGGATGGTGAGAAAGTCCGCGCCCTTGGCGTGATGCGGGAAAGCGGGCAGACTTGGGTCTGAAAGATAGAACCTAATTTTCGGGAGGAA
>NZ_AUCH01000018.1 GCF_000429665.1 Azovibrio restrictus DSM 23866
ACCTCCGAACCGACCGAACAGTTCAGCCTGACCGTGGGCGGCGTCACTGGCACCGGCACCATCCTGGATGATGACGGCACCCCTGGCATCACCCACGTGGGCGACACCAACCCGGCCATTGACGGGGTCACCGTCAATGAAGGCGACGCAGCGGTCTTTACCGTCAATCTCTCCAACCCCAGCAGCACGGCCACCACCTTCGCCCTGACCTTGAGCGACGGCACTGCCGTCCTGGGCGGCGACTACACGGCCAACCTGAGCTTCACCAACGGCGTCAGCTACGACCCGGCCACCGGCCTGGTGACCGTACCCGCCAACGTGACCAGCTTTACGGTGACGGTGCCGACGGTGGAAGACAGCACTTCCGAGCCGACGGAACAGTTCAGCCTCACCGTAGGCGGCGTCACCGGCACCGGCACCATCCTGGACGATGACGTGGCCGACCTGGGTGAAGTGGCAGCGACTCCGGAGGACACTCCCCTGTCCGGGAATGTGCTGGATAACGCCAGCACCCCGGTGGGCACCCTGGAGGTCACCGGCTTCTCCGTGGCGGGGCTGGCCGGCAGCTACGCTCCGGGTCAGACGGCCACGGTCAATGGCGTCGGCACCTTTACCCTGGACAGCCTGGGCAACTACACCTTCACGCCGCACGAGGATTACGCCGGTCCTGTGCCCACCGTGACCTACACGGTCAGCAACGGTGGCAGCAGTACCGACTCCACCCTGGAGCTTTCGGTGACCCCGGTGGCGGATGTGCCCGACGTGACCCTGGTGCTCGGCACCCCGGTCCCGGTCAGCACCACCATCGACAGCAGCAATGTCGGTCAAGTGGGGCAGGGCTACACGGTGACTGCCTACAACCCCAATGGCAGCCTTGGCACCGTGAGTACGGTCAGTGGTCAGGGCAGTGGCGGCTTGGTGAGCGGCTTCGGTGTCGCGGGGGCGGCTTCCGGCGCCGATGGGGAAGTCGGCTATGCCAACAACAGTGCTGAAAAGCTGGTGGTGAATTTCACCACTCCGGTCACCAGCGCCACCGTGCAGCTGGCCTGGCTCAGCGCCACCGAGCGGGCCAGCTACACCCTCTATGACGCCGGTGGCAACGTGATCGGCTCCGGCCAGGTCCAGGGCGTTACCGACGTGATCGACTCCCCCTTCGTGCTCACCGGCGCCAATGGGGCGGAAATCAGCCGCATCGAGTTCAGCGCGCCCAGATCCGGCGATGACTACCTGGTGCACTCCATCACCTTCAACACGGCGGCCACCTACCCGGTGACCCTTACCGCCACGCCGACGGACATCGACTATTCCGAGTCCGTGCTTTCCGTCACCGTTTCCGTGCCTGCCGGCGCGACCCTCTCTGCGGGTACCGACAACGGCAATGGCACCTGGACCCTGCCCCTGGTGAGCAGCGGCGCCTACACGGTGACAGTGGATCCGGTCACCCAGGCCGTGAGCATCAGCGGCCTCAGCCTGACCGTACCCAACGGGGTGGCGGGAACCATCACGGCGGTGGCCACGGTTCAGGATGGTGTCGATACGGAAGTGGGTTCCGCCTCCGTCACGGTGCTGGGAGACCACACGGTGATCGGCATCGTCCATGTGGGCGGCAGCTCTGCCGGGGTCACCAACGTGACCGTGGATGAAGGGAATGCGGCCGTATTCACGGTGAATCTGAGCGGCAGCAGTCCCACGCCCACCAGCTTTGCCCTGAGCCTGGCGGAAGGAACCGCCACCCAGGGTGAGGACTACAACGCCAACCTGAGCTTTAGCAACGGGGTCACCTACGATGCCGCCACGGGCAAGATCACTGTGCCGGCCGGGGTGAGCAGCTTCACTGTGAGCGTGCCGACCCTGAACGACAGCGTGCCCGAGCCGAGCCAGACCTTCTCCCTCACCGTGGGCGGCATCACCGGCACCGGCACCATCCTGGACAACGACGGCACCATCGTCATCGGTGGCGGCGGCGGTGGCCAGGATAACGGCGACAACACGATCGGCGGCACCAGCGGCAGTGACGTGCTGCTCGGCGACGTGGGCGGCTCCCTGACCACCTCCATGGCCGCCACCAACTACAACATCTCCCTGATCGTGGATGTGTCCGGCAGCATGTCCAATGCTTCCGGTGAGCCCGGGCTGACCCGGATGGCGCTGACCAAGCAGGCCCTGGAGAACTTCGCCGACAAGCTGCTGGATCACGATGGCATCATCAACCTGCAGATGGTGGCTTTCTCCAGCGGCGCCAGCACCACGGTGAACATCAACAACCTGAGCGCCAGCAACATCCAGACGCTGCTGGACGCCATCGACGCCCTGGCGGCCAGCGGCGGCACCAACTACGAGGCCGCCTTCAACCAGGCCGTGGCCTGGTTCAATGCCCAGACCTCGGCCGGGTACAACGCGGCAGCCGACTATGAAAACGTCACCTACTTCCTGACGGACGGAGACCCGACCTTCTATCTGGACGACAGTGGTACCGTCCAGGGACCTGGCAATTCGACCACCTACGCCACCCTGCTGAACTCCGTGGAGGCCTTCGCCCCCCTGAGCGCCGTGAGCACGGTGAACGGCATCGGCATCGGCAGCGGCGTCAACGAAAACTACCTGCGCTTCTTCGACAACAGCGCGGTGACGGGTAATGCCAGCGCCACCTTCTCCGGCACCGAGTCCATCGTCCTGGCCAGCTTCACCGGTACCAGCCCCGGCCAGCTGGGCAGTATCTCCGCCTGGACCACCACGGGCTCCGGCACGGCCACCATCTCCAACAGCCGGCTCAACATCACCGATCCCAACGGTGGTGGCGCCACCGTGGTCACCAGCGCCCCGGTGACGGTGACCGAGGCCCAGAGCCAGTCCTACTTCACCTTCGATTTCGCCACCAGTTCCTGGAACAATGCCGATCGGCTCAACTGGCAGCTCCAGCGTCTGGGCGACAACGGTTGGGAAACCGTGAGCAGTGCCACCCTGAGCTCTGGGGCCACGGATGTGACCACGGCGGCCGTGGGCGCGGGCCAGTACCGCTTCGTGTTCAGCGTGACCGACAATTCCAGCGGTAGCGGCTCGGCCCAGGCCCGGATCACCGACATCCGCCTGGAAGTGCCCAACATCGTCGAAGGGACGGTGGGGGCTCCCGAGATCGTCAATAACGCCAGCCAGTTCGCCGCGGCTCTGGAAGGCAGCTCCACCGGGCTGGAACTGGTGCCGGTCGGCAATGACACGGTCAGCGGCGGTGACGGCAACGACATCATCTTTGGTGACGTGATCAACACCGACAGCCTGCCCTGGGGTGTGGGTGGCAATCCGGCACGGCCTGCCGACCTGCTGGACGGTTCCGGCGTCAGCGCCCTGGAAACCTTCCTGACCCTGCGCAACGGCAGCGCCCCGACGGAACAGGAGCTGTACGACTACATCCGCGCCAACCACGAGCAGTTCAACGTGGCGGGCGACGCCCGGGGAGGCAACGACACCCTGGATGGTGGTGCCGGGGACGACATCCTCTATGGCCAGGGCGGCAATGACCACCTGACCGGCGGGGCTGGCAACGACCTGATGTACGGCGGCCTGGGGGCGGACACCTTCGCCTGGGAGCTGCACGACCAGGGCACGCCCGGCAAGCCGGCGGTGGACACGGTCATGGACTTCGATACGACCAGCAACTCCGACAAGCTGGACCTGCGCGACCTGCTGGTGGGCGAGCAGCACACTGGCAACGATGTGGGCAACCTGATGGACTACCTGCATTTCGAAGTCAATGCCCAGGGCAGCACCGTGGTGCAGATCAGCACCTCCGGCGCCTTCTCCAGCGGCTACAGCGAGACTGCCGTGGATCAGAGCATCATCCTGAACGGGGTGGATCTGGTCAGCGGCGCCGGCGACCAGCAGCAGATCATTCAGGACCTGCTGACCCGGGGCAAGCTCGTGGCCGACTAAGGCCCGTCAGGCGCCTGCCAGGCCCAGAGCCCCCGGGAAACCGGGGGCTTTTTTTCAACCTTAAAACCTCAGTTAAACCACAGAGGCACAGAGACGCCGAGGAAAAACAAAGACTTGTCCTGGAAGGCCAGGTCACTTTCTAGGTGAGCGCAGAAGATAATGCAAGCCATTGTTTTTTTGAACTTCTCTGTGTCTTTGTGTCTTTGTGTCTCTGTGGTGAGGTTTTTAGGTTCGATCTGTGTTTTCCTGCCGCGTCGCCAGCCCCCTGCCCCGGGCTCGGCAGACCCGAAACAAAAAAAATCCCCGGGGCGTCTTGCGACGGCCGCCGGGGGAGGAGAGGACTGCTGCTGAAAACTGGCTGGGTCAGGCGTAGGCCGGGGCGAAAGCCTGTTCCGGGTTGGTGAGGGGGCCCTTTTCGGTCCAGTAGGGGGAGAGCTTGCGCAGCTGGGCGATGATGGGGGGCACGGCCTCGATCACCCGGTCCACTTCCGCCTCGGTGGTGTAGCGGGACAGGGAGAAGCGGATGGTGCCGTGGGCTGCCGTGTAGGGGATGCCCATGGCGCGCATGACGTGGGAGGGCTCCAGGGAGCCGGAAGTGCAGGCGGAGCCGGAGCTGCAGGCGATGCCCACCTTGTTCAGGAGCAGCAGGATGGCTTCCCCTTCCACGTACTCGAAGGCGATGTTGCTGGTGTTGGGCAGGCGGTTGCTCACGTCGCCGGTGGCGAAGGCGTGGGTGACCTGGGCCAGGATGCCCTGCTCCAGCTTGTCGCGCAGGCGCTTCACCTCGGTGTTTTCATGGCCCATGTGTTCCAGGGCCAGCTCGGCGGCCTTGCCCAGGGCGACGATGGCCGGGGCGTTCTCGGTGCCGGCCCGGCGACCCCGCTCCTGGTGGCCGCCGCGCAGCAGGGGCCTAAAACGGCAGCCGCGGCGCAGGTAGAGGACGCCGATGCCCTTGGGGGCGTGCAGCTTGTGGCCGGAGAGGGAGAGCATGTCGATCTTGCTCTGCTTCAGGTTCATGGGGATCTTGCCCACGGCCTGCACCGCGTCCGTATGGAACATGATGCCCTTGGCGGCAGCCAGTTCCGCCATTTCTTCCACCGGGAACAGGGTGCCGGTCTCGTTGTTGGCCCACATCACCGAGACGATGGCCACCCGGTCGTTCAACAGGGCCTTGTATTCGTCCAGGTCCAGGCGGCCCTTCTTGTCCACCTTCAGCTTGTGCACGATGTAGCCTTCCTTCTCCAGCCAGTCGCACAGGGTCAGGATGGCCGGGTGCTCGACCACGGTGGTGATCACCGTGTTGCGCTCCGGCTGGGCCTTGAGGGCGGAGAGGATGGCGGTGGAGTCGGATTCGGTGCCGCAGGAGGTGAAGATGATCTCCGAATCATGCTCGGCCCCCAGCAGGGTCTGGAGCTGCTGCCGGGCCTGCTTCAGGGCCTTGCCCACCTGGCTGCCGAAGGCATGGATGGAGGAGGGGTTGCCGAAATGCTCGGTGAAGAAGGGAAGCATGGCTTCCACCGTGGCGGGGTCCACCCGGGTGGTGGCATTGTTGTCCAGATAGATGGGTTCCATGGCGATTCCTGTTCGGTCGGGGTTGGGGTGGGGCTCAGGCCTCTGTAGGCATGTAGGACACGGGCAGGACCTGCACCAGCTCACCCAGGGTTTCGATCATCTTCTGCTGGATGCCGCCCAGGGTGGCCGCTTCCATCATGCAACCGGAGCAGGCGCCCTTGAGGCTCACGTAGATGTGCTTGCCCTGGACTTCCACCAGCTCCACGTCCCCGTGGTCCCGCTGCAGCATGGGGCGCACGGATTCCAGCACTTCCTCGATCTTCTTGATCCGCTGCACGCTGGTGAGCTTGATGGGGGCGGTGGGGGCCGGGGCGACCGGCGCTGCCGCAGCCTTGGGGGCGGGTTCGATCTGCACCAGGGGGGGCGACACTTCGCCGGGACCGGCCCGCTCGGCCTTGACCTTGGCCAGGATTTCCTCGATGCCTTCATGACAGGCCGCGCAGCCGCCGCCGGCCTTGGTGTAGAAGGTGACTTCTTCCACCGTGTGCAGGTTGTTGGCCTTGACCACGTCCTCGATCATGACCGCGTCGATGGCGAAGCACTTGCAGATCAGGGCGCCTTCCTCGTGGTCGTCGGACCAGACCTCGCCCCGGTAGTTGGCCACGGCGGCCTGCAGGGCTTCACGGCCCATCACCGAGCAGTGCATCTTCTCGGGGGGCAGACCGTCGAGGAAGTCGGCGATGTCCTGGTTGGACACCTTGAGGGCCTCATCCAGGGTCTTGCCCTTGATCATCTCGGTCAGGGCCGAGGAGGAGGCGATGGCGGAGCCGCAGCCGAAGGTCTGGAAGTGCGCATCCTCGATCACCTCGGTTTCCGGGTTGACCTTGAGCATCAGCCGCAGGGCGTCGCCGCACTGGATGGAACCCACGTCGCCGATACCGTTGGCCTCTTCCAGGGGGCCGGAATTGCGGGGGTTGAAGAAGTGTTCACGAACCTTGTCAGAATATTCCCACATGACTTGAGTCTCCTTAGACCGAGAAAGATTGGCCACAGGAACACTGGGCGCTGGCGTTGGGGTTGTCGAACTTGAAACCGGTATGGGTGAGGCTGTCGATGAAATCGATATGGACGTTGTCGATCATCGGGTGGGTGAAGGGATCCACGAGGATCTTGATGCCTTCCACCTCGATTTCCCAATCGTCCTCGGCCTTTTCCGCCTCCAGGCGCATGCCGTACTGGAAGCCGGAGCAACCGCCGCCGGAAATCATCAGGCGCAGCCCGGCCACAGGGGTTTCGGAGCCGCGAATGAAGCGCTGGATGGCTTTCACGGCATTCGGGGTCAGGTTGATCATTTTTATTTCTCCGGTGTCAGGGGGGTACGCCTATTCAGCAAGTGCCGTGCCAAGAAATAAATTTCTTGTAAAACAGTGGTTTGAATGTTTGTGGCGGGGGGCTTGTCGTTTTTCTGACAGCGCCCGTGAGCTGGACTGGTGCCCATGCCCCTGATGGGTGCATGGTTTCTCGGAGGGCAAGCGGGGAAAGCGAGGGGGAATGGAAGGGCCGGAGTCCGGCCCTGGCGGGCTCAGCCCAGGACGTGCTCGTAGGCCCGCCGCATCAGCTCCAGCTCCACCTGGGGCAGGCCCCGGGCTTCGGTGATGGTGATGAAGCGGCCGTCCCGGGTCTCGGCGGCGGCAAAGGGCGGGTCTATGGTGGTGAAGTAAGCCAGCAGCACCGGAATGTCGCCTTCCGGACTGGCCACCCAGGCGGAGAACTCGGCGGCCCCTTCGATGCTGCCCGGGGGCAGCCCCAGGTAGGCTTCGGCTTCCAGCAGGAAGCCGGCGGGCAGCACGTGGGTTTCCGGGTGGCTGTCCGGCGGCTGCAGCCGGGCCCCTTCGGGCAGGGGGGTGAGCAGCAGCATGCCGGCCGGCAGGCGCAGATAGCGCAGGCGGCCGCTGGTCTTCTGTTTGTGCAGCAGCAGCATGCGGGGCGTGGGCAGGGCGCTCATGGCTTCAGTCCGGCAGGGCCAGCAGCACTGGCTCGCTCTTGAGTTTGTCGGTGGTGCCCCAGACGTGGATGGCCTCGATGAACTGGCCGGCCAGGGTGGGATGGGGCGCGAGAATCTGGTATTCGGCGAAGACCCGCTGGTCGGGAAAACAGGTGATGGTGCCGTACCGGGCGCCATCCTTCCAGGTGCCCACCAGGCTCTGCTCGCCGGAATAGGGGTCGGTCTGCAGGGCGAAGCTGGCTTCGGACCAGTCGGGCCGGGCACCCAGGTCCACGCCCAGGCGGCTGGCCGCCTGGCGTAGATGGGCGCAGACGGCTGCCCCCAGGGGGGCGAGGGCCGTCCGCCGGGAATCCAGCTCCAGGGGTGCCGGTTCCCGGGCGGCGGCGCTCATGGCAGGGCTCAGGCCAGGGCCGGAGAAGGTGCGTAGGTGTAGCACTTCTTGGGGCAGACCCGGTTGCAGGCGCCGCAGCCGATGCAGTCCTTGGCGTTCTTCAAGGTCATGACGGAGGCGTTGTTGTCATCGCCGTCGTCCAGTTCGTCCAGATCCTTTTCGATCAGGTCGAGGACGTCCCGGGGGCAGACCTTGTAGCAGCGGCCGCAGCCGATGCAGGTTTCCTGGTTGATCTCGGTGACGAACTCGGGGATCCAGACGGCGCCACCCAGGGTCAGGCCGGTGATGTTGGACATGTGAAGCTCCTTTCTCTCGATGCAGTTAAGATTTTTGCGCTGCTTTCAGCTGGGCGTTGGCATCTGCCCAGGCCTTGCAAGCGTCAAAGGTGGATTGGGCAATGCCCGGGATTTCCTGGTAGGCGGCCGGCAAGCGGTCTTCTACCAGGTCATGAAGCTGGCCGGCCCACTCCGACGCGACGCGTTTGAGTTTCTTGACTTCCTGGTCCAATGCCTTGAGTTCTTCTTCTGTCATGGTGTGCTCCCTGATAAACCGGAGGTGTGCGGCCGCTTAGAGGCCGGCGACCTCCGGATACATGCCGACCCGCTCCAGGGCCACGCCCAGGAGCTTGTCCGCCTCGTCCTTCATCTTGGAGAGGCTGGGGAAACCGAAGCGATGCACGTCGCGCAGGGTCTTGTCGATGACCACCAGCTTGCCGACGGTGATCAGGGCCCGGCCGAAACCTTCGTGGGTGAGATGCACCAGGGGCACGGCCATCAGCTTGCATTCCTTCTCGATGAGCACCGAGATGGCGTTGTAGAGGGCCTTGACCCGGGCCAGGGTCTCTTCATCGGGGTCGCCCACCAGGGGAATCTCGGCCTTCTTTTCCTTGGTCATGATGAAGGGGTCGAGAATCTGCTCCACGGAGCAGCCGTTGTAGACCCCGTAGGTGTCCAGGGCGCGCATCTGGCGGGCCATTTCCTTGATGAAATCGGTGTCGAGAATCGGATCGCGTTCGGTGACGGCTTCAGCGCTCATGGTGGGGCTCCGTGTAAGAAAGGGGGACGATGGAAATGCTGCGGGTGGACAGGGGTTCGATGCGGGGCACCGGCATCAGGCCGGGGCGCAGGGCGGACAGCAGCCGCACCAGGACCAGGGCGAGGAGAAAACCGGCCAGGGCGCCCAGGGCCGTGCCCCCGTCGCTGCCGCTCAGGCTCAGGCCCAGGCCGGCGCCCAGCACCAGGGCAAAGGCGGGCAGCAGGTAGCCCAGGGCAGCCATCAGGGGCAGGCCGGTGGCGGGGGGCGCGAGGCTGACCCGCTCGCCGACCCTCAACCCCGGGGGGGCGTCCAGTTCCAGGCGGGTGACCCGGCCGGAGGCCATGCGCCCGACGCTGCAGCTGCTGCCGTGGCCGCAGCCATTGCAGCCGCCGGTATCCACCCGCACCGTGGCCTTGCCGTCGTGCAGGGCGAGGATGGTGCCCTGAGGAATTTCGTGGTCCTGCATCAGCCGTCCCAGCCTTCCGCTTCCATGGCCGCGAACCGGTCCGGGCCGCTGGCCTTGGCCTGGGCCGCCAGGGCCCGGTCGATCCAGGGCACGCCGCCTTCCACCATGGCCGTGCTCACTTCCTTGAGCAGGTCCTCGATGGCATCCACCTCGCTGACCCGGATCGGTTGCACCCCCTTGGCCAGCAGCTGCTTGATGGCGGAAGCGCCGATGGCATGGACGAATACCGCGTCGCAGCCGGCCAGGAAATCCACCTTGGCCTGGAGCTTGTTCTCGTTGCCGTCCATGGCTTCCTCGGGGAATTCCCCGAAGCCATGGACGCTGGCCCCCTGGGGGCTGACCTGGTAGATGACGAAGGCGGTGGCGGCACCGAAGTGCTGGTTGACCCGGACCCGGTCATCGGAGGCGAAGGCGAGCTTGAGCATGACGGGGGGCTCCGTTTCAGTGGACCAGACCAGGCGCAGCCGCCGTCCCGGTTTCGTGGGCTCTGGGGCTGTCCTGCCAGTACAGGGATCGATAGGGTCGGGTGTCATGGTGCTGGGCCTGCAGGAGGTTGGCGAGGTCGAACAGGGCTTGCCGGGAACCCCGGTAGCCCACCCAGGCGCGGGCGTAGCCGCCCACCAGATCGTATTGGGGGAAACCCACGCGCAGCAGCGGCAGCCCCAGGCGGCGGGCGCTCTCGGCCCCGTGGGAGTTGGTCAGCATGAGCTGGGCCCCGTGGCGCTGGGCCTGGTGTTCCAGGTCCTCCAGGTCGCCGATGGTGATGCTGCCGATGGGCAGCTCCGCCAGGGTTTCCGCCCGTACCGGGGAGACGGCGGCGACGATCTGGGCCCCCATGCCCAGGGCGAAGTTGCCCAGCATCACCAGCAGGTCCGGGTCGGCGGCAATGGCCAGTCGGGCAAAGCCGAGCATGAAGTGGGAATCCACCATGGCATCCTGGAGCTGGTCCCGGTGCCGTTCCACCTTCTCAGGCACGGGCTTGCCGGAAATCTCCGCCAGGGCCTGGGTGAAGGCATCGCAGGCAGCCAGGCCCATGAGCCCGTTGAAGCGGTAGTCGGGCACGCCGGTGCGGGCCTGGAGCTTGTCGGCCGCCTTGTCCAGGGAACGGCCGATCACCAGGGTGGCTGCGGATTCCCCCATGCTGGCAATCTCGCTCCTGGGGGTGCCGCCGATGGTGAGGGCGGAGAACTCGGCCTCCACCAGGTGGCCGTCCAGGGAATCGGCGATGTCGGGCAGCACCACCGGGCGCAGGCCGAAGGCCTCCACCCATTCCTTGATGGCCTCCACGTCCCCCGGGGTGAGCATGCTGGAGGCGAGCACATTCACCTGCTTGGGACGGCGGCCGGCGACGCGGCCTTCCGGCACCATCACCTCGATCAGGGATTCCAGGGCCAGGGCGAAACCGGTTTCCAGGCAGCCCAGGAAATCAGGGGTATTCACCGGCACCACCGTCACCTGGTCGAACTCCGGGTGCGCGGCGCGGAACTCCTTGATGGCCCGGTGGATGTCGGTGCCCTGGGTTTCCGAGAGGCCGGTGGTCACCAGGCCGATGACCTCGGGCTTGCTCTTTTCCGAGAGGGTGGCGAGGGCTTCGACGATGTTCTCGTCGGCGCCCATGATGGAGGAGACCTGGTCCATGGCCGTGGTCTGGAGCGGAATCGGCTCCCGGAAGTGGCGCACGAAGAACACCTTGCCGAAGGCGGTGCAGCCCTGGGAGCCATGCATCAGGGGCATGGCCTTGTCCAGGCCCAGGAACACCAGGGAAGCCCCCAGGGGCTGGCTGGACTTGAGGGGATTCACCGCCAGGGGCTTCACCGTTTTGATGATTTCAGCCATGACCTTGCTCCTGTTTACGCAGCCAGCACGGTGCCGGTGGCGTTCTGTCTGGCCCAGGGGGCCGGGGTGCGCACGGCCTGCCAGACCGGGCTCTCGATGGACAGGGCCAGCTGCCGGGCCAGTTCTTCCATGCCCTCGTAGCCGGCGTAGCCGAATTCCCGCTCCTGGTTGATGTCCAGGAAGGGGATGCGGGCCTTCAGGGCCGTGTACAGGTTGCGGCCCCCGGCGATCAGGATGTCGGCCCGGTATTCCTTGTAGGTGGAGAGCAGGGCCTTGGGGCTGCCGTCGTCGATCATCTTGGCGTCCTCCCCCATCAGCTCGCGGATGCGGGCCTTGTCCTCCTCGGTGGACTTCTTGGTGCCGGTGGCCACCACGGTCATGCCCAGATCCTGGAGGGCCGAGACGATGGACCAGGATTTCACCCCGCCCGTGTACAGCAGCACCCGCTTGCCCTTGAGGCGTTCGCGCCAGGGCTGCAGGGCGGCATCGGCCTTGGCTTCTTCCCGGGCGATGACTGCCTCGGTGCGGGCCATCAGGTCCGGGTCGCCGATCATGCGGGCGAAGTCCCGCAGGGCCTGGGAGGTGTCCTTGACCCCGTAGAAGCTGCCTTCGAAGAAGGGAATGCCAAACTGCTCCTGCATCTTGCGGGCCACGTTCAGGAGCGCCTTGGCGCACACCACCATGGTCACCCGGGCCCGGTGCATGGTCTGCACCTCGTGGAAACGGGCGTCGCCGGACAGGGTGCCGAGAATGCGCAGGCCCAGCTCGTCGAACAGGGGCGCCACCTTCCAAAATTCCCCGGCGATGTTGTACTCGCCGATCAGATTCACGTCGTAGGTGGGAATGCCGGCCGGGTGGGGCCGGGCCGGGCGGGGCTCGGCGGTGCCGATCACGTACTTGAACATGGCTTCGCCGGCCAGGCGGTTGCCCAGGTTCTTGGTGCCGTAGAAACCGGCCGCATCCACCGGGATCACCGGCACGCCCCAGCGTTCGGCAGCGGCCTTGCACACGGCCTCCATGTCGTCACCCACCAGGGCGGTGACGCAGGTGGCGTAGACGAACACGGCCGCCGGCTTGTAGTTCTCCACCGCCTGCTTGATGGCATGGAACAGGCGCTTTTCGGCCCGGCCCATGACCACGTCGGTTTCCGACAGGTCGGTGGTCATCCCGACCCGGAACAGGGAGGGGCCGGAGGAGCGGGTGCCCCGGTTGTCCCAGGAATTGCCCGAACAGGCGATGGGACCATGGACGATGTGGGCCACGTCGGCGATGGGCAGGAGGGCGATCTGGGCTCCGTCGAAGGAGCAGCCGCCAGCGGTGGCGCCGGGTTTGGGCCGGGCACAACCGGACTTCTCCTTGGTGTTGTGGCTGCAGGCGGGCTCGTCGAGCAGGGCCTGGATTTCGCTGGCTTTCATGGGCATCTCCAGTGGTTCGCTCTAGCTCTAGCAAGAGCGGTGCCACTAAATAAACCAATGATTCATAAGCGATTGTCGGCTTGTTGTCGCTGTCGCAAAGGCGACAATCCCCCGGCGGGGAGCAGCTTTGGGACATAATCCCCGCCACCTTTTTTGGAGAAAACCCATGTCCGACCTTGCCCAGGAATTCCAGGTCAGCCCCGCCAGCAACGCCGACCTGCCCGCCATGGTGGCCCTGCTTGGCGCCCTGTTCGCCCAGGAACACGACTTCCGGCCCCAGCCGGAAAAACAGCAGCGGGGCCTGCAGATGCTGCTCGACAACCCGGCTGCCGGGCGCCTGTTCGTACTGCGTCAGGGGGGGGAAGTGCGGGGCATGGTGAACCTGCTGCTCACCGTGAGTACCGCCGAAGGGGCGCCCGTGGGCATACTCGAAGACCTGATCATCCAGGCCGACTACCGGGGCCGCGGCCTGGCCCGGCTGCTGGTGACGGAGGTCCTGGCCTGGGCCCGCCGCGAGGGCCTGGCCCGGGTCACCCTGCTCACCGACCACGACAACCTGCGCGCCCAGCATTTCTACGCCAGCTTCGGCTTCGCCCCCTCGGCAATGCGGGTCATGCGCCTGGGGCTGCAGTAGGGCTTTGCCCCAGGCAGGCCCCGAGGGCAGCGGCCGCACCGGCCCGCGGGACTCGTGAGCGGTGGCGGGTTGCCGGAAATGCCATTCGGGTGACAATTGCGGCCGGGGCCGCCACAATCCCCCTTGGTCTCAAAACACTGTGCGGGTAATGGCGTGGACAAGCTGTCGTTTGATGAGTATTTCCGGAATTTTCATTTCGTGGATTGCGCTGTGCGCAGCCGCTCGATCATCTATCTCCTGGGGCGCCAGGAGTACGAGCTGGAGGAGGGGGACAGCGATCCGGACGAATCAGAAGTGGTCAAAAGGCTCACGAATCTGATTCTGGACTGGCCTGAGGAGAAGCGGTACGGATATGCCGACCTGACGGGCTTTCGGATTATCAATATCGAGGTTTCAGAAGTGCCGAAGCCCCATGCCGTTGCGGTGGATTACAAAGCTCAGGTGTATGCAAGGGGTAGCGGCTACGATCAGGTGGAAACCCAGGTCCCGTTCGATGACGAAACCGGCCCGCAACGAGGTGGCATAGGGAAATTACGCCGCATAGATGGCTATGTTTATGGTGTAGGCGGTCGGCGCAGTGTGTGCCGGCGTGAAGGTCCAAATCACTGGGTTCCCCTGTGGGACAAGAGCCTGCCGCTCCCCAAGGTCAAGCGCAAGGTCGATGAAAACGACTATGGCTTTGACGACATTCACGGGTTTTCTGCCAACGACCTCTATGCCGTGGGGGGTGAAGGCGATGTCTGGCACTACGACGGAAAGCGCTGGAAGCAGATCCCCTTTCCCAGCCACATGGATCTATACAACGTCTGCTGCGGAGGCGATGGACAGGTTTATATCGGCGGGCGGAGTGGCGCGGTATTCCGAGGCCGGGAGAATCGCTGGGAAAAAATCCACGATGGCGGCTTGAGTCTGCGCCTGGAAGATATGGAGTGGTATCAGGACCGGGTCTGGTGCACCAACGACTATGGGGTGTGGACCATCAAGGATGGCAAGTTCGAGGACGCAGGGCTGCCCCTGGCGATAGGCAATTGCGCGGGCCATCTGGCCGTAGGCGACGGGGTGATGGTGCTGGCCGGCATGTATGGAGCGGCCATGTACGACGGTCAGGAATGGCAGATGCTGGTGGACCTCATCGAGTTGTACCGGCGTTATGGGAAATGAAGCGGTGGTTCCAGGGGAAATGCTGGAAGAATGCTGCTCCAGAGCCGGGGTTTATTTGCGCTTATGGCGAACAGGGTGAATGGCGGGAATGGCCAGAATATATCTTTACTCGGTTTGCCCCCGCTGTGAGCAGGATTATTTGGCTTTTGCTATCTGCAGAAAGACGGGAAGGGTTTTTGTCTGTTGTGGCGAATGCGAGGCATCCTGGTGGTCCCTGGAAGAGGTAGGGGATGGAGAGAAGATGTTCGTTGATTTTTCTCCTCATTTGGTGGATGCCAGCTATGAAGAAATAGTGCAGGCCGGATTGGGCGGCTGTATATCCGGGTTTGTTGATGTGTGAATACGTGTTTTGCATGGGGTAACCGGATTTTTTTGGGGAGGGGTAAGTGTGACCTCTGTGATTGGTAGGCGGTATGCGAGGTAGTGGTGTCAGGCTAATTGTGCGATGCGTGGAGATGATTGGTGGGGCAAAAAATGAGTGTTCATGTGGATCTGGCTGAAATCCAAGGCGCAGTAAATGTGGCGGATAAGCTGAAAATATTGAATGCAACGCTTGATAAGTCGTGGCGAAGCCAGACTTTAATCACGATCGATAATGCTGCTGCAGGTGAATTGATTGAGACGACAGCTATCAAGCGGCACTGGGTTTTTGCTTTAGCTGGAGAACGTGAAAAGTGAGCCTGGCCCTTTTTGTTCCATGTTGAATATTTTTCTGAGGCACAATGCAGTGTATTAAGGATAAATCTTATCAGTTGGGGAATGTGTCTGTGTTTAAGTTAATTAAAAACTGCGTGGTGGTGGTCAGCGCTGTTTCTGTGTGGGGATTGTCATTTTCTGCAATGTCAGCTTCCACGAACGACGCCGAAAAAATAATAGATGCTTGTCGAGCGATCAAGAACCCTACGAAACGGATTGAATGCTTGGAATCAGCCACTCGGCTGGCTGCAAAGGCGCCAATGCAGGTCAGTCCGCACTCCCCCCCTGAGAAATCCCTTGAAGGGACAGCGCGAGAACGCACACAAGAGATAAAGACCCGCTGGGGAGGAGCATCCCGTGCTGCAACTGCGATAAAAAGTGCAATCGACGTCGGAATTACGTTTCAGCAGTATCTTTCATATATACAACAGTTGGCAACAGAGGTCTCTATCGCCAAGTCCAAAATTAAGTACCCTCACGAAAATGAAGCCGCCGATCTTTATCAGAAAGCCATTGAGGCCTATACCGACGTAGCCACTTTCTGGGAAGCGCACATAAAGTTCTTCGCTGGTAGGGGTAATGACATTGCTTACTCAGGAGGATTGCCGTTGGAGTTGACAGGCATGAGTTGGTACGCTAACCGTTACAATGTCCCGACCCAAAAAGCTGATATCTGGGGACTGAATCGTGGCATACCGCTTATGGTAGGCTTGTCAAGTGTCTGGGACGTTGCGAAGGCCAGGGTATCAGCGGCCGAATCACTCCTCGAAAATCAACCACAAGTCCTTCAGCCTACTGAGGCTACCAAATATGATACACCTAGATACAATACAAAAAATGTTGGCGCCGGAAATGCCAATGGGGTTCCATGGTTAATTGATGACTCTGAAGGTGAGTTAAGCCCATGTGATTCTTTTAATTCTACTAAATGGTTTGGTTGCAAGGATTTAAAAAAATATTAGGTGCTGTCAGGGGGAGGCGGTAGAGGTTTGGCTTTTACGGGACTCCATCGATGAAACTTCCAGGGTGGTCAGCCAAGAACACTCAATGAAGAGCGAATCATCGGGGACGCGATTTTCCACCCTAAAATCCAGCCTCTTCCCGCAGGCCTCCGGCCTCGGAGCATAAAGCCAATACCCCCTATCCCGATCAAACGATTCAACCTGAAAGCCTCCTGCCGCGTCACGGATAAATTCTTGAAAACAATCGCTTGTGAATTTGGGGGCATCTTGAGCGTGCCCCCATCCAGGTCTTGTTTTTCTCTGGGGCTCTGTGTCTCTGTGGTTCAACCACGGTTTCAGATTTACACCGTGTAGGGACGGTGCAGCCAGTTGCGCACCACTTCCACGTCCCGCTGGGGCAGGTAGGCGAAGCCGGCCAGGGCGTCTTCCACCACGGTCTGGGCGACCCAGTGGGGCACGGCCTTGGTGGTGAGCATGTGGAAGAACCAGGCCAGGGGGTAGCCGACTTCCCGGTCGAAGGCTTGCAGGGCGGCCTGGAGCTTCAGCTCGTTGGTGCCCTGGCTCACGTCGAAGGCGGGGGGCTTGCCGGAGAGGATGGCGATGGGCTGGGCCCGATACTGGGTCTGCTGGTAGCGGTCCAGGTATTCGCGCAGGGCGATGACCCAGTGGTTGTTGAGCGCCGTGGTGTGGCCGGCGCTGCTGTGGTTCCAGTCGTTAAGGAGGCGCTGGATCGGGGGCGGCTCGGGGCTCTGGGCGGCCATGCGCTGCAGGGTGGCGCCCACGTGCAGGAGGCGGCGGAAGCGGTACACGGGCAGGCCCAGGGGGTGGGGTCGGGGCGGCAGGGCGGCCGGGTCCACCAGTTCGTTGAGGCTGGAGGGGTCCCCTTCGCCCAGGCGGTGGCTGCGTACTTCCTGGAGTTCCTCGATTTCCAGTTGCAGGAAATCCGCCGGGTTTTCGCCGGCCGGGGCTACCAGGTAGTGGGTGCTGCCCACCAGGCGGGTGGCGTACAGGGGCGTGGCTTCCAGATCGTCGAGGAGCTGGCCCAGGTCCCCGTCGCGGGCTTCCAGGGCGGTTTCGGCCCAGGTTTCCAGGTTGTCGGCCACCCCTTGCCCGGCGGCATCGACGACGCCGCCCAGGCGGTACCAGCCGCCCCGGTTGAAGCGGTGCCGGAACTGCCATTCGGGCAGTTCCTGGTCCAGTTGCTTGACCAGGGCGGCAGGACCGCCGGAGACCGGGGTGCGGCTGCAGCATTCCTGAATGCTGGGGGCGAGATTCTTGCAGTATTCCTGCCAGGCCAGGGTGTCCTTCATGATCCGTCCTTGGATGTGGATTGGGTCGAATGGGGGGAGGGTATTGCGTGGGGAGGCATCCCGCCGCTGTTGGGGCCGGGGTCCTGGAGCCGGTGCCGGACGGCTTCCCGGACTTCGGCTTCCGGGTCGTTCAGCAGGGGCGCCAGGGTTTCCGGCGGGGCATTGTGCACGGCGGCCAGCCGTACCCACCATTCCGGGTCCTGGAGCAGGTCGGCGGCGGTTTCGGGCAGGCCCCGGGCGGCGACGATGGCGCGGATTTCGGCTTCGGCGTCGTCGGCCAGGGTGTACAGGGCGAAGGGGGGCAGACGCTGGGCCACGGCCTTGCGCACTTCCCGTTCCGGGTCCCGGGCCAGGCGGGCCAGCTGGCCGTGGGGCAGGCGTCGGGCCAGGGTGACGCGGATCAGGTAGTCGGGGTCCTTGAGCAGGGCGCCCAGGTCGGTGGCAGGCAGGCGGGCGGCGACGGAGAGGCGCACTTCCCGGTCCGGGTCGCGCACCATGCCGAGCAGTTGCTCCACGGGAATCCGCTCGGCCACCACCCGGCGCACCACTTCGTCCGGGTCATGCATCAGGGCGCCGATGCGTTCCACCGGGGCGTAGCGGGCGGCGATGGCGCGCCGTTCCCAGAACAGGTCGCCCAGGTAGTGTTCGGCCTCGTCCCGGTGCAGCCGCAGGAAGCGGTCGATCTGCCGGCCGCTGTGGGCGCGGATGCAGGTGTCCCCCGGGCGGCAGCCGCCCCGGGGCAGGAGCCCGGCGGCGTGGATGCAGCCGTCGCAGAGCCCGGTGGCCAGGGCCTCCGGAGCGGGGACGGCGCGGCTGTCTTCAGCAGCCATCGGCCCGGGCCGCGACGACAACGCCGGTGGCCGAGGCGAAATCGCTGGTGAATTCCAGGCAGTGGCCACTGGCGTTGGTAAACAGGAAGAAGTAGTGGCCGGGGGTTTCCAGGACGGGATTGAGCCGGGCCGGCACGTCATCCTCGCCGCATTCGGTGAACATCACCCCGGGAAACTGTTCCCGCAGCTGGAAGGCGGTCTTGCCCGGGGCGGCCGCTGCCACGGCCTGGAGGGTTTCCTGGGTGATCATCATGCCTCCTCGTCGGCCAGGTCTTCCTCGTACTTGGCCAGGGAAGCGGCCGGGACGCCCATGATGCGGGCCAGCCAGGGGGGCGGGGTACGCAGGTGTTCCTGGAGCTTGGCCAGGACTTCCCGGGCCGGACCGCCCTTGGGGACCTTGATGGGATGCACCCCGGCGCGCACCACCTTGGCAGCGGCGGGACCGCCGATGGATTGCAGGTAGAGGATCTGGCAGTCCTTGATCAGGGCGGCCCGAGCGGCGTTCTTGTCCTCTTCCTGGTCGGCTTCCAGGGCGCCGCGCACTTCCACCAGTTTCATGGCGGTGGGGGAGACCTGGTAGATCAGGAAGCGCTCGCAGGAGCCGAAGTGGCCGTCCAGGTTCTCGCCCCGGTTGGCGGCGATAGCGACGCGGATGGACTGGGGCATTTCCCCTTCGCTGTAGCTTTCCACCGGGGGCAGATCGCTGCCTTCCACCCCTTCGCCCTTGAAGAGCTTGATGACGGCCTTCAGTTCTTCCATCTCCACGCCGACCACGCAACCGGCTTCGGCATGGCTGCCGGCCAGGATTTCGCGCAGGTCCTCGACGGTGATGCAGGCCAGCTTGGTCTCGGTCAGGGGCAGGTCGTAACGGTCGGCCAGGGCGCCCACAAAGGCTTTTACATCCAGGCCATTCAGGGTGCGGGCCGCGTGGGCAATACGCAGGGCGGCTTCGCGGGAGGCAATGGGAGTCTCGGACATGGGACGCTCCTGGTGAGAGTTGGGGGAGCCGGAAGGACAGCCCTTCCGGCTCATGCCTCAGGCGTAGGCGATGCAGCCTGCGGGGCAGACGTCCATGCACTTGGGCGAATCGGCATGGCCGTCGCATTCGGTGCACAGGTCGGCATTGACCTTGAAGGTCATCTTGCCTTCGCTGATGGCCTTGGTCGGGCAGACCGGGGCGCAATCACCGCACATGGTGCATTCATCGGGATTGATCTTCATTGCCATGATGCAACTCCTTGTTTTCCGTTGTTGCTCGTGTTTTTTAGTCTTCCGCCGCACCCAGGCGTTTGGCGCGCACCGAGATCGGCAGGCGGGCCGGCTTGGGTATGGGGTCCACGTAGTAGCTGCCGCCGTTTTCCAGCTTCAGTTCGCCGCCCCATTTTTCCGGAGTGTCGAATTCGATGGACTGGATGTCGGCTTCCAGGTCCCGCTTGGGCAGGTAGAACACCAGGCCACCGGCGGCGTTCTGGCGAATCATGATGTTGGCCATGTGGCTTCTCCTGTCGTGAGGGGGGAGTGCCCGGTCGGGAGCGGAGAGTTCCGTTCCCGACCGGGGCGCCCGCTACGTCTTAACGAACCAGGTCGTGGTTGTAGTCGGTGGTGCCCATGCCGCGGGTTTCGTCGTCCAGACGCTCCAGGACCGCATTGACCAGGGTGGTGAGGATGTACATGCCGCCCTCGTAGCCCATGGTGGTCATCCGGTGCAGGTGGTGACGGTCGAAGATGGGGAAGCCCAGACGGATCAGGGGAACCTCGAACTCCTTGCCCTTGTACAGGGTGTCACGCTGGATGAACTTGCCGTAGCTGTTGCCGATCAGGAAGTCAGGCTTGTCGGTGAAGCACAGACTGCGCAGGTGCCACAGGTCGCAGCCCACATACACCTTGCCATGCACGCCGTAGGGGGATTCGGCCAGCAGCTTTTCCACGGCCTTGCCCCAACGCTTGGAACCGTTGTTGCAGACGATGTGGGTGGGCTCGATCCCCAGTTCCAGCATGTAGCCGACCATGCCATAGACGAAGTCGGGGTCACCGAAGATGGCCATCTTCTTGCCGTGCAGCCAGGCGTGGGAGTCGGTCATCATGTCCACCAGGCGGCCGCGTTCCTTGGTCAGGGACTCGGGGATGGCCTTGCCGGTGGCCTGGGAGACCGCCATCAGGAACTCGTCGGTGCCATTCACGCCCATGGGGATGGTGATCTTGGGCACTTCCTGGTTCCAGGTGTTTTCCACGAACTTGCGGGTCTTTTCCAGGTGCTGGGGTTGCAGCAGGAAGGTGGTGATGGCGTTGGGGGCATCCTTGATCTCGGGGATCGTGGTGCCGCCGGCGTACATGCGGAACTCGCCATCGGCGGGGGTGTCCAGCACTTCTTCGGGATCACACAGGAAGGTGTAATCCACGTCCATTTCCTTCAGCATCCGCTTGATGACGCGGTAGTTGCCCAGGTAGGTCTCGAAGCCGGGGACGATGTTGATCTTGCCGTTGGAGCCGACCTTCTTGCCTTCCATTTCATTCAGGGTGAAATAGCGCAGGATGCCTTCTTCCATGTTGTCCCAGCCGGTGATGTGGGAACCGACGAAGGAAGGGGTGTGGGCGAAGGGGACGGGGAAGTCCTTATCCAGGTAGCCCTCGTTCTTGGCGTTGTTGATGAAGGCGTTCAAGTCATCACCGATCACTTCCGCGATACAGGTGGTGGACATGGCGATCATCTCGGCGCCGTACAGGCGGGTGGCGTTGGCCAGACCTTCATGGACGTTCTTCTGGCCCCCGAACACGGCTGCATCTTCCGTCATGGAGTCGGCGATGAAGGCGATGGGTTCCTTGAAGTGACGGTTGAAGTAGGTGCGGAAGTAAGCCACGCAACCTTGGGAACCGTGGATGTACACCAGGCTCTTGTGGAAGCCCAGGCCGCACAGGGCGGAGCCCAGGGGCTGGCAGGCCTTGGCGGGGTTCACCGTCAGGGCTTCACGCTGGAAGTTGAGGTCCTGGTATTCCTTGGTGGTGGTCCAGGCGAAGGTCTCGGCCACCTTGGCGGCACCGGGGTTTTCCTCGAACTGTTCCCGCTTGGCGCCGATGGAGGCTTTGTACTCGTCCTGACGGAACAGGGGGTAACAGGGCTTGATGTTCTCTACGTCTTGCATCTTGATCTCCTTTGCTCGCACCACCTATCCGTGGATACGCGCGAAAGTTGGGATAAGGGCTTGTCCTTCATCCCCCTCCCGGAGGAGGGGGGATGAGGCATCAGGCTGCTTTCTTCTCTGCGACTTCGTCCTTCTTGACCCAGGGCGGGGTCAGCTTGGACCAGCAGGGGTTGTTCAGGGTCATGTCCATGTCCCGGGCGAAGATGGCGAAGCCATCCACACCGTGGTAGGGGCCGGAGTAGTCCCAGGAGTGCAGCTGACGGAAGGGCACGCCCATCTTGTGGAAGACGTACTTTTCCTTGATGCCGGAGCCGATCAGGTCGGGCTTGCAGGCCTTCACGAACTCTTCGAACTCGTAGCCGGTCACGTCGTCGTAGATCAGGGTGGCGTCACCCATGTCCTTGATGGTCCGGTCGTAGTCGTCGTTGTGGGCAAACTCGTAGCCGGTGCCGACCACTTCCATGCCCAGGTCCTCGTAGGCGCCGACCACGTGACGGGGGCGCAGGCCGCCCACGTACAGCATGACCTTCTTGCCTTCGAGGCGGGGACGGTACTTGGCGATCACGGCGTCCATCATTTCCTTGTGCTGGGCGATGACGCGCTCGGCACCTTCCTTGATCTTGTCGTCGAAGAAGCTGGCGATCTTGCGCAGGGACTCGGCGATCTTGGTGGGACCAAAGAAGTTGTACTCCAGCCATGGAATCCCGTACTTCTCTTCCATGTGGCGGCTGATGTAGTTCATCGAACGGTAGCAGTGCAGCAGGTTCAGCTTGACCTTGGGGGTGTTCTCCATTTCGGCCAGGGTGCCGTCGCCGGACCACTGAGCCACCACGCGCAGACCCATCTGTTCGAGCAGGATGCGGGAAGCCCAGGCGTCACCACCGATGTTGTAGTCACCGAGGATGGCCACATCGTAGGGGGTGGTTTCGAAGGCCTGACCGTCGCGGTTGGAGAGGATCCAGTCGCGCACGGAGTCGTTGGCGATGTGGTGGCCCAGGGACTGGGACACACCGCGGAAGCCTTCGCAGCGCACCGGCACCACGGGCTTGCCGATGGCGGCAGCAGCCTTCTTGGAGACGGCTTCGATGTCGTCACCGATGAGGCCGATGGGGCATTCGGACTGCACGGAGATGCCCTTGTTCAGGGGGAACAGCTGTTCGATTTCCTCGATCAGCTTGGCCAGCTTCTTGTCGCCACCGAACACGATGTCCTTTTCCTGGAAATCGGAGGTGAAGTTCAGTTCGCAGAAAGCATCCACACCGGTGGTGCCCACGTAGTAGTTACGACGGCCGGCACGGGCGTACTGGCCGCAGCCGATGGGGCCGTGGGAGATGGAGATGATGTCCTTGATGGGACCCCACACCACGCCCTTGGAACCGGCGTAGGCGCAGCCCCGCATGGTCATGACGCCAGGCAGGGACTTGCGGTTGGAGGTGATGCACTTCTTCGAGGATTCCAACGTCTTGTCGTTGATCATCAGGTGCTTGGCCCGGTCCTTCTTGGCCTTTTCCGGATATACCTCGAGCACTTCGGCGATCAGGGCCTCGGTGGCTTCACGAGTGAGCGCTGCCATAATGTTTTCCTTTCGTCGCGCCGGCACTTATTCGTGCCAGGCGCTCAATGGATCATTGGGTGATGCGGTACAACCTGCCGGAAATCAGGCGGCTTCGGCGGCCAGTTCGGCAGCGGTCTTGCCCACGACGGATTCGTCCTCGGCTTCCATGATGCCGAACTCCATCAGCAGCTCTTCCAGCTCTTCCATCTCGATGGGGGTCGGGATGACGAACTTGGTGTTGTTGTTGATCTTGTTGGCCAGGGCCCGGTATTCGTCGGCCTGCTTGGCGGTGGGGTCGTACTCGATCACGGTCATGCGGCGGATTTCAGCGTGCTGCACGGCGTTGTCACGGGGCACGAAGTGGATCATCTGGGTACCCAGCTTGGCAGCCAGGGCCATGATCAGTTCGTCTTCCCGGTCGGTCTTGCGGGAGTTGCAGATCAGGCCGGCCAGACGCACACCACCGGAGTTGGCGTACTTCACGATGCCCTTGGCGATGTTGTTGGCGGCGTACATGGCCATCATTTCGCCGGAGCAGACGATGTAGATTTCCTGGGCCTTGTTCTCGCGGATGGGCATGGCGAAACCGCCGCACACCACGTCGCCGAGCACGTCGTAGAACACGAAGTCCAGGTCTTCGTCGTAGGCGCCTTCTTCTTCCAGGAAGTTGATGGCGGTGATCACGCCGCGGCCGGCACAGCCGACGCCGGGCTCAGGACCGCCGGACTCGACGCACTTGACGCCGCCGAAGCCGATGGCCATCACGTCTTCGAGTTCCAGGTCTTCCACGGAGCCGGCTTCAGCAGCCAGGTGCATCACGGTGTTCTGGGCCTTGCTGTGCAGGATCAGACGGGTGGAGTCGGCCTTGGGGTCGCAGCCGACGATCATTACCTTCTTGCCGGATTCGGCCAGTGCAGCCACCAGATTCTGGGTGGTGGTGGACTTGCCGATACCGCCTTTGCCGTAGATGGCGCATTGACGCAGTTTTGCCATGGTGTAATCTCCTTTGAGTCAGTCGAGTGATTCGATTGCGAGGAATCTAAGGGGTCGCACCACACCTACTGCACGGACCGTGCCAGCTCCAAAATAAATAATCAAGTAGCTGATTTTCAAATGAAAAATACAGATCGTCAGTTTTTTGGCGAAGCGCCTGGATGCGACAATTCCCCTACGCTTTGTAGGGCTGCCGACAAAGAACCCACACTGCCCCGGGATGCCCGTCTGCCCATCAACCGCTGCAACCTGCCGGCGGTGATCCTGGGCAGCCTCAGCTACCAGCGGCACCCGGCGCCCCTGAAGCTGGACGGGGTGGAAGAACTGCACCGGGACCTGCTGCGGCGCCTGGACGCCACCCCGGAGCCCGGGCGCCGGGCGGAAATCTTCCAGGACTACGTGACCGTGCACTTCTGCCTGGACCACCTGGAGGAGGCGGGTTTCAGCGGCGGCCCCAAGGGCCGGGCCAAGGCCAATTACGTGCGCATGCTGCGGGGCTGGAGCTTCGATTCCGACAGCCGCGAGGGGGCGGTGATGAAAGGCTGGGTGGAATCCCGCTTCGGCCTCCTGCCCCGCTACCACGGCGAACCCCTGCGGGACCAGGGCGGCACCGCCTACCAGCGCTACGTGGAGATGCGGGCCCAGGGCCTGTACGGCACCAATGCCCTGGAAGCCCAGCTGGACCTGGTCTATGCCTACTGCCAGTACGAGTTCGCCCGGCAGCAACCGGGCGTCAGCCATCTGACCCTGCACCGGGGGGTGAACCACCTGGGGGAACACGAGCGGCTCGCCGACGGTCCCGGGGGGCGGCCGGTACTGCTCCTGAACAGCCTCAACTCCTTCACCTGCAACCGGGAACGGGCCGGGGAATTCGGGGATTTCATCCTTACCCTGCAGGTGCCGGTGACCAAGGTGCTGTTCCACTGCCGCTTGCTGCCCGGCACCTTGCAGGGGGAAGAGGAATTTCTTGTGATCGGCGGCGTCTATGGCGCCGAATGCGCTTTTCTCTAGGGACTTGCCGCCAGGGGGCGTCCAGCCGTCGCCCTGCTTATGTCGTATGGCATAAAAAGTAATGTTACATCTGTTACACTCGGCGCCTTGTCGTGAGTGCCCAGGGCCGCGGGAGCAGCGGTTTCCGGCGGGCGAGAAGGGAGGGAAGTGTGTCAGCCAAGGAACGTCTGCGTTTCGGAGTGGCCCTGGTGGTCCTGCTCTGGCTGCTCATGGGCGCCTGGATCGCCATGGACCTGCAGCAGACCCACAGCCGCGACCTCTTCGTGGCCGAGCGGGTCGCCGGCACCCTGACCCGGGTTCTGGAAGGGCACCTGGAGGCCCTGTCCCAGAAGATGGACCTGCGTCTTTCGGAGTTCGCTTCCCGCTTTCAGCAGGACATCGCCGCCGGGTCCGGTGATGCCGCCATCCAGGCCAACCTGAGCCAGTCCCTGGCCCTGTTTCCCGAGGCCCACAGCTTCCGGGTGGCCGATGCCCAGGGCAACTACCTGTTCGATGCCACCGGCCGGCTGGCCAACGTCAACATCGCCGACCGCTCCTATTTCCGCACCCTGCGCGACCAGCCCGGGGTGGGCCTGGTGGTTTCCGAACCGATGGAATCCCGGGTCACCGGGGACTGGGTGATCGTCTATGCCCGGCGCCTGGAAGACAGCCAGGGCCGCTTTCTCGGCATCGTCCTGGCGGCGGTGCGCAGCAACTTCTTCGAACAGTTCTTCGCGACCCTGCACCTGGGGGAGGGCAGCGTCATCGCCCTGTGGGGCAGCGACATGGAACTGGTGGCCCGCTGGCCCCAGCTGCCCCGGAAGTTGGGACAGCGCCTGGGCGACAGTCCCATCCTCGATGCCCTGGCAGCAGGCCGGACCGAGGGCAGCTTCCGTCGGGCCGGAGCCCTGGACGGGGTGGAGCGCCTGTTCTACTTCCGCCAGCTGCAGGGGGTGCCCTTCGTGGTCAGTGTCGGTCAGGCCGATGTCCAGGTCCTGGCGGAGTGGCGCCAGCGGGTCAAGGTCTATGCCTTCCTCGGCGCCGTCACCACCCTGGCCATGGTGCTGCTGGTGCGGGTATGGACCCTGCGCTACCGCCACGCCCTGTCCCTGGCCGAGCAGATGACCCAGGCGGTCAAGGCCAAGAGCCGCGAGGGGCGGGCCCTGCTGGATTCCATCCCCGACCCGGCCTGGCTGCTGGATACGGATGGTCGCTACCTGGCAGTGAATGAGGCCTTCTGCCGCTACAAGGGACAGTCCATGGAAGAGGTGGTGGGGCATACGGTGGACGAGCTGTTTCCCCCCGATGAGGCAGAGCGGCTGCGGCAAGGGCAGCAGGAGGTGTATGCCCGGGGCGGTCCGGTGCGTCAGGAGGTGTGGCTGGACCTGGGCCGGGACCTGGGGCGGCGCCCCTTCGAGTTCCTCCGGGTGCCGGTGTGCGACGAACAGGGGCAGCCCCGGGGCCTGGCCGGGGTGGCCTGGGACATGTCCGAGCGTTTCGAGGCGGAAGCCCGGCAGCGGCTGATCACCCAGGTCTTTGACCATAGCACCGAGGCCCTGTTGATCCTGGACGGGCGGATGGAGGCGGTGGCGATCAACCGGGCGTTCACCGAGTTCACCGGCTACCAGCTGGAGGATGTCCTGGGGCACATCCCCCGGGAGTTCGCCGCCCCCCGGCACGACGGCGCTTTCTTCGACATGATCCGGGAGCGGCTGGCCGAGCAGGGCAGCTGGTCCGGGGAGGCCTGGGTGCGCTGCAAGAACGGCCTGGAGCGGCCCCTGGAATGCCGGGCCACGCCCATCGTCAATGGGGACCAGGTGGTGAACTGGACCGTGTTCATGCGCGACCTGTCCGAGCGCAAGGCCGCCGAGGCCCGCATCGACACCCTGACCAACATGGATCCCCTCACGGACCTGCCCAACCGCAGCAGCTTCACCCGCTATCTGGAGGACTGGCTCGCGGCCGGGGGCGCCGGGGCCCTGCTGGTCCTGGATCTGGATCAGCTGAGCCGGGTCAATGACGCCTATGGCCACGCGGCCGGGGACAAGCTCCTGCGCCGCATGGGCGGGCGCCTGCGGCGCCTGCTCCGGGAGCGGGACGTGATCGGCCGCCTGGGGGACGACCAGTTCGGCATCCTGTTCGGATTTTCCGGGGTGGACCTGCACGGGGTGGAAAGCGTCACCCGCAAGCTCCTGGAGGCCGTGGCCCGGCCCATCCTGATCGAGGGGCATCACGTGGTGTGCACCGCCTGCGTCGGCATCTGCCTGGTGCCCCGGGACGGCAAGGAGGCGGCCCTGCTGCTGCGCAATGCCGATGCGGCCATGCACGACGCCAAGAATGCGGGGCAGAACAGCTACCGCTGCTTCTCCGAAGACATGAACCAGCGGCTCACCGAGCGCCTGCGCCTGGAAAGCGACCTGCGCGGCGCCCTGGAGCGCCGGGAGCTGCGGCTCCATTACCAGCCCCAGGTGGAAATCCGCAACGGGCACATTGTCGGCTTTGAAAGCCTGCTGCGCTGGGCCCACCCGGAGCTGGGGCTGATCTCGCCCCTGGCTTTCATTCCCCTGGCCGAGGAAACCCGCCTGATCCTGCCCATCGGCGACTGGGTGCTGGAGGAGTCCTGCCGCCAGAACCGGGCCTGGCAGGACCAGGGGCTGCCTCCCATGGTGGTGGCGGTGAACATCTCCGCCGTGCAGTTCCAGGGCGACATCCTGGTGGACAGCGTCGCCCGGGCCCTGGAAAGATCGGGCCTGGAGGCCCGCTGGCTGGAGCTGGAAATCACCGAGAGCGTGCTGATGCAGGAGCCGGAGCAGGCGGCCGCCACCCTGGTCCGGCTCAAGGCCCTGGGGGTGCGCCTGTCCATCGACGATTTCGGCACCGGGTATTCCAGCCTGGCCTACCTGAAGCGCTTCCCCATCGACAAGATCAAGATCGACCGGTCCTTCATCCGCGACCTCTGCCACGACCCCGACGACGCCGCCATCGTGCGCATGGTCCTGGGCATGGCCCGGGAGCTGCAGCGCACGGTCATTGCCGAAGGGGTGGAAAGCGAAGCCCAGCTGGGCTTCCTGCTGGCGCACCAGTGCCATGAATACCAGGGTTTCCTGTGCAGCCCGCCGGTTCCGGCGGCCCAGGTGCCCGCCCTGCTGCAACGGCTTTCCTGAGTTCTCCGGGGCCTGGCGGCGCTTGTCGGGAACCCGACAAAGCCCCCGCCATCCTGGCCCGGGGGCGCGTCCCTGCTGGTTTTCCGGGCTCGGCGTGAAATTTGCTGTCGTGCTGTGTTCCCCCACAGAGGCCACACAACATGACACCAGAACTGCGCCAGAAACTCCTTGCCGGTCTTCACGACGGCTCCATCGTGCCCTACCTGGGCTGCGGCGTCCTGCGGGACGTGGTGGCCGTGGAAGGCGGGCAGCCCATCCCCGCCGACAGCGATTCCCTGATCATCGCCCTGAACGGCGGCAAGCCCATGTCCCCGAAGCTCATGTACGAGTTCCCCCGGGCCGCCATGAACGTGGAACTGAAGCGGGGTCGCAGCGCCGTGGAGAAATTCCTCACCCGCACCTACGGGCAGACCGCCTGGACCCGGGCCCGCCTGCATGACTGGCTCAAGGAAATCCGTCCCCCCTACGTGGTAGACATCAACCGGGATACCCAGCTGCAGGATTCCTACGCCGGGGTGCCCCACCTGTTGATCATGGGCATCGCCCGCATGGGGGGCACCGACTACCGCTTCAAGCTCTACGAGTACGGGGCGGAGGGGTACCGGGAGATCGCCCCGGAAGCGGTCAATCCGGCCCTGCCCATCCTCTTCAAGCCCATGGGCTCGCCCGTGCCCAAGCCCAGTTACATCGCCTCCGACGCGGACTACGTGGATTACATCACCGAGCTGATGGGCGGCTTTTCCATCCCCGGCTTCCTCAAGGAGCGCCGGGTGGGCAAGCAATACCTGCTGATGGGCCTGCGCCTCAACCGGGACACGGAACGCATGGTCATGGCCGACATCATCTACAGCGCTGGCAGCCCCGCCGGCTGGGTGATGCTCCCCGAACCCAATGACAAGGAACGCCGCTTCTGCAAGAAGCTGGGCCTGGAAGTGGTCGAAGCGGACTGGAGCGAGCTGGTGGGCGAAGTCCCGGTAACCGCCTGATCCAACTTGTTGATTTAAAACTTGAACCTTTGCCACAGAGGCACAGGGACGCAGAGAAAGTCTTGAAACAGATGCTTGCATGGTTTGCATCGCTCTCCCAGAGGTTGGGTAGGGAATCCAGGCTGCTTTTCCTCCGTGTCTCTGTGTCTCTGTGGTTCAACTGAGGTTTTGACGTTGAATCAAGCTAGCTGCCTGATTCAGCTTGGTAATGTTGAACAGAAACCTTTGCCACAGAGGCACAGAGACGCAGAGAAAGTCATAAAACAGATGTTTGCATGGTTTGCATCGCTCACCCAGAGGCTGGGTAGGGGAATCCAGGCTGCTTTTCCTCAGTGTCTCCGTGTCTCTGTGGTTCAACTGAGGTTTTAGCGTTCGGTCAAGCTGGATCGCCTGGTCCAACTTGTTAATTTAAAACAAAATTTTTCACCATGGAGGCACAGAAGCACAGAGAAAGTCTTAAAAAATGCTTGCATGGTTTGCATCGCTCACCCAGAGGTTGGGTAGGGGAATCCAGGCTGCTTTTCCTCCGTGTCTCTGTGTCTCTGTGGTTCAACTAAGGTTTTAACGTTCGATCAAGCGACCAGCCTGCCCCAGAAGCCGGCGGTCGCTTCTTTACATCACCAAGGGAGGTAGACATGGAAGGCAAGGCCAGGGATCAACTGCAGCACCTGAAGCAGGATTTCATCCCCTACATGGGCAATGTGGCCCGTTGCGAGCGGGAGCTCACCGAGCTGGATTTCAACTGGCGCATGATCGAGACCATCGCCAAGATGATCTGTCCGGCGGAGGCCAAGAACATCCTGCCCACCATGGCCCGCACCCGGGCCGGATTCGCCAAGCTGGAAGCCCAGTTGATGGATAACCTGATTCTGGAGACCATCCGGAAGGTGGTGCTGGAAGTGCGCTCCAAGGCCCAGGTGGTGGTGGACATCGTCATCCGCAACCTGTTCGAGCGCACCGCTGACGTGGGCTTCCTGGCCACCGACGACAACATCCGCCAGTTCATCCTGCAGGAGGCCGGGGCCCCCAACAGCGAATGCCTGCGGGCCCGTCTGGCCGAGTACCGGGACAAATACACGGTCTACGACGAGATCATCATCCTCAATACCAAGGGGCGGGTGCTGACTCACCTGAACACCGAACATCCCCTGACCGCCTCCGCCGATCCCCTGCTGGCCGAGACCCTGGCTTCCGGCGGCTACGTGGAGACCTTCCGGGCCACGGACCTGCGCCCGGGCCAGGACCAGGCCCTGATCTACTCCCAGCGCATCGAGCACCCGGAGAGCGGCGAGCCCATCGGCGTGCTCTGCCTGTCCTTCAAGTTCGCCGATGAGATGGCCGGCATCTTCCAGCGCCTGGGCACGGGGGACGACCGTTCCGTGCTGCTCTTGCTGGATGAGGCCGGGCGGGTGATCGCCTCCAGCGACATCCATCACATCCCCCTGGGCTGCAGCCTGGAGATGGTGGAGGGGGATTACGGCATCGTCGCCTTCGGTGGCCGGGAATACCTGGCCAAGACATGCGCCACGGCCGGCTACCAGGGCTACCTGGGCATGGGCTGGCGTGGTCACGTGATGGTGCCCCTGAGCTCGGCCTTCAAGGACATCCAGGGCAAGGCCCTGGACATCATCGGCAAGGACACCCTGGCGGCCATTCTCAGCAATGCCGAACAGTTCTGCCCGGCCCTGGCCGAGATCGCCCGGGACGCGGACACCATCAACCTGGCCCTGCGCCGGGTGGTGTGGAGCGGTCAGGTGATGGCGGCCGGGGCCTCCAGCGGCAGCGGCGACCTGTCCCGCCTGAAGGTGATCCTGCAGCAGATTTCCGAAACCGGGGACCGTACCAGCAAGCTCTTTGCCGACTCCATCCGCGACCTGTACGGCACGGTGATCTCGTCGCTCCTGGCCGACGCCCAGTTCATCGCCGGCCTGATGATAGACATCATGGACCGTAACCTCTACGAGCGCGCCAACGACTGCCGCTGGTGGGCCCTGACGCCGGACATCCGCCGCCTCATGAGCGAGGCGGACTTCACCCCGGAAGCCGTAGACAAGATCAACGCCATCCTGGCCTACATCAACGGGCTGTACACGGTCTATACCCGGCTGTTCGTCTATGACCTGGCCGGCAACGTGGTGGCCGCCTCGGACTTGCACCAGGACGGCCTGGCCGTGGTGGGGAAAAGGGTGGAGGCCGACTACGTGGCCCGGGTCTGCCGGCTCCAGTCCTCCCAGCAGTACTGCGTCTCCGCCTTCGAGAAAAGCTGGCTGTACGGCGGCTTTCCCACCTACATCTACAACGCCGCCATCCGGCACGTGGAAGATCCGGCCCAGGTGGTGGGGGGCATCGGCATCGTCTTCGACGCCGGGCCCGAATTCCGCAACATGCTCAAGGCCGCCCTGCCCGGCAAGGAAGGGGCCTTCGCCCTGTTCCTGGACCGTAACGGCATCATCATCTCCACCACCACCGAGACCCAGCCCGTGGGCCGCCGTTTTGCCCTGGACGAAGGCTACCTGGGCCTGGAAAACGGCGCTGGCCGCTCCTCGGTGATGGAGCTGGAGGGGCAGCTCTACATCGTCGGTGCCCGCATGTCCTCGGGCTACCGGGAATACAAGCGCAGCGGCGACTACCAGAACGACATCCTGGCCGCGGTGTTCGTGCCCATCGGCCGCAAGCAGGAGGCGGCCGCCCCGGGGAAGGCCCCGGAAAGCCTGGCCTTCCCCCTGCCCAAGGGGCGGGAGACGGCGGATTTCGCCACCTTCTACATCGGCCGGCGCCTCTACGCCCTGCCGGCGGCGGCGGTGATTGACTCGGTGGACGCAGACGCCATCTCCCCCATGGGCGGCGCCCGCCGCTACCTGGCCGGCATCCTCACCCTGCCCCTGGGAGGCGAGGAGAGCAACAGCATCGTGCCGGTGCTGGACATGCACTTCCTCCTCGATCTGCCCGCCGCCGAATCGCGCAACCACATCGTCATCATGCGCACGGCCGGCGGCCCCATCGGCCTGCTGGTGAGCGACCTGCACCAGGTGCCGGAATTCGACCTGGCCGACGTGGAAGAGGTCCCCGAGATGATCCGCCAGGACACCGGCTACATTGCCAGCGTCATCCACCTGCACGAACAGGGCAAGGTGGTCCAGGTTCTGGACCCGGAAAAGATCTTCCAGGCCGCCCGGGCCCACTGAAGCGAGGGAAGCCGGCTCAGCCCGGCGCCCGGATCACCAGCCGGTCACCGCTTCGGGTGACGGGCATGGGGAAGTCGTAACAGTCGGCCCGGGTGGCCAGCTCCAGGTCCGCCGGGGGCAGGTGTTCCCAGCTGCCGGCGCTGAAGCGGCGGCCAAAGTCCGAGGCCCTTACCCGGGCGATGTAGGGAGCCGGGTCCGTGGCCGGGTCCCGGAGCAGGGCCTCCAGGTAGTCGGCGCAGGCCAGGTCCTCGTCCCCGTCCCGGTCCACCCATTCCCCGGTGATCACGAAACACACGGCCCGGGTGCCGTCGGCCCGGATCGCCGCCGCCGTGGCCCGGGCGCACACCAGGCTGGCCGCATAGAGCCGGCGGGCCTGGCGAAAACGCTGCAGTCCCCGCACCCCGGCGGCCGTGCTCAGCACCACTTCGCGGCCCGCCAGTTCCTCCTGCAGCAGGGCGGCGGGGGAACTGCCCCGGTCGAAACCGGGCATGGGGGCGCCGCCGCCCACGGCGCCCACCCGCAAGGGCTGCGGCAGTTCCGTCGCCAGCAGCTGGGCCGCCGCCGCTCCCTCCACCGGATAGATGGCCCGGGCGCCCCGGGCCAGGGCCACCGCCGCCGTGGTGAAGGAGCGGAGCACGTCGATGACCACCACCGTATCCCGGGCGGCGGCCTGGTTCTGCAGTCGGTTCAGGTAGAGGCGGGAACATTCCATGGCAAACAGCCCCGGAGGCGACGCCCCGAGCATACCGGCTGCAGGGACGGGCGGCCAGGGGCGGGAGCGTGGCAGGAACTGGAGGATCGGAGGGCGCGGTGGAAGGTTAGCGCCTTACCAGACTGTCCATTCTCCGGTTTGCCAGTTGAACAGCACCAGACCGTCCGAGTCGGACAGTTCGGTGGCATCCTGGAGCATCTCGAAGAGGACGTCTTCTTCGCCTTCCGGGGGTGACACGGAAAATGTGATTTCCGTGTCGAATAGGGAGACCCGGATCAGGCTCTCTGCCTCGGTTTTGGCAAATACCCGCGCTGCTGGAACTGTCTCCAGGGGCTGGTAGCCATACAGTTCCAGCCGCTCCACAAAGCTGTCCACGTCAGCTTTTGCAAGGGGAGTATGTGCAAAGGCATCAAGCTCGAATCCCGCATCAACTTTCTGTTTCACGTCCGGGTGATAAATGGAAAGGTCGTAACTCATCCTGGCGGCTTCTCGGGGCGGTGGCGGAATATTCGAGAATCATAGTGTCCGGCCGTCAACTTGAATAGCTGGAGGGGCGATTGCAGGGGCTGGGGGCTTGCCTCCCGCCGGGCTTCAGCGTCCGGCTGGGGAGCCGGCCAGCAGGGATAGGGCCTGGTCCCGGCAGCGGGTGGCGGCGGTCTTGTCCAGGGCCTTGAGCCAGCGGGGGGGGATGTGGGCGTGGCCGTACCAGGCGCCGGCCAGGGCGCCGAGGATGGCGCCGGTGGTGTCCGCGTCGCCGCCCCGGTTGACCACGTCGATGAGGCAGCTTTCGAAGCTGTCGGTGGCGAAGAAGGCCTGGAACACGGCCTGCAGGGTGTGCACCACGTAGCCGCTGGGATTTTCCTGGGGCCTGGTGTTTTCCCAGGCGTATTCGGGGAACTGGGTGACCAGGGCCCGGGCCCGGGCTTTCAGCCCGGTCCAGGGGGCGCCGAGGATGGCGTCCTGGATCATCAGGGTGAGGCAGATGCCGCCCGCGTCGGACAGGGGGTTGTTGTGGGTCACGTGGGCCTGGGTCCGGAAGGCGGCAGCCACCTGGGCCTCCTCCTGGCCCAGGGTGGCCAGGGCCACGGGCAGGGCGCGCATGATGGCGCCGTTGCCCGCATCGTGTTCGCTTTCCGGGGCTTCGGGGATGCCGGTGCGGCGAAAGTGCACCAGGTTGCGGCGCACCGTGTTGCCGATATCCACGGGTTTGGCGCGCATCCAGGCGTCGAAGGCCTGGGCCGAGGCCAGGGCTTCCACCTGGCCGGCGCTGGCCAGGATGGCTTCTCCCAGGGCCAGGCTCATGGTGGTGTCGTCGGTGACCTGGCCGGGCTTCAGGTGCAGCCAGCCGCCCCCGGTGATGTCTTTGTGCAGGCCCCCCTGGCGGCTGAACTGCTGCCGGATTTCCCGGGGGGTGAGGAATTCCACGGTGGCGCCCAGGGCGTCCCCCAGGGCGAGGCCCAGGTAGGCCCCCAGGGCCCGCTCGCCCAGGAGTTCGGGCTCAGGTTTCCGGGGCAAAGCACTTGGCATGGTCGGCGCACTCGCCACAGGAGGGGGCAGGGCAGACATAGATGCCGTCCCGGGTGCAGTAGTGGCGGTAGATGAACTTCTTCCACTTCATGTCCCCGGTGTTCTGGCGGGCCAGGGCGGGGAAGGCATGGAACAGCAGGTGGGAGAGTTCGCCCCGGTCGGCCAGGCCCAGGTCCTGCCACAGGTGGTCGCGGCCGGCGCAGGCCACGGCGACGATGAAGGCCAGCCAGATGTCGGAGGGAAAGCGGCCGGCCCGGTGTTCCAGGAGCAGGGCCACCAGATCCTGGCGCTCGGGGATGTCTTCCACGGCCTGGTCGGGCAGGGGCGGACGGGGGCCGGGAAAGTAGGCGTTCCAGAGGCAGTCCAGCTCCGCCGGGGGCAGGCCCAGGCTGGCGGGCAGGGCGCCTTCCTGGCACAGGCGGCCGGCCAGCAGGCTGGCCAGCACCGGGCGGTTGGGGTCGCCGGCCACGGCGGCGGCGGCAGGACGGGAGAGCAGTTCGGCCCAGATCAGGCGGCGCTGGTTGGCGATGGAAAAGGCGTTCATGGGAACTCCTGCCGGTTGGGGCGGGAAGGCCGGCGGGCCGGCCTCCACCGCAGGATTACCTGCTCGGGTATTCGATCAGCAGGTCTTCGTCGCGCAGCACCATCTGGCAGGCCAGGCGCCATTCGCTGTGGTTCAGGTCGTCTACGCGCATTGCGTCGATCTGGGCCTGGGTGATCTTGCCCAGGCCTTTCAGGACCTTGACCTCGTCATCGGTGAGGGGGGCACCCATGGGGCCGTGCTTCTTGTCGATGCGCTGGGTCTTGACCAGGCAGGTGCCGCATTCCCCGTTTTCGCAGCCGAAATCGATGGGGATGTGGTTATCCTTGGCCAGCTTGAGGACCGTGTCCCGATGGCTGCCGGCGACGGCATACACGGTCTTGTCCTTGTGCATGGGACTGCTGAAAGTGATGTTTGGCATGACTTCTTCTCCGTAGTTGCTGATGTGAGATCGGGGTTTGTTCCCCGTTTTTTTCTCTGTCGGGCTTGGGGTCCGGGGGCCGGAAGGGGCCGGGAGTGGCGAGAATTCAGGCGGGCTTCACCACCACGTCCCCGTCCAGCACCTGGGCCTGGCAGGCCAGGCGGTGGCCCCGGGGGGCGAACATGTCTTTCAGCACCTGGTCTTCCAGCACCGAAGGGTCGGCCAGATGTTCGCCGCCGGAAACCACCTGGGTCAGGCAGGTGCCGCATTCGCCTTCCCGGCAGCCGTAGGTGATGGCGGCGCCGACCCGCTCCGAGACTTCGATCAGGCGGGTGCCGGCGGGTACGGTGATGGTGACGCCGATGTCTTCAAATGTGACTTTTGCCTTGGGCATGTGAGGGTCTCCCTGGGTGGTGGGTTCAGGCCGCCTCGGCGAACAGCGCGTCGGGCGGGGTGGTGAGGTGGCGGGCCAGCTTACGGCCCAGTTCCTGGCACTGGGCCAGTTCTTCTTCGGTGGGCACGAGTTTCAGGCGCAGGCCGTCGAAGGGCAGGTGCAGGCGCAGGCCCTTGAGGCGGTCCTCCATCATGGCCACGGCTTCGCCGCTCCAGCCGAAGGAGCCGAAGGCGGCGCCCAGCTTGCCGCGCACGTGAATGGTGTGCAGGGATGAGAGCAGGTCCCAGACGGGTTTGGTGGCGTCGCCGTTGATGGTGGGGCTGCCGATGGCGATGCCGTCGGCGGTTTCGATCAGGTCGATGAAGGGGCTCACGTCGCCCACTTCCAGGTCGTACAGGGAGACACGCACGCCTTCTTCCTCCTCGGCCCCCTGGGCGATGGCTTCGGCCATGCGCCGGGTGGCCCCGTAGGCGGAGATGTAGAAGATCAGCAGGGTCTTTTCCCCCACCACCTGGTCGTCCAGGCGGCCTTCGGCCAGCTCCCGGTAACGCTGCACGTAGTGGCGCGGGTTCTGGCGCAGCACCGGGCCATGGGCCGGGGCGATCAGTTGCAGCTCCAGGGGTTCGAGCAGTTCCAGACCGGTCAGCACATGCTGGCGGAAGGGCCGCATGATGTGGGCGTAGTAGTACTCGAAGGAAAAGCGGAAGTCCCCCACCTTGTCGTTGAACAGGCGGTTGTCGCAGAAGTGGCAGCCGAACACGTCGCCGGAAAAGAGCAGGGCCAGTTCCGGCACGTAGGTGCATTGGGTGTCGGGCCAGTGCAGGAAGGGGGTCTGGTAGAAGGCCAGGGTACGGCCGCCCAGGTCCAGGCTGCTGCCGGTCTTCACCAGGGTGAAGGCGGAAGGGGTGACGTCGGTGGATTTCAAGAGGGCCTTGAACATCATCGGCGCCCGGCTGGAAAGATAGACGTGGGCCTGGGGGGCGCGCTTCATCAACTCGGGCAGGGCGCCGGAATGGTCGGGCTCCAGGTGGTTGATGACGATGGTGGTGATCTCGTCGTAGCTGCAGACGGATTCCAGGCGCTTGAAGAATTCCGGCGCGAAGGCTTCCTTGACCGTGTCGATCACGGCCACGCCTTTTTCGCCGCGCACCACGTAGCTGTTGTAGGTGGTGCCGTTGGCGGTGGACAGGACGATGTCGAAGGAGCGCAGGGCCGGGTCCAGGACCCCGACCCAGTGCACCCCGTCGGCGATTTCCACCGCCCGGCCGGGCTGGATCCTAGCGGCAGGTGCCGGGCTGGTGCTCATGGTCCTCGTCGTCATGGTGGTGACCACTGCACTGGTGCTGGTTACCCTGGCAGCCCAGCTCGTCCTCGCTGGCGCTCTGGCCGGCCAGGCCCACCCAGGCGTCCACCTCTTCCAGGACGAAGCCCACGTGATGCAGGCCGGCGGCCTGCATCAGGGGGCGGCGGATCAGGATCGGGTGTTCCAGCATCAGGGCGATGGCGCTCTCCGCGTCTATGCTGTCCGGGTCGATCCGGCCGTCCTTGATCATGGGGGCAGAACGGTTGAACCAGTGGGGCACGGGCAGGGGCTCCAGGAAGGCCAGCAGGCCTTCCCGGGTCCAGGGCTCCGCGAGCAGGTTCTTCACGTCCAGGGTATGGCCGGCGGAAAGGAGCAGTCCCTTCTGTTTGGCGTTGCCGCCGCAGCCGGGTTTTTCGTAAAAGGTGATGTGGGCCATGGTGCTCCTGGATTCAGGCGGGTTGGCCCTGGGCGGCGGCCTTGAGGATTTCCTGGAGTTTCTCCACGGGAATCCCGGTCAGGCTGCCCAGGGGGTTCAAGGGGGTGCCCAGTTCATCGACGATGGCGCATTCGATGGGGCAGATGGCGGCGCACTGGGCCTCGGGGAATTCCGCGAGGCACTCGGTGCACTTGTCGCTGTCGATGGCGAACACCGGGTCGGCTTCGTAGATGGCGGTGTTGGGACACACATCCACGCAGGCCCAGCAGTTCACACAGGCTTCAGTGATGGAAAGCGCCATGGTCTTCTCCTTCAGGCACGTTTCTGGTCAGGGGCGGGGGTGGCCAGCTTGCCGGCCTCGGCCAGTTCCCGATACACGGCCATCACGGCAGCCTCGATGGACTCCATGGCGTGCTCGCCGTTGGGCTGGATGCCCGCCTGTTCCAGCAGGCCCCAGGGTTCGAAGCCGATCTTGGAGCAGAGCACCACCTCGCAACCCGCCAGGGCGGCGATGGTGCGGTCCAGGATGGAGTCGGCGCTGAGCCCGTCCTGGCCCTCGTCGCCGCAGGTGTCGCCGCCGATGCAGTAGAGCTCGGTCTTGCGGTGGCTGATGAAGCGCACCCCGGCCGGCGAGGCTTCGTACACCAGGAACTCCTTGGCATGGCCGAAGTGCTGGTTGATCAGCCCCTGGCCGGCGGTGGCCACGGCCATCAGCACCGGGCGGCTGTCGGCGGGCAGGGGGGCAGCGGGCTCGGCAGCCAGGGGAGCGCCCAGGCCGGCCCGCTTGGCTTCCAGTTGGTCGATGATGGCGTCGTGCACTTCCTTTCTGCGGGCCATGGCGGAGTCGTAGTCGATCTCCATGGCGTCCAGCTTGTCCAGGGCGAATTCGGCGCCCCGGTCCTCGCCCAGGAGGCCCACGGCGTCGGCCCGGCACTGGCGGCAGTGGCGCATCATGGCCATGTCGCCGGCGCACTCGTCCTGAATCGCCTGCAGTTCCTCGGCCGTGGGGCTGCGCTGCTCCATGATGCCGTAGTAGGTGCCGTGCTCGGCTTCGGCGATCAGGGGCATGACGTTGTGCAGGAAGGCGCCCTTGGCCTTCACCACCTTGGAGACTTCCTTCAGGTGCTCGTCGTTCACCCCGGGGATCATCACCGAGTTCACCTTCACCAGGATGCCCCGGGCGGTGAGCATTTCCAGGCCCTTCTGCTGCTGCTCGATGAGGATCCTGGCCGCCTCGACGCCGCGGATGCGCTTGTTCTCCCAGTAAATCCACGGGTAGATTTTGGCGCCGACCTCGGGATCAAGGCAGTTGATGGTGATGGTGACGTGGTCGATGTTGTGCTTGGCGATCTCGTCCACGTACTTGGGCAGGTTGAGCCCGTTGGTGGAGACGCACAGCTTGATGTCCGGCGCCTTCTCGGAGAGCTGGCGGAAGGTCTCGAAGGTGCGCTCCGGGTTGGCCAACGGGTCTCCGGGTCCGGCGATGCCGAGTACCGTCATCTGGGGAATGGTGGCGGCTACGGCCAGCACTTTCTTGATGGCCTGGTCCGGGTTCAAGAGCTCGGACACCACCCCGGGGCGGGATTCGTTGGCGCAGTCGTACTTGCGGTTGCAGTAGTTGCACTGGATGTTGCAGGCCGGGGCCACGGCCACGTGCATGCGGGCGAAGTAGTGGTGCGCTTCTTCCGAGTAGCAGGGATGGTCCTGGACCTTGGCGCGGATGTGGTCCGGCAGGTGGGAAAGGGCGTCGGGCGCAGTGCCGCAGCCGCTGGAGGAGCAGCCGCCACCGGAGGCGGGGGCCGTATTGCTGATCACGGGCAGGTCCACGATTGAGGCTCCTTGAAAGTCATCGGGGAGCTAACAGCAATCGTTGTGCCAGGCTGCTTATTCCTTGTTAAACAAGGGTTTGTGTTTTTGTTGTGGTGGCTGTGCCAGTCCTGGAGGTGCGGCTTGTCGGACGGGCTTGTCGGGAAGGTGACAAGCACCGGGGCGGGGCGCCGCCCGCTCCGGTGCTTAAAGGGGGCTCAGCCTTCGGTCTTGGCCGCAGCCTTCTTGCTGCGGGAACTCTTGCGCGGTGCTTTGGCGGTGCTTGCGGTGCTTGCGGTGGCGGGGGTGGCGACCGGAGCGGGTTCGGCGGCGGCCTGGGGCGCTGCGGCAGCGCTGGAGGCTGCAGCGGCGGGCTTTCGGGCCGCAGCCTTGGCGGCTTTCCCGGTCTTGGCGGTGCCGCTCCTGGTAGCGGTGGCCTGGGGGGCTGCATCCTGGAGGCCGGCGTCTTTGGTGGCAGACGCTGTGGTGGCAGATGCTTTGGTGCCAGATCCCTTGGTGGCAAGGTCTGTAGTGGCAACGCCCTTGCCGCCGGATTCTTTCGTGCCGCTCGCCTTGGCCGCGCCGCTCTTGCGGGCCGGGGTCTTGCGGGGGCTGGTTTTCCTGGCCGTGCTCTTGACGGGCTGGGCCTGGGCTTCCTGGGGCAGGGTCTCCGAGGCGGGGGGCTCTGCTGCCGGAGCAGCCTCCTGGGCTGGCGCAGCTTCCTGTGCGACGGGGGCGGCCGGCTCGGGCGCGGCGCTGCTGTCCTCTCCCTTCCGGTTGCGGCCTTTGCTCCGGGCGCCGCGGTTGTTCCGTTCCTTCTCGGCGGCGGGGCGCGGGGGGGCTTCCGGGGCGGCGCTCTGGGCCTGTGCCGGGGCTTCGGCGGCGCTCACCGGGGCGGGAGCCGGCGTTTCCACCGGGCTGGCGGGCAGGGGGGCGCCGGCGCTGCGGAACACGTAGGCGCCGGATTTCTCGTCCCGGCCGAAGGCGATTAGGCCCCGGTGCTGGGCTTCCTCAAGCAGGTTGCCGAAGGCCTTGAAGCCATAGTAGGACTCGTTGAAGCCCGGATTGCGCCGCTTGATGGCTTCCTTCAGCACCGAGGCCCAGAGCTTTTCCGTGTCGCTGCGTTCGGCCATCAGGTCTTCGAAGGTGGCCACGGCCAGTTCTATGCCCTTGCTGCGCAGTTCCTCCTTGCGCTTTCTGTCGTCCTCGCCCCGCTTGCTGCCGGCTTCCCGGGCGACATCCTTGCGCACCGTGGCGCGTTTGGCCTCCCGGTCCCGCACCAGGTCGTCGTAGAAGATGAATTCGTCGCAGTTGGCGATGAGCAGGTCCGAGGTGGATTGCTTCACCCCGACGCCGATCACCTGCTTGGCGTTTTCCCGCAGCTTGGAAACCAGGGGGGAGAAGTCGGAATCCCCGGAGATGATCACGAAGGTGTCCACGTGGGCCTTGGTGTAGCAGAGGTCCAGGGCATCCACCACCAGGCGGATGTCGGCGGAGTTCTTGCCCGACTGGCGTACGTGGGGAATTTCGATGAGTTCGAAGTTGGCTTCGTGCATGCCGGCCTTGAAGGCCTTGTAGCGGTCCCAGTCGCAGTAGGCCTTCTTCACCACGATGGAGCCTTTCACCAGCAGCCGCTCCAGCACCGGCTTGATGTCGAATTTTTCGTACTGGGCGTCGCGCACGCCCAGGGCGACGTTCTCGAAGTCGCAGAAGAGGGCCATGCTGACATTTTCGGGGGCGGACGCCATAGGGGATTCTCCTGTTATCGCGGAGTCCGGCCCCGCCTGCAAAGGCGCCCATCATAGCCATCTATGGCCGGGCGCGCATCAGCGAGGGGGGCTGGCGCCTCGTTTTCGCGCCCCGTTCTCCGTTACGTTATGTTTTAAAGTGCACAACGAGTATGGCTTTTGTCGTGTTGTTGACGCACTTTGTTTCCTGTTTTTCCTTGTGTGTGTGGGGTTTCTGGCATTCGCTATGTTGGCATGTATATTGCGAAGCCAGGGCGAGACGGATAGTGCTTCGATACCCATGCCATGAAAGGAAAGCCATGAAAACCACTCCCCCCTTTATCCGCTGTGCCCTCACCGTTGCCCTGGGGCTGGCCTTCCAGGCGGCTCAGGCCGCCGATGCCGGCGCCGGTCAGGTGCCCGGGGACGGCAGCGTGTTCACCCTGGGGCAGATCACCGTCACTTCCCACCGGGAGGACGAACGCCCCATCGGTACCGACAGCCTGAACCGGGAGACCCTGCGGGATTTCGACAAGGACGGCCTGGCCGAGGCCTTGAATCTGGTGCCCGGGGTGACGAGCACCAGCGGCGCCGGCAGCCGTAACGAAGCCCTGATCAGCGTGCGCGGTTTCGACCGCTGGCAGGTGCCCCTGCTCATGGACGGCATCCGCCTCTACCTGCCCGCCGACAACCGCATTGACTTCGACCGCTTCCTGACCCCCGACCTGTCCGAGATCCAGGTTTCCAAGGGCTATGTTTCCGTGTTGAACGGTCCTGACGGCATGGGCGGCGCCATCAACCTGGTGACCCGCAAGCCGGTCAAGGCCTTCGAGTCCGAGGTCCGGGCCTCCATCGCCATGGGGGGCGAGGGCCAGTACAACGGCAACACCGTCTATGCCAACGTGGGCGGGCGCCAGGAAAGCTATTACTTCCAGGCTAGCGTCGAACAGCGGGACATGGACCACTGGCGGCTCTCCGATGACTTTCAGCCCACCCAGGCCGAAAACGGCGGCCAGCGAGACCACACCAGCAAGAAGGACTGGCGTATCAACCTGAAGGCGGGCCTGACCCCCAACGCCACCGACGAATACTCCCTGAACTTCGTCAAGCAGCGCGGCGAGAAGCACGGTATCGGCTCCGTCACCGGCACGTCCAGCATCAGCACCTGGGACTGGCCCAAGTGGGATACCTGGAGCCTGTACTGGCTGTCCCACACCCAGCTGGGTGAATCCAGCTGGCTCAAGACCAAGGCCTATTACAACAAGTTCGAAAATGACCTGGTGGCTTATACCAACACCAGCCTCAACACCCCCAACTGGACCAGCTACTACGACGACAACGCCAAGGGGGTGAGCCTGGAGCTGGGCACCGAGCATTTTGCCCGGCAGACCCTGAAGGCGGCCTTCCACTACCGCCGGGACGACCATACCGAGTGGCAGCTCACCCACGCTAGCGGCTTCACCGAGCCCAAACAGAGCACCGTCGAGGACACCTACTCCCTGGCCATCGAGGACACCTGGCACCTGACCTCCCGGCTCGACCTGATCGGCGGCATCAGCCGTGACTGGCGCAAGTCCCGGAAGGCCGAGGAGTTCCGGAGCGGGGACGGTTTCTTCGAGCAGCCCACGGCGGACAGCCAGGCCACCAACTATCAGGCGGCCGCCATCTATCGCTATAGCGGCACGGGCAAGGTGCATCTGTCCTACTCGGACCGGACCCGCTTCCCCACCATGTTCGAGCGCTTCAGCTCCCGCTTCGGCGGCGCCCTGTCCAACCCCTGGCTGGACCCCGAGCGGGCCCGCAACGTGGAGCTGGGCCTGGCTGACGAGCTGCTGCCCGGCCTGCGCGGCGAGGTGGCCCTGTTCCACAACCGGGTCAAGGACGCCATCCAGGCCGTGCCCATCGTCTATAACGGCGGCAACTACAGCCAGAGCCAGAACGTGGGCGACGCCACCTTCAAGGGCCTGGAGCTGGGGCTCACGGCCCGCCTGGCCCAGGGGCTGGAAGTGGGGGGCAACTATTCCTACATCGACACCCGCATCGACAACCCCAACGATGCAGCCGCCCGGCTTACCACCACGCCGCGCCACAAGGCCCTGGTGTACGCCAAGTGGCAGGCCACGGGCGGGCTGCGGGTGATTCCCAGCCTGGAATACGGGAGCCCCCGCTGGTCCGCCGACGCGGTCAAGAGCAGCAGCTACGTGAAGACCGGGGAATACGCGCTCCTCAACCTGAAGCTCGAATACCGGCTCACCCCCAGCTGGGATGTCTCCCTCACGGGGCGCAACCTGCTCGACAAGAACTACGCGCTGGTGGATGGCTATCCCCAGGAAGGCCGCAACTTCCTCCTGGCCACCCGCCTGCAGTTCTGAACCTTCAAGGGAGTCATGCACATGGGACAACAAATGAACATCAAGCGCCGTCGCGCCACCGGCCTGCTGCTTGCAGGGGCTGCCGCGGCGGGCCTGGGCGGCTGGCGCGGAGCCCTGGGAGCCGGGGAGCGGGTGGTGGTGCTGACCAGCTACCCGGAGGAACTGGTGGGGCGTTTCCAGCTGGCCTACGAGGCCCGCCATCCCGGCCGCCGGGTGGAAATCCTCTGGCGCCAGTCCGCCGACGCCCTGGCCTACCTGCGCCGGGGCGGCCAGCAGGAGGTGGACGTGTACTGGACCCCGGCGCCCCGCAATTTCGCCCTCCTCAAGGCCGAGGGGCGGCTGGCTCCCCTGCTGCTGGATACGGCAGCCCTGCCGTCCCGGGTGGCCGGCTATCCCATTTCCGACCCGGACGGCCAGTTCGCCGCCTTCGAGCTGGCCGGCTACGGCATCGCCTATAACCGGACGGCCCTGGGCCGCCTGGGGCTGACGCCGCCCCGGGATTGGCGCGACCTGGCCGATCCCCGTTACCGGGGCCAGGTGGAGCTGCCCATCCCCGGCCGGGTGGGGTTCGCGCCAGTATTGATCGAGGCCGTCCTCCAGGGCTATGGCTGGGACGAGGGCTGGGCGGTGCTGGCCGCCATCGCCGCCAATGCGGAATTCGGTAGCGGCGACAGCAACCCGGGTACCGATGATCTGGTGAGCGGCCGCCGGGCGGCGCGCCTGACCATAGACTTCTTCGCTGCCGCGGCCCGCTCCAGCGGCGCATCCGTGTCCTTCATCTACCCGCCCCGCACCGCCTACAACCCGGCCCAGGTGGCGATCCTGGCCGGGGCGCCCCACCCGGCGGCGGCCCGGGATTTCGTCGAGTTTCTGCTGTCCGCCGAGGGACAGGAACTGCTGCTGCACCCGGACGTGCACCGTCTGCCGGTGCGCAAGGCCCTGTACGAGGCCCATCCGGAACTCTCGGCCCAGCCCTTCGCCCCCGGCAACCTGGCCTACAGCGACGTGCTGACCCGCTCCCGCCAGGGGCTGGTGGCGGCCCTGTTCGAACAGGCCCTGGTGCAGCCCCACGGGCGGGCCCTTCCCCTGTGGCAGGCCCTGCACCGGGCCGAGGCGGCCGGAGCGGACCCGGCCGTGACTGCTGAGGCCCGGGCCCTGCTGAGCGCCTGTCCGGTGCCGGATGCCCAGCAGGCGGATGGGGAGCTGCGCCGCCTGTTCGATTTCCCCGACCGGGTGCCGGGCCAGCCCGAGCCACCGCCGGCCCCGGCCCGCCTGGCCCGGGAGGCCGAGTGGCGGAACCGGGTCGAAGCGGCTCAGGCCCGGGCCGGAAAACTGCTGCAAGCCTGGAGGAGTTGATGATGCATCTAGAACGCAAAAATGGAGGGTGGCTCCCGGCCGCTCTGGTCCTGCTGGCAAGCCTGGCCTGGGGCCCGGCCGGAGCCGGGGAAGCAGCGGCGGGCGGCCGCTTCACCACCCGGGACCAGGGCCGGGACGCCTACCAGCAGATCCTCTGGGACCTGGTGCCTGCAGCCGAGCGGGAGCGGGTCCTGGCCGGCCGGGGCCTGGTGCGCCAGACCTGGGTGATCTCCCCTTCCCTGGAACCCCGTATCGCCGGCCTGGGCCCCACCTACAACCGGCCCGCCTGCATTTCCTGTCACCCGCGCAACGGCCGGGGCGCTGCGCCCGATGATCAGGCCCGGCCCATGCACTCGATGCTGGTGCGGCTTTCCATTCCCGGTCGCGATGCCCATGGCGGGCCCCTGCCCGAGCCGGTCTATGGGGATCAGCTGAACGAGTTCGGCATCCCTGGCGTGCCCGGCGAAGGGGAGGCCTACCTGGTCTGGGAGAGTCGTGAGGAGCAGCTGGCCGACGGCACTCGGGTGGAGCTGCGGGCTCCCCGGGTGGCCTTCCGGGGGCTGATCCAGGGCCCCATGCATCCTGAGCTCATGACCTCGGTGCGGGTGGCGCCGCCCATCTTTGGTCTGGGCCTGCTCGAAGCCGTGCCGGAGGCCGACATCCTTGCCCTGGCCCGGGCCCAGAAAAAAGCCGGTCAAGGCGTGGCCGGCCAGCCCAACCGGGTCTGGGATGCGGCCCGGCAGCGCCAGGCATTGGGGCGTTTCGGCCTCAAGGCCAACCAGCCCACGGTGCGCCAGCAGATTGCCGGCGCCCTGGCCGGGGACATGGGTATCACCTCGGTCCTGTTTCCCGAGCCCAACTGCCCTCCGGCCCAGCAGGCCTGTGCTGCCCAGTCGGATCAGCACCCGGAGCTGGTGCCCGGGGCCCTGGAGGAAATGACTTTGTATCACTACCTGCTCGCCGTGCCCGCCCCCCGCAACCAGGGGGGCCCCCAGGTGCGCCGGGGCCGCCGCCTGTTCGCCGAGGCCGGTTGCGCCAGCTGCCACCAGCCCCGCCTGCGCACCGGCCCCTTCCCGGGATTTCCGGCCCTGGGGGGGCAGCGCATCCAGCCCTACACGGACCTGCTGCTGCACGACATGGGGCCGGAGCTGGCTGATGGCCGGCCCGACTACCAGGCCAGCGGCAGCCAGTGGCGGACGCCGCCCCTGTGGGGCCTGGGGCTGCTGCCGACGGTGAATGGGCACGGCACCCTGCTCCATGACGGCCGGGCCCGCAATGTCCTGGAGGCCATTCTCTGGCACGGGGGCGAGGCCAGCCGCTCCCGGGAGGCGGTGCGCCGCCTGCCGGCCGCCGAGCGGGAGGCGCTGCTGGCTTTTCTTGCTTCCCTGTGAGGTTTACCCGGGCGGGGGGAGGCGGCGGAGGCGTTTGGCGGGTACACTGCCGGACTTTTCCCCGTACCTCGCCTGCCCATGACCTTTGCTGCCCTAGGCCTGATTGATCCCCTGCTGGAAGCTCTGGAGCTTTCCGGCTACGCCCAGCCCACCCCGGTCCAGGCCCAGGCCGTGCCCGCCGTGCTGGCCGGTCGGGACCTGCTGGCAGCGGCCCAGACCGGCACCGGCAAGACCGCCGCCTTCGCCCTGCCCCTGCTGCAGCGGCTCTCGGGGGAACCGCCGGCGGAACCCGGCCGGGTGCGGGTGCTGGTCCTGGTGCCCACCCGGGAGCTGGCGGAACAGGTGTTGCAGAGCTTCCAGGTCTACGGCCAGTTCCTGATCCTGCGCAGTTACGCGGCTTACGGCGGCGTGCCCTTGAATCCCCAGATCACCGCCCTGGGCCGGGGGGTGGAAATCCTGGTGGCAACGCCGGGGCGGCTGCTGGATCTGCACCGTCAAGGTGCCCTGAGCCTGGCGGCAGTCACCACCCTGGTGCTGGATGAGGCGGACCGGATGCTGGACCTGGGTTTTGCCCGGGAGCTGGAGGAGGTTTTCGCCGCCCTGCCACGCCAGCGCCAGACCCTGCTGTTTTCCGCCACCTTCTCGGACGAGATCCGGGCCATGGCCGGCCAGCTGCTGCGCGATCCCCTCAAGATTGAAGTGGCGCCCAGGAACAGCGCCGCCCGGACCGTGAAGCAGTGGCTGGTGCCGGTGGACAAGAAAAAGAAGCCGGCCCTGTTCTGCCACCTGCTCAAGCAGAAGCGCTGGGGCCAGGTGCTGGTGTTCGTGAAAACCCGCAAGGGGGTGGAGCAGTTGGTGACCACCCTCCTGGAGCGCGGGGTGAAGGCCGATTCCATCCACGGGGACAAGCCCCAGGCCAGCCGTCTCCGGGCCCTGGAGGCCTTCAAGGCCGGGGCGGTGCAGGTACTGGTGGCCACCGACGTGGCGGCCCGGGGCCTGGATATCGACGACCTGCCCCAGGTGGTGAATTTCGACCTGCCCCAGGTGCCCGAGGACTATGTGCACCGCATCGGCCGCACCGGCCGGGCCGGGGCCAGCGGCGAGGCGGTGTCCCTGGTCTGCGCTGACGAGGTGACCCTGCTGGCCGCCATCGAGGCCCTGATCGGCCGTACCCTGGAGCGGCAGGAAATGCACGGCTTCGAGCCCGAGCACCGGGTGCCCCTCACGGGGTCCGCCGCCAAGCCGGTGCAGAAACCCAGCCCGGGCCGTCGTGCCGGGGCCGGCGGGCGGCGCGGCGGCAAACCCGTGTCGAGCAAGTGGGAAGGCTTCGACGCCGTGATTCCCCGCCGTTCCGGCACCCCCCGGGGCAAGGGGCGGGGACGTTGAGCCTCCCCTGGCCCTGTGCATTGCATGACTCTTGCTTGAAATCCGGGCCTCCGGTCCCTGGAAACTGAACCCATGATGACCACCGTGTACCAGCTGGATATCCCCGAAGCCCACCTTGCGCCGCCCCGGGAAGGCACCCGACGCATCATCGACGGGCAGGAGCGGGTCTATTACGACGGCTACTGGATCAAGACCTACCCGGTGCCTGCCGATTCCCTGGAAGCCAAGAAGCGCCTGATCGAGGCCCTGACCCGGCGGCTCTTCAACCATACCGAATACGGGCTCAACATTCCCGGCACCCGGCTGGCGGAAGCCCGGACCGCCTTTGCCGCGGAAAGCGACCCGGCCCGGCGCCGGGTCAAGGGAGCCATGCTGGCTGGTGCCCTGTTCAACCGGGCCACGGACATCTTCCGCAAGCTGGTGGAGCTCCAGGCCGACGGCATCGAGGTGCACAGCGACGATGCCCTGATGCGGGAATGCGGCCAGTGCCTGCTGGAAGCCATGGAGCTGGGGCGCTTCGTGCGCCACCGGAGCGGCGAGGAGGGCATAGACGAGCTCTGGGGCGAGCCCTTCCGGGCTTTCTCCATTCCCGTGGAAGATTTCTACGAAAGCCGCTACATCAAGATCGGCCAGACCCTGCGCGACATCGACCGGATTGCCGCCACCATGGTGGCCACCTTCGGGCGGATTCCCCTGTTTGCCGGGGTGGAGGGGCTGATCCTGGATTTTGCTGCGGCCGCCCGGGTCAAGACCGAGACCCTGCGCACCGATCCTCAGATCTTCGACGTCTGGGCCCGCCTGGTGGCCGCGGGGGAATGCCTGGCCCAGTTCCCGCCCCAGCCCCTGGCGGCAGTGCCGGAAGCGGGGCCGGTCCACAGCTTTGCCGATGGCCTGGAGCTGCTCCTGAAGGGGCGGGACCTGGTGTTCTATATCACCCGGGCCCGCACCCCGATGCCCAAGAGCACCCGGGAATACGAGGAACGCTGCCGGGCCTACCTGGCCACCGGCCAGCTGCCCTTCCAGCCGCCTGCCGCACCGCTGTAGGGCGGCAAGCTGAAAACCTCATTTGTTGAACCACAGAGGCACAGCGGCACAGAGAAAAGCCTGGCCTGGGGTGGACTGCTTGCCTCTCCATGGGCTTGGGGCAAGACATTGATTGTTTTCGTTTTTTCAGGTCGGTGTGGCGAGGGGGCTGCTTCAATCCACACCCAGGTCCCTGACGTAGTCGTGGTCCGGGTGAATCTGCTCCACCGGGATGCCCAGTTCCCAGGAAGAAATCTGGAGCACCCGTTCCAGGATGTGTTCCCGGGTCCAGGGCCGGTGCTCCGGCAGAGGGACGTAGGGCAGCAGGTCCCGGACCCGGGTCAGCTGGGGCGGCAGGCGGTCCGCCTGCCAGTCAGCCAGATATAGTCCGCCCAGCCACAGCCCGAACAGGCCCGCCAGAAGCCAGCCTGCGGCAACCTGCTGGAACACCAGGACTGTACCCCCCGCCAGGGGCAGCCCCAGGCTCCACAGGGCGGTGCGCCGCTTGCTGCTGCACAGCAGGGGCAGGTAGGGGGCCTTCAGGGCTAAGCGCAGGCGGGGCCATTGACGGCGCAGGTCCGGGCCCAGGCAGTCAAGCAAAGCCGTGTCCGGGTGCAGCTCCCGGCGCCTGGCGCCAAACTCATCCACCAGGACGCTCCGCAGCCGGTAAAAGGCCGCCTGGGAGAGGCAGGGGGCTGCCGTCCCCGGCGCCCCGCCCAGCAGCTCAGCCACATGGTCGGCCAACTGCCGGGGCGTACGCAAATCGGCCGCGTCCCCGTCGGCGATGCTGACTCCGAATTCCGCCTCCACGGCCAGGAGCAGTTCGACGGCATCAAGACCCATGGAATGTCCCTCAGGGGGTTAGATAGAGCCAAATGGCTTTGGGGTTGGGGCCAGGCCGGGACTTCCTCTGTGCCCGTTTCAGGCCCCCAGGCGGGCGAACTGGAAGTAGGAGGACCAGAGGCAGTCCGCCTCCCAGTCCAGGGCGCCCTCCTGCAAGCCCTCCCGAGCGAGCATCTGTCGGGCCCGGGCGCTGGCCTCCTCGGGGGCGCTGACGTAGTAGACCGCGTGGCGCTGCTGCCCCTGCAGCAGGGTGTAGGCCAGGATGCCTTCCTGGCGCTGTTCCAGCTGGCCGGCCAGGTTGTCCTGGAGCTCCTGGGCCTGTTCCAGGGTAGCGGCACAGCGCACCGGCAGGCTCAAGGTGAGGGCGTGGGCCAGGTCGGCGCGCATGGCCAGGGCATTGGCGCTTTCATTCACGCTCACCAGGCTGATTTCTTCCTGGTCCGCCCCGTCGTGGCGGGGGAAGCTCACTTCCAGTCCCCGCCAACTCTGCTCGGAGGACGGGAAAAGCCCCGTATGGCCCAGGTCCTGCTGCCAGAAGGCATCGAACACCGGGCGGAAGCCGTTCAAGGGGATGGCCCCGGCGGGCAGGGGCTCCGGGGGAAAGACGAAATCCACGCAGCCTACCTTCACGGCGAAATCGTATTCTCCCAGGACGTGGTCCAGGATGATCATGGCCATGCCGGCGGCCTGATCCTGCTTCGCTTCGGGAATGGCTTCGGCAAAGCCGATCTCCAGGCCCACCTGGCCGTCATCGGCATAGTGCCGGACCAGCAGATCCCGGGTCTCCAGGTTCATGCCGTCCATGCTGATGCCGAAATCAGTGCCCTGGGAACGGGAGCGGAAAGCTTCCAGTTGATAGCCGGGCAGGGCGGGGGCCTGGGCAACCAGGGCAGAAAGCAGGGGAAAGTGCTCACTCCGGCCGTGGGCGGTGAGGATCAGTTTCAGGGGCGGCTGCTCCTCCCTGCCGGACAGCTCAAAGGCCAGCTCCGGGTGGAAATCCGCCAGCCAGTCATTCCAGGCCGGCACCCTGTCGTGCGGGGGCAACGCGTTCCAGGCATCCAGTCCTTGCTGGAATTCCCGCCAGAAACGAGCGATGGCAACAGTGTCTTCAGCTTGGTGAGAGGGCATGGAGGCTCCTGATGATGTCGATGCGTGCGTCATTGAACACCGGGCGGTGCCCGGCAGGCAAGCGGGCTCAGCCCAGTTCCACCCGGTAGCAGCCGGCCATTTCCCGGGTTTCCATGTCCACGGCCAGGAACTTTCCGATCACTTCCATATTGCTGTGCAGGTGGGAGGAGAGCCGGTGGGTGGTGAAGCTGCCCTGCCCGGCCAGGGCCATCGGCAGTAGCAGCTGGTCGGCCAAGTGCTCGCCGACGGCTGCGCCGCTGTCCCGATAATGCCTGGCTTCCCTGGCCGCCTGGTCGGCCACGGTTTCCGCCGGCAGGCCCCGTTCGCCGCAGGCGGAAAAGAGCTCCGTCAGTTCCGGATACTCCAGCACCACCATCAGCACATTGCCCGGCCCCTCGTTGGCGGGCAGCACCCGCAGCTCCTCGTCCAGGGGCCCCAGGGAACTGGCGGCCCGCTGCATTTCCCGCTTGGCAATTTCAGCGGGCACCCCGGAAACCACGCCAATGGCGCGGGTGCGTTGCAGGGGGCCGGGGCTTTCCAGCTGCAAGGGCTGCCAGGCCGTGACCGGCGCCGTGGACGCCAGCACCTCGCCGCCGCCGGCCGGATAGAAGCCGTGACGCAGCAACTGGATGTCCAGCGTCACCCCCATGCGCTGCAGCAGCGGCTGCCAGCAGCGGATCAGGAAATCGGCCGGCGGCGCCGCCGGGTTGTGGGTGCCGCCGCTGACGCGCAGGGTGCTCGGTCCGTCGGCGTACCACAGGGCCGGCAACACCGTCTGCAGCACCAGGGTGGAGCTGCCGGCGGAGCCGATGGCGAAGGCGTAATCCCCACCCCGGATCGGCCCCGGCTGGAAGCGCAAGCGTTGCGAGCCGGGCACAGCTCCTTCCACCTGCGCTCCACACACCGCGGCCGCCGCCTGCACGGCCGTCAGATGCTGACGCAGCAAGCCCGGTTTCCTGCGCCCGGCACGAATGCGCTCGATGGCAAAGGGGATGCCGGTGATCATCGACAGGCTCAAGGCCGTCCGCAAAATCTGGCCCCCGCCCTCACCGCGGGAACCGTCGAGTTCTATCCATTCCATGTTGTTGTTCTCGTTGCTTGTTGTTGTGATTTAGTCGTTGCCGCCTCTAGCGCATGCAGCGATAGCGTCTGCCAGAACGGAAGAGAAATAGCCGTCGGCGAGAATTTCCGGGTGAGTTTTCAGCGCCTCCAAGGCAGGAAGAAAACCTTGGTCAGCCAGGGCTGCCGCAGCATCTATCGCCCAGGAACCGTGAAACTCCCCCTGCAGTTCCTGCATCACCCGCTCCCGAACCCGCTCATCCCCCCTCCGGGCAAGGCCGATCAAAGCTTCGCCGCGTATTTCGGGATCGGCATCGCCGCTCGCCGCCAGCAAGCCGTCCCGGATCGCCGGACCATCCTGTTCGCTCAAGGATGCCAGGCCAAAGGTCGCCCAGTTGCGCACGTCCCTTGCTTCGTCCTGCATCAGCCTCAGTAGCGCTTCAGCGGCTTCCGGCTGCGGATAACGGCCCAGGGCAAAGGCCAGTCCATGACGCAGCGTTGCACGCGAACTGTCCAGAAATGCAAGCATCTGCGGCAGATATTCGGGGAATTCCCGGTGACCCAATCCAAAAAGGCTCGCTTCATTGACCCGCCAGTGCGAGTCGCGCAGTCCTCGCCCCAGCATCTCTTTCGCCAATTCGACCTCCGCTGCCTGATGGGGCAACTTGGCGCCCGGCATGGCAAGCTGGCACAGAATGTTGACGACCAGCGTCCGCATGCGCCAGTTACGGCTTTGCGCATGCCGTCGCAGCCAGCTACCTTGATCCCTACCCCGGTATTGGCGAAGTGCCGTTACGCATTCCCAGTAGGCATCGTCATCCTCGTCATGCTGCAAGGCCATGCCAATCAGCGAACGAGCCGTTTTTGACGCCAGACTCATGGGGTCCCGTGCCATCATCACTCCTTTTGTCCCGCATTAGCCGACACCGCCAGCACCGTCCGCATCAAAAACGCATCGAGTTCGGCGGCATCGCCCTCCGGCTTCTTGTAATCGGCATCGACCACCGTCCGCGCCAGTTCGCTTTCGATAAAAGCGTGGATGCGCGGCCAGCGCGGGCTGTATTCGGCCTCGCCGGCGCGCATCTTGATTTCCAGCAGGGCGTTGATTTCGTCGAGCAGCGCCGCGTCCGTCACCAGGCGCTCGGCCAGATCAGCAAAGCGCATCGGCGGCTGGCCGAGGCCGTGTTCGATCCACTGCGCCGCCAGCAGCGGCCGCAGCACGTAGAGGTACTTCTTCAGCCGCACGCTGTCGCCCTGCAAGTAGCCGCGAAAGTTGCGGTGCGCCATCGCCAGGTAGTGATAACGCCCGCGCTTGGGCGAAAACCACTGTGTCGCCAGCTCGCGGATGCCTGCGGTCAAGGCCGTGTCTTCCCGGTAAACCACCGGCGAATCCAGCCATTCAAGCAGCACCGGATTGGCCCGGCGCAACAGACGCAGCGCCTTGCGCAGCTCCCAGCCGCCGACATCCAGCTCGTCGCTGATCGGCAATTCGATCACGTCGCGCTTCGGCTCGACGGCGAGATACCAGGGCAGGCGATGGACGTAGAGGAAACGCACGTCGTAATCGCTGTCCGGCGACGCAAAGCCCCAGCCCCGGCTGCCGGATTCGCAGGCGTAGAGCACCGTGACATCGTGTTGTATCTCGATGTCGGCGAGCGCCTGCATGACCCGGTCGCGAACTTCCGGGTCTATGGGGTGGGCGCTCAGGACTTTTTGTTTTTCGGTTTCCATGATGGTGGCCGTTCTACCCAATCAATCAAATTCTTCCAGCGAGACAAGCAATCGGTCGTGATTCCCCCATGCTTCTCTCAATCCACTCTGGCGCATGGCCTGGCGCAACCGTTCCTGCATGGCCGGCGGCTGGCTGGCGAGGGCATAGCGTTGTCTTGCCAGACTATTTGCAAGCTCCCGGAGAATCGTCTGCTGTTCCGGCTTGCTGCGGTAACGCGGCAGCAATTCCAGCAACCAGGCCAAGTGTTCCCAGTAAGCCAGACGTTGCGCGAAAGCCAACTGACGACTGAGATCGCCGTGCCTTTCCAACGCTTCGCCGATCTGCTGCAACTGCTCGCCGGAGAGCAGAACCTTGCCCTTGCGCAGCAACTGCCCGGCCAGTTTCGCCACTTTTGGTGAACTATCGAGCATCGCCTGCACAGTTGGCACATCGGCCGTCTCCCGCGAAATGGCGACCCAGGCCAGCAAGGCGGCTTGCCGCACCTGCGGACGGACGTCGGCAAAGGCTTTTTCTACCAGCGGCAGGCTTCCCCGGTTTTTCAATACACCGAGTAGTTGCAGCCAGCCAAGGTAGGTTCGCGGCGCCAGGGCTTCTCCGTTGCCCTGAGCGGAGACAAACGCAGCCAGATCGAAGCCGATCTGCTTTGCTGCCCACAGCGCTACGCCACGCACCGCGCCGGAAGGATCGAGCAAAGCCTGCTCGAGCAACGCCTGCCGGTCAGAAGGCGCCCTTTGCCACAGGGCCAGAAAAGCCTTTTGCCGATTGCGCGGATGGCGGTCGGTCAGTAAGGCGCGTAGGGCGGCTTCGGCGAGCGAACCGGATGCTTCGCAGGCAGACAGGAGGCGTGAACGGACGAGAAAATCTGCGTGCCGCGCGCTCAGCCGGACGACCTCAGCCTGCGCCGCTGCCGGCCAGCGCAGCATCCGCGACAGCAGGAAGCTGGCAACCGGGCCACGGCTTTTGCGGAAGCGGGCAAGCACCAGCGAGCGATGTTCCGGCCGGTCGAGAAAAGCGCCGACTTGATCGACAAACGTGCTGTGGTCGGTACGCGATTTCCCGGACAGACCGACGATAGCTTCCAATGCAGCCAGAACAGCTGGTAGTCGTTCCGTTTCCAGATACGTTGCGGCGGCACCTCTTGCGGTCTGCCGAACTTCATACACCCAGTCGTTCAAGCGCAAGACGATAGCTTGCAGGGCAACCGGAGCCGGGCTTTTTGCCAGGCGCCAGGTTGCCTCCTCACGCACGAAACCGTCTTGGTCGCGGCTGAGCGTGACCAATATCCGTAGTGCATCATCCGCAGCGGGATCGCCTTCGGCAAGCAGCTCCTGGAGCAGGCGTCGCCGTTCGAGATGGGGCAAATTCGCGCCATCCGGTGTGCTGGCACGGCGCAGCACTTCCCGCAGTTTTTTCAGCATCTGCCTATCCTTTCACACAAACCACCTGCCGCAAGGTATGCACCACCTCCACCAGCTCGCGCTGGGCGTGCATCACGGCGTCGATGTCCTTGTAGGCCATCGGGATTTCATCGATCACGTCACTGTCCTTGCGGCACTCCACATGGGCGGTGGCCTTGATCTGGTCGTCCACGGTGAAGCGGCGCTTGGCTTCGTTGCGGCTCATGGTGCGCCCGGCGCCGTGGCTGCAGGAGCAAAAGGACTCTTCGTTACCCAGGCCGCGCACGATGTAGCTGCGGGCGCCCATGGACCCGGGGATGATCCCGAGCTCGCCCTTCTTGGCCGACACGGCGCCTTTTCGCGTCACCAGCACCTCGCTTCCGAAGTGGGTTTCGCGCTGCACGTAGTTGTGGTGGCAGTTCACCGCTTCCACGTCGGCGGTGAAGGGCTTGGCGATGATCTGGCGTGCCGCCGCGACGACGTTGGTCATCATCACGTCGCGGTTACGCCGGGCAAAGTCCTGGGCCCAACCCACGGCTTCCACGTAATCGGCGAAGTGCTCGGCGCCTTCCTCGAAGTAGGCGAGATTCTTGTCCGGCAGGTTGGCGATGTGCTGGCGCATATCGGCCTGGGCCAGTTCGATGAAATGGCTGCCGATGGCGTTACCCACTCCGCGCGAACCGGAATGCAACATGAACCAGACGTGATCGGCCTCGTCGAGGCAGACTTCGATGAAGTGGTTACCGGTTCCCAGGGTTCCCAGGTGTTTGTAGTTGTTGGTGTTCTTCAGGCGCGGGTATTTTTCGGTGATGCGCGTGAAGCCCGGCAGCAAGGCCGACCACATGGCGTCGACGGCTTCCGGCGGGTTTTCCCACGAGCCTTTATCGCGCCCGCTACGGGTCATGGTTCGCCCGTGCGGCACGGCAGCTTCGATGGCCGAGCGCAGGCCGTGCAGGTTATCCGGCAGGTCGCTGGCAGTCAGCGTGGTACGCGCCGCCATCATGCCGCAGCCGATATCGACGCCGACCGCCGCCGGGATGATCGCCCCTTGCGTCGGGATCACGCTGCCGATGGTCGAACCCTTACCCAGATGCACGTCCGGCATCACCGCCAGGTGGCGGAAGATGAAGGGCATCTTCGCAGTGTTCATCAGCTGTTTGCGGGCGTCGTCCTCGACCGGGACGCCTTCGGTCCACAGTTTGATCGGCTTGCCTTCGCTCACGTCTTGTACTTGATAGGGCATTTTTCTTTCCTTTCTTGGGCAGTGCTCCTGCCGGATTATTCGTTTTGCATTCTACTGGTGGACACGGCGGGACTCGAACCCGCAGTAAGCCGCCATCGGGCATTACTCCGATGTGCGGGGAAGCTTTAAACGCGCGCCATTCGCGGAACCTTACGCAGACCCCGGAACTGCATCCTCAAATACCGCTCCCCGCTGAAGCTTTCGGTTTTACCCTTCACCGGTCTCGTCACTCGTTTACCGGCCGCTCGCCGTTTCGCGTTCGTGCCCTTGTTCGTTTCAATGCCCGTTGGCCAAAGCAGCCAGACGCGCCTGTTTTCTCAACAACCCGGCCTGTGACACCTGCCGGGCCAATTCCTTGCGTTGCCGTTCGCGCTGGCGGCAGGGACGGCAGCGTTTGGCGATGGCGTCTTGCGAACCGCCGATGGTTTCGTACCACCAGCGTTGCTGCTCGGCGGTCCACACGCAGGCCGCAGCGCAATCGCAGCAGGTGAAGGGCCTATCGACGTAGTAGCCGCGCAGCGCGAAGGGGCTCAGGCCATAGCTGTTATTGGCCATCAGCTTGCTGTAATCCACCGGCACGACAGGGCCGGGCGGCGGTGCAACAACCCGGTTGGCCGCTCGCGCTGCCAGGCGATGCAGCCGCCGCGCCGCCTTGATCTCGGCGCGGCGCTGTTTTCCGCTTTTGTAGCCTTCCATGTTCGTTTCTCCTTGCTATAGGCTGTTCGCCCTGCGCTCAGCTGCCCGCTCCAGCCAGGCAGCTACTTCGCCAGGGTCACCAACCCGTTCAACACCTGATCGAGGCCACCGAAGACCGAGATGCGGTCGATCCGTTCGGCCACCCGCTCCAGGGTTTCCAGTTCCTTCAGGCGCAGGGCGACCGGGTTGTCTTCCATGACCTTGGCGGTGTTGAGCAGCGAGCGGGTCGCCGCCGTTTCCTCGCGCCGGCGCAGCACGTTGGCTTCCGCTGCCTTGCCGGCTTCCACCACCTGGGCCAGGATGGCTTTCATCTCGCCCGGCAGCACGATGTCCTTGACGCCGACACCGCCGATTTCCAGGCCGAAGCCGGCCAGTTTCCGGGTCACATGTTCGGCCACCACCTCGTCGATGAGCTGCTTGTTTTCCAGCAATTCGTCCAGGTTGCGCGTCCCGACCGCCGCCCGCAGGCCGAACTGCAGTTCCCGGTAGAGGTGTTCGCCCGGCTTGGCCAGCCGGGCGAAGGCGCCGAGCACGTCATCGAAACGCCAGGTGGCGGCCAGGTTGAGGCGCAGGCCCACCTTGTCCCGGGTGAGGATTTCCTGGCCGGTCACTTCCATGGTCTGCCAGCGGGTATCCACCAGCTCCACCTGCAGGTCCCGGTTGAAGCGCCAGTAGGCCGTCACTCCGGGCTGCAGCAGGGGCTGCTGCACGCCGTCGATGCGCAGCAGACCCACGTGGGCAGCCGGCACCTGCACCATGAAGACGCCGTTCAGTCCCAGCACCGGGCGGCCGCGCAGGGCGGGCTGCAGCAGGCGCTTCACCATTTCGGCCGGCAGGGCGGCGTCGGCCCGCAGGTCGAGCTTTTCCAGCCGCTGGCTCACCAGGCCGCGCCAGAACACCCGGCGGGCGGCGGGGGGCAGCACTTCCACCAGCACGTCGTTCTCGTAGCGCAGCCCCACCTCATCCTCGTTCAGGTCCATGCAGACGAAATGGCGCTCGGCCTCGGCCGGATCGTTCTGGCGCAGGTAGTCCACCAGCTCCGTGTCAGCCATGGGGGCATCGGTGTGCCATACGGTCAGCGACAGGGCGCCGAGCGGATCAAAAAAGTAATGGCGGCCCGGATTGAGGATGCGCTCGAAATCCCCGTTGCGCAGCAGGGCGGCCCGTTCGTTCTTCTTCACGATGAAACGCTTCAACATTTTGTTCTCCCTTGCGTCGATGAAATCTGCCGGCTCACGCCGGTCCGGCGGATGCCCGGATTGGCCCTGGTGGGGGGGCTTGGGCTGCCGGGCGTCGGCACTGGCTACGGCCCGGACCTGTGGTCCGGACTGTGCGTCGCCTGACGCCCGGCAGCTTCACCCTGCCGCCAAGGCAGACCCGGGCACCGGGCCGGACCGGCGGCGGGTGCTTGCGCATGCCGCAGCCGGCGGGGTACTGCTGTAAGGCTGTCGTGTGAGGACAGTTTTGGAGCGGGATTCGAACCCGCGACACACCGTTGATGAGACGGTTGCTCTACCCGATTGAGCTATCCAATGGAGGGATGACCGGGAATCGAACCCGGGCGAGCCACCAGGCACCCCGACATCGCTTTCCTGCAGCTGCGGCATACGGCGGAATGACCGGAAACTTCCTGATTCCACCGCACCGGCGGGGTTGGACCCCCTGTCCCGTGGGCTTTGCTGCAAGTGGGCGACGGCTACTCTATTGCGAGAGGCGTGCCAGCTAGACGGTTGTGGCGCAAGTCATTGAATTAACGGGCTTGTGCTGGCGGACTGGGAGATGTGGTCTGCTAATTAACGATTTATTGTTATAGTTGTTTATAAATTTATCTATGCACTGAAGTGGCGGCTTGCTTTTTTGAGCCGCTGAAAAACCAACCCCTCCCGGCCTCCCCTTGTCAGGGGAGGAGCATCCGTCGCCACGCGATGGCACTTCCCCCTGACAAGGGGGCTGGGGGGCCACCTTTTTTCCGGATGACCGTGAGATTCCCCTCCCCATGAAAAAAACCGTCGTCATCGGCTTTGTCGGCATCCAGCTCGACTATGCCGGCAAGGGCAGCGCCCGCTGGGAGAAGTGGCGGCCCACCGTCGCCCTGTGCCAGCAGGAAGACCTGGTCGTGCATAGGCTGGAAGTGATCCACGACGCGCGCAGCCGCAGCCTGGCCGAGCGCATCGGCAACGACGTCGCCCGCATTTCGCCGGAGACCGAGTTCAAGCGGCTGGAAATGGAACTGCGCGACCCCTGGGATTTCGAGGAGGTGTACACCGCTCTGCACGACCTAGCGCGCAGCTATCCCTTCGATACCGAGAACGAGGATTACCTGATCCACATCACCACGGGCACCCACGTGGCGCAGATCTGCTGGTTCCTGCTCGCCGAGGCGCACTACCTGCCGGCGCGCCTGTTGCAGACCTCGCCGCCGCGCAAGAAGGAGATCGCCAATTCGGTCGGCAGCTACGAGATCATCGACCTGGACCTGTCCCGCTACGACCGCATCGCCCAGCGTTTCGCCCGGGAGCGCGACGACAACCTGTCCTTCCTCAAATCCGGCATCGCCACGCGCAACCCGGCGTTCAACCGGATGATCGAGCAGATCGAACAGGTCGCCGGCCGTTCGCGCGCGCCGATGCTGCTGGTCGGCCCGACCGGCGCCGGCAAGTCCTTCCTCGCCCGCCGCGTTTTTGAACTGAAACGCCAGCGCCAGCAACTGAAAGGCCGTTTCATCGAAGTGAACTGCGCCACCCTGCGCGGCGACTCGGCCATGTCCACCCTCTTCGGCCACAGCAAGGGCGCCTTTACCGGCGCGCAACAGGAACGGCCCGGCTTGCTTCGTTCCGCCGATGGCGGCCTGCTCTTTCTCGACGAAATCGGCGAACTCGGCCTCGACGAACAGGCCATGCTGCTCAAAGCCATCGAGGAAAAACGCTTCTTCCCCTTCGGCAGCGACCAGGAGGCAAGCAGCGACTTCCAGCTCATCGCCGGCACCCACCGCGACCTGCGCCAGTGGGTGCGCCAGGGCAAGTTCCGCGAAGACCTCTACGCCCGCATCAACCTGTGGACCTTCGACCTGCCCGGCCTCGCCGGCCGCCCGGAGGACATCGAACCCAACCTCGACTACGAGCTGGAACGCTTCGCCGCCGAACACGGCCAGCAGGTGCGTTTCAATGTCGAAGCAAGGCGCCGCTACCTGGCCTTCGCCACCTCACAGGCCGCGCGTTGGCACGGCAACTTCCGCGAATTGGGCGCTTCCCTCACCCGCCTCGCCACGCTGGCTACCGCCGGGCGCATCACGGAAAGCGACGTCGCCGACGAAATCGCCCGCCTCACCGCCACCTGGGCCGAAGAACCCACGGCCGACGCCTGCGCCCAGGTGCTTGGCGGCGAAGCGGACCAGCTCGACCTCTTCGACCGCAGCCAGTTGAATGCCGTCATCGCCGTCTGCCGCGCCAGCCCCAGCCTGTCGGAGGCAGGGCGGCGGCTGTTTGCGGTATCGCGGGTGGAAAAGAAACAGAGCAACGACGCCGACCGGCTGCGCAAATACCTGGCCCGCTTCGGGCTTAGCTGGGGGGCGCTGCGGGGCTAGTGCTGCCCGGGAAAGGCGCCCCGGGGAGGGGCGCTGGAGGGGGTTGTCAGTTCCGGGGATCCCGGAGGCGGGCCTCAGGCTTCGCCCTTGAGGGCCAGGAATTCGTCGATCAGCCGGGCCAGGACTTCCTCTTCATCCCCGTCGCTGACTCCCAGGAGCTGGGCCACCTGGCGCACCTTGCCCGGGTTCACCCGGCGTCGCACCACGGCCGGTTCCGGCGTGGCGCTTTCCCAGGGCGGGGGCTCGCTGGCCCCGGGGGCCGCCGCCGGGCTGTCGGCCGGGGTCGGGGCTGCAGGGCGGGCCGGGGCCGCATATTCAGCATCCGCTTCCGCCTGGGGCGGCTTGCGGGCCCGCTTCACCCCGGCCCGGACCAGCACCTGTTCCACCTCCTGGCGAGGCAGCTTTTCCCCTTCCGGCAGCTGGGCGATCCGTTCTATCAGTTCCCGGGCCTGGCCTTCATCCTTGCGGGCCAGCTTTTCCAGCTGCAGGGCGGTGCTGGTGCTGCCCAGCCGGCCCGTTTCCAGCAGGGCGTCCACTTCCGGGGAGAGGCGGGCGGCGGCCGTGGCCTGCTGCAGCCAGGCTCCCTTGCGGCCGAAATGTCCGGCGGCGGCCTCCTGGTCCTCGTAGCGGCGGGCGATGCGCGCGATGGCCCGGGCCATGTCCCGGGGTTCCAGAGGCTGACGCACCCCCTGGCCCATGTTCTCGAACACCTGGAGTTCCAGGGCCTCTTCCGCCGAGCAGGAATGCACCAGGGCCGGCACGGTCGCCAGCCCGGCTTCCCGGGCGGCCCGCCAGCGCCGCTCCCCGACGATCAGCCGGTACTGGCCGTTGGCGTCGGCAGGCTGCACCAGCAGCGGATGGATCACCCCCAGGCGCTGCAGGGAGTTGACCAGGCCCTTGAGTTCTTCCGCGTCCAGCCGCCGCCGGGCATGGGCCGGGTCGGGAATGATGCGCTCCACCGGAATGTGCAGGAATTCACGCTGGGAAATTTGCTCGGCCATGGCCCCTCCAACAGTTCAGTCAGCCCCGCCGCCGGCGGGGAAAGGGGCCGGATGTTCCCCGTTTTCCGGGGGATTTTCAAGCTGCGGGATCGGCCCTGTTGCGGGACGGGGGCCCTGCCCAGGCCCTGGAGGGCTTGCCCTCCAGGGCCGCGGCTGGGCAGTTCGGGCCAGGCTTGTCCAGGATTTCAGATGCCGCCGCCGCTACGCCAGGCCTGGGTCAGTTTGGCCAGGGCCTGTTGGGTGGGGCCGGAAGGCCAGAGGGTGGCCAGCCAGTCCAGGTGCGCCGCCTGGGTTTCCAGGGTCTGGCGTTCCCGCAGGGCGGCGGCCTGAGCCTGGTAACGGCGGGCCAGGGCGGTGCCGAGGGCGGGATCTTCCAGGGCGGCGGGGCTGCCCGGGTGCAGCAGGCTGTGGCCCAGGGCGCTGACCCGCTCGGCTTCCAGCATCAGGAGGGCGTCACTGGAGTCCTGAGCCAGCTCCTGCAGCCAGACCTGGCCCTGGGCCTGCCATTCGGCCAGGGCCGCCGCCTGGCCCCGGGCGGCGAGGATCAGGGTGGCATCCAGGGCGGCCAGCAGGGCTGGCCCGTGGCAGGATTCGCCGCCGTCCCGGGCTAGGGTGCTGGCGCTCAGGCAGCTGGCGCGCATCTGCTCCAGGCTCTTCTCGGGATTGCGCCGGCTGTGCAGCCGGGCCAGGCTGAGGCAGGCCAGCCCCTGGGCCAGCCGGTAGCGGCGTCCGGCGTTTTCTCCCAGGGCCAGGGCGAGTTCCAGCCGCTTCAGGCCCTGTTCCACCAGGGCCAGCCCCTCCGCTTTGCCCTGCCGGAGTTCAGCCAGGCCCTGGAGGGTTTCCAGGGCGGCCAGGGCATCCACCATGTCCAGCCGGGCGCTGCCGTCGGCCTGGAGCAGGGCGGCCCGGTAATGGCTGATGGCCGGGGCCCAGCCGGGCTCTCCCAGTTCGCTCCAGGCAGCGGCCAGGCTGCCACGGATGGCGCCGTACTGGAGGAAGCGGCCTCGGGCCGCGTTTTCCAGGGCGTTCAGGCGGGCCTGGTAGCGCTCCCGGGCCGGGGCGTCGGTGAGGGTGAGCTGGCTGCGGGCGTGCAGCTGCAGCAGGTCGGTGTGGAACTGGGCCGGGTGCAGGTAGTCGGGCAGGCGTTCCTCGGCCCGGGGGTCGGGGGCCAGCTGGTAACGTTCATCCCCGTAGGCCTGGTAGGCGCCCCAGGTGTTGCAGTCCGGGTGCCGGGCATAGGTGGCCTGGCGGGCCTGCAGCACCGCGTCCCCCAGGGGGTGACCGGCCAGCATGGCGCTGTGGAAAGTGGTGGCGAAGGTTTCCGCAGCCTGGTCATCCACGGCCCAGCCGGCGGCCACTACCGCCTTGCAGCCCATTTCGATGAATTCGGTGGCCAGATTGGCCGCCAGCCTGCCCCAGCGGGGCCGGGCGTCGCCCGCCATGCTGCCCAGGTGGCAGCAGTTGATGAACACCAGTTCCGGCACCCGGCGCAGCTTGCTGATCTGGGCCGTGGTGAGATACACGCCGGCTTCCATCACCAGCCCGGTCTGGCCGGCGCCGGCCTCCGCCACCTGGCCGTGGGCGGCCAGGTGCATGACCTGGTATTCCCCGTCGAACAGGCGCGCCAGGATGTCCTGGCTGTCGGCCTGGTAGAGGGGCATGCAGCTGTAGGCCTGGGCTTCGTACAGCCCGGCCACGGCCCGGGCCTCCCGCTGGGCCCCGGGCAGTTCGACCAGGCCGGAACGGGTGTCGCCCAGGACCAGCAGCCGGCGGTTGCGCACCACCCGCACCTTGTTGCGCCCGTGGGGGCTGGCCAGCTGGCGGATCAGGCCGACCCGGCAGGCCAGGGGCTGGCCTCCGGCTTCCGGGCGCATCAGTTCCCAGGGATAGACCGCCGCCTTGTCGTCCACCCCCAGGATCAGGCCGCGCAGGTCGGCGATGGCCGCCTTGAGGCTGTTGGGGATCATCAGCTCGAACAGGGCCCGGGACAGGCCGGGCTGGTCCCGGGTGCTGCCGGTGGCGGCGCGCAGCAGGCCGTCCACCGCCTGGCGCTGATCGGGTTCCTCATCCACCCCGTTCCTGGCCTGGCTGGTGATCAGGGTGAAGCGCAGGGCCTCGCCCTGGGCGCCGGCGGTGACGTGCACCCGCGGCCAATGCTGGCTGCGGTCCTGGTCCTGGGCTTCCCCGGGGCCCCGGAAGGCGCCGGCGGCCCGGGCCAGGCTGCCGTCGTAGCTGAGGCAGTCCCGGTAGCGTTCTTCCCGCACCAGTTCCTGCAGGCTGCGGGCGGCGGCGATGGCCCGGGCTTCCTCCTCCTCGAACAGTTCCAGGCTGGCGATGGGGGCCAGGCCCGGGGTCTCCTGCAGGCGCCGGTTGGCTTCCCGCAGGGCGTCGGCCAGGCTGCGCAGGGCCAGGCTGAGTCCCAGGCCCCCGTAACCGCTGCCCACCAGCAGGGTGGCCAGGGACACCGGTTCGGGGGCGGAGGGCGAGCGCTGGGCGAGATTGCGCACGTACTCCAGCAGGCCCTGGGTCAGCAGCCGGGTGAGGCGGCCGGGGGTGAGATCACCCAGGCTGCCCAGCCCCAGCACCACGGCCCCGGGAAAGCGGCTGCCCGCCGGGGCCGGGAACACCAGCACCTCTCCGGCCCAGCCGTTGAAGCGGCCCAGGTTGCGGGCCTGCTCCAGGCCGCCTCCCAGCTGCTTGTTTACGAAGCCGACGCTGCCGCGCAGGGATTCATGGCTGTAGGCGCCCACCAGCACCGGGCTGCCGGCGTTGGCGAGGCTGCCGTGGGTGATGCCGATACGGGCGGGTTCGGCTTCTGCCGCCGCTGTCGGCTGGCCGGGGGCGGCGCCTCCCAGGGCGGCGGCTTCCACCTCTTCCGGGCTGGGGTAGATGCGCGGCGGCGCCAGGGGGGCAGGCTGGAATCCGCCGGGGCCCGCCGCGCGGCTGGCCGGGGGCGTGCCGGGCAGGGGGCAGCGGCCGGTCTGCAGCAGTTGCAGGTAGGCGGCAAAGCAGTCCTGGGCCCGCATCAGGTCCCCGTGGGCGGCCGGGGCATACCAGACCGGCACTCCGGCCGGGATGCCGGTGGCCCAGGCCACCCGGCCGTCACCCGCCTGGCTCCAGCGGATTTCCATCTGGCCGTCGTGACAGCGCAGGGCCACGGGGGTGGGGGCCTGGCCGGCCACGTAGGCGCAGCAGGCCGGGTCCAGGGGCGCGGCCGCCAGCTGTTCCACCTGCTGCCGGGCGGCGGCCAGGGCTTCTGCCGGGGGCGGGCGCCAGCCGTCGCCGGCGCCCGGGGCGGTTGCAAAGTCTGCCGCCCGCTGCCGTTCCCGGTTTTCCCGGTCTTCCCCGGCCCAGGCGGCCCAGGTGGCCGGATCGAAATAATCCACCCCGTCCGGGGCCTTGCCGTCGGCCTGGGGCCAGGGTAGCAGCTCCAGAACCCCGGGGTAGCGGCTGACGATCTCCAGGAATTCCCCCATGTCGTGGCGCCAGTCCAGCCACTGCTCGATCTGCTGGATGAAGCGGTCCCGGCCGGTGAGCACGGCGGCCATGCCGTGGGAGCCCTGGTTGGGGGTGCCGAACTGCACCAGGCGGCTGCCCGGAATGGCCTTGAATTCCTCCCAGCGGCCGGCCAGGGCCAGCCGGGCCACCAGCCCGCCCATGGAGTGGGCCATGATGCCCAGGGGCTGGCGGCGGGCCCGGGCGTCGTCCATGGCCTGCTCCAGGACCGGGGTGAATGCCGCCGCCGCCGCGGCAATGGAGAGGCGCCAGTCATAGGCCCAGGGGCGGACCTCATGGCTGGCGCCCAGGTAGGCGGCCAGGGCGGCGTAGCTCCTGTCCAGCCAGCCCCGGGGGCTGACCTGGGGCGCGTCGATGGCGAGACGGTTCATGTGTCCGGCGATCAGTTCCACCGGGTTGAACCAGATGTGCTCGTCGGCCAGGGCCAGGTGGCTGCCCATGATGCCGGGCAGCATCAGGACGATGGGGGCGTCGGCCCGGGGCGCGGGCCGTCGGACATCCCGGGCGATGGGGTCGGTGGAGGGGCCGCTCAGGGCGGTGAAGCTGTGGTTGTCCCCGGCCAGGGCCTGGAGCAGGGGCTGGTAGCTTTCCTGCCGCTCGAAATAGGTGAAGTGGGTGACATCCGGGCCGCGCACGGATTTCTGCCAGATGCCCGGGCGGCGGCGGGCGCCGCCGCTCATGGAAGGGGTGTTCACCACCAGGTCCGTGTGGCCGCCGTAGAAGCTTTCCAGGAGGCAGTCCCCGAGCCAGGTGAGCAGGCTCTTGCCCTGGAAATCCCCGGCGATCACGTGCAGGGGCATGTCCAGCTCCACCCGGGGATCGTTGAGCAGGGCCACCAGGGGCGAGTCGGGCATCATTGCCTCCAGGCCCGGCAGCACCCGGGCATCGGTGCGTTCCTTGACCACCGCCAGGAGGAAGTTCTTCAGCAGCCGGTAACCCTGGGACAGGGGCTCCAGCAGGGGGATGGATTTGCCCGCCAGCTCCAGGCCGCCTCCCAGCAGGTTGAGCATGACGCTGGCCCAGCGGTCCAGGCGCCCCGAGGCCAGGGTGGTGCCCCGGGCCGTGGCGGCCACCCGCACGAAACGCTCCACCCGGATCCCCTTGTCCTGCAGCAGGCGGCTGAGTTCTTCCAGCCGGGCCGCGTCTTCCGCGTGGCCCGGGCGCCCGGTCTGCTGGGCCTGTTCCAGGAAGCCCTGGATGTCGCTGCTCGAGTAGGGGACCTCCCCGAGCCGGTTGGCCCGGGCCAGGAGTTCCCCCACCATGCCGCCCCGGGAGTGGCTGACCAGGTGCAGCCGGGCCCCAGCCGGCAGGGTGCGGGCCAGGGCCAGGGCGTTGCAGATGGGGCTTTCGCTCAGGCTGCGGTGCTCGAAGCCGTAGATGCGCTCCCCGTAGGCGGCAGCCAGGGTCGCCCGGGCGCTGTTGTCCCAGAGTTTGCCGAAACTGCCCCGGGTGGAGGAGGCGGTGCCGTGGATGAACAGCAGGGAGGGGGCGTCGGCGGCCGGCATGGCCGTCAGGGGGTAGAGCTGCCAGCGCTGGTTGTCGAGCCGGTACAGGCCCTGGCGGTTTTCCAGGGCGTAGTCCTGGAAGGCGCCAGCGGCGGCCAGGGCCGTCATGCCCGCCGGGCCCTGGCGGAACACCCGCAGGGATTTCAAGAGCCAGCGGCCCAGTCCGTCCCGGGCCGCGCCGGCCAGCAGGCCGCGCAGCTCCGGCGCCAGGGCGGCCTGGAGCAGGGCCGGGCCCCCGTCCCGGTCGGCCTGCCGGCCCAGATAGCGTTCCGCGTCGGCGGCGGCCACCAGGATGCGGGTGCCGTCCTCCAGCTCCAGCTCCAGCACCGTGTCCGGCGCCAGTTCCAGGGGCGGGGGAGCCGTTCCCCCGTCCCGGGCATAGGCGCCCGTAAGAATCGACTGGCCCTCCCAGTCTCCGTCGCGGATGGGCTGGGGCGGGGTGGGCAGTTGCAGCAGGATGGGATCGGTCATGGCAGCCTCCGGGGCGGGGATGTGGGGGGAATGGATAGGGGGCCCGGGCTTACAGGCGGGCGGCCTGGACGTGCATCCAGTCGTAGTTGCGGCTGCGGCCCAGGCTCACCCAGCCTTCCGCCTCCCAGCACTGCCACCAGGGCTCGTACTCGGGGCGGGCGAAGCGGGCCCGCTGGCTGTTCCAGCGCAGCTGGTTGTGATCCGGGTCGAAATCCAGGGCGATGCCCCAGGCGTGGGTGGAAAGGGCGCTGCCGCCCCGCTTGTCGCGCATCTGGTAGCAGCCGCCGAACAGGTCCAGGCCCAGTTCTCCCAGCTGGCCGATGCCGTAGTGGTCCAGCACCCGGGCCAGCACCCGGCCCAGGCTGGGGGCCACCCGGGCGTGGCAGCGCAGGCGTTCCACCCGGGTGGCCGGGTCCCAGGCCAGGCGCAGGGGATAGGGCAGAGGGCAGGACACCAGCCCGGCTTCCCCGGGCTCCCCGTAGCAGGCGCGCAGCTCGGCGGAACGTTCCAGGGGCCAGCCGTTGGGGTTGGGGGGCACGCGCTCCTGGCGCCAGGGGGCGGGCGGCTGGCCGTGGGCCTGCAGATAGGCCAGCTGCTCCGCCCCGTGACGGCTCTGGGGCCCCCAGAGGCCGTCCAGGGGACCAGGGTCGAAACCCGCCGCCCGGCACTGGAGCTGCAGGGCCAGCTGGGCCTGGCGCCCGGCCGGCCAGCTGCGCCAGTCTTCTTGCGTGTCGGGGGCGGCCTGTTGCAGGAAGGCCTGCACGGCGTTACGGGTTTGCGGGCCCAGGCACCCGTCGATGTCGGGCAGGTGCAGGGCGGTTTGCAGGGTGCGCAGGGCCGGGGCTTGCATGGCGGGCTCCATTCCATGGGAATCAGACACCTATTTAAGAGCTTCGGCTGCGCACTTGCAAATGGAATATTGCGGGGCTGTCCCCTGGTGCGGCGTGCAGGGGGGCTCCAGCCCCGGCGGCTTCTCCGGTAAAGTGGCGGCCTTCGATGGCAGACCCGGAACGGGAAAGACTGGATGCGCCTCCTGCACACCTCCGACTGGCACCTGGGCCAGCATTTCATGGGCAAGACCCGTCAGGCCGAACATCAGGCCCTGATCGGCTGGCTGCTGGAGCAGGTGGAAGCCCGGCAGGTGGATGCGGTGCTGATCGCCGGCGACCTGTTCGATACCGGCACGCCCCCCAGCTATGCCCGGGAGCTCTACAACCAGCTGGTGGTGAGCCTGCACGCCCTCCGGGTGCCGCTGCTGCTCCTGGCCGGCAACCATGATTCCGTCGCCACCCTGAACGAAAGCCGGGAGCTGCTGGCCCGGCTGGGGGCCACGGTGATCACCACGGCGGGCGCCGATCCGGCCGACCAGCTCGTGCTCCTGCCCGGGCGGGACGGAAATCCTGGCTGCCTGGTGGGGGCGGTGCCCTTCATTCGCCCCCGGGACCTGCTCCAGAGCCAGGCCGGGCAGAGCGGCGAAGACAAGCAGCGCTCCCTGCAGAGCGCCATCCAGGCCCATTACGCCGCCGTCCACGAGGCCCTGGTGGAACGCCAGCAGGAGCTGGAAACCAGCCTGGGCCGGCGCCTGCCTTTGGTGCTGACCGGCCACCTGACCACCGTGGGCGCCAGCGCCAGCGAATCGGTGCGGGAAATCTACGTGGGCGCCCTGGAAGCTTTTCCCACCAGCGCTTTTCCTCCGGCCGACTACATCGCCCTGGGCCATATCCACCGGCCCCAGAAGGTGGGCGGCCTGGAGCTCATCCGCTACAGCGGTTCGCCCCTGCCCCTCAGTTTCGACGAGGCCGGCCAGCAGAAGGAAATGCTGCTGGTGGACCTGGAGGCCGCTGGCCTGGCGGCGGTGACGCCCCTGCCCGTGCCCCGCTTCCAGGGGCTGGCGGCGATCCGGGGCAGCCTGGACAGTCTCGCCGGCCCCATCGGCGCCGCCGCCGCCCTGGGCTCGCCGGAACGGCCCACCTGGCTGGAGGTGACGGTGAACGGCGACGACTGGCTGGCCGACCTGCCCGCCCGGCTGGAACAACTGACGGCCGGCTGGCCGGTGGACATCCTGCGCATCCGCCGGGCCCGGGGCAACGAGGCCGCCCGGCTCGCCGCCAGTCCGGGCCTCACCCTGGAAGAACTGAGTCCGGACGAGGTCTTCGCCCGCCGCCTGGCCCAGGAGGACCTGGACGAGCCCCAGCGCGAGGCGCTGACCGGGCTGTACCGGCACATCCTGGCGGGCATGGCCGACCCGGCCCCTGGTCCATGAGCCCCATGCAGATCATCCTGATGCGCCATGGCCGGCCCCTGGGCCCCGGCCTCAGATGGCTGAGCGCCCGGGCCTTCGGCGCCTGGGTGGATGCCTATGACGCGGCGCCCATCGATCCCGCCTGTCCGCCGCCCGCCGTAGCCCTCCGGCTGGCCCGGCAGGCCGCTTGGGTGCAGTGCAGCAGCCTGCCCCGTTCCCTTTCCTCGGCGGCCGCCCTGGGGGTTCGGCCCGATGCCGGGGATGCCGCTTTCCGGGAGCTGGACATGCCCCGTGCAGACTGGCGTTTTCCCCCTCTGCCCGTGGCCTGCTGGTTGCTGCTGTTCCGGCTGGCCTGGGTGGCGGGCTACCGTCGTCAGGCCGAATCCTTTGCCGCGGCCCGGGACCGGGCTGCTGCCTGCGCCGCCGGGCTGATCCAGCTGGCCGGCCAGCAGGGCAGCGTGCTTTTTGTCGGGCACGGGGCCCTGAACTGGTTCATCGGCCGGGCCCTGCGCCGGGCGGGCTGGCAGTCTTCCGGCGGCGCCCGGCGCCACTGGGAGGCCGCCGTGTTCAGCCGGGGCGAACCCGTTTTTCCGGAGCATGCCGGATGAAGATCCTCCGTCTGCGCCTGAAGAACCTCAACTCCCTCAAGGGGGAGTGGAGCATAGACTTCACCCGGCCGCCCTTCGTGGATAACGGCCTGTTTGCCATCACCGGGCCCACCGGGGCGGGCAAGTCCACCCTGCTGGACGCCATCTGCCTCGCCCTCTACCACCAGACGCCGCGCCTGGAGCGGATTTCCAGCAGCGACAACGGCATCATGACCCGGCACACGGCCGACTGTCTGGCCGAGGTGGAATTCGAGGTGAAAGGGTCGGCCTATCGGGCCTTCTGGAGCCAGCGCCGGGCCCGGGACAAGGCGGATGGCGCCCTGCAGGCCGCCAAGGTGGAACTGGCCGAGCTGGCCCCCGATGGCAGCGGCACCATCCTTTCCAGCCAGGCCGCGGACAAGCTGAAGCGCATCGCGGAGATCACCGGCCTCGACTTTCCCCGGTTCACCAAGTCCATGCTGCTGGCCCAGGGCGGTTTTGCCGCCTTCCTGAACGCCAGCGCCAACGAGCGGGCCGAGCTCCTGGAGGAGCTCACCGGCAGCGAGATCTACGGGGAAATCTCCCGCCGGGTCTTCGAGCAGGCCCGGGCGGCCCGTCAGGTGCTGGAGCAGCTCCAGGCCCGGGCCGAGGGGGTGGAACTGCTGAGCGAAGCCCAGCGGGCGGAAATGGCCGCCCGGATGGCCGGTCTGGAAAGCCAGCTGGCGGCCTGTCAGGCCCGGATCGCCACGCTCCAGGCCCAGCGCCAGTGGCGCCTGGACCTAGCCGGGAGCGAGCAGGAGGTCAGGGCTGCCGAAACCCGGCTGGCCGAGGCCGCCGCAGCCCTGGCTGAGATCGTCCCTGAGCTCCAGCGCCTGGCGGTGGATGAACCGGCCCAGGCCCTGCAGGCGCCCCATCTGGCCTGGCAGCAGGCGGCCGCCCTGGGCCGCCAGAGTGCCGCCGGGCTGGCCCAGCTGCGCCAGGAGCTGCAGCGTCTCCAGGCGGAGCAGTACGGCTGCCACCAGGAAGCCAGGGCCCTGGCGACCTTCCTGGCCGGGCAGGCGCAGGCCGCCCTGGGGCAGCTGGAGCAGGAGCTCCGGACCCTGGACGAATTCCGGGCCGCCCATCCCCAGCAGGCCCAGCTGGGGGAAAAACTGGGGGAATGGAAATCCCGCCTCGACGAAGCCCGGCGCCTGGAGGAGGAAAGCGCTGCCGGGCAGCGGCAGTTGCAGCAGTTGGCTGCCGAAATCGCCGCCCAGCAGGGGCGCCTGACGGCCCAGGCCCAGGCGGTCGGCACTGCCGGAGAGCTGGCTGCCCGGGCCGAGGCCAGGCTGCAGCAACTGTTGCAGGAGCAGGCGCAGCGCCTGGCCGGGCAAAGCCTGCCCGGGCTGCGGGCCGCCTGGCAGCAGGCCCAGACCCACCTCGGGCAGCAGCGGCAGCTTGCCGATCTGGCCCGCCAGCGGCGCGAGTTGAGCGCCCGCCACCGGGCCCGGCTCGAGCAGCAGCAGCGCTTGCAGACCCGGATGGCCGGCCAGGAGCAGGCCCTGGGCGAACTGCGCCGGGCCTATGAAAACCTCAACAGCCAAGTCCTGGACAAGCGCCGCCTGCTGGAGCAGGAAAAACTGATCCAGAGCCTGGAGGCCCACCGCCACCAGCTCCAGCCGGGCCAGCCCTGTCCCCTGTGCGGCGCCACCGGGCATCCAGCCATCGCCGCCTACCAGGCCCTCGACCTGTCCGCCACCGCCAACGCCCTGGGCGAGAAGGAGGCGGAGCTCAAGGCCCTGACGGAAAAGGGCCAGCAGGCCCGGGCCGAGCAGGCCGCCAGCCGCGCCACCCTGGAGGCCGGGGAGAAGGAAGCCCTGGCCCTGGTGGCGGAACTGACCCGCCTCGCCGGGCTCTGGCAGGAAGCCCTGGAGGCGTTGGCGTCCGGGGACGGGTTTTCATCTTCATCCGATGTTGTGGCAGCAGCCGCCTGGGAGGATGAAAGCGCCCTGGCCGCGGCCTGCCAGCGGGCTGAACAGGAACTGCAGCGCCTGGCCCAGGACCTGCAAGCTGCCGAACAGGGGGAGGCGGCCATCCAGGCCGCCCGCCAGCAGACCGCCCAGGCGCAGCAGGCCCTGGAAGCCGCCCGGCACCAGCAGGGCTTGCTGCAGCAGCAGGGCCAAGCCCAGGAGGTTCGCCAGGGGGAGTTGCAGCAGGCCCTGGCCGCCCGCCAGCAGGCCCGGGCCGATCTGCTCGGCCAGCTCACTGCCGCCATCCAGGCCGCCGGGCACGGGGCCCCGGACCTGTCGTCGCCCACTGCTGCTGCCGACTGGCTGGCGGCCCGGGAAGCCGAGTGGCGCTTGTGGGAGCAGCGGCAGCTCCGCCGCCAGGAGCTGGCCGGCGCCCTGATCCGCCAGCAGAGCCAGGCGGAGGCCGCCCGGGCTGCGGCTGCCCTGTGGGAGCAGCGCGGCCGGGAACTGGCCCTTGCCCCCGAGGGGGCGACGGCCGCTCCCGACCTTGATCCGGCCGATGGGGCCGAGGCCGCCGCCCGGCTGGCCCGCTGTGAACAAGACAGCGAGCGCCTGGACCGGGAGCTGGCGGCCCTGGCCGGGCGCCAGAGCCAACTGGCTGCCGACCTGGCCCGCCAGGAACTGGCCGAGCAGGCATGCGCCGCCGCCTGGCAGGCCGCCCTGCACGACAGTCCCTTCCCCGATCAGGCCGCCTGGCAGGCGGCCCTGCTTTCCGAGGACGAGCGCCAGCGCCTGGGGCAGCTGAGTCAGGTGCGGCAGCAGGCCCGGCAGCAGGCCGAAGCCGTGCTCCAGGCCGCCCGGGACAAATTACAGAAGCTGCAGGCGCAGCTCTCCAGTGCCGGGGAACCGCCGGCCCTGATCGAGCTGGAAGCCCTGCTGGCCCAACAGGACAGCCAGCTGCGCAGCCACAGCGAACAGCTGGGGGCCGAGCGGGCCCTGCTGGAGCGGGACACCCGGGCCCGCCAGAACCAGCAGACCCTGTTCGCCGAAATCGACCGGCAGCGGGCCGACAGCGACCTCTGGCAACGGCTGGACAGCCTGATCGGCTCGGCCCGGGGCGACAAGTTCCGCAAGTTCGCCCAGGGCCTCACCCTGGACCACCTGCTGGCCCTGGCCAACCGCCACCTGGGCCGTCTGCACGGCCGCTACCTGCTGCGCCGCAAGGACCTGGGGGAGCTGGAACTGGACATCATCGACAGCTGGCAGGGGGACGTGGCCCGGGACACACGCACCCTCTCCGGCGGCGAGAGCTTCCTGGTCAGCCTGGCCCTGGCCCTGGCTCTTTCGGACCTGGTCAGCCACAAGACCTCCATCGACTCCCTGTTCTTGGATGAAGGTTTCGGCACCCTGGACGGGGAGACCCTGGAAACCGCCCTGGATGCCCTGGACAGCCTCAACGCCAGCGGCAAGATGATCGGCATCATCAGCCACGTGGAAAGCCTGAAGGAGCGGATACCGGTGCAGGTCCATGTGGACAAGAGCAGCGGCGTGGGCTACTCGGGCCTGCGGGTGAAGGGCTAGGGATTGCCGGGCGGGCCGGGGGGCCGGCGGCGCCCCTGGAAAGGGAGGCTGGCTCAGTCCTGCTTCCAGGCCAGCCGGGTCCAGGGGCTGGAAGGGTCCTGCAGGAGGAACTGGCGGGCGTCGTCGAAGATATCCATGTTCCCGCCGCCGCTCCAGAAGCCCCTGCCGATGATGTAGTTCTCGCTCATCTCCTGCCAGGAGGCAAAGCGGGCTTTCAGTGCGGTGCTGGCCAGCCTGATCCAGTGCCAGGCCTCCTCATCCAGGATGAAGCCGGCGGCGGCGGCCAGGCGGGCCACGGCCACCAGGCGGCAGTAGTCCCAGGCATGGATGGAGGGATGGCGCTCGCCGTGGGTGCGCAGGTAATGCACGGCGCAGACGAAATGATCCTTCTCCTTACGCTTCAACTGCTGGCGGGCCTCCGGCGCCAGCAATTCCAGGGGATCGATGACGTCCGGCCTGGCCGCGAGCATTTCCCTGATCTGATCGTACTCGTCCCGGTGCCCTTCCGTGTCCAGCCACTGCAGCATCCGGCGGGCCTCGGCCCCGTTGCGGATGCCCCAGCTTTCCTCCAGCAGGGCGCCCATGAGCTTCTTGTGGAAGCGCCCCGGGATGTCCCCGTGCAGACAGTCATGGCGCTGCTGGTTGGCCGCAGTCTGCATGGCGCTCAAAGCCAGCCCGAACAGCTGATCCTCGGACAGGGGCGGCACGGGCTGGTACGCCATCCTGAGCTGGTTCAGGAGCTCCACCAGCTTGGTCGGGCCATAACCCCGGAAATAGGCCTGGAACGAGATTTCGCCGCTCTCACCCGGGGCCTTGCCCGAATCGGGGGTGAAATGGACGTAGATTCTCTTGTTGCCGGGGGAGTCGAGGGAGCCGCCCAGAAAGAAGCTCTCGATCTCCGTCCAGGCGTGCCGCCGGGGGGAGAACGCCTGACGCAGGCAGAACCCCGTTTCATCCAGGGTCAGCTGCTCGCGCAGTCGCAGCAGGGCGAACAGGCCGAGGGCCAGGAATCCAGCGCCGATCCCGGCCACGGTCATGTTGAATTTCGTGAACAGTCCGGACCACAGCATCAGCCCGCCCCCGATGAAAAAGGGCGGGCCGAGCAGAACCATCAATATCTTGCGGCCTAGGCCTAGGGGTAACACCATGGGTAACTGGACTGGCGCTTTCATGTCTCCTCCTGGAATTGGCAAGTCCCTCCTGCAGCGGCGCCATTGCTGGCCCCGGGAGAGGGAGTTGGAAATCCCATTATCATAATCCAGGGGCGGGGCAGGTTCCAGCGCCGCAACCGGGCATTCCAATTGCAAGAAAAGCGTCAGAGAATAGGCGCACCTCAAAATCATGAATACGGGGCGGGGCGCTGCAGGGTGGAGGCTTTGCAGTGCTGCTCGGACCCGGTCTAGCCCATGGCACTTTTCTTTCCCGACATTCATTCCAAGAACCTGAAGCTCACCCCCGGAGAGCGTCGGTTTGCAACCTGTCTGTTGCGCACCCTGGAGGACGATTATTGTTGCTGGATCAATGTGCCGGTCGGCAGCAAGCAGCTTCGGCCTGACTTCATCGTGCTGCATCCAGGGCGCGGCATCCTGACCCTGGAGGTGAAGGACTGGAAGCTGCCGACAATCCGCAGCATGGATCGTTTCAGCGCCGAAATCATGACGGAGCGGGGCCCCAAGACCCTGGTCAATCCCCTGGAGCAGGCCAGGGGCTACGCGCTGGCCATCAAGGAAATCCTGGAGCGCGATCCGCTCTTGGTACAGCAGGAGCCCGGGCGTTATCACGGACATTTGCTGCTGCCCTGGGGCTTCGGTGTGGTCCTGACCAACATCAGCCGCCGTCAGTTCGAGGCGAGTGGTCTGGCGCAGGCGATTCCCTCGGACCGGGTCATCTGCCAGGACGAAATCACCGAAGGAACTGATCCGGAAGCCTTTCAACAAAGACTCTGGGACATGTTCCAGTACCAGTTCGGCGGCTTGTTGTCTCTGGCGCGCATCGACCGGGTGCGCTGGCATCTTTTTCCTGAGGTGCGGATCAACCAGCTCGGGCTGTTCGGTGGCGAGGCCGAAGAACCGGACCAGGAGGGGCGGATCAACCAGTTCCTGCCGGAGCTGATCAAGGTCATGGATACCCAGCAGGAAAAGATTGCCCGCAATCTGGGAGAGGGGCACCGCATCGTGCATGGCGTTGCCGGCTCCGGCAAAACCCTTTTGCTGGCTTTCCGCTGCCTGCATCTGGACAAGATGAACCTGGTCAAGCCCATCCTGGTGTTGTGCTACAACAAGACCCTGGCCGCGAAGCTGACGGAAATGCTGCGTCAGCGGGGCGTAGGCGACAACGTTCATATTCGGCACTTTCATGGCTGGTGCAAGGCCATGTGCGACCTCTATCAGCTGGACCTGGAAAAATCCGAGCGGCCCGTCTACAAGCGGCAGGTGGAGGCGGTCATCCGGGGGGCCGAGGCCGGCCGGGTTCCCCGGGCCCAGTATTCGGCGATCCTGATTGATGAAGGCCACGATTTCGAGCCGGAGTGGTTCAGGCTGCTGATCCAGATGATCGATCCGGAAACCAATTCCCTGCTGCTGCTCTACGACGATGCCCAGAGCATCTACGGCAAGAAGAAGCGCCGTTCAGTCTCCTGGGCCAGCCTGGGTATCAAGGCGAGCGGGCGCAGCACCATCCTCAAGGTCAATTACCGGAATACCGTCGAGGCCCTGGATTTTTCCTACCAGTTCCTTTCAGCCTATATCGACGAAAGCAGCGGTACGGAGGAGGCTCCCCTGATCCATCCGGACGCGGGGGGACGCAATGGACGCAAACCGCTTGTCAGGCGTTTCGATTCACTGTCCGGAGAAGCTGATCATCTGGCCCAATGGCTGCAGGCCAGGGCCAGAACCGGGGTGCCCTATGAGGACATGGCCGTACTTTGCCGTTTCAACCGGCAGATCGAGGATTTTCACGGTGTCCTGAGTCGCAAGGGCGTGCCTGCCAGCAAGGAACTGCTGGGGCGCTCCGGGGTTCGCCTGCTGACCATCCATGCCAGCAAGGGACTTGAGTTCAACACGGTGGCCATTCCTGATCTGGGCTGCATGCCCTATGCCAAGGTGAGCCCGGAGGAGGAGGCGAAGCTCCTCTACGTGGCACTGACTCGTTCCACTGACTCCCTGTTGGTTTCCTACCATCGGGAAAGCGAGTTCACCCAGCGTTGTGAAGCCCTGGCCAAGGGTGACTGAGCCATCCAGGCGCTTGCGGCAGGCCCATGGCTGCCAGGGGATTGCGCAAAGCAGCCGTGGGCATGTTCAGTTCACGCCCACGGCCATGGGGAGGCGGGCTTCAGGAGTGTTGCAGCTTGTTGGCGTGAACGAACATGGCCCATTCCTCCGGGTCCAGTTCCATCTGGCAGTTGTCGCCTTCGATATCCGCTTCCAGGAGGAAGAACTCCGGGGCGGCCTGGTAGGTGGTGATGCGGGAAACATTGACGGTCAGGGGGCTGATGGCGGATTGCCAGCGGCCCAGGGCAGGTTGTTCCATGATCGACCTTTCTCGGCAAATGGAGGAAATGCCTCGAATCCTGGCTATGGACGGGAATCCCATGTAGCAGTGATCCGGACATGAGCTTGGGACTGATGTTTGGCGAAAGGGTTCCAGGGGGGGAAAATCCCGGGCCGTGATCGTCATGCTGGCGATCCTGATGCCGAGAGGGAGTTTCCATTCATGTTCTTCGCCATCCTTTTCCTGTGCCTGGCCGCCCTGGGCAGCTATTTTTTCCCCGAATGGTCCTGGGCCGCGCTGCTCGGCGCTTCCTTCGGCATCGTCGTGACCCTGCGCCTGGCGCTGCTGCTGGGGGAGCGTTCGGGCAAGGCGGCGGACCGGGGCTGATGCCCGGGGCAGCATGGTCCCTGGTGCTGCAGGTATACTTTCGGCATTTCATCCGGGGTTTTGTCCCATGGCCATTTTTCGCTGCAACAAATGCGGTCTGCTTGCCGAGCAGGCGGATTCCCTTGCGGGACAATCTCTGAATTGCTCCAAGTGCGGGGCGCCAGCCCAGGTGTATCCCACCTTGTTTTTCATAGAAAAGCTTCTGGCGCGCTATTTTTCCGCCCAAAAGGAGATTGCCCAGTTGAAGGGACCGGTGGCTGAGCCGGCCCCCGCGCTTCCCGGGGGGGGAATGGAAGGCATTGATCTGGGAAATACCGACGCCCTGGCCAGTGACCAGCAGCATGGTCCGATCTATGACTGGTTTCGCAAGAAACAGATCAGGGTGGAGGCCAATCTGCGCGGTGTTGATACGAGCGGCTTCTTCGATGAAGTGGCGGAAGCCATCGGCGCCAATCTGCCTGTCCTGAAGGAAGTGCTGGAGCGGATACGCTGGTCCCAGCAGAAGGAGCATGCCAGTGCCACCATCAATCTGGACAAGAAATCCCCGGAGGATGCCAAGGCCATCATCCGGTTCTGTCAGCAACTTTACGATTTTTCCTTCGTGGCCAAGTGCTTTCACAACAAGCCTGAAAACAATGTGCGCCTGATTCTGCAGAGCGCCCCGGCCATCCGCTGTTTCTTCAGCGGGGAATGGCTGGAGTGGCATGCGCTGATGACCAGCCTGCGCTATGCCAAAGAGCGCAAGCAACGGTTTTCCTGCGCCCGTGGCTTGAAGCTGGATCTGGGCAAGGAGACCCACGAACTGGATGTGTTCATGCTGATCGATGGTAAGACCCCGGTCTGTATCGAATGCAAAAGCGGGGAGTTTCGCCAGAACATCGATCTTTATCTGGCCCTGAAGAAGCGCCTGGGCCTGGAGCGCAGGCAGTTCCTGATGTGCATTGCCGGCCTTGAAGATGAAAAAGCCAGGGCTTTTTCCGCCATGTATGACCTGAGCTTCACCAACGAACGGGGACTGGCGGAGCAACTGGCTCAGCTGTTCTGAGGCAGGTCGCTGCTTGGAGAAGGTCGAGGCCCCGGGAACGGGGCCTCGACACATCGGCGGCGACCCGCCGTCCCTCAGTGATCCAGGGGTTTGAGCAGGAAGGAGAAGGTGGCGGCGTGCTGGACGATGTCGGCGTCCTCGGTGCTGGCCGGCGCTTCGTGGGTGGCGTAGATGACGTTCAGGCCCTGGTTTGGCACCTTGATCCTGACGATGCCCTGGGAGTCGGTCTTGACCGAGCGGTTGTCGGGGTCGTTGGCGAAGTCCGGGGCGAGGCGCAGGCCGGGCAGGGGTTTGCCGTTGAAGAGCACGCGCAGCGCCATGATCTCCCCCTTCTTCCTGGGTAGCCGGGGTTCCACGGGCAGGATCTGCAGGGGCTGGTCCGCCAGGGGCTGCGCGGCCTGGTTCAGGTCGCCGCTCTGGTGGATGGCATGCTTGTAGTAACGGCCGCTCTTGATGGCGTCGGGGGTGGCGCTCTTGGCGGCATTCACCCATTTCCCGTCGCGCTGCTGGCTGTAGTAGCCATTGTCCAGGGTGGCGCCGAGCAGGGCCGGGGCATCCCGGGTGTCCACCAGCAGCAGGTATTCGGTCTTGGTGAGCAGCATCGGCAGGGCCTGGCCGTTGGCGTCCAGGGCCTGCAGCTGGCTGATCTTGTCGGCCTTGGGGACGATCGGGCCATCTTCGGCGCCATCGCCGTAGACCAGGGCCAGCTTGCCGGCCCGCTGGGCGAACCAGATGCCGTGGGCGTTGGCGGCGGGACTGAGGCAGGCCAGGAGCAGCAGGGCGCTGGCCAGTTTTTGCAGACGGATCATGTTTTTCTCCAGGTTCAGAAATAGGAGCGCCAGCCCCCCTGATGCTGGCGCTTGTAGGCGGCGAAGCTGTGGCACAGGGGATAGACGGCGAGCAGCACCAGGGCGGCGGTCAGCCAGATCGGCCAGACCTGTTCGAAGCCGTAGCGGCTGCCCTGGTTGGGGCCCCAGATTTGCAGGCAGAGCAGGTACAGGCCGTGCAGCAGGTAGAGGTGCAGGACGTAGAAGAACATGGGCACCCGGCCCAGGTCGGACCAGAAGCGCGGCAGGGGCCGGCGCTCCAGGCGTACCAGCAGCAACAGCCCGGTGCCCAGGGTGAGCAGCAGGAACAGTAGCGAGGGCGGGTATTTGGTCAGGTTGAGCCAGCTCATCAGCTGCCCCAGCAGGGTATCGGCCGGCTGGCGCGGGTGCTCGCCGTAGACGTCCAGGGCGCGCAGCAGCAGGAACAGCAGCAGGGCACCCAGCCCGGCCGGGAGCAGCCAGCGGCGCCGCAGTTCGGGGCTGGCGCTGCGGCCGTACAGGGGGCCGGCGGCGTAGCCGAGCAGGATCACCCCGAACCAGGGCAGGGCCGGATAGGAAGTGCGCGCCTGCAGCCCGAACAGCTCGATCAGCGAGCGGTCGTGCAGGATGGCCCAGAGCACCTGGCCCGTGTCGCCGGGGTTGAGATGCAGGCCGTCGAACAGGTGGTGCCCGGCGATGATGGCGATGCCGAGGACGAATTGCCAGAGGCGCGGCAGCCAGAGCAGCAGGGCCAGGGCCAGCATGCTCAGGCCTATGGCCCAGATCACCTGCAGGTAGATGATCCGGGGCGGCCAGCTGAAGGTCCAGGCGAAGTTGATCAGCGTCAGCTCCAGGAGCACCAGGAACAGGCCCCGCTTGAGCAGATAGACGCTGGTGGCCGGGCGGGGATCGGCGAATTTCTGGCCGTAGCACCAGGCGCCCAGACCGGTCAGGAAGACGAAGATCGGGGCGCACCAGTGGCTGGCCAGGCGGGTGAAGAACAGGGCCGGGTCCACGCTGCCCAGGTCCATGGGGTCGCTGACCTGTTGGTGCAGGTAGAAGAACTCGCGCACGTGATCCACCAGCATCAGGGCCATCACCAGGCCCCGCAGGGTATCGATGGCGCTGATGCGTTGGGCAGCTTGGGGGATCAAGTTCAGAACCTCGTCTGCAGGCCGAGGGTGAGGGTGCGCGGCGTGCCCGGCGTCACCCAATACACGTCATAGGAGCTGGCGTAGTAGGTCTTGTCGAACAGGTTTTCCACGTCCAGGGACAGGCGCAGGTTCTTGCTGGGCTTCCAGTAGGTCATCAGGCGGGCCGTGGTGTAGGCGGGCAGGCTGAAGCTGTCGAGGGCGTTGCCGGAGCGCTCGCCCACATGGGTGAGCCCGGCGCCGATGCCGTAGCGGCCGGCGGAGAAAGCGTCCTCGTACATGGCCATGACGCTGCCGCTGTGCCTGGGCACGTTGAGCAGGCGGGCGCCTTGCAGGGCGGCGTTGTTGTCCTTGGTGATCTTGGCGTCGGTATAGGCGTAATTGGCGGTGACGCGGATCTTGTCGGTCAGCTGGCCGGAGAAATCCACTTCCAGGCCCCGGCTGCGGGCCTCGCCAGCGGCGATGGAAAAGCCCGAGTTGTTCAGGTCGTTGGTGAGCACGTTCTTCTTGTCGATATCGAACAGGGCCAGGGTGCCCCCGTAGCGCTTGTCGGCCGATTCGTACTTGACCCCCACTTCCCGGGCGCGTCCTTCTTCCGGGGCGAAGGCGCCGCCATTCACGTCGCTGCCGGTGTTGGGCCGGAAGGACTCGCTGGCCAGGGTGTAGACGGACAGGGTCGGATTGAGGAGCCAGGTTAGGCCGATGCGAGGTGTGGTGGCCTGGTGATCCTGCTGGACCCGGGTGTCGCTGCTGCGATTGCTGATGTCCTGGCGGAAGCGGTCATGGCGCAGCCCCACCAGGAGCCGCCAGCTTTCGGCCAGGGCGATCTGGTCCTGCAGGAAGAAACCGGTGCCGTACTGTTTTTCCAGGGTATCCACGGGTGTGGTGTTCAGGGCCAGGGGCGTCTGGCCATAGACCGGGTCGTGGATGTTGATGCCGTAGGCGCTGGTGGAGCGGCCCCGGGTCATCAGCTGATCCAGCTCGAAACGGTAGCTGTCGAGGCCGGCCAGCACCTCGTGGCGGATGGTGCCGGTGGCGAACTTGCCCTGCAGCTCGCCCTGGAAGGAAATGTCGTGGGAATCGTAATCCCGGTAACGGCGCTCCCGTTCGATGATGGGGGCACCGGCCGTGGTCCAGCGCACGACCCCGGCGCTCCGGGGGCTGGCTTCGGTGGAATAGCCGCTGAATTCCCCGGTCCGGTAGGCTAGGCCGGCCTTGGCCTTCCAGTCGCTGGAGAACTCATGCTCCAGGGTCAGCTGGTGGGTCTTGTTGTCGATGGTGACGTCGCCGTCCCCGGGTTCTCCCAGGAAGGTCTTGCGGGAAATGCTGCCGGTGCGGCCGTTGACCGCCACCACGCCGCGGTCCAGGGGGGCCTTGTGGCGCAGGATTTCCAGGTCGTAGTTGAGCAGGGTGTCGGGAGACAGCACCCAGGTGAAGGAAGGCGCCACCAGGTAGCGTTCGCTCTCCACCTGGTCCCGGAAACTGCCCTTGTCCTCCACCGCCAGGTTCAGGCGGTAGGCCAGCCGCTCGGAGAGGGGGCCGGTGGAATCCAGGGTGCTGCGGTAGCTGTCGTAGCTGCCCGCATAGACCTCCAGGGAGTGGCCGGCCTTGAACTGGGGTTTCTTGGTCACCACGTTGAGGATGCCGCCCGGCTCGCTGGCCCCGTACAGGGCGGCGGCCGGCCCCTTGAGGACTTCCACCCGCTCCACGTTGGCCATGTCCCGGGGGGCGTTGAAGCCCCGGTTGCCGATGAAGCCGTTGCGCAGGAAGCTGGGGCCGGTGTTTTCATGGCCGGCGAAACCGCGGATGGCGAAGTTGTCCCACAGGCCCCCGAAGCTGTTCTGGCGGGTGACGCCGCTGACGTAGTCGTAGGCCTCCTCCAGCCGCACGGCGCCGATGTCGTCGATGATCTGGCGGGGAATTACCCGCACCGACTGGGGCAGTTCCCGCAGCGGCGTGCCGGAACGGGCGACGCTGCTTTCCTCCTGGTAATAGGCCTGGCCTTCGCCACGGCCCACCACGTTCACTTCCGTGAGTTGCAGATCATTTTCCTGGGCCCAGGCGCTGCAGTGGAAACCGGCCAGCAGCATCAGGGCCAGGGGCTTGGGCTTGAATCGGGTTTGCATCATGTTTCCTGTGAGAAAAATGGGGGGAATGCTACAAGAATTTGCGATTCGTGAAAATCATTATCATTTGCCGCGAGGGCCGAAAGGGGCCTTCAGAGGCGGGGGGCCTCATTCCCAGGCCAGGCTGCCGCCGCTCTGGTACTCGGTGACCCGGGTCTCGAAGAAGTTCTTTTCCTTCCTCAGGTTGGCCTGTTCGTCCAGCCAGGGCAGGGTGGCTTCGGCGCCTGGGTAGGGCTCATCCAGGCCCAGCTGCCGGGCCCGGCGGTTGGCGACGAAGCGGAACTGGCCCAGGTGCAGCTCGGCGTTGTAGCCGAGGATGGGTTCCCGCAGGATGTAGCGGGCGTAGGCGTCCTCGGCGGCTTCGGCCTCCTGCCAGAGCTCGGCCACGGCCTTCGGGTCCAGCTTCAGGTTCTCTTCCTTGATCAGCTCGCGCACCACCCGGATGCCGAAGGCGCAGTGCAGTACCTCGTCGCGCATGATGTACTGGAGCTGCTCGGCGGTGCCCTTCATGAGGCCCCGGCGCTGCAGGGCGAAGATGGGCGAGAAGCCGTTGTAGAACCAGCAGCCTTCGAAGATGCCGGCGAAGAACAGGTAGGAGAGGGCGAATTCGTGCAGGTTGTCCCGGTCGGTGAGGTCCAGGTCGGAGCGCAGCACTCGCTCCAGGCGCCGGTTGGAGAGGGCGATCTTGCCGTGGATGGCGGGCACCACCCGGTAGCGGTTGTAGATTTCCCCCTGGTCCAGGTTCAGGGTCTCGATGCAGTGCTGGTAGGTCCAGGTGTGCAGGGCTTCTTCGAAGACCTGGCGGGCCTGGTAGATCTGCAGTTCCGGCGCCGTCATCTTTTCCATCACCGCCAGGCCGATGTTGCGCATGGCGAGGATGTCCGAGGTGGTCAGGTAGCCGAGCACGTTCTCGAACACGTGGCGTTCCGCCGGGGTCAGCTTGTGGTGATAGTCCTGTACGTCCTGGGCCATGTTCACCTCGGTGGGTGTCCAGTGGTTCTTGTTGGCGGTGAGGAAGAACTCCCAGGCCCAGGGGTACTTGAAGGGGGCCAGCTGGTTGATGTCCCCCTGGCCGTTCACGATGCGCTTGTCGGCGGCGCGGATGGGCGCCAGGGCAGGGCCGGCGGCGCTGGCGGGAGCGGGGCCCCGGGGGGTGAGGCTGCCCGGGGCAGCCGCAGGGGCCTGGGACGGTTGCGGAGGGGGGGCCAAGCGCACGGGGGCGTCGTCCCAATCGTCGAAATAGGCGCTCATTGGCAGGCCTCGCAGGTGGGGTCGTCGATGGCGCAGAACCTGGGCGCGGCGTCGCCTTCCTGGGCTTCGTCCCTGGGCTCGTTTCCAGGCTCGTTCCGATTTCCGGCCAGCTTCTCGGCCTGGGAGGCGCCCAGGGTACGCAGGTAGTAGGTGGTTTTCAGGCCCTTTTCCCAGGCCAGCTTGTAGAGCTCGTCCAGCTTCTTGCCCGAGGGGGTGGCCAGGTAGAGGTTGAGGGACTGGGCCTGGTCTATCCATTTCTGGCGTCGGGAAGCGGCTTCCACCAGCCACTTGGGATCGATTTCGAAGGCGGTGGCATAGCGGGCCTTCAGGTCGGCCGGCACCCGTTCGATGCGGGCGAGGGAGCCGTCGAAATACTTGAGGTCGGCGACCATCACCGGGTCCCACAGGTCCCGGGCCTTCAGGTCCCGCACCAGGGCCTCGCTGACCACGGTGAATTCGCCGGAGAGGTTGGATTTCACGTAGAGGTTCTGGTACTCCGGGTCTATGCCCTGGGAGACTCCGACGATGTTGGAGATGGTGGCCGTGGGGGCAATGGCGATGCAGTTGGAGTTGCGCATCCCCACCTGGCGGATGCGGGTCCGTAGGGCGTCCCAGTCCAGGGTGCTGCTGCGGTCCTGGGCCACCGGCCGACCCCGGCCTGCTTCGAGCAGGGCGATGGAATCCAGGGGCAGGATGCCCCGGTCCCAGAGGCTGCCGGCAAAGCTGGAATAGCGGCCCCGCTCCTCGGCCAGCTCGGTGGAGGCCTGGTAGGCCAGGTAGCAGACGGCTTCCATGGAGCGGTCGGCGAATTCCACCGCCTGTTCCGAGGCATAGGGCAGGCCCAGCTGGTGCAGGCAGTCGGAGAAGCCCATGATGCCCAGGCCCACGGGCCGGTGCCGCACGTTGGCGTTCCTGGCCTTGGGGGTGGCGTAGAAGTTGATGTCCACCACGTTGTCGAGCATGCGCATGGCGGTGCGCACGGTGCGGGCCAGCTTTTCCAGGTCCAGTTCCGGGCCCTGGGGGCCGTCCTGCAGGTGGGCGGGCAGGTTCACCGAGCCCAGGTTGCACACGGCGGTTTCCGTGTCGGAGGTGTTAAGGGTGATCTCGGTGCACAGGTTGGAGCTGTGCACGACCCCGGCATGCTGCTGGGGCGAGCGCAGGTTGCAGGGGTCCTTGAAGGTGATCCAGGGATGCCCGGTCTCGAACAGCATGGTGAGCATCTTGCGCCACAGCTGCACGGCGGAGACCTTCTTGCACAGCCGGATTTCGCCCCGGGCAGCCCTGGCCTCGTAGTCCGTGTAGGCCTCGGCGAAGGCGCGGCCGAATTTTTCGTGCAGGTCGGGCACGTCGTTGGGGGAGAACAGGGTCCATTCCCCGTTTTCCATGACCCGTTCCATGAACAGGTCGGGAATCCAGTGGGCGGTGTTCATGTCGTGGCAGCGGCGCCGCTCGTCCCCGGTGTTCTTCCTCAGCTCCAGGAATTCCTCGATGTCCAGGTGCCAGGTTTCCAGGTAGGCGCACACGGCGCCCTTGCGCTTGCCCCCCTGGTTCACCGCCACGGCGGTGTCGTTGACCACCTTGAGGAAGGGAATCACCCCCTGGCTCTTGCCGTTGGTGCCCTTGATGCGGCTGCCCAGGGCCCGCACTGGGGTCCAGTCGTTGCCGAGACCGCCGGCGTACTTCTGCAGCAGGGCGTTTTCCTTGACCCCCTGGTAGATGCCTTCCAGGTCGTCGCTCACCGTGGTCAGGTAGCAGGAAGACAGTTGTGAGTGGCGGGTGCCGGCGTTGAACAGGGTCGGCGTGGAACACATGAAATCGAAGCTGGAAATGAGCCGGTAGAACTCGATGGCCCGGGTTTCCCGGTCGATCTCGTTCAGAGCCAGGCCCATGGCCACCCGCATGAAGAAGAACTGGGGCAGTTCGATGCGGCGCTCGTCGATGTGCAGGAAATAGCGGTCGTAGAGGGTCTGCAGGCCCAGGTAGCCGAACTGCAGGTCGCGCCCCGGTTCCAGGGCGGCGGCTAGGCGGGGCAGGTCGAATTCGAGCAGGCGCGGGTCCAGGAGCTCGGCCTCCACCCCCTGCTTCACGAAGCGGGTGAAGCTGGCCCGGGTTTCTCCGTCCATGGCTTCCGGGCTCACTTCATGGCCCAGCACTTCCCGCTGCAGGGCGAACAGCTGCAGCCGGGCGGTGACCTTGTCGTAGGCCGGGTCCTGCTCGATCAGGGTGCGGGCTGCCAGGATCAGGGCCTGGTGCACATCCTCCAGGGGCACCCCGTCGTAGAGGTTCTTCAGGGCTTGTTCCAGGACCGTGGGGGCCGATACCACCGGCCCCAGGCCGGCACAGGCAGCCTCCACCCGGGCCAGCAGGGCGCGGGTATCCAGGGGGCAGCGCTGGCCCTGGTCCAGCACCTGCAGGCCGGTCCCTGCCTGGGGCGCCTGCTGTTCGGCGGCGCGCTTTTCCGCCTGCCGTTCCCGGTACAGCACGTAGGCCCGGGCCACGTCGTGTTCACCGGCCCGCATCAGGGCCAGTTCCACCTGATCCTGGATGGTTTCGATATGCACGGTGCCCCCGGCCGGGCGGCGACGCAGCAGGGCATCCACCACGTTCTGGGTGAGCTGGTGCACCACTTCCCGGGCACTGCTGGAGGTGGCGCCCTGGCTGCCCTTGACCGCCGTGAAGGCCTTGGCCAGGGCCACGGCGATCTTCTCGGGCTGGAAGGGCACCAGGTTGCCGTTGCGACGGATGACTTCGAGGCTGGCGGCACCGGACGGCGCGAAACTCCCGGCGCCGGAACCCTGCTCGTGGTGTTGGTAGGCGGCTTCCAGCACCTGCTGGCCGCCCGTGACGGTGTGTGAACTCTGCATTTTCCAACGCTCCCCGGTGGTGGCTCGGGGTGTTGGAGGATGTGGCCGGTCTTGCGGAAGCGGCAGGCGGGATGCGCCAGCTGCCTGCGGACAGGGGCCGTCATCGTCCTGGAGGCACCCCGCTCCGTTCGACAAAGTGATCTGGACGGGCGAGGTATCCTGGCTTTCGGGTCATCGCGTCGCGCCGGCCTTCCCGGAAAAATCCAGTGGCACCGATGGCGTGAAACTCACCGACTACAGTTGCGGGGGCAGCTCCGGAATGGGGCGGATGTTTCCGCCGGGACCGGATTCCCTGACACGTCTGGGGCCGGAGTTTAGGCGGGGGGTAGAGGCCGTGTCAACGGAGTTTTTGACTAGATGTAGTTGTGTGGTGTGTTGTTGCTACTAGATATGGTGCTCTTGGCCTGCTGCAGCCTTGCCTGGCAAAGCCGCCTGAGCGCCCGGTTCTCTATGCTTTATGGCTATACTTGCCGCTTCCATTGACGAGCTTCGAGGGGCAGGGCATGCGGCGTTTTGAACTGGTGGAGGGCACTTCCAGCAAGTTCTGGGAAGTCTCGGTGACCGATGCGGAACTGACGGTGAGATTCGGGCGCATCGGCACCCAGGGGCAGAGTAAAAGCAAGACCTTCGCCAGCGCCCAGGCCGCCCAGCAGGAAGAAGCCAAGCTGATCCGGGAAAAGACCGGCAAGGGCTACCAGGAAGTGGGCGGCGGGGCGGAGGCGCCGGCCCCGGCCAGCGGAACGCCAGCCTTGCCCACGTCCCAGCCGGCCGCTACCCATCCTGAAGCAGCCCCGGTCGGGGCGGCTGCGGCTGTGGCGTCTAAGGCCTTTGTGTCCCAGGCCGTTGCGTCCAAGGCCGCAGCTTCCCCGGAGCCGGCGGTGCAGCCCGCTTCCCCTCCTGCCCCGGCCGCCTCACCGGCTTTCCGGACCGATGTCCCGGCTCTGCCCCTGGTCTGGCCCACCGGGGGATTTGCCTGGACCGAGGGCCTGCGCCAGTCCCTGCCGGTGCTGCGGGGCATCCGCCTGGGGGAATTCCCGGTCCGGCCGGAGCGGATCCAGGAAGCGCTCAAGTGTGATGACCAGGTGCAGCAGTACGCCCGCCGCTACTGGGATGAACTGATACAACACGGCGCCCCCGTGGAAGGGGATTTCTGGTCCGAGGCCAGCATGCGCGAGCACTGTCAGCCCGGGCGTCTGGAGCGGCGGGACCCGGCGGCCTGGCGGCAGCTGTTCCTGCAATGCTGCTGCTGGCGCAACTGGAACGACCGCAACCAGGCGCCCTGGGAACTGGAAATGGCCGTGGCCCTGCACGGCCTGCCCTTTGCCCTGGAGGTCCTGCTCGACTGCGGCCCGGCCATGGCCCGCCAGCATTCCTGGTGGTACAGCCAGCAGGGGGGCTACGCTTACCTGCGGGCCGGCCTTGCGGCGGCGGATGCGGGGCTCCATCAGCAGTGCCTGGCGCTCGCCACGGCGCGCCGGGGGCGGGATGATCTGCTCGATCACGCTATCTGCTACCTCTTCCCGGAGCAGTCCGCCTGGGCCGAAGACTGCGTTGCCCGGGCTCTCCCCGAAGGTGACACCTGGTGGCTGGACACCTGCTGCATGTCCGTCGCAGCCGCCTGCCGCCATTTCCGGCGCCGCCAGCTCTACGTCCAGTATGCCCAGCCTGCGGCCCTGCTACAGCTGCAGCTGCACGACGTGGGGGCCCTGGAGCTGCTGCTGCTGTTCCTGGATAAATGCGGCACCCGGGGGGAATGTCAGGAGGTGCTGCGCCTGCTGAGCCGCTGCGCCACCCCCGAACTGCTGCCCGCCCTGCTGGCCCGCATCGACAACCGGGATGTGCGCGACACCCTGGACAAGCTCACCGAGCGTTGGCCCGTGGCCCTGCTCCGGGAGGCCATCGCCCTCTGCCAGCGCCATCCGGCCCGCAACCTGGAGGCCTGGGCCGTGCGTCTTGCCCTGCGTTTGCCCGAATCCGTGCCGGCGGCCCTGGAGGCCAGTAACGACGGGGAGCGCCAGGCCTTCACCAGCCTGCTGCAGCAGCTTTCCATGCCCGAGGAAGCGCCCTTCGAGTCCCTGCCCGAATTGCTGCGCACCCCGCCCTGGACCCTGAAGCAGCGGCCGGCCCCCATCCCCGTCCTGGACCTGACGCCCCGGGAATCCCCCGTGGACATCCTCTGGTCCGAGGCGGATAAAGCCCGGGCTGCCGCCTATACCCGTCCCGCCTGGCTGGAGAATCGGCTCAAGTCCGTCAAGGCCGGTAAGCCCCAGGCCAGGGAAATCTACCTCCTGGGCGAACTGGACATCCTGCCCGCAGGCCGGGAGCGTCTACTGGCGGGCGGAGCCCTGCAGGAGGGGGACCTGGAACGCAAGAACTACTACTACGAGGATGTGCATCTGCTCCTGGAACTGCCCCCCGAGATGGCCCTGGCCGTCTGGGAATTCATGCCGCCCCGGCACTGGAGCAGCTGGAGCCTGGAAACACCGGTGCAGGCCCTGCTGCTGCGTCATGGGGCCCGCTTCCTGCCTGGCCTGCTGGCCTACGGGAACATCTTCCCGGAACAGGGGCTGGCGCTCCTGCTCCCTTGCCGTGCCGCCGCAGTCGCTCCCCTGGCGGCGCACGCCCTGAAGAACACCAAAAAGGCCAGGGGCCCGGCCCAGGCCTGGCTGAAACAGCATCCGGAAACCGCCATCCAGGCCCTGGTGCCCCTGGCCCTGGGGCAGGACCGGAAGGCCCGGGAAAATGCCCAGTACGCCCTGCGCTGGCTGGCCCAGAACGGCCTGGAGGCCCAGGTGCGGAGCGGCGCCGGGGCCTATGGCGCGGCGGCGGCCGCCGCCGTGGACCAGGTCCTGGCCGTGGATCCCACCCTGATCGTGCCGGCCCGGATGCCCAAGCTGCCCGCCTTCTTCGTCCCCGCTGCCCTGCGCCGGCCCCAGTTGCGCAGCGGCGGCGCCCTGCCGGTCCAGGCGCAGGAATACCTGGGCAACATGCTCAGCATCAGCACTCTGGGGGAACCCTATGGGGGCCTGGAGGTGGTGCGCGCCGCCTGCACTCCGGAATCTCTGGCCGAGTTCGCCTGGGACCTGTTCGAAGCCTGGCAGGCGGCGGGCGCGCCCAGCAAGGAAGGCTGGGCCTTTGCCGCTCTGGGGCTGCTGGGCAATGACGAAACCGCCCGGCGGCTGGCGCCCAAGATCCGAGAATGGCCCGGGGAAGGCGGGCATGCCCGGGCGGTGACGGGCCTGAACCTGCTGGCCGCCATCGGCACCGACGTGGCCCTGATGCACCTGAACGGCATCGCCGGCAAGGTGAAGTTCAAGGCCCTCCAGGAGCGGGCCCGGGAAAAGATCGCCCAGGTGGCGGAGGCCCGGGGCCTGACCCCCGAGGAGCTGGCGGACCGGCTGGTGCCCGACCTGGGCCTGGACGACAACGGCACCCTGGTGCTGGATTTCGGCCCCCGACAATTTTTCGTGGGTTTCGACGAGAGCCTGAAACCCTTCGTCAAGGACGCCGACGGCAGCCGTCTCAAGGACCTGCCCAAGCCGAACCAGAAAGACCATCCGGAACTGTCCGCCGCTGCCGTGGAGCGCTACAAGGCCATGAAGAAGGACGCCAAGGCCATCGCCAGCCTGCAGCTGATCCGCCTGGAGCAGGGCATGTGCGGTAGGCGGCGCTGGAGTCCGGCCCAGTTCCGGCAATTCTTCCTGGAGCATCCGCTGATGCGCCACCTGGCCCGGCGCCTGGTCTGGGGCGTGTATCGGGACGGGGTCCTGGCGGATGCCTTCCGGGTGGCCGAGGACCTGAGCCTGGCCAACCGGGAGGACGATCTCTACGAACTGCCCCAGGAGGTGGAGATCGGCGTTGCCCATGTGCTGGAGATGGACCCGGTGCTGAAGGGGGAGTTCGGCCAGATCTTCGCCGACTACGAAATCCTCCAGCCCTTCCGGCAGCTGGGCCGGGAGACCTACACCCTGACCGAGGCGGAGCAGAAAAGCGGCGAGATCACCCGCTTCAAGGACAAGACCGTGGCCACCGGCAGCCTCATGGGGCTCACCAACCGGGGCTGGGAGCGGGGCGAGGCCCAGGACGGCGGCTGGGTCGGCTGGTTCCAGAAGGAACTGCCCGGCGGCCTGGAGGCGGAACTGGAGATGGACCCGGGCACCGTGGTGGGGGACCTCTCCTTCGAGCCCCGGCAGCGGATTCCCCGCATCGGCATCCGCCGCCGGGGCACCTGGGACAACGAAGGCCGGGTCAGCATCGCCACCCTGGACCCGGTGGTGGTGAGCGAAATCCTGCGGGACGCGGACCTGCTGGCGGCCGTGGAGGAGTAGGAACATGGCGCGACGGTATCCGCTGACTGCGTTGCGATCCGCCATGGGTTGGCGGTCAGGGGCCTTCCTGGCGTTCCTGCTGCTGGGCATGGGCACGGCAGCCGCCGGCAGCGGCCACCCGGACTTCATGCGGCTGCCCTTTGCCACCTTGCGCTTGGTGATGGAAACGCCTCCGGCCAGCTTCCCCGCCCTGGCCCGGCAGCTGGGGCTGGGGGTGCAGGAGGTGGAGATGGAGGATCGGAGCGCCGGCACCGCCGAGCGCTGCTATGCCCGCCAGCCCGACGCGGAATTCAAGCTCTGTCAGGGTACGGAGCGGCTGGAGCCCGGCTCCCCGGAACCCCGGGTGCGGATGGCTTTCCTGCTGGCCAATGACCGGACGACGGATATCCTGGAGTACGAAAACATTCTGGCGGGGGCCGATTGCCGCAACGGGAAGCGCGAGGAAATCTGGGGCGGCGTATCCCAGGAATGCGACCTGCCCGTGGGGAGGCTGACGCTGCAGAAACGCAGTTACGAAGGGGGCACCGGCTACCAGATTTACCTGGAGCGGCGCTAGCCGCGGGGCCAGCCAGTGATTCAGGGAGGGGCCATGGAGAAAACGCGTGATGCCGATGCCTGCTGGCGGATTCCGAAGAAGTGGCCGCCAGGGTTTTCGGGAGAAAGACATGCCGGCCTTCTGCCGGGGCGGCGGCTGAGCCTGCCGGCCACGCCGGGATGCGGACCAGGGGTGTCTTCCCCTAAACTCCGGGACTGCCGCCCTTGAGGCTGCCGGCGCCCAGGCGTCACCCTTGAACCGGACTATCAGGAACAGCATGCTTTTCGATACCTCGGCCCTGGATACCCAGGACATCTACCGGCTGCTGGTGGGCGGCATCACGCCCCGGCCCATTGCCTGGATCAGCACCTTGTCCCGGGATGGCGTGGCGAACATCGCCCCCTATTCCTTCTTCAACGTGGCCAGCTGCAATCCGCCCGTGCTCTGGTATGCCCAGATGAACCCCAGGGAAGGCGGGGACAAGGACACCTTGAGGAACCTGCAGGAAACCCGGGAATGCGTGGTGCACATCGTCACCCCCGCGCTCCTGGAGCAGATGAACCGCTCCTGCGCCAGCCTGCCCCCCGAGCAGAGTGAATTTGCCGCAGCGGGCATCGCCTCCTGTCCCAGCCACGGGGTGGGGAGCCTTTCCGTGCCTGCTTCCCCGGTCCGGTACGAATGCGGGCTGCGGGAAGTCCTGCGCATCAGCAGCCTCCCCGGCGGCGGCAGCGTCGCCCTGCTGGATGTGAAATTCATCCACGTGGATGACGCCCTCTGGAAAGACATGCAGATCGACCAGCAACAGCTGGGCAGCGTCGGCAGGATGGGCGGGGAGTTCTACAGCCTGAGCACGGATTTGCGGGCGCTGCCCAGACCGTGAGGGCCGCTCAAGCGGGAGAGAGCGCCTGCCTTATCCCCTTGAGCCCCAAGGCGTCTAGCACAAGGCGGAAATCTTCAGGAGGACGCTACTTCGCCCTTTGCGGCAACAAATCGTCATTCGCCATATTCAAGCACTGGCTTGGTGAGCGCCACTATATATAGATCGCAGTTAGCCCTCAGCTCCTCTATGGTCTCGCCTACAGGAAAAACTGGAGTCGCGCTGTATCCCTTGATCCTTCCGTCTTCATAGTAGTAGACCTCATAGATCGCCAATTCGTCCTCGCGGGTCATTACCCTGTATTCCCATGCCATGTTTGTCACTTATGGTAGTCAACGATGTCGTGAATGATGACTTCGTTTTTGTGGGTGCGAAAGATTACCTGTTTCGTGTTCTGGATTGTATTTTGCTGGCTTGCTGGGCGGCCCGAGCAAGCTTGTTTAATCGAGACCACCACGCGTTTTGCGATAACTGAGGAAGGTAAAGGTCGCCAAGCCATTTCATGTGACAGCGATTGATTAGCTGCGCAACTGCTTCATCGCGCTTACCTTTGGGTCGCTTCTGATCTGCTGCCAATTGAGATAGATGTTGCACTTCCATTGCTTCTGCATGAAAACCGGCGGCATCAAGATCGCGAGAAATTATATTTGCCCACTCTATTAATGAATTCATTGCTAAATGCTTCCGTATATTTCTTTTTGGCTGTGACTACTTTCCGTTCGCTCCCATTTTTTTATTCCGTCTTTGCGATTGCGGAGCTACTTTGCTTTCACTAGGGTCTTGCTCTCTAGCCAGATGAGCTGTATTTTCTCCGCACTATTGTTTTGGGGGTAAACTGCTGCTGTTCAGCAGGCTGTGGTGATTTTAGTAAAGAATGGTTTTTTATCGCTTCTATTCTTTCTATTAATTCAAAAGCGCTTTGGTTCCCGTTTTTTATTGATTCGTTTGCCCATATTTCTGCTTCCTGGATGTTGGTGTGCTCTCCGTAGATAAGATCATGGGCAATGCTGTATTGAGCAATCGCATGGCCATTTTGTGCTGCCTTTTGTAGCCAATAGCGGGATTTGTTTGGGTCGTGATTTGAAAAGGCATAGTGCAAATAAAGCCTGAACGCGGCATCCTTGTTGTTTTCTTCTGCATCTCGCGCAAGATTTTTCTGGTCTGAGTCGCATAGCCAATATGTTGATGCTGAGGATGCCGGGGTTCCTTTTTTATCGGTTTTCCGCTTTTGGCGTTTATGCATGATTGTTGGTTTTCTTGGTGTTTTGGTTGGGGTCGCTTGTCAAGGGGTTTCTAGTCGTCTGCTGGGTTAAGGGGTTGCTCATAGATTTGAAAAAACCACCAGTTTTCCACCCAGGGGATGAGGCTTCCATCCACAAGGAAATCCATTGTTCAGATATACGGTCAGTATGTCTTTCCAAATTGGGGGGAAGGTATCGTTCGCATAGCAGGTGAGCAGAATACGTATGTCTCTGTACATTAGTTCTTTGAGAATGCATGATGTTGGCGTTGTCCACTTTGTGTCTGCTCCATTGAGGTTTTTTTTCTCTATTCCAAAGTAGTCGTCAATTAGTACTCGGCGATCAATTGTTCCGTTCCATTCGAAGTTCTCTGGAAATGTTTCTTCGGAATCTGATATGGATTCCCAGTCGATCAATTCGTCGTTCGAATGGTCTGTGGCGTACATTATTCCTGTTTCTGGGTCGCGTACAACAAAAGCTCCAATTGTGTCTTTGTAAGGTTTGTCAAATAGGTTGTCATTCGAAAGAAAATCCACAAGAGGCTTTGCGTCATTAAGTATTTCATTCCACTTCTTCTTCATTTTCTTGTGCTCTGATGTCTGGTTCTTCAATGGGGCTTTGCTTGATGGATTTCTTTTCAGGTCTGCCGGTCGGTTGTGTAATAAATAACCAGTTGTCAGCAGTGGCGGGTCAATTATCCTGATTGTTACAGGATGGCACGTTCAACTACTCTGCGGTTGGCGAGCCGCTCTCCGTAGGCGCGGATTCGTTCGAGAAGTTCATCATTGGATTTGTGCTGGCTTTGTTCAGATAAACGGCTCGTGTTGATCAAGGAATTGCCGATATAAACAATGCTTCTGCCTCCAAAGTTGTCCTCCGTGAATAGACCAATAAATTTATGGTGGTCAATAAGACTTACAATGAAACCATCAAGCGTTTTTTTGCGCAGGGCTTCCGCTATTCCGCTGCAGGAGCCCAGTTTTTCACCTAAAATAAATCCAGAAGCTGAGTTATAAACTGCCTTGAAGTAAGCGGGAAATTCTTCTGCGCAATCAAGAGGTGCGGCATCCAGAAAAATATCGGTAGCCTGTTTTGTTATTTTTTGGCGGAATGTTCGGATTTTATTTGTTCCCAACATGTTTTCCCGACCAAAGGCTCCTTGAAATTCGCTGATTTTTGAGTGCTTGGTGCTCGGCAAGACTTCAGTCAGCAAGAATAACTCTGCGGTGCTGTGCGGTAGTAGTGCTTTGTTGAAGTGGCAATACAGGTCGGTTGCAGTGTCGTATCGACACCAGATTGCATCTGTGCTGTGTTGAAAATCAAAGCCTAGGACCTTGCCGGCAAGTCTGGCGTCTTTGTCTTTGTAAATTGATGGTTGAGCCACTGCTTTTCCCTGTTTGTATGCATGCTGGAACAGACTGGCAAGATTTTGGTCGGGTCCTGGTTGTTATAAAAGCTTTAAATGTACGCCAGTCAGTAAGTTTAAATTGCCTGTCTTTAATCCGGTCCTCGGTTATGTGCGCTACTCACGAACTTTTTCATAGGTAATATCGTTGAATAACGCTTTCAGTTGGTTTGGCGCATTGTTCGTTGCTTCCTCGTATAAGGCTGAGCTGTCATGTAAGCCAAGGCCAACGGTCATAGAGGTTGAAATGAAGCGGGCGTCAAGGGAGTATAACCACTCTGCTGTTCCCTTGGTCAGAGCATCCTGAGCGAAAAAATCAACCACAATATGGTCTTCCCTTTCCTAGGCAGTCCTCCAGGTGTTGATCTGAAGTCCGTAGCCCTCTGCCCGATAAATTTCCACTTTAAACTGTTCTCGTGCGAACAAGCTGCGAACTCCTCTCAGCAGTTCTTTCAGTGGAAATCCTTGAGGCGTTTCGTCCCTATCTCTAATCCACATTCTGCCGTTCATGATTGCCGTTCTTTTTCAAAGATAAATTTAATAGTATTTGCCGGGTCGTTTTCTGCAAGAACTGACTCCACCAACGATGTCTCATAAGTCGAGAGTCCCTTGCAGTCGAGTTCAAGGCCGTAGGCGAAGTCCAGTTTTGCGTAAATTTCTATAGATTTTGTGGTGATTTTTCCAATTTCAGCCTCCGGCATGGCTATCCACTCAGGCGGTAATTCAAATTTTGATGCCAGCTTGCTCATTAGCGACTTGAACTCATCAAGGTCCATGTGCACTTCAGTACGGAACTGCACGTTTCCTGATGGGGTGATGGTTTTTTTATATTCCATGCGTTAGCCTTGAGGGCGGCGGACTGTGTTGTTGGTCTATGCAGCTTGTGCCGGTGCGTTTTTATTTATATTTTGGTCCGCGCCGAAAATCTTCTTGTTTCCCTGTTTTGTCCGCCGCTCGAAAGAGTGTTTGTTGAATGGATGCTACCCGGTATCAGTTTAGAACCCAAAGGCTACGAGAGTGTTAGGTTTCTGGTATGGAAACTGAAGCAAGAAGGGCGTGCTTGTGGCTTTGGGGCTATTGCAAATCTAGGAAGTCATCGTGTTTTGAGTAATGGTTAAGGCATAGAATTACTTCTTCCGTTGAAGCTGATTTCTTTTGTCTATAGGCCAAATCAACTACATCCTGGAATTGTTCGCGCATATATCCTTGAGTAAGGCCCTGTTCAAGAATATGTGCGGGTATGATTTCGTTGTCGTCATCATCAAAGTCAGGTACGTTCCCCACGTAAACAATCATTCCGGCCTCTAGCACCTCAATGCTTGCCGGAATGTAGATCATGTAAATGCTATCTCTGTCCTTTTTGTCTCTTACCAGTTCGATTAAGTCTTCTATTCTGTAAAAATGATTTACGGTTAAATTCGGCATAGCTGGTGTCCTGTGGCAGAGGCTTGATCTTCGTTTGAGGCTGGCGCCATTTTGTTCTGGGCGGTGCAGTGAATGGCTGTTCTGGGTGTTGGTTCGTGTATGACGGGGCGCCGATTCAGTGACTCAAATACACAGAAGGTCCGCTTATCGTCAAAGTTGAGCACATAAATTCAAGGTGGAATTTATCGTTTTTCAAGCATACTCTGTGTTTTTGCGCAAATATATGCTGAATGCTCACGTCAACAATGTTTTCCACGTCCCATCCGGTAATGGAAAGTTCTTTCACGCCGCCGCAATTTATTCCAAGTCTGCAGCGATTGAATTTGGAGGTGGTCCACTTTTGTGGGGGGGCGTCGGGGATTTTGTTGATTAAGTCAAAATCGATGATGATGGTTGGGCCGTCTCTGCCGATATTTATGGAGAATAGGCTTATCTTTTCAATGGGGACAGGCTGTGTGAAAACACGTTTTAGTAGTTCTGCTCCGGGTAGGTCATTCCAGTACATGAGGGCGTTCTGGAGAATATTGTCTGGCATGTGCATCTCTCTTTCGAAAATTGGCCGGGGTATCCGCGGTTTGCCCCAGGGGAACGGTTTCGATCAAGGCCAGGTAAAGGCATGCCACTTCGTTGTTACTGCGCCAGCTGCGCTTTTTTCACGCTCCCAAAGCAGTAGGTGCCCCCGTATTCGATAGGACGTTTTTGCCTCTGAAAGAGCGTAGGCGTTGTCGATTCTGATCGTTTTCTTTATGAATTCCCCCGGGTTCAGGGGCTCGAAGTCAGCCAGTGTGTAGGCTCTCCTCTTTACCAAGGGGCCGGTATAGGGAATCAGGCTACCATTGCCGCTTTCACGGATTTCAAAGGTCTCCTCAAAAAGCTGAGAAATCCTTTCGTCGCTTTTTCTGATCAAAACGAGAGTCTCTCGTTGATTGGAGATGCGGATATCAACCCATAGCGCTTTTTCCTGCTTGCGAGTATGAAGCTCGATTTCCAGGTTCGTCATAGGCACTCCTTGTGCTGCCGTGATGGGCGGAAAGCATGGAAGCATGAGAAATATCAGGTGGAGCGCTTTGAAGTTCATTTGTACCCAAAGGGGAAATCAATGTTCGCCAGTGGCATGAAGCCGCTGCGATGGCAACAGGGTAGGTTGCGTGGAACATCGGCGCGTAGCCCTCCCCATGAGCTCAAGGCAGCCCTGGAGAGGGGATTGGTGAGGCCTGGCTTCCAATTCTCATGGCTTAGTATTTTGTCATGGAGTGCTCTTGTGGGCATGGGCTTTTCTGAGCTGTTCGGCGGCGGCCTTGTCGGTCAGTTCCAGCCATTGCAGGGCTTCGGCTTCCTGCTCGGCTTGGGCCCGGCGCTGTTCCCGGGCCTGGCATAGGGCATCGGCGGTGGCCTGGGTATAGGCGCTGGCGGGGACATCGGAGACCACCTGGGCCAGGGGAACAAAGCTCTCCGGCTCATAGAGATAGCTGATGCTGCGGTCCGCCTGAATCTCCTGAACCAGGGTGTCGCCGTCCCAGACAAAAGCGGTATGGGTTTCGCTGTCGAAAGTCTCGGCCGCCCGGTCGTGGGTGCCGGTGGCCTGGGCGACGCAGATGCGCACGGTCTTGGCGATCCGGCGGCCAAAGGGATCGTAGGCATACTCGGCTTCCAGATGGCCTTTGCCCTGGGGCGGATGACCTTGACGAGGCGGTTGTCCGGGTCGTAGTGCAGACTGAGACTGACAGCGGCTTCGCCGGGCTTGCCCTTTTTGACCTTGCGGATGGTGTTGCCGTCGCTGTCATGCTCGTAAAGGGTGCCCTGATACTGCTTCAGGAGATTGCGGGTGACGAGGGCGAGCCGGGGCCGCTGGGCTGGTTCGGGAGCGGGAAGCGCCTTCAGGTGGGCGAGGCCCTCGTCCCAGTGGGCATGGTCCCTGGCATCGGTATTGGCGAGGAGGCGGCGTTCCGGGGCGGAATCGAGCAGATTGCCGGCCGGGTCCCAGGCGAACTGCTCATCCAGGTCGGCGCGGGTGGCGCGCAGCAGCTGGCCGGCAGGATTGTTCCTCTATGCTAATTTGCGCGCATCATGGCCGATGGGCGGGTGCCTTCCGCAGGACAAGCCGGAAGAGCCCTACTTCGGCCGGCTCAGCCTCGCTTCCGCTTCCACAGCGGAACGGGGCCCCCTGTGGTGATTTCGTGCAGTTGCCCGTCCGGCGTGTAGCGGTACTCCCACGCAGCCTCACCTGGGTATCCCTTGGACATTGCCCTTGCTCGAATGGGGCGGCCCTCATCGGAATATTGATACAAGCTAACGGCGAAGGCGCCACCTATGCCGACACCCACGTGAAGTCTTGTGTTGTCAGGCCTTGAAATCACTCTGCCGACACTACGCACCTGGGACTGCATTTTTTCCGGCTTGCCGATCCACTTGAATGCGACGGTGCGGACCTCAAGAACTGAACCAACTTCATCGTAGAGGGTGGCGTGCAGCGCTTTAACTGTGCGCTGACTCGGAAGCACCGTGATGACATGCAGGCCATCGACAAATCCTGCGCTGTACTTTCCCTGCCAGCGAGCCTCATCTACGCTCTTGTATTTCTTCTTGACCGGAGCATCGGGCGAGAAGCCCATTCGCTCCGACTCATATGGTATCGGCGCATAGTAGTCTCCGGATGAGAATTTCCATTCGGTGACCGAATTGAACCGGTCCAAATAGGCCTGATACAGCCTGCTCAAGTCGGTCGCCTCAAACTCTTTCCTCAATTCATCGAGGAGCGAATTCACTTCTGGCATATCAAGCAGCATGATGTTTCTCCGTCAGGGGCAGCAGTACTGGTAGGTAGCCTGCCAGGTTCCGTTTTCCATTCGTTGGCCTATGTCCCTGAGCGCATTCTCGACGTTGCCTCCACGCTTCTCAACGCTCTTGAGCGTCTGATAGATCAGCTTGTCATTTGCTGCACCGTGAACATGATATCCAGCGTGATAGGTTCCTGCAGACTGCGCGCCCGCACTGCCAGGGTGACCGGGCGCCGCAGTTTGCGACGGATTGATCCCCCATAGTCTCGCGCCATTCGCGCTGTCATCAATATCCATACCGTTCGTCCTTTAACCGCTCTCGCAAGTTATATTCGGCAACAGAAGCCACGCTTTCAATAGAATCAGTGGTTAAAATCCTTACAAGTTCGAGAGGAGTTTTTTGGTTAGCAGCAATTGCTCTGCGCACAGTCTCGTCTGGGTCTCTTGCAAGTAGCGGGAACAAGTCGGGAGCTAACCGTCGCTTTTGTGCAATTAGCGAACGCACAGTCGAATCATCACAAGAAGCGAGAATCTGCATAACTTCCTCTGAAATTGTTCGATTTTGCGCAACGTCGATTCGTCTTTCCGGATGCTTTTCGATGACTTTAACCCATGTTTCGAGTGCCGCGCTATCCGAAAGGGTTTTGTTAATTTCCTCTGGATCTTGGCTCAAACATAATTTAATAAATTCCTCTGCGGATCTAATCATGGTTTCGCATCCTTGCATTTAAGCGATTTGAGGTCGACCGTTTTTCCAGCTTCCCCCTTATGTTTTTCCATTCGGTCACCAAATTCATCCAAATCAACCGTGTGATGAAGTGCATTGCCCTTTTGCTCAAATTGTTTAAATGCGCTTCCCCCGTGTCCCGTCTGGTCGCTTGAGGCTCGTAAAGGGTGCCCTGATACTGCTTCAGGAGATTGCGGGTGACGAGGGCGAGCCGGGGCCGCTGGGCTGGTTCGGGAGCGGGAAGCGCCTTCAGGTGGGCGAGGCCCTCGTCCCAGTGGGCAATGGTCCCTGGCATCGGTATTGGCGAGGAGGCGGCGTTCCGGGGGCGGAATCGAGCAGATTGCCGGCCGGATCCCAGGCGAACTGCTCATCCAGGTCGGCACGGGTGGCGCGCAGCAGATTCGGGCAATCCCTGGGCTGCTATTCAGAAACTGTTGAGTAATATACGTCGACGAACAAGCCTTCTAGTTTTGTCAGTACCGTTTTTGTTGCTTCTACGTATAAGGCTGAGCTGTCATGTAGGCCCAAGCGAACGCTACAAAAAACTGAGGAAATTCGAGCGTCAAGCCAATAAAACCACTCCTCGGTTCCTTCGGCTAGTTTTTCTAAAACGAGAAAGTCAACCACGATACATTCTTCTTTTTCTAAGGTGGAGTTCCAAGAGTTAATCTGAAAGCCGTAGCCATCTGCTCTGAAAACCTCTACTTTAAAATGTTCATCGCCAAACAGGCTGCGTACGCCTCTTAATAATTTTTTAAGTGGAAATCCTTGAGGTGTCTCATCTTTGTCTCTAATCCACATTCTCATTGCGTTATTCATAGTGGCTTTCCTCTCTTGCGCTGATAACCACCCAGTAAATTCTATATCACGCTTCGGCTGCAAATTACCATTGGCGCCAACATGCCATTCTCTAGCCTGGGGCTTCGATCCGTATTTGGGTAATGATCGACCAATTTGAGTATGGGGAGCATCTTTATCTGGTAGTGGGGCTCGGTGTTTATCAACCGGCAGGGCTCGATCCGGTGTGGCTAGTCAGGTTGCTGCCGAGTCCACTCAGGTAGGGATTCGCCTGTCGTAGCCGATTCAGATCGTCATCGAGCGGAGAAATGTCGGGAGGCGTCATTCGGGCGCTCTTGGAATTTATCCATCTGTCCAGAGTGACATTCTTGAGCAGCCATCCCAACTCGTTGAGATCGGCGCAGCGTACTCGCTCAAGTGTTCCCTGCCTCGCCCTCTCGGTAGCTTCGCCGCCAAGAAGCGATCTGGTGGCCAGATAGGAAAACAAGGCTGCAGCAATCGCCTTTCGATGAGCATAGTTCTTCTTGTTTTCAACTTCAGTGCCGTCAATTGAGTAGCAAACAGTTTCGCCGTGAATTTCCTGCACTGTTTGGTACTGTTGCTTTTGTCGTTCAAAACGAATGGCGGACAGAGATTGATGCAGATTTTCCCAAGCGCTTACATAGTCAGACACGGCAACCTGCGTCTCACGAACTTGGTTGGTATCTGGGCGCTGGACAAGCAATCTGTAGCGATGGTGTTCTTGCTCGAGAATGGCATATGACATATGCCCCAAGAATGGCTCCGGGCCATCCGGAATTGCCGTGAAGTACTGAGGCAACACATCATCATCCAAGACCGGAAAGGGGGAGGGGCCATCTCGAAACTGCCAGCTATATAGAGCGCCATATGCTTCGGCTGCATTTCGATTGCGCAGCTCGTCACAAAAGCTGCCAGGCAGCGAATCCTGCATTCTCAAATTGCTCAACAGATCAGCGACCGCCACTTCAACGGCTTCGCATACCGCGATTTGATCTGGGTCACAGAGCTGCAAGTTGCCGACCGAGGCATGTACGTAGACAAAGTCGTCACGGTCTGTTGAATAGGCCAGTGAGTGTCTGATGTCGACACTTGAAGCACCATCTAGTCGCATTTTGTCTTGACTGCCTTTCCTGCTTTCTGTATTTCCTCCAGACGCTTCTTCGCATACGGGTCAATGCCTTCCAAGCCGCCGTTTTGTGACGAGTCACCTGCCCTGTGCATTTTTCCGTTCGCACCCTGAAATCTATGAATTACGCCCATATTATCGATCGTGTACCAGTTCTTTTTATTGGCATTCGGCACTGATTGCTTCGCGAGTGCCTCGTGATTGCATGGACTGCCTTGAGAGAGCGCAGCTTGCCTACTCTGGTGTTAGCGAGGCTATCAAACTGGATTGTATAAGCTGTTCCGTGGCATGTTCCATCTCCGCCCTGGTCACGGACCGAACGATTATCAGGTTGGGTTCAAAGAACACCCCACCGCGCTCGAACTCGCTTTCGATCTCTTGGCTGAGACGCGCGGCGTCATAGAAGTTCAAGCGATAGTGTTTTCCGGCGACAGTCAACTGCGCTTCTGAGAAGTGCCCCTTCGCCGTCACTTCCCATTCGTAATCCGCAAAGTCCAACGGCAACGCAAACGAATAACTCAACATGACCACCTCACATTACTTTATACAAGCGATACCGCTGCACGCCTTTGCGGCCGGAAGAAAACGGCTTCTCCCTTTGCAAGAACTAAACACGTCCTGCCAGATATTCATGAGTATTTACAAGGCGACGACGTATCAGGTCAATCCCTAACACGGAATCGTCACCTTCTGGACGATAACATGCGAGCATTTCTACCGTTTCCTGAAGGAAATCATCATCTGGAAATTCATTGTCTATTAGCACTTCTATTTGATTGGCTAATTTCAGACTCGTATCTTCCCCTGAGATAAATTTCTCTAACAGGGAGTTGATTGCAGAATATGCCATTTTAGATTTTTCCTCTTTGGATTAATCGCTGTAATCACCCGTGACCCAGTTGGGATCAGCAGCCCAGACCGACCACTCTGCTCCTGCCCCTGAACGCAGCCTGGCCCCGATTCCCCGCCCCGCCTTTCATCCCGCCTGAATTGCCCCTGGACTGAATTATGATCTCGCCCTGTGGCTTTCCATCTCTTTCCTACACCATGACCCCGAACCAGCCCCCTGTTCTCCAGCGTCCTCCTGCCGAAGTCCTGTACGGGGAGGAGCTTGCCCGTCTGCGGGCGGCGGACCGCTTGCCTCGGCCGCCGGGCTGGCAGCTTTCCATGCCGGCGGTGCGCCGCTTCATCCTGGGGGAAGGGGAGGCGGCGGCCAAGATCGTCTGCGCGCCGGGGCTCATCGAGCGGGCCCTGGTGACCCTGGCCAGCAACCGGGCCCTGCTGCTGGTGGGGGAACCGGGGACGGCCAAGTCCCTGCTCTCGGAACTCCTGGCGGCGGCCATCAGCGGCTGCAGCACCCTGACCATTCAGGGCAGTGCCGCCACCACCGAGGACCAGATCAAGTACGGCTGGAACTACGCCCTGCTGCTCAATGAGGGGCCCTCGCCCCAGGCCCTGGTGCCTTCGCCCCTGTACCGGGCCATGCAGGCGGGCCAGCTGGTGCGTTTCGAGGAAATCACCCGCTGCCCGCCGGAGGTCCAGGACGGTCTGCTTTCCATCCTCTCCGAGCGGCTGCTGATGGTGCCGGAGCTGAGCGGGGAGGGGGGCACCCTGTTTGCCGCCCCGGGCTTCAACCTGATCGCCACCGCCAACACCCGGGACCGGGGGGTGAATGAAATGTCCGCGGCCCTGAAGCGGCGCTTTTCCTTCGAGACCCTGTTTCCCATCCGCGACTACGAGCAGGAATTCGAGCTGGTACGGGCCGAGGTGGGGCGGCTTCTGGCCCGAGACCAGGTGCCGGTGCTGCCGCCGGACGAGGTGCTGGAAGTCCTGGTGACCGTGTTCCGGGAACTGCGGGACGGGGTGGGCCGGGACGGGGCCGCCGGGGAGCGCCTGTCCACCGTGGTGAGCACTGCGGAAGCGGTGAGCGTGGCTTACAGCGTTGCCCTGCGGGGTTATTACCTGCGCGGCGACGGGGGGGAGCCCGGGGACATCGTCGAAGCCCTGGCCGGGGCCGCCGCCAAGGACAACGCGGAGGACGGCAAGAAGCTGCGCCGCTACATGGAGCACCGGGCCGGCAAGCGCCAGGGCGCACACTGGCAGGCCTTCTACGCTGCCCGGCACCGGCTGCCGGAATGAAGGCTCGGCTGCGGATCATCGGCATCCGCCACCACAGCCCCGCCTGCGCCCGCCTGGTAGCCCGGGAGCTGGCTGCAAGCCCGCCGGCCCTGGTGCTGGTGGAGGGACCCAGCGACTTCAACAGCCGCATCGGTGAGCTGGGCCTGGCCCATCGCCCGCCCATCGCCCTGTACAGCTATGTCCGGGGCGAAAGCCGCCTGGCTCAGTGCTGGTTTCCCTTCCTCGACTATTCCCCCGAATGGGTGGCCCTGGGGGAGGCTCGGCGCCTGGGCATCCCCCTGCGTTTCATCGACCTGCCCCACTGGCACTACCGGGCCCGGGAAGGGGAGGGGGCGCCCCTGCCCGGCCGGGACCGCTATGGCCGGGTGAGTGCCGCCCTGTGCCGGCGCCTGGCCTGCGACGGGGACGACGCCCTCTGGGACCGGCTCTTCGAAGGCGCCCCGGAAGCCGAGCTGGCGGCCCGCCTGGATCAGTATTTCGGCGAATTGCGGGGCGACGATCCCGGCTCCCCCGAGGACCAGGCCCGGGAAGACTTCATGGCCCGCCACGTGGCCGCCGCCCTGGGCAGCCAGCCGGGACCCGTGCTGGTCATCTGCGGCGGCTGGCACCGGCCGGTGCTGGAAGCCCGGGTCCAGGCCCTGCTGGCAGCGGGGCCGGTGGCGGAGCCCCAGGGGCCGCGCCTGCCGGAGGGGGAGGAAGCGGGCGCCTACCTGGTGCCCTGCGAATTCCGCCAGGTGGAAGCCCTGGCCGGCTACGGTGCCGGCATGCCTTCGCCCCTGTTCTACCAGTGGTGCTGGGAACTGGGGCCGGAGCAGGCCCTGGAGCGGGCCCGGGCCACGGTGCTGAGCCGCCTGCGCGGGCGGCAGGTGAATTTCTCCACTGCCGACTGCGTTGCCCTGGAATCCGCCCTCCAGGGCCTGGCCCGGTTGCGCGGGCACCAGCCGCCCCAGCGGGTGGACCTCCTGGATGCCCTGCTCATGGCCGGGGTCAAGGAAGCCCTGGAGCAGCCGCCCCCCTGGAGCGGCCGGGACTGGCTCGGTAGCGCCGACCATCCCCTGCTGCGGGAAGCCCTGCTGGCCCTCACCGGCGAGGGGCGGGGGCAGCTGGACGGGGCCACGCCCCAGCCGCCCCTGCTGCGCCAGGTGGAGGCCCTGCTGGCGGAACTGGAGCTGCTGCCTGGCAGCCAGCCCCGGCAGGTCAGCCTGGACCGGCGTCAGCCCGGGGAGCAGGCCCGTTCCCGGGTGCTCTGGCGTCTCTCCCTGCTGGAACTGGATGGGGTGCGGCTGCAGGCCCTGGAGGCTAAGCATGGGGCCCGGCAGCTGTCCGAAGCCCTGCGCTATGAGGAGCGCTGGCAGCTGCAGCGGGGGCTGCGCTGGGAGCCGGACCTGATCGAAGCCAGCCGTTTCGGCCCCACCCTGGAACAGGCCGCCGGCACGGCCCTGCTGCGCCGGCTGCTGCCCGGGGCCGGCGCCCGGGAACTGGCGGAGGCCCTGGTGGCTGCCCTGCGGGCAGACCTCACGGGGCTGGGCCGGGAGCTGCAGCAGCAACTGCAACAGCTGCTGCCCGGTCTGCATCAACACGGGGAGCTGGCCGCCGCCGGCCTCAGCCTGCTGGAGCTGGCCCGCACCGGCTTCTGGGGCCAGGAAACCCGCAGCCTGCTGGAGCCGCCCCTGGCCCTCCTGGGGGAGCGGCTGCTCTGGCTGCTGGAAGGGCACCAGGCCCAGGGGGACGCCCAGGAAGCGGATGTGGCGGCAGTGGAATTCCTGGCCGGCCTCCTGGATCTGGCCCCGGCCCCCGGGACGGACGGGGTTCCCCTCCTGGAACCGGAGTTCATTCTCGCCACCCTGATGCGCCTGGCCCGGCAGCGCCAGGGCCCGCCCGCCCTGGCCGGCGCCGCCCTGGGGGCCCTGCATGCCCGGGGCCGGATGACGGCCGATGCCGTGCTGGCCCTGGTGCGGGCCCAGCCGGCCCGGGAGCGGCTGGGGGATTTCCTCTACGGACTCTTCTCCCGCACCCGGGAGCTGGCCGTGGCCGACACCGCCATCGTGGCCGCCATCCAGGGGGCCCTGGCGGCCATGACGGAGGCGGATTTCCTGGTGCTGCTGCCGCGCCTGCGCGCCGCCTTCGCCTGGTTTCCGCCCCGGGAGCGGGGCGGCATCGCCGCCCGGGTGGCGGAGGTCCTGGGGCTGTCCCGCAGCGAGGAATTCCGCCTGCTGCGCCTGCCCGGCGACGGGGCCGGCCTGCTCGAAGCCAAACGGATGGAAGCCAGGGCTCTGGCCTGGGCCCGGGATTATGGAGTCCTGCCATGACCACCCCGCCCCTCCTGAACGACGCGGAACGCTGGCGCCTGCTCCTGGGGGAGGCGGCCGAGACCGCCCTGCCCGGGTGTGGCGGCAATCCCGCCCTGGGCGCCATGGACCGGGCCCTGTCCTGGCTCTACGGGCGCCAGGAGCAGGGTTCGGACAGCCTGGACCGGCATGGGGGCGACGGGGCCTCGGTGCTCTCGGTGCCCGACTGGATCAATGAAATCCATACCCTCTTTCCCCAGGAAACCATAGAGCGCCTGGAGCGGGACGCCATCCACCGCTATGGCATCGAGGAGCTGGTGACCAATCTGGAGGTGCTGGAGCGGGCCACCCCCAACCCGGCCCTCCTGGAAGCGGTGCTGCGCACCAAGCACCTGATGAACCCGGAAGTGCTGGCCATGGCCCGGCAACTGGTGGCCCGGGTGGTGCGGGAAATCCTGGAAAAACTGGCCCGGGAGGTGAGCCGGGCCTTCAGCGGCACCCGGCGCAAGCAGCGCCTGGTACCCACGGGCAGCTACAGCCAGTTCGCGGCCCGGGAGAGCATCCGCCGCAACCTGCGCCACTACGACCCGGAGCGGGGCCGCCTGGTGCTGGCCCGGCCCTGGTTCTATCACAACACCCGGAAGACCCTGGAACGCTGGCAGGTGATCCTGCTGGTGGACCAGAGCGGCAGCATGGTGTCCTCGGTGATCCACGCGGCCGTCACCGCCTCCTGCCTGTGGGGCCTGCCCGGGGTGAAAACCCACCTGATCGCCTTCGACACGGAGGTGGTGGATCTCAGCGAACATGCCGCCGACCCGGTGGAAACCCTGATGCAGGTGCAGCTCGGGGGCGGCACCCACATCGGCAAGGCCCTGGCCTATGGGGCCGAGCAGATCGAGGTGCCCACCCGGGCCATCGTGGTGCTGCTGAGCGACTTCTACGAGGGCATGCCCGAATACCAGCTCCTGAGCCTGACCCGGGCTCTGGTGGCTCAGGGCACCCGGGTGCTGGGGCTGGCGGCCCTGAACGACAAGGCCGAAGCCGACTACGACCGGGTGCTGGCGGAAAAGCTGGTGGAGGCCGGCGCCCAGGTGGCGGCCATGACCCCGGGCCAGCTGGCGGCCTGGCTGGCGGAGAAGCTCGGATGAGCGGGCCGCGTCAGGATCTGCTGCACCTTTCCCCCGAGGCCCTGGCCCAGGCCGCCAACCTGGGGTTGGTGAAGCGGGCCCAGCGGGAGCTGGAAGGGGGCAAGGGGCCGGCACTGGAACTCGATGCGGCCGACACTCTGAGCGCCCTTTTCGCCGACGGCACCCGGGTCCGCTGGGCCGCCGGTCAGGGCATCCAGGAGGCCGCCTGCAGCTGCGGCGCCGCCGGGGCCTGCCGGCACCGGATCATGGCCGCCCTGGCCTACCGTAGCCAGGCCGAGGCGGCGCCGCCGCCCCTGGTGTCTCCCGCCGCAGTGAGCGACGCCGAGCTGGCGCAGCTGCTGCCTCCCCGGCTCCTGGCCCTGGCCCACAGCCTGCAGGAACGGGGCCTGAGCGTGGAGCTGCGGGACACGGCTGCAGGCGAGCCCTGTCCCACCGCCCGTCTGCCCACGGCCACCGTGCGCTTCTGGGCCGGGGCCCGCATCGAGGCCGCCCGGTGTGACTGCGTCGCCGGGGGCGCCTGCGAACATCTGGCCCTGGCGGTCTGGGCCTTCCGGGCCGCCGGGGAGGGCGCCGCCCCCCTCTGCCAGGTACAGCTGGGCGCCCCCCAGGCCGCCGCGCACCTGGAACGGCAGCCCTATCTGGCCCTGGCCGGCAGCCTGCTGCGCCACGGGGTGCAGCAGGGCGCGGCCCTGCATGCCCAAGCCTTCACCGGCGCCCTGGAGGCGGCCCGAAGCGAGGGCGCCGTGTGGCTGCAGCTGCTCCTGGCGGAGCTGGAATCCTGGTCCCAGGCCTATGCCGCCCGCAGCGCCCGCTTCCGGCTCCAGGACGGGGTGCGGCTGCTGGCGGAGCTGGCCCTGCGCCTGGGGGCCGGCACCCGCCCCGGCCGGGCCAGGGAAGCCCTGGGGCTGGGGGAGGTGGAGGAAAGCGAGCTGGACCGGCTGCGCCTCATCACCCTGGGCTGCCGGGTGGACCAGGAGGGGGAGGACTGCCACGCCCGGCTGGTGCTGGCGGACATGGATACCGCCTCCCGCTTCGTGCTGCATCACCGCTGGCAGGAACCGGGCGGCGGCCCCCCGGACCTGGGGCGCCAGCGTCTGGCCCCCGGGGTGCGGCTGCTCCAGCTCGCCTCCGGCCAGCTGCTCGCCACCCAGGCCCGGCGCCGGGCCGATGGCACCCTGCTCCTGGCCCGGGCCCGTTCCAGCCAGAACAGCCTGCTGCCCCAGGACGGGGACTGGCGCAGCCTGGGGCCGCCCCTGGCCTTCGCCAGCGTCGCTGGCCTGCGGGCGGAAAAACTCGCCCATCCCCTGCCCATGGCCGAAGCCCGCCATGCGGCGGGCCGCTACCTGCTGTTCCAGGCCGGGCCGCCGGAACAGCTGTTCTACGATCCCCAGCAGCAGACCCTGGTGGCCCTGCTGCGGGACGAGGCGGGGGAAGCCCTGCTGCTCCAGTACCGCCACCGGGGCCGGCAGCGGCACGGGCTGGACGCCCTGGCCGGCGCCTTGAGCGGAGCCCTGGGCCCCCTGCGGCAGGTGGCCGGCGTGCTCACCTGGCAGGGGGGAACACCCTGCCTGGAACCCTGGGCCCTGGCCTGCGACCGGCTGGTGCTGCCCGACCTGGAAGCGCCGGGCAGCTGCAGCGGCGCCCTGGCCCGGCTGCCCCTGGGGGAACTGCAGGCCCCGGCGCCGGAAGGTCCCGTGGGCGCCGTGCAGCGCCTGCTGGAATTGCTGGCCGAGCTGCCGCACCAGGGCTTTGTCCGTCTTTCCCGGCACTGGCGGGACAGCGCCGCCGCCCTGGCCACCCGCCTCCAGGCCCTCTCCCTCAGCGCCCTGGCCCGGGGGCTGGCCGCCCTGCTGGAGGAACTGGCCCGGGCCCAGGCCAGCCCCGCCGATCATCAGCTGCCCGAGGCCTACCTGCAGCTCGCCGTCCTGGCCCTGCTGCACGAAGAAGCGGGGGCCTTGGTCGGGGAGGCCTGAGGGGCGTCCGGTGCTGCGGGGGCTGCGGGTCCGGGGATGGCCAGTGACCTGCGCCGGCAGGACGCCGCGCCTTCTGCTGGCCAGTGCCGGAGGCCGGGCCGGTTGTTACTTCTGGATGGTGGCGCGGGTGTCGGGAGGGGATGTCGGCGTCTGGCTTGGACCGTAAGCGCTCATGAACACCCTGATGGCGTTGGCGACAACCCGCTCGATGCGGGCGGGTTCCAGGGGCTGGGGGTTGGCGGAGAACAGCATCTCGCTCAGCTCCGATTCCAGCAGGCCGACCAACTGCACCGCCTGCAGGTCGGGGTCCTCAGCTCGCAGCTTGCCGGCCGCGGCGGCCTGCCGCAGGAAGTCGGCGATCATGACGTCCCCCTTCTTGCGGCCGCGGGTGTAGAACAGCTGACCGAACTCGGACCGGGTTGCCTCAGCCATCGCCAGCCGCCGCAAGGCCAGGAACTCGGGGGAGTAGATCAATGCCAGCAGGCGGCATCCGAACTGGGCGAGGGCTTCCTCAATGTTGCTGGCAGCGGGGTCGAGGGCCGCGCTGATGGCGTCGATGGAGGCCTGGCTCCCGAGGATCATCACCTCCAGGAACAATTCCTCCTTGGATGCGAAATAGCTGTAGAGAGTCCCGCGCGAACATCCTGCCTCGTTGCAGATGTCCGACATGGAGCTGCCTTCAAATCCGGTCGATCCAAACACGACGGAAGCTGCGTTGATGATGCTCTGACGCTTGGCTTCACTCTTGATCCTCATATTCCCTCCGCTTAACCAGACTGATGTGTTCATTATAGCTTGACTGACTGGCTGTCCGAAACTAGACTGCACCGTACAGTCTAGTTATCGGGTGCGCCATGTCCTATTCCTTCCTTTCCCAACCCCGCTCGTTTACGCGCCATATCGCCATGGCCGCAGCCGTTACTGCCGTGCTGGCCGGATGCGCGGAACTCCCGGCTCCATCCCTCCAGCTCCAGGCACGCAACCCCGACCAGCTGGCCAGTGAGCGTGCGCTGGCGGCTCCGGCCACGACCTGGCCCGACGATCGCTGGTGGCAGCACTATGGCGACCCGCAGCTCGACGCCCTGATTCAGGAGGGGCTGGCCACGGCGCCGGACATGGCGATTGCCGCCGCCCGCCTGCGTGCCGCCGAAGCCAGCCGCCAGGTGGCTGGTGCGCCCCTCCTGCCGCAGGTTTCCGCCAACGGTTCCGTCACCGAGCAGCGGCAGAGCTACAACTACCTGACCCCCCGCGCGATGACCCCGGAAGGCTGGAAGGACTATGGCCGGGCCACCATCGACTTCAGCTGGGAGATCGATTTCTGGGGCAAGAATCGCGCCGCGCTCGCCGCTGCCACCTCGGAACTGCAGGCCAGCCGGGCCGACGCGGCCCAGGCCCGGCTGACCCTGGCCACCAGCATCGCCAGCGGCTACGTCGAACTGGCGCATCTGTACGCCACCCGCGACACCCTGGCGGAAGCCTTGCGGATACGCACCCGTACGGCCCAACTGTTCGCCCAGCGTTTCGAGCACGGCATGGAAACCCGCGGCAGCCTGCGTGAGGCCCAGGCCCGCCAGGCCAACGCCGAGGGGGAGCTGCTCCAGGTGGACGAACAGATCGCGCTGCAGCGCAATCAACTGGCCGCCCTGCTGGGCGCCGGTCCCGACCGGGGCCTGGAGATCGCACGCCCGCAGCTGAATTTCGCCCATCACTTTGGCTTGCCGCCCCAGTTGGCGGTGGACCTGCTCGGGCGCCGTCCGGACGTGGCGGCCGCCCGCCTGCAGGCGGAAGCCTATGCCCAGCGGGTGGACCAGAAGAGGGCGGACTTCTACCCCAACATCAACCTGAGCGCCTTCATCGGTGTGCAGTCTCTCGGCCTCGACCTGCTCACCAAGAGCGGTTCGACCCTAGGCAGCATCGGCCCGGCTTTCTCGTTGCCGATATTTTCCGGCGGCCGCCTGCGGGGCGAGTTGCAGGGTGCCGAAGCCCGCCGTGATGAAGCCGTCGCCTCCTACAACAAGACCGTCGCCAAGGCCCTGCAGGATGTGGCCGACGCCGCCGTCAGCCAGCAGGCGCTGGCGGCACGTCTGGGGCGCGGCGAGCAGGCGGTGGCGGCCGCCAGCGAGGCCTACCTGATCGCCAAAAGCCGCTACGAAGGAGGCCTTTCCAGCTATCTGGAGGTGCTGAGCGCCGAGGACACCCTGCTCACCAATCAGCGCTCCCTCACCGATCTGCGCTCCCGCTCCCTGAGCCTCGACGTCGCCCTCAAGCGGGCACTGGGCGGCGGCTACCAGACCCCCAACTGATTACCCCGGAGATAACCGAAATGTCTGAAACCATCGAACCCGCAGCCGACAGAACTGCCATCACTGCGCGCCGCAACAAGCTCCTGCTCGTCTTTGCCGGCGCCCTGGCGCTGGTTGCCGCCCTCGCCGCCGCCTACTGGATCTTTTACGGTTCGCGCTTCGTCTCTACCGACAACGCCTATGCCGCGGTGGAAATGGCCCAGGTCACGCCTTCCGTGTCCGGCACCATTGCCGAAATCCGGGTCAAGGACACCCAGGCCGTCAAGAAGGACGAAGTCCTGGTGCTCATCGACCCCACCGACGCCCGCCTGGCCCTGGCTGAGGCCGAAGCTGACCTGAGCCGTGCCATGCGCCGCGTCAGGGGCTACGTGGCCAACGATCAGGGGCTGGGCGCCCAGATCGCCGCCAAGGTCGCGGAGGAGCGCCGGGCAGTGGCCCAGCTCGCCGTCGCCGAGGCGGATTTCGACAAGGCCACAGTGGACCTCAAGCGCCGGGAAGCCCTGATCGCCTCGGGTGCCGTTTCGGGCGACGAGCTGACCCGCGCGCAAAGTGCCTTTGCCAGCGCCAAGGCCAATCTGGACGCTGCCCGGGCCAGCGCCAGCCGGGCCCAGGCCGACCGCCTGGCGACCCAGGGCTCGAAGGATGCCAACGCCGCCCTGATCGCCGACGTGGACGAAGACAACAACCCGGAAGTGGCCCTGGCCCGCGCCAAGCGGGACCAGGCCGCCGTCGATCTCGAACGGACCGTGATCCGCGCCCCGGTGGACGGCATCGTCGCCAAGCGGCAGGTGCAGCTGGGGCAGCGGGTCCAGGCCGGCACGCCCCTGCTGTCGGTGGTTCCCATCCAGGAAATGCACGTGGACGCCAACTTCAAGGAAGGCCAGCTGGAGAAGGTGCGCGTTGGTCAGCCGGCCACCCTCAAGGCCGACATCTACGGCAGTTCGGTGACCTACCACGGGGTGGTGGAAGGCTTTTCCGCCGGTTCCGGCTCTGCCTTCGCCGTGATCCCGGCCCAGAACGCCACCGGCAACTGGATCAAGGTGGTGCAGCGCCTGCCCATCCGCATCCGCCTCGACCCGGTGGAACTGCAGGCCAATCCCCTGAAGGCCGGGCTGTCGATGACGGTGCGCATCGACACCGGCACAGTCGCCGAATAAGGACGTCCCATGAGCCAGACCTCATCCGTGCCCGCCGCTGGCCAGCCCCTGACCGGAGGCATGCTCTGGTTCGCCGCCATCATCCTGGCGGCGGCGAACTTCATCGCCGTGCTCGACATGACGATCGCCAACGTCTCCGTGCCCACCATCGCCGGCGCCCTGGGCGCCACCACCAGCCAGGGCACCTGGGTGATCACCTCCTATGCCGTGGCCGAAGCCATCACCGTGCCCTTGACCGGCTGGCTGGCGGCCCGTTTCGGCGCCGTGCGTGTGTTTACGGTGGCCATGCTCATGTTCGGCGCCTTCTCGGCCCTGTGCGGTCTTGCCCACACCCTGGGGCTGCTGGTGTTCGCCCGCATCTGCCAGGGCCTGGCCGGCGGTCCCCTGATGCCCCTGTCGCAAACCCTGCTGCTGCGCATCTTCCCCAAGGAAAAAGCCGCTGCCGCAGTGGGGCTGTGGGCCATGACCACCCTGATCGCCCCCGTCATGGGGCCGATCCTGGGCGGCTACCTCTGCGACGAGTATTCCTGGCCCTGGATCTTCTTCATCAACATGCCCATTGCCGGCATCTGCGCCTTCATCGCCTGGCGGCTGCTGAAGCGCTACGAGGAACCCCTGCTGCGCAATCCCATCGACCGTATCGGCCTGCTCCTGCTGCTGGTCTGGGTCGCCTGCCTGCAGCTGGTGCTGGACGAGGGCAAGAATCTCGACTGGTTTGCCTCCACCGAGATCGTCGTCCTGAGCATCATTGCCGTCATCGGCTTCGTCGCCTTCCTGATCTGGGAACTGCATGAAGAACACCCGGTGGTCGATCTGCGGGTCTTCCGCCACCGGGGCTTCTCCGCCAGCGTGCTCACGATCAGCCTCGCCTTTGCCGCCTTCTTCGGGGCCAATGTGCTGACTCCCCAATGGCTGCAGACCTACATGGGCTACACCTCGACCCTGGCAGGCATCGCCACCGCCTGGACCGGCATTTTCGCCCTCTTCGTGGCCCCCCTGGCGGCCGGGCTCTCCGCCCGGGTGGACCCGCGCAAGCTGGTGTTCGGCGGCGTCCTGTGGCTGGGGCTGGTCTGTCTGTGGCGTACCGTGGCCACCACCGACATGGGCTACTGGGAAGTCTCCATGCCCCTGATGGCCATGGGGCTGGGCCTGCCCTTCTTCTTCATCCCCCTCACCGGGCTGGCCATGTCCAGCGTCGAGGAGTCGGAGATGGCTTCGGCTGCCGGGCTCATGAACTTCCTGCGGACCCTGTCGGGCGCCTTCGCGACCTCCTTGATCACCACCCTGTGGGACGATCAGACCACCGTCAATCACGCTGAACTGGTGGCCATCAGTGACCAGGACGGGATGCTCGGAAAGCTCTTTGAAGGCATGGGCAGCACGGGGGAAACCACCCTGCAGAACATCGACCGGGTCATCAATGCCCAGGCCGTGATGCTGGCCACCAATCAGGTCATGACCATCGTTGCCGTCAGTTTCATCGTCGCCGCTTTCGTCATCTGGCTGGCCCCCAGACCCCGGCGGGTCATCGATCCGGCTGCTTCCGGCGGGCACTGATCCTGGTAAGAGTCCGGTAAGAAACCTTGTTCCAACATGGCATGACCATCATCACCAAGGAAACACCATGAAAGCTTGTTTTGCTTCTCCTGCCGCCCGTTTCACCCTGGCAGGGCTCACCCTGCTGCTGCTCCAGACTTCTTGCCTTGCTCACGCTGGAGATATGGAGGGCAGCGATGAATCCAGCTGGGGGCTGGGGCTGATAGGTATGGCCAAGAACAAGCCCTACCGGGATTTTGACAACAAGGCAGAACTGCTGCCGATGGTTACCTACGAAAATCGTTGGGTACGGGTGTTTGGTCCGGGCGTCGACTTCAAGCTCGGCAAGACCGGACAGTTCTCCTATGCCCTTACTGCCAGCTATGCCGACGATGGCTACGATTCCAGCGACTCCTCCTTCCTGTCCGGTATGAGTGATCGCAAGTCCAGTGCCTGGCTGGGGGCGAAGGTCAACTGGGATGCCGGGCTTGCCAAACTATCGGCCTCCTGGTCGGGTGACGCATCCAGTAACAGCCAGGGCCAGAAACTCAGACTCGGTATCGAGCGGCGTTTCAGTGCGGGGGATTGGTCATGGAAACCATATGCGGCGGCAACCTGGCTGGACAAGAAGTACGTGGATTACTACTACGGTGTCACTGCGGCAGAAGCCACGGCTAGACGGCATGCTTACCAAGGTTCCGCCACTGTTAACGGCGAACTGGGGATCGGGCTCGACTACCGACTGGCGCCTGGACAAACTGTTTTCTTTGACGTGAATGCGACCGTGTATGGCTCGGGCATCAAGGACAGCCCGCTGGTCGATCAAAGCGTCACCCCCGGCATACGAGCTGGTTACCTCTACCGCTTCTGATGCCGCTAATTTCCATGCAGCGTATCCTCCTGCTCGAAGACCATCCGCGACTGGCAGCCCTGATCATGCAGGCCGTTGCTGCAGCCGGCATCGAGTGCGACTGGCTGGAACGTTTGGGGCCCGCATGGTGGGCCCTGCAGGGCCAGGAGTATTCGGCGATTCTGGTCGATCGCGGCCTGCCCGATGGCGACGGCTTGCAGCTGGTCAGGCGGCTGCGCCAGGTCGGCAACCATGTGCCCTGTCTGTTGCTGACGGCGCGAGACGCCCTCCATGACCGTGTGGAGGGCCTCGAATCCGGTGCCGACGACTATCTCTGCAAACCCTTCTCGATGGACGAACTGGTCGCGCGTACCCGTGCCCTGCTGCGGCGTCCGCCCATCCGTACCGAGCTGGTGCCGCACTTCGGCGACGTCCGGCTCGACCCCGCCCGTCTGCTCGCTTCCTGCGAGGACCGTTCCACCAATCTGCCCCGGGGCGAATTCCAGATCATGCTCACCCTGTTCAAGGCCAATGGTATGCCGGTATCACGCCGCGCCCTGGAAGCAGCGGCCTGGGGACAGCTCGAACCTGTTACCCCCAACGCCCTGGACGTGGCGCTGCATCGCTTGCGCAAGAAACTCGAAATCCTGTGCTCCACCGTCCGAATCACTAACCAGAGGGGAGTCGGCTATGCCGTCAATCAGCTGCCGTTGGCATAGCAGCCTCAGTTTCCGCCTGCTGGCGACCTATGTCTGCGCCTGGCTGGTGATGGCCGTGCTTTTCATTGGCGTCGGCAGCTGGGCGCTTCAGGATGGTGGCCGTTGGGTGGATTACGGTGCCGACCGGGTGGCGCAGAAGCTGGCAACCCATATCCGCTACGATGCAGAGGGCCGTCCCGGCATCCAGGCGCTGGATATTCACCAGCATTTGCAGTGGGTATTCGATGCTCTGCCTTTGGATGCGGGGTTTCGGATCATGGACGGCACCGGGCAGACCCTGTCCTGGTCGTCCGCGGGGACGCGCGATGCCTGGACCCGCTCGGGTTTGACGAATCTTCCGCCCACGGCGGGACTAAGTGCCACCTCGCTGGATGGAGTCGCCGTTCACCTGGCGACGCACCCGTTGTCCGGTATGGATGGAGCAAGCTACTGGCTGCAGGTCGCCGTCAGTGAGCGGCTGGCTGCCTTACGTCACGACGAGCTCGGCGATACCTTCGCCATCTCAATTACGCTGGCTGCCATCCTTTCCATTGCCCTTCTCGGTCTCGTCTTGTTCCTGCTGCTCCGGCGCCAGCTTGCGCCCATCCAGCGGGCATCGCAGGAAGCCCAGTTGATAGAGCCGCGCGAACCCTGGCGCCGCCTCGGTACCGACAGTATCCCGAGCGAGATTTACCCCTTGGTGCACTCCTTCAATCAGGCGCTTGATCGCCTGGAAAAGGGTTTTGAACTACAGCAACACTTTCTCGCCGATGCGGCCCACGAACTCAAAACGCCGCTGGCTTTATTGAAGGCGCATCTGGAAACCGGTAATGGGGATCCTAGCCTGATGCTGCGCGACATCGATCACATGTCCCGCCAGATTCAGCAATTGCTGATGCTGACTGAAGTCAGTGAACTGGGAAGCTATCAGGTCGAAGCCATGGATGTGACTCTGGTGATTGAGGATGTACTCAGCTTTCTCGGTCCCATCGCAGCCCGGCATCAAGTCGACCTGGTTTCTGTGGGAAAGCGCACTCAGCCGCTACGCGGAGATCGGAGTGCCTTGTTTGTCCTGCTCAAGAATCTTGTGGAAAACGCCATTGCTGTCTCACCCGCAGGCGAAAGCGTCTGCCTCTTCATCAATGAGGGTGCCATTTTGGTTCTGGATCAGGGGCCGGGCATCAAGCCAGAATATTTGACCAAACTTTTTCAGCGTTTCTGGCGTGTGCCAGGCAGTAAGCATGGTGGCGCGGGACTGGGACTTGCCATCTGTCTTGAAGTGGCCAAGGCCCATGGATGGCGGCTATCCGTTCGCAATACTGAACCGGGTTGCCAGTTTGCGCTGCGTTTCTAACCTGGCTTTGGGTCGGAACATGAGCGCCTGTAGCGGCCCCTGAACTCGCTCAGGGCAGGGGGGCTATGCGAAAGCCCGGGGGCCGGAGGGGAATGCGTTCCAGCAGACCGGGGCCGTAGCGCTCGTAGAAGGGCAGCTGGTTCATGTGCACGTAGCCGATGTGGCAGTCGCAGAGGGCCCGGGTGCAGGGGCGTGGCTGGAGCAGGCTGTCCAGGTCGTCCTCGAACAGCCGGCCCAGCTCATCCTTGATGAAATGGCAGCGGCTGATGCGGCCGTCGCCGTCCACCAGAATCGCCTCGCTGCCGGTGCGGCAGGGCTGGCCCAGGCTGGGGTAGTCGCGCAGGTTGTCGGGAAAGAGCGGGTCGATGCCGGTGAGCCAGGCTATCTCGGCCGGCCGGTAGTAGTGGGGCTGGTCCTTGTAGGCATTCACCCACAGATAGACTTCCGGGGGCAGCTGGGTGCGCAGGGCGGCGATGGCGGCGAAGTGCTCCCGCAGGCCCACCACCCCGACGCTGTAACGGATCTCCATGGCCCCCAGGGCCTGGCATTTGCCGAGGAACTTGGCTGCCGCCACCTGGTCCGGGTGGTAGCTGAGCCAGAGGGCCAGCCGCTGCCGGTTGCAGTCTTCCAGCCACTGCACGGGGCAGGAGAGGTTGGTCTGTACGGCGATGCGTTCTACCTGGGGGAGGTGGGAGAGTTCCCGCACCGCCTCCCGGTACCAGCTGCGGGCCAGGGCCTCGCCGTAGGGGGTGATGAGGATTTCCAGCGGCCGGGCCGGGTTGGCCTGCACCCAGGCCACGAAGCGGGCCAGGTCCCGGGCATCCCGGGCTTGCTCCTCCGGGGTGTTGCGGCTCAGGGCGAAGGGGCAGTAAGGGCAGCTGTAGTTGCAGTCGGAAAGATGCCCCCGGTAGTGGATTTTCAGGCTCATCGGGGCTGGTATTCCCGCATCTTCTGCTGCACTTCCGGGCCGATGAACCAGTGGCCGATCAGGTCCGAGCAGGCCATGCCGGCCTCGGTGAGGCGCAGGAAGGGCCCCTGGATTCGGGCCAGCTCCAGTTCCTGGAGCCGCTCCAGGTCGGGAAAGTCGGCCTGGGGGTTGCTGCCGAACACCTGCCGGTAGTGGTGGCATTCCAGCCCCTCCGCCTTGAGCAGGGATTTGATCAGGTAGCGCCGGCGCCGGTCTTCTTCGCTCAGGCGGATGCCATGCCGGGCCCAGGCGAAGTCGGCCCGGGATTTGCCCAGGTAATCCTGGACGATGGCGGCGACCCGGGGCTTGGCCACGGCGTACTCGGTGGCATAGTGCAGCTCCCGGGTATAGGAGCGGGCATTCACGCCCAGGCCTATCATGCCGTCCTCCTGGCAGCTGTACTCGCTGTCCCGGGCCGGGGCGGTGCCGGCCCGGCGGAACAGGCGCATGGAATCCTGAACATACCCCCTGGCCTTGAGGAAGTCGCAGGCCAGGGCATAGAGGCGGGGGCGGCGGTCCTCGCGGGCGGCCAGGGGGATGGTCTTGCGGTGCAGCCCGGTGAGGGGGCGCACATAGAGGGGGTAGAGGAACAGTTCGTCGGGGGAAAAGGCCAGGGCCCGTTCCAGGGAAAAGCGCCAGCTGGCCTCGGTCTGCCCGGGAATGCCGTAGATCAGGTCCAGGTTGAAGGCCGGAAAGCCGGCGGCGCCGATTTCATCCAGCAGGGCATCGGTTTCCTTCTGGGGCTGCAGCCGGCCCATGGCCCGGGCCTCCTCATCCACGAAGCTCTGGATGCCGATGGAAAAACGCTGGATGCCCCGCTGGGCCAGGTAGCGGATCTTGGCCGGGTCCAGGGTGTCCGGGGAAGCCTCGAAGGAGCCCGGCGCCGCCGCCAGGTCCACGCCCATGACTTCGGTGTAGATGGCGAACAGTTGTTCCAGCTGATCCAGGGAGAGGAGGCTGGGGGTGCCGCCGCCGACCGCGTAGCTGGCCACCTGGAAGTCCCCCAGCACCTGGCGCATCACCTCGGCCTCGGTGCGCAGCTGGGCCAGGTAGCGGCGCACCAGTTCCGGCTGGGGGTGGGACAGGGTGAACAGGTTGCAGAAGGCGCACTTCTGCTGGCAGAAGGGGATGTGGGCGTACAAAAACAGGGCGTCGCGCCCTTCGTCCCGCCACAGGGCCTGGAGGTCCACCGGCGCGGCAAAGGGCCGGTAGGCCGTCTTGTGGGGATAGGAATACAGGTAGCTCTGGAAGCGGCTGTTTTCCTGCAGGTAGCGGGCGAAGTCCCTCATTGTCCCGGCTCCCCGGGCAGCAGGAATTCCGCGTAAGGCACTTCCCAGACTTTCTCGTGGGCCAGCCGGTGGCCGGTGTAACCGTCCTCCCCGTAGGTGGTGCCGTGGTCGGAGCAGAGGATCACCAGGGTGTCCCCCCGGGCCTGGAAGGCCTGGAACAGGGGCGGCAGCTGGCTATCCACGTAGCGGAGCGCCGCCCCGTGGCTGGCCAGGCTGTCGCCCTCGGCCCCGGGCAGGTAGCAGCAGTTGGGCTGATGCAGGGCGGAGATGTTGAGGAACAGGAACAGCTTCTGCTCCGGCAGCTGGGCCATGCGCTCCAGGGCGAAGGCCACCTGATGCCGGGTGGAGTCCGGCTCGGTGACGCCGAAGCGGGGCTCCCAGTAGCTTTCCTGGAACAGCTCCGGCAGCACCCGGGAGAGGGGGTTTTCCTTCTTGAAGAAACCGACCCCGCCGATGCACAGGGTGCGGTAACCCTCGGCGGCCAGGCCGGCCACGATGTCGCCGGTCTCGAATACCCGGGTCGAGGCGCCGGTGCTGGTGCTGCCGGCAAAACCCAGGGCAAACAGGCGCTCGTGGGGGCCGGGCCGGGCCGGGGTGGGCAGAAAGCCGGCGAAGAAGGCCCAGTGGGAGGCATAGGTGAAGGTGCCCGGGGCGTGGCGCCGCTCCCAGCCCTGGGCCGGTAGCAGACCGGCCAGGCAGGGGGTGTGCCCGGCCGCCAGTTCGGCACAGGCCACGTCGTAGCGCAGGGTGTCGAAGGTGATGAAGAGAATGTTCGCCTGGCCGACGATTTCATTCATGTTGAGCAAGACGGTTTCTCCTCGTGAATCCAGGAAGGCTCAGGCGGCCAGGCCCAGGTCGTTGCGGGCGCAGAAGGCGGCGATTTCGGCCAGGTGGGTGCAGCGGCCCTGGTACCGGAGTTCCGGCAGCAGGTCGCCGAAGGCATTGGCTTCGAGCAGCACCGGGGCGCCGCCGTGGCGGGGCAGCAGCACGTCCAGGCCGGCGTACAGGGAGCGGGGGAAATGGGCCATGGTCTGGGCCACCAGGGTGTCGATCTGGCACCAGCGGGCCTCGTCCAGTTCCAGCGCTTCCACGGGGCAGCGCCGGTTGCCCAGGTGCAGGTTGGTCATGGGGCTGCGGGACAGGCGGGCGATGGCATGCTGGCGCTGGCCGGCGATGGCCAGCACCCGCAGGTCGTAGGCCATTCCCGCGTGGGCGGCCTTGGGAATCCAGGGCTCCACCAGGGCGCCCTGGGCGAACAGGAAATCCAGGATGGCGCCGATTTCCCGGCCATCCCGGTAGCGGGCAATCTTGAGGCTGTTGAAGTATTTCGCCCCCTGGGGCGTCGGCACCCGCTCCACCGTGGAATAGGCCAGTTCCTCGCCGCTGCGGCGGTTGTGGTCATAGGCCAGGATGCCGGAGGCCGAGGACGCGTAGTTGAGTTTGACGAAGAAGCGTCCCCGGGGCTGGGCCCGGGCCCAGGTCCGGAAAGCTGCGGCGGAAGCGAAGGCGGGGCAGGGGGGCAGGGTGTGGGGTGCCAGCAGGGCCTTGCAGCGCGGCTTGTCGAACAGGGTGACGATGTCGTCGGGGTGATTGAACCAGCGCACCTGGGGCAGGGCCTGGCGCAGCCCGGCCATCAGCCGGGTGAAGCCGGCAAACCAGCGGCCCGGATGGTGGATGCGGCCGCGCTCCTCGGTGAGCGCCATGGCCCCGGCCACCCCACCCAGGGCGAGGATGCGCTGTTCCACCGGGAAGCACTCCCCCGGGGATTCAAGGCGCACCACGCTGCCGGGGGCGATCTCCTCCAGGGCCGCCGGGCCCCGGTCGAGAAAATCCTGGTAGGAAACGCAGCGGGCCGGCGCCAGACCGGCCTGCTGCAGTGCTGCCTGAAACAGGCGGACGCGGCGGTTCTCGGGGTTACCGATCACCCACCAGTCCGGTGCGCCACCGGTCATTCGGTGACGGCGGGGTAGCGCCAGCAGCAGTCCTCGTCTTCGTCCTCGTCCGGGGCCTGCTGCTCGCTGACGTCCAGGACCAGGTCCAGCTCCTTCTTCAGCCGGGCCATCATCTCGTTGGACAGGTAGTGGTAATGCAGGTCCAGGCGCTGCAGGCGGCGGATCTTGCTGCTGGCCAGCAGGGCCTCGGCGCCCTTGTCCGACAGGGTGCCCTTGGAAAGGTCCAGGGTCTCGATGCTGTCCAGGACCGGCGCCTCGGCGATGGCTTCGGCAATCTGGTCGGCCAGTTCGCTGTCGGCCAGGGCCAGGTACTTCAGCCGGGGGAACAGGGTGCCGTCCATGAAGGGCTGCAGGTCCTCCAGGGCGGCGTTAAAGCCATAGTCTTCCACCCCCAGGTACAGGTTGAGGAATTCCAGGTTCGGCAACCGGGCGCCGGTAATGGTCTGGATGATGCTCTGGGGCAGGCCGCCGCACTCGATGGTCAGTGCCTTGAGATGGGCGTGCTCCAGGGGCTGCTGGCTCAGCACCAGGCCGGTGGAACCCTTGATGTGCAGGCGTTCGAGTTGGGGAAAGGCGGCAAACAGGCGGGTGTAGTCGCCCTGGATGATCCAGGAAATCTCGCACTCCTCGCTATCCATGTCGCCGACGAACAGCTCCTTCAGGTTGGGCAGCCGGGCGCTGTGCTCGCACAGGTAATCCAGGCCGGCCTGGGGGTCTTGCTCGTAGGGCGTTTCCCAGGCGCCGATCACCAGGGCGCTGACTTCGGCGGCCTGGGGGCTGTCCACGAAAGCCTGCACCTTCTCCAGCAGGGTCTTGCCGGCCTCGGCCTCGTCGTAACTGACCACGATCCGCCGGGCGTGCTTCTTCTCGCTGGCGCTCTCCTTTTCCACGTAACCCTTGCGGGTCTTCTCGCCAATCAGCTTTTCCGCTTCCTTCAGGGCCCGCTCGGGGGAATCGTAGCTGCTCACCTTCTCCTGGCCGGCAGTGCCGATCTTGCCGTAGCTCACGGTGCAATTGCTGCCGTCCACGGCGATCTGCCAGAACTTGTGGGACTTGGAATCAGAAAACTCGAAGTAGCGCTTCATGGTCGTCCTCGGAAGTGTTTGAGCCGGTCTGCCGACAGCGCCTGGCGCCGCCGATGCCAAATGGGTGGCAAGGGATGGGGGGCAACACTAGCACAATCTCCCGATCCGCCGAAATCCCGGGCCGGGTCAGGGGCTTGCCGGACAGCCGTTCAGCGCAACAGGGCCGCCAGGGTCAGGAGGGCGGTCAGGCCCAGCAGCCACTGAAGCCGGCGCAGGCGCTGCCGGCCGGCTTCCAGCCCCCGCAACAGCTGGGCGTTCTGGTCCGCCAGTTCCTTCAGCAGCTCCGAGGATTCCGCCAGCTCCTGCTGCAGCTCCGCCAGCCGGTTTTCCGCCGCCAGGAGCCGCTCCGGCAATTCTTCAGGGCTGGGGGGCGCCGCCGTCCCGTCGGGCACCGGTGCCCGCTGCCGGGTCCGGCGCCAGAGCTTGCCCGCCGCATCCACCACCTTGGGCGCCTGGGCCAGCACCTCGGACCAGGGCACCGCCTGCAGCACGGTCAACCAGGGAATCGCCATCTTCAGCTCCTTCGGGGTGGAAGTTTCTTGGGGATTTTAGGGCAGGGGGCGGGGGAGGGGGCAAAGCGGTTGCGGGGTTGCAGTGCTGGCTGCTGCGGTCGAATTGATCCAAAGCTCCCATATAATGCTGTTGGCAATTTTGGGTTTGCAGGGTATCGGGGGTTTTTTGGTACTGCATGCAGTACGGAAGAATCTGCAGGTTTTTAAAACAATGGATTGCACCAATGAAACCGCCTGGCTATACGTCGTGAATTCCAGAAATCCCGCAGCATTGCTGCTCACTTCGCGTTAGATCCCCGCCATGTGGGAACCGATCTCGCTTACCGAGCTTGAAGCCCTTATCGCGGAACAACTCCGGTTTTGCACTCCCCTGCAAAGGGAGTCCTTCGCCCGCTGGCGCGTGCCGCTCTACCAAGTTCCCATTCGCCGGTTCGGCGTACTAGAAAGTGTGTGGGTGGTAGCAGAACTCCCGTCTGGGCTTCTCTACTACGAAGACGTCGAAGAGGGGTTTGAAATTGGAGCCTTGGGTAGTGACGGAGCACTAATTGAAGCTGGATGCCATCAATATGAGCTTACCCACGTCCTCGCACGGGCCATGCTCTAACCCGGCATATATGGACTCCGTCGAGCGGTCTGCACGAAAAGCCGCGCAGGCCGCCCATTTCTTTTTATATGAGCCCTATGGACACAATCTTTGGCTTCGAACCGGCTCTAGCTGCCGCAATGATTGCGGCAGCAATTGCGTATGAGTTCTTTACGTTTGCGCCCCTCATCTTTTCAGCGATCGTAGCCGTACGTCGGCGCACCACAATGCGGCGCAAGTTTCTATTTGTCGGTTCGGTCGTAGCTCTGACCTACGGCCTGTTACTGGTGTTTCTGGTCACTATTTGTGTCCCCATCTCTGCCTTCATGATCTACGTTGCTCCCTCGTTGAGGTTTAATGGCTATCTTGAGAACTCCTGGTTCATTGCTGTCGCTGACTTTGCCGTGGAGTGGTGGTGGCTAATTCTCCCGCCTGTGTTCATTGCCGCCGCACTGGTCACAACCAGGTATCTTGCCAAGCGCTGGAATGCGATCGTAGATGCGCTTCAGGGCTAACAATCGTGGCTCGGCTCCCTGTAATCTTTTTGAATCGAGTGCATTGGACGAGTGGCATCGGCATCTGAATGTGCGGGGAAATATGCCTCCACGCACGGTTTGGGCTCCGTACTGGGGAAAGCTGGGGAAGGCTGCCACCGCGTCTGAAAAGGCTTTACGTTGAGTTTCATCACCATAAACCCTGAAGAACGATACTCGGCTGCCGAAATTAAGAATATTCCGATAGTTCAAGTCGGTCAGCTCCTCGATCTGAACGTTAGAGCTGACCCATAATGCGACCGGTTCCCGCTATCGTAGGTGGCGCTAGAGTTGTCTGCTATACGCCCATAGACTTACGCCATCGCCTCACCGGAAACGCAAAACAAATCGTTGGCGGCGCGCTTCTTGGGCCAGCGAGTGGTCTGGCTATATGCCAATACGAAGGTGACACGACGCCGAATGGAACAGCTTGTCCGATACCTGGCACGAAACCCTCGAAGATGCAAAAGAGCAGGCCGAGTTCGAGTACGAAGGCACGAGCAACACGTGGTCGATACTGGAGAACAAATGAGACCCCCAACGAAGCCCTATCTCGCCGCTCCAGGGGACGCCCGAGATGCTGGTGAACTCAAACGGTCGGGAGTTGCATGCCATTGAAGATCGTGCGTACCGGGACATGGCTTTACGATGGCGCGGTGGATCGGCCGGTCGACATCATCGCCTTTGAATATGACTGGTGGTATAGCCTTGCTGCAAAAGATGGACTGCTGGATGACAACGAGCAGCCAACTCCACTCGGGCCAGACGGCTGTCTCTATTACGTACGATTTCAACTTGCCCTTGATCCAAGCGAGCCCACCTGGGTTGACTCTGCTGGGTATCAACAGCTCTCGGACGCCATGGCCGTTGCCCAGGAGAAAGTCGTAGGGAAGATACACTGGCTCAGATAACCGACCTGCGAAATCCCAAGGGGCTGGTGTGTTAGCGACGCTCAGCCGCAGGGAATCCCAGGCCATGGCAACCGTATCTGTGCAGATCGTTCGGTTTGTGGACGACTACCAGCCCGGCATTGTCGAGTGTCAATTGGTCGATGCCGAAGGGAATGCGCGCCTTTTTATCGAAAAGGTCCTGATTGTGACCGCCGAAGACCTCTGCTTGGATAGTTCATATCCCGCAGACGGAGCCATCGCATGCGAAATCGAAGCGGAGTGGTCTGACGACCAAGGCCGTCAGTGTTTCGTGGCAAGTTTGTTGCCGGCCTCGATCATTTGCGCCAGCAGGGACAGCTGCCCGAAGCACTTGATCAAGCGGCTTGGCAAACGCTCAAGCACACCCTGCACGTCCACGACTGGGTGGTCTATGCCAAGCAACCGCTCGGCGGCCCCCTGGCCGTACTCGACTATCTCGGGCGTTATACGCCCCGGGTGGTGATATCCAACGAGCGGATCATCGGCATCGCCAACGGCCAGGCGGCTTTCCGGGTACGGGCGGATAGCGGGGGCAAGAAGCGCGTGCTGCGTCTGGCGGGAAGCGAGCTCATCGCCCGCTTTCTACTGCATCTGCTGCCCAGCGGCTTCAAGCGCATCCGGCACTATGGCCTGCTCTCGCCCGCGAGAAAGAAAGTCGGGCTGGCGGCGGCGCGCTCGGCCCTGGCCGTGCCGCCGCCGGAACCGGCGATCATCGAATCGGTGACGGCATTCCTGCACCGGGTGGCTCGCCTTGCGTCGATGTGCTGTCCGCACTGCGGCGGGCAGTTTCGGGTTACCGCCACGCTGCTGCCGCAGTGCGTGGCAACGGCCCGAGGACCGCCATGAGACGCTGCATCAAGCCACTGCTGACGGTTTCTCCAACGGATGGCCAGACCATTCTCGGAAGGCTTCGCCCTGCGGCCTACTCAGTGATTCCCGAGCAGCTACGCAAGCATGATCGAGCCGGTTTGCTTCTCCC
>NZ_AUCH01000019.1 GCF_000429665.1 Azovibrio restrictus DSM 23866
AGTTGCTCCATGAGCTGGCGCTCGCTGCGCACCGTGTAGAGGACCTGCAACAGGAGCGCTCGCAACAGCCTTTCCGGGGCCACCGAGGGCCGACCGGTATGGGAATAACGGGCATCGAAAAGCGCCGACATGCTGGCCAGGATGGCGTCTACCAGAACCCGCAGCCGGCGCAGCGGGTGCTCCGCGGGAATCCGATCCTCCAGGCTCACGTAGCTGAACATTGCTCCCTGCATGACATCGGCACCGCGCATCGTTCCTCCCGAAAATTAGGTTCTATCTTTCAGACCCAAGTCTGCCCGCTTTCCCGCATCACGCCAAGGGCGCGGACTTTCTCACCATCCTGCTAGAGTTCATTGCTCGCCGATACCCTTGGTAAATTTAAATGTACGAGTAACCACCAAAATATCGGTTTGCGCCTTAATTAATTGAGAAAATGGCTGGGCAGGCGAAGCAGATTTCACGGCTTGCTTTGCCGCGTTGTCCAGCACCTCATGGCCGGATGATTTCACGATCATGACGTTTTGAATAGCGCCATCGGGAAATATCTCAAACTGAACTATGGCAGCGCCGTAAAGCTTGCCGCGAGCTTCAGAGGGATAGCTCTCGTTTCCCAAGCGTTCAATCTTTTTAAGAATTTCTCGGACATAATCCTTGATAACTTCATCTTGCACACTAGGTTTCACAAACACCCGCCGTGGGCGTTTGTTGTACTCATTAATTGAATCTTGAATTTCACCTTCGAGCCGCTCTATTTCTTTTGCCATTCGAGCCGACTCTTCTGGAGATGACTTTTCCTGAGCGAGCAAAAGTAAAGGAGTACAAAGTAGCAGCGCAAGCAGTGCACGGGACATGATTAACTCTAGCGTTTGAGTTCAGGAGCGGAGAAAAATCGCAGCTTTTTCGTAACCCCTTGGAACGAATTGCTATAGTACTGGCGAGTATTGCCGGCCAAGAGCCGAAACAGCTTCCTCGCCACAAACTCGCGAGCCTTCTGCGTTTTGAAAACTGTTGGAACGTGCAATAGAAATGATGACCAACGATACTTTGAAACATCTCGCGTTTTGGAGAGAATGAAATCGTGGAGATCGCAGGCAGAATCCCTGTTGAACGCCCAAAGCAAACTATCCTTGTACGAGACCGAGTAGTACGCATCGCTGGGCCAGTTTAAGCTGTGTTTCCTTCTAAGACGACAGCTCTCACAATGAACTGAGCCGATGTCCATGCCGTGGCTGCGATAAAGATACTTTGAGTGACTCCAGTCGCTCGGCGCGTAACCCAAAGGCAGATTTTCTAGGGCGACACGAGGATCTCCGTGAAGCCCCGCGTAATACAGTGCGCCGTGCCAATAATGCCCGCAAGAATCTTGGAATTGCCGGTATTCAAACTGATCACATTTTTGAAAGAACTCCACTTCAGTTTTCAATTTGATACGACAAACCTCTGCAAACTCAAATTCAGCGCGCGACCCACACTGCGGACATTTAACGTCCACCCTGTGTGGCATGGGATTCCAGTCGTACGTTCCTGTCATCTTGATAGTGCGCTCTAATCGGGACAGGAAGAAGCCTCACGAAAAATAGCGATATACGCCGTTGTCAGACTCGTCAAAAGCGGCCCTGTCGTTCGAAAATGTTTTCTGCTCGATCAGAGCCATCATGAGTCCCAAGGTTCGACGTGAGGAGCCGCCGGAGCGGTGAAGCCGCATACGGATGCGTTGGGCACCAACGATGTCAATGGAAGAATATCCATCAGAGATATGGTGGCTAACACAGAATGCCGATAAGCCACTGAGACTTGTCACTGTTGAATCTGTCCAAGTCCGTTCGACGCGAAATGGGTTCAGTGCAGCCTCTCGGCTGAATATATTCCTTCGCTATTTTGACGGCCTCTTCAACCTGCATCGGTTTGCCGTCATCGCGCCTGACCTTCACATAGTACGGCTGCTGAAACATGATGATGTAGCTGTCTAGGGTGTACCCAACATTGTCAATCGTCAGAACAGCGTGATTCTCTTCGACAAGGGTCAACTTTCGTGTGTCGACATTATCGGTGGCAGCGGCATAGCCGATACAGCAGAACAGAATTGCTACTACGGTGGAGAGACGGCACAGGTTCATTCGAATTTCCCTAAGTGAAATATTCAACAGCGCGGCGATTGGCTTGGTGCCGCTTGGTGCGCAACATGGAGCTAACCGGCCTGCGCGGTTTCTCGCGCAGGTCCGATTGAGCGCAGGGTTAGGAGTAGCTTCTCATCAACTTCGGGTAGCTTCTTAGTTAAAGCGATCAGTTGCTCGACGAGGGCAAATGCCCTTTGATGAAAGTCGGTTAGCTCAGTTAGCGTGATTACGGCAACGTTCTTTCGCTCGGATTTCGGAGTTGGAATGCCGCCGGCAAAACTAGTGCCAAACAACGACTCATCAGAGCGACGGCACCAGCAGAAATGAGCAATTTTGTTTCTGATTGCGCGTAGGGTAGTAACCGACAGATTTATTTGGTCGATCTCATCAAGTAACGCACCGTCGATGGCCCTTTTTCCGTAGCGCACTCGATGAATTTCGACAGCCTCTTGAATGGCTTCTTGTAGCCGTACAGCAGCAAGCGGATCAGTAAAAGTACGTGCAAGAAAATCTGGTGTTGCGAGGAGGCGCCCAAGCAGGACGCTCAATAGTTGTTCGATATTCGCCCACTCCACAACAGCCTTCCCGAGCACCATGTACTGTTGGTCGGTAAGTTCAGCGAATTCGGGCGAGTGATTGAGCGGCACTGCTACTCCTAACATTATGTGTGGAATCTAACACCTAACTAACGGAAAGCTATACGTAATCCAGGCCGCACAAAACAACAATTTCGTTTTGTTTCAGTTGCTTAGTCGATTTTAGGCGCTGTATGAACGGAAGCCTATCGGCACTACAGCTTACGCGCCGAAGAGGCTTATACCGATTGAATTAAACGATTTATCCTGCATCATAGCAAGCGTCATACACACCCTTCCAGAGAGGGCAACTATGTGGGTACTGGTTCCCGAAACGCGCGGGCCCATCCACTGCGCGCGAACTGCAAAGCCTCAAGGGGACCAGCACGCTGCGCAGGCAGTTTCCCTCCGGCTTTCGGCGGCCGCTCGGCTGCACGACGGGGGAACTCGGTAATGCCCCTCCATCTGCGCACATCCCGCTCCAGGTTTTTCATCCTTATTGCAGGCCTGGGACTTTGGGGCGCCTTGCTTGCCCTGCTGGCCCAAGATGCCTGCCTCGACCTTGGGGGGGCGGTATCCGGTTCGGGGTTTGCTTGTGCGCAGCCCGACGGTTCCCTTGTCTCGATTTGGGAACTTGTTTCCCCTATGCTTGCTGTTTCTCTCGGGTTTTTGCTTCTGCTTCCGGCAGCGCTGGTCTTCCGTCTTTCCGGGCGGCGCGTCGGCGGGTCCAAGTGAAACGTCCCCGCTTGAAAAAGCCGATTCGGCTTGGAGATTGTTTTTTCCTGAAACGTGACTGGGGTGCCACCATCATCGTGCCCAAGCCCTGCTGGAGACGCCGCTGATGTTCAGCCTCGAATTCCTGATCACCTCGTTCATTGTTGTGCTCATTCCCGGCACGGGGGTCGTCTTTACCGTATCCACGGGCATTGCCCAGGGTCGGAAAGCAAGTGCGTTTGCCGCGCTGGGTTGCACGGCGGGCATCGTTCCCCATCTTTTGGCGACCGTCCTTGGTCTTGCGGCCATCATGCATACAAGCGCCCTGGCGTTCCAGGCCCTCAAGTACGCGGGTGTCGCCTACCTGTTCTATATCGCCATTGCCACTTGGCGCGATTCATCGGCTTTCGCCATCGACAGCACGACTGCCAAGAGCACAGCCCCGGGGCTCGTGCTGAAGGCGTTCCTGCTCAACATTCTCAATCCCAAGCTGACCATTTTCTTCCTGGCATTTCTCCCGCAATTTGTGCAGCCGGGAGCGACGGAACCGCTCTTGCAGCTTCTGTTCCTGAGCGCCGTGTTCATGGCCATGACGTTTGCCGTATTCGTGGCTTACGGGTTCCTTGCACACCTGTTTCGCAAAGCAGTCATTGAATCGCCCCCTGTTCAAGCCTGGCTGCGGCGAGGCTTCGCTGCCACTTTCGCTGGCCTGGGCGCCCATCTCGCGCTCACGGAAAAATGACGCTCAACCGGCTGCCCGCATCTCCCGACGGGCGTGTCCCCTCCAGGCTGGGCGACAAGCCTTCGCCTTTCAGTGCCGGGACCGATAGATGACGCCCTCAAGGGTCGGGTCGGCATAGGCATCGGCGGTGCTCAGATGGCCGTCGAAGGGCCCTAGCTTGCTGATCTCGTTACCATTTCGGAATACCAGTTGCAGGCCATGCTCCGGCTCCCAGTCACAGTTGCATTCGAAGGAGGCGTACACCGCCCGATCTCCCGCACCGCGGCGGCAGATCGTTACCTCGAAACCGAAGTGCACGTGCTTCCAGACATCGTCCGGCTGGCCCACTGCGGGCAGCGTCTCTGGCTCGGGATGCCCGGCCCAGGTGTCCTGGTAATAGGCGTAGACGTGGGGAGTCGCAGCCGCGAGCTGCTGCCGGTCCATGGCCAGGAACTGCTTGATTGTCCGATGAAAGTCTTCTTTCCCGGCGTCGGCATCATAGCCCTCGACGATGAACTCGCAATCGACCCCCAAACCTTTCAGGGTCTTGGTGTCGCTGTAGCAGATGTCATCCTCTTCGTCGCATTCGCACTTGCCGAGTCCTGGAATTTTCATGGTGCCGGGTCCTGGGGAGATGAGGTGGAGCAGTATCGCGGCGCCCGCAACCCCATGTCAAAGGGCTGGACGGCAGGCGCCCGGACCTGCCCTACACCGCCAGCGCCTCCCGGGCCCCGTCCCGGGCCATGTCTTCGCCCCGGCCGCGCAGGATGAATTCGCCCCGCTCCATGACCAGGTAGTGGTCGGCCAGGGATTCGGCGAAGTCGTAGTACTGCTCCACCAGCAGGATGGCCATTTCCCCGGTCTGGGCCAGGCTGCGGATCACCCGTTCGATGTCCTTGATGATGGAGGGCTGGATGCCTTCCGTGGGTTCGTCCAGGATCAGCAGCCGGGGGCCCATGGCCAGGGCCCGGCCGATGGCGAGTTGCTGCTGCTGGCCGCCGGAGAGGTCGCCGCCGCGCCGGTGCAGCATCTGGGCCAGGACCGGGAACATCTCGAAGATGCGCTCGGGAATGGCGCTGGAGCCCGGCCGGGTGGCCAGGCCCATGCGCAGGTTTTCCTCCACCGTCAGGCGGGGGAAGATTTCCCGCCCCTGGGGCACGTAGCCGATGCCGGCCCGGGCCCGTTCGTGGGGGGCGGCCCGGGTGATGTCCCGGCCGTCGAAACTGATGCTGCCGCTCCTGCCGGGCACCAGGCCCATGAGGGTTTTCAGGAGGGTGGTCTTGCCCACCCCGTTGCGGCCCAGGAGGGTGGTGACCTGGCCCATGGGAACCTCGAAGGAGAGCCCCCGGAGGATGTGGCTGCCGCCGTAATACTGGTTGAGCGCGTCGACTTTCAGCATGGTGAATGACCTTTTCCTTGTGTCCGGAGGCCTGGGCCTCCCTTATTGCATCAGCGGCCCAGGTACACCTCGATCACCCGGGGATCGGCCTGCACCGTGGCCAGATCCCCTTCGGCCAGGACCGAGCCCTCGCAGAGCACCGTGACCTTGCCGCCCAGGGCTTCGACGAAGGCCATGTCGTGCTCCACCACCACCAGGGAATGCTGCCCCGCCAGGGAGACGAACAGTTCCGCCGTGCGCATGGTTTCGTCGTCGGTCATGCCGGCCACGGGTTCGTCCAGGAGCAGCAGCCGGGGCTCCTGCATCAGCAGCATGCCGATTTCCAGCCACTGCTTCTGGCCGTGGGAGAGCAGGCCCGCCGGCCGGTCCGCTTCCTTGTCCAGGCGGATACGCTCCAGGGTGGCGGCGATCTTGTCCCCCTGCTCGCGGCTCAGACGGGCCAGCAGGCTGGCCCAGACGCCTTTGTCGGTCTTCATGGCCAGTTCCAGGTTCTCGAAGGCGGAAAGCTGTTCGAATACCGTGGGCTTCTGGAACTTGCGGCCGATGCCGGCGTGGGCGATCTGGGGCTCGCTCATGCGGGTCAGGTCCAGGGTCTGGCCGAAGAAGGCAGTGCCGGAATCGGGCCGGGTCTTGCCGGTGATCACGTCCATCATGGTGGTCTTGCCCGCCCCGTTGGGGCCGATGATGCAGCGCAGCTCGCCGGTGTTGATGGCCAGGTTCAGCTTGTTCAAGGCCTTGAAGCCGTCGAAGCTGACGGAGATGTCCTCCAGGTAGAGGATCACTCCATGGGAGAGGTCCAGCTCCCCGGGCTTGAGCATGTGGGCCAGGCCCTGGGTTTCCCCCTCCCACTCCTGCTTGCGTTCTTCCACCAGGGTATTCATGCGGTGCCTCCTTTGCGGGCCAGCAGTTGTTTCCAGAGCCCCACCAGCCCCTGGGGCAGGTACAGGGTGACGACGATGAACAGCAGGCCCAGGAAGAACAGCCAGTATTCGGGGAAGGAGACGGTGAACCAGCTCTTGGCCAGGTTCACCGTGAAGGCGCCGATCACCGGACCGATCAGGCTGGCGCGGCCGCCCACCGCCACCCAGATGGCGATTTCGATGGAATTGGCCGGGGACATCTCGCCCGGGTTGATGATGCCCACCTGGGGCACGTAGAGGGCGCCGGCGATACCGCACAGGACCGCCGACAGGACCCAGATGGCGAGCTTGTAACCCAGGGGGTTGTAGCCGATGAACATGACCCGGGACTCCGCATCCCGGATGGCCGCCAGGACCCGTCCGAACTTGGATTTCACCAGCCAGGCGGAGCCCACCAGGGTGGCCGCCAGGACCAGGGCGGTGAGGCCGAACAGCACCACCCGGGTGGCCGGGGCGGTGATGTCGTAGCCCAGGATGCGCTTGAAGTCGGTGAAGCCGTTGTTGCCGCCAAAGCCCGTCTCGTTGCGGAAGAAGAGCAGCATGGCAGCGTAGGTCAGGGCCTGGGTGATGATGGAGAAATACACCCCCTTGATGCGCGAACGGAAGGCGAAATAGCCGAACACGAAGGCCACCAGGGCGGGCACCGCCAGCACCAGCAGGGCGACCCAGCCAAAGCTGTCGGTGCCGAGCCAGAACCAGGGCAGCTCCTTCCAGTCCAGGAACACCATGAAGTCGGGCAGGTCGCTGCCGTAGCTGCCGTCCCGGCCTATGCCCCGCATCAGGTACATGCCGAAGGCGTAGCCGCCCAGGGCGAAGAACAGCCCGTGCCCCAGGGAGAGGATGCCCCCGTAGCCCCAGATCAGGTCCATGGCCACCGCCACCAGGGCGTAGCACATGATCTTGCCGATCAGGGTGATGGCGTAGGCGGAGACATGGAAGGCGCTTTCCGGCGGCACCAGCAGGTGCAGCACCGGCACGGCCACCAGGCTGAGGGCGAGGAATACCCCGAGGCTGATCCAGGCCTTGCGCTCCAGGCAGGAGGCCAGGCGCAGGGTGACGGGCACCCGGCCGGCCGGTGCCGGGGCGGAGAGGGTCGCGGAACTCATGGCGTTTTCCTTACTGGTCGGCGAAGCGGCCCTTGAGGGCGAAAATGCCCTGGGGACGCTTCTGGATGAAGATGATGATGAAGACGAGCACGGCGATCTTGGCGATCACAGCGCCGGCCCAGCCCTCCAGGAACTTGGTGACCACCCCCAGGCCCAGGGCGGCCCAGACCGCGCCGGCCAGCTGGCCGACGCCGCCCAGGACCACCACCATGAAGGAATCCACGATGTAGCCCTGGCCCATGTCCGGCCCCACGTTGGCGATCTGGGACAGGGCCACGCCCCCCAGACCGGCAATGCCGGCCCCCAGGCCGAAGGCCAGGGTGTCGATGCGGGTCGTGGGCACCCCGACGCAGCCCGCCATGGCCCGGTTCTGGGTCACGGCCCGGACGAACATGCCCAGGCGGGTCCGGTTCATCAGCACCCAGACCAGGAACAGCACGAACAGGGCGAAGCCGATGATGATCACCCGGTTCCAGGGCAGGATCAGGTTGGGCAGCAGGGTGATGCCACCGGACATCCAGGCCGGGTTGGCCACCTCCACGTTCTGGGCCCCGAACACCACCCGGGCCGCCTGGATCAGGATCAGGGACAGGCCCCAGGTGGCCAGCAGGGTTTCCAGGGTGCGGCCGTACAGCCAGCGGATCACCGTGCGCTCCATCAGCATGCCCACGGCGGCAGCGGTGAAGAAGGCCACCGGCACGGCAGCCAGCAGGTACCAGTCTTCCAGGGCCGGGAACTGGCTGCGGAACAGGCTCTGCATCAGGTAGGCGCTGTAGGCCCCCACCATCAGCAGCTCCCCGTGGGCCATGTTGATCACCCCCATCACCCCATAGGTGATGGCCAGGCCCAGGGCCGCCAGGAGCAGGATGGACCCCAGGGAAAGGCCGGTGAACACGCTGCCCAGGGTCTCCCCCAGGGCCAGGGAGGATTCGATGGCCTTCAGGGACCGGGCCGCCTGCTCCCGCACCCGGGCATCAGCCTCCAGGGCCGGATCGGTGAGGGGCAGCAGCAGGCTGCGGGTGTTGGGGGAAGCGCTGGCCTCCAGGGCCCGCACGGCCGCCAGACGAGCGGCGGCATCCGGATTGCCCAGATTGGCCTGGGCATGGGCCAGCACCAGCAGGGCGCGGATGTCTTCCACCTGCTCCCCGGCCAGGGCCGCCGCCAGCACCGGCTCCAGCTCGTAGGCCGCATTGGTCTGCAGCTCCCGGGCCGCCGCCCGGCGCACGGCCGCATCGGGATCGGCCAGGGCCAGGGCCGCCCGGGCATTGGCCAGCACGCCCCGGATGCGGTTATTCACCATCACCCCGTCAGCCCCCTCGGGCAGCTCCGCCAGGGTGGCCCCGGTGGCCAGCTCCCGGTAATCGCTTTCCCCCATCAGGAACAGGCGCTCCCCGGCGGCAAACAGGCTGCCCTCCTCCAGCGCCTGCAGCAGCTGCGCCGCCTCGCCCACCCGGGCCGGATCCCGACTCCCCGCCAGTTGCTGGATGGCCCCGATGCGGGCCTCGGAATCCCCCGCCGCCAGCTGGCGCAGCAGGGCCGGCTCCAGGACGGAAGGTGGCGCAGCCTGGGCACACCAGGCCCAGAGACAAAACAGCAGGGTAAGCAATGAGCGGCACATGGAATTCATCCTTCAGCAGTATGGACACAGCTTAAGGACGGGCCAGGCGGGGAGGAATACGGCAAATTGCGTAGGGGGAGCCCTTGCGGGGCAGGGGCTGCAGCTGAGCACCGGGGCGAAAAGGGCTTGGTGACATAGTCATCGGCCCCCGCCTCCAGGCCGGCCACCTTGTCCACTTCCTCGGAGCGGATATCAGCCCTGGCCGCAAAAGATGCGCGGCCTGAAATGAGCTGGCCGGGAAGGCGCATGGCGCCTTGCTCCCGGCCTGCCGTACCTGAAGGTGGCCGTCCCTATTGGGCTGCAGCCGGCAGGGGTTGGCGCTGGATGGCCGTGGCTATCTCGGCGGCGGCCTGACTGAGAGCCCGGCGCTGGGCCGCCACCAGGGCGGCGGCGCCACCGTCGCCCGTCATGGTTTCGCTTCCCGCCGCCAGCGGCTCGTGCACCTGGCTGCGGCCGAGCAGCTCCTTGCCCTGCCGCGGCTGCAGGGTCCACAGCAGATCCAGATCGACGCCCCAGCCCACCTGGGCCTCCAGGCGCTGCACGTGCAGGGTGAGGCGGAAGTCGGCGTCGAAATGGGGGGCGCCGTTGGGCAGGGCCGCCACCCGGGAGGAGGCCAGCAGGCGTCCCAGGTCGGCGGCGATGCTGCGGGCGATGCCGCTGCGCAGGGGCTCGGCCCAGCGCTGCTGTTCGCTGAGCAAGATGCGCTGGTCCGGGCCCCGCAGCACCAGCTGGGGCCGGTCCAGCAATTCGGGCAGGCTGGCGCTGAGCAGCAGCACGCTGGGGCCGTTGCCCTGGCCGCCGGGGCGGCCGTCGTCCAGGGTGTAAAGGCTGGCCTTGGGCGTGGTGCCGCAGGCCGCCAGGAGCAGGGCGGTGCCCAGGATGGCGAGGGCGCCGCGCCGGGCGGCGGCGAAGGCGGAAAGGGTCGAAGGGGCGGCGATGGGGCGGCGCGTGGGCATGGTCGGCATTTCTCTCAATCCTCTCAATCGTCCTTCTTGCCCTTGAGCAGGGCTTCGGGCTGGCGTTCCAGCAGGTCCGCCAGGTTGCGCACGGCGCTGGCGGCCCGGCCCACTTCCCGCAGGGTGTCGCGCACTTCCTGCTGCATCGGGGCGTCGCTGGCCAGGACCTTGTTGGCCTGGTCCAGGGCCTTGCGGGCATCGCGCAGGGTGTCGGCCAGTTCCGGCACCACTTCCCGGTCCAGGCGGGTGATCAGCTTGTCCGTGTGCTGCAGGGTGTGCTGCAGGGTCGTGGCGATGGTTTCCAGCTGGTCCTGCAGGGAGTCCAGGCTGCCGGGCTGGGTCGGCAGTTCGGCAATGCCCTTGCCCCAGCGCATGGCGGCGGGCTTGGCGTTGGGGAAGTAGTCCAGGGCCACGTAGCGCTGGCCGCTGACGATGTTGCCGGTGCGCAGCTGGGCGCGGAAGCCTCGGGCCACCATGGCGTTGAGCAGTTCGCGGACCTCCTTGCGGCTGGGTTCCGCGTTGCCCATGCCGCGGCTGCGGCGACTGAGGCGTTCCGGGTAGAGCTTGATCTCCACCGCCATGGAAAAGCTCTTGGTGGTCTGGTCGAAATCCAGGTCGATGCGGGACACCTCGCCAGCGGTGATGCCGCGGAAATCCACCGGGGCGCCCACCGTCAGGCCCCGCACCGATTCGCGGAAGATGAGCACGTACTTCTGGTAGCTGCTGTCGGGAATGCGCTGGGCGGTGGCCTGGTCCGGATGGAGGACGAAGGTGCTGGCGGCGGGTGCCGCTGCCGGCGTCTCGCCGGGCTCCCCTTCGGGGCTGGAGAAGGCGACGCCGCCCAGCATCAGGCTGAGTACGGACTGCATGTTGAGCTTGACCCCGTCCGCATCCATGGCCACATCGACGCCGCTGGCGTGCCAGAAGCGGGAATTGGGGCTGACGAAACGGTCGTAGGGGGCATCCACGAAAATCTGCACATCGACGCCGCGGCCGTCGGGCTGCATGGCGTAGCCGATGACCCGGCCCACCGGGATGCGCCGGTAATAGACCGGGGCGCCGATGTCGAGGGAGCCCAGGGTGTCGCTGCTGAGATTGAACTGGCTGCCCCGGGTGTCGCTGGTGATGGCCGGCGGTTCCTCCAGGCCGACGAATTCCCGGGCGTCGCTGGCGGAGTGGCCCGGGTCGACGGCGATATGCACCCCGGAGAGCAGGGTGGCGAGGCCGGAAACGCCGCCCATGGTGACCCGGGGGCGCACCACCCAGAAGCGGCTGTCCTCCACCAGCAGGCCCTTGGCGCTGTTGTTCACCTGGACCTTGACCTGGACCGAGCTGCGGTCCGGGCTCAGGGTGATGTCCGTCACCGTGCCGATGTCCACGTCCTTGTACTTGAGGCGGGTCTTGTTGGCCTCCAGGCCTTCGGCCCGGGCGAACTGCAGGGTGATCTGGGGCCCCCGCTCGAGCAGGGCCTTGATGCCCAGGCCCAGGCTGAGGGCCACCGCCAGCAGGGGAATGATCCACACCAGGGTGGGGCGGCGGCGGGGCGGGGTGACGCGGACCGTCTCGGCGGCGGGCAGGGGCGTGTCGTCAGGCATGGCGGTGTTCCTCGGCGGAGGCGGCAGAAGTGTCAGAGGGGACGGTCTGGGGAACGGCCCGGTCCCAGATGAGGCGCGGGTCGAAGGCCATGGTGGCGAGCATGCTCAGCACTACCACGGCGCCGAAGGCCACCACCCCGGGGCCGGGGGAAATGATGGCGAGGGACTGGACCTGGACCAGGGCCACCAGCAGGGTGACCACGTAGACGTCCAGCATGGACCAGCGGCCGATCAGTTCCAGCAGCCGGTAGAGCCGGGCCCGCTGCCGGGTGTTGCGGTGGGAGCCGCGGTGCACGCTGAGCAGCAGGTAGGTGAGGGAAAAGAGCTTGAGCATGGGCAGCACGATGCTGGCGCAGAAGACCACCAGGGCCAGTTCCCAGGAGCCCGTGTCCCACAGCACCACCACCCCGCTCATGATGGTGTCGTGCTGGGTGCCGAAGGGGGAGCGGGTCTCCATGATGGGCAGCAGGTTGGCCGGCAGGTAGAGCACGTAGGCGGCCAGCATCAGGGCCCAGGTGCGCGCCAGGCTGTCCGGCTTGCGCAGGTGCAGGGGCGCCTGGCAGCGGGGACAGTGTTCGTGCTGTTCCAGGGAAGCCAGCTGGCCGCATACCTCGCAGACGGCGAGCCCTTGGCTGGCGGCGGTATGGCGGCGGCTCATGCCGGCTTGGCCCCGTCGTCCGGATGCGCCTCGTCCCAGGCCTGCCACAGGGTATGGCCGTCGAGCAGGCCGGCCAGGGCGGCCAGCAGCAGCATGAGGCCGCCGAAGCACCAGATGGCAGGCCCCGGCAGCACGTCGGCCAGGTGGGCCAGCTTCACCAGGGAGACCAGGACGCCGAGGATGAACACTTCCACCATGGCCCAGGGATGGGCCAGGCGGAAGGCGCGAAAGACCGGGGCGAAGGCCGGCGAGCGGCGGCCCTGCCACAGGGGCAGCACCAGCCACAGCACCGCGCCCAGCTCGATGGCCGGCATCAGCACCGTGGTCAGCAGCACCAGGCCGCCCAGGGCCTCCCGGCCATCCTGCCAGAGGTGCCGGACGGCGCCGATGACGGTGGTTTCGGTGTAGTTGCCCTGGATGTTGAGGCCGACGATGGGGTACAGGTTGGCGGTGAGCAGCAGCACCAGGGCCGCCAGGGTCAGGGCCAGGATTTTCTCCAGCCGGTCCCGGTGGAAGCTGTAGAGGCGGGCGCCGCAGCGGGGGCAGTGGGCCCGGCTGCCCGGCAGCGTCAGGGCCACCGGCTGCAGCAGCAGATCGCACTCGTGGCAGGCGGTGAGGGGGGCGGTGGGCATGGCGGCCTCGCTCGGCGGTGCAGGCATGGGACGCGTCTCAGTGCAGCAGCACCCAGGCGTTGATGCGCCGGCCGTCGTGCCAGATGTCGGTGATGCGGGTGGTGAGGTCGAAGGCGGCCTGGTCGGTGATGCGCATCTCGACGATGGCGATGGGCTGTTGCGGGTCGCCGTCGCGGACGATGGCAATCTCGCCGACGGGGCCGAAGCGCGCCAGGACCTGGCGCACTTCGCTTTCGCTGACGTCGGCGGGGAGGCCGGAGAACATGATCTTTTTCATCGGAACTCCAGAGAGACTGGTGGCATGTTACCTGTAACGTGGTGGGAACGGCCTTCATGGAGGGCGTCGTGGAGGAACAGCAGGGACTGGCTCACTGTGCGCGATCACAGTAGGTCGCAGGAACGCGGAAGGGGGAAGGCATTCGCCCGCTGCCCATGAAGAGGTAGCCCTATTCCGCCATCATGGCCTCCAGCAGGCTGAGCTGGCTATCGCCGATGAAGTGCCCCAGCCCCCCGGTTCGGTAACTTCGGTCAGGACAGCCGGGGAGATGGGCTGAGCTGGAGATGTTTCGGGAGGCATGGGGTCTCGGTTCTATCGGGCAGGGCCCCTGGCGCCCCCCGGAGAAAACATCATTTCCTGCTCTTTGCCAGCGGCTTAGGCACGGCTGCAGCGATCTGCTGCAGCGACTGGGTCAAGACGCTCCCCTGCTTGATGGTGGCCAGGGCCAGGTCCTTGCCGAAAGGCAGGGCTGCGGCCGTCTGGCGCGCACCGTCCTCCACGGCCGCCTGCAATTCCACATATTGGCTTTGCACCACGGGGACCAGCTCTCCGGCAGCGACAGTGCTCAGTTCATAGGCGGCCTGGGTGCAGGCAGTGCCATTCTTCAGCCGGGTGGCTGCCAGACCGGTCTGGATATCCACCGCCTGCTGGACGCTGGTGCTGCCGAGCAGTTGCTTGTAGCCCGCCGCCTCGTCTTCCAGCATTTGCCGCACAGCGCCGAAATTGAGTTCAGCCAGATTCTGGACGGTGTCGAAATAGACCTGGGTCGCCCTCAGGAAGGAGGTGACCCAGGCGTTGTTGGCTTGGGAAAGTGAGGCCAAGGGGGCGAAGTTCAACTTTTCTGACATGGGTGGCTCCTGTCTTTGCATTGGATGGAAAAACTGTCCCGGCGCTTGACGACCAGCGCCCGCGGCGCCCCATTATTCAACGATCGTTTAATAACGACAAGGGGCGCTTTGTAACCGTCTGTGCCTGGGCGGACGTGATATCTTTGCGCTCCGAATATGAGCCCACTGCCATCATCCCCGCGCCGCCCCGGGCGCCCCCGCAGCACCGATGTGGACAGCCGCGAAAAGCTGCTGGCCGCCGCCTTGCTGGCTTTCTCCGAACTTGGTTTTGCCGGCGCCAGCCTGCGGGCCATCGCGCTGTCGGCGGGATTCGACGTGGCGATGATCTTCCACCACTTCGGCTCCAAGGAGAGACTATGGCTGGCGGTGGGGGAATCCATAGAGGCCGATTTCCAGCAGTCCCTGAACCATGAACTGGTACCCCTGATGGAGGGGAACCACCCCATTGCAGAACGAGTTACCCGGGTGCTGGACGTGTTGGTGGAAAAGCTCATCGAGCGGCCTGCCATAACCATGCTGATCATGCGTGAAATGCCGGTACCAGGGGAGCGGCGCGACTTTCTGGTCACCCGCCTGCTACGTCCTTCCTGCGACGGCCTGGTGCCCTTCTGGCTGAAAGCCATGGAGGCAGGGGTGCTGCGCCCTTCCGACCCGGTGCTGTTCCACGTCGGCATCTTCGGCGCCATAGCAATGGTCCTGGCCTTCCACGACGTCCTGCCCCAGCTGGGCTCGGCAGAGATGGACCTGGCAGAGGTCAAGGCCCACCTCTATCGTGGCCTGCTGGCGGACCCGGCCTGAAGGGCGCGCAAAATCAGCTGCGCCTGCCAGGAAATGCGGCCGGGCCAAACCAACAACAACGGGACCCGCAGGTCCCGTTGTTGTTGATTGACTAGCGCCCGGATCACTTGCCTTCCGGTTCGTCCTTCTTCTTGTCGTTGCCGGCGATGAAGGGGCTCCAGGGTTGGGCCTTGACGGGACCGGGGGTTTTCCAGACCACGTTGAACTGGCCGTCAGCCTTGATCTCGCCGATGAACACGGGCTTGTGCAGGTGGTGGTTCTTCTCGTCCATCTTCACGGTGAAGCCGGAGGGGGCCTTGAAGGTCTGGCCGCCCATGGCGGCGATGACCTTATCCACATCGGTGCTCTTGGCCTTTTCCACGGCCTGCTTCCACATGTGGATGCCGATGTAGGTGGCTTCCATCGGGTCGTTGGTGACCACGGTGGAGGCGTTGGGCAGCTTGTTCTTCACGGCCCAGTCCTTGTACATCTTGATGAACTTGGTGTTTTCCGGGTTCTTCAGGGACTGGAAGTAGTTCCAGGCGGCCAGGTGGCCCACCAGGGGCTTGGTATCGACGCCGCGCAGTTCCTCCTCGCCGACCGAGAAGGCCACCACCGGTACGTCGGTGGCCTTGAGGCCGGCGTTGCCCAGTTCCTTGTAGAAGGGCACGTTGGAGTCGCCGTTGATGGTGGAGACCACGGCGGTCTTCTTGCCTTCGGAGGCGAACTTCTTGATCTTGGCGATGATGGTCTGGTAGTCGCTGTGGCCGAAGGGGGTGTATTCCTCCATGATGTCGGCGTCGGCGACGCCCTTGGACTTCAGGAAGGCGCGCAGGATCTTGTTGGTGGTGCGCGGATAGACGTAGTCGGTGCCGAGCAGCACGAAGCGCTTGGCGGAACCGCCATCCTTGCTCATCAGGTACTCGACGGCGGGAATGGCCTGCTGGTTGGGGGCGGCACCGGTGTAGAAGACGTTCTTTTCCAGTTCTTCACCCTCGTACTGGACCGGGTAGAAGAGCAGGCCGTTCAGTTCCTTGAACACGGGCAGCACGGACTTGCGGGAGACGGAAGTCCAGCAGCCGAAGACCACGGCCACCTTGTCCTGGGCCAGCAGCTGGCGGGACTTTTCCGCGAACAGGGGCCAGTTGGAAGCGGGGTCCACCACCACCGGCTCCAGCTTCTTGCCCATCACGCCGCCGGCCTTGTTGATCTCTTCGATGGTCATCAGGGCCGTTTCCTTGAGCGCCGTCTCGGAGATGGCCATGGTGCCGGACAGGGAATGCAGGATGCCCACCTTGATGGTGTCGGCGGCATGGGCGGCGAAGGAGGTGAGGCCGGCGGCGGCCATGGCGACGGTCAGGGCGGTGGCCTTGATGAAACTGCGACGGGATTTCATGGGTTGCTCCTCGAGGTTGGACGATGGGGACTGCCTGTTGCTGCAGTGCAACGCCAGATTACGGAGGGGCCGGAATGGGGAAAATACGTCAGATTGCGTAGGTCCCGGAAATTCCGGGCCGCAACCCGGGCTTGCCAGGGCCGGGGCCGGGCCGGGACAATGGCGGCACCACTCCGCCGCCCCCCTGCCCCCTCTCCACGCGCCGGCCTTTGCCGCTCACCATGACCATGACGCTCTGGATCGTTGCCTTCCTCGCCTTCAGCCTGCCTGCCGACTACCGCCTGGAGCACCAGCACTCGGAACCGGTAAGCCGGGACATCTTCTCCGCCCGGCATGAGTTCCGCGCCTGGAGCGCGCCCGGCGGCCAGACCCTGACCCTGTCGGCCTGGATGCCCATGGCCCTGCGGGACGGCGGCCCCATGGTGGAAGCCGGGCGCTGGCCCGTGCGCGTCGGCGGGCGGGAGCTGGAAGTGGTGGAAACCTCCCTGTTCATGGGGGTGCCCCAGCAGGCCTTCGTCCTCTACTTCCAGCATGAAAGCGGCAGCGCCGTGCTGGCTGGCCGGGGCTACACCCGGGCCGGCTTCGAGGCCCTGCTGCAGCAGAGCGGCATCGACTTCGTTCCCGCACCCCCCGATAACGCCCCTGGAGCATTGCCATGACCTTCTCCGAATCCGAGCGTCAAGCCCTGCTGGCCCTGAAGGGGGTCGGCCCCACGGTGCTGGCCCGGCTCGAACAGCTGGGCTATGCCTCCCTGGCCCAGCTGCGCCAGGCGGATACGGAGGAAATCCTCCAGCGGGCCGCCCGCCTCACCGGCTCCAGCTGCTGGAAGAACAGCCCCCAGGCCCGGGCGGCCATCGCTGCGGCCATCGCCCTGGCCCGCTCCAGCGCCCTCCCGGACTGAAGGCAGCCCCAAAAGCAAGACGGGACGCCCAGGGCGTCCCGTCCATGCTGCCGAAGGAAGCAGTGCTCAGAGGCCGAACAGCTTGCCCAGGGCTTCACCCTTGCGGGCTTCTGCATCCTTTTCATCGGCCACGCTTTCGCAGCTGGAGCCCTTGGGAATGATGGCGGCGGCCAGGGTGGTGGAGCAGTTCCAGCCGATCTGGTCGTCTTCGTCCACGTAGGGCATCTGGATGATCTTCTCATTCCCCTCCAGGCTCAGGATGATCTGGCCGTTGTCCGCGTCCATGAGCACTTCCTTCACTGCCTCGGGCGCCGGGCCCAGGCCCAGTTCCGCGGGGCTGGAGGCCAGTTCCTCGGTGCTTTCATAGTGGCGCTGGGAGGCCGAACGCAGGGTTTCCGCGTAGGCGAAGGCAGGCGCGCTGGCGATTCTCTGGGTGTATTCGAAGTAGGTGGGAAGGGCGATGGCCGCCAGCATGCCGATCAGGAAGATCCAGATCAGCATGCTGAAGACCAGCCCGCCGGGACCCGCATTGGGCAGGAACATGGCGAAGAACCAGGCCAGGGGATGGCGCCGGGGGGTGCTCGCCTTGGGATCGTGGAGGCGGGCCATGCGCTTGCACAGCCAGGGATATTCGCTGGTCAGCTCGTTCAGGGACATCCAGAAGCCGCCGGTGCCGGCGCTCTGCTCAATGAAGGCCTGGGAATCCATGTGCTTCCAGCGCCGGGTGCCGGCGGCCAGGACGGCCATGGCGCGGCTGGCGGATGCCAGGCTGGCGCAGCAGGCGGCGCCGTACTGGTCGCAGGTGTATTCCTGGGCGCGGCGGTAGGCGGAGCCCAGCAGGGGCAGGAACATGGCGGGCCCCATCCACCACTGGTTGGCCACGTGCCGGCGGGCGATGTGGCCCAGTTCGTGGCCGATGTAGAAGTTGATGCCCTCCTGGTCATCTTCCAGGGCGTCGACGATGTCGGACAGGAGCACCACGTAGTAGCGCCGCAGGAAACGGGTGGCGAAGGCGTTGAGCATGCCGTCGCCGGTCATCAGGTAGGACTCGGGCAGGCGCTCCAGCCCCACCTTCTGGCAGCAGGCTTCGATGCGGGCGTGCAGTTCCGGGAACTGGCGCGGGGTGATCCGCACGGCATTGCCCTTCAGGTGCGAGATCAGGGCCGAATGGGCCATGAGCACGAACAGGTAGATGAAGATCATGTAAATCCAGATGATGCCCAGGGTGCCCAGGGTGAGCAGCACCCAGAACAGCACGGACAGGCTGGCGATGAGGGTGAACAGGGTTTTTTCGTGGCGGTAGGGACCGATGACGGCGGCCGCCGGGCCGGAGGCCAGGGTGGGATCAGACATGGGAAGGAGCGGGACGGCGCCGGGAAAACGGCAGCCCCTGGAGTTGAAGAGGCCGCGATGATACCAGCATCGCCATTCCAGTTGGACGACAGAAAACCCGCCCCCCGCGCCTCAGCCGCCCCGCAGCCGGCTGATGGCCAGGTTGGCCGCCGCCGTGCGGGTTTCCACCCCGAGTTTCTCGAACACATGCTCCAGGTGCTTGTTCACCGTGCGCGGGCTGGTGCCCAGGATGTCGCCGATGTCCTTGTTGGTCTTGCCCCGGGTGACCCAGTGCAGCACCTCGGCCTCCCGCTGGGTGAGGCGGAAAGCCCCCATCAGCTGCTCCACGGCGGCACCGTCATCCTCCTCCCGCAGCACCACCAGCCACTCCCCCTCGTGGCCGCCGCCCCGGGGATCGTGAAAGCTGGCCAGCAGCCGCCGGGGCCCTTCCGCCAGCAGCAGGGCCGGGGGCTCCCGCCCGTCCCGGCGGGCCTGCTCGGCTTCCAGCACCCAGGCCAGCAGCCGGGGCGGCGCCTGTTCCGTCTCCAGGGCAAACCAGGCCTTGAGAAGCTGCCGGGCCAGGGGCGTCTGCCAGGTGAGGCGGCCGTCTGCCGCCCGCAGGGCCAGGGTGGCCTGGCCGAAGGCATCCAGGGCGGTGCGGGCCTGCTGCATCTGCCGGGCGCTGGCCAGATGGGCGGCGATCCGGGCCAGGACCTCGGCGGGACGGATGGGCTTGGTGATGTAGTCGGCGCTGCCGGCGGCGAAGGCGGCCAGCACATGCTCGGTTTCCGTCAGCCCGGTCATGAAGATGACGGGAATGGCCCGGGTGCTGAAGTCGGCCTTCAACTGCCGCGCCACTTCGAAGCCGTCCATGCCCGGCATCATGGCATCCAGCAGAATCACGTCGGGAAGGCTCTGGCGGGCCCGCTGCAGGGCCGATTCCCCGTTGGTGGCCACCAGCACCGTATAGCCGGCCTCATCCAGGGCGTCGTGCAGCAGGGAGAGGTTTTCCGGGACGTCGTCTACGATCAGGACGATGGCCTGCTGCGGGGATTCAAGTGTTGGCATCGTGGTTTCCTTCCCTGCCCTGGCGCAGGAGTTCCTTCATGGTATCGAACTGGAACTGGCGCGCCAGTTCCCGCAGCTGCTCCGCGTAGGCCGCGCAGGCCGGGTCCCGGGCGGTGATCTCGTCGAGCTTCCGGAAGATGCCCTTGGGGTAGCCCAGGCCCACCAGTTCCTCCAGGGCCGCCAGCTCGGCATCCAGGGGCAGGACCCGGGGCGATGCTTCCGGAGCCGCAGCCGGCACCGCTTCGACCGGCTCGGCCAGCTGCCAGGTCAGCGCCAGCTTGCGCCCCAGCCAGTCCAGCAGCTCTTCCACCCGCAGGGGTTTGAGCAGGAAATCCTCGGGGGCCACCCGAGCCTCGGCATCCTGCTCCAGCCCCTGACCCTTCTCGAAGGCGTTGGCGGAAATGATGGCCAGGGGCGCCCGGGTCAGGCCCTGGCGGCGGATGCGGCGTATGGTTTCCCAGCCGTCGATGCCGGGCATGGCCAGGTCCATGAACACCAGATGGGGCTGGAACACCGGGATCAGTTCCAGGGCATCCAGGCCCGAGGCGGCCTGGGCCACCTGGAAGCCCAGGGGGGCGAGCACATTCACCAGCAGTTCCCGGTCGGTGCGCTCGTTGTCCACCACCAGGATGCGCTGCCGGGGGCCCAGGTAGCCCACGGGTTTCTGCCGCACCCGGGGCCGGGGCGCCGTGCCGGCATGGATCTGGGGCAGGAACAGGCGCACCTGGAAGCAGCTGCCCCGGCCCAGCTCGCTGCTGGCCTTGAGCTCGCCCCCCATCAGGTCGGTGAGCATGCGGGCGATGGTGAGTCCCAGGCCGGTACCGCCGCCCTGGGTGGCGCTGCCCCGCTCGAAGGGTTCGAAGATGCGCTCCAGGGCTTCGGCGGCAATGCCCGGGCCGGTGTCCTCCACCTCGAAGGTGGCCATCTCCCGCTGGTAGCGCAGGCGGAAGCTGACCTGGCCCCGCTGGGTGTATTTCACCCCGTTGCCCAGCAGGTTGATGAGGATCTGGCGCAGGCGCTTCTCGTCGGCCCGCACCCAGGCGGGCAGCTCGCCGGCCGGCTCATAGTGGAAGCCCAGGCCCTTGCTGGCGGCCTGCAGTTCGAACATGCCGACGATCTGGGCGAGGAAATCATGAAAATCCAGGGGCCGGGTTTCCAGGCTCAGCTTGCCGCTTTCGATGCGGGCGATGTCCATGGTGCCCTCGATCACCGAGAGCAGGTGGTCGCCGGAACGGCGGATCACGTTCACCGCCTGGCGCCGGCTGGCGGGAATGGCCGGGTCTCCGTCCAGGATCTGGGCGTAGCCGAGGATGCTGTTCAGGGGAGTGCGCAGCTCGTGGCTGATGGCGGAGATGTAGCGGCTCTTGGCCTGGTTGGCCTGGTCGGCCCGCTGCTTGGCGGCTTGCAGGGCCCGGTCGGTGCGCTGGTGGGATTCGATCTCCTGCATCAGCAGGTGGGTCTGGCGGTTGGATTCCTCCTGGGCCACCTGGCGGCTCTTGTGGGTCAGGGCCATCCACCAGGCCGCCGTGCCCGACACTAGCAGCAGGATGGCGAAGATGCGCAGGAAGCTTTCCTGCAGATGGGCCACCAGGACCTCCTGCCCCGGGGCCAGGCCCTGGACCTCCTGGTAATAGAGCAGGCCCACCACCAGGGCCAGCAGGGGCACGAGCAGCGCCATCAGGAGCAGGTAGTGGCCCAGTCCGGCCTCCAGCAGAGGCAGGAGGCGGGCCGGCAGGATGCGCCCGAGCCAGCCGGCCCACTGGGCCGAGAGCCGGGCCTGGGGCTTGCACAGATCCTCGCAGCGGGCATCCAGGGCGCAGCAGAGGGAGCAGATTGGCCCCTGGTAGGCGGGGCAGTGGGCCATGTCCGCCCCTTCGTACTCCCGTTCGCAGATGACGCAGCGCTGCAGCCCAGTCCGGGCTTCCGGGGCCCGGGCCAGGTAGTAGCGCCCCCGGGTGGCCCAGGCGATCAAGGGGGACACCAGCAGGGCCGTCACCAGGGCGACGATGGGGGCGAAGGGCTGCAGGCCCGGGCCGAACAGGCCGGCAAAGGCGCAGATGGAAAGCAGGGAGGCCACCGCCATGGCCCCCACCCCGACCGGATTGATGTCGTAGAGGTGGCCCCGCTTGAACTCGATGCCCGGGGGCGAGAGGCCCAGGGGCTTGTTGATCACCAGGTCCGCCACCACCGCCATGATCCAGGAGATGGCGATGTTGGAATACAGGCCCAGCACCTGGCCCAGGGCCTCGAACACCCCCATTTCCATGAGCATCAGGGCGATCAGGGTGTTGAACACCACCCACACCACCCGCCCCGGGTGGCTGTGGGTCAGCCGGGCGAAGAAATTGGACCAGGCCAGGGAGCCCGCGTAGGCATTGGTGACGTTGATCTTCAGCTGGGACACCACCACGAACAGGGTGGTGGCGATGATGGCCAGGGTGGTGTCATCGAACACCCGGGAAAAGCCGATCAGGTACATCTGGTTGGGGTCCACGGCCTTGCTGGCGGGGATGCCGTTGCGCAGCACCAGGTAGGCCAGCAGGGCGCCCCCGAGCATCTTCAGCACCCCGGGCAGGACCCAGCCGGGACCGCCCACCACCACCCCGGCCAACCAGCGCCAGCGGTTGGCCGGGGTCCGGGCGGGCATGAAGCGCAGGTAATCCACCTGCTCCCCCATCTGGGTGATCAGGGCCACTCCCACGGTGAGGGCGGCGCCGAACAGCTGCAGGTTGAAGCTGCCGCCGCGGCCGTCCTCCCCCGGGTAGGCCCAGAGCCCGGCCAGCACCCCGGGCTCCTGGAACAGCAGGAAGGCGTAGGGCAGCACCAGGAGCAGCAGCCACAGGGGCTGGGTCCAGGTCTGCAGGCGGCTGATGGCGGTGACCCCGTGGGTCACCAGGGGCAGCACCACCAGGGCGCAGATCAGGTAGCCCCAGGCCGGGGGAATGCCGAAGCAGAGCTCCAGGGCATAGGCCATGATCGCCGCCTCCAGGGCGAAGAAGATGAAGGTGAAGGAGGCGTAGATCAGGGAGGTAAGGGTGGAGCCGATGTAGCCGAACCCGGCGCCCCGGGTAAGCAGGTCCATGTCCACCCCGTAGCGGGCGGCATAGAGGCTGATGGGCAGGCCCGCCAGGAAGATGATCAGCCCCGTGGCCAGGATGGCCCAGAAGGCATTGATGAAGCCGGCCTGCACCATCATGGTGGCGCCCACCGCCTCCAGCACCAGGAAGGCGGCGGCTCCGAAGGCGGTGTTGGCCACCCGGGATTCGGACCATTTGCGGAAACTGTGGGGCGTGAAGCGGAGGGCGAAATCCTCCAGGGTTTCACTCACCACCCAGCTGTTGTAATCCCGCCGGACCTTGATCACCCGCTGGGGCGGCTGCCCCCCGCCCGGCCCCTGGGAACGGGACATCAGTTGGCCCGGGCCGGAATCTTGTTGGGCGCCCGGGGCGGCAGCTTGTAGCTACCCGGGCTGACCACCACCCCGGCCTTCTGCTGGCTGGGGTTGCCCCGCTGGGCGCTGATCTCCACGGCGGTGGAGCGGGGCGGCAGAGCTTCCTGGCGGATGCTGGCCTTGGCGTAGCGGGCCCGCAGGGCGGCGATGTTGCGATCCACCTCCTCCACCGCCAGCCCCTTGGCCACCAGGTGGCGGCGGGCCTTGAGCAGCTGGTCCAGATCCGCCGGAGCCTTGTCCGAACGGCTGTCCTTGCCCCAGGCCTCCTTGGGCTGATTGGCAGCGGCAGCGAACGCCTCGGGGCTGCCGATCAGCCGCGCCACCCCGGTCTGGTTGAAGCGCATGGCCCATTCCATGGCCCCGTCGCCCCAGTCGTTGCGGGGCGTCCTGTCGGCCCCCCGGGTGATGAGCAGCTTGGCCACCTCGGGCTTGCCGTCGTAGATGGCCATCATCAGCGGGGTGGAGCCGTTGGGGCTGCGGGCATCGATGTCGGCCCCCCGTTCGAGCAGGTATTCCACCAGCTCCTTGTGCCCGGAAAAGGCCGCGTAATGGATGGCCGACCACTGGCCCGGCTCCCGGTTGAGCTGGGCGCCCCGCTCCAGTAGCCAGTCCACCACCTGGCGGTTGCCCTTCCAGGCAGCCAGGAGCAGGGCCTGCTCCCCGGCCTTGTTCACCCGGTTCACGTCGGCGCCCCGGCTGTGGAACAGTTCCAGCATGGGCAGGTTGCCTTCCCAGGCGGAGATCATCAGGCCGCTGCCGATCCGGTCAGCCATGTAATCCGGGTCCAGGCCCTGGTCCAGCCACTCCTTGGCCTGGCGGATATCCCCCAATTCCAGGGTGACGCCGAAGCGGGCCGGTTCCGGTGGGGTAAAATCGGCCTTCGCCTCGCCGGCGGCCGGCTCACCCAGCTGTTCGATGGCCTGGTCGCCCACCGGAGCGCCGGTCTCCCGGGCGGCTTTCAGCATCCGCTGCCAGAATCCCGCCTCTTCCCCCAGGACCGGACCGGTCCCGGCCAGAAAGGCCAGGGCGCCCAGCAGCACCAGGGTGCCGGACCGGGGCCGCCACCGACCCAATGAATGCTTACGCTGCATGCTGACTCCTTGCAAACTGCCTGTTCCTTGCCCAAGACCTTCCCACCCGGGAAAGCCGCCCCGCGTGGCCGGAGGCCTCGGGCATCCGCCCCGGATTTTCGCATGAACCCGGAACGCCCGGCCGCTTCCCTGCCCCTGTTCCTGGCCCTGGGGCTGTCCCTGGTCCTGCACGGCCTCCTGCTCCGGGGGCTGCCGAACTGGGAGCAAAAGCCGGAACCCCAGGTCCGCCCTGCCCTGCAAGCCAGCCTGGCGCCGCCCCCGGTCCCGGCCCAGCCCCTGCCCGAACTGGAGCTGGAACAGCCTCAGCCCGCCGCGCCGCCGCCCCCTCCGGTCAGCAGCAAACCTGCCGTACCGCCGTCGCCCCGCCCCGAACCCCAGGCCCGGAAGCCCCGGGCCACGGCCCCGGAGAGCGCCCCTACACCCCTGGCCCGGGCCGCCCGGCAGCAGCTGGCCCGGCTCGCCAGCCAGGAAGGCTTCTACCCCCTGGAAGCCATCGCCCAGGGCCTGGAGGGGGAGGCCCTGGTGCAGATTTTCCTGGACGAACAGGGCCACGTGATCGCGGCCCGCATTGAGCGCAGCAGCGGCCACGCCCTGCTGGATCAGGCCGCCCTGCGCGCCGCCCGGGCCCTGCGCAGCCTGCCCGCCGACGGTCTGGAGGAAGCGGTGCTGCCGGTGCGCTTCCGGCTCGAATAGCCGCGCCGGGGGCGATGCTACAATGCCAGCCAGATCGATACGCCAGCTGCCCGCCACCATGCGCCCTGCCCTGCCCTGCTCCCGTTTCCGGACCTCCCTGCTGGCTGCACTCACCAGCCTGCTCCTGGGCGCCTGCGCTCTGCCCCAGATCCAGACCGACGGTAACAGTAATCACGCCCGGCACAGCGAGGCACCCCTGGCCGGCAACTTCCCCAGCGTCATCCAGCCCAAACTCCAGGCCGGCCAGCACTGGCAGGCCATCGCCCAGGACGCCGCCCGCAGCCTGGCCACCAGCCTTTCCCGCAGCCAGCGCTGCGGGCTCAACATCCATCCCTGCCGACCGGTGTACATGGCCGCCCCCGAGCAGGAAACCGAGTTTTCCCGGGCCTTCGGCAACGCCCTGATCACGGCCCTGGTGCAGCAGGGCATCAATGTGTCCCAGGCCCCGGACGCGGCCCTGGTGCTGCACCTGGACGTGCAGCCGGTGCGCTTCTCCGCCAACCGGCCCCAGTACCGCCACGCCGGCGTGCCCCGGGAGCTGGGCCCCGGCATCTGGGCCCTGCAGGACGTGGCCGAGACCACACCCCGGGAAGGCAGCCGCCAGCCCAGCCCCCCCGACGCCCTGCACTGGTTTCGCAGCGAGTTTTCCGCCGGCGCCACCCCCAGCACCGAGATCATCGTCACCCTCTCGGCCATGGACGGCATCCGCTACGCCGCCCGCAGCACCAATGTTTATTACGTCAGCGAGGCGGACATCCACCTCTACGACCAGCAGATCTGCTCCCTGATCCACCCCTGCCCGAACACCCAGCGGGACGCCAGCGGCAAGCCCCAACCCCAGGTACGCCGGACCTCCCTGGCCATCACCGGGGACTGCCCCCTGGACAAGCCCTGCTGCCCCCCCAACCAGGTCTGCCCCACCAGCCCATGAACCGCCGCCAACTGTTCAGCGCCGCTGGCGCCTCCCTGCTGCTAGCCGCCTGCACCAGTGGCTCCCGGCGCAGCTATTCCGCCGCCTCCTACGCCAGCGTCGCCCAGAGCGAACTGATCGCCACCAGCTACAAGGCCGCCGACGCCCTGCTGGCCCAGGCCGCCGGCCAGATCGCCCGGGAACATCCGCTCATCGTCGCCACCCTGGTGAACATCAACGCCCTGGAGGAATCCACCCCCCTGGGGCGGCTGATTTCCGAACAGGTGGGCGCCCGCATGGCCCAGCAGGGCTACCGGGTGGTGGAGCTGAAGATCCGCCAGAAGCTGTACATGAAGCGCCACGAGGGAGAGCTGATGCTGACCCGGGAAATCCGCGACATCGCCCGGCAGCAGGACGCCCAGGCCCTGGTGATCGGCACCTATACCGAGGGGGCGGACCGGGTATTCATCAACCTGAAGCTGACCCAGATCGAGACCAACATCGCCCTGGCCGCCGTGGATTACGCCCTGCCCCTGGACATGAACATCCGCGCCCTGCTGCAGCGGCCGCCTCCCCCCTGAAGGGCAGCAAGGGGCCGCAATACCCCGCCCGGCGCCCGCCATGCCTCTGTTATAATGCTGCCCGCATTTTCACAGAGGAGCCTCACCCCATGAAACGTCGTGACTTTCTGCTCTTGTCCACCCTGGCTTCGGGCATCAGCGCCGTCTCCCCCGCCTGGGCCTTCAACATCGGCAAGATGCTTGATGCCGGCAAGGATCTGGCCCAGTCCGAAAACCTCTCCGACGCGGATCTGAAGAGCTATTTCGACCAGATGTCGGCCCAGATGGACGCCCAGAACCAGGTGGCCGGCCCCGCCACGGCCTACGGCAAGCGCCTGGTCAAGCTGACCCAGGGTCTCAACAAGTACGACGGCCTGAACCTCAACTTCAAGGTGTACCAGACCAAGGAAATCAACGCCTTCGCCATGGCCAACGGCACCATCCGGGTCTATAGCGGCCTCATGGACGAGTTCAGCGACGACGAGATCCGCTACGTGATCGGCCATGAAATCGGCCACGTCCAGGCCGGCCACACCAAGGCCCGCATCCAGACCGCCATGCGCACCAGCGCCCTGAAGAATGCCGTGTCCGCCACCGGCGGCAAGGCTGCCGCCCTGGCGGAATCGGAGCTGGGCGCCCTGTTCGAGCAGGTGATCCTGGCCCAGCATTCCCAGGGCAACGAGCGGGAGGCCGACGACTACGCCATGAAATTCATGAAGGCCAAGAAGTACAGCCCCCAGGCCTGCGTCACCGCCCTGGAAAAGCTGGACGCCCTGAGCGGCGGCTCCGGCGCCTCCTGGCTGTCCACCCACCCCAGCCCCAAGGAACGGGCCGAACGGATGCGCGCCCAGGCCTGATCTGGCGCAGCCAAAAAAAAGCCGGGTTACCCCGGCTTTTTTGTATCTGCATGTCCTCAGACCATGAAGGGATGCCGCTTCAGGATGGTCTCGTCCCGCTCGGGACCCGTGGAGACGATGTCGATGGGCACCTGGCAGAGCTGCTCCAGCCGGTCCAGGTAGGCCCGGGCGTTGACGGGCAGGTCTTCCCAGCGCTTGACCCGGAAGGTGTTCTCGCTCCAGCCCGGCAGGGTTTCGTAGATGGGCTCGCAACGGGCCACCTCGTCGGCGCCGATGGGGAGCATGTCCACCACCTGGCCGTCCAGCTTGTAGCCGGTACAGATGTCCAGGGTCTTCAAGCCGTCGAGCACGTCCAGCTTGGTGATGCACAGGCCGGTGACGCCGTTGATGCGGGCGGAACGGCGCAGGGCGGCGGCGTCGAACCAGCCGCAGCGGCGCTTTCTGCGGGTGACGGTGCCAATCTCCCGGCCCTTGTCGAACATCTGGTAGCCCGGGGTGCCTTCGGTATCGATATCCAGCTCGCTGGGGAAGGGACCGCCGCCCACCCGGGTGCAGTAGGCCTTGGTGATGCCCAGCACGTAGTGCAGGGAGCTGGGGCCGACACCGGAACCGGCGGCCGCCTGACCGGCGACGCAGTTGCTGGAGGTGACGAAGGGATAGGTGCCGTGGTCGATGTCGAGCAGGGTGCCCTGGGCGCCTTCGAAGAGCAGGTTCTGGCCGGCCTGGTTGGCGGCATAGATGGCGGCGGAGACGTCGGTGACCATGGGCTTCAGGCGCTCGGCCCGGGCCAGGGCCTGGTCCAGGACCAGCTGGTAATCCACGGGGGCGGAACCGAAGTACTGGGTCAGGACGAAGTTGTGGTATTCCATCACCTCGGCCAGCTTGTCGGCGAAGCGCTGGGGATGGAACAGGTCATAGACCCGCAGGCCGCGCCGGGCCACCTTGTCCTCGTAGGCGGGGCCGATGCCCTTGCCGGTGGTGCCGATCTTGGCATCGGCGTTCTTCTTGGCTTCCCGGGCCTTGTCCAGCTCGGAATGGTAGGGCAGGATCAGGGGGCAGCCAGGGCTCACCTTGAGGCGGCTCTGGACTTCGATGCCGCCGGCCTCCAGGCCGTCGATCTCGGAAAGCAGGTGCCCGGCGTCGAGCACCACGCCGTTGCCGATGTAGCAATTGACCCCTGCGCGGACGATGCCCGAGGGCACCAGGTTGAGCTTGTATTCCTTGTCGCCCACCACCAGGGTGTGACCGGCATTGTGACCGCCCTGAAAGCGCACCACGCCCTGGGCGTTGTCGGTGAGCCAGTCTACGATCTTGCCCTTGCCTTCGTCGCCCCACTGGGTGCCGACGACCACTACGTTCTTGGCCATGATGCCTTAATCCTCGTTGATTGCTTCAATAATCCATTGCTCCCCCAGGCAGACCAGCTTGCGGTCGCATCGGGGGCCTTCGCAGGCGGTTTCTCCGGGCAGGAGCTCCACCACCACCTCGCCCTGCTCCCGCAGGGCGGCAATATGGGCCGCCAGGCGGCGGTCGGTGCCGGCGTGGGGAGCCAGCACGGCCCCCTGGGACCGGACCTGGGGCACCAGGCGCGCCAGCTCCCGCAGATCCATGGAGAAACCGGTGGCCGGACGGGCCCGGCCGAAACTGCGGCCGGCGCCGTCGTAACGCCCCCCCAGGGCCACCGCCGCCGGGTAGCCGGGGCAGTAGGCGGCAAACACCACGCCATTGTGGTAGTGGTAGCCGCGCAGGTCGGAGAGGTCGATGGACAGGGGCAGTTCGGGCACGGCGGCGATCAGGCTGGCCAGGGTATCCAGGGCCTGGGTGACTTCCGGCAGGGCGGGCAGCAGGGTCCGGGCCCGGTCGATCACCTCGGCACCGCCGTAGAGGCCGGAAAGGCTCAGCAGGGCTGCCCCGTAGGGCGCCGGCAGGTCGGCACACAGGGCTTCCAGCCCGGGCACGTCCTTGCCCTGCAGCAGGTTGAACAGGGTTTCCTCGGTTTCCGGCGTCACCCGGGCCGCCTGGGCCAGGGCCCGGAACAGGCCCACATGGCCCAGATCCACCCGGTAGGCCTTGAGCTCGATCCGCTCCAGGGCAGCCGCCAGCAGGCGCAGGATTTCCAGATCCGCCTCCACCCCGGCGTAACCGTACAGCTCGGCGCCGATCTGGATCGGCTCCCGGCTGGAGGCCAGGCTGGAAGGCAGGGTATGCAGGACGCTGCCGCAGTAGCAGAGCCGGGTCACCCCCTGGTGGTTGAGCAGGTGGGCATCGATGCGGGCCACCTGGGGCGTCATGTCGGCCCGCACCCCCAGAGTACGGCCGGAAAGCTGGTCGGCCAGCTTGAAGGTGCGCAGGTCCAGGTCCTGGCCCGCTCCGGTGAGCAGGGATTCCAGGTACTCCAGCATCGGGGGTTGGACCAGTTCGAAACCGCGGCCCCGGAACAGGTCCAGGACCGTCCGGCGCAGGCGCTCGACCTGGGCGGCTTCCTGGGGCAGGGCATCGGCCAGGTTTTCAGGCAACAGCCAGTTCATTTATTTGAATACCATCAGCAAAATCAGGCCGACGATCATGGAGGTCAGCCCCACGAAGCGGATCTGACCGTCGGAAAACTGGGTCAGACGCTTGAAGGTTTCCCGCCAGGCGGCCGGCATGAGGAAGGGCATCAGCCCCTCCAGAATCAACATCAACGCAAATGCCAGGAGCAGGCTCTCGGTCATTTGGGGTTTTTCAGGTACTTGAAGAAGTCGGAGTTGGGCTCCACCACCAGCACGTCATGCTTGCTGTTGAAGGTGTTGCGGTAGGCTTCCAGACTCCGGTAGAAGGCATAGAACTCGGGGTTCTGGCCAAAGGCCTGGCCATAGATGGCGGCCGCTTTGGCATCCCCTTCGCCCTTGATCTTCTGGGCATCCCGATAGGCGTCAGCGATGATCACCTCACGCTGGCGGTCGGCGTCGGCGCGAATCTTTTCCGCCTCGGCGGAGCCTTCGGAACGCAGTTCGTTGGCCACCCGCTTGCGCTCGGCTTCCATACGCCGATACACGGCCTCGGAGACTTCCTGGGGCAGCTCCACCCGCTTCAGGCGCACGTCGAGAATCTGCACGCCGATCTTGCGGGCATCCGCGTCGGCCTTGCCGCGCATCTCCTCCATGATCCTGTCCCGGGCGCCGGACACCACGTCATGGACGGTGCGCTTGCCGAACTCGCCGCGCAGGCCGTCATTGACGGTCTGGGCCAGCCGGGTGCGGGCGCGGGATTCATCGCCGCCGACGGAAACGTAATAGAGCTGGGGATCGATGATGCGCCACTTGACGTAGGAATCCACCAGCACGTTCTTCTTCTCCGAGGTGATGAAACGCTCGGGCTCCTGGCTGTCCAGGGTCTGCACCCGGTTGTCGAAGAAGCGCACGTTCTGCACCATGGGCAGCTTGAAGTGCAGGCCCGGTTCGGTGATCACCTTCTTCACTTCACCGAGCTGGAAGATCACCGCGAACTGACGCTGATCCACGGTGAAGAGGCACATGGAAGCGATGATCAGCAGGAGGCCCAGGAGGGCCCCGACGATTTGCAGCCTGGCGTTCATTAGCGGCTCTCCCTGTCGCGGGAACGAAGGTCCCGGGAACTGGTGGTATCAGGCCCCCGGTCCAGTTGCGGGGGCACATCCCCGGGAATGGCGGCGGCCGGGCGGGGTGTCCTGACCGCATCGGCGGGCGCAGCGGCCTGGCCGTTCTGGGCCTGGGTGGCCGCAGCGGCCTGCATCAGCTTGTCCAGGGGCAGGTAGAGCAGGTTGCCCTGGCCCTTGGCATCCACCATCACCTTGCTGGTGTTGGCATAGACCTGCTGCATGGTTTCCAGGTACAGGCGCTGGCGGGTCACTTCGGGGGCCTTGGCGTATTCGGCATAGATCTGCTTGAAGCGGCTGGCGTCACCCTCGGCGGTGGCGATGATGCGCTGCCGGTAGCCGTTGGCTTCCTCCATCAGCCGCGCCGCCGTACCCCGGGCCTTGGGAATCACGTCATTGGCGTAAGCCTGGCCTTCGTTCTTCTGGCGCTCCCGGTCCTGGCCGGCCTTGACCGCGTCATCGAAGGCGGACTGCACCTGCTCGGGCGGCTGGGCGTTCTGCATGGTGACCTTGGAGATGATGATGCCGGTCTTGTAGCGGTCGAGGATTTCCTGCATCAGGGTGGTGGCCTGGGCCGCCACCTGCTCGCGCCCCTCATAGAGCACGAAGTCCATCTTGCTCTTGCCGACGATCTCGCGCACGGCGGTCTCTGCCGCCTGCATCACCGCCTCATCGGGGAACCGGTTCTGGAACAGGTACTCGGTGGGGTCCTTGAGGAAGTACTGGACGGCGAACTGGATATTAATGATGTTTTCATCATCCGTGAGCATCAGGGCCTCTTTCAGGACCTTGTTGCGCTCGGTGCCCCGGTAGCCGATCTCCAGGGTGCGCACCCCGGTCAGGTTCACCACCTCATGGGACTGGATGGGGTAAGGCAGGCGCCAGCGCAGACCGGGCTCGGTGGTTTCCACGAACTTGCCGAACTGCAGCACCACCCCGCGCTGGGAGGCATCCACGGTGTAGAGGCCGGACAGCAGCCACACCAGCACAGCCAGGCCGGCGATGATGCTGATGCCGCCGCCCAGGGCCTTGGGATTGAGCTCCATCTGGGGCCGCTCGCCGCCGCCATCGCCGCTGCCGCCGCCCTTCTTGCCGAGCATGCCGTTCAGGCGCTTGTTGAAGTCGCGCCAGATGTCCTCCAGATCAGGAGGCCCCTGGTTGGGACGGCGCTTGCCGCCCGAATCGTCGTCACCACCACGACCGCCCCAGCGGGGGTCGTTGATGGACATGAGAATGCCTAGGGTTGGGATCATGGGTGTCCGTCAGAAGCTCAAGAATATTCAAATCGGGTCGGAATCAGATTCCGCCCCTTCGACAGATTCCAGCGCTGCGGCTTCGGCCCGCGCTGCTCTCAGGGTTCGTTTTTCCCGGGCGCACTCCCCGAGGACATCACGCAGCAAGGCAAGACCATCACCTGTCCGCGCACTCAACTTGACGCGCTGGATTCTACCATAGCCATCCCGCTCCACCGCCGGGGCCACCCCGGTCAGGTCCACCTTGTTCCAGATCAGGATCTGGGGCACGTGCCGGGCCCCGATTTCGGCCAGCACCTTGTTGACCTCCTCGATCTGTTCGTCCCGGGCCGCGCTGGCGCTATCCACCACGTGCAGCAGGATGTCTGCATCGGCGGTGGCCTCCAGGGTGGCCTGGAAGGCAGCCACCAGAGAGTGGGGCAGATCGCGGATGAAACCCACGGTGTCGGAAATGATCACGTGCCCCGCATCCTCCAGCCAGAGCTTGCGGGAAGTGGTGTCCAGGGTGGCAAAGAGCTGGTTGGCCGCATACACCCCGGCATGGGTCAGGGCGTTGAAGAGGGTGGACTTGCCTGCATTGGTGTAGCCCACCAGGGAAACGTTGAGCACGTCGCCCTTCAACCGGGCCTTGCGCTGCACGCCCCGCTGCCGGCTGAGCCGGGAAATGCGCTCCTTGAGCAGCTTGACCCGGTTGCCCAGCAGGCGCCGGTCGGTTTCCAGCTGGGTTTCCCCGGGACCGCGCAGACCGATGCCGCCCCGCTGCCGCTCCAGGTGGGTCCAGCCCCGCACCAGCCGGGTGGACAGGTGCTCGAGCTGGGCCAGTTCCACCTGCAGCTTGCCTTCGGCGCTCTGGGCCCGCAAGGCGAAGATGTCGAGGATCAGGGCGGTGCGATCGATCACCCGGCATTGCAGGGCCCGCTCCAGGTTGCGCTGCTGTACCGGGGACAGCTCGTGGTTGAAGATCACCAGGTCGGCCCCGGCGGCTGCCAGGGTGGCGCCGATCTCGTCCACCTTGCCGCGGCCGGCATAGGTCTTGGGGTCCGGGCTATGGCGCCGGCCGCTGATCTCGGCGCAGACCAGCCCTCCGGCCGATTCGGTCAGGAGGCGCACTTCTTCGAGCCGTTCGGGAATGTCCCGCTGGCCGAAGTCCAGTTGCACCAGTACGGCCCGTTCGCCGGCGGAAGGACGATCAAGCATGGCGGTCCAGAAAAGGAAACGGGGACACCCGGACCGGGGTCCCCGCAGAAGGGGGCAGATGGATGATCAAACTGTTCAGGCTTCGGCAGCCTGATCCTGCTGGATGTTGACCGGACGGGCCGGCACCACGGTGGAGATGGCGTGCTTGTAGACCATCTGGGTCACGGTATTCTTCAGGAGCACCACATACTGGTCGAAGGATTCGATCTGGCCCTGCAGCTTGATGCCGTTGACCAGATAGATGGAGACGGGCACGTGCTCCCGACGCAGGGTGTTGAGGAATGGGTCTTGTAAAAGTTGCCCCTTGTTGCTCATGGCATGGACTCCAGGAATAGTTGTTATCAAGGGCTTAATTTACCCAATTTCATCGGGGGGCGCCAGCAAGAGTTTCCCCCGCCCGGCGCCGCTCCGCCCTAATCCTTGTCGGCGTAAGGGTTATGACTGGTGTTGAACTGGATGCGCAAGGGGGTGCCATCCAGTTTGAATACATGGCGGAAGATGTTTTCCAGGTAGCGCTGGTAGCTGTTGGGGATGTGCTCCAGGGCATTGCCGTGAATGACGATGATGGGCGGATTGGAGCCCCCCTGGTGGGCGTAGCGCATCTTCGGCCGGAAGGCGCCATGGCGGGGCGGGGCCTGGCGCGCCACGGCATCGATCAGCACCCGGGTGAGCTTGGGCGTGGGCAGCTTGGCCATGGCCGCGGCGTAGGCGCCGTTTACCGACTTGAACAGGTTGTCCAGGCCGATGTTTTCCTTGGCCGAGATGAAATGCACCTTGGCGAATTCCAGGAACTTGAGCTTGCGCTCGATGGTGCCGCGCACCTGCTCCTTGGTGTAATGATCCAGGCCATCCCACTTGTTCACCGCCACCACCAGGGCCCGGCCGGACTGGACCACGAAATCCGCCACATGGGCGTCCTGGTCGGAGATGTCCTGCTGGGCATCGAGCATCAGGATCACCACGTGGGCGTCCTCGATGGATTGCAGGGTCTTCACCACCGAGAACTTCTCGATGGCCTCGAACACCTTGCCCTTCTTGCGCAGGCCTGCCGTGTCGATGAGGCTGTATTTCTTGCCGTTACGCTCGAAATCCACGTAGATGGCGTCCCGGGTGGTACCGGGCATGTCGAAGGCGATCACCCGCTCCTCGCCGATCAGGGCATTGATCAGGGTGGACTTGCCCACATTGGGGCGCCCGGCGATGGCCACCTTGAGCACGTCGGGGCGCTCCTCCTCTTCCTCCGGCTCGGGGAAGGAGGCCAGGGCCATGTCCACCAGGTTGCGCACCCCCTCCCCGTGGGAGGCGGAGATGGGATGGGGATCGCCCAGGCCCAGTTCGTGGAATTCCGCCGACACCATGCCCTGGTTCATGCCTTCGGTCTTGTTGACCGCCACGAACACGGGCCGCTCCAGGCGCCGCAGCTTGTTGGCGATTTCCTTGTCCTGGGGCGTCAGGCCGCCACGACCGTCCACCACGAAGATGATGGCATCCGCCTCGGCGATGGCCTGCTCGGTCTGGCGCGCCATCTCGTGCAGGATGCCTTCCTTGATCAGGGGCTCGAAGCCGCCGGTATCCACCACCAGGAAGGGCTTGTAGCCCAGGCGGCCATGGCCGTAGTGACGATCCCGGGTCAGGCCCGGAAAATCGGCAACGATGGCATCACGGCTCCTGGTGAGACGGTTGAACAGCGTGGATTTGCCCACATTGGGGCGCCCCACCAGGGCGATAGTCGGTTTCATTGAACATCCAGAGCGTATACGTTCCCCGAGCGGGTCTGAACCAGGATCTGGTTCCCCAGGCGCTGGGGAGCGCTGTTGATGGGGCTGCCATCGGTGGTGAAGCGGGCGGCAAAAGCGCCGTCGTCGCGGTTCAGGAGGTGCACCACCCCCTGGGCATCCCCCACGGCCAGGTAGTTCCGCCCTGCGGTCATGGGCGCGGTGACCCGGCGCATGAAGAGTTTGTCCTGCTTCCACAGGCTGCCGCCGGAATCCAGGGAGAGGGCCTGGATGGCACTGCTGTCGTCGGTCACATAGACGCTGCGGCTATCCAGGGTAAGCCCGGCGGCCGAGGAAATGTCCCGGGACCAGACGGTATTGCCCCCCTGGGAGAAGTCAAAGCAGGTCACCCGGCCCTGGTAGGCGACGGCACAGCCCAGGGGGCCGCCGGCAGCGGGCTGGGCCACCACGTCGGCCACCCGGTCCAGTTCCGTGGCGCCCTTGGGCAGGGCCACGGTACCTTCCCAGACCGGCGCGCCGTTGTGCAGTGCCAGGGCCACCAGCTTGCCGCCGGGGAAACCGGTCAGGACAAAGCGGTCGGCGATCATCATCGGGGCGGTGCTGCGCAGGGACAGGGTGGGCGTGGGACGCTGGTACAGCCACTTGCGCTTGCCCTGGGCGTCCAGAGCCACCACCCGGTTGTCACCGCTGCGCACCACGATCATGTCCCCTTCCACCAGGGGCGGAGCCAGCACTTCGCTGCTCACCCGGGCCTGCCACAGGGGCGAACCGTCCCGGGCCGAGAAGGCCAGCACCTCGCCGGTGCCCGTGCCCACCACGACCGTGACCCCGTCGCTGCCGACCCCGGCGGACAGGGGCTTGCCAGCGTTGATGCGCCAGACGGCCTGACCGCCCTCCAGCTTGGCGATGCTGCCGTCGGCGGCGGCGACGAATACCGCGTTGCCGGCCACAGCGGGATAGAACACCGCATTACCGGCCTTGCCGATCTGGTAATTCCAGTCCTGGCGCAGTTCCGCCGTGGCCTGGATGGGCGTCAGCTCGGCCATTTTCGGGCCCTTGCTGGCGAAGGGGTTGAGGCTGTCGAAGGAGGGGGTGATGGACTCCAGGGTCGAACACCCCGCCAGCAGACCGCCCATCAGGACAGCCAGCGGCAGCAGGCGGCGGGCCATCAGGCCGCCCCTCCCAGGGCGTCGAGCTTCTGGTGCAGGAGCTGGGAAACGGGACTCCGGCCGGCCTCACCCGTGCCGTCCTTGCTGTCCTTCTCCTGGGCCTCCAGGGCTTCCTTGTAGGCAGCCCGGGCCTCGTCCTGCTTGCCCTGGGCCACCAGCACGTCACCCTTGAGTTCCGCGTAGGCCGCGGCCAGGGCGGGGCCGGGCTTGTGGGCCAGCTCCTTCAGGGCTTCATCGTAGGCCTGCTCGTCCAGCATCACGCCAGCCAGACGCAGGTGGGCCACGTCGCGCAGCTCATCCTTGCCATGGGCCGCCACCCAGGCCAGCTGGGCCCGGGCGGTCTTGGCATCGCCGGATTCGAAGGAAACCTTGGCCGCCATCAGGGTGCCCATGGGGGCATAGGCGGTGGAGCCGAATTTTTCCGTCAGTTCCCCGGCGATGGTGCGCACCCGCTGGGTGTCCTCCTTCACCATGGCCTGCTGCAGGGCGCCGAACAGGGCGCTGGCCTGGGCCGCCTGCTGGCCCTGGTACCAGTTCCAGCCCTGCCAGGCCACCACGGCGACGGCCAGGGCAGAGACGGTCCAGGTGATCAGGTTGCCATGCTGCTGCCACCAGGCCTTGAGATTGTCGATTTGTTCCTGCTCTTCCAGATCGTAGACGGCCATGTCAGGCTTCCTCTTCTTGGGTATCCAGCAATTGATCGATGATGACTTCGGCCAGATTCTCGGCCTTCAGGCGTTGTTGCGCCACCCCCTCGTCGCGCAGGGCTTTCAGCTGCACCTCGCCCGCCGCCGCCTCGTCGTCGCCAATCACCACGGCAAACAGGGCCCCGGAGGCGTCGGCCTTCTTCATCTGGGACTTGAAGCTGCCGCCGCCGCAATGGAGGATCACGTCGATGCCGTTGTCCCGCAGGCCTTCGGCCACCCGGAAAGCCAAGCGGGCAGCGGTTTCGCCCTGATGCACCACGTACACGTCGGTGCCCTTGGGCGCCGGCTCGCCGCCGGAGTCCCGGATCAGGGCGATCAGCCGCTCGACCCCCATGGCAAAGCCACAGGCCGGGGTGGCCTTGCCCCCCAGTTGCTGCACCAGGCCGTCGTAGCGGCCACCGGCGCAAACGGTGCCCTGGGCCCCCAGCTTGTCGGTCACCCACTCGAACACGGTGAGATTGTAGTAATCGAGACCCCGCACCAGGCGCGGGTTGATCTCGAAGGGAATGCCGGCATCCTTCAAGATCTGCTGCACCCCGTTGAAGTGGGCCAGGGATGCCTCGCCCAGGTAGTCGATCAGCTTGGGCGCCCCGGCGCACATGTCCTGCAGGGCCGGATTCTTGGTGTCCAGGATGCGCAGGGGATTGGTGTACAGGCGGCGCTTGGCTTCCTCGTCCAGTATCTCCTGGAAGCCTTCCAGATAGGCGATCAGATCGGCCCGGTGCCGGGCCCGCTCCTCGGGCTGGCCCAGGCTGTTCAACTGCAGGCGGATGTCGTCCAGGCCCAGGTCGCCCCAGAGCCGCGCGATCATCAGGATCTGCTCGGCATCCACGTCGGGACCGGCGAAGCCGAAGGCTTCCACGCCGATCTGGTGGAACTGGCGGTAGCGGCCCTTCTGGGGCCGCTCGTGGCGGAACATGGGGCCCATGTAATAGAGGCGCTGGGCCACCTGATTGGCCAGCCCGTGCTGGATCACCGCGCGCACGCAGCCGGCCGTGCCTTCGGGGCGCAGGGTGAGCTGCTCACCGTTCAAGCTGTCCTCGAAGGAATACATTTCCTTCTCGACGATGTCGGTGACCTCGCCGATGGCCCGCTTGAACAGGGGGGTGGGCTCGACGATGGGCATGCGGATGGGCTTGTAGCCATAGCTCTTGAGGCGGTCGGAGACAGCCTCTTCAAAGAGTTCCCAGAATTCGGCTTCAGCCGGCAGGATGTCGTTCATCCCCCGGACGGACTGCAGGTTTTGACTCATTGGACTTTCTTCGGGTACTTGCGGGCCACGTAGGCCTCGATGATCTGGATGAATTCGGCGCCGATCTTCTCGCCCTTCAGGGTGACGGTCTTCTCCCCATCCTCATAGACCGGGGCGGACGGGGCCTCGCCGGTGCCGGGGAGCGAAATGCCGATGTTGGCATGCTTGGACTCCCCCGGGCCATTGACCACGCAGCCCATCACCGCCAGGGTCATGTTTTCCACCCCGTCGTGAGCTTCGCGCCACTCGGGCATGCGGGCGCGCACGTGTTCCTGCACGTCCCGGGCCAGCTCCTGAAAGAAGCTGGAGGTGGTGCGGCCGCAGCCGGGGCAGGCCACCACCTGGGGGGTGAAGGCCCTGAGGCCCATGGTCTGCAGGATTTCCTGGGCGACGATCACTTCCTGGGTGCGGGAACCGCCCGGCTCCGGCGTCAGGGAAATGCGGATGGTGTCGCCGATGCCCTGCTGCAGCAACACGGCCAGGGCCGCCGTGGAGGCGACGATGCCCTTGGAACCCATGCCGGCCTCGGTGAGGCCCAGGTGCAGGGCATAGCTGGAGCGGGCCGCCAGCTCCTGGTAGATGGCGATCAGGTCCTGGACGCTGGACACCTTGCAGGAGAGGATGATGCGCTCCCCGGCCAGCCCCAGGGCCTCGGCCTGGGCGGCGGATTCCAGGGCCGAGGTGACCATGGCCTCGCGCATGATGGCGGTGGTGTCCAGGGGCTCGGCCCGGCGACTGTTCTCGTCCATGATGCGGGCCAGCACCGACTGGTCCAGGCTGCCCCAGTTCACGCCGATGCGCACCGGCTTCTGGTAACGACAGGCCAGCTCGATCATGGCCGCGAACTGCTCGTCCTTCTTCTTGCCGAAGCCCACGTTGCCCGGGTTGATCCGGTACTTGGCCAGGGCCTCGGCGCAGGCCGGGTGTTCGGTGAGGAGCCGGTGGCCGTTGTAGTGGAAGTCGCCGATCAGGGGCACGTCGCAGCCCATGCGATCCAGGTGCTCGCGAATCCTGGGCACGGCGGCGGCGGCTTCCGGGGTATTCACGGTGATGCGCACCAGTTCGGAACCAGCCCGGTTCAGCTCGGCGCACTGGATCGCCGTGGCCACGTAATCGGCCGTGTCCGTGTTGGTCATGGACTGGATCACCACCGGCGCCTTGCCCCCCAGGGGCACATGGCCCACCAGGCAGGAACGGGTGGCCGGCTGGGCCGGCAGTTTGCCATGCATCTTGTTCATGAAAACCTGCTTACTGGAGGGTCACACGCGCCACATCGCTCTCGGCGTTGGGCTGCAGGGGCACGGACTGCCCCTTGTACTGCAACTGCACGTAGGAGGCATTGCCCACCACCACGCTGAGGGGAGGCACCCCGGTGATTTCCCGGGTGCTGCCCGCAGGATGCAGCCGGGAGGTGATCAGATTGCCATCCTTGTCCCGCACTTCCACCCAGGAATCCCGGGTGAAGCGGAAGCTCACAACCTGCCCGGCCACCGGTGCCGCAGCCTGAGCGGCTGGCGCTGGAACAGGTGCCGCTGCCGGGGTGACGGGCGGGAGCGTCCGCACCGGAGCGGCAGCCGGGGCAGCAACTGCGGCCGGGGGCTGGCTCCCAGGTACGGGAGCTGTCGGCGCGGCCACGTGCGGAGCGGCCACGGGCGCGGCCACCGGAGCGCCAGCAGGCGGATTGCCGGGAACCGCCGGCGCGGCGCCGGTCGCCGGGGCAACGGGTGCAGCAGGAGCCGGGGCCCCAGGAGGCTGGACAGCAGCCGTGGGGGCCGGGGCCGGAGCCGCTGCAGCGGCGGGGTCCGTTGCCTGAACAGCGGCAGCAGCCCCCTCAGTGCCGGCTTCCGCCCCCTGGGCGGGAGCGGGCTCGGCAGGAGGGAACAGGGGCTCGCCCGGAGAGGCCGGGGCCAGGGCCACGGGATCCGGCACGGGCTTTTTCACCCAGAACTGGTCCGGCAGGAAGAAATAGGCCAGGGCGGCCCCCAGGATCAGCAGCAGGCCGGCGGCCACGGTCAGCATGTCCCGGCTCACGCCCCGTCCCTGTCCGGGCATGGTGACGTGGGTGGATTCTGGCAGTTCCAGACCCGGGGCAGCCAGTTCCCGCACCCCGTCCAGGAGATCCAGGAGGGGAGCTGCATCGAGCTGCACGGCCCGGGCGTAGTTGCGGACAAAGCCGCGCACGAAGGTCTTGCCCGGCAGACCGGAAAGATCGCCCCGCTCCAGGGCTTCCACCTGCCGCTCACCCAGGCGCAGCAGGCGGGCCAGCTCGGTGAGCTGCAGCCCCCGGGCTTCCCGCGCGGCGCGCAGCTGGGCCCCTACCCGGGCTTCCGGCGCCACGTCCGCCGCGTTTTCCACGGCAGCGGCCGGTGCATCGAATCCCGTCACCATCTCAGTCATTCGTAATTACCCTTGAGGAGTTCCTGGTACTCGGGAGAGGCCACATAGAGCCGGCGCAACTGGGCCGTCATGCTGCTCTCCTCTGCCTTGTTGCCCAGCTTGCGCTCGATACGCACCCCCAGCCACAGGGCCTCGGCAGGAGGCTGGCCGCCCAGGCGCATCATTTCCAGCAGGCGGTTGCGGGCCTCGGTCATGTTGCCCTGGGTATAGGCCAGCTTGGCCAGCTGCAGCTGGGCCTGGGGACCACCGTCCTTGGCCAGACGCAGGGCATGGGTCAGGTATTCCCGGGCACCCTCCAGGTCTCCGGCCTTGAGGGCGCAGGTCCCGGCATTGACGTAGGCCCGCTCGGGAGTGGAATACAGGGGATTCTTCACCGCGGCAAGGAAGTAGGTCACCGATTCCTTGGCCCGGTCCCGCTGGCAGAGGTACCAGCCATAGTTGTTGTTCACGTCCGGGTCCCCCGGCGCCAGGCCCAGGGCTTTCTTGAAATCGGCCTCGGCCGAGGTAAATTCCCGCAGGGCCGTATAGACCAGGGCCCGGACACTGTAGGCGGAGGCGTAGCCGGGATCCGCCTCGATGGCGACCCCGGTTTCTTCCAGGGCCACGGCCATGTTGCCATCCTGGAGATACATGGCACCCAGCTCCGTGTGCAGCCGCGCCCGGGTACGGGCATCGGTGGCCACCTGATTGGTGTGAGTGGATTCGGGAACCACGACCTGGGCCGCGACGGGCAGGCTCCCCAGGGACAACAGACAGGCTGACAACAGGACTACGCTTCTGATCACGACTTATCTTCCTCCAGCATGATGGTGCGCCGCCCGGTCCGCCGCGTCTTGTCCAGGACCTGACCGGCCAGCTGACCGCAGGCGGCGTCGATGTCGTCTCCCCGGGTCTTGCGGGTGGTGGTGACGATGCCGGCCCCCATGAGGATGTCGGCAAAACGACGGATGCGCTCGGGGCGAGAACGGCGGTAGGGCGACCCCGGAAAGGGGTTGAAAGGGATGAGATTAAACTTGCAGGGTACATGACGCGTCAAGGACAACAGCTCCCGGGCGTCATAGTCGTGATCATTGACCCCGTCCAGCATCACGTACTCGAAAGTGACGAAATCCCGGGGTGCCTTCTCCAGATAACGGCGGCAGGCGGCCATCAGTTCGGAGAGGGGATATTTCTGGTTGATGGGCACCAGCTCATCCCGCAGGATGTCGTTGGGGGCATGCAGGGACACCGCCAGGGCCACGGGGCACTCGTCCCGCAGCCGATCCATGACCGGCACTAGGCCGGAGGTGGACACGGTCACCCGGCGCCGGGACAGGCCGTAGCAATTGTCGTCCAGCATCAGCTTCAGGGCGGCCACGGCATTCTCGAAATTGGCCAGGGGTTCCCCCATGCCCATCAGCACCACGTTGGAGATGATGCGCTCACCCTTGGGATCGCGCCCCAGGGCCTTGTTCACCTGCCAGAGCTGGCCGATGATCTCGGCTACCGTCAGGTTGCGGTTGAAGCCCTGCTTGCCGGTGGAACAGAAGGAACAGTCGAGGGCACAGCCCGCCTGGGTGGAGACGCACAGGGTGCCCCGGTCATCCTCGGGGATGAACACGGTCTCCACGGCATTGCCATTGCCCACGTCAAACAGGAATTTGCGCGTGCCATCATCGGACAGCTTGTCCGAGACGATGGCCGGGGGTACCACCACCGCTTCCGCCTTGAGCTTTTCCCTGAGGCTCTTGGCGATGTCGGTCATGGCATCGAAATCTGCTTCCCCGAAACGATGGATCCAGCGCAGCACCTGGGTGGCGCGAAAGGGCTTCTCGCCCCGGGCGGCGAACCAGGCGGTCAGTTGGGCAGGATCGAGATCGAGGAGGTTTTGCATGGGAGGGTCGAGAGTCGGGAGAGAAGAGTCGTGAGCCGGGAACCACGCTCAACCCCCGACTCTCCACGCACGGCTACAAGATCAACGGCCGCTGAAGACGTTCATGCCGGGGAAGAAGAAACCGATTTCCACGGCAGCGGTGTCGGCGCCGTCGGAACCGTGCACGGCGTTGGCGTCGATGGATTCAGCGAAGTCGGCGCGGATGGTGCCGGGATCGGCCTTCTTGGGGTCGGTGGCGCCCATCAGCTCGCGGTTCTTGGCGATGGCGTTCTCGCCTTCCAGCACCTGGATCATCACGGGACCAGAGATCATGAAGTCCACCAGATCCTTGAAGAAGGGGCGTTCCTTGTGCACGGCGTAGAACTGACCGGCTTCCTGGGCGGACAGCCAGGCCATTTTGGAGGCCACGATCTTCAGGCCATTGGTTTCGAAACGGGAGTAGATCTTGCCGATCACGTTCTTGGCAACAGCGTCGGGCTTGATGATGGAGAGGGTGCGTTCGATAGCCATGTAATGCTCCGGAAAAAGCTAAGGGTTTAAAAAACTGCAGATTTTACCAGACTGGCAAAAAAACGCCCCGGACAAAGCCGGGGCCAATTGACAACTGAACTCGTTTGTTCCGGGACTACATCATCCCCAGGGTGCGCGGCAGCCACAGGGACAGGCTGGGCCAGTAGGTCACCAGGATCAGGAACACCAGCATGGTGAGCAGCCAGGGCCAGACGGCCACGGTCAGTTCGGTGATGCCCATCTTGGTGATGCCGGAAGCCACATAGAGATTGAGCCCCACGGGCGGGTGGCACATGCCCACTTCCATGTTCACCACCATGATGATGCCGAAGTGCACCGGGTCGATGCCCAGCTGCACGGCGATGGGGAACAGGATGGGAGCCAGGATCAGCACGATGGAGGACGGCTCCATGAAGTTGCCGGCGATCAGCATCAGGATGTTGGCCATGATCAGGAAGCCGATCACCCCCACGCCGGTGCCCATCATGAAATCCGCCATGGTCTGGGGAATGTTCTCGTGGGTAAGCAGGAAGCTGAACAACACCGCGTTGGTGATGATGTACAGCAGCATGGCGCTCATATTGGCCGAGTTGAGCAGCACCTTGGGCACGTCCTTGAGGCTCAGGTCTTTGTACACGAACACGGCCACGATGAAGGCGTAGACCGCGCTCATGGCCGCCGCCTCGGTGGGAGTGAACATGCCCGAGTAGATACCGCCCATCACCACCACGATCAGCATCAAGCCCCAGATGGCGTCCTTGAAGGACTTGAGGCGCTGGCCCCAGGTAGCCTTGGGCATGCGCGGGTAGTTGAACTTCTTGGCCCGGTACCAGGTGGTAAAGCCCAGGAAAGCCGCCAGCAGCAGGCCCGGAATCACCCCGGCCATGAACAGGGCGCCCACCGAGGTATTGGTGGACACCGAGTACATCACCATGACGATGGAGGGCGGGATCAGGATGCCCAGGGCGCCGGAGGTGGTGATCACCCCGGCCCCGAACTTGTTGGGGAAACCCTGCTTGACCATGGCCGGCAGCAGGATGGCGCCGATGGCCACCACGGTGGCAGGAGAGGAACCGGACACGGCTGCGAACAGGGCGCAGGCGAGCACACCGCCGAGCCCCAGCCCCCCGTGCCAGTGGCCGACCATGGCCGTGGCGAAGTTGATCATGCGCCGCGCCACGCCGCCGTGGGTGAGGAAGTTGCCGGCCAGGATGAAGAACGGGATCGCCATGATCTCGAACTTCTCGATACCGGTGAACAGCTTCAGGGCCACGGATTCGATGGGCACCTGGGTCATGGTGAACAGGAAGGTCAGTACGGTCAGACCCAGGGAAATGGAGATCGGCATGCCCGTCAGCATCAGGACGAGCAGCAGACCGAAGATGATGAGTGCGCTCATTGTTTGCCTCCTTGGCCGTCACCCAGGTTGTGGTGCTTCAGATCCTGGGGATGCAGGTTGTCGCCCATGTCGTAGGGGTTGGCATCCACAGGCAGATGCTCCTCGTCGATACCATCCACGTGACCGTGGTCGTGGTGGGGCAGCTCGCCGGTCTTCCAGAAGGTCACCAGCACCTGCAGGAAGCGGAAACACATCAGGTAGGAGCCCAGGGGGATGGCCGAATAGACGATCCAGGTGGGCCATTCCAGGTCAGGGGTGGTAGGCCCTTCGTACAGATCGGGAGCCTCGATGCCAAACCACTGGAAGAACTGGTAATGGGCGCCGTTTTCCCAGACGAAGGTGGCCCCCAGGGTGCCGACGATGCCGGTGAACAGGGCCCCAGCCGCCAGGCCAAAGATGATGAAGCGGCCCCGGTTCTGCTCGTTGAGGCGGTTGATGAGCACATCGACCCCCACGTGGATGCCGGTGCGGACGCCGTAGGCGGCACCGAACTTGGCCATCCAGACGAACATGATGATGGTCAGTTCCTGGGCCCAGCCCAGGTTGAGGGACAGCAGCCAATCCTGCACCCCCGGGATGTTGATCCCGGAAAAGTAGCGATGGACTACCGAGACGAAGATGATCAGCGTCGCCAGCCCGATCAGGCTGCCGATAATGATCTCTTCCAGGCGGTCGAGAATCTTGTTCATGGGGAATCTCCTTCAAAAAAACGCCCGCCTCCTCCCGGAGAGCGGGCGCTTTTCCATGGTGTGATATCAGAGCTTGTTGGGATCGAAGCCGGTTTCCTTGTAGATGGACTGGATCAGCGGAGCGCCGATACGGGATTCCATCTTCTTATGCACGGGCACCAGGGCGCGCTTGAAGGCCAGCTTTTCCTCGGCCGTGGGCGCATAGACCGCGGTCTTGCCGGACTTCTTCACCGCCTCCAGGGAAGCATCGTTCTCTTCCTTGGCGATCTTGTTGGCGTAGTCGGTGGCTTCCTTCATGGCCTGTTCCAGCTGGCCGCGCACATCGGCGGGCAGACCGTCCCAGAACTTCTTGTTGGTGATCACCGCGTAACCCAGGTAACCGTGCTCGGTCAGGGACAGGTGCTTCTGCACTTCATGCATCTTCTGGGTGTAGAGGTTGGAGATGGGGTTCTCGGTGCCGTCCACCACGCCGGTCTGCAGGGCCTGATAGACCTCGGAGAAGGCCATCACCTGGGGCATGGAACCCAGGGCACGCATCTGCTCTTCCAGCACCTTGGAGGACTGGATGCGCATCTTCTTGCCCTTCAGGTCGGTGGGCACCTTGATCGGGTTGTTGGCGGAGAAGGACTTGAAACCGTTGTCCCAGAAGGCCAGGCCGGTGACGCCCTTGGGCTCCAGCTTGGAGAGCAGCTGCTTACCCACGGGACCCTGGGTCACCTTGTGCAGGTCGGCATAGCCGTCAAAGATGTAGGGCAGGTCGAACACTTCGAACTCGCGCACACCCAGGGGGCCGAACTTGGCCAGGGAAGGTGCCAGCATCTGCACGGCGCCCAGCTGCAGGGCCTCCATCTCTTCCTTGTCCTTGTACAGGGTGCTGTTGGCGTAGACCTCTACCTTCACCTTGCCCTTGGTGAGCTCAGCGGCGCGCTTGGCGAAGAACTCGGCCGCCTTGCCCTTGGGGGTGTCCTGGGCCACCACATGGCTGAACTTGATCACGACGGGTTGCTGGGCAGAAGCCGTGGCGGTCACGGCACAGGCCAGCAGGCCGAACAGCAGCGAAGAAATCTTCATGTCATCTCCTCCAAATTTTTTAACAAATGTTTAGGTCTCCCGCGGGGCCATACCCGGGGTGCCGATTGCATTATGTACAAACCGTTACACACCTCGTATTGTGGAAAGCCACAGGTATACATGCGGTAAGATCAGCCCCATGGACCCCCGTCTCAACCCCCCTCCTCCCCATGCGCCAGCCCGGATCAGCTGGATGCTGGCCCTGCCCAAGCTGGGGGTGGTGCTGCTCGTGCTGGCGGTGATTTCCCTGCTCTGGCTGCTGCACCGCAACGACCTGGAAGAACAGAAGGCCAGCCTGATCGGTGACGTCCTGTGGCTGGAACAGAACCTGCGCTTCCACCTCTCCGGCAACGAGGGCCAGCTGCAGCAGCTGGCCCTGGACATCGGCAGCCAGGAGGGCCGGGGCAACATTTTCCGGCTGCGCGGCCTGCACCTCCTGAAGACCCTGCCGGAGCTGGCCCGCCTCAACCTGATGGATGAACAGGGGCAAGCCATCGACACCCTGCCGGTGCTTTCGGCCACCCCCTCCAAACCCGAATACCTGGAGATGTTCGAGCAGGCCAAGGCCCTGGGCCGCCCCAGCTACGGCCGCCCCAGCCTGGGGCCGGAAGGCCCGCGCCAGACCCTGCTGGTCCCCATCTTCAGACACAACCGTTTCACCGGTTTCCTGCTCGCCGAACTGGACCTGGACATCCTGCTGCGTAACCAGGTGCCCTGGTGGTTCGCGGAAAAATACCGGGTGCGCATGATCGATGATGGCGGCAACGAATATGCCACCAAGTCCAAGGTAGCCGGCACCCCCAGCCTCAATTACCTGCTCCCCCTGGACCCACCCGGTTACGGCATGGGACTGGAAGTGACCGCCTACCGCTCGGCGGACATCACCGCCCAGCGCATCCTGGCGGTGGCCATCGTCGGCCTGGCCCTGGGGGTGTTCTGGAGCCTCTGGGCCATCCGCAAGCTGATCCGCAGCCGCCTGACCGTGGAAGCCGCCCTGCGCCAGGAACACGCCTTCCGCCAGTCCATGGAGGATTCCCTCACCGCCGGCATGCGGGCCCGGGACCTGCAGGGCAAGATCATCTATGTGAATCCAGCCTTCTGCCGCATGACCGGCTTCTCTGCCGAGGAACTGATCGGCCACCTGCCGCCCATGCCCTACTGGGACCCGGAGGAAATCGAGGAAACCATGGCCCTGAACCGGGCGGTACTGTCCGGCAACGCCCCCAGGGATGGCTTCGAGATCAATTTCCGGCGCAAGGACGGCTCCCCCTTCCGGGCCCTGATCTACGAATCGCCCCTGATCGACGGCAACGGCGAACACACGGGCTGGATGGGCTCGGTGCTGGACGTGACGGAAAAGCGCCGGGCCGAGGAATTGGCCCGGCAGCAGCAGGAAAAGCTGCAATTCACTTCCCGCCTCGTCACCATGGGGGAGATGGCCTCCACCCTGGCGCACGAACTGAACCAGCCCCTGGCCGCCATCGCCAGCTATGCCACCGGTTGCGCCAACCGGCTGGAAAGCGACCACTGGCAGGCGGAGGAAATCCGCGCCGCCCTGGACAAGCTGAGCAAACAGGCCCAGCGGGCCGGGGAGATCATCCGTCGGGTCCAGGACTTCGTGCGCAAGAGCGAACCCAAGCTGCAACCCTGCTGCCTGGAAGACGTGATCGGCGACAGCCTGGCCCTGGTGGAAGCCGACGCCCGCCAGCACGGCATCAACATCGAATATCAGCGGAGCGAACCCCTGCCCCCGGTGCTGGCCGACCGGGTGATGATCGAGCAGGTGCTGCTCAACCTGTTCCGCAACGCCATGGACGCCATGGCCGCCACCGAAGCCCCCCTGCGCCGCATCACGGTGCGCACCTGGCAGCAAGGCAGCGAGGCGGTGGTCGCCGTGGCCGACCAGGGTTGCGGCCTGCCCCCGGAAACCGCCCAGCGCCTGTTCGAGGCCTTCTACACCACCAAGCCTGACGGCATGGGCATCGGCCTGTCCATCTGCCGCTCCATCATCGAATTCCACCGGGGCCGGCTGTGGTACGAGCCCAACACGCAAAGCCTCTCCGGCCAAGGCACCGTCTTCGCCTTCACCCTGCCCGAGGAAATCCATGCCCACACCCCAAGCCCATCTGGTCGATGACGACGAAGCCATCCGCGACGCCCTGGCCTGGCTGCTCCAGTCCCGGCAGATTCCCTGTCGCAGCTACCTGAGCGCCGAGGACTTCCTCGCCGCCGGGCCCGAAGGGCTGTCCGGCTGCGTGGTGCTGGACATCCGCATGACCGGCATGAGCGGCCTGGAGCTGTTCGAAACCCTGCAAGAGCAGGGCATCACCCTGCCCACCATCTTCCTCACCGGCCACGGCGACGTGCCCATGGCCGTGGCCGCCCTGAAAAAGGGGGCCTATGACTTCTTCGAAAAACCCTTCAACGACAACGAACTGGCCAATCGGGTCCTGGAAGCCCTGGACCATGACGCCCGCCAGCGCAGCGCCCAGGCCTCGGCCCAGACCATCGCGGCCCGCCTCGACACCCTCACCAGCCGGGAAAAACAGGTGATGGAGCTGATCCTGGCGGGCAAGTTCAACAAGGTGATCGCCGACGAACTGAAGATCAGCATGCGCACCGTGGAAGTCCACCGGGCCCGGCTGCTGGACAAGATGGGCGTCAAGACCGCCGTGGAGCTGGCCCAGCTCCTCAATCGCCGCAGCTGAGCCCGGGGCCCTCCCAGCAGGGCAACAGTCCCGGCTCCCCGGCCCCGCTCTGCCAGGCCGCCGCCACCCCCACCCCGGGGCAGGCCAGCAGCTCCCCGTCCAGGAACAAGAGCGGCAGCAAAGGCCGCTCCCAGGGGGGAACCCCGCTTTCCTGCAGCAGTTTCTTCAAGGGCCGACTGGGGCGCCCGGGCCCCAGGCGCAGGCATTCCCCCCCCTGACGGGAACGCAGTTCCAGCCGCCGCCCCAGGAGGGCGTCCGGCCGGATGCCCGCCGCCCCCGGCCGAAGCTGCAGCCGGCCGCCGCCCCAGTCCAGCACGCCGCTGCCGTCCCAGGCGCAGGGAGCCGGCAGCGGCCCCGGGAAAGGCACCCGGTACAGCTGGCCCCGCCAGAGACGCACAGCGCCCTCGGCCAGGCAGAGTTCGAAATGGCCATCCGCTGGAGTCACCGCCAGTTGCCGCAGGGCTTCCGCCAGGGCTGCCGCTTCCGGCGGATGCCACCCGGCTGCCGCCAGCCAGTGCCGCAGCCAGTTGGCCTGCCGGGCCGGCGACAGATTCAGCAGGGGCGCCACCCGCCCCTGGACCAGGAGCTGATCCTGAGCCGCCAGTTCCGCCAGCAACTCCCGGGCGTCGGCGAAATGCCCGGCCGCCCGGGCCAGGGTCGCCTCCGCCGCCGGAAAGCGGGATTCCAGCAGGGGCAGCACCCGGTGCCGCAGGAAGTTGCGGCTGTAGGCCTGATCCTGGTTGCTCTCGTCTTCCACCCAGGCCAGACCGTGCCGGGCCCCGTAGGCCGCCACCGCAGCCCCGCTCCAGGCCAGCAGGGGCCGCAGCAACACCATGTCCTGCCATGCCCGCTGCCCGGGCATGGCGGCGGCGCCGGCCACGCCGGTGCCACGGCAGAGATTGAACAGCAAGGTTTCGGCCTGATCGCGCCGGTGGTGGGCCAGGGCCAGATAGCGGATGCCGCAATCCCGGTAGGCCTGGTAGCGGGCCTGGCGGGCTGCCGCCTCCAGGCCGGGTCCCGGAGCCCGGGACACCTGGACCCGCTGCAGGGTCAGGGGAATGCTCCAGTCCCGGCACAGCTCGGCGCAGAAACCGGCCCAGGCGTCGGCATGGGGAGAAAGGCCGTGATGCACGTGCACGGCCCGCAGCTGCCCGGAGGGCAGGAGTTGCCGGAGCAGGTGCAGGAGGACGACGGAATCCCGGCCGCCGGAGAGCCCGACCCAGAGCTCGGCCCCGGCGGGCAGGCGGGGCTGCAGCCAGGCCGCGAGCCCCAGAAGGGGATCAGCGGGGGTGCTGTTCCTTGAAGCGGCCATAGGCCATGAGACGCTCGAAGCGGGCCTCCAGCAACGCCTCGGTAGACAGGGCCTGGAGATGCTTCAGCCCATCCTGGAGCGCCTTCTTCAGGGCGTGGGCCATGGCCCCATGGTCCCGGTGGGCGCCGCCGCAGGGCTCGTGCACGATCTTGTCGATCAGCCCCAGGGACTTCAGGCGGGGGGCGGTGATGCCCATGATCTCGGCAGCCTCGGAGGCCTTTTCGGCGCTCTTCCAGAGGATGGAGGCACAGCCTTCGGGGGAGATCACCGAATAGGTAGAGTTCTGCAGCATCTGCACCACGTCCCCCACGGCGATGGCCAGGGCGCCGCCGGAGCCCCCTTCGCCGATGATGGTGACGATGACAGGGGTCTTGAGCCCGGCCATCTCGTAGAGATTGCGGCCGATGGCCTCGGACTGGCCCCGCTCCTCCGCGTCAATGCCGGGATAGGCCCCGGGGGTATCGACGAAGGTGAACACGGGAATGCGGAATTTCTCCGCCAGTTTCATCAGGCGCAGGGCCTTGCGATAGCCCTCGGGCCGGGGCATGCCGAAGTTGCGGTAGATCTTTTCCTTGGTGTCGCGCCCCTTCTGGTGGCCGATCACCATGCAGGGCTGACCGTTGAAGCGGGCCAGCCCGCCGACGATGGCCTTGTCGTCGGCAAAAGCCCGGTCCCCGTGCAGCTCCTCGAAATCCGTGAAGATGTGGGCCACGTAGTCCAGGGTGTAGGGGCGCTGGGGATGACGGGCCACCTGGGCGATCTGCCAGGGGGTCAGCTTGGCGTAGATTTCCTTGGTCAGGGACTGGCTCTTTTCCGCCAGCCGGTCGATCTCCTCGGATATATCGACGGCCGAGTCTTCCTGGCCGAAGCGCAGGGCTTCAATCTTGTTCTCCAGCTCGGCAATCGGCTGCTCAAAATCGAGGAAAGTGGTTTTCATCCGGGGGCCAAAAATTTTGGGAGGCGGGGATTTTACCCCCAAATTTTCCGATTTTCCCGGTTTGCTTCCGGAGGCCCGGCCAGCCTCAGCCGTAGCGCCCGCCCACGAAAGGATTGTAGCGGCGCTCTTCTCCCAGGGTGGACATGGGGCCGTGCCCGGGGATGAAGTCCACCTCGTCGCCCAGGGCAAACAGCTTTTCCTTGATGGAGCGCATCAGATCGGCATGGCTGCCCTGGGGAAAATCGGTGCGTCCCACGGAACCCTTGAAGAGCACGTCGCCCACCACCACCAGGCGCCCCGGCCGGTCGTGAAACACCACATGGCCCGGGGTATGCCCGGGGCAGTGCAGGACTTCCAGCTCCACTTCGCCGAAGCGGACCCGGTCTCCGTCCTGCAACCAGCGGCTGGGCACGAAACTGCGGCAGGGAGGAAAACCGAACATGCGGCTCTGCTCGGCCATGCCGTCAACCCAGAAGCGGTCGGCCTCGCCCGGCCCCTCCACGGGCAGGCCCAGCCGTTCGGCCAGCTCCGCCACCCCGCCGGCATGGTCGATGTGGCCATGGGTCACCAGGATCAGGACCGGGGTCAGCTGTTCCCGGGCCAGGGCGGCGAGGATCTGCTCCACGTCCCCGCCCGGGTCCACCACCGCCGCCTGGCGGCTGGCCTCGCACCAGAGCAGGGTGCAGTTCTGTTCGAAGGGGGTCACGGGAACGATGGTGTAACGCATGGCGAGAAGCAGATGAGTGACGGGGGCGCCATTATGGCACGGCCGTTTCAGCCCGGCCCGGGGCCCCTGCCCGGTGGCTATCCGGCGCCGGGGAAAACTGCTATAAACGCGCTTAAATCAAAAAGTTGTATCGCTTTTTTCGAGTGGAGAGACAGGTATGCTCGACCATCCCTTGCAGGAACTGGACGACTGGGTGGTGTATTTCAGCGAGCGGGAACTGCCTGTCCTGCGCCACACCCGCCGCCAGCTGGAAACCGCCCGGGAAAACATGGATCAGGTGTCGGGCAAGGCCATCGCCCGCATCGTGCTCCAGGACCCCCTCATGGCCGTGCGGGTGCTGGCCTACATCCAGCCCCTGACCGGCAAGCGCCTGCACCATGACGTGACCACCATCGCCGGGGCCATCATGATGCTGGGCATAGAACCCTTCTTCAAACGCTTCGAACAGCTTTCCACCCTGGAAGACACGCTCAAGGGCTGCCCGCCCCAGGCCCTGCTGGGGGCCCTGCAGGTCATCCGCCGGGCCCAGCAGGCCTCCCACTACGCCCAGGAATGGGCCATCTGGCGCGTGGACGTGAATGTGGAGGAGGTGACCCTGGCCGCCCTGCTGCATGATCTGGCCGAAATCCTGCTGTACTGCTTCGCGCCCCAACTGGCCCTGCGCATCCGCGAGATGCAGACGCTCAACCCGCAGTTACGCAGCCAGAGCGCCCAGGAACAGGTCCTGGGCATCCGCCTGCAGGACATCCAGACCGCCCTGTGCAAGGCCTGGCACCTGCCCGACCTGCTCCTGAAGCTGATCGACGACGAACACGCGGAACAACCCCGGGTCAGGAACGTGGTGCTGGCCGTCAACCTGGCCCGGCACCTGGCCCACGGCTGGCACGACACGGCCCTCCCGGACGACCTGAAGGCCATCGCCCAGCTGCTCAACCTGTCCGAAGAAGCCCTGGGCCAGCGCCTGGGCCTGGCGCCCCCGGAGAGCGGCCCCATCGAGCCGCCTCAGCCGCAATAGCGCAGGTTCTGCCAGTCAAAGAGCAGCTCCGGCATCTGGTAAGCCAGGAACAGCCGGTACAGGAGCCAGGCAAACAGCAGCCCCAGGAGCAGCCAGGCCAGCCGCCGCTTCACGCCCGGGCCTCCTGCCCGGCCAGGGGCTGCTCCCGGATCGGCCAGGCCAGGAGCGCCGCCACCAGGGAGAGCCCGAGCACCAGGCCCCAGGCCAGGCCATAGGAGCCGGTCTGGTCGAAGATTCGGCCGCCCAGCCAGGCCCCCAGGAAACTACCCAGCTGGTGTCCCAGGAACACCACGCCGCTCAACATGGACATGTAGCGCAGCCCGAAGATCTGGGCCACCAGGCCGTTGGTGAGGGGCACCGTGCCCAGCCACAAGAGGCCCATGGCGGCGGCAAACAGCCAGACCCCGGGCAGCCCCGCCGGAATGCCCAGGAACGCCAGCACCGCCACGGCACGCAGGGCATAGATCGCCACCAGCAGGTTCTTCTTGCTGTACAGCCCGCCCCACCAGCCGAACAGGAAGGAGCCGGCCACGTTGCAGAGCCCGATCAGGGCCACCGCCGTCATGCCCACGTTGGCGCTGTATCCGGCATCCACCAGGTAGGCGGGCAGATGCAGCATGATGAAGGCGGTCTGGAAGCCGCACACGAAGTAGCTCCAGAACAGCAGATGAAAGCTCCGCTCCCCCCCGGCCTGGCGCAAGGCCTGGCCCGGGGACTGGGAAGCGCCGGCAGGAATCTGGGCGGGACCGTCGGCCAGGGCCGCCGCCAGGGGAACGATCAGGGCTATGCCCAGGGCCAGGAACACCAGGGCCAGTTGCCAGCCGTGGGCGCTGATCAGGGCCTGGCCCACGGGCAGCACGGCAAACTGCCCGAAGGAGCCGCCCGCCCCCACCACTCCCAGGGCCAGGCTGCGCCGCGCCGGCGCCACATGCCGCCCCACCACGCCCATCACCACGGCAAAGGTGGTACCGGAGAGCCCCAGCCCCACCAGCAACCCGGCGGAGACATCGAACAGGGCCTCGCTGCCCCCCAGGGCCATGCCCAGCAGGCCGAGCAGATACAGCAGGGCGGAAACCACCAGGGTGCGCCCCGCTCCCAGCCGGTCGGCAAAGGCACCGGCAAAGGGGGACGCCAGCCCCCACACCAGGTTCTGCAGGGCGATGGCGAAGGAAAAGACCTCGCGGCTCCAGCCCTGGCCCTGGGTGATGGGCTGCAGGAACAGCCCGGCCGTGTGCCGGACCCCCATGGACAGGGTGAGGATCAGGCAGGCGCAGGTGATGATGAGGGCGGGGGTACGCCAGCGGGCAGGCAGCATGGAGAGCGGGAACGGGCAAAACGGCGATGATAAGACCAGCCCCCCAATTTTTACGAATTCTTAACGCCCCATGGCTTACCTTGCGCCTGAAAGCCCCACCTGCCCCGACCATGGAAGACCTGCTCCACTTTCTCTCCGCCCTGCTGGTCATTTTTGCCCCGCTGCTCTTGGTCGCCTGGCTGCTGCAGCGCAAGGGCCGGAAAACCCCCGGCCGCTTGCTAGACTAGGCCCCATGCATCTCCACCGCCCTGCGGGCCCCGGGCCCGCCCCCGCCTATCTGTGGGCCGCCGCCGCCGTGACCGGGGTGGCCCTGCTGGCCCTGCCCCTGCGGGACCGCCTGGATCTGGCCAACATCATCATGCTGTTCCTCCTGGCCGTGCTGCTGGCTGCCGTGCGCCTGGGCCGGGGGCCCGGCATCCTGGCGGCCTTCCTGTCCGTGGCGGCCTTCAATTTCTTCTTCGTGCATCCCCGCCTCACCTTCGCCGTGAGCGACATGCAATACCTGCTCACCTTTGCCGTGATGCTGGCCGTGGCCCTGATCACCACCCACCTGACCACCGACCTGAGCCGACAGGCGGAAGTGGCCCGGGGCCGGGAACTGCGCATGACGGCCCTGTACGAAATGGCTCGGGACCTGTCCGCCGCCCTGAGCCTGGAACAGATACAGGAGATCGTCAGCCATTTCGTACGCCGGGGCTTCCAGTCCGAGGCCCGCCTGCTGCTGCCCGACACGGCGGAAGCGCTGCAGCTCTTCCCGCCGGGGAACCCCGCCGCCGCCCCTCCCCTCGCCCTGGCCAGGGACAGCGCCCGCACCGGCCAGCCTCTAACTGGGGACGGCTGGCATCTGCAGCCCCTGAAATCACCGATGCGCCTCCGGGGCATCCTGGCCCTGGCGGTGGGACCCGGCCCCTGGCAGGAAACCCCAGAACAGCAGCAGCTGCTGGAAACCGGAGCCTCCCTGGTGGCCATCGCCCTGGAACGGGTGCATTACATCCAGGTGGCCCAGGAAGCCCAGTTGCAGATGGAGTCGGAACGCCTGCGCAACTCCCTCCTGGGGGCCCTCTCCCACGATCTGCGTACCCCCCTCACGGCCCTGGTGGGGCTGGCCGATTCCCTGGTGCTGGCCGGCCACCTGCCCCGGGAGGAGGAAGAGCTGGCCCAGGCCATCCGCGAAGAGGCCCTGCGCACCAGCGCCTTGGTGAACAATCTGCTGGACATGGCCCGCCTGCAGTCGGGCCCGGTGACTCTGAGAAAGGAATGGCAGCCCCTGGAAGAGGTCCTGGGAGCGGCCCTGCAGGCCCGGGCGCCCCAACTGGCGGGCCACCAGGTCCGGGTGGAGCTGGCGGCGGACCTGCCCCTGCTCGAACTGGATGCGGTGCTCATGGAGCGGGTGTTCTGCAACCTGCTGGAAAATGCAGCCAAGTACACGCCCCCCGGCAGCACCGTGACGATCCGGGCGGAACCGGACCCCTGCCAGGCCGACCGGGTCTGCATCCAGTTATGCGACAACGGCCCCGGCCTGCCCCCGGGCCGGGAACAGCAGCTGTTCGAAAAGTTCACCCGGGGCCGGGATGAATCGGCCATCCCCGGCGTTGGTCTGGGGCTGGCCATCGTGCGCAGCATCGTCGAAGCCCACCAGGGCAGGATCGAGGCCGGGAATCTGCCGGAAGGCGGCGCCTGCTTCAGCATCCGCCTGCCCGTGGGAAATCCCCCGGCCCTGCCCCAGGAGGAAGCATGAGCAACACCAGACCCATCCCGGCCGAGGGCCCTGCCCCGGTGGTCCTGATCGTCGAGGACGAGCCCCAGATCCGCCGCTTCCTGCGCGCCGCCCTGGAATCCGAAGGCTGCCAGACCCATGAAACCGACACCCTGGCCCGGGGCCTGATCGAAGCCGGTACCCGCAAGCCCGACCTGCTGATCCTCGACCTGGGCCTGCCGGACGGGGACGGCATCGAGCTGATCCGGGAGCTGCGCAGCTGGTCCGGCCTGCCGGTTCTGGTGCTGTCGGCCCGGACCGACGAGGCCGACAAGGTCCAGGCCCTGGATGCGGGCGCCGACGATTACCTGGGCAAACCTTTCGGTATCCCCGAACTCCTGGCCCGGGTCCGGGCCTTGTTACGCCGCGCCCATCGGGGCCAGGAGGCGGGGCCGGTGTTTGCCTTCGGCCAGATCGAAGTGGACCTGGCCCAGCGCCTGGTGCGTCGGGCCGGAGAGACCGTGCATCTGACCCCCATCGAATACCGGCTGCTCACCCTGCTGGTGGCCAACGCCGGCCGGGTGCTCACCCACCGCCAGTTACTCAGCGAAGTCTGGGGCCCCAACCACGTGGAGCATGCCCACTACCTGCGGGTGTACATGGCGGGGTTGCGGCGCAAGCTGGAGGACAACCCCACCCTGCCCCGCCACATCCGCACCGAATCCGGGGTCGGCTACCGCTTCGTCGCCTGAAGCCCGCCCTCAGCTGCGCCAGAAGCGGGGCGAGAACAGGACCAGCACGGTAAAGAGTTCCAGCCGCCCCATGAGCATGGAGAGCACCAGGGTCCATTTACCCGTGTCGGTAACCGCGCCAAAGCCGCTGCTCACCTCCCCCAATCCCAGCCCCAGATTGTTGATGGTCCCCACCACGGCGGAAAAGGCGGTTTCCTGATTCATCCCGGTGGCCGTCAGGATCAGCATGAACAGGGCAAATACGGCGATATAGACGGCAAAGAAGGCCCACACGGCACTGGTCACCCGGGCATCCACGGAACGGTTGCCGAGCTTGATGGGGATCACCGCCTGGGGATGGATCAGCAGCTGCACTTCCCGGTTGCCCTGCTTGAGCAGGAGCATGAAGCGCATCACCTTGATCCCCCCGGCCGTGGACCCGGCACAGCCGCCCACGATGCTGATGAAGAGCAGCAACACCTGGGCCGCCACCGGCCAGTTGTAATAGTCGGAAGACGACAGGCCGGTGTTGGTGATGAAGGTGGCCACCTGGAAAAAGGCCAGGCGCAGGGCCGTCCCCAGGGGCATGCTACTGCCGGTGACGAGCAGGAGGGCCACCAGGACCAGGGCCAGGCCGATGATGCCCAGGTAGAACAGGTTTTCCTCGTCCAGCAGGTAGGGGCGCAGGCTGCGTCCATGCCAGACCATGAAGTGCAGGGCGAAATTGACCCCGGACAGGATCATGAAGAACGCCCCCAGGTTTTCCAGAATGGGATTCTGGAAATGCCCCATGCTCGCATCATGGGTGGAAAAGCCGCCGGTGGAGATGGTGGCAAAGCTGTGGCAGATGGCGTCGAAGGCCGACATCCCGCCCCACCAGTAAGCCAGGGCGCAGAGCAGGGTCAGCCCCACATAGATGTACCAGAGGGATTTGGCGGTGTCGGCGATGCGCGGCGTCAGCTTGGCATCCTTGATGGGCCCGGGGGTCTCGGCCCGATACAGCTGCATGCCGCCGATCCCCAGGGCCGGCAGGATGGCCACCACCAGCACCACGATGCCCATCCCGCCCAGCCAGTTGAGCTGCTGCCGGTAATAGCGGATGGACAGGGGCAGTTCGTCTATCCCGCTCAGCACCGTGGCCCCCGTGGTGGTCAGCCCCGACATGCTCTCGAACATGGCGTCGGTGAAGTCCATGTGGGGCGAGGTGGCCAGCATCAGGGGCAGCGCCCCGGCCAGGGCCACCAGCACCCAGAAGGCCGTGGCGATCACGAAGCCATCCCGGGTGCGCAGATTGCCCCGGTACTGGCGCACGGGCAGCCACAGCATGGCACCCAGCCCCAGGATCAGCACGAAGGCGAACAGGAAAGGCTGCTGCTCCCCATCCCCGGCCCAGAGCGCCAGCAGCCAGGGCGGCAACAGGGTGAAGCTGAAAACCACGAGAAACAGTCCCAGGACACGCAGCACGTGTCGATATTGCATGCGCCCTCCGGCAGTCGATGAAAACGGTCCGGCCTTGCCGGGGACCGCCATCCTGGGAGAAGCAGGCTAAAGATCGTGCTAAGAATCCGGGAGCTGCCGTTAAGAAAACATAAAAAAGGCGGAATCCCTTTTCAGGACTCCGCCCCTTGCCCGGCCATGGACGAGGATCAGTCGTCGCCGCCGAATACCCCCAGCAGGTGCAGCAGGCTGGTAAACAGGTTGTAGATGCTCACGTACAGGGAGACGGTGGCCATCACGTAGTTGGTCTCGCCCCCCTGGAGGATGGCGTTGGTCTCGTAGAGGATCAGGCCGGACATGAGCAGGACGAAGGCAGCCGACACCACCAGGGAGAGCACGGGTATCTGGAAGAACACCGCCGCCAGACCTGCCAGGAAGGCCACGATGATGCCCACCATGAGGAAATTGCCCAGGAAGCTGAAGTCCCGCTTGGAAGTCAGGGCAATGGCCGACATGCTGAAGAAGATCACCGCGGTACCGGCCATGGCCATGGTCACGATGTCGCCGCCGTTGGGCAACGCCAGGTAACGGCCAATGATGGGTCCCAGGGTGTAGCCCATGAAACCGGTCAGGGCGAACACCAGCCCCACCCCCAGGGCGCTGTCACGGAACTTGGTGACGGCGAAGAGCAGGCCGAAATAGCCCACCAGGGTCAGGATCAGGCCCGGATGGGGCAGGCCCAGGGCAGCGCTGACGCCGGCCACCACGCCGCTGAAGGCCAGGGTCATGGCCAGCAGCATGTAAGTATTGCGCAGCACCTTGCGGGATTCGGCAGAGGCCTGCATACCCACATTACCTTGGGTCAGGACCTGGCCGGACATGTAGGAACGATCATTCAGGCTCATGGGGAACCTCCTTTAGTTATAGACGCGGGCAGTGTAACTGCCTTTGCACAATCACAAAAACCATAGAGAATAGGATCATGAATTCGAAAAAAGCGAACATCGAAGAGAGCCGTCTCAACTATCGCCACCTCTATTACTACTGGATGGTGGCCAAGGCCGGCAGTCTGGCCCGGGCCGCGGAGCAGCTGGGACTCACGCCCCAGACCATCAGCGCCCAGCTGAGCCAGCTGGAGCAATCCATCGGCACCACGCTGTTTGACCTCCAGGGGCGCAAATTGATTCCCACGGAAGCCGGACGGACCGCCCTGCGCTACGCCGACGAAATCTTCCTGCTCGGTGAACAGCTGTGGGACTCCCTCAAGAGCGCCGGCAACGAACCCGTGCTGCGCCTCACGGTGGGTATCACCGATGTGGTCCCCAAACTGGTGGCCCATCACCTGCTGGAACCGGTGCTGCATCTGCCGGAACGGGTGCGGCTGATCTGCCACGAGGGCAAGTTCGAAACCCTGCTGGCCGATCTGGCGATCCACAAACTGGACGTGATCCTCGCCGACCGCCCGGTGGGTCCGGGCATGAGCCTGCGCCTGTTCAGCCATCCCCTGGGTGAGACCGATCTGAGCTTCTATGCCACCGCAGCCCTGGCCGAACGCTACCGGGAAGGCTTCCCCCAGAGCCTGGACGGGGCGCCTTTCCTGCTGCCCGCCCGCAACGCGGCGGTGCGGGCCAGCCTGGACCAGTGGTTCGAAACCCATGGCATCCGCCCCCAGGTCCTGGCCGAATTCGAGGATACCGCCCTTCTGGACACCTTCGGGGCCACTGGCCTGGGCGTGTTCCCAGCCCAGACCCCGCTCACCCAGGACTTGGCCCGACGCTACGACGCCGTGTGCCTGGGCCCCATCGATGCAGTGCGGGACCAGTTCTTTGCCATCTCCGCCGACCGGCGCATCCGCCACCCGGGCATCGAGGCCATCCGCATGGCCGGCCAGCAGCGGCTGTTCCAGCCCGTTTGAAGGCCTCCCGGGAAAATCAGGGGGCGGCCTTGGCCTCCAGGACCTCCCACCGCTCCAGCAATTCCAGCAATTCCTCGTCGATGGCCGCCAGGCGCTCGGCCGCCTGGCGCGCCGCCTCCGGCTCCCGCTGATACAGGCCAGGGTCTTCCAGACGGGCCGTCAGGCTGGCCTGTTCCGCCTCCAGGGCGGTGATGCGCTCCGGCAGGGCCTCCAGCTCCCGCTGCTCCTTCCAGCTCAGACGGTCGCCCCGGGGCTTGGCCGGCTCCGCCTTCTTCGCCCCGCTGGCCGCCACCTTCCTGGCCTCGGTTTCCCGAACCTGCTGTTTCTGGGCCGCTTCCAGGCCGGCCTTGTAGGCCGCCCAGTCGCTGTAGCCGCCCGCATATTCGCGCCAGCTGCCATCCCCCTCCGCCGCCAGGGTCTGGGTCACCACATTGTCCAGGAAGGCCCGGTCGTGGCTCACCAGGAACAGGGTGCCGTCGTAATCCTGGAGCAGCTGCTCCAGGAGCTCCAGGGTCTCCACATCCAGATCATTGGTGGGTTCATCGAGCACCAGCACGTTGGCGGGCCGGGCAAACAGCCGGGCCAGGAGCAGGCGGTTGCGTTCGCCCCCGGACAGGGACTTGACCGGGGAACGGGCCCGCTCCGGGGCGAACAGGAAGTCCTCCAGGTAACCGATCACGTGCTTGCGGGCGCCGCCGATCTCCACGTAGTCGGAACCGGGAGAAATCACCTGGGCCAGGCTGGCTTCCGGGTCCAGCTGGGTCCGGAACTGGTCGAAATAGGCCACTTCCATTTTGGTGCCCCGGCGCACCTGGCCGCTGTCCGGCGCCAGTTCCCCCAGGATCAGGCGCAGCAGGGTGGTCTTGCCGGCCCCATTGGGGCCGATCAGGCCGATCTTGTCCCCCCGCAGGATGCGGGTGGAGAAGCCCCGCACCACCACCTGCTCCCCGTAGGCCTTGCAGACATCGTGCATTTCCACCACCAGCTCACCGCTCTTGGCCCCCGCGTCCAGCTGCATCTGCACCTTGCCCAGACGCTCCCGCCGGGCCGCCCGCTGCAGGCGCAGCTGCTCCAGGCGCTGCACCCGGAACACGGCCCGGGTACGGCGGGCTTCCACCCCCTTGCGGATCCAGACTTCCTCTTCCTTCAGCAGTTTGTCGAACTTGCGGTTGAGCACGCTTTCTTCCTGCAGCTGGGCCTCCTTGCGCCGCTGGTACTCGCCGTAATTGCCAGGAAAGCTGGCCAGCTTGCCCCGGTCCAGCTCCACCACCCGGGTGGCCAGACGATCCAGGAAGCGTCGGTCATGGGTGATGAAGAACAGGGTCACGCCACTCTCCAGCAACAGCTCCTCCAGCCATTCGATGGCGCCGATGTCCAGGTGGTTGGTGGGCTCGTCGAGCAGCAGCACCTCGGGGGTGATGGCCAGGGCCTGGGCCAGAGCCAGCCGCTTCTTCTGCCCCCCGGACAGGCTGCCTACCCGGGCATCGGGATCCAGCCCGAAACGGGCGATCACCTGATCCACCCGCACCTGCCAGGTCCAGGCGCCCAGAGCCTCCAGCTCATGCTGCAGATGCTGCAGGCGCTGCAGCAGGACCTCGTGGTCGGCCTGGGCTTCCCCCATGGCATGGGATACCTGGTGATAGTCGGCGAGCAAGCGGGAGATTTCGCCCAGCCCCGAGACCACAGCCTCGAACACGGAATGGTCCGGCTCCAGGGGCGGCTCCTGGGGCACGTAAGCCACCTTGACCCCGGGCTGGCGCCAGACCTGCCCGTCGTCGAGACTGCCCTGCCCCACCAGGGCCGCCAGCAGGGAAGACTTGCCGGTGCCATTACGCCCGATCAAGGCCACCCGCTCCCCCGGATCCAGCTGGAAATCCGCGTGATCAAGAAGGGGCACATGGCCAAAAGCCAGGCAGGCCTGGTCAAGTTTCAACAGGGGCATGGTGATTCCGCAACAGAAGAAGAGGTTGAAGGAGCAGGATTCTAATCCCGCCAGCCCCCAGGGAAGGCAAAAGCGATTTGGCGCGGACGCAGCGCACGGCTAGAATACGCGCCTCTCTCCTCGTAGTTCAATGGATAGAACAAGCGCCTCCTAAGCGCTAGATACAGGTTCGATTCCTGTCGAGGGGACCAAACGGGTTTTTCTGCAATTCCTCAACATTCCACAAAACACCACTTTACCCAAACAAAACAAGCACTTACTTGTTTAACCCGGGTTTCTGGTGTTAGGTTGTGTCCCATTGTGCTGACTGTCTTAACGACAATCTATCGACAAGGGTTACGACATGGCATCTATTCGCCGACGTGGAAAGGGCTGGCAAGCCCAGGTGTTCAAACTCGGGGTGCGCAAGTCCGCATCATTCAGGACCAAGGCCGAAGCCTCGGCATGGTCGGCCAAAACTGAGCTGGAAATACAGACGCTCCAGGCGGGCCAAGTCCCTGACTATCCCTTTTCCAAAGCCCTGGAACGCTACCGGGATGAAGTCTCTGTATCCAAGCGGGGCAGCAGGCGGGAATCCATCCGGATTGATTTCCTCCTGAAGGACCCACTTGCAGCGGTCCCCCTCCCCCTGCTTGGCGCGGGTCACTTCGCCACATGGCGGGATAGACGCCTTAGGGAAGTGTCGGCGGCTTCCGTGCTGCGGGATTGGGGCCTGCTGAATCACGTGGTAACGGTGGCAATCAATGAATGGGGATGGCTCAAGGAAAACCCCTTGAAGGGTGTCCGCAAGCCCAAGGCCCCCTTGCCCAGGGACCGGCGGATTAGTCAGCTGGAAATCGACAAGCTCCTATTAGCCTTCGGCTACATCCAGGGCCAGCCCCCCAGGGCAACTACAGCCCGGGTTGGCGCTGCCTTCCTCTTCGCCATAGAAACGGCCATGCGGGCCGGTGAGATATGTTCCCTACAGTGGGCCAACATAGAAGGCCCGGTGGCTCACCTGCCCATCACTAAGAACGGCTTTCCCCGTTCCGTCCCCCTCTCCCCTGGCGCCATCAAGATATTGGAATCCCTCCCCAGGGATACCGCCATGGTTTTCAACCTGCAGCCCAGCCAGCTAGACGCCCTGTTCAGGAAGGCCAGAGCCCGCGCCCTGATTGATGATCTCCATTTCCACGATACCCGGCATGAAGCCATTACCCGGCTAGCCAGGAAACTGGATGTGCTTGACCTGGCGCGAATGGTCGGCATCCGGGACCTGCGGATTCTGATGGTCTATTACAACGCTCAGCCGGATGAAATCGCCCGGCGCCTGGGCTAATCTAGAACAAGCTGAGCTTGCAAGGAGGAAGCATGATGAAGAAGGAACATCTAGGCGGTGACTTTGACCGTTCCCTTGAGGCCGAAGGCATCCTGGATGAAGCAACCGCTGTAGCGGTAAAGTGCGTTATTGCTTGGCAGATTGAACAAGAATCGAAAGAAGAGGGCTTGACCAAGGTTGCCACTACATCCAATATGGATACCAACAAGCCAGAATAAAAAACAGAATATGACTTGCTGTAGCCCATCTCTACAGCACTGCCTTACATTGCAATCACCCTAAAAAACCATCTCACTTTATTTAAAAACATGATTGATGAGCTATCAAAAACAATAAAAGCCCAGCTATACGAACGTGTAGGGAGCCCCCTGTTCTCCTCTTTTGCCATTTCATGGGCATGCTGGAACTACAAGTTTATATTAGTAATTATTTCATCCATGGGGGCAGTTGAAAAACTAAACTATATAAATACACATTTATTTAACACCCCCCTTGATTACCTCTTGAACGGCACTTTACTTCCAACAGTAACTGCACTATTAATAATATACGTCTATCCAATACCTGCTCGCCATGTATATGAGTACCATCGAAAAAAACAGCAAGAGTTAAAAAAATTACAACATAAAATTGACGGCGAAACAGTAATAACAAAAGAAGAAAAGTGGGAAATAATAGAGTCAGCAGAAAGACAAAAAAACGATTACGAATCACGCATCGAAAAACTAATTCAGGACAACAACCTACTCAAAAACAGGCTTGCCCACATAGAACAAAACACCCCTCCAACCAGCAGAACAGAAATACAGAAAGACGAAACCACGCCCCCATTCACAAATGATGAGCTTAAAATATTAAATATCATAGCAAATTCAACTGATGATGGAACATCGATCACCAACATAATCCAAATGACGCAAATAGGCAGAATGTATGTTGAGCACTATGTAAGAAAACTTGAGGATTTAAACTTAATAACCCGGAGCCTCGACAAAAGCCATATACCTAAGTATCGACTTTCAGAAAAAGGGATAGAAATATTAATCGCCGCGCGAGAAGGAAGGTTAAATAAAGATCACTCTTCTGATCATCAAGTAAAAAGCGTTTCAGCCATTAAACCAGTAGGGTTTTAAAGGGACTTTAAAAACCCAATTCTTTTTTGCGCAGCTTATAACATGAAGCCTTATATTATTTCACTTAGGCCCTTGCTCTTCCTGCCGACCAACTTCCTGCCTTAGCTTCTCAAGACTCAATCTCGCCATTTCATCCTGAACTGGCTGCACTTCTGTATGCCATTTCCAGAACCCATAAACCAGCATCACAATGCCAAAACCCAGTATAACGCTTAGTGAATCCCTGTAAAATTCCTTATCTTGCAGGGCAACCTTAAATTTTTTATCCAGCAATTTGAACCGCGCCTCTTCTGCAACTGATCTAGAAGAGTTTGATTCCAATACGGCATATTCCACCCCAATTTCATAAACCAGGCCATTTACAGAACTAACCGAATAAACCAAAGCCCCCATTGAAAACACTATAAGCAACAGACCAAACAACGCATAAAATTTATAGATATTATCTGTAGGCAAAGGAATCCGGCTGTCCATCGTAATCTCCTAAAATAAAACCCTAATTACTTCCGCCAATAGTGATATGCCGCCACCCAAGGACCGCTTGCCCGTCTATGATCACTGGGTTATGAAGTCGGTTCATAACCTGATAAACCGCTCGTTGGTCCCAGTTGTCGTTTCCCGAAGGGTATAAAACCCGGGCATTCTGGGGAATGCCTTCTGGGGTAATTTCCACATAAACAACAGTCTCCCAGTAGTACCTGGGAGCCATTCGGGTTCTGGCTCTGTCGGCCAGGGCGGATTCAGGGAATAGGGGAAGGGCCACCAGGGCGGCCAGGATCATGCATGCAAGTCGCATGGTTCATCACTCCAGTTAAGGTTTCTGGGTGGATGCCTGGCTAATTATGGCTAGGTGTCTGCCTGGAACTCGGGGTGACGGATGATCCGCACCCTTCACGCTTCGTTGACGGTCCGCTTCAACTCTTCCAGCTGTTCAAGATCGGGGCTTGTCTGCCCCGCCTCGGGGATCGTCTTCCCCGTCATTATCCAATAAGCATACTCAGGGAACAAGGCCCCCATGGCTTCGATGTGTTCGATTCCTGGTACTGAACGCCTGTTGTATGCGTGCCCCCAGCTCCTGGCGCTAATTCCCGTCTTTTCTTCCAGGTAAGTGAATGCCCCCTTCCGTGGAAGGCGGGCATCAATAATTTTAATCAAGCGCTCGCTGATCATAGCTAATTACCATTTGTACATCGCATGTACGGTACCTACAATGTACTCATGTACCGACGATGTTCTTAATGTAGTGGTCTGTTGTGGAGTGTAGCGCGATGCCCATTGAATCCCAAGTTGTCCAGCTTCCCCCGGTGCCCCTCATGCACTGGCGCCGCTTTGCGGAAATGGTGGGCCTGGATGAAGGCGTGGTCCGGGGCCTCTGCGACAAGGGCTATTTGCCGGTGGTGAATCAAGGCAAGTACCGCTTTATCAATCTGGCGCTGCTGACCCAGCGCTGCTTGGAAGCTGACGTGGGGGAATGATCATGAAAAAGGGCGGGAAGGTAGCAAGCGGGATTTTCATCAAGGCCGGGGAAGTGGTCCTGGGCGAACAGCTCAAGATGGCTTTCAGCTTTGCTAAGAAGGTGGTCAAGGCATTGAAGCGTGGCTTCATCTGGATTCGTCCGGATGGCAAACAGAAGCCTTGCCGGGATGTGCGCTCCCTGGTCGCGGCCATCATGGACTATGACGGCCACCTGTTGGCCCGTCTGGTCGAACAGGCCCAGAAGCTCCGGGGCCGTCCTGCCCTGGCGGGGGTTTGATGATGACTGTCAAACCCGTCCGCCCTGGTGTCTATCACGTCGTTCTGTGCGATGGCGACTGTTACACGGTGTCCCGCAATGGCCGGGACTGGGTCGCCATGAATCGCTATGAAAGCGTGACGCGCCCCACAAAGCGGGGCCTGATTAATGGCTACCTGCAGGACCTGGATATTCGGGCCCGTGTGGCCCAGGCCCGGAACGCTTTGGGGGTAGCGGCATGACGTACGCGGCCATTCTCCGGCGGCTGTTCCTCCGGCAGAGTTCGGAGCCCTGGGCTTTGGCCCGGCCCCAGGACGCGGCCAGCCTGGGCGGTCAAACCAGCACTGCCCCCCAGCCCCTGGCCCCTACCTATCCCCCCTCCTCCTTAAAAGCCAAACCCCGGCGGCAAAAGAAGGAAAGCAGGACGCCACAGGCGCGCCGTAAATGGCCCGGGGCGCCTTTTGCCCCGGGACAGGCTTTACGGCGACTAGGCCCAGCTCGCTGGGCCGTAGGTCCTGCCCATCACGCGAAAGCGCGTGGTGCTGACTGGGAAGCACGGCTGGAAGAAGTAAAACGCAACGCGGCCCCCCTGGCCCATGGGCGGGGCGCCCCGCCCACGGAACCCCCGCACCTCCAGGGCAAAGGGCCACTGCCCCAAGGGGAAGGTGCCCTAACCCGAAGGGGGGGAGCCCTGATCCGAAGGAAGGAGGCCCTGCCCTATGAGGGAGGGGGCATAACCCGAAAAGAGGCCCCGCCCATGGGCCAGGGGGCGCAGGTTTTAGGTTTTAAGGACCTTATATCTAAAGGGGAAGCCCCCGGCAGGGCCGCCGGAGGCATAACTGGGGTCGGCGATTCGGGCACCGAATCGTCGAGCCGCCAAGCCGCTTTGTCCACAGGCTTCAGCCTGTGGGCAAAGGGAAAGGCGCGGCAGGCAGTCGGGAAAGCCCCCGGGGAATCGGTGGTGTGGTTTTTCCCAAGGGACCCCTGGGCCTATGTCGTGGGCCGCTTCCGTCCCGGCCCCATGGCCCCCCTGGCGGCGCTGCCCCTGGTACGGCTGCAGGATGCCCTGCACTACGCACGGCAAACCCGCCCCCGTCCCTTCAGCTGGAAGCACCTAAAGACTGATCAATGGATCGTGGAGCAAAGGCGGTACGCCTTCTTCTCGTCCCTTCCCGGGTAACCCTTGGGATCAATTAACCGCCACCGGACAAGGCTCCCCCGTCCGGGCTCGGCAACCTACCAGGGGGAGTATGAAAAGTGAGGTGTGAAATGAGTACTGAAATGACCATGAAGGGAAACATGCGCCTGAACGTGCTGGGCGTTTCCCGGTTCAGCTTCGACGGTATCAGCGGCGTGAAAGTCTATGCCCAGAAGGAAACCGATGGAGAAAACGAGGATGTCCTCGGAATCGAGGTCGTGGAGTTCGGCGGCAAGTACGCCGTTTTCGAGCAATTCCGGGGCTACGGCTTCCCGATGCAGTTTGACTGTGAAGTGGAGTTTGCCCGGGGCTCCCGTGGCAAGGCTGCGGTTCGCGTCCTGAAAGCATCCCCGGTCAAGGGCCAGCAGCTGCCCCCGGAACGCAAGGCAGCCTGACCCATGCGGGGGAATGAACAAGTTACGGGCCGTCAGTCGGTGCCCAAGCCGGGAAGGTCCCCCGCCCTTTCCCTCCCGGCCAAAGCCGTCCCCGCAAGTGTAAGCGGGACAAATTCCAAAGGGGGCCTCTGATGGCCTCCGGCTGGTACTACAAGGGGAATTGCCTGGATGCAATCGGCCTTCGTGATTCTGTTTATTCTGAATTACCAATTCCCGTTTCAAACTCCAGCCAGCTTTATTACTTGACCTACATTACAAGCTACAACTTTGACCAATCAACCTCCACGCTAAAAGTCAGCTACACCACTCGCATAAGCAACAATTCTGTTTACAACGGTCTTGATACTACATCCCTCCGGCTTAATACATGCGAGATCGAAAGCAATTCCGGGGTATTTTCAAGCCTCCCGGTTCAGGACATATTGATTCCTCTAGCCATGTTGTTCTTGTTCTTTATGGGCTTCGCCCAAGGGAGGAAATAATGGATATTCAGCTACTGGGGTATGGCGTAGCATTCTGGGGGGTTGGATTTGGAATAGGCTATGTATTCAGGGCGTTTGATCTATTAGGGCGGGATTTAACATCTTGATTCATCTGTTTTCGGTTTGGCACGGCCGGAAACAGATTTTTTATAGTGCCAGGAGGTAATACACCATGAACACCGTGAAACAAAAGTTGCTCGCCCTTCTCGCCCTGGCCGTCGGTCTGATGGCTGTCAGCTCTGCCCAGGCTGCGTCTGTCCTGACTGCGGACATGACGGCAGCCTTGGGCACTGGCCTTACCCAGATGCAGGACACTACCGCTGACCTGATCGCCAAGTTCTGGCCCTACATGCTGGGCATCATGGCCCTGATCACCGCGCCGAAGCTCCTGAAGAAGTTCTGGAACACGATGTTTGGCTGATCTGCAGTTTCCAGCAGGCCCTGTGGGTGGGCTGCTGGAGGGTAGGCCCTGTGGGTGGGCTACCAGGGGAGCCCCAGTGGCTCCCCATTTTTATTGGGTAGCGGTTTCCGTTTCAGCAGGGGGAATCCATGTTTGCCAAGTCGAACAAACGCAAAGCAATTTTAGTTTTTCTTCTTTGTTTCTCTGGTGCAGCTTTGGCGGTTGGCCCTTTTGCAGGGCTTATTTATTGGGCAGGGATTACTTTTAGTTCCCTCCGTTTCCTGGCCACCCCGATTACTAGCACGGTTGTTGTGCTCGGTCGTTCGGCTGCAGCCAATGTTCAAGTCTGGAAAATAGCCGAAACGGTGGCAACTGTTGGTGCCGTGGGGGCCATTATGCTGGCCGACAAAAACCCCGAATCTGCAACCGCAAAGGGCAAGGCCCAGGTTGTTGTGCACATGAACAGCGAGAATCCCAAGCGGGCTAATCCAGACCCGGAAAAGTGGAATGATCCCAAGGAAGGGGAAACGGACCCCACTCCCAAAAGCTTGAATCCAAATACAGCCCCGCCTGTTACAGGAAATCTTGTGGCAATAACTGGGGCGGTTGTATACGCCAGCACAGGACAAAAAGTTAAGGACATATACAGCCTAGGAGATGATGCGATGCTTACTCCCGAAGAGTCACTGGCTTATGAGGATATTTTTGGAGGAAGCACCTATTCATATTGGAATGCTCGGGCCACCACTAAGAAGTACACAAGCGCCACGCTCGCCAAAAAGGAATACAGCATTATCAGCTCTGACAATTCACACAGATTCGACTGGATTGCTACTGATTTTTACAGTGGGTCACTTCCCGAATGCCAAAACGTTAACTACACCTGTACGGGCAGCATTGACCCTAGTCGTGCATTCACCGTTAGTGAATCCCATGCCAATAACGTGTTGCAGCCGCTTGCGGAAGGTTACAAGGTCGATAAGCTTGAATATGGCGCTAACAATAGCGTAGCAGTTCATTACAAGCGGATGGTCAAGCTATGCCCGGATGGTTACTCCTACAATTCAACTACCGGTTCCTGCATGACTGGAGAGCAAACCAAACCCGCTACTACCCCCTGTGAAGTCATTTTTAAAAACGGTAATTTCCAGACAGATGCCAATAACCCTAACTGCAAGGCCGTTGCTGATCGGCTTACAGTTAATGGCAATATGGCAATGATGAAAAGTGCAGATGGGGAAACAGAGATAGTAAGAAATGCGGATGGAACTTATACCATCACAAGCAAAAATGGCGAGAACTGGCAAACCATAAATACAGGCACCTATTCAAGCTCCGGCAATGGCGCCACTGTTGGCGATGTATCCGAATCAAAAACAGGGAAGTTTATCTATGGCGGTTCTTTTGGCACTGGCTCCAGCTCGGGCAGCTGTGGGGGTAGTGGTCAGCCTCCGTGTTCAATTGATGATTCGGGCTTTGAAGGAAAGGACAAAGAAGCCACGGAAAAACTGGATGAACTAAAGGGCAAGGAACAGGAAGCCGTTGATAACCTTTCCAAGTATGTGGATAAAAACGGCTCCAATAACTTTGGCTTTACCAACTTCCTCCCCAAGCTATGGCCCACCAATCACATAGCCTGTGAAAACATCATGATTAGCATATCTATGACAAGGGGGCCATTTAAAGGGCTATCCGGCTCCGTTCCAATTGAATTCTGTGACAAGGCCCAAAAATTTAGGGAATTCATGTCATGGCTCGTTTATGCACTTGCCGCGTTGTACATTTACAAGCGCGTAACCCGCTCTAACAGTTCGGATTAAAGGGGATCAACATGGGCCATATTTATAAGTTTTTTGCCAGCTACTTTAGTGGAATAGTTGCCTATTTCGCCGCAAAATTCTCCATTAGGGTTGCCCGAATCGCCGCCTTCATGGTGGCCTACATTGGCTTATTAACTGCACTTTTCCTGTTAGCTAAAGCCCTGGTTCTTGGCCTTGTCTATTCAATTGATAACCCCTATTTCTGGATGGGCTATTTTCTGGCATGGCCCGATAATGCAGAGGCCGTTTTCTCTGCGGTCATAGGTTTTGATCTTGCCGTTATGATCTACAAAGCCCACCGGGCCCAGCTTCGGGAAACGTTGCGAATCTGGGGCTTCTAATGACTCAGGGCCTTCTACTGACAGGGAAGCGGGGCCAGGGTAAAACCCTGTTTGCTATGTCCATGGTCCGGCGCTACATCAGGGAGGGGCGCATGGTGGCAACAAACGTTGATTTGTTTGTTGAGCATTTGGCCCCGCCTTTCAACAAGGTGCGCCCCTACCGTTTGCCGGATTGGCCCCTGGCGTCTGATCTGAAAGCCATGCCCCTGGGCAATCCTGACCCTGTTAATGAAAAGAGAAACGGCCTATTGCTGCTTGATGAATGCGCCGCTTTCATTAACTCACGCTCCTGGAACGAGGATAAAAAGGGGCGCATTGAGCTAATTGCTTGGCTGGCTCAGTCTAGGAAATTCGGCTGGGATTTATGCATGCTCGCCCAGCATTCAAACATGATTGACTCCCAGATTAGGGAAGCCCTGTTCGAGCGTTTCGGCTATGCCGTCAATTTAGAGGGAATGATGATTCCCTTTGTCAGTCGGCTGACCTACGGAACCGCAAAACTCCCAAAAATGCACAGAGTCATTATCAGACTAGGGAGCCATCCCAGGGCGCCCTTGTGTGACAGGGAGCTATTTACAGGCAGTGATTTATACAAAGGCTATAACACATTGCAGGTTTTGAATCCTGAGATAGGGATTCCCAATGGGGCCGGATTTTTCTATCTATCGGCTTACGATATAAAAGGCCGTTATTTGACATGGTGGCAGCGTATGAAAAAGGTCATTTTTGGAATGCTAATTATTGGCTTCATCATAGGCTTTGGATCGGCTGAGATTCGGCACCTGTTTTCCCCTGCTCCCGAATCCATTAAAAAACCTGCGGAACAAGAAAAATCCTTTGACCCTTCAATTTCTGCTTTTGGCTCTTATCAAGTGAATGGTCAAACCCATGTCTTGCTGTCGGATGGCCGGGATTTAATAGCCATTTCAGTTAAACGTTTTTCCAATGGTCAGGCGGAATATGAAATTCAGCAGGGCTTATGGGTAAGGGGGGCATTATGATTTGGCGGATTCTATTCCTGGCGCTGTTATCATCAGCTGCTTTTGCTGAACCCATTGCATTGAAATTTGACAAGGTTCCAGTCGTTCAGCTCGTCCAGGCGGTTTATGGGGAAATCCTTGGGCGCTCTTATGTGCTGTCCCCTGACGCTGTTTTGATTGAAAAAGTTATATCAATGCGTGTTGATGTTCAGTCACGCGATGCGGTTCCTTCTGTTCTTTCTCAAGTGCTGGCCTTTTCCGGTCTGGTCGTCACAGAAAAGGAAAAGGTCTATTACATTGACGTTGCCAGAACAGAAGCCCCGGGAGGCTATAGCCCTGGGGATATTGTGGAGGTTTATCAACCTCGCTTTAGGTCGGTCGCCTATCTCCAGGCCCTTGCCGGTGTCGTTGATCGGTCAAGCCAGCTTGCCTTTCAACAGCCCCAGCCTGTTCAGCTCCAGGCAGGCCAGCCTGCTGCTAACACTGCCCAGGCCCAGCCGATGGCAGTACAAACTCAGGTGGTTCAAGCTGCAGCCGATTTGACGCAGGACGTAATGGTGATTACAGGGCCACCAGACCGCGTTGAAAAGGTCATGGCACTACTGGAAAAGGTAGATATCCCTGCCCCCTCGGTAACCATTCGCGCGGCTTTGGTGGAGCTCTCCACGTCCGGGGATGAATCGTTCAATGTAGGGCTAGCGCTCAATCTCCTGGGCTCCAAACTCGGTGTGTCGCTAGCCGGTGGGGTCATGGATCAGAACTTCGTCAAGATCAAGAATAGTTCTGTCGAAGCGTTTGTATCTGCCCTGGAGGGGGATACCCGTTTCCGCATCGTTACGGAACCCCGGCTAGTCGTTGCGGATGGTCATACGGGAAAAATAGTCGTGGGCTCGGAAGTCCCTACCCGGGGCGCTGTGTCCTATGACGATAACGGTAACGCCCTCCAATCTATCGAGTACAGATCAGCCGGGGTTATTTTCCAAGTAACGCCAAGGATTTTCAGGGATCGGGTACTGATCAAGCTGGCCCAGCAGGTAAGCAACTTTAGCCGCACTACCACAAGCGGGATTGATAGCCCGACCATCATCAAGCGGGACTTGGAAACGGTCGTGGATTTGTCGGAAAGTCAGGTGCTGTTGATGGGTGGCCTAGATGAAAACAAGGAATCTGCCTCTTCCTCTGGGCTTTCGTTCCTACCCGACTGGATGCGCTCCAAGTCGGACTCCCAAAGCAATACGCAACTGATGCTGATGCTAGAGGTGTCACGGGTGCCGATATGAGGGGCGCCCGGTGGGGAGCGCCAGGCGCGGAGCGGTCGGCGCCCCCCCACCGGGCGCCCAGGAGACGGGCCTGTAGCACGTCTCACAGAAAGAGAAGAGTAGGCGGCAGTTACTCCACATTAGGTCACATTAGAAAGGGCGAACATGAACAAGCAAGTCAGGCTGTGGGATCGGTACAGCGTCCAATCCTTGATGGAAAACAAACAGGACCCCAATGGACGTTTGTTCCTCTCCGAGCTGGGCCAGTGCAACCTGGAAGGCGTCCGGGTTCTCCATCAGGGGCTGGATACCGTGAAGCAGCTATACACGGGCACGCTCCAGGCTGATTTGCTGGAAACCATAGAATCCCTCTACCTCGAAGGCTTCGGCGAGTGCATCGAGCTGGCGGGCCATCCCTGGGCCATTGGCTCCGGTGGGGCTTCCGGCTACCAGTTCCGGTTGCAGAATTCAGACTTGGGGCTGATCTGCTTCGTGAAGTCCCGCTATGCCGATAAGGCGGATTCAGCCTCCCACGTGAAGATAGAAGCCTCCCCCCATTGGCTCTATCCCCGTTCCCATGATCAGATAGCCAAGGAGCTGAACGCCCTGGCCCGGCATTTCTTCATCAGCCACCCGGCTACATCCGGCGTTGCTGTCCATATGTGTATCGACGTGCAGGGCTGGGAGCCCCCCAGGGACTTCCAGGACCGTCTGGTAACCCGTGCCCGGCGCATCGTGTCCCATGACTCCCAGAAGCTCCTGTATTGGGACCTGGGCGAAGTTGCCAGCACCTACAACCGGGGCCAGTCCTATCTGGTCGGGTCTGCAGCCTCGGTGCAGCTGGCCGTGTATCGGAAGGACGTCCAGGCCAAGGCCATAGACAAGCTGGATTTCTGGCAGGACGTGTGGAAGCGCACCCCCGGGGAGGATTTCGACAAGCCCGCCTATCAGGAAGGAAAACCGGTGTGGCGCCTGGAGCTGCGCTTCCATCACTCCGTGCTGGCAGAGTTTGGCCGGGGAGTGGCCCAGGGCATGGAATACGGCTTTACCCTCCAGGGGAATGTCTGGTCTGGCGTCCTGGGTGTGTCTCAACACCTCCAGGGTCTGTGGAAATACGGCTTGAACTCCTTCCGCCTGGAGACTCGCAACGAGTCGGGCTTTATCCGTTACCTTGATCCCATGTGGCAGCTGCTCATAGAGTCGGTGGAGTTCTCGGCCCCTCGGGGTGACGTGATGTATAAGCGGGTGAAGAAAACCCCGGGCCTTGGCAACGAAAAGAACCTGATGCTGGCCGTCGGCAATCTCCTGTCCATCTACGCCAGGAACCGCTTCACCCCGGCCCGGGCGTTCAAGTGCCTCCAGGACAGCGGCGTCTATGAGGATTTGGAGCGCTACTTTGAAAACAGGGCCTATTCCCGCTTAGCCAGGTACAAGGAATCGGATATATTCGAGTTCGTTTGCAAGTCGCTGCAGCTGCGTACTCTGTACGGCAAGGCGGCGTAACACGAACCAGTCACGACATAATGGCCAGGATGATGCAGAATTGCGGCTTTGGGGTTCCTGTCGAGGGGACCAAATGAGGGGTTTGTGCGTGCGCCGTTCGTCCTTCCCTGCAGTGTTTTCCCGGGCTCTGGGGCTGGCCTTGCTGGCGTGGTTCCTGCAACAGCTAGCGGTTCCGGTGGCCGCCGGACACCAGGCAGCCTGGCTGGTGTCCGGGGCCGCCCCCATCTGCACGCCCCAGGGCATCGTCTGGTCGGGCCAGGCCCCGGATGACGGCAAACCGCTTCCTCAGTTCCATTGCCCCCTGTGTGGCATGGCCCAGCAGGCCTCAGCTCCTCCCGCTCCGGGAGCGGCCCCAGCTGCCCCCGTGGCTGCCGGACATGACTGGCAGAGCGCCGGCGATACAGCTCCCGTCCACGATTTCCGCTATCCGGCGGCCCGCCCCCGGGCGCCCCCCCGCTTGTTCCACGCTTGACAGGTAGAGGCCCGGCAGCCGGCCCATACCTCCTTTCCCCCATCTCATTCGTGGAGACTCGTATCATGCAAATCCGTATTCTTTCCCTGGCCTGCGCCGCCCTCCTCCCCCTGCTTGCCCACGCCCAGGTCACCGTCACCGACCCCTGGGTGCGCGCCACCACTTCCCAGCAGAAAGCCACCGGGGCTTTCATGAAGCTCTCCCCGGCCACGCCCATGACCCTGGTGAGCGCCAGCTCGCCGGTGGCCGGGGTGGTGGAAGTCCATGAAATGGTCACCCAGGACGGAGTGATGAAAATGCGGGCCATGCCCGGATTGCCCCTGGCCCCCGGCAAGGTGACGGAACTGAAACCCGGCGGCTATCACATCATGTTGATGGACCTGAAGAAGCCCGTCTCGGTGGGCGAGAAAGTTGCCATCACCCTGGTGCTGGAAAACGAGGGCAAGCAACGTCAGGAACAGGTGGTGCAGGCAGAGGTGCGCCCCCTGAATGCGGTGGCTGCGCCGGCGGCGCCCAATGCCCACCAGCACCATCACTGAGGTACCCGCCATGCCCGGATTCAAACCCGGCCTGGCGGTCCTGTTGCTGGCAGCCACGGTTCTGGCTGCCTGCGACAGGCCTCAGGCCACGCCCCGCTTTCACGCCACCGAAGTGAACAACCCCCAGTTCGCCCGGGATTTCCGCCTCAAGGACCCGGAGGGCCGGGAGCGTAGCCTGGCCGATTGGCGCGGCCAGGTGGTGCTGATCTTCTTCGGCTACACCCAGTGCCCGGACGTCTGTCCCACGGCCCTGTCCCGGGCAGCCCGGGTCATGGAGCTGCTGGGCTCCGATGCGGCCAGGGTGCAGGTGTTGTTCGTCACCGTGGACCCTGAACGTGACACCCCGGAGCTGCTGCGGGAATACGTGCCGGCCTTCCACCCCAGTTTTCTTGGACTGCGGACCAGCCCAGAGGACACCCCTGCCGTAGCCAAGGAGTTCCGGGTGTTCTACAAGATCAATCCGGGCAGCACGCCGAGCACCTACACCATAGACCACAGTGTCACCACCTACGCCTACGACCCGGAAGGCCGGCTGCGCCTGGCCATTGGCCACGATGCCACGCCCGAATCCATGGCCGAGGATATCCGGGCCCTGCTGCAGAAGCGGGCCCCCTGACTTACTACGAGGAAGCACCATGGCCCGGCAAAGCTACAGCAACGAGGACGTCACCCGCATCCTGGAGCAGGTACTGCTGCATCAGTGTGCCTGCCCCAGCCAGCTCTGCCGCATGGTGCTGGGCTTGAGGGAGTTGCTGCAGTATGAACGGGATTGCCTGGATCACACCTCGACGGATGTCCAGGTGCACCAGACCATAGCGCAGGCAGCGGGTCAGTGCCTGGAAATCATGGAGGCCTGTCTGGCCCGGGTGCTGGAACTGGAAGGCTGGGACCCGCTCACCCTGCAGATGCCTGCAGCCCTGCAGGAACATCAGCTGCGCCTGGTGAGCGACGATGACAGCTGGGGAGTACGCTGAGTGCCTGAACACGATATCGACATCAGCGAAGCCGATGGCGTGCGCTACCTGCATTTTGGCTCTGACTGGATTCAGGGCGCCATGCGGATTGCCCGCCCCTGGTCCCTGGAGCTGGAGTACACCCGGGAAATGCTGGCCGGCCTCCTGCTCCGCCCCCACGAAGACTGGCCCGGCACCTGCCTGATCGTGGGCCTGGGGGCCGCTTCCCAGGCCAAGTTCATGCACCGGCATTTTCCCGAAACCCGGCTCACGGTGCTGGAGATCAATCCCGGGGTGGTCGCGGCAGCCCGCCAGTTCTTCAAGCTGCCGACCAGCGCCCCCCGGATGGAAATTCTCATCACTGATGCCGCCCAGTGGATGCATACCGCTCCTGCCGCCCACTTTGACCTGATCCTGCTGGATGGCTTTGGCGCCAACGGCCGTCCCGGCCCCCTGGACAGCGAGGCTTTCTACCTAGCCTGCCGCCAGGCCCTGGGCCCCCGGGGCCTGCTGGCCGTCAACCTGCTCAGCCGCAGCCGGGGCTTCCAGGCCGCCGCCCGACGCCTCGCCAAAGCTTTCGCAGGCCGCAGCATGGTCTTTCCCTCCTGCGACAGCGGCAACGCCATCGCCTTTGCCGCCAGCGGTGAAGCCGTGGAGACCCGGCTGGAAACGATGCGGACGCGGGCCCTGGAAATCAAGGAGCGCACCGGCCTGGATCTGCGCCCCTGCATCAGCCGCCTGCAACTGTCCCACAGCCTGCCGGACGGCCATTTAAAGCTTTGATCCGGGCATTCCCCGGCCACCCGCCGCGCCCTTGGTTTTTACCCGAGATTGAGCTACAAATCAGGCATTCCTCCACCCATAACAACCACAAGGCGGAAGACACGATCAGAACATCGATACGCGTGGCGCAAGCTACGGGTCTTGTCTACTGCGTAGCTGGCCAGAAAAGGAGGAGCACATGCTGTCACTCAAAGACTGTCTCGATTTTTGCGACCTCGATTGCAGCGAAATCGAAGCCATCGCCGAACACGAACACATCCCTGTCATTGTTGCTGCCGAACTGAGCAACGAACTACTCAAGACTCCGGAAGGAGTCTGCAGCCTGCACACCATGGTGCTGGACAACCTCAACCATGCCCTGGCCCACGGCGACGTGGAAAAAGCCGCCCGGTGCCACATGGCCTACCAGCACCTCAAGGCAACGCACCCCCTGCCCCAACACGTTCGCTGACACCAGGATCAGCGTTTCCCGCTCCCACGACCCGGATCATTCCGGGTTTTTTGTTGCATTCATGGTTGTCTGAAGGTAATCGGTCGCCTGAACGGCCATGGCTGCGATGATCCGTTCAGTGGTGCCGATGGCCGGAGCCAGTTCCAGATTCAGCCCGGGATGGGCTGCCTGGAGCGCGGCCAGCATCTCCGGCAGTTCCCGCTTCAAATGCCCTCCCTGAGCAATGAACATGGGCAGGATCGTGATGCGGGATATTCCGGCTGCAGCCAACTCGGCCACCCGGGCGGCCAGATCGGGGCTCATGAATTCCAGAAAGGCGAGCTCCACCCGGGAGTCCGGGTGCGCAGCCGCCACCCGATCCCGTACCGCCCGCAGCGGCTGGACCCACTCCGGGTCTCTGGCCCCATGGCCAAACAGGATCAGGGCCGAGACTGCGGACATGGGAACTCCTCTCAGATATTGAGGCCTGGAACCTTGGCCTCCACGGCCACCAGGGCCTTGGCTTCATGGAAATCCCTGGCACAGCCACTAGCCAGCAGGCAGCAAACCAGCTGATTGGCCAGGGGCAGAGGCAGGGGCAGATTTTCATCGAGCACCCGGCGTATCCACTGGGCAGTGACCCGGGCATCGGCTTCTTCAGGCAGATGCGGCAGGGACTTGATGCTGTCGTGCTCTGCTTCGAAGAGGGTCTGACAATCTCCCTCCTGAATGAGTTCAATGCGGGGACGACGCTTGGGATTGGCAAAGGGCTCCCCTTCCGTGGCCCGCAGCAGCAGGGCTGTCTGCCCCTTGTGCAGCAGTATTTCCCGCATCAGATCCAGATAGGGCGGATGGGTGGCTGCTGCCACCAGCACCCCTTGACCCTGGAAAGGATCCAGCATCTTCACCAGGCTATGGGCGCAGTTGCGCAAACCCAGCCGGGAACGCAAGGCCAGTTGCTCCGCCAACCCCGGCGAAAGGGCCGACAGGGGGACAAAGGCTAGTCCTTCCTGATCCAGGCTCTGCTGAGCCTGATGCAGGGAGGCGGCCGGCATCAGCCCCAGTTCCCGGAACACATGCCCGGAAGTCACCCGACCATAACCCTCCAGGAGCCCGTGCACCAATACCGGCACGCCGAAGCGTTGCAGCAGCAGGGCCAGGAGGGGTGTCAGGTTAGCTCCCTTGCGGGCACCGTTGTAGGAAGGCAGGACCAGGGGCCGGATTTCCGTGGCAGGGCGACGCAGGCCATAGGCCCGGGTTTCGGCGGCCCGCAGGAAACCCGACATTTCCTCCCGGGATTCTCCCTTCATGCGCAGGGCAAGGATGATGGCCCCCAACTCCAGCTCCGGCACACCGCCATCCAGTATGGCAGCGTAGAGCTTTTCGGCGTCCTGTTCGGAGAGGTCGGCGGCGCCGCTGGTGCCGCGCCCGATCTCCTTGATGTACTGGGCAAAATTCATGGGCTCCTCCTTGATTTTATCCTGTGGCAGCAATGCCGTTAGCAACGGCCGTGCCATGAAAAACCCCGTATTTTCGCTCCAGTGTGCGCCAAAACAGTGCAGCAAAAAAAACCCCGCGCCATGGCGGGGCATGAATCACTCATTTGATGCGCTGTAGATGGGGGCGCCCGGCACTAGGCGGCGGGGGTTCCGGAGGATCCTCGGGGGTCTCGTCCTCCCGGGACGACACCTCCTCCACTTCGAAGGCCATGCCGGCACCGTTCTCCCGGGCGTACACGGCAGCAACCCGCGCCATGGGCACGGAAATATCCCGCGCCACACCACCAAAACGGGCCTGGAAACTCACCATGTCATTGCCCATCTGCAACTTGTTGGTGGCCTCCATACCGATGTTCAGGACGATCTGCCCGTCCTTGACGAACTCCATGGGAACGCGGCAAGAGCCATCCACCTCCACGGCCATGTAAGGCGTGAAACCGTTGTCGTTACACCACTCCCAGATGGCGCGAACCAGATAGGGCTTGGTGGACGGAAGATCGGCAGGAGCTTGGCTGAAGTCCATTACTTGCGCATCGCCTTTTCGGAGGGGGTCAGGGCATCGATGAAGCCCTGGCGGCTGAAGATGCGCTCGGCGTATTTCATCAGGGGCGCAGCAGCCTTGCCCAGATCAATGCCGTAGTGGTCCAGGCGCCACAGCAGGGGGGCCACCGCCACATCGAGCATGGAGAAATCATCACCCAGCATGAACTTCTGCTTGCTGAAGATGGGGGTCAGTTCAGTCAGCCGAGCTGCGATTTCCTGACGCGCCTTATCGGCGGCCTTGATGTTCTTTTCGATGGGCTCGATGAAGGAAAAGATTTCCCGCTCCATGCCGGACAGCAGTTGCCGGGCCCGGGCCCGCATGATGGGATCCGCCGGCATCAGTTGGGGATGGGGAAAACGCTCGTCAATGTACTCATTGATGATGTTGGGTTCGTACAGCACCAGGTCCCGCTCCACCAGCACCGGGACGCGGTTATGGGGATTGATGACAGCCAGGTCTTCCGGCTTGTTAAACATATCCACATCAATGACCTGGAAATCCATGCCCTTTTCGAAAAGGACGATCCGGCAACGATGGCTGAAGGGACAGGTGGTCCCGGAATAAAGGTTCATCATGGCAGCTTGACCTAAAAAGATTCGGCATCGCCCCCGGTTAACCAGGTGGCGATGCCGGTTTGAAGCAGAGGATACTTAGTGGATGTCTTTCCAGTATTCCTTCTTCAGGAGATAGGCGAGGACAAACAGAACGCCCAGGAACAGCAGGACGGCCACACCCAGTTGCTTGCGCAAGCCGGAGGTAGGCTCACCCATCCAGACCAGGAAGCCCACCAGATCGCGGATCTGGGTGTCGTACTCGGCAGGAGACAACTGGCCAGGAACAGCCAGCGTCAGCTTGTGGTCAGGCCCCAACACCTGCTCACCCTGCAGTTCATACAGGATGTGCGGCATGCCCACATTCGCAAACACCACGTTGTTCCACCCGGTGGGGCGCTTGTCGTCCCGGTAGAAGCTGCGCAGGTAGGTGTACAACCAGTCAGCACCGCTACCATCGGCGGAAGCACGGGCACGGGCGATCAGGGACAGATCCGGAGGAGCAGCGCCAAACCACTTCTTGGCGTCCTCAGGACGAATGGCGACCTTCATCTGCTCACCGATCTTGTCGGTGGTGAACATCAGGTTGTCCTTGATCTGTTGCTCGGTGAGCCCCAGGTCCAGCAGCTTGTTGTAGCGCAAGGCGCTGGCACCATGGCAGTTCAAGCAATAGTTCACGAACAGCTTGGCGCCGTTTTGCAGGGCAGCCTTATCACCGGAGACATCGGGAGCCTTGTCCAGGTGTAGGGCGGCGCCCGCGGCAAACGCCAGGGTAGGCGCCAGCAGAAGGGCTGCAAACAGAGTTTTCAGGCTACGCATGGTTTTCATTTCCAGGTGACCCTTTCCGGTTCGGGTTTGTACTTATCGATCTTGGAATACCAGGGCATCAGCAGGAAGAAGGCGAAGTAGATCACCGTGCACACCTGGGAAACCTTCTCACCCCAGTAGCTGGGAGCTTGCGTACCCAGATAACCGAGGATGAAGAAACAGATCACGAAGGCAGTCAGGAAAGACTTGAAGATGGGACCACGGTAACGGATTGATTTCACCGGGGAACGATCCAGCCAAGGCAGGAAGGCAAACACCACCACGGAGGCGCCCATGCCCACCACACCCCAGAACTTGGCATCCAGGCCGAAGAAGTTCCAGACCATGGCACGCAGCACGGAGTAGTAAGGCGTGAAATACCACACCGGCGCAATGTGCGGAGGCGTCTTCAGGGGGTCAGCCGGGAAGAAGTTGTTGTATTCCAGGAAGTAACCACCACCCTCAGGAGCAAAGAACACCACCAGGGAGAAGACCATCAGGAAAACCACCACGCCCACGATATCCTTGACCGTGTAGTAGGGATGGAAAGGAATGCCGTCCAGAGGAATGCCGTTCTCGTCCTTCTTCTTCTTGATTTCCACACCGTCGGGGTTGTTCGAGCCGACTTCGTGCAGGGCCAGGATGTGGGCTGCGATCAGGCCGATCAGCACCAGGGGAATGGCGATGACGTGGAAGGAGAAGAACCGGTTCAAGGTCGCGTCACCGATGACGAAGTCACCGCGCACCCAGATGGAGAGCGGCTCACCGATCAGGGGAATGGCACCAAACAGGTTCACGATCACCTGGGCCCCCCAGAAGGACATTTGTCCCCAGGGCAGCAGGTAACCGAAGAAGGCCTCGGCCATCAGGCACAGGAAGATCAGCACGCCGAACACCCAGATCAGTTCGCGAGGCTGACGATAGGAACCGTACAGCAGGCCCCGGAACATGTGCAGATAAACCACGATGAAGAAGGCAGAAGCGCCAGTGGAGTGCATGTAGCGCACCAGCCAGCCCCAGGGCACATCACGCATGATGTACTCGACGCTGGCGAAGGCCACGGGAATGCCGGCAGCGTTCAGGGATGCGTCAGGCTTGTAATGCATGACCAGGAAAATACCGGTCACGATCTGGATCACCAGCACCAAGAGGGCCAGGGAACCGAAGAAGTACCAGAAATTGAAGTTCTTGGGCGCGTAGTATTCGGACAGGTGCCCCTTCCACATGGCAGTGGCGGGGAAACGGGCGTCCACCCACTCCAGCAGGTTGCCCGGCAGGGAACCGTCGGATTTGTATTTTTCGAAATTGGTATTAGCCATGCTTAAGCCCCCTTCTTATCTTCGCCGATGAGGATGCGGGTATCGGAGAGATACATGTGCGGCGGGATTTCCAGATTGGTCGGCGCAGGCTTGGCCTTGAAAACACGACCAGCCAGGTCAAAGGTGGAACCGTGACAGGGGCAAAGGAAGCCGCCCTTCCAGTCAGGGGTCATGCCTTCATCAACACCGGGCTTGAACTTGGAGGTAGGAGAACACCCCAGGTGGGTACAGATACCCACGGTCACCAATATTTCGGGCTTGATGGAGCGGTGCTCGTTCTTGCAATACTCGGGCTGTTGCTTGCGATCGGACTGGGGATCAGCGACCTCGCCATCCAACTGCGGCAAGGTATCCAGCATGGCCTGGGTACGGTTGATGATCCAGACAGGCTTGCCCCGCCATTCTACGGTTACCATCTGCCCGGGTTCGAGCTTGCTGATATCCACTTCGACCGGAGCCCCTGCCGCCTTGGCCCGCTCGGACGGGAGCATGGTAGACACGAACGGCACCAGGACCGCCAACGCACCCGCACCCCCGACCGCAGCAGTAGCGACGATCAATCGCCGCCTGCCGCAGTCCATTTTTCCTTCTTTGCTCATAGCGCTGATCCCTAACGTTAAACCAGATAAACCAAACTTATTGATTATACGCCAAGCAAACCCCACATGTAAAAAGGGCTTTCCTCACTCGTCGACGGTTCTACGCTCCCGGAATGCCTGGGCCAGAGTACCTGGGTCCACGAACTCCAGCTCCCCTCCAACCGGAACCCCCCTGGCCAACCGACTGACCCTTATGCCTTTCTCGGCCAGCAAGGTGGACAGGTAATGGGCCGTAGCCTCGCCTTCATTGGTGTAATTGGTCGCGAGAACGACTTCCTTGACCACACCATCCAGCACCCTCTCCATCAGCTTTTCCAGGCCCAACTGTCTGGGCCCCATGCCATCCAGGGGAGAAACCCGACCCATGAGCACGTAGTACAAACCCTGGTAAGCCAGGGTCTGCTCCATCATGTTCATGTCCACCGGAGTTTCGACGATGCACAGGAGTGAAGCATCCCTCTTGGGCGAGCTGCAGCGGTCACAGATGTCCTGCTCGGAAAAGGTGTTACACCGCTGACAGTGGCGCACTCCCTCCAGGGCATTGTTGAGGGCTGCCACTAGCTGGAGAGCGCCTTTTCGATCGTGCTGTAACAGATGGTAGGCCATGCGCTGGGCCGACTTGGGGCCCACGCCAGGCAAACAGCGAAGGGCCTGGATCAGGCCCTCGAGTGCACTTGGCGTCACGGCATCAGAACGGCAACTTGAAGCCGGGGGGAAGATTCAGGCCGGCAGTAAATCCAGCCATACGCTCCTTGCTCACGGCCTCGCCCCGGCGAACGGCATCGTTGAAGGCAGCAGCGAGAAGATCTTCCAGCATCTCCTTGTCATCCATGACGGAAGGATCAATGCTGACCCGCCGCACATCATGGCTGCAGGTCATGACCACCTTCACCATTCCCGCGCCAGCCTGCCCCTCCACTTCCAGCAATGCCAGCTCTTCCTGGGCCTTGGCCATATTGGCCTGCATGGCCTGGGCCTGTTTCATCAAGCCCGCGATCCCGCCTTTCATCATTTGCATGCACTCCTGTCAATCAATAGGTTTGATAGATGCTTCCACCAGGGAAGCGTCAAAGGTTTCAATTGCATCACGCACAAAGGGATCCGCCTCTATGGCCGCGATGGCCATCTCCTGGCGCTCACGCCGGTGCTGTTCGGCAGCCTGGGCCGGGGTAGCCCGTGCCACCTCGGTAACTTCTATGCGCAATTGCACGTCCTGGCCCAAGCGCTCGGCCAAGGCCTGCTGCAGCTTGTCCTGGGCCGGCTTGAAAAGCAGATGCCGATGGGCTGGAGACAATTGCAAGAGACATTGGACTCCATCGCGGCTCACGAGATCACAGTGCTGCGCAAGTTCCCGGGCCATGCCACTCACATTCAGTGTGGACACCAGCGCATGCCAATCCTGGTTCACATCCAGAACCGCGGAAGCTTGAGAAGCCGGAGTTAGCGCATCCGCCCCAGGAGCAGCCCGGGGCAGTTCCTGGGCCCGGGAAAGCACTGCGGCAGCGCCAGCGCTCACACTATCCGCCAAGGCCCGACGCCCGGCCGCTGCAACCGGCCTAGATAGCCCCTCCTCCTGCCCCACGGGCGCAAAGGCCAGCAGGCGCAGCAACACCATCACAAAACCGCTGTACTCGTCGGGAGCCAGGGGCAACTCCTGGCGCCCCAGCGTTGCAATCTGATAGGCCAGCTGAATGAAGTCCGGAGAAAAGTGCCGTGCCAGGCGTACCAGACGCTCTCTCGCAGTGGAATCCGCCGTTTCCATGCCAGGAACCAATTGCAGTACCTGCAGCCGGGTCAGCAATACCGCCAACTCCTGCAGAGCATTGGCACAGGACAAACTGCGCCCCTGAATGTCTTCTGCTATGGCGAGCATCCTGGCGCCATCACCCTGGGCCAAAGCCTCGAGAATATCCAGCAGATAGGCGGCATCCACGGTCCCGAGCATGTCCCGCACTAACCCGGCCTCCAACCGCCCGGCGCCATGGGCTATGGCCTGATCCAGCAGGGAAAGGGCATCGCGCATGCTGCCCGATGCCGCCCGAGCGAGGGCATGCAAGGCTTCTGGCTCGAAAGCGATATCCTCTGCGCCAAGAATACGGCCCATATGCTCCACGATGGAGGGAACCGGCATCTGCTTGAGATTGAACTGCAGACAGCGCGACAGGACCGTGACCGGTATTTTTTGCGGGTCAGTGGTTGCCAGAATGAATTTCACGTGCTCCGGCGGCTCTTCCAGCGTCTTGAGCATGGCATTGAAGGCCGACGTGGAAAGCATGTGTACTTCGTCAATGACGTACACCTTGTAACGCCCCCGGGTTGGGGCATATACGGCATTTTCCAGCAACTGCCGCATCTCCTCGACCCGCGTGTTGGTGGCCGCATCCACCTCAAGCAAATCCACAAAACGACCAGCATCGATCTCCTGGCAGGCAGAGCAATGCCCACAGGGATTAGCGCTGACTCCGGTCTCGCAGTTCAGTGACTTGGCCAGGATGCGGGCAATGGTGGTCTTGCCGACACCGCGGGTACCAGTGAAGAGATAGGCATGGTGCAGGCGCCTCTCGTTCAGCGCATGAGTCAGTGCCCTGACCACATGCTCCTGCCCTACCAATGTCGAGAAATTACGAGGACGCCACTTTCGGGCAAGAACCTGATAGCCCATGCACTCAGATCCAGAGAAGAAAAAGAAAGTGGCGAGCCTAACCCCCGGCACTTGCAGATAATGGCTGTGGCTGCTTCCTTCCGGACCTGACCAGATTCACCACCCTGCAATGCGGGGAGACCCGCCGGGGACGATTCTATCACAGCCCGGCCGGCTGCCGCTCGGCAAAACCGATATTTCATGACTCGGCGATGTAAGCGCCGGAAGTCTGAAGGGGCGGATCAACTTTAATCGCAGTATTGCCCGATCCGGATGCCCCCAATGCTGTCATGGCTGCGTAATCGGCAATTAGCTTGAGCGGGGTGGAGTATTTCTATTGAGGAGATGGAGGTGGTTGGTCTGGATTACAAAAGTAAACACCCCGCTAGAAGGTATCTAGCGGGGTGTTTGAATGGGTGCTTGGCGGTGACCTACTTTCGCGAGCGGAAGCTCACTATCATTGGCGCGGTCCTGTTTCACGGTCCTGTTCGGGATGGGAAGGGGTGGTACCGGGACGCTATGGCCGCCAAGCGTAACTTGTATGTTCAGGGGTTAGCTGAACGCAAAATGGGGTAGAAGGTTTGTAGAGGTGATTGCTACAGTTGTTTCATTGAATCGTGTTGATTCAAGGTTATAGGATCAAGCCGCACGGGCAATTAGTACTGGTTAGCTTAACGCATTACTGCGCTTCCACACCCAGCCTATCAACGTCGTGGTCTTCGACGACCCTACAGGGGGCTTAAA
>NZ_AUCH01000020.1 GCF_000429665.1 Azovibrio restrictus DSM 23866
GACAGTTAATTTCTTAACTGTGTGTTTGCTCTAAAACAGGTCTTTCGACCCACCTCAAAGCACCCACACTTATCGATTGTCCAAGTTTTTAAAGATCATCGAAGCGCTTCGCTTCGTTTGTTTCGCTTACCGCACCGCGTTCAGCGAAGGTGCGCATTCTACAGCACCGTTTCTTGTTGTCAAGCATTTTTTGAAATTTCTTCAAAACCACTCAACAACCAGAAAATCACCTCCAAACACCCCAGAAAAAGCGCTAACCCATTGATTAATCACTTTTTTCCAGAACCGCTCAGCGGCAACGAGCTGCGCATTCTACAGCATCTAAATCCACTGTCAACTACTTCTCGCAACTTTCTGGTGCCCCCGGTCGGAATCGAACCAACGCCTGATGATTACAAGTCAACTGCACGACCTTCATGCTACGGGGGCCCCTGGAGAGGCGCGGATTATAGCCCTGACACTCCCCTAATTGATAGACATACGCCTACAATGGTCAGTCCCTACTTTTAGCCTGTGCTTCATGACAGCCCCGAGCAATCCCACCGAAATCGCCCGTGAAGCTTTTCGCCAGTTGGCCGCTCGCCGGGTCCCTCCGACACCGGACAACTACAGGGTTATATATAGTGAAGTAGCTGGACAGCCCTTTTCCTCCGAGGAGTTCCCGGAAAAGCAGCTGAAGCAGTTAGCCCATGAAGTGGCCCGCATCGCTCCGGAACAGGCTCGCCTGGGCAGGGAGCTGGATGAAGCCATCAAGTACAAGGACTGGGGGCGCTTCCGCAAGGTGCTGACGGATCATGTGGCAACACTGACCGAGGTTCAGCGGCTCGCCTGGGCGGAATTGATTGGGGATCTGTTCCGGCAGTGGGAGGCAAAATCCGGCAGTCTCACCCAGGGAAAGAAGCGCGAATCCCTGGAACATGTTTTGAACAGTTCCAGCGCCAACAGCCGCCTGCTGTTCGGGAGGCTGGAAAACCTGCAGCGGGCCTGGTCTCAAGGCAGCACCTCCGACGGGGACGAGATATCCCTGAGCGACGCAGTACCTGTACCGGACGACGCGCCTGGCGTGCCGACCAAGCCTTCCGACCTGCTGCCGGAGTTTCGTGAGCTATTTGCCTACGCACTGGAATCCTGCATTGCGCCCCTGCTGGCTGAGCAGCCCAAGCTGGCCCAGGAAACGGAGCAACTGGCCCAGAACATCCGCGCCGCCCTTTCACTCAAGCAGATGCAGGACATCCAGGGAGCGCTCAAACGTTTTGCCTTCAAACTGGAACTGCAGGTCGAGGACCAGGTGGAACTGCGGGCCAGCCTGCTCAAGCTCCTGCGCCTGGTGGTGGAGAACATCAGCGAGCTGGTGCTGGACGACCAGTGGATGCACGGGCAGATCGAAGTCATCCGGGGAATCGTGGAAAAACCGCTTTCCCAGCGCGCCATCGATGATGCCGAACAGCGTCTCAAGGAAGTCATCTTCAAGCAGGGGCAGCTAAAGCTCAGCCTGCAGGAAGCCCAGGACGCCCTGAAGAGCATGCTGGCCGGTTTCGTGGACCATCTGGCTGACTTTGCCGGCGCCACCTCCGACTATCACAACAAGATCGAGAAATGCGCAGCCAAGATAGGTGCTGCCGACAACATCAACGACCTGGAGTCGGTGCTGACAGAAGTCATGCAGGAAACCCGCAACATCCAGATCAACGCCCTGCGCTCCCATGACGAGTTGCAGCAAACCCGGCAGCGGGTCCAGGAAGCAGAAAACCAGATCAAGGCCCTGGAAAAGGAACTGGCGGAGACCAGCCACCTGATCCGCCATGATCAGCTGACAGGAGTGCTGAACCGCCGCGGCCTGGAAGAAATCTACGAAAAGGAAACGGCCCGGGCCCAGCGCCATGAGACCCCCATCTGCCTGGCGCTGCTGGATATCGACAACTTCAAGAAGCTCAACGACAGCCTGGGCCACAGTGCCGGAGACGATGCCCTGGTACACCTGGCCACCGTCATCCGGGAAACACTCCGCCCCCAGGACACGGTAGCCCGGTTTGGCGGCGAAGAGTTCATCATCATCTTCCCGGACACGACCCTGGCCCAGGCCAGTACGGCCATGGTCCGGGTACAGCGGGAGCTGACGCGGCGCATCTTCATGCATGAACACCACAAGGTGCTGATCACCTTCAGCGCCGGGGTAACGGCCCTGCAACCCGACGACAACCTGGGCACGGTCACCCGGCGAGCGGACGAAGCCATGTACCAGGCCAAGCAATCGGGCAAGAACAAGGTCATCACCACCTGAGGCCGCCCTCACCCCCTGACTGCTCCATGCCCAGACACCCCGCCCCACCCCGGAAAGAGGCCATCATCCTATTGAGCCCGCAGCGAAACCCTGACACCATCCGGACTTCCCTGCAGGCTGGCGGCTACGCCCCTGGCCATCCTCCCGAACTCACTGGAGCACATCCAAGCACATGAAAGCCGTCATACTTGCCGGTGGCCTCGGAACCCGCATCAGCGAGGAATCCCACCTGAAGCCCAAGCCCATGATCGAAATCGGCGGCAAGCCGATCATCTGGCACATCCTGAAGATCTATTCCGCCCACGGCATCAACGATTTCATCATCTGCCTGGGCTACAAAGGCTACGTGGTCAAGGAGTACTTTGCTAACTACTTCCTGCACACCTCAGACGTGACCTTCGACATGCAGAACAACCGCATGGAAGTCCATGAGCGGCATGCGGAGCCCTGGCGGGTGACCCTGGTGGATACGGGCGAACACACCCAGACCGGTGGCCGGCTCAAGCGGGTCAGCCCCTTTCTCAATCCGGATGAGCCCTTCTGCTTCACCTACGGGGACGGCCTCGCGGACATCGATATCGGTGCCAGCATCGCGTTTCACAAAGCCCACCAGGCCTCCGCCACCATTTCGGCCGTAACCCCCCCGGGGCGCTTTGGCGCCCTGCGGGTAAACAATGACCACGTCCAGGCTTTCGAGGAAAAGCCGGCAGGTGACGGAGGCATGATCAACGGGGGCTTCTTCGTCCTGAATCCGGAAGTGATCGACCTCATCGACGGAGACCACACGGTCTGGGAAAAATACCCGCTGGAAACCCTGGCCAGCCAGGGCCGGCTGGTTGCCTGGAGCCACCAGGGGTTCTGGCAGCCCATGGATACCCTGCGGGACAAGAACCATCTGGAAGAACTCTGGCGCACCGGCAGGGCGCCGTGGAAAATATGGGAATGAGCACGGAAAGCCACCGCATGGAAAACCCAATACTCGCCGACGATCTGGCACGCATCCATCACAACCTGGGACCGGCAGCGACCAAGCTGGCCGGCAGCACCATCCTCATCACCGGGGCAGCCGGTTTCCTGGGCTACTACTTCGTCAATTACCTGGTGCGCTATGGTGCAACCCTGGGTGTCGCCAAGGTCATCGCCCTGGACACCTTCGTCGTCGGCAGCCCCGCATGGCTGGAGGAGCTGGCCCGGGAACATCCCCAACGCCTGGAGGTCCGTCGCTTCGACATTTCCCGGGACCGGCTGGATGACATTCCCGCAGCTGCGGCCTGCAATTTCGTGATTCACGCCGCCTCCATTGCCTCACCCACCTTCTACCGCAAATATCCCCTGGAAACGGTGGACGGAAACATCTGGGGGCTGCGCCACATCCTCGACTACTACCGGGACAGTTCCCTCCAGGGACTGCTGTTCTTCTCGTCCAGCGAAATTTACGGCGACCCGGATCCCGCGGCCATCCCCACGCCGGAAACCTATCGGGGCAACGTATCCTGCCACGGCCCACGGGCCTGCTATGACGAATCCAAGCGTTTCGGGGAAACCCTGTGCTGGATCTACGGCACCCAGTTCGGAATGCCCGTGACGGTGGCGCGCCCCTTCAACAATTACGGCCCCGGCATGCGCCTGGATGACCGCCGCCTGCCGGCTGACCTGGCCCGCTGCGTCCTCGAAGGAGAGGACATCATCCTGCTTTCCGACGGCACGCCCACCCGCACCTTCTGCTACATCACCGACGCCATCACCGGCTACTTCCTGTGCCTGCTGCATGGCCGCTACGATTTCTTCAATATCGGCATGGACCGCCCCGAAGTCAGCGTCCGCCGGGTGGCGGAAATCTACGTGGAAACGGCCCGGGAACTGCTGGGCTACCAGGGCAGGATCGAGTTCCGCGCCAGCGAGGACCCGGCCTACCTGACCGACAACCCCAACCGGCGCAGCCCCGACATCACCAAGGCCCGCCAGGTTCTGGGCTACGCCCCCGCCATCGGCATCGAAGAAGGCATTTCCCGCTATCTGCGCTTCCTGGCAGCGGAAGGACAACGGGCATGAAGATCACCGTCATCGGGACCGGCTACGTGGGCCTCGTATCCGGCGTCTGCCTGGCGAGCCGCGGACACCGGGTCGTATGCATAGACCTGAAACCCGAGATCATCGCGTCCCTCAATGCCGGCAGACCGACCATCTTCGAGCGCGGACTCGAAAGCCTGCTCACGGAAGTCCGCGCCAAGGGCCTGTTCGCAGCGTCCGACGACCTGCACGCCCACCTGGCCGACAGTGATGTGGCCATGATCGCCGTCGGCACTCCGTCCGTAGACGGCGCCATCGACCTCTCGCAAGTGCTGGGCGCAGCGACCACCATCGGCAGCTTCCTCCGGCACTCAGCCCAGCCGCTCTCCGTCATCGTCAAGAGCACGGTGCTGCCCGGCACCACCGACGGCCCCGTGCGCAGCGCCATCGAACAGAGCTCCGGCAAGCCCCTGGGGCAGCAATGGGGCCTGGGCATGAACCCCGAATTCCTGCGCGAAGGGGAAGCCATCGATGACTTCATCCTCCCTGACCGCATCGTGCTGGGCGCGGAGGACGAAGCCACGCGGCAACGGCTGCGTGAGATGTACGCCTCCTGGGACACGGTAGAGAAAATCGAAACGAACACCCGCACGGCAGAACTCATCAAGTACGCCAACAATGCGCTGCTCGCCACGCAGATCTCGGCCATCAACGAAATCGCCAATCTCGCCTCGCGCCTGGGAGGCATAGATTTCGACGAAGTCGTCCATGGCGTCACCGCCGACAAGCGCTGGAGTCCCCTGACGCCGGCCGGGCGGGTACGCCCGGGCATTGTCGATTACCTGGTACCGGGCTGCGGCTTCGGAGGCTCCTGTTTTCCCAAGGATGTCCAGGCCCTGCGCACCCAGGGACGCACCCTGAACCAGCCGATGCAGATCCTCGAAGCCGTGCTCGAGGTAAATGCGCAACAGCCCGGCGAAATCATCCGGCTGCTGCGGCAGGCCCTTCCCGTTCTGGAAGGGCGCCCCGTGACCGTCCTCGGCCTGGCCTTCAAGCCCGGCACCGATGACGTGAGGGAATCCGCCTCTGCGGGCATGATCCACGATCTGCTGGCAGCCGGCGCCCGGGTTACGGCCCACGATCCGATCGCCGGAGAACACTTCCTCCGGGCCAACCCTGGTCTGGCAGAACAGATCCGGCTGGAGGACGACTGGCAACAGGCCATCAGCGGCGCCGAGGCCATCATCGTCGCCACGCGCTGGCCCCAATACGCTGACCTGCCCGCTCACACCCAGCCAGGGCAGATCATCGTAGACCCGAGGCACATGTTCGCAGCGGCGGACTTCAAACCTGCCCGCTATCTCACGGTCGGCAGCACCTGAGATACCGACACACTCAAGACTGCGGCGTTGCTGCCGTAGTCTTGGGCAACTTTTGTGGAAAACCCTTCTATGCAGCCCACCCCGGAAATCGGCGGTATCTACGCCATCCATGCCAGCGAACGGCCTTCCTCCACCGCCATTGCCCTGTCCAGCCTTGCCCATGGCGGCGCCCGTTTCGTATTCCTCAGCGAAAAAGGGGAGGCCACCGGAGGACTCCCTCTCTCGGCCGGGGATCTGGCCGCAGGCGGCCCGGCAAATGCCCTGGTGCTGACCGATACGGCCAGCCATCTGCCCGCCGCCGCCATCGGCGAAAAACTCGGCCAGCTCACCCCCGCCGCTCTGGACAGCATCGCCCGGGCCTGTATCCGGCGCAGCGTGCTCGACTACGCCGACCAGAAATTTGCCCCGCGGCCCTTCGTCCCGGGAGAAACCCCGGCCCCGGCCACAGGCAAGCTCATCGACGCCGCCGAAATCACGCACATGGTGGATGCTGCCCTGGACGGCTGGCTGACCACCGGCCGTTTCAATGAACAGTTCGAAACACAACTGGCCGCCCATCTGGGGGTCAGACACGTCCTGACGGTAAATTCCGGCTCCTCGGCCAACCTCATCGCCTTCATGACCCTGACCTCACCACGCCTCGGCGCACGGGCCATTCAACCCGGAGACGAGGTGATCGGCGTGGCGGCAGCCTTTCCCACCACGGTGAACCCCATCCTGCAGTTCGGTGCCGTCCCCGTGTTCGTGGACGTGAACCCGCACACTTACAACATCGACCCGGACCAGATCGAAGCCGCCATCACCGCAAAGACCAAAGCGGTCATGCTGGCCCACACTCTGGGCAACCCTTTCGATCTTGAAGCCGTCACCCGCCTGTGCAAAAAACACGGACTGTGGCTGATCGAGGATTGCTGTGATGCCCTGGGTTCCACCTATGGCGGCAAGCCCGTAGGCACCTTCGGGGATCTGGCCAGCATCTCCTTCTACCCGGCCCACCACATCACCATGGGCGAAGGCGGCGCGCTGTTCACCAATAACAGCGAGCTCAAGCAGATCGCCGAGAGTTTCCGGGACTGGGGCCGCGACTGCTTCTGCCAGCCCGGCCGGGACAACACCTGCGGCAAGCGCTTCTGCCAGCAGCTGGGCGACCTGCCTTACGGCTACGACCACAAATACATCTACAGCCACCTGGGCTACAACCTGAAGATCACCGACATGCAGGCCGCCTGCGGCCTGGCCCAGCTCGGCAAGCTGCCCCGGTTCGTGGAGCAACGCAAGGCAAACTTCCGCTTTCTCCGGGAGCGCCTGGAAAGCGTTGCCGATTTCCTGTTGCTGCCCGAAGCCACCCCCGGCAGCGACCCCGCCTGGTTCGGCTTCCCCCTCACCCTCAAGGAAGAGGCCAACACACCGCGGGTGGACCTGCTGCGCTACCTGGACCAGTACAAGATCGGTACCCGCCTGCTGTTCGCCGGCAACATCACCCGCCAGCCCTACATGCAGGATCGGACCTTCCGCTGCGCCGGGACCCTGCCCAACACCGACAAGGTCATGCGCGACACTTTCTGCATTGGCGTTCAGCCCGCCCTGGAACCGGCAGCCCTGGAATTCATCGCTGAAAAGCTGGAAACCTTCTTCAATTTCTGACACCGCTGCCCCCGACACCCACTCATGGTTCGCCCTCCCCTGCCCGCCGCCGACCTGGCTCACGTCCTCACCCACACCGCCAGCCTGTGGCCGGCCCTGGCCGGGGAACGCCTGTTCATCACCGGCGGCACGGGGTTTTTCGGGACCTGGCTGCTCGAATCCATCGTGCACGCCCGGCAGCAACTGCAACTGGACATCCGCGCCACGGTGCTCTCCCGGACTCCAGAGCGCTTCCTGGCACAGCACCCCCATCTGGCCGGACAAGAGGCCCTGGACTGGTGGCGCGGTGACATCAGGGATTTTGACTTTCCCGGGCAGACTCACCGCCACATCATCCACGCCGCCACGGAAACCTACGTCCGCGAGCAGCCGGAAGCCCCGCTGACCAGCTTCGACGCCATCGTCCAGGGCACCCGCCGGGTCCTGGACTTTGCGCTCCATACCGGCGCACGGCAGGTGTTGCTGACCAGTTCGGGCGCCATCTATGGCCCCCAACCCCTGGACCGCATCCACGTCCCGGAGCAGCATCCCGGCGCCCCCGACTGCGCCGACCCGACCGCCGTGTATGGTGAGGGCAAGCGTACCGCCGAACTGCTGTGCGCCCTTTACCATCAACAGCACGGCCTGGACGTGAAAATCGCCCGCTGCTTTGCCTTTGTCGGTCCGCAGCTGCCCCTGGACAAGCACTTTGCCATCGGCAACTTCATGAATGACGTGCTCCAGGGCCGCGACATCGCCATCCAGGGGGATGGCACCCCCCTGCGTTCCTATCTGCATGCCGCCGACCTGGTGATCTGGCTGCTGACCATCCTGCTCCGGGGCGCCCCCCTGCGCCCCTACAACGTGGGTTCGGACCAGGCCCTGAGCATTGCGGACCTGGCCCGGCAGGTGGCCACCAGCCTACCGGGCCGGAAACGCCAGGTTTCCATCGCCCGGACACCGGAACCTGGCAAGCCCCCGGCACGCTACGTCCCCGATGTCACCCGTGCCCGCAGCGAACTGGGGCTGGAAGTGCGCATCCCCCTGGCAGACGCCATCCAGCGCACCCTGGCCTGGCATCTACGGGAAGGCCCTGCTGTACCCCCCTGCGGGAAGGACCAATAGCGTGCCGCAGACCCGCAGCCACCTCCAACACAAGGCGCCACAGATCCCCAAGGGGGACAGCCGCCAGCCGATTCCATCCACCTGTCCCCCGCTGACAGGCTTTCCTGCCCGCCACCACCATGACTAAATGGCTCAAAAAGCTGCTGACCCGATTCAGCTTCAACTTTCTCAGGTCCCAGCCCAACCGGTACCACCGGCAGGCCCCCGAGATCGTCCATACCCACGTCCTGCCCTATTCCAGTTATTCCCCATGGATCAATGACCTGGAGTTCCAGGCGGCCTACGGGATGGTGAAAACCCATACCCTGGTCGATATCTATCGACTCTACGAGCTCTGGTCCCTGGCCCGGCAACTCGACGACCTGAGCGGTGACTTCCTCGAAGTGGGCGTCTGGCGGGGAGGCTCCGGGTGCCTGCTGGCACTGGCGGGGAAGAACCACTCCCGCCGCACCTTCCTTGCCGACACCTTTGCCGGCGTGGTCAAAACCGGGGCACGGGATACCGCCTATGTGGGAGGGGAACACGCCGACACGGGGGAAGAAGTGGTGCACGAGCTCCTGCGCCGCTGTGGCGTGGAGGCGCAGGTGGAAGTGCTCAAAGGCATCTTTCCCGAACAGAACGCCGAACGGCTCGGCCAAAGAAAACTGGCTCTGGTCCACATCGACGTGGATGCCTATGAATCCGCCAAGGATGTGTTGAACTGGTCCCTGCCCCGGCTGCAGCGGGGCGGTGTCGTCGTGTTCGACGACTACGGATTCTTCGGCTGCGAAGGGGTGACCCGGCTGGTCAACGAATTTGTCGCCGAGCAGCGGGGCTTCCGCTTCCTGCACAACCTGAACGGCCATGCCGTTCTGATCAAACTGGAGGAAAGCGATGCATGCTCCGCAACCTGACCCCCTGCTGATCTATGGCGCCGGGCTCGCCGGACGCCGCATACGCCGCGCCCTTGCCAAACGGGGCCATGCCGTGCAGGGGTTTCTCGACCGGGACGCAACCCTGCACGAGGCGGACGGCCTGCCCGTGAGCAGCGCCGGGGCATGGGCCCGGGACAACGATCCGGCCCGGGCCTGCGTGATCCTGGGGCTGTTCAATCCCCAGGTGGACACCGGGGCCGTCCTGCGGGAACTGCAGGCCCTGGGCTACGGCAAAGTCGTCAACATGGTCGAACTCATGCGCGACTATCTGGACGGCGAGATATTCCACTACTGGCTGGTGGACCCGCGCTTCCATGCCCGCCACGGCGACCGGATCACAGCCCTGCGCGCCGGCCTTGCCGATAGCGCCAGCCAGGCACTGCTGGACCGCATTGTCGAATTCCGTACCAACGGTGACGCCAGCGTGCTTCCCCCTCCGGACCCGCAGCAATATTTCCCCGAGGATCTGCCCCGATGGCCGGAAGCGCTGCGTTTCATCGACTGCGGCGGTTACACGGGAGACACGGTCCTGGCCCTGGAAGCAGCGGGCTACCGCTTCGAGGCGCTGGCCACTTTCGAGCCCAATCTGGCCCAGTACGCGATGCTGACCAGCAACCTGAGGCACATTGCCGGCGCCGCCCACTTTCCCTGCGGGGTCTCCGATTCAAACCGCCTGGCCGGCTTCGACCCCAGCCTGGGCGCTGGCGGGCACCTGCTCGAGGCGGAAGGCGAGCCGGTCGTCTGCCTGCGCCTGGATGACGCCCTGCCGGGCTTCGCGCCAAATCTCATCAAGATGGACATCGAAGGCGAGGAGCCAGCCGCCCTGCGTGGAGCCGGGACGCTGATCCAGCAGTTCCGCCCCCACCTGGCCATCAGCGTCTATCACCGTCCCGAGCATCTGTGGGAGCTCTACGAGCAGATTCAGGCCCTGGAACTGGGATACCGCTTTCATCTGCGTTGCCACGCCCGGAACACCTTCGATACGATCCTCTATGCCATTGCAGAATGACTGCCCCCATGGCGTCACGCCTCCGCCGGCCGGAGGAAGGAACAGCGCCCCCGCCATCCCGGAAGGAATCCCATGTTCGGACTGAACCTGTTCATCGCCGGCATCGAAAAATGCGGCACCACCTCGCTGGCAGACTGGTTTGTCAGCAACCGGCTCGCCCAGTACCGGGTACCCGGCATCAAGGAGCCCTACTCCTATGCCGTCGGCGACGTCTCGGTGAATCACGGTCTGGCCCCCCCGGGCGTGTTGCTCGACGCCTCGGTGGGCTATTCCTTCAACCCCAGAGCCATCGCACGGATGCCGGAACACAACACCAAGGTGATCCTGTGCCTGCGCAACCATTTCGAACGCTGTTTCAGCGCCTACAGCTTCTACAGGACCATCGCCCGACGGGACAAGGCATCTGCCACCCTGCTGGGGACCACCCCCGCCATTGCCGAGTTCAGCGGCCGGGATGAAGACGACCCGGAGTTGCTCTTCGAAATCCTCTTTCACATTTTCAAACTGCATTCCCCTGCCAAATCGGAAGGGGTCCTGCGCGGCTACTTCCTGGAGCAGGCTGACAACATTTCCCGCCAGTCCTTCCGGGAACGGATCGACTACGAAACCGGCTTCTTCCTCAGCCGCCGTTCGTTTCCCTTCTTCAGCATTCTCGGCAGCGGTTTCTTCACTTACCCCCTGAGAAATCTCCTGACCCGCTACAAGGCCAGCGATATCTGCCTGCTGACCCTGGACCGGCTGGATACGGAAGAGGCGCGCAGCGAGTTCGTCCGGGATCTGCTGGGCCCCGGCGCGCCGGGCGACAAGCTGCCGCCGGTACCCAGCCTGAACGCCACAGGGGAAATCGCGAACGGGGAAGAAAGACCCGACTTCCACAGCCGCGAATGGGATTTCCTGCGGGATTACTTCCGCCGGGATCTGGCCGATTTCCGCGCCATTGCCGGGAGTGCCGGTGTTTCCCTGAAATACGTAAACCCGGACAAACTCGACAAGTACCTGGCCGATGGCAACAGCCAGCCCAACTCGCAACGGCAAAATCCATGAAACCACTGATCCAGGCGGTATCCCACCGATTGAGCAGCGCCGACCGGCAGCGCCACTATGGCCACGCCGGCGCGGTGATCTGGCTGACGGGACTCTCGGCGGCAGGCAAGTCCACCCTGGCCATGGCCCTGGAGCAAAAGCTCATGGAACTGGGCTATTCCTGCTATGTGCTCGACGGTGACAATGTCCGACACGGCCTGAACTCGGACCTGGGCTTTTCGCCCGAAGCGCGCACCGAAAACATCCGGCGCGTGGGCGAGGTGGCAGCCCTCTTTGCCGATGCGGGACTCTTGTGCATCTGCGCCTTCATTTCCCCCTACAAGGCGGACCGCCAGAAAGCCAGACAGGCCTGCCGGCATGCCTTCCACGAAGTACACGTGGATGCCGACCTGGCCACCTGCACCGCCCGCGACCCCAAGGGGCTGTATCAAAAGGCCAATGCAGGGGTCCTGAACAACATGACCGGTCTTTCCGCCCCCTATGAACCACCGGAAACCTGCGAGCTGACGATAGACACCCGGCAGGACTCCGTCTCCCAGAGCCTGACCAAGCTGCTTGATTATGTTCTGCACAACATCCCGTTAATGCCGAGAGCCTGAGCCCCATGCAAGGAATCTCCCCGACGGAAGCCGCCATGCCCCTCACGCCAGAACCGCGCGACCTGATCGCCCGCCGCTGCATCTGCTGCAACAGCCAGAATCTGGCGAAAGCGCCAGCCGTGCTGATGCCCTTCGTGGCCTACCGGGTATTCGGCCACGAACCCCTTGAGATACTGCCCGAATGGGGGTTCCGGGACCTGCGCCCGGGGATGGCCTACACCCTGTGCAATTCCCTGCAGTGCCGGGAATGCGGCCTGCTTTTTCTCGACTACCGTTTCACCGATGCCCAGATGGCTGCCCTCTACACCGGCTACCGGGACGAACGCTACACCCGGGAACGGGACCGCTTCGAGCCTGGCTATGGGGCCACGGCTGCCCGCGGCTTCGAGAACCGGGCGGCCTACATCGCCAAGGTGGAACAATGGCTTGCACCACATCTGCCGGCACAACCCGCCGTGCTCGACTGGGGCGGGGGCAATGGCATCAACACCCCCTTCCTCGGACAAAGCCCCACCCTGCACATCCACGACATCTCCGCCGTGCCCTGCGTTCCCGGAGCGGAGCCGGCCAACCCGGCAGACTTCGGACACCGGCATTACGACCTGGTGGCATGCAGCCAGGTGCTGGAACATGTGCCCTACCCCCTCGAACTCATTGAGGCCATGCTCCCCAGCCTGGGCGCGGAAACCCTGCTGTATCTGGAAGTTCCCCATGAAGCCCTGATGCGCGAGTTCCCCCATAGCCGCGAACTGGCGGCACGCAAACATCACTGGCACGAGCACATCAACTTCTTCAGCTCCGACGCCCTGATCTGCCTGCTGGAACGGGCCGGCCTGCGCTGCATTGACCGCCATACCCTGAGCGTCGGCCCCAAGGAAATCATGGGCTTGCTGGCCCGGCGCCCTTGACGCCCCCGCCCCCGATCCGCTGCCGGCAGCGGATCGGGGGCGGGCGAGAAGACCTTCGCTGCTAAACCCTGGCGGTTTTCAGCCGAAATCCCTATTAACAGACCAACAAACCGATAACTACATGAGACTTTCCGAACGCATTGCCGACTGGCTGGCAGAACAAGGCATAGAGCAGGTTTTCACTGTCACCGGTGGTGGTGCCATGTATCTGAACCAGGCCCTCGGCAGCCATCCCCGGTTGCGCTGCACCTTCATGCACCATGAGCAGGCCTGCGCCATGGCGGCCGAAGGCTACGCCCGCATATCCGGCAAACCGGCAGTCGTCATGGTTACCACCGGACCGGGGGGTATCAACGCCCTGAACGGGGTATTCGGCGCCTTCACCGACTCGATTCCCATGCTCGTCCTGAGCGGCCAGGTGAAACGCGAAACCTGCCTTGACTACACGCCCGTGCCCGGCCTGCGCCAGTTGGGGGACCAGGAAGGTCCGATCATCGCGATGGCCAGACCCGTCACCAAATTCGCCGCCAGCGTAGACAGCCCGGCTGCCCTGGCCCGGCTCCTCCCCGAAGCCTTGCACCAGGCCACCAGCGGGCGCCCCGGCCCCGCCTGGCTGGATATTCCCATCGACGTCCAGGCTGCGGAGTGCCCTCCCCTGCCGGCCCCGGAGCCCCCCTCCCGCCCGGCCCCGGGAGCCCTGGCCGCAGACTGCGAGCGTATCCGCACCCTGCTTTGCCAGGCCCATCGACCGCTCATCCTCGCCGGTACCGGAGTACGGCTGGCCGGGGCCGGTGCAGCCCTGCTGGAGTTTGCCGAACAGCATGGGATTCCTGTGGCCACGGCCTGGACCCACGACCTGATCGCCAGCGACCACCCGCTCTTTGCCGGGCGCCCTGGCACCATCGGCACCCGGGCCGGCAATTTCTGCACCCAGAATGCCGACCTGGTGCTGGTGCTGGGCTCCCGCCTCAATATCCGCCAGGTCAGTTACAACTGGAGCAGTTTCGCCAGGAATGCCCAGATCATCCAGGTGGACATCGATCCCGCCGAGCTGGAGAAACCCCTGGTACAAGCCGGATTGCGCATCCGCGCCGACGCAGCGGATTTCCTCGGTGCCCTGAAGCAGGCCTGCGCCAGCTCCCCCCTGCCGGACTACACCCCCTGGGCCGACTGGTGCCGCTCCATCCGCGCCCGGTATCCGGTCTTCACCCCCCCGACCCCAGGTACGGAAATCCATCCCTACGCCCTGGTGGATCGTGTTTTCAGCCAGCTGCGGGACGACGACGTGATCGTCTGCGGCAACGCTTCGGCCTGCATCCTGCCTTTCCAGATCGGCAGTTTGCGGCCGGGGCAGAGGATGTTCAGCAACTCCGGCTCGGCTTCCATGGGCCATGACCTGCCTGCAGCCATTGGCGCTGCACTGGCGGCCGGGACACGCCGGGTGGTGTGCTTTGCAGGAGACGGCAGCCTGCAGATGAACATCCAGGAACTGCAGACCCTGAAGACCCTGGGGCTGAAACTGCTCATTGTGCTCATCGACAATGGCGGCTACCTTTCCATCCGCCAGACCCACGAGAACTTCTTTGGCCGCATCATCGGGGCCACCCCCGCATCCGGGGTCGAATTCCCGGATTTTGCCCGTGTAGCCACGGCCTATGGCCTGCCGGCGGTCACCCTGGCATCCCCCGCCGATCTGCCTGCCCTGGACCAGGCGCTGGCCCAGGACGGCCCCCTCCTGATTGCCGCCCACGTGGCCCCGGGCGTGGGTTTCGAGCCCCGCATCAAGTCCCGGGCCACTGCCGATGGTGGATTTGCCACCCCGGAGCTGGACGACATGTTCCCCTTCCTTCCACAATCCGAACTGGAGGCGGTGCGCCTGGAAGCAGCGCAGATCAAGGCCACGGTGAGCGCAGAGGGGGCTTCCGCATGAACGGGCCGGCCCATGCCTGCCCCGCTCCGGGCTCCCGACACCAGGCCAGGCGCGATGCTACGCGCCGCCATCATGGCCATAGCCATGTACCATTCCGGCCTTGCTCCATCAACAAGCTGCGGGATATGGAAACGATGCCGCCCTTCTGCCTAACCCGACCGGGTACCAGCATGGGTCGGAATAGCCAGGGGGCTTACGCCATTCCGGAAGTTCAACTTCGCCGCAAGCTGGCGTCTGTCTGAAGAAACCACATATGAATTCCTCACTGAAAAAACGCAACGAGATTTTCGAGAACCTGTTCGTGCTTGAACTGGCCAACAACCACTGGGGCAGCCTGGAGCGGGGGTTGAAGATCATTCACGACCACGGCACCGTGATCCGCTATAACAACGTCAAGGCGGCCATCAAGCTCCAGTTCCGTGATGTGAACGAGTTCGTCCACAAGGATTTCAAGGGCAACCAGGACATCCGCTACATCAAGAAGACCGAGGACACCCGCCTCTCCAAGGCCGACTTTGCCCGCATGGTGGAAGAAATCCGCCGCTTGTCCATCATCCCCATGGCCACCCCCTTCGATGAATACTCGGTCGATCTCTGCGTCGAGTTCGGCATGCCCATCATCAAGATCGCCAGCTCCGACGTGGCCGACTGGCCCTTGATCGAGAAAATTGCCTCGAAGAAGCTGCCGGTCATCGTTTCCTCCGGCGGCGCCTCGGAAAAGAACCTGGACGACATCGTGGCCTTCTTCGAGAAACGCAACATTCCCCTGGCCCTGAACCACTGTGTCTCACTCTACCCATCCGAAGACGATGATCTGGAAATGAACCAGATCGACTATCTCCGGCAACGCTACCCGGACCATGTGATCGGCTTCTCCACCCACGAATACCGCTCCTGGGATGCCTCCATGTACATCAGCTACGCCAAGGGAGCCCGCACCTGGGAACGGCACATCGACATCGACTACCAGGGGGTTCCGGTATCCCCCTACTGCTCCCTGCCGGAACAGGTCGACACCTGGTTCAAGGCCTACCACAAGGCCCGGGCCATGTGCGGCGGCAGCGATTCCGGCCGGCGCATCTGTTCTACCAAGGAAATCACCTATCTGGATGCCCTGGTCCGGGGGGTCTATGCCAAACGCGAACTGCCGGCTGGATACGTCCTCTCCAATGAAACATTCGAACGGGACTTCTATCTGGCCGTTCCCCTGCAGAAAGGGCAGCTGTCCTGCCGCGAAGTCATGAACGGGGAACGCCTGACCGTCAGCCTCCAGGCCGATCAGGCCCTGACCATTCACCACATCGATGGCCCTTACGCGGAAAACCCGGCCTTGCGCAAACTCATCGAAGACCGGGGCGCATGAATGTCCGACACGCCGATGGCCATGCACCGGGGGCAGGACGACTGCGCCCCGGGATAAACTGCATGGCGGCAGCGGCCCAGCCAACCCCTTGAACCCGCACCATAACCCCCTAGAGATTGCCCATGCGCAGACAAATCGATTACCTGTACCCCATGCTCAGTCATCCGCTGCAAAACACGGCCGGTGAACACGGGATCGAGATCAGGAGCACTGGGCATTACCTGGATTTCATCAAGAAGGATCCGGACAGGATAGTCCGGCTGGCCATCCAGCACTGGGCCTACATCAACGCCATCATCACCTCCTTCGATTATTACTTCAGCGCCGTGGAACCCCTGGACTGGCACGGCTATGCCCTGGTGGACTATTCCCTGCCCCGCCACCACCAGGTGGTGGGCTTCGACCTGATGCCGGTCAAGTTCACCTCCCTGGCCGAACCCATGGTCACCAGCCTGCAGTATCAGGATTTTGCCAACCTGCAGACCGGGGATACGGTGTTCGACCTGGGGGCATACTCCGGCCTCACCAGCATCCTGTTCAAGGAGAAGGTTGGCCGCCCAGGCCATGTGATTGCCATTGATGCAGACACCCGGAACATCGAGACGATAAGAGAGAATCTCGCCCTCTACAGGAAACTGACGGATCAGGAAATTTCCCTCGTGCACGGGGCCATGTGGAACCATTGTGAGGGACTGGATTTTTCCAGTGATGGGAACATGGGCGCCTCCGCCACCGAAATCATCGGCACTGAGCGCGGCTCCCGGGCGCTGGTCAGGTCTTACACCCTGAGCAAACTGGCCGATGACTTCGGTGTATCCCGGGTCGACTTCGTCAAATGCGACATTGAAGGCGCGGAAGCCCTGATCTTCGATGACGACAGCTTCTTCCGGAGATTCCGGCCCAGGATCATCATCGAAACCCATCTGGTAAACGGCGTGCTGACGAACCGCCAGTGCATTGACGCCCTCAGCCGCCATGGATACCGGTGCGAGCCCATCGAGCAACTGGGTGTCACCCTGCCCCTACTGGCCTGTGCGCCATGAAGCCCGCTGCTGCCCCTGGCTGCTCGGCCTGCCCTGTCAGCTGCGCCCTGCTTCCGGCCGGAACAGCCCTGCTCCGGTGGCAGCAGGAAAGTTGCGTTTGACCATGATCCGAAAGGCATGACGTGCTCATCCCCCTCACTGTCGCCCTGCTGACCTACAACCGCTCCCACTACCTGCGGGAGGCCATGGAGGGCATCCTGGCCCAGACCTACCGGGATTTCGAATTCCTCATCCTGGACAACGGCAGCACCGACGACACCCCCGCAGTAGTACTCGGCATCCACGACCGGCGTATCCGCTACGTACGCAACCCCCCGGGGCTGGAAGTGCTGTTCAACGGAATCTCCGCCCTCAAGATTGCCCGCGGGAAACGCATCATCATCACCCATGACGACGACGTGATGCAGCCGACCATGCTCGCCAAACAGATGGCCATCATGGACGCCCATCCGGGCATGACTGCCGTATGGACGAACACCAGCACCATCGATCAGGACGGCAACACCATCCAGGAATATTTCACTCCACCGGGCCACGACAGGATTTATGGCCGCGGTGAATTCATCGCCCGCTTCCCCTCGGAAAACCTGTGGCCCCTCCCCAGCACCATGATGTTCGCCAGGGAAAGGTATCCGCAGCGGCAGATGGACAGGCTGTATTACGACCAGGAACTGGGCAAACGGCTGCCCAAGACCCATGGCGGTGACGACGTGTTGATTCCCGCCCTGATGAACACCTTCGGCCCCGTGGCCTTCCTGAACGAACCACTGCTCAAGTATCGCAAGCACGGGGCCCAGGATTCGAACCGCACCCACCTCTCCCTCGGCATCGTCAACACCTACAAGACCCTGCGCCGCTTTGCCGGCAAGCTGCCTGAGCGGGAACAGGTGGCCCCCTTGCTGGATAGCCACATCGCCCGCTTCGCGGCCCAGCACGAAATCATCCACACCACCGCACCACAGCCGACCCCCGCAGCGCGTGCCAAACTCAAGAAGCTGTTCGACAAGGCCTGCGGTGCGCTGGAGCGGAACAGCGAAGCAGCGCCTCCATTACTGCCCCTACGGATTTTCCTTTCACAAACAAGGAAATACGGAGATGAAATCTTCCGGGCCCTCGCAGCACCGGGAGAGGAACATCCGACGGCAACCCATGCCCTGTTCCATTGGGCCCGCATGCTGCAGGCCGGGGGCAACCTGCTCGCTGCCCTCCCGGCACACTCGAACATCGTCATCCTGGGCAGCGCCCTGGTGTCGGCCCTGCTCATCAACGAAGCCAGGGCACACAACCTGAATGTCCTGTGCTGCATCGATTCCAACATCACCCGCCAGGACCAGACGATGCTCGGCACCCCCATCCGCCCCCCTGAATGGCTGGCATCCCAGGGCAAGGCCGTCGATTACGTCATCCTCAGCTCCGAGCGGGACCAGGATGCCTACCTGCATGAGTTCATTCACAGCCTGAACAAGGACGCCAAAACCCTGTCTTGGAAAGACCTGGCTCTGGATCAGGAGTGTTGCCCGCACCAGCCCCCCATGCCCGTCAGCAACTAATGCTGGTTCAGACCGGACACCCACACAGGCCCGACACCATGTCTTCCCGACCCAAAAGCTTCTTTGAACGCACCCGCCACCCCTACTACATCGCCTCGCCTGCCTTCCGGCAGAATTCCGGGGGGGTGCGTGCCCTGCATTACTTCTGCCACGCCCTGAACGAATCCGGCCATGAGGCCTACATCGCCACCGAGCCTGGTGGCACCAGCCCGCATCTCAGGACGCCGGAGCTGACCCAGGAGGTCATCAAACGGCACAAGGCCGCCGGCTGCGTCCCCATTGGGGTCTACCCGGAAGTGGCCCATGGCAACATGCTCGGCCTTCCCGTGGTGGCCCGCTGGATCCTGAACAAGCCCGGCCACCTGGGGGGCGGAACATCCTACGGCAAGGACGAGATCCTTTTCTATTGGGATGAGTGGATGATTGACCCCAGCATCGTTGCGGACAAACTCAACATCCCCATCATCGACCGGAGGATTTTCAACGACAGGGACGCGCCATCCGAACGCCAGGGGATCTGTTACTACGCCAACAAGTATTTCCGGCTGGGGCGGGAAATCAGCCCCACGCTCATGCAGAACGGAACCAGCCTGTGCCTGCACATCCCCCGCTCGCCCCAGGAAATCGCTGGAATCCTGCGGGCTTCTGAAGCCTTCTACTGTTACGAGCCCTCCAGCCTGGTGCTCGAAGCGCTGGCTTGCGGCTGCCCGGTGGCCCTGATCGACACGCCCTACCTGGACGAATTCCAATGGGAGAAGAATCCCATCTTCCGCATCAAGGAATCGGAGATCGGCAAGATCAAGCCGCCGGAGGTGGATCCCGTCCGGGCAGCTGAGTATTTCCAGAGGATAGACACCCAGGCCTGGCTGCAGATCGAGAACTTCATCGAGAAAACCCAGGCCGCCGCCCGGATTCAGGCCGAGCGCCAGCAGACACCGGAATACCAGCTCCAGGAGGCCGTCAACGCCTTCCACAACAACGAGATCGAACCCGCCATGAACGCTCTGGCGCCGCTCCTGGACGCCCTGCCGGAAAGCCCCCTGCCGCCCGCCTACCTGGCCTTCATCTGTGCCGCCCAGGGGCTGGCCCAGGAAGCCCGGGAGTTCATGGACAGGGCTATGGAAATCGCCCCAGACCGGGCCGACCTCAAGGCGGCCCTGGGGGAGAGCTTCCTGAAGGCAGGCCAGCCTGGACTGGCCGCCGAATACCTGGAGGAAGCCGTGCACCTCCAGCCGGACATGCTCTCGGCCTACCCGGCCCTGGCCCGGAGCCTGCACCTGACCCAACAGAGCGATACGGCCCTGGCCCTCCTGAAAGGCGCCGCCCAGATGTCCTCCTCTGCCCAGGCCCACATCCAGACCACCTTGCTGGAAATACTGGCGGAACAAGGCAATATTGCCGAGTTTTCCCAGGCCTGCCTGCGCTACTCCAACGGGATCGCCGATGACCTCCTGGCCGTGCGCTGCCTGTCCCGCTTCGATGCTAGTGGCGAACGCCTGGTGGAAGCCCTCGGGGCAGCCCAGGCACGCTTGGCCAGCCAGCTTCCCGAGTTGGGCGAGGCATCCGCGCTGCCCATCAAGACGGCCCAACCCTGGAAGATCGCGTTCCTGACGAGCGACCTGGCCCGGGAAGAACAGCAGGGGCGCCTCAAGGCCCTGCTCAACCACCTGCCACCCGAGCAGTTCGTCACCACCTTGATCATCAACGATCCCAAGGCCGGACTCAGCCATTTCGCCCAGGCCTGCTCCCTGGTGGCCGATCACACCCTGGTCATCCACGACCAGGACGACAGCACCGCCCTGGAACGCCTCAACGCCAATCCTGCCGACATCCTCATCGACCTGGACAGCTACGGCCCCGCCGACCGCCTGTCCCTGTTCGTGCAGGCCCAAGCCGGGGTGAAACTGCTCTGGGGCGAGGCGCCGATGCCGGCCCTGGCGCCGGACTGCCTGCCCCTGCAGGGGGAACTACTGGCCGACCAGGCCATGCTTCCCGGCATCATCCTGCCGGGACTGGGCGAGTGCTACGAGCTGCCTGAACTGCCCATCACCCCGGCCCCCGGCACACCTACCCTGGGCTGCCTGACCCCGGCCGTCAGGATCGGGCCGGAAGGCTGGCGCCTGTTCGCAGAAGTCCTGCAGGCCAGCCCGGACAGCCAGTTACTCCTGAATCTGAGGGACCTGGGCGACAGTGCCCGGGCCTACATTACCCGGCAATTTACCCAGGCCGGCGTTGCCGCCTCGCGCCTGCGCTTCGTCCACGCCCATACCCGGGAAGCGCTCTGCCAGTACTGGCAGGAGGTCCAGCTGGGTCTGGCGCCGCCCGTGGATGCCGGGGACCAGGCCTTGAGCACCTGCCTCTGGATGGGCCGCCCCTTCGTGGCCCTGGCGGCCAGCCTGCCTTGGTCCCATCGTCCGGCCGCCCTGCTCCATTGCGCCGACGCCTCAGCCTGGATCGCCGACTCGGCGGCCCGCTACGTAGAGCTGGCAAGCCGCCTGCCCCAGGCCCCCGATCCCAGCCTCCGGGCACACCTGCGCGCCGCAGGCCTGGATGATCCTGCCGCCTTCGCCCGGGGGTTTGCCGCCACCATGGCAGACCTGATGCAGGCCGTTCCGGCCCCCAGCCCCGCTCCATGAGGCCCACCATGAACGCCAGTCCCCGCTTCTCCGTCATCGTCTGCAGCATCGAGGCCCTCAAGTTCGCCCGTATCTGCGAGTGCTACACCCATCTGCTGTCCGGCTATCCCCATGAAATCATCGGCATACACGATGCAGCCTCCCTCGCCGAGGCCTATAACCGGGGTATCGCCCAAGCCACCGGCGACATCCTGATCTTTTCCCACGATGACATCCTGATCCTTGATCCCGGCTTCGCCGACAAGCTGGCCCAGCGTCTGGAACACCTGGACCTGCTGGGTTTCGTCGGCACCGACAAGCTCATCACCGCCACCTGGTTCGGCGCCGGCCAGCCCCACTTGCACGGCGTGGTCGCCCACGGCAAACCGGGGAACCCCCATCTTTCCCTGAATGTGTATGGCGTACATGACTGGCCGGTAGCCCGCAACATCCAGGCCATCGACGGCTTCTGCATGGCAGCCACCCGGACCGCCGCCCTGGCGATCGGATTCGATGCCGCCAGTTTTGACGGCTTTCACCTTTATGACCTGGATTTCAGCTACTGCGCCTATCTCGCCGGCTATCGGCTGGGCGTCTGTTGCGACATTCCCATCATCCATGAATCGGCCGGAAATTTCGGGTACCAGCACCTCCAGTACGCCGAGCGTTTCGTCCTGAAACATGTGCAGCAGCTGGGTCACACCGCCCCGGAAGCCATCAAGGGCGAGTCTCCCGGACGGGGCGCCCTGTTCCGGGAACATCAGGCCCTGCTGCAGGCCTGGCAGCCCGACTTGCTACGCCGGGCCACCCTTGCCATGAACCGGCCTGCAGGGCTGTAGAGCGGCGCCTGGACCTGTTGCCGCCGACCTCGTCCCGTAGCTTGCCGGGGATGCGCGCCGCGCTGCCCCCGGCATCTTTTTTCAGGCCGGTCCGACGGGGTGCTGGCACCAGCGTTGCCACATGCTCCTGAAGGCCTGTTCCAGCCCCCCGGCCATGCGCGGTGCATCCATCAAGGGGCTGGCCAGCATGCGCTGCCGCAGCCCGGCCCGCAGGGATTTCAGCCGCTCCCGGTCCCCGGCCAGCGCCACGGCCAGGTCTTCGTAGGCGGCTTCACTGTCCACCACCAGTTCCCCCAGGCCCACGTTCTCGAGGATGGGTTTGCCCATGCGCGATACCAGCATGTCCCCCGGCCAGGTGATGAAGGGCACCCCCATCCAGATGGAGTCATACCCTGTCGTCCCTCCGTTGAAGGGGAAGGGGTCCAGGCACAGGTCTGCCTCGTTGTAGCTGTCGAAGTAAACCTGGGTGCTCATGATGCCGCGGATGTCGAGCCGCTCCGGGGCGATCCCGTACTGCTCGAACTGGCTCTCGATATAGCGGATCAGGGTACCGTCACGCCCCCCCCGGGCCACCAGGATCAGGCGCGATTCCGGCACCCGCTGCAGAATCCGGCTCCAGAGCCGGATGGCGCCCTGGCTCACCTTGCGGAAATTGTTCAGACAGGCAAAGGTGAAGGGCCGCTGCAAACGCTCGCAGGGCAGGCCGGGCTGGATCGCCACATCGGGAATCATGGTGCGCACCCCGTAGCAATCCGGCAGGGGCCAGGGGGTTTCGGTACACCAGGCCCCCTGTTCCAGTACCGGGTCCGGAGGGATGAAGATGTAATCCATGACCGACATGCCACTGGTCCCTGGAAAACCCAGCCAGGTCACCTGGATGGGGGCCGGTTTGCGCGCCATGGCCAGCAGCCGGTTACCTTCGGTGTTGCCGTTCAGATCCACCAGGATATCCACTTCATCAGCCCGGATCAGGTCGGCCAGGGAGTCATCGCCCAGGGCAATCACGTCGCGCCAGCGCTCCACCCGGGCCCGTGCCATGTCGGTGACCGAATCCGTCGCCATGGCGTTGTAATAGATGGTGGACTCCACCTGCTGCCGATCCAGGTATTCAAGGAAAGGGACCACGAAGGCGGCCACCGGGTGGTTACGCATGTCGGAGGTCAGCCAGCCGATGCGCAGACGGCGCCCGGGATTCCGGTCCCGGTCTGCAAAATCATCCTGGCGCCGGTGCCGCTGGCAGAGGTTACGGTCGAAAGCCTTGGCCACCTCAACGATGTCGGCTGAGCTCGACTCCGTGGAGTGCACCATGGCCCAGAGGGAATTGGTATAGGCGATCAGCCGCTCCGGATCGATTTCGAGCACCCGGCGGAATTCACGCAAGGCCTCTTCCGAACGGGCCTGGTCCGAATACCAGCTGCCCAGGTTGAGCCGGGCATTGATATGCAAAGGGTTTTTGGCCAGGATGGTCTCTGCCACCTGCCGGGCCTTGTCGCTTTCCCCCTGCTTGGTATAGACGACGATCAGGGTGTTCCAGGCATTCAGGTTGTCCGGCTGGCGCGCCACCGCCATTTCCAGGTTCTCCTGGGCCACGTCCAGCTGCCCCTTGGTGGTGAACATCAAGCCCAGGTGTTCGAGAATCCAGTCCTCGGCCACCCCCATGGCATGGGCCCGTTCCATGGCCTCCACCGCCTCCAGGGCGTCGCCGCTCTGGACCAGGGCCAGGCCCAGCTTGGCCTGCAGCTCTGCAGAATCTGCCGTTTTGCTCAGCCCGGCACGGAAAAAATTTGCCGCTTCCTTGAAATTGCAGCGCCTCAGGGCCAGGTCACCAGCCAGATTCAGGGTGGTAGCCAGCTGCGGAACCAGATCGAAAAGCTTCTTCAGGCACTTCTCCACCTCATCGAGCATGCCTTTCTGCAGATAGAGGTGCCCCAGGGAAAGCCAGGCATCCGGATAGCGGGGATCCAGCACGGTAGCCTTCCTGAAGGCCTGCATGGCCTCCTCCAGCTCTCCCAGTTGCTGGGCAGCAAGACCTAGCAGGCAGTAGTGGGCAGACCTGGGCCCGGGCTGGGCCACCACTTCCTGCAAGACCGCCTTGGCCTGGTGCCATTCACCCGCCGCCACATAGGCGCCACTCAGGCTGCACATGATCCCCACGTCCTTAGGGGCCCGGCGACGGGCCTGGAGCAGCACGGCCACGCCCTCCTTGTGCAGGCCGATACGGCCGTAGAGTTCGCCCAGACGCTGCTGATACCTGGCGACATCGGGCTGGAGCTGAACCGCGTGCTCGAGGAACTGGACCGCGGTATCCATCTGGCCGATGGCCATGGCGACTTCACCCAGGCCAAACCAGCCCTCGTGGGCATCGGCCCGGGCGGTGACCACCTCCTCGAACAGACGGCCGGCGGCCTCGTAGTTCCTCTGATTGAAGGCCTTGCGCCCTTTTTCGAGCGTGCGTTTGAGCTTGTCGGACATGTTTTTTCCGTTCCTGGACCGGGTTTGGAGTTTATACGGATTTCCGGGGCCCGGCACACCCGGCAAGTCGCGATCTGGCATGGGAAATGCTTTAACCCACTCAGATTTTCGATCCCTTTCCCATGGAATCTGGATCGCTGCTGATTAATTTTCTCTCCGAAGGAGAACGAGATGCCTCAAGTCATCAATACCAACGTTGCCTCACTCAACGCGCAACGTAACCTGAATACCTCCCAGGGCGCTTTGAGCAATGCCTTGCAGCGTCTCTCTTCGGGTCTGCGCATCAACAGCGCCAAGGACGACGCAGCCGGCCTCGCCATCGCCGAGAAAATGAACGCCCAGTCCCGGGGCATGACCGTGGCCATGCGTAACGCCAACGACGGCATTTCCGCCGCCCAGACCGCTGAAGCCGGCCTTTCCGCCATCAGCAGCCATCTGCAGCGGATGCGTGAGCTGGCCGTCCAGGCGGCGTCCGGTCAGTACGATAGTGAAAACCGGATGGCCCTGGATGCTGAATACCAGCAGCTGTCCAGCGAAATCACCCGGGCCATGGATGCCACCAACTTCAACGGCAAAAAACTCCTGGACGGCAGTTTCACCGGCATCAATTTCCAGATCGGCGCCAGCACCACCACCGAATCCCAGATCGCTGTAAATATTGCATCGGTACAAACGGCATCCCTGGGAAACATCACCACGGCCTCGGCAGCCCTCTCGGCCATGACGGCCATCGACGTTGCCCTGAACACGGTCAACGAGAACCGGGCCGACCTGGGTGCCATCCAGGCCCGCTTCGAAGGGGTGCTGACCCAGCTGGCCACGGCGGTGGAAAACACCGAAGCCTCCCGCAGCCGCATCATGGACACCGACTACGCCGCCGAAACCGCCAAACTGGCCCGGGCGCAAATCCTGCAGCAGGCGGGTACCGCCATGCTGGCCCAGGCCAACGCCCTGCCCCAGAACGTGCTTTCCCTGCTCCAGGGCTAAATCCCCAGGCAACAGCGCAAGAGCGGGCCGCAGCAGCGGCCCGCTCTCGTTTCTGGGGGGCAAAAAAACTTCGCAATCCTTGAGGCAAAGCCCTAAAGTAATCTCCGTCATCGCCGTAAGAACACACAAGCAGACATGGCACACGCAATAAGCCAAGGAAATCCAGGTCTGACTTTCTAAACAACTTGTTCTGTGAAGGAGTAAAAAATGGCCTCCGTAATCAACACCAACGTTGCATCTCTCAACGCTCAGCGGAATCTGACCACCTCCCAGGGTTCCCTGAACCAGGCTCTGCAGCGCCTGTCCTCCGGTCTGCGCATCAACAGCGCCAAGGATGACGCCGCTGGTCTGGCCATTGCCGAAAAGATGCTCTCCCAGTCCCGCGGCATGACCGTGGCCATGCGTAACGCCAACGACGGTATCTCCGCCGCCCAGACTGCTGAAGCCGGCCTGTCCGCCGTCAGCGGCCACCTGCAGCGGATGCGCGAACTGGCTGTGCAGGCTGCTTCCGGTCAGTACGACAGCACCAACCGCGCTGCTCTGGACAAGGAATTCCAGCAGCTGGCCAGTGAAATCACCCGCGCTGCGGACGCCACCAACTTCAACGGCAAGAAGCTGCTGGACGGCACCTTCTCCGGTATCAGCTTCCAGGTCGGTGCCACGACCACTTCCGAGTCCAGCATCTCCGTGACCATCAGCTCGGTTGGCTCTACCGGTCTGGGCAACATCTCTTCCGCCGCCAGTGCCACGACCGCCATGTCCGCCCTGGATGCCGCGATCGAGAGTGTGAACACCGCCCGTGCTGACCTGGGTGCCGTGCAGGCCCGTTTCGAAGGGGTGCTGGGACAACTGTCTGCCGCCCAGGAAAACACCGAAGCTGCCCGCAGCCGGATCATGGACACCGACTACGCTGCTGAAACCGCCAAGCTGGCCCGGGCACAGATCCTGCAACAGGCTGGTACCGCCATGCTGGCCCAGGCCAACGCCTTGCCGCAGAACGTGCTCTCGCTCCTGCAGTAACGATCTCAGGTAGCAGCGCATGAAGCGGGTGCGGCGGCCAACAAGCTGCCGCACCCCTTTGGCGTATAGGCTAGGAGTAAATCATGGACATCAATAGCATCGGCAGCCAGCTGCCCTTCCCCAGCCCAGCCCAGGGACCCAAGCCGCTCCCGGCCGCGCCTCAAGCAGCTCCTGATGCGGCCCCCGTTGCCAGCAGCAACATCACTGGAACCAGCCCCCGTCCAGCAGCGGAAACCGACGCAGCAGGCAAGAACAAGTCCGACGACCAGCAAAGCCAGGAGGCCTTCCGGCAAAAATTGCAGGAAAGCGTGGACGAGTTAAACGATTTCATCCAGCCCCATAACACTTCCCTGCGTTTTTCCATTGATGACGAGAGTGGCACCGTGGTTGTCAAGGTAACCGACAAGGAAACCCAGGAAGTCATCAAGCAGATTCCATCTGAAGAAGCACTGGAACTGGCCAAGGCCCTGGACAAACTGAAAGGCCTGCTGATTCAGCAACAGGCCTGAACCTGATTCACTGATTTTGAAATAGGAGGCAATCATGGCCACCGTCACATCCCTTGGCGCCGGCTCCGGCCTGGAACTGGAAGCCCTGGTCACCAATCTGATGGCCGTCGAACGCCAGCCGCTCAGCTCGCTGCAAAAGCAGGTTTCCTCCTACAACTCCAAGATTTCAGCGCTGGGAACCCTGAGCAGCAAGCTCAACAGCCTGCAGACTGCGGCCAAGGCCCTGGTTCCCAATGTCCTGCAAAGCGCTCTGCAGAAGTTCGCCAGTTACAGCGCCAGCCTGGGTGACACCAACATCGGCACCGTCACGGCCACTACCGGTGCCGTGGCCGGATCCTACAACCTCAACGTCACCCATCTGGCCCAGGCCCAGAAGGTCACCTCTGGCGTTCTACCCAGCACCCTGAATACCGGTACGCTCACCATCGATTTCGGCAGCGTCAGTGGCGGAGCATTCACCGCCGACCCCGACCGCCAGGCCACCATCAATATCACGACGGAGACAAATACTCCGGAAGGACTGCGTAACGCCATCAACCAGGCCAATATCGGCGTCAGTGCCACCATCGTAAACGGCACCAACGGCCCGCAACTGGTTCTAACCGGCAGTGAGGGGGGGGACAAGGCTTTCAAGCTGAGCGGCATTTCCGGCCTGACCTATGACCCTGGCCCCAAGACTGGCGACTTCAGCAACAACCAGGAAGCCCAGAACGCCGCCTTCACTGTGGATGGCATTGCTGCCACCAGCAACTCCAACACGGTTACCGGCGTCATTGATGGCGTAACCCTGAATCTGGCCAAAACCGGTTCCACCACCCTCACGGTCAAACAGGACAACACCACCAATTTGAAGTCCGCCCTGGAAGGGTTTGTCAGCGCCTACAACAGCGCCGTGACCAGCATGACTTCCCTGGGGGCCTATAACAGTGAAACCAAGGTAGCCGGGGCCCTGCAGGGTAACCGCATCCTGCGCGAAGCCCAGAACACCTTGAGCAATCTGGTGTTCAACACCTCCTCCACTACCGACGGAGTAACCCAGAAGCTGTCTGATATCGGCATCTCCATCAAGGGCACGGATGGAACCCTGTCGCTGGATTCCGCCAAGCTCGAAGCTGCCCTGACCAAGAACCCCAACGCTGTCGCCAATCTGGTGGCCAAGGTGGGCGACTCCTTTAGTGATAGTATTGACCGCATTACCGGTCTGGGTGGCAGCGTAGACATCAGCAAGACCAGCATGAAAAGCAGCATCAAGTTCCTGGAAGATCGCCAGGAGGCTTTGGAGCTGCGGCTGGTCTCCATTGAGGCCCGTTACAGAAAGCAGTTCAGCTCCCTGGATACCCTGGTGTCCACCATGAACACCACCAGCACCTACCTGACGAATCAACTCGCCTCCTTGAACTCATCTAAGAGCAAATGATGTTTGGCAGCGCCTACAATCCCGCCAATACCTACGCCGAACTCAGCCGGGAGTCGGATGTACGCTCCGCTGACCCCCATCGGCTGATCATCCTGCTGTTTGAAGGCGCGGAAAGCGCCATCGGCGTTGCCCGCCTGCATGCCGAGAACGGCAACGTGGCAGAGCGGGGCAGCAACATCTCCAAAGCCATCGACATCATCGCCAACGGCCTGAAAGCCAGCCTGGACATCGAGCAGGGTGGGGAGCTGGCGGAACGCTTGGCTGCACTTTACGACTACATGGTGTCACGCCTGCTATGGGCAAACATGAAGAACGACATTCCCACCATGCTGGAAGTCCAGTCCCTGCTGGCCGAAATTCATGACGCCTGGAGCCAGATCGAACCCGGCAAACAGCAGAAGAATCCCTGAGACATGGCAAACGCCCCCTACCAGACCCTGGAGCTCATCACCGCCGAACTGAAGAAGCGTGCGGAAGCCGGGGACTGGGAAACCGCCGCCCAGATCGCCGTGCAACTGGGCGCCCAGCTTCAGCCAGGACGCTTTCCTGCCGCCACCCCCTCGGACCGGGCTGCCATTGAAGCCAGCCTCGCCCATATTGCCGCCATCACCGAACGAGCCGGCCCCTTGCATACAGACATTGCCTGTCTGCTCAAGGCCTTCGGTCCCGCCCAGCCAGAAAAGTAAAGCCCGGGCATGATCCCCGCAGACGTTGCCTCCCGCCTCCGGCTGGTCAACGACCTGGTCACCCAGCCCACGGCACCGACCCAGAAGCTCACCGACGCCCTGAGTGACTTCGTTCCCGGGCAACGGGTCATGGCCACGATTCAGGCTTTGCTTCCCAATGGCACCTACCGGGCCATGATCGCCCAACGGGACATCACCCTGGCCCTGCCCTTTGCCGCCAAAGCCGGGGACGCCCTGGAACTGGAAGTGGTGGACTCCAACGGCAAGCTGGCCCTGGCCGTCGTGGCAGGCAACAAGCAGGCCGCCGGAGACCCGGGCGACGACGCCTCTGTCGCCACCCGGCTGACGACCACCGGCCGCCTGATCGGCGACTTGCTGGCCGGCATGGATAAAGAGGGAGGCAAGCGCCCGCAGCCCGCTCCCCTCAACAACGCCCAACCGGTAGTCACCCGCTTTCCTGAAAATGCCGCCGACCTGGCCCCCGCCCTGAAATCTGCCCTGAGCACCAGCGGCATGTTCTATGAAGCCCACCAGGCCCGCTGGGTTCAAGGCAAGGTGCCGACGGAAACCCTGCTCCAGGAACCCCAGGGCCGCCTCTCCCCGGCGGCCCACGCCCTGGTGCAGCAGAGTACGGAAAACGGCTCCCGCACCAACACCACTGCCCCCCATCAGGCGAACACCAGCCCAGCAGCAACGCATACCGCCTCCAGCAGCAACGCCCCTGCCCCCACCCTGACGGACAGCGGCGCCCTCAGGGTCGGCATGGGCCAGGTAATCGCCAGCGAACTCACGCCCCTGGTCCAACAGCAACTGGAAGCCCTGGCCACCAACACCTACGTCTGGCAGGGGCAGATCTGGCCCGGTCAGACCATGCACTGGGAAATCGTCGAAGAAGATGGCGGGCAGCAGGAAAGAGCGGGCGAAAACACGGCAGCCAACTGGACAACCCATCTACGCCTGGAGCTCCCCAGCCTGGGAGGCCTGGACGCCACCCTCAGACTGCAGGGCGGCAAGGAGATTGAAATCACCGTGCGCACCCAGGATGATGCGGCACGCCAACGGCTGAACGCCGCCAATGCTCCGCTGCAGGAACAATTCGAGACTGCCGGCCTGAAGCTCAGATCCCTCGCCATTACCCGCCATGTCAGACAGGAAGAGTGAACAGCAGCGGGAAGCCGTTGCCCTGGCCTACCGTCAGACCGACGCCGCTCCCCGGGTCGTGGCCAAGGGACGGGGGCTGATTGCCGAAGAAATCATTTCCAAGGCCAAGGAACACGGCGTGTATGTCCACGAATCACCGGAACTGCTGTCCCTGCTGGTCCAGGTGGACCTGGACGAACACATCCCCAGCCAGCTCTACCTGGCAGTAGCCGAACTTCTCGCCTGGCTGTACCGGGTCGAACATGGGGAAAACGGGCTTCCTCCCCCCCAGTTGCCCCTACCCCCCCGGCCGGCTCCCCAGGAACAAACCTCCTGAGCCGAACCGCCAGATGACGCGGCAGCGCCCTTCTCATGCCTTTTTGATTTAAACTCAACGAGCCCTGGATTCATAGAACATCACATGTCAGAAACAGAAACGGCTCGTTCCCCCCTGGAACTGGAAGAAGCCGACGCCTACAGCCAGTATCTGCTGCACTCGCCAACCGAAGTAGCCTTCGTGTTGCGCAACGCCATGCAGAAGGGCTGCATGATGACGGTATATTTCGACATGGGACAGTCCTTTTTCCTGACTTCCTTGCTGCAGGTCACTCCCAAGGGCATTGTGCTCGACTACGGCAGCGACGAAGACACCAACCGTCGCGCCCTGAAAGCTGGCCGCCTGATCTGTACCACCAGTGTGGACAAGGTGAAGGTCCAGTTCGCCCTGGACTCCCTGTCCCTCGTGAACCACGAGGGCAGCCCGGCCTTTTTCAGCCCATTGCCGGCCAACCTGCTGCGCCTGCAGCGCCGGGAATACTTCCGTGTCAGCACCCCCATCGCCAACCCCCTCAAGTGTGAAATCCAGGTCAGCACGGAAACCGGAGGGATTACGGCACAACAGATTCCCCTGCTCGACATCAGTGCCGGGGGCATGGGCCTCATGGCGGCCGTTGACCAGGCCCAGTATTTTGGTCGGGGCTCGGTATTCCGGAACTGTGTGCTGACCCTGCCGGATGACGGCCCGATCAAAGTGGACCTGGAGGTGCGCAACCTGTTCGAGGTCACCACCCGCAACGGCAGCCGATATTTCCGGGTTGGTTGCGAGTTCCTGGACCTGCCTGGCCTGTTGCTCACCATGATCCAACGCTACATCACCCGCCTGGAACGGGAACGCAAGGCCCGGATCAGCGGCCTGGAATGAAAATGGGCGCCTTGCAGGCGCCCATTCTGTTGCTGCCAGCCTTGCTGCCGGCTCAAACCTGCATATTCATCACATCCTGATAGGCACTCACCAGCCGGTTACGGACCTGAACCATTTCCTGGAAGGAAATACTGGCCGTCTGCAAAGCGGCCATCACCTCGTGCAGGTTCTGCTCACTGTCCCCGGCGGCAAGATTTTCCGCCATCTGGGTGGCCTGCTTCTGGGCGTTGTTCACCTGGTCGATGGAGCTCTTGAGCACCTGGGCAAAATCCACGCCCCCCGCTGCCGCGCCGCTCTCCGCAGGCTTGCTGCCGCCAGCCTGGGTTGCCGTACTGCGCAAAACGCTCAGCATCTGTTCAATGCCTTGAGTGTCCATGATGAACTCCAATAAATCCGTCTAGTTGCCTGGAACAGTTACAGCAAATTTCAAGCCAGGAAACCATCACTCCTGAAAATAGCCTTCTTCCTTGTACTGCTTGAGCTTGTAGCGCAGGGTCCGCTCGGAGATGCCGAGACGCTCCACTGCCACCTTGCGGGACCCATTGACTTCGGCAAGGGTTTTCAGGATATGTTCCCGCTCCAGGTCCTTCATATTATCGACCCTTTTTTCCGCTTCCAGCGGTTTTTCTTCACGCTTGTCCGAGGCCGCCGCCACTGGAGCCAGCCCGGTCTCCTGGGCCCCAGCCAGTGTCACAGGCATGGCCGAGAGAGGGCGGGCCTGCAGCCCCAGATGCTCGGGTCCGATGAGGTTGCCCGGGGCCAGGATCATGGCTCGTTGCACCACGTTTTCCAGCTCCCGGACGTTGCCGGGCCAGAGGTGGGCACGCAAGGCTAGCTCGGCCAGGGGAGAAAACACCAGTCCCTGACGCCCGATCTGGACCCCGTGCTCCACCAGGAAATGCCGGGCCAGGGGCACGATGTCTTCGGGCCGCTGGCGCAGGGCCGGAATCAGGATGGGGAAGACATTGAGCCGGTAATACAGATCCTCCCGAAACACGCCCTTGCTCACGGCCTCGGCCATGTCCCGGTTCGAAGTGGCCACGATGCGGATGTTCAGGCTCACCGGCTTCTTGCCCCCGACCCGCTCCACCTCCCGCTCCTGCAATACCCGCAACAACTTGGCCTGCAGGGCCAGGGGCATTTCCGTCACTTCGTCGAGCAGCAGGGTGCCGTCCTGGGCCTGCTCGAATTTCCCGGCCTGGGCACTCTGGGCACCGGTAAAAGCTCCCTTCTCGTAACCGAACAGGGTGGCTTCGAGGAGGCTCTCGGGAATCGCCGCGCAGTTGATCGCCACGAAAGGTCCCTGAGCCCGGGAGGAGTTGCGGTGAATGAAGCGGGCCACCACTTCCTTGCCGACGCCAGACTCTCCTGTGAGCAGCACCGTGGCGTCGGTCTGGGCCACCCTTGCGGCAATCCCGAACAGGTTGGCGCTGGCCGGGTCGTAGGCCACCACATCGGTGATGGCGCCCGGTTCCGGCAGGGCGTACTTGTCCACCTGAGCCAGCAGGGCGCCAGGTTCAAAGGGTTTGAGCAGGAAATCGCAGGCCCCGGAGCGCATGGCCTCCACGGCCCGGTCCACGTCCGCATACGCGGTCATCAGAAGCACCGGCAGCCGGGGATGACGCAGACGGATCTCCTTGAGCAGCGTAATGCCGTCCATAGGCATCATGCGCACGTCGCTGACCACGATGGAAACCTTTTCCCGGGCCAGGATATCCAGGGCTTCCTCACCCCCCGGGGCGCTCAGCACCGGCCGGCCAGCCAGTTCCAGCGTGTCGCTGATGGCTTCGCGCAGATTCGGGTCATCCTCCACGACCAGAATGGTCTGGCTCTTGTCACTCATGAATGCATGTCCTCCCTGGACTGGGATTGTACCGGCAGACGCAATACGAATTCTGCGCCACTGCCGGGTTCGGAACTGACCTGCAGGCTGCCGCCATGGGCCCGGGCGACACCCAGGGCGATCGGCAGCCCCAGGCCCGTTCCCTGGCTCCGGGTGGTGAAGAAAGGCTCGAAAATCCTCGCCTGCATCTCCGCCGGAATACCTGGCCCTTCGTCCGCCACCGCCACCTGGATTTCGTCCTCGCCATACCAGGCGGAAAGGCGGATGCTGCCCCCGGGATCGCTCACCTGCAAGGCATTTTCCAGCAGGCTCACCAAGGCGCCGAACAGGGCTTTACGCCCCCCGACTATGACCGCCCCGGGGCAACGATCATCCATCTCCAGCCGGACCCCGTGCTCCTTCAGCAGGGGCTCCAGGGTCTGAGCCACTTCCGCCAGCAGATCGGACACCCCGATCACGTCCCGGCCTATGCTCTCGCCCCGGGCAAACAGCAGCACGTCCTGGATCAAGCGCTCCAGGCGGCGCAACTGGGCCACGGTCTTGTCGGCAAAACGGCGCCTGGCCTCTTCGCCCAGCTCCGCCTGCCCCAGGTTGCCCGCGTAAAGGAGGGCCGTGGCCAACGGCGTGCGCAGCTGATGGGCCAGGGAAGCCGCCATTTCCCCCATGGCCGCCAGACGCTGATTGCGTTCCAGCTCGCTTTTCATCTGATGGGCGGCAGAAATGTCGTGCAGCAGCAGCAACTTGCCGCCGGAAGAATCCAGGGGACTCTCCGCCAGGCTCAGGCGCCGCCCGTCCAGCTGCCACTCCCCCAGGGTCAGGGTGGGCTCCAGATGGGCCCTCGCCACATCGCCCCAGTGCCGCCCCTCCAGCTCGTCACCGAGCAGTTGCCGGGCCACGGGATTAGCCTCGGTGATGCTGGCCTGACCGTCCAGCACCACCACCCCCGCTGGCAAGGCATTGAGCAACAGGCTGAGACGCTCCGAGAGGGCTTCCTTTTCCCGATACTGACGCCGCAGCTCCCCGTTCGCCACCGCCAGCTCCTCCGTCAGGGAGGCCACTTTCTGCTGCAGGGTGGCATAAGCCTGGGTCAGCTCGGCGGAAACCTGGTTAAACAGATCAAAGGCCCGCTGCAACTCCAGGGCCTTGGCATCGGCCACCGCCGGCTGGGTTGGAGCATGAGGAGGAGCAAGGGACATGGGTTCGGCGCGGGAAGAATAATCGGGAAGAGGCGGCAAGAAGTGCCGGGTAATAGTAGAATAATTCTCGGGAAAATTCCCTTCCTAGTTGATTATTCGCATACTTCCCGCTTAACCCACGGACTCAGCGCAAGCAGAAACACCACTCAATGGCGGCAACACCGGACCTCACAGCCGAATCGGCACCCCAGGGTACAGACCCGGCGACGCGCATGCGCGAAGCTTTCGGCCGCCTGAGCAATCAGCAGAAACTGCTGCTGGCAGTGGCCCTGGCGGCCATCGTGGCCTTGCTGGTGGGAACCTACCTGTGGAGCAAGCAACCCGATTTCAAGGTGCTGTTTGCCAACATTTCCGAGAAGGATGGCGGCGCCATCATCGCGGCCCTGGAACAGGCGAATGTCCCCTACAAGTACTCGGAGGGGGGCACCGCCATTCTCGTCCCTGGTGACAAGGTTCATGACGTGCGTCTGCGTCTGGCCAGCCAGGGACTGCCCCGGGGGGGCTCCGTCGGCTTCGAGCTGATGGAGAGCCAGAAATTCGGCACCAGCCAGTTCGTCGAACAGGTCAATTTCCAGCGCGCCCTGGAGGGCGAGCTGTCCCGCACCATCCAGTCCATTTCTGCGGTCCAGTCGGCCCGGGTGCACCTGGCGATTCCCAAACCCAGCGTTTTCGTCCGCGAAGAGCAAAAGCCCACGGCCTCCGTACTGGTGCATCTGTTCCCCGGACGCACCCTGGAACCGGCCCAGGTGGCGGGGATCAGCCACTTGATCGCTTCCAGCGTGCCCCAGCTCCCCCTCGGCAACGTCAACATCGTCGATCAGAATGGCAACCTCCTGTCCCAGCTCAAGGACAAGCTGACCGAGGCGGGCCTGGACCCCACCCAGATCAAGTACGTGCGCGAGGTGGAAAACAGCATCATCCAGCGCATCGAGGACATCCTCACCCCGGTGGTGGGGGCCGGCAATTACCGGGTCCAGGTGGCCGCTGACCTGGACTTCTCCCACACGGAACAGACGGCGGAAACCTTCCGCCCCAACGGCAATCCTCCGGATGCCACCATCCGCAGCCAGCAGACCTCCGAATCCGCCAACATCAACCAGCAGCCGGGCGGCGGCGTCCCCGGCGCCCTGACCAACCAACCCCCGGTACCTGCCACCGCCCCCCTGACCCAGCCCCCGGTAGGCCAGCAGCCCGCTGGCACGCCCGGGGCCCAGGGCGCCCGGGCACAACCCCAGGAGCGGGGCCAGCTCGACGCCGCGGGCGTGGTGGCTCCCCTGAACCCGGTGTCGCCGCCCCTATCCACCCGCAAGGACACCACCACCAACTACGAGCTGGACAAGACCATCCGCTATACCAAGCAGTCGATCGGCAGCGTCCGCCGCCTGTCCGCCGCCGTCGTGGTCAATTACCGCCTGGAAAAAGACAAGGCCGGCAAGGAGATACCCAAGGCCCTGGGGGAAAACGAGATCAAGCAGATCAACGATCTGGTGCGGGAAGCCATGGGTTACAACCAGGCCCGGGGCGACTCCCTGTCCGTCGCCAACGCCCCGTTCACCCCGGCCGCCAAGGAAGCCGTGGAGGCCATCCCCCTGTGGAAGGACCCCGACAACATCGCCTACGGCAAGGAGATCCTCAAGTACCTGCTCATCGCCGGGCTGATCGCCTACCTGCTGCTGGGCGTGGTCCGCCCCATCATCAAGACCATGTTCCCGCCGCCGCCCCCGGAAGAAACGCCGGAAGAGGCCGCCCTGCGTGCCGCAGCCGAGGTGCGGATCGGCGTGGATGGCGAAGAAGAGGCCACCCAGGTGGAGATCGACCATTTCGCCGCCAAGATCCAGAAGGCCAAGGACATCGCCCAGGGCGATCCCAAGGTGGTCGCCAACATCATCAAGGACTGGTTAGGCGCAAATGGCAGCTAACGACGACGGCGTTGAGAAGAGCGCCATCCTGCTCATCTCCCTCGGTGAAGACCATGCCGCCGAGGTGCTCAAGCTGCTGGGCCCCCGGGAAGTCCAGAAGCTCGGCCATGCCATGGCCACCCTCAAGTCCGTGCCCCGGGCCAAGGTGGAGGCCGTCCTGGACGAGTTCCACACCACGGCTGCGGAACAGGCCGCCATGCATGTGGATACGGACAGCTACATCCGCTCCGTGCTGACCAAGGCCCTGGGAGACGACAAGGCCTCCAACCTGATCTCCCGCATCCTCCAGGGGGGCGAGACCAATGGCATCGAAGGGCTGAAGTGGATGGATGCCCCCACCGTGGCCGACCTGATCAAGAACGAACACCCCCAGATTATCGCCACCATCCTGGTGCACCTGGAACACGACCATGCCAGCGAAATCCTCAGCCACTTCACGGAGCGCCTGCGCAACGACGTGGTGCTGCGCATCGCCACCCTGGAAGGCATCCAGCCCCAGGCCCTGAAGGAACTGAACGACGTGATGCTGCGGCTGCTCTCCGGTTCCACCAATCTCAAGAAAACCGCCATGGGCGGGGTGCGCACGGTGGCCGAGATCCTCAACTTCATCGGCACGGCCAACGAAACGGCGGTCATCGACGCCATCCGCGAATACGATCCTGATCTGGCCCAGAAGATCCTGGACGAGATGTTCGTCTTCGAGAACCTGCTGGACCTGGACGATCGCTCGGTGCAAATGCTGCTGCGGGAAGTCCAGTCCGACTCCCTGGTTCTGGCCCTCAAGGGCGCCTCCGAACCCCTGCGGGAGAAGGTGTTCAAGAACATGTCCCAGCGGGCCGCGGAAATGTTGCGGGAAGACCTGGAATCCAAGGGTCCCGTGCGCCTTTCGGAAGTGGAGGCCGAGCAGAAGGAAATCCTCAAGATCGTGCGCCGCCTGGCCGACGAGGGCCAGATCGTCCTCGGCGGTGCCGGTGGCGAACAGATGATCTGAAGCCATGGCGGGCTACATCCCCAAGGAGCAGCTGCAGGCCTACACCCGCTGGGAGGCGGACAGTTTCGATGCGCCGCCCCCCCGCCCCCCGGCGCCAGAACATCAGGACACCCCACCTCCGGAGCCGGAGAGCATTCCCCTGGCCCAAATCCCCCTGCCCACCGCCGAGGACATCGAGCGGATTCACAACGAAGCCCACACCAGCGGCTACGAGGCGGGCTATCAGGCAGGGCATGAAGCAGGCTATCAGGCGGGACTGGCCGCCGCCCAGGACTATGCTGAACAGTTGGGCAATCTTGCCCTGGGCCTGCAGGAAGCCATGGGCAACCTGGACCAGGAAGTGGCCGAATCCCTGCTGGCCTGCAGCCTGGAAGTGGCCCGGCAGATCACCCGGACGGTGATCCAGGTCCGGCCTGAGGTCCTGCTGGCCATCATCCGCGAAGCCCTGACCGCCCTGCCCCTGCACCACGGCCCCGTCACCCTGCTGATCCACCCGGATCACCTGTCCCTGGTGCAGGAACACCTGGGCGACCAGTTCAGCCATGCCGGCTGGCACATCCAGGAAGATCAGGAAATCCCCCCGGGAGGCTGCCGCCTCCAAGCGGGTAACAGCGAAGTGGACGCCACCCTGCCCACCCGCTGGCGCCGCACCCTGGAAGCCATCGGCGTCACTCCGGAATGGCTGGAAGCCCGGCCATGAGCGCCGGGGAGCGCCTGGCCCAGTGGACGTCCCTGCTGGAACAGGCCCGGGACGCGGCCGAACACGCCGACCCGCTCTTGAGCAGCGGCCGCCTGACCCGTATCAACGGACTGGTGATGGAAGCCTCCGGCCTCAAGCTGCCCCTGGGGAGCACCTGCAAGGTCCTGCCCACCGGAGGCGCCCCAGTGGAAGCAGAAGTAGTGGGCTTTGCCGGTGAAAAACTGTTCCTGATGCCCTCCGACGACGTCTATGGCCTTTCTCCTGGCGCCCAGGTCCTGGCCGTGGAACCGCCCATCGCCCCGCCCCGGGTCGGGCGCAAGGCCCCCCAGCGCCGCCGGGCCATAGACCGGGCCAAGCAGGTCCCGGTGGGAGAATCCCTGCTGGGCCGGGTGGTGGACGGGGTCGGCCGCCCCCTGGACAACCGGGGTCCCCTGCATCCGGAAGCCCAGCGCTCCCTGCAGAGCCGCCCCTACAACCCCATGAGCCGGGCCCCCATTGAGCACGTGCTCGATGTGGGCGTACGCGCCATCAACGGCATGCTCACCGTGGGCCGCGGCCAGCGCATGGGCCTGTTTGCCGGCTCCGGGGTGGGCAAATCCATGCTGCTGGGGATGATGGCCCGTTACACCGACGCCGAGGTGATCGTGGTCGGGCTGATCGGCGAGCGGGGCCGGGAAGTCAAAGAGTTCATCGAGCAGATCCTGGGCGAACCCGGCATGGCCCGGGCCGTGGTCGTGGCCGCGCCGGCCGACACCGGCCCGCTGATGCGGCTCCAGGGCGCCGCCTACGCCACCACCCTGGCCGAATACTTCCGCGACCAGGGCAAGCAGGTCCTGCTGATCATGGACTCCCTCACCCGCTACGCCATGGCCCAGCGGGAGATTGCCCTGGCCATCGGCGAGCCGCCCGCCACCCGGGGTTACCCCCCCTCGGTCTTCGCGCGTCTGCCGCAGCTGGTGGAACGTGCCGGCAACGGCCCCGAAGGAGGCGGCTCCATCACTGCTTTCTACACGGTACTGGCGGAAGGCGACGACCAGCAGGACCCCATCGCCGATGCAGCCCGGGCCATCCTGGACGGCCACATCGTGCTGACCCGGGCCCTGGGGGATGCCGGCCACTACCCGGCCATCGACATCGAGCAGTCCATCAGCCGGGCCATGGTGAACCTCATCGACCCGGGCCATTTCGACCTGATCCGCCGCTTCAAGGTGCTGTTCTCCCGTTACCAGCGGGCCCGGGACCTGATCGCGGTGGGCGCCTACGTCTCCGGTTCCGACCCGGTACTGGATCAGGCCGTCAGCCTCTACCCCCGGATGGAAAGCTTCCTGCAACAGAACTTCGGGGAATGCGCCCGATTCGACGAGAGCGTCGCAGGATTGAGGAACCTGTTCCAGTGACAGGGACTAGAATCCATCCATGAGCACGAATTTTTCCCTGCAGCCCCTGCTCGAGCTGATGCGCGACAGGACCGATGAAGCCACCCGCCGCCTGGGGCAGCTGGTGGCGGCAGAGCAGAATGCCCGGAGCCGGCTGGACCTGCTGACCCAGTACCGGGAGGAATATGTGCAGCGTTTCCGCGACGCCCAGACCCAGGGACTAACCCTGCAAGCTTGGCAGAACTACCAGGACTTCATCGCCAAGATCGACGCGGCCATCATCCAGCAGACCGAAATGGTCCAGGCCTCGGCCCAGAATACGGCCGCCGGACAGGAGCACTGGAAAACCCAGAACACCAAGCTGAAAGCCATCGACACCCTGGCCATACGACATCAGCATGCCCAGCAGCGCAAGGAACTACGCCAGGAACAAAAACAGCAGGACGAGTACGTGACACGCCGCTACCAGCAGGACCACAACGGCCAGAGTTGAGAAACCAGGCATTGGTACGCCCCTTGCTTTGAACTTCGCAAATCAAGTACAGGCAAGGTGAAAACCATGACAATCAGCGCTGTTTCCCCATCCTCCGGGGGCAACCTGCTCGGCGCCCTGAGCGGCAACACCGGTACGGCCGAAGGTGAAGCAGGAAACGGCAGCTTCTCGGGCCTGTTTGCCCAGCTGCTTGGCGGGCGCCAGATCGGAGAACAAGGACAAATCCAGATTCTGGGTGACCTTCCCATCGCCGCTACAGACCCGGGCATGACTGCAGCAGCCACGGGGCTGCAGGACTTCCTGAGTCAGCTTCCCGAAGAAATCCAGGCCCTGCTGCGCGACAAGAAGCAGGGCAAGCAGGACGAGCTCCAAGAGGACAGCAACGGACAGGGACTGCTGGGCGCCCTGCAGGCGCCGATAACCCCTACCTCAATCCCAGCCACCCCGGATGCCCGCCTTATAGAGCAACACGAAGTTGCCACGATTGCACCCACTTCGGCGCAAGCAGTCCCCACCCAGAGTCAAGCAACACCAAACCAACCCCTCGCCCTCCCCGGCCTGCTCCAGGAAGAACTGACGCTTGCCCAGAGCACCGGCTCGGCAAATCTTGCCGCCGGACCGGAAGATTTCAGCCAGCTGCTGCACAGCAGCGCAGTCCACGGCAACACCACTCCTCAGACCGCTCCTGCCCAGGCAGCAGCCCCCCAGGGCAGCTTGGATACCCCGGTGCAGGATCCCCGCTGGTCCCAGGAATTCGGCGAGAAAATTGTCTGGATGGCCCGCAATGATCAACAGCAGGCACAACTGAGCCTCAATCCGGCCCACCTGGGCCCCCTGCAGATCACCCTGAGCCTGGATTCCGACCAGGCTTCCGCCAACTTCACCGCCGCCACTCCCGAAGTGCGCCAGGCCATCGAAGACGCCATGCCCCGACTACGGGAAATGCTGGCCAGTGCCGGCATTTCCCTGGGCCAGACCCAGGTGGGAACCCAGGCCCAGCAGGAACAGGCTCAGGCCCGCCAGGAGCGGAGCGGAACCCGGAGCCAGGGGGATGAGGCTATACTTGAGGCCGACTCCGGCAGTGTCACCAGCGTTTCGCCCCAACGGGGCAACGGACTGGTGGATTTGTTCGCCTGACCGGAAAGCATGCCTGAAGAACTGAAAGGACAAGTCATACATGGCCAAAGACGCTAAGCCGGCCCCCGCCGAGGGAGAAGCCCCCAAGAAAAGCAAGAAACTCCTGATCATCATTCTTGCCGTGGTTCTGCTGTTGCTGGTGGCCGGCGCCGGGGCTGCGTTCCTGCTCCTTTCCGGGGGCGGAGACCACGAGGACGAAGAAGAGGTGGCCCAGGAGGTCAAGAAACCCAAGAAGAAGAAAGCCGAGGCCGGAGTTCCCCCCGTGTTTGTGAACCTGGATGCCTTCACTGTGAATCTGGTACCCGAGCAGGGTGGAGATCAGTACATGCAGGTGGTCATGGCCCTGGAACTGGAAGACATGACTGCCGATCCCATCCTCAAGGGCCAGATGCCCCGGATCCGCAACAATCTGACCATGATCCTGTCCAGCAAGAAGGCCTCGGAGCTCCTGACCAAGGAGGGGAAGGAACAGCTGGCCAAGGAAATCAAGGACGAAATCAACAGCATCCTGGACCCCTCGGCCAAGGGCAAGGCGCCGGAAGGGCCTGTGCTATCCGTGTTGTTTACCTCCTTCATCATCCAGTAAGGACCGGGGCGCCCCATGGCCGGTGATTTTCTCTCCCAGGAAGAAGTGGATGCCCTGCTCAAGGGCGTCACGGGGGAGACTGACGAGCCGGAGGAAAGTGCCGCCGAGACATCCGGGGTCCGCTCCTACAACCTGGGCACCCAGGAGCGCATCGTCCGTGGGCGCATGCCCACGCTGGAACTGATCAACGAGCGTTTCGCCCGCTACCTGCGCATCGGCATGTTCAACTACATGCACCGCAACACCGAAATCTCGGTGGGGCCGATCCGGGTCCAGAAGTACAGCGAGTTCATCCGCAATCTGGTGGTCCCCACCAACCTCAACCTGGTATCGGCCAAACCCCTGCGGGGCACCTCCCTGTTCGTGTTCGACCCCAATCTGGTGTTCCTGGTGGTAGACAACATGTTCGGCGGCGACGGGCGTTTTCACTCCCGGGTCGAAGGGCGGGACTTCACCCCCACGGAACAGCGCATCATCCAGGGGCTGCTGGGAGTGGTATTTGCCGAATACGGCCGCTCCTGGAAACCGGTGTTCGACATCAGCTTCGAGTACATCCGCTCGGAGATGAACTCCCAGTTCGCGAACATCGCCACCCCCTCGGAAATCGTCATTTCCACCACTTTCACGCTGGAATTCGGGGGGGCCACCGCAGACATGCACATCTGCTTCCCCTACTCCATGATCGAGCCCATCCGGGACCTGCTTTACAGCACCATGCAAAGCGACCAGCTGTCTTCGGACAAGCGCTGGATCGGCATGCTGCGCAAGCAGCTCCAGGGAGCCGAGGTGGAGCTGGTGGCCCAACTGGGCTCCAGCAGCATCACCCTGGGGCAGATCCTCAAACTCAAGGCGGGTGACGTGATCCCCATCCACATCCCGGAGAAGATCACCGTCGAGGTGGACGGCGTCGCCGTGATGGAATGCCGCTACGGCCAGCAAAATGGCCAGTACGCCCTGAAGGTAGACCGTTTCGTTCCCTCGGAATCCGCCACCGATACCGTTTCTGGAGAATCAAAGAATGGCTGACGACGAACTCTCTGACGCACTGGCGAGCATGGGCATGGACAGTACCGAAACCCCTGCTGCCGAAGCCGCCATTTCCGAGGACGACTGGGCGGCCGCCATGGCCGAACAGGCCGTGACCGAGACACCCGCCGCGGCCCAGCCCGCCGCCCAGCCGGCCGACATCTTCCCGTCCTTTGGCGCCCCCGGTGGGGCCCCGGGCAGCATCATGAACGAGCTGGACATGATCCTGGACATCCCCGTGCAGCTGACGGTGGAGCTGGGACGGACCAAGATCACCATCAAGAATCTGCTGCAGCTGGCCCACGGCTCCGTGGTTGAGCTGGAAGCCATGGCCGGGGAACCCATGAATGTCCTGGTGAACGGCACCCTGATTGCCCAGGGCGAGGTGGTGGTGGTCAACGACAAGTTCGGGATCCGCCTGACCGACATCATCACGCCCTCGGAGCGCATGCGCAAACTGGGCCGCTGAGACCGCGGAGGCCGTTGGTCACAATCGTTCTGCCCCTGAAGCACGGATTGATCTAAGATACGCGGGTTTTTCCACCCGCGTTTTTCATGCGCCCCATTTCCTTACCTCCCCTGGCTGCACTGCTTGCCGGCCTGCCTTCCCTGGCACTGGCTGCCGACCCGGCCCCCGGCGTTCCTTCGGGGGCCTTCCTGCAGGCCGTGCTGGGCTTGATCCTGATCATCGGCCTGCTGCTCCTGTTCGCCTTCCTGGCCCGGCACTTCCTGGGCGGCAAGGGCTTCGGCCAGGGCAATCTGAAACTCCTGGGCGGCCTCGCCCTGGGCCCCAGGGAACGCATCGTGCTGGTGGAAGCGGGAGACCAGTGGCTGGTGGTGGGCATCGTGCCGGGCCAGATCCGCACCCTGCACTGCATGCCCAAGGGGGAACTGCCACCTGCCGCAGCCCTGTCCCCTCTCCCGTTTTCCCACTGGATGCAGAAATTCTCGGAGCGCCGCGGGCATGAACAGTAAGCGCAAGCCCCTGTGGCACCATCTTTCCCTGCTGGCCCTGCTGTTCCTGCCCGGTCTGGCCATGGCCCAGGCTGCCGGCGGGATTCCCGCCTTCTCCGCCACCCCGGGACCGGGCAACAGCACCACCTACACGCTCACCATCCAGACGCTGCTGACCCTGACAGCGCTCTCCTTCATCCCCGCCACCCTGCTGATGATGACCAGCTTCACCCGCATCATCATCGTGTTCTCCCTGCTGCGGCATGCCCTGGGCACCCAGACTGCGCCACCGACCCAGATCCTGGTGGGACTGGCCCTGTTCCTCACCTTCTTCATCATGGCGCCAGTGGCCGAACGGGTATACAACGAAGCCTACCTGCCCCTCTCGGAAAACCGCATCAACATCATGGAGGCGGCCGACCGGGCCTCGGTACCGGTCAAGGCCTTCATGCTCAAGCAGACCCGGGAATCGGACCTGGCCCTGTTCGCCCGTCTCGCCAACATCGACAAGATCGAAAAGCCGGAAGACACCCCCATGCGGGTCATGGTGCCGGCCTATGTGACCAGCGAACTGAAAACGGCCTTCCAGATCGGTTTCGTGGTGTTCATTCCCTTCCTGGTCATCGACATGGTGGTGGCCAGCCTGCTGATGTCCATGGGGATGATGATGATGTCCCCGGTCATCGTCTCCCTACCCTTCAAGATCATGCTGTTCGTGCTGGTGGACGGCTGGCAGTTGCTGATCGGTTCCCTGGTCAAGAGTTTCGGCACATGAATTCCGGAACCGTCATGGAAATCGGCCGCCAGGCCATCGAAACTGCACTGCTCCTGGCCGGCCCCCTGTTGCTGGTGGCCCTGGCCGTGGGCTTGCTGGTGAGCATTTTCCAGGCCGCCACCCAGATCAACGAAGCCACCCTTTCCTTCATCCCGAAGCTGGTGGCCGTATTCCTGGTCCTGATCCTGGCCGGCCCCTGGATGCTGCAACTGATCCTGGACTTCATGCGCCGGATGCTGGAGAGCATCCCCAACGTCATCGGCTGATGTGATCACCTTCACCTCCGCCCAGCTGGATCTCTGGATCGCCAGCTTCATCTATCCCCTGGTGCGCATCCTTTCCCTGGCCGCCACCGCCCCCTTTCTCAGCAGCGCGGGCATACCCCGGCGGGTACGGCTGGTGTTCGGCATTGCCCTGACCGTCGCCATCATCCCCATCCTGCCCCCCATGCCCGCCGTTCCCCCGGCCTCGGGCGTCGGGCTCTGGATCCTGGCCCAGCAGATTCTCATCGGCGTCGGCATGGGCCTGTCCATGCGCATCATCTTCACGGCCATCGACATGGCCTCCGCCATCATCGCCTTCCAGATGGGTCTGGGCTTTGCCACCTTCTACGACCCCCAGAGCACGGCCCAGACTTCAGTGGTCTCCAACTTCCTGACCCTGCTGGCCACCGTGCTGTTCCTCTCCATGAACGGGCACCTGATCTACATCTCGGTCCTGGCTCAGAGCTTTACCGCCATTCCCATCTCCAGCACCTCGCTGCATCCTTCCAGCTGGCACTTCCTGGCGGCGCTGGGCAGCAAGATCTTTTCAGCGGGCCTGCTGCTCTCCCTGCCGGTGATCGTCATGCTGCTGATCACCAACCTGGCCCTGGGCATCCTCAACCGGGTGGCCCCCCAGCTCAACCTGTTCGCCATCGGCTTTCCCATCACCCTGGCCCTGGGTTTCATCAGCCTGATCCTGATGATGAACTATCTGGCAGTGCCCCTGGAGCGGCTGTTCAACGAAGGCTTGAACGCCATGCTCTACTTTGCCCTGCCGCCCCCCTGACCCCCGGAAGAACCGCTCAGTGGCGCACCAGCTTGATGCTGCCCTCGCCAAATCGCCGGGCCGCCATGGTATGGGACTCGATGCCCTCGGCGTAGTCCAGGATGCGGTAGCCGCCATAGCCCAGTTCCCGCTGCAACAGCCCTGCCCGGCGCTTGAGGATGAGCATGGCTTCCCCTTCCCCACCGGTGAAATAGCGCTTCATGCGCAGCTGCAGGTAAAAGACATCCTCGCTGACCCGGGTTTCCTCAATCTCCCAGTTGGGCGCCAGGGGATCATAGATCAGGTAGGCTAGGCCGAAATTGGCAAGCTGAGAGGCGGTCGGGGCCAGCAACTTGTTGGCCAGCCCCAGCACCGCCACGTTCTGCACCGTGTCCCGCTCCACCACGCTGCTATTCATGCCGTCGCTAGCGCAGCCGGCCAGGGCAGACACCAGCAACAGGGCAGGTATCCGCCACCTCATATGAAATTGAACAGGCTCAGGCCGGTCACCTTGAGAAAGGACTGCTGGGCGGCCTGCAGCTGCAACTGGTTCTTGGACAGGTCGGTGATGGCCTTGGCGTAATCCAGATCCACCAGATCGGAAATCTGGGACTGGTACTGGACATCCAGGTCCTCACCCAGGGAGGTCAGGGACTCCAGCTCTGCCATGCGTGCTCCCACCACGGCCCGGCTGTCCACCACGTGCTGGACGGCCTGATCGAGGCTGGCGCCGACCCGCAGCATGGTGTTCTTGAATTCGGCGGATGCGGTGTCACCGCTTTCCAGCGCGGCAATGAAATTGTCCAGGGTGGTGAAAATGCTTTCATCGGTGCTGGGCGCCACAGTGAAGGAGTCCCCCACTGCCGGCGCACCACTGACCGTCACCTGGGCGCCTCCCAGGTTGATGGTGCCACCAGAGGTATAGGCGGCCGTGGAGTCCAGGGCCCCGTCTATCCAGAGCTCGTAGTTGGTGGCTGAGGTAAAGCGCAGCTCGTAGCTGCGGCCATCAAAGGTCCCCACGGTACTGCCGTTGCTGATCACCCCGCTACCGGTATTGCCGCTGTCTGCGTTGGCCACGAATACCCCGTTCCCCTGGGGAATGCCCTCGAAGAACTCACGCCCCGAGTAGCTGACATCCATGTAGCGACTGGCTTCCACCTGCAGTTGCCGGGCACCGCTATCCCCTTGATAGACAATGCTGCCCCCCGACTCGGCGAAGGGCTGGGTTCCTGCCTGATAGCCGGCAAAACGATAAAGACCATTGGCATCGGCGCTGTTGGCCACCCCGAGCACCTCCTGGTACTTGCCACGCAGATCCACGGCAATGGCCTTCAGCTCACTGGCCGAGTAGGTCCCGTTCCCCGCCTCCACCCAACGGCTCTTGGCGTTGATGAGCACGTTGCCCACGGAAGCCATCAGGCTCTCCAGCTCGGCCAACTGGGTCTTGGCATTGGACTGGTTGTCGAGGAACTGCTGGTTCACGCTCTGCTTCTGCTCCGTGACCAGGGCCTGGGCCGCCGCCACGGGATCATCAGCAGGCGTCACCACCCGGCGCCCGGTGGACATCTGATTCTGCAGTTTGTAGAGGTCATACTGATTGCGCAGCAGACCGTTGGTGCCGGAATCGTAGATTTGAGCAGTACTAATACGCATGATTCATCTCCTAGGCCCCGATGCTGAGCAGGGTGTCAAAAAGCTTGGACACCGTATCCATCATTCTGGCCGCCGCCTGGTAAGCCTGCTGGTATTTGATGAGGTTGGCCGCCTCCTCATCCAGATTCACCCCGGAAACTGCATCCCGGGCCGCTACTGCCTGTTCCAGGACCGTGGCCTGGGCAGTGCCATTGACCAGGGCCGTCTTGGTCTTGGTGCCGATGTCGCTGACCAGCTGGGCATAGGAAACCTGGAAGGTGGACACCCCCTTGGTACCATCGCCGTTCATGGTCTGAGCCGTCTGCAGCGCCCCTATCTTGACGATGTTGCGGGCGTCGGCGGTGCCTCCCGTATTGGCCTCCACCAGGAACCGGTCCCCCCCGGCCGGAGTGCCGGAGATGCTGAAGGCAAAGTTGTCGATGGTGATGGTGGCGCCGCTGGTATAGGGAATCTCATCCGTGGCAGCAGCAATGGCGTAGTTGGTGCCATCTACATTCACCGTCGTTCCCGGGGCAAAACCCCGCAGGGAGTTGGTCCCGGCCACGTATTCCAGGCTCAGGGCGGGAATCTGGTAGGGAGAACCCACCACGCTCCCCGCCGTGATCGTGGCAGTCCCCACGTTGCCAGTGGCGGCAGCAGTGCGGATAGGGGCTGCCGCGGCAATCTTGCGCACATCCCCGGAAATTTCCTGGTTCACCGTAATGTTGCGGGCGATTTCCCGGGTCGGCTGGAGCAGGTAGGTATCACCGGCCGCATGACCGGCGCTGAAATCCAGGGTCAGCCCGTCAAAATTGACTGCCGTACCCTCGGTACCGGTAGCCACCACCGCCCCGTCATTGACCCGGGTAATCTCGAAACTGCCCCCGGCGGCGAAGCGTACTTCGTAATCGCTGGTGGTGATCTGGGTGTAATAGTTGCCGCTGCTGGAAACCTGGGGATCCTGGAACTCGAAGGAAGCAACTCCCCCGGTACCGGTATTCATGCTGTTTTCCACGGACTTGGGAGAGCCGATCTTGAAGAACTCGGAAACGAAGGCCGCATCACCGCTCACGTTACCGAGCAGATCCTGGCCCAGGGCCTGCTGGGCATTGACGGTCAGGGCCAGGCTGGCTGCCATCTGGCCCAGGGCATTGGCAGCCTGGTCGAGGGCCTCGGTCCGGAAGGAGAGGAACCCCCCCAGGGAGCCACCATCCAGATAGCTATCCGGCAGTTCGGCCGCACTGCCCTGCTGAGCCACCACATAACGTTCGGGATCCGATGCGGAAGGCCGTACCTCCAGGGGCACCACCTGATTGCCAACCACCAGTTGCTGGCCGTTGCCGGCAAACACGTTGTAGGCCCCCTGGGAGTCCTGGACGGTACTGACCCGCACCAGCTTGTTGAGCTCCAGCACCATCTGGTCCCGCTGGTCCAGCAGGTCATTGGGGGTATTGCCCGTGGTGCTGAGCGCCACGATCTTCTCGTTGAGATTGGCAATCTGCGAGCTGTAGGTATTGATCAGGCCGACGGTATCCTTGACCTGGGTGTTGGTTTCCTCATACAGCTGGGAAAGACGGTTTTCCAGGGTCTGGAAACGGGTCACCAGGGCCTGGGCGGAACTGACCATGGACTGGCGGGCCGACACCAGGCTGGGGTTGGTGGCCACATCCTGGACCCCCTGGAAGAAGCCGGCCAGGACAGGGGACATGCCGGAGGAAGAATCGGCCAGGAGATTGTCGATCCGGGAAATCATCCCGTAATAGGTATCCAGCTCACTGGATTTGCTCTGGGCGGAATTGACCTGGCTCTGCAGCACGGCGCTGTAGCTGCGCACGATGGTGGAGACGTGCACCCCCTGGCCGATGGAGCCGGCGCCAGTCACCATGGCAATATTGGTGGCCTGCATGATGGACTGCCGGCTGTAACCCGCGGTATTGGCGTTGGCAATATTGTGCTGGGTCGTGGCCAGACCCAGCTGGGCGGTGGCAATCGCCGTTACACCAGTATTCAAGAGGCTCATGATTCATCTCCGGTTCTGCCGTTCTATTACGGCTCAGACGGGAATTCTTTGAGCCTGCTCAACCGATTAGTGCCTGCCGCAATGTGGGTCCGTTGATGATCCCAGCCAGCTTTTCAGCATATTTCGGGTCGGTGGCATAGCCCGCCTGTTGCAACCTTCTTGCAAACTCCGTGCCATCCTGGGATCCGATGACGCTACCGTAACGGGGACTGTTGCGCAGCAGGTTGGCGTAATCCCGGAAGGCATCGGCGTAGGAGTCATAGGCCCTGAAGCTATCCTGCTGCTTCACGGCCACCCCGTTCTCGTATTCGGTGGTGGTGATTTCCGTGCTCTTGCCCTGCCAGCTCTTGCCCGCCTTGACGCCAAACAGGTTGTAGGACGGGGAACCGTCCTGGTTGCGGATGTCCCGCTTGCCCCAGCCGCTTTCCAGGGCCGCATGGGCCACCAGGAACTGGGGCGGAATGCCGGTGCTGCGGCTGGCCTCCACCGCGTGGGGCCAGACCTGTTCCACAAACTCCCTGGGGGAGCCCGGCGTAGAGACTGTTTCGCCAGAGGCAACAGCCGGGCTGTCCATTTTGGTCTGGTTTGCCCGAGCCCCCTGCAATCCGGCCCCGGCTCCCTGCCCCTGAGGACGGGCCAGCGGCAAATCGGCAACAGCCTGGGCGGAAATACTTGCCGCCTCCTGGCCTGCCGTACCGTTCAGGCGCCGGCTCAGCTGCGTTTCCAGCAACTGGGCCAGCCCCAGGGTACCGGTCTGGGAAATATCCTTGGCCACCTGCTGATCCAGCATGCCGGTGAAGAAGCGACTCGATTCACTGTCCAGCAAGCCATCCTGGCTCGTGGTGGCGCGCATGGACTTCATCACCATCTGCAGGAACAGGGCTTCGAACTCCTGAGCCGCAGCCTTGACCCCGGCCTGAGGATCGTTCTTGAACTGGGCACGCAGATCCTGGACGCTCTGGAGGTCAGCGGCCAGACTGTTGCCCGTCGTGGTGACCTTGGTGGACATCAGATGATCTCGAGATCAGCCCGCAGGGCACCGGCGGCCTTCATGGCCTGCAGGATGGCCAGCAGGTCCTGGGGATTCGCCCCCAGGGAGTTGAGCGCCTTGACCACATCCGCCAGATTGGTCCCGGCCTTCAGATTGAGCAGATTGGTCCCGTCCTGGGCCAGGCGCACATTGGTCTGGTTGCCTTCCGGCAATTGATCGTTGGTGATCACTACGGAAAGGTTGCCATGGGAAATGGCACAGGCCTCAATGGTCACCAGCTGATTCATCACCACGGACCCGGTACGGGGATTCATGACCACCTTGGCCTGGGCCTGAACGGGCTCCACTTCGATATTTTCCAGACGCCCCATGAAGGCCACCCGGGCATCGGGATATTCCGGCGCCGCAACCCGGATCTGGCGTCCATCCATGGCCTGGGCCACTCCGGCCCCCATCCTGGCATTGATGGCATTGACCACCCGGCGGGCCATCTCGAAATCGGAGCCTTCCAGCTCATAGACCACGTAGGGCCCCTGCCCCAGGGAAGTGGGCACCGCCCGCTCCACCGTCGCCCCACCGGGAATGCGGCCCGCGGACAGGTGATTGACCTGCACCTTGGCCCCGGGCGCAGCCGCCCCCGCCCCGCCCACCAGCACGCTGCCCTGGGCCATGGCATAGACCTGCCCGTCCGCCCCCTTCAGTGGCGTCATGAGCAAGGTTCCGCCCCGCAGGCTCTTGGCATTGCCGATGGACGACACGGTCACGTCTATGGGCTGCCCGGGACGGGCGAAGGGAGGGTGGTTGGCGGTCACCATGACGGCCGCCACGTTCTTGAGCTGGATGCTCTTGGCCTGATCCAGGGGAATGTTCACCCCCATCTGGGCCAGCATGTTGATCACCGACTGGGAAGTGAAGGGGGTCTGGGTAGTCTGGTCACCGCTATTGTCCAGGCCCACCACCAGGCCATAACCAACCAGCTGGTTGTTGCGCACCCCCTGGACGGCCACCAGATCCTTGAGCCGCTCAGCACTGGCCGGCAGACTCCAGCAGGACAAGGCGCAAGCGGCGAGAATTGCCGCCCGCCCCAGGATGATTCGGCCCAGACTTGCCATGATGAACTCCCATATCAGAATGGAAGAACAGAGAGAAAGAATCGTGCCAGCCAGCCCATGACCTGGGCTTCACTGATGTAACCGGAGGCTTTGTACTCGATCCGGGCGTCAGCGACCCGGGAGGAATCCACGCTGTGGGTCTCACTACGGATGTCACGGGGATTCACCACCCCGGAGAGGCGGATGAACTCCTGCTGATGCCCGATGGAGACCTGCTTTTCTCCCGACACCAGCAGATTACCGTTGGGATAGACCTCGATCACCGTCACCGTGATGGTGCCGGTGAAGGCGTTGGTGTTCTCCACATCCCCCTTGCCGGCAAAGGTATTGCTGCTGCCGGCATCCACGTTCAGGCCGCCGAGCCCGGTCAGGGGCTTGACGTTGAAGGGGTAGACGTTGAGGGCATTGACATTGGCGGTGGTATTCGCGGTCCGGGAAGCATTGCTGGCCGACTCGGCGGAGGCCTTGTTGCTTTCCGTGATGTTGATGGTCAGGGTATCGCCCACGTAGCGGGCGCGCCGGTCCTCGAACAGGGGACGGGCCGAAGCCACCTGGTAGATGCTGCCATTGCCGGCCTGAGGCACATCCTGATGGACCGGCCTGGCCGTCATGGGCTGATGCACGCTGGTGGGCGGCGTGGACGCACAGCCTCCCAGCAAGGACAAAAGCAGCAGGATGAAGCCGAACCTGTTCATAACTGCCTCACTTACATCTGGGTGAGACGGGCCAGCATCTGGTCGGACGTACTGACCACCTTGGAATTGAGCTCATAGGCCCGCTGGGCTTCGATCATGCTCACCAGTTCCTCGGCCACATCCACATTGGCGGTTTCCACGTATTTCTGCTCCACGGTCCCGGCCCCGTTCTGTCCTGGGGTATTGGGGGTCGGCGTACCGCTGGAGCCCGTTTCCATGTAGAGGTTGCTGCCGACGCTGAGCAGGCCGCCCGGATTGACGAAAGTAGCCACCTGAATGGTGCCGATCTGCACCGGCTGGGTATTGCCCTGCTCGGTGATGCTTACCGTGCCATCCGTCCCGACAGTGATGGACTGGGCCGTCTGGGGAATGTTGATGTTGGGCTGCAGGGGATAACCATCCGGGGTGACGATATTCCCCTGGTTGTCCTTCTGGAAGGAGCCATTGCGGGTATAGGCGATGGTGCCATCCGGCATCAGGACCTGGAAGAAGCCGCTGCCGCTGATGGCCATGTCCAGGGGGTTCTGGGTGTTCTGCAGGTTGCCCTGGGTAAAGATGCGCGCCGTGGACACAGGCTGCACCCCGGTACCCAGCTGCAGGCCGTTGGAAATCTGGGTCTGCTGGGAGGACTGGGCCCCGGGCTGGCGCACCACCTGGTACAGGAGATCCTCGAACACGGCCCGGGATTTCTTGAAACCGTTGGTACTGACGTTGGCCAGGTTGTTGGCGATCACGTCAATGTTGGTCTGCTGGGCGCCCAGACCGGTCTTGGCAATCCACAGGGAGCGAATCATGATGTTTTCCTCTATTAGCTCAGGGACAAGAGCTGGTCTGCCTGACGGGCGTTCTGATCGGCGGTCTGCAAGAGCTTGATCTGCATTTCGAACTGGCGGGACAGGCTGATCAGCTGCACCATGGACTCGGCCGCATTCACGTTGCTACCTTCCAGATTGCCCGGAGACAGGCGCACCCGCTCATCGGCCGGCACGATCCCACCGCCGCCACGCAGGCGGAACAACCCGTCGGCACTGCGTTCCAGATCCGCCTCGGGGGGATCCACCAGCTTGATGCGGCCCACCACATTGACCACGTTGGGGGTCCCGAAGGTGGGAATCACCGAAACCGTGCCATCCGGACCGATGCTCACATTGTTATCAGGGGGAATACTGATGGGGCCGCCATCACCGGCGACGATGTAGCCACTCTTGGTCTGCAGCACCCCGTTTACGTTGATTTCCAGGGCCCCCGCCCGGGTATAGGCCTCACCACCGTCCGGCGTCTGCACGGCAATCCAGCCGCGCCCATCCACGGCCACGTCGAACGGGTTGTCGGTACGCAGGATGGGCCCTTCGTCGAAGATGTCCTGGATCGAGGCATCCACCACGAAAGCCCGGCTGGGCATGGCCTCGGACAGCACCGGCACCGCTTCGAAACGGTGCATCTGGGACTTGAAGCCGATGGTGCTGGCATTGGCCAGATTGTTGGCCACGCCCGCCTGCTGCAGGAAAGCGTGCTTGGCACCGGTCATGGCGGTATAGATCAGGCGGTCCATGGTCTGGGTCTAGGAAATATGGAAATTAGCGCAGGCTTACCAGGGTCTGCAGGATTTGGTCCTGGGTCTTGATGGACTGGGCATTGGCCTGATAGTTGCGCTGCATGACGATCATGTTGACCAGTTCCTGGGTCAGGTCGGTGTTGGACTCCTCCACCGAACCGGACTGCAGCGAACCCCGGGTCCCGGCACCAGGCGTGCCTATGGTGGGCTGACCGGAGGCAAAGGTTTCCACCCAGAGGTTGTCCCCCATGCTCTGCAAGCCGTTGGGGTTGTTGAACTCGGCCAGAACCACCTGGCCCATGAGCTTGGTCTGACCGTTGCTGTAGTTCCCCACCACAAAGCCCTTCTCATCCACGCTGAGCTTGGTCAGGGTGCCGGCGGTGTACCCGTCCTGGATGATGTCGTCGGTGTTGTAGGCCATGCCGTAATGGGTGGACTTGCCCATGTCCATATAGAAGGCAAAATCCCCCGACACCCCTGGACTTTGGGCAAACCAGTTCAGCCCCGTATCCGAAGTCAGATCCATGGCTGTACCGTCCTGCATCACCGTGGCAGAGAGATCCAGCTCAAAGCGATAGTCGCCGGCATTACCGACCAGAGTTCCATTGGGCTCGAACTCGAGCTGGGTCGGCGTAGCAGACACCAGGTATTTGTTGTCGATGACCGTGTAGACATCCCAGGTCCGCGCATCCACCCCGCTATCCCCACTCCGGACATAGTAGTTCGTCAGGGTATGGGAAGCCCCGGCCTGGTCATAGATCGTGGCCGAGGTGGAGTAGTTGTACATGCTGGTGTTGAAGGTGGAGTCCCAGGCAAAGGGGGTCAGCTCAGTCCAATCCGAACCTGCTGCAATAGTGGCTGCCTTCTTGTCCCGGTTGTCCAGATTCACCCCGATGATGAGCCCCCCCTGGGAAGCATCCAGGGATGAAGACCAGCCCGTTTGCTGCGGCTGAATCCCTTCGGTACCCACCGTCAGGGGCACGATGGAGGCCGTGTCGACGTTTACCCCATCGGCAGAGTCATAGCCGGTAAGGTAACCGCCATTGGAATTGACGATGTAGCCGCTCTTGTCCAGATGGAACTGGCCATTGCGGGTGTAGTAGCCGGTCTGATCCAGGGTGCTCTGCTGCAGGCGGAAAAAACCGTTACCGTTGATCGCGATATCCAGGGCGTTGTTGGTCACCGAAATATTGCCCTGGGTGAATTGCTGCTGCACGGCAGCCAAGCCCACCCCGATCCCCACCTGGGAAGCGCCAGACCCGTTCAGGGCCCCCGCATAGACGTCGGCAAAATGTGCCTGAGCCGCCTTGAAACCCACGGTGCTGGCGTTGGCGATGTTGTTGCTCACCACATCCAGGGCCTTGGAATAGACATTGAGACCGCTTAACCCTTGCTGGAATGCCATGATCTTCTCCTCAGCTATTCCTTAAAACACCTGCTTCACATCATCCAGGGTCACGTTTCCGAGCCCGGCAACCTCGAGCAGGAAACCATTCGTCCCCCGAACCAATGCAGAGACCGTGCCAGCCTGCAGAGCCTTCACTTCGACGGGCTCCCCATCCAGAGAAGCGGAAACGGAGAAACTGTAGCTGCCAGCACTCGCCTTTTCCCCATCACTCTTGGTGCCATCCCAGTAGAAAGCCATGGAGCCGGCATCCTGCTCACCCAGACTCTGGCGGGCCACTTCCTTGCCCGTACTGTCCATGATGATCACCTCCACCTTGTCGGCAGGCCCGCTGAGCTCCAGGCCGAACAGACTGCCATCCTCACTCAGGGTCAGGTCATCACCCGGCACCAGGACATTCTTGCCGACCAAATTTGCCGCCTGCAGGGACAAGGCTTCGTTGTAGCTGCCCAACAGGGTCTGCATGCTTTCGTTCAGGGTTTCCAGACCGGAGACCATGTTCATCTGGGCCAGCTGGGAGGTCATCTCCGCATTTTCCATGGGATTCAGGGGATCCTGATTCTGCAGCTGGGCCAGGAACAGGGTCATGAACCGGTCGCTCATTTCCGCCGCAGAAGAGGTCTTGCTGGAAGAAGAGCCTGCCGAGTTGGCGGCATTTACTGCATCAATGATGGAAGACATCGTGTTCTCCTAGGCTTTACTGGCCGATCTGCAAGGTGCGAACCAGCATCTGCTTGGCCGTGTTCATCACTTCCACGTTGGTCTGGTAGGAGCGGGAAGCGGAAATCATGTTCACCATCTCCTCGACCGCATCCACGTTGGACATGGTCACGTAACCGTTTTCGTCGGCCAGGGGGTTGTGGGGGTCGTAGTTGAGGCGGGGGGGAGCGGCGCTTTCCACCACCTGGGTCACCCTCACCCCCTGGGAAGCCTCGCCGGCATTGCCCAGGGGCGTGGCCTGAAACACCACCTGCTTGGCCCGGTAGGCTTGCCCGTTGGCCGAAACCACGCTGTCGGCGTTGGCCAGATTGGATGCCACGGCATTGAGGCGCAGGGACTGGGCCGACATGGCACTACTGGAAACCTTGAAGACATTGAACAGACTCATGAGTCTTTTCTCCTATCAACCCTGGTTGCTGCTGATGGCGGTACGCAGGCCGCTGATCTTGTCAGACAGGAACTGGGTCACGATCTGGTATTGCAGGGAGTTGTCGGCAATCTGGGCCCGCTCCACGTCCATGTCCACCGTGTTGCCATCCACCGCCGACTGGGTTTCGCTGCGGTACTGCAGATTCACATGCGCCAGGCCGGAATCCAGCCCGCCCAGGTGCCCCGGATGCGTACGGGCCACGCCGACGCTACCCTGACTCTCCCGCTTGCCCATGGCTGTCTCGAAGGCGGCAGTGAAATCGAAATCCCTGGCCTTGTAGTGGGGAGTGTCAGCGTTGGCGATATTGGAAGCCAGCACCTGTTGCCGGTAAGCCCGCAAATTGAGGGCTTCGGTATAGGTGCCCAGATGGGCCTTGATGTCACCAATCATTTTGTTCTCCCGCATGCGCACATTTGCAGCATCCACAGCAGGTTTCGTGCCATGCAGAAAACGGGGTGCCACACCATGGATGCGGCAAATCTTGCCTGCCGGGGAAGTATTTGGGATTTCCCTTCCATGGGGGACAATGGCGACATGAAATCACTGGCAACCATCCTCCTGGCCTGCCTGCTACCCCTCAGCGCCCTGGCTGCCCAGGACCCGGCCCTGGGCGCAGTGGAAAACTACGTGCGCCAGCAGCTCCAGGGCCAACCGGGCCGGATCAGCATCAGCGCCGGCCCCCTGGACCCCCGCCTGCGCCTGCCCCAGTGCAGCAGCTACCAGCCCTATATCCCCAGCGGCGTGCGCCTGCTGGGTAGTGTCAGCATCGGCTTGCGCTGCGCAGGTCCGGCCCGCTGGAACATCTTCGTGCCCGTCAAGATCGCCATCGAGAGCACTTACGTGGCAACCGCCACTCCCCTGGTGGCAGGACAGAGCATCCAGCCCGACAACCTGGTGGTGCTCACTGGAGACCTGGGCAGCCTGCCCGCCGGCATTCTCACCGACCCATCCCAGGCCGTGGGCAAGACCATCAGATTCTCCCTGGCCTCCGGTCAACCCCTGCGGCTGGACCAGTTGCTGGCCCCCCTGGTGATCCAGCAGGGACAATCCATCAAGCTGGTCTTTCATGGGCCGGGTTTCACCGCCACCAACGAAGGAAGGGCCCTCAACAATGCCGCGGAAGGGCAGGTGGTTCAGGTGCGCACCCAGTCCGGTACGGTAGTCAGCGGCATCGCCCAGTTCAACGGCACGGTGCTGGTCGGTGAGTCCCGCCCCTAGCGCTGCGGAAAGCCCCTTGAAAAAAACGTCGGGCAGGCGGGTGCCGGACGGCCGCTGGCATGAAAAAGCAAAACTTTTCCAGCCCTTACCTCAAGCAGGCGCCCTTTTTGCCGTTAAAATCGATACAAGTTCGTCACAGGTGACATCGTGAAAGTCGATACCGCATTAAAAGTGGCTCCCACGCCCCCCAGCCGGACAGCGGCCAAGCCCGCTGGTACGGCGGCGGCCGGTGAGCAGGTGAAGTTGAGCGACGCGGCCCAGCTCAAGGGCAGTGAGCCGCCGGTGAACAACTCCCGGGTACAGGAAATCAAGCAAGCCATCGCCGAAGGCCGTTTCCGGGTGAACCCGGAAGCCATCGCCGAGCGCCTGATCACCACCGCCCAGGAACTCATCAACGCCCAGCGCAAAGCCTGATGAGCGCCACCTTCCCGCAACTGCTTGCAGCTGAAATCGCTGCCGTGCAGCGTTTTGTCGCCCTGCTGGGCGAGGAGCAGCGGGTTCTCAGCAGTGGCCAGGTGGACGTCCTGGCCGGGATCATCGAAGCCAAGGGTAAGCTGGTGGAAGAACTCACCAGCCTGGGCCAGCAGCGACATGAATGTCTGGTGGAACTGGGCGTCGCCGAAAACGGGGAAGCCGTGGAGCGCTGGCTCCAGGGGCAGCAGAATCCCCGCCTACTGCAGGGCTGGAAGGCCTTGCAAGGACTGGCCCGGGAGGCCAAATCCCTGAACGAAATGAACGGCCAGTGCATTGCCCTGCTGGCCCGCAACAACAAGCAGCTGCTGGATGCCATCACCGGCCAGCAGGCCAGGGGCACCTTCTACGGTCCGGACGGGCAGACCGCCAGCGGCCCCGGATTCCGCATCAGCGACTCGGTCTGAACCTTCCCGCCATCAGGTAGCCGGCTTCAGCTCCGTCGCCACCTCGGTGGGAGTCTCCGGGACAAAGGAATCGATCAATATGGTCACCCGCCGGTTGCGGGCCCGCCCCTCCACCGTGTCATTGCTCTCCACCGGCCGTTGTTCGCCGTACCCGATGGCTGTCAGCCGTTCCGGATAAACCCCTGAATCAGCAAACAGGCGCAGCACCGTGGTGGCGCGCACGGCAGAGAGTTCCCAGTTGGAGGGGAACTGGGGCGTGCTGATGGGAATGTTGTCCGTGTGGCCCTCGATGGTGATGGGAAACTCACTGTTGGCCACCACCATGGCCACAGCCTGCAAGGCGCTGATGGACATGGGTTCGAGACGGGCCTGACCGGGGGCAAACAGGATGCTGTCGTTGATTTCCACGGTCACGCCGCGGCTGGTTTCCAGCACCCGCACCTTGCCCTGCTTCACCAGGGGCGCCAGGGCTTCCATGATCTCCTTGGCCATGCTGCGCATCTTGTCCCGCTGCTTGAGTTTGGTCTCGTCCGCCCCCTTGTCCGGACGGGCCACGGGTACCGGCAGGGGCGGGGCCCCCTCGGTCACCACGACAATCTGCCCGGCCGGGTTGTTCGCGATGTTCCGGAAGGCGTTGTTGAGGGAATCGGAGAGGATCTTGTACTTGCCCTCGTTGATGGAGGAAAGGGCGTACATGACCACGAAGAAGGCAAACAGCAAGGTGATGAAGTCCGCGTAGGACACCAGCCAGCGCTCGTGGTTTTCGTGCTCCTCGGGCCGTTTCCTGCGTGCCATGGCAATCTCAGCGACGCCCGGCCCTGGCCGGTGGTGTGCTGGGCTCCTGGAAGATGTACCCCTGCAGCCGGCTCTCGATGATGCGGGGATTGTCTCCCACGGCAATGCCCAGCAGGCCGTCCAGCAGCATCTCCTTGGCCACCATCTGCCGTCCGATGTAAGCCTTGAGCTTGTTGGCCACGGGCAGGAACACCAGGTTGGCCAGACCGACACCGTAGATGGTGGCCACGAAGGCCACGGCAATGCCGGCCCCCAGCTTGGAGGGGTCGGAGAGATTCTCCATCACGTGGATCAGGCCCATGACCGCCCCGAGGATGCCGATGGTGGGGGAGTAGCCGCCGGCCGACTCCCAGATTTTCGCCCCCTGACGCATTTCCTCTTCATAGGTGTTGAGCTCCACCTCCATCACCTCCCGCAGACGCTCCGGGTCGGCGCCATCCACCAGCAGTTGCAGGCCCTTCTTGGCAAAGGGGTCCTTGAGCTGGTTGGTGAAATTTTCCAGGGACAGCAAACCTTCCCGACGGGAGAGATGGCTCCACTGGGAAACCTGGTCGATGAGCCGCTTGTGTTCGATGACGGGGGGCATGAACACCCAGGCCACCATGCGCAGCCCTCGCTTGAAGACACTGAAGGGGCTTTGCAGCATCACTGCCCCCAGGGTTCCGCCCAGCACGATCATCAGGGCCGTGGGCTGCACCAGGGAAGCCACATGCCCGCCTTCGAGCACCTGCCCGCCCAGGATGGCGCCGATGCCGATGAAAAGCCCGACGAGACTGATCTTATCCAATGTCCTTCACCTTTTTTCGCCCCTTGGGCTGCACGGCGGCCTCGCCAAAGACCTTGCTGCGGATGCGGCTGATGGCCTGGCTGTGCAGCTGGCACACCCGGGATTCCGTCACCCCCATGATTTCACCGATTTCCCGCAGGTTCAGCTCTTCCTCGTAATACAGGGCCATCAGCAGCTGCTCCCGCTCCGGCAGGGCGCCGATGGCCTGCACCAGGTTGCGGCGCAGGTCCTTGTCCTCCAGCAGGACGGAAGGATCATCCTCGCTGCTGCCCAGATGCCGTTCCAGGAAGTCCTCCCCGGCCTCGGTGGCAAAATCTTCCAGGTACACAAGCTGGTGCCCCCGGGCTTCCTGCAGGAGTTTCTGGTAATCGGCCAGGGGCATGCCGAGATTGGCCGCCAGTTCACTCTCGCTGGGGACCCGCCCGTTCTGCTGCTCCAGCTGCTGCAGGGCCGCCTCCACCCGCCGCATCTCCCGGCGCAGATTGCGCGGCAGCCAGTCGTTCTCGCGCAGGCCATCCAGCATGGCACCACGGATACGCTGACTGGCATAGGTCTCGAACTGGGCACCAAAACCCTCCTCGTAACGGCCCAACGCATCCAGAAGCCCGATCATGCCATTCTGGACCAGGTCTTCCAGCTGCACATTGGCGGGAAGGCGGACCATCAGGTGGTGGGCGATGCGTTTGACCAGAGGGGAATAGTGCTGGACCAGTTGCTCCCTGTCGAGCTGACCGGCGGCTGTATACATTTAAGCTTGTAGGACGCGGGGTGTTATGCGATGGCTCAAGTGTAACAGTTGCTGAATGAATTGTTCGACCCCGCCATTCTCATATTCGGCGCTGGGCCAATCCAGCATATCGGCGGCAAATTCACGCAGGGCTTCGGCTGCCGGAGCTTCGGGCAGGGTGGAGACAATGGGCTGGCAGAACTGGGCCACCTGCTTCAGGCTGTCGTCCAGGGGCACGGCGCCACCATATTCAAGTTGGGCAATGCCCCGCTGGGCAGCGACCTTGCGCAGGTTGCCGAAGATCGTCAGCCCGTCCTCCCGGGTCTTGACCCGGTTGACCAGGATGCGGAAATGGCGCCGGGCAAAGGCCAGGCTCACCTTCTTGATCAAGGCGTAGGAGTCGGTGATGGAAGAGCCGGAGCCGGAAACCACCATCACGGCCTCCCCGGCGGCCAGGCCCCAGGGCGAGAAGCCATGGGCATGATCGGGACTGGTATCGACCAGGATCACATCCACCGGGCGCTCCAAGGAAGACATGCCAGCCAGCATGGCCTGCTGCTGGGCCGGGGAAAGGCGCCCCAACTGGCGCGCCGCCATCCCTGCCGGCAGGACGCTGACCCCCGGTACCGGGGTAAACAGCACCTGCTCCAGGGGCCGCTGGCGGTTCAGGACCTGGAGCAGGTCGCCCTGGGGATGGATGCCGAAGAAGGTGCCCATGTGCCCCGCCCCGCCATTTTCATCCACCACTAGCACTTCCAGCCCCAGGCGCGCCAGGGCCACGGCCACATTGGCCACCATGGAGGTCTTGCCCACCCCGGGGGAGCCGGAGGCAAAGGTCACGACCCGCAGCTGGCGACGGTTGAACATCCGCCGCAAACCGGCGGCCTGATCGTGGCGGAAATCAGCCACGCCTGCCTCCTGCCGCCATCAGGCCGGCATTGGCCATCATCAGGCCGGGTTCGACCCCGTCATAACGGTGGGCGGCATCGGGAACTTCCTTGAAGGCCCGGTGCAGCAGGTAGGCCCGGTTCGGCAGGTGCAGGTCTTCCGGCACACGCTGGCCATTGGAGACGTAGTGCAGGCGCAGACCGTGGCGCATGATGGCGTCCAGGGCCGGAGCCAGGCTGGCGGTCTCGTCCACCTTGGTGAGGATGCAGCCGGCCAGATCGTCGCCCCGGTAGGCGCGCACCACATCGTCCAGGGTATCGCCCCGGGAGGTGGCCGACAGCACCAGCAGGCGACGCACGGCGCAATCGGAAAGCATGGCATTGAGCTCCACCACCAGCTTGTCCTTCTGGCTCATGCCCATGGTGTCGATCAGGACCATGTGCTTTTGCTTGAGCTCGGTGAGGATCTGATGCAGCTCTTCCGCGTCCTTGGCCAGATACACGGTGACCCCCAGGATGCGGCCATAAATGCGCAGCTGCTCGTGGGCGCCGATCCGGTAGCTGTCAGTGGTCACCAGGGCCACCTTGCTGGCTCCGTGGCGCAAGACGCAGCGGGCGGCCAGCTTGGCCGTGGTGGTGGTCTTGCCCACGCCGGTGGGCCCCATCAGGGCATAGATGCCGCCCTTGTCGATGATGTCGTTGTCCGCCCCCAGGGTATGCAGGCTACGGTCCGCCACGCCCCGGGTCCAGGCCAGGGCCTGTACGGTATCCATCTCGGGGGGCAGGTCCAGCAGCAACTCCCGGGCAAACTGGGGGGAAAACCCCGCATCCAGCATCTGCCGCAGCACCTCGGTCTTCACCGGTTCCGTGCGGGCCACCTCGCCCCAGGCAAAACCTGCCAGGTGCTGTTCGACGATCTTGCGCAGGGAACGGATCTCGTCCATGACGGCCGCCGGCACCACTTCAGCCTCACCCCGTCCCTGGGGATGGTGACGGGTACTGACCGTCGGCGCCGGACCGGCCGGGGCACGGGGCGGAGCAGCTGGACGGGCTGGCTCGGCAGCCTGGCGCAGGGAAGCGGGCTTGGGAATGGAGGCATTCACCGGCGCCTGCTGCTGGACCGGCGCGGCCGGTGCCCGGGGCGGCGCGGCCGGTGCCCGGGGCGGCACGGCCGGGGCCGGCGTGTTCTGGCGCAGGGGGGCGTTGAAGAGCTGGGCGGCCACAGCCGGCTGGGCCGTGGGAGCTGCCGGCCGGGACAGGCTGACCCGGTAATCGTCCTCGTCGGCAAGCTGCGGCGCCGGGCGGGGCGGGCGCTGGACCGGCCGCTCTTCCACCGGCGGCACGATCATGGCCATATCCCGGGCTGCCACGGCCATGATCTCGACCCCGCCGGGAACACCCCGGTTGGAGAGGATGATGGCGTCAGGTCCCAGGGTTTCCTTGACCTTGCGCAGGGCTTCCCGCGCATTGACTGCAATGAATTTTCTTACATTCATGACCTACCTCCAATGATCGAGGTCACTTTGAGGATCTTGGTTTCAGGCACTTCGCCATGGGCGATGACCTTCAGTTGCGGAATGCTGCGCCGCAGGAAGCGGGACAGCAGAAGACGGATGGCCCCGGGCACCAGCAGCACCGGCGGCATGCCCAGGCTTTCCTGACGCTGGGCGGCGGCGGCTGCTTCCTTGAGCAGGCCGTCGGCGAGCCCGGGCTCCAGGGCCGAAGCACCGCTGGTACCGGCCACGGTCTGCAGCAGCAGACGCTCCAGTTGGGGGTCCAGGGTCATGACCTGCATTTCGTTGCCGCTCGGGTAGAGCTGCTGCACGATGGCCCGGCCCAGGGCCATGCGCACCTGGGTGGTGAGCTCGTCCGCGCTCTGGGTCCGGGTCGCGTGATCGGCCAGGGTCTCGATGATGGTGCGCATATCGCGGATATGCACCCCCTCTTCGAGGAGGTTCTGCAGGACTTTCTGCAGGGTCCCCAGGGGCAGGATCTTGGGCACCAGATCCTCCACCAGCTTGGGCATTTCCTTGGCCAGGTAGTCGATCAGCTGCTGCACCTCCTGGCGTCCCAGGAGACCGGAAGCGTGGGTCAGGATCAGATGGTTGAGGTGGGTGGCCACCACGGTGGAGGCATCCACCACCGTGTAGCCGTAGGCTTGAGCCTGGTCCCGCAAACTGGCATCCACCCACACGGCGGCCAGACCGAAGGCCGGGTCCTTGGTGGGCGTGCCCGGCAGCGTCCCGGCCACCCGCCCCGGGTTGATGGCGAGGAACTGGCCGGGGAAGGCTTCGCCATGCCCCACTTCCACGCCCTTGAGCAGGATGCGGTAAGCGTTGGGCTTGAGCTCCAGGTTGTCGCGGATGTGCACCGGCGACACCAGGAACCCCACCTCCTGGGCAAACTTCTTGCGGATGCCGCGGATGCGGCGCAACAGCTCCCCGTCCTGGGTCTTGTCCACCAGGGGGATGAGGCGGTAACCCACTTCCAGGCCCAGCACATCCAGGGGCGCCACATCGGCCCAACTGGCCTCCTGGGCCTCCTGGACAGGGGCAGGAGCCACGGGGGCCTGCACCGGCTTGAAGGCCTCCCGGCGGGACTTCTCGAGCATCTTCCAGCCCAGGAAGGACAGTCCGCCGGCCAGCAGCAGGAAGACCAGATTGGGCATGCCGGGGATCAGCCCCATGGCCCCCAGGATGCCGGCGGTGATGAACACCACCTGGTGGTTGCGGAACACCTGGGCGGCGAACTGGGCGCTCACATCCCGCTCGTCGGAAACCCGGGTGACCACCATGCCGGCGGCGATGGAGATCACCAGGGCGGGAATCTGGGCCACCAGGCCGTCGCCGATGGCCAGCAGGGTATAGTTCTTGGCCGCTTCGGCCAGCCCCAGGTCATGCTGGACCACTCCGATGATCAGGCCGCCGATGACGTTGACCAGGGTGATGATGATGCCGGCGATGGCATCGCCCCGCACGAACTTGGAGGCACCGTCCATGGACCCGAAAAATTCCGCTTCCCGGGCGATGTCGGAGCGGCGCTGACGGGCCTCGTCCTCACCGATCAGGCCGGCGTTCAGATCGGCGTCGATGGCCATCTGCTTGCCGGGCATGGCATCCAGGGTGAAGCGGGCGGAAACTTCGGCCACCCGGCCAGCACCCTTGGTGATGACCATGAAGTTGATGATCACCAGGATCAGGAACACGATGATCCCGACCGTGTAGTTGCCGCCCACCAGAAAGTGCCCGAAAGCCTCGATGACCTTGCCGGCGGCGTCGCCGCCGGTATGTCCTTCGAGCATCACCACCCGGGTGGAGGCCACGTTGAGGGACAGGCGCAGCAGGGTGGTGACCAGAAGCACCGTGGGAAAGACGGAGAATTCCAGGGTCTTCTTGACCTGGATGGCCACCAGCAGAATCAGCACCGACAGGGCGATGTTGAAGGTGAACAGCACGTCCAGGGCAAATGCCGGCAGGGGCAGCACCATCATCGCCAGGATCATGACGATCAGGATGGGCGCCCCCAGCTGGGTCGCGTTCAGACGGCTGAACACATTCTGCAGGGTAAGGGCGGCGCTGGCCATCAGGCGACCCCCGGCACGAGTTCAGGCGGCACATCCAGATCCTTGGGAGGGGTCGGATAATCCCCCCCGGTAGTGCGCCAGCGGTTCAACTGATAAACGTAGGCCAGCACCTCGGCCACCGCCGCATAGAGACTGCCGGGAATCTGGTCATCCACTTCCGTATGCTTGTACAGGGCCCGGGCCAGGGGGGGCGCCTCCAGCATGGGCACCCCGTGTTCGGCCCCCAGGGACTTGATCTTCTGGGCAATCACCCCCATGCCCTTGGCCAGCACCTTGGGCGCCCCCATGCCTTCCTTGTAGGACAGGGCCACGGCGTAGTGGGTGGGGTTGGTGACGATCACGTCGGCCTGAGGTACGGCCGCCATCATCCGGCGCCGAGCCGCTTCCCGCTGCAGGCTGCGGATGCGTCCCTTGACCATGGGGTCCCCATCCATTTCCTTCATTTCCTGGCGCACCTGTTCCTTGGTCATCTTCAGCTTGTCGTAGTACTGCCAGATCTGGAAGGGCACGTCGGCGGCAACGATCACGACCATGGCCGAGACGAGTATCAGGAAGGTGAAGGTGAGCAGGTGCCCGGCCGTTGCCAGCCCCGATTCCAGGGGCTGGCCCAGGAGCCCGAAGATGTCTTCCCATTCGCGCCACACCAGAAACACGGCGACCCCGCCGATCAGCAGGGCCTTGAGCATGGCCTTGAGCAGTTCCATCAGGCTGTTCCAGGAGAACATCCGGCCTATCCCGGCGATGGGGTCCATGCGCCCGAAGCTGGGCATCAGGGCTTTCGGTGCAAAGACCCAAGCATTGAGCAGAAAGGGAGGAATCAGGGAGGCCACGATCATGGCCAGCACCAGGGGAGAAAAACTGAGCAGGGCATCAAAGCCCAGATCGCTCAAGCGCACCAAGGCCAGTTCCGGCTCCTTGAGGAACGCGGGATCCATGGTCAGTCCCTTGCGCATGATCTGCATGGCCCGTTCGGCCAGCCAGCCCCCCAGCATCCAGAAGGCAGCGGCGGCCACCATGAGGACGAGAAAACTCCCCAGCTCCCTGGAATGGGGAACCTGGCCTTCCTCCCGGGCCTGCGATAAACGCCTGCCTGTAGGCTGCTCTGTTTTCTCCTGGTCGCTATCTTCCGCCATGACCACGCCACCGTTGCGATGGGCGTATTATAGAAAAAAACCAAGAAAATTAAATAGGTACACCACTTTTTTTAGAAAGCGTATTAAGTCAACCACTTAGCCAGGCTGGCGCCAACAAAAAAGGGGCCCATGGCCCCTTTTCTGTAAGCAATTGAATTTATTGACTATACGAAATCCAGCGCCGGTATGCGCCCCGCTCCTTCCATGTGCTGCCCCCCATCGGCCAGCAACTCCTTCATGTCCAGGATCAGCACGATCTGGCCATTGGAAAGGGTGGTGACCCCTGCCACACCCCGCGGACGGAAGTCTTCCAGGGACTTGATCACCGCGTCGTCGCGGCCGGCGAAGCTGTCCACCCCGAGGATGAAGCTGCGCTCTGCCGTCTGCATCAGCACCCCATACTCGGGATAACGCTCCTGGGGCCAGCCCAGCAAGCGGGCCAGGGAGACCACGGGCAGGATCTCGCCGCGTACCACCAGGGTGGACTTGCCTCCCACCTCCTGGACCTTGTCCCGCTCGATTGGCAGGATTTCCCGCACCAGAGACAGGGGCAGGGCGAAGGGCTGGTCGCCCAGGAGCACCAGCAACACCGGCAGGATCGCCAGGGTCAGGGGCAGGGAGATCAGGAACACGGAGCCCTTGCCCGGCTCGGAACGGATTTCGATGGAGCCGTTGAGCTTCTGGATGTTGGTTTTCACCACGTCCATGCCCACACCACGACCGGAGACATCGGAAATTTCGGTCTTGGTGGAGAAGCCCGGCAGCAGGATCAGGTTGAAACTCTGACGATCGTCGAGAGTATTGGCCTCCTCCTCGGTGATCAGCCCCTTTTCCACGGCCTTGGCCCGGATGCGTTCGGCACTCATGCCACGCCCGTCATCGGCCACGATCAGGACGATGTGATCGCCTTCCTGACGGGCTTCCAGGCGCACCAGACTCTTGGCGGACTTGCCGGATGCGGCCCGCTCGGCAGGACCTTCCACCCCGTGGTCCACGGCGTTGCGGATCAGGTGGATCAGGGGATCGGCCAGATCCTCGATCATGGTCTTGTCCACCTCGGTCTCTTCACCGGCAAGCACCAGCTCCACATCCTTACCCAGCTGCCGGGCCAGGTCCCGGGCAATGCGCGGGTATTTCTGGAACAGCCGGCCGATGGGCTGCATGCGGGTCTTCATGACCGAGTTCTGCAGGTCCGAGACCAGCAGGTCCAGCTGGCTTACGGCCTGGTCCAGGGCATGCAGGGTTTCCGAATCATTCTTGCCGGCCAGGATATCGGCGCGCAGGCTGGTGAGCCGGTTCTTGGTCAGGCCGATTTCACCGGACAGGTTCAGCACCTGGTCAAGACGGGAGGTATCGACCCGGATGGTGTTTTCCCGGGCCCGTTCCTCGACCCGGCGGCCGCCGCCATTGCTGGCGGTGGGACGGTCGGCGCTGCGCCGGCCATAGGAGGCCCCGGCAGGCTTTTCCGCCACGGCAGTGCTGGCTGCCGCCGCCACCTCGGCCCGGGTGATGACCTCCCCGGTTGCCACCGGCGGCTGGCCGGAAACGCTGGCATGCAGGGCATCCCAATCCGGCTCCCCATCACCCGCCGGAACCTGCGCCGCCGCCTCGACCGCAACCGCCGGCGCCGCAGCAGCAACGGCCTCGCCCTTGAGGATGGCTTCCAGGGCCTGCAGCAGGTCGGCAGGAGCCGGCAGGGGTTGCACCCCCGAGGAAAGCTCGCCGAACATGTCGCGCACGCTCTTGGTGGCGGCCATGATCAGGTCCATCAGTTCGGGGCTCAGGTGCAGTTCCCCGTTGCGCAACTTGTCGAACAGGTTTTCCGTCAGGTGGCACAGGGTCACGAGTTCGGTGGCGTTCAGGAACCCCGCCCCCCCCTTGACCGTGTGGAAGCCGCGGAAGATGTCATTCAGCAGCCCCCGGTCATCGGGCATTTTTTCCAGATCCACAAGCTTGTTGTCCACGTCGGACAACAGATCGTGGGCTTCCTGCAGGAAATCCTGCAGCAGATCTTCCATGCCGGCAAAGTCGCTCATACCCGATCCTCCTCAGAAACCCAGACTGTCGAGCAGGTCATCCACCTGCTGCTGATTCACCACCACATCGGAACGGCCATCGGCACTGATGACCGGTCCGTTCATGAGGTTATCCACCTCCTGGGAGCGTTTCTTCTGGGGTACCACTTCGATTAGCACCGTCATCAGTCCGTTTTCCAGATCCTGGGCCAGGCTGACGATCTTCTTGATGACCTGACCGGTCAGGTCCTGGAAATCCTGGGCCATCATGATTTCCATCAACTGGGCATTGACCTGGTCCGTGGCGCCGGACACGCCGACATTCAGGTAGCTCCGGGTTTCCTCGGCCAGTTTCTTGAACTCCGCCGTACTCATCTGATTGGCGAACACCCGGTCCCAGCGCCCGCCCAATTCCTTGGCCCGGTTTTCCAGATCGTCCACCACCGGCTTGGCGATGTCCGTGGCGTTGAGCACCCGGCAGGCGGCCTGTTCGGTCAGGTTGGCCACGTAGGCCAGCCGGTCCTTGGCATCCGGCAGGGCACTGACGGTGTTCTCCAGCAGCTTGTCGTAACCCAGCTCATGCAGGGTGTCGTGCAGTTGGCGCGCCATCTGCCCGATACGGTTGAAGACGCTTTCCTGGGCCGGCCATTCCCCCCCGGCAGGAGCAGCCGCTGCGGGCTCCGCTGCCGGTTCGGCACTCCTGCATTCGGCTGCGACGCTGTCGAACAGGGCCTGCAGATCGTCGCTGTCCCCCAGGTTGGTGACACCGGAGGGGGCCGCCGGTTTCGGTGCAGGCGGGGGCGGAGGCGCGACCGGGGACTGGACGGAGGCCGCCACGCTGTCGAACAGGGCTTCCAGGTCGGGGGAGTCGTTGTCGGGTGTCATGTTCAGCTCCTCAGGCCTGACCCATTTTTTCGAAAATCTTGTTCAGCTTTTCCGACAGGGTCGCCGAGGTGAAAGGCTTGACGATGTAGCCGCTGGCACCGGCCTGGGCTGCGGCAATGATGTTTTCCTTCTTGGCTTCCGCCGTGATCATCAGGACCGGCAGATGCTTCAGGGTGGGGGTGGAACGGATGGTCTGCAGCAGGGTCAGGCCATCCATGTTGGGCATGTTCCAGTCGGTGACCACGAACTCGAAGCCCCCGGCATTGAGTTTCTGCAGGGCAATGGCCCCGTCCTCGGCTTCGTCCACGTTGGTAAAACCGAGCTCCTTCAAAAGATTGCGCACGATGCGGCGCATGGTGGAAAAGTCGTCCACCACCAGGATTCGCATTTTGGGATCAACAGGCATGCTGCACTCCAGAGTTTTTTATCGTTCTACCAAGGGCCGTAGCGTGTCGGCCAGCACTTCCGCATCGAACTTGGCCACATAGGCATCCACCCCCACCGACTTGCCCATGGCCCGGTTGGCCTCGGAAGACAGGGAGGAATGCATGACCACCGGCACGCCTTCAAAGCGGGCATCGGACTTGATGTTCTTGGTCAGCACGTAGCCGTCCATTTCCGGCATTTCCGCATCCACGAGGATCAGGTTGATCTCGTCCCGCAGGGGAGTCCCCATCTGCTGGGCATGGGCGGCGATGGCCTGCAGCCGGGTCCAGGCCTCGGCACCGTTGGTGGCGTGCTTGTGCTTGACGCCCAGCTTGTCCAGCACCTCGGTGATCTTCTTGCGGGCTACGATGGAGTCATCCACGAAGAAGACGCTGGTCTCCTCCTCGACCCGGGCCGGGGGAATGTCCACGATCACGGCTTCACCGAAGGCATTGGCCAGGATCTGCTCCACGTCCAGGATGGATACCAGGTGCCCGCCATTGAGCTCGATCACTGCGGTGATCAGCCCCTGGTTGGCGGCCAGGACGCTTTCCGGCGCCTTCACCTTCTCCCAGTCCACACGGATGATGCGATCCACCTCGTGCACCAGGAAACCCAGGGTGCGCTTGGAATACTCGGCCACCATCATGGTCTTGCCCAGGCCGGCCGGAGGATCTTCCAGATCCAGATAGGAAGCCAGGGACAGCACGGGAATCACGTTGCCGCGCAGGGAGATCAGGCCTTCCACCCCCCGGGGCATGTTGGGGGTCTTGGTGATGTGAGGGGTACGCCCCACTTCCCGCACCTTGAACACGTTGATCCCGAAGGTTTCCCGGGTACCCAGGGAGAACAGCAGGATTTCCATCTGGTTGGAACCTGCCAGACGGGTCCGGGCATCCACACCATCGAGCAGGTTCTTGTTTTCCATCATGTTCATGAGCATCTCCCTCTCAGTTCGTGGTGGCAGGCAGCCGCTCGGTGAGACGACGGGTCAGGGTCTCGGAAAGCCGCTGAGGCTCGAACTTGGGTACATATTCATCCACCCCCACGGACAGGCCCAGCTTCTGGTTGGACATGCCGGACAGGGAGGAATGCATGATCACGGGCACGGAAGCAAAGCGTGCGTCGTTCTTGAGTTTCTTGGTGAGGATGTAGCCATCCATCTCGGGCATTTCGATGTCGGTGAGCACCAGGCTGACCAGATCGGCAGGACTCTTGCCCATGGCCTTGGCGTAACCGGCCATCTTCTCCAGCTCTTCCCACATCTGCCGGCCGTTGTTGGCGGCCACGTACTTGACGCCCATGGCCTCCAGGGTGCGCTCGATCTGCTTGCGGGCGACGATGGAGTCGTCGCAGAAGAACACCGTCACCTCGGGATTATCCAGGGGCACGATGCTCTTGAAGCGGATGTCGTCCTCGTCGGTATTGGCCGTGTCGGCCAGCACCTTTTCCACATCCATCATCATGATCAGGCGCCCGTCCTCCAGCTCCGTCACCGCCGTCACCAGCCCGCCCATCTGGGCCATGAGCATGTCGGGGGGCACCCGCATCATGCTCCAGTCCAGGCGCAGGATGGTATCCACCGCCTCCACCAGGAAGCCCTGGGTATGGCCGTTGTATTCGGTGACGATCATGATTTCCCGGGGCACGTCGGAATCCACCCCGGCATACCGGGCCAGATCCACCACCGGGACCAGCATGCCCCGCAGGCTCACCATGCCCTCCACTGCCGGCGGCATGTCGGGGGCTGCCGTGATCGGAGGGGTGCGCATCACTTCACGGACCTTGAACACATTGATGCCGTAGGTTTCGCGGCGCCCGGTACGGCGGTCCTCCCCCAGGGAAAACAGCAGAATTTCGAGCTTGTTCGTACCCGCGAGCTTGGTTCTCGCATCGATACTCTTGAGTAGCTCAGACATCGTTAATCCCCCAATGACTTTCCAGGTTGCAGGTACAACCCACTATTACTTATGGAACGTAGGATACACAGAATTTCCATGCGCTGAAACCACGCCAGCCGTCACATCTCGGTCTTGTAGCCAATGCGGACGCCGCCCCAGTGGCGGCCGTTCACATAAACCGGGGCGGAGATGTCATGCATGATCTCCCCCGTGTCACGCCGGTAGGTCTGGAGCAGGAAGGCCTTTTCATGATCGCCGCAGCGGCGCCCGACGGGATCGTCGAAAATCCGCTTGGTCCGGTTGTTGACGAAGTCCACCTGCTCGTTGCCGGTCAGGGGCTGGGAAAAGCGCTTGTTGTGGGTCGGCACATAGCCGCGCCGGTCACAGGCGATGGCGTAGACCATTTCCGGATTCTGGCTCACCAGGGCTTCCTGCAGCATCGGCAGCAGCTGGTCGCACAGGGCATCGAAACGGGTATTGAACTTCTGCGGCTTGGTCCCGGCGATGGGCTGGTACTTGCTGTCGAATAGGTCTTCCAGGCTGATCCGGCGCTGGGCCACGGCCCCCTCGAACAGCCCCCCCACCTGGGAAGCCAGCTGCTGCACCAGGCCTGGCATCTTCGAATGCAGGTTGAGGGCCGCCTCCCCCGCATTGCCGAGCTTGAAGACGTTGCCGATTTCCTTCAGGTTGATGGCCAGATAGTCGAGCTGCTCGGCCTCCCGCAGGGTCTGTTCCGCCGCGCCGGAGTTGTCCTGAGCCTGCTCCATGATGGAGCGCACATGCCCGGCAATGTCGGCGCCGGTGCTGCTTTGCTCCTCGATGGCCCCGGCAATGGCATCCACCTTCTCCATGGTGCCCCGGGCCCCCCGGTTGATGGACTCCAGGGATTCGGAGGCCTGGCGGGCCAGCAGGGCGCCGTTATGGGCCTGGTCCGTGCCGGCCTGGATGGAGGAGATGGCCGAGGCGGTCTCGGACTGGATGGCCCCGATCATCTGGCTGATCTCGCCGGTGGCGGAAGAGGTCCGCTCGGCCAGCTTCCTCACCTCGTCGGCCACCACGGCAAAGCCGCGCCCCTGTTCCCCGGCCCGGGCCGCCTCGATGGCGGCATTCAGGGCCAGCAGATTGGTCTGGTCGGCGATTTCCCGGATGGTCTGGACTATGCCGGAGATGGCCCGGGAGCGCTCCCCCAGGGCCTGGATCACCTCGGCCGAGTCAGTGACGGAATTGGCGATGCGCTCCATCTCCTGGGAAGCCTGGGTGGCGATACGCACCCCGTCCATGGAGAGTTCGCTGGCTTCCTGGGAGATATGGGCGGTCTCATGGGCTCGCTGGCTCACCTCATGCATGTTGCCGGTCAGCTGCTCCATGGCATCGGCAGTGGCCTGGGCCGAAGCCAGCTGCTGGGAGGACCCCTGGGCCACCCGGTGGGATTCGGCAATCAGCTGCCGCGCCGCCTTCTCGATTTCGACGGAATTGAAGAACACCTTGCCGATGATGGTCTGGAAACTGGCGATCAGCTTGTTGAAGGAGTCCGCCGTGGCGCCCACTTCATCCTTGCCATGCACCACCACCCGCCGGGTCAGGTCCCCGTCCATGTACATCTGCTCGATGGCCCGGCGCAAATCGACCAGGGGCCGCACCACCGCCGCTTCCAGCACCAGCCCCAGCAGGAAGGCGAACACCAGCCCCGCCCCCACCGCCGCGCCCAGAGCCGCCAGGCCGCTCAGTCCTGCCGCGCTGCAGCCCCAGAACACCAGGCCCACCGCCAGGACAAGGACGGCCAGAACCAGCCTGATCTTGCCAGCTACATTACCCATGTCTCTCTCCTGAGCTCCTCTGTCGGGAGCTGTCTGTTGGTTCTACTTAAAGGATGGGGAACAGCTTGCCGAAATTGGCGATTTCCAGGACCTGCCTGACGGCTCCCCGAACATTGATCAATTCCACGGTTTTCCTGGCGGCCAGGGCCTTGTCCCGCAACATCAACAGCATACCCAGGGCGGAGCTGTCCATATAGTCCACCTGCCCCAGATCCACCTGCAGCACGTCTACATCCTTGTTTTCCAACAAGGGGTCACAGGCCCCCCGGAATTCCCGGTGACGGTTGAAATCAAAGCGCCCGCTCAGGCTGATGATTCCCTTGTCCCCCTCAACTTTGCCATGCACCAGCATCAGCGCCCCTCCATCAAGTATTTTCAACACACTTCCTAGTACTTTAGTAGGAATTCGCGCTTTAGGCCACGGTTTTCCCGAACAGGGCCAGCACCCGGCCCGCCATCTGTTCCAGGCTCACCACCTCATCGACAGCGCCGATCAGGAAGGCTTCCCGGGGCATGCCATACACCACGCAGCTGGCCTCATCCTGGGCGAAGGTCCGGGCTCCAGCCTGGCGCATGCGCAACAAACCCTGGGCACCGTCCTTGCCCATGCCGGTGAGCAGCACCCCCACCGCCTGCCCGCCCATCTGGGCCGCCGCTGCGTCGAACAGCACATCCACCGAAGGCCGATGCCGATTGACCGGCGCTGCCGGGGAGAGTTCCGTCACCAGGCCGGCGGGTCCCTTCCTGACCAGCATGTGGGAGTGTCCGGGGGCGATGTACACCGTTCCCGGGGCCACCTTCTCCCCGCCCTTGGCCTCCAGCACCGTGGGGCGGCACAGGCTGTTGAGGCGGGCCGCGAAGGAGGCGGTGAAGTTTTCCGGCATGTGCTGCACGATCAGGATGGGCGGACAGTCGGCCGGCATCCCCATGAGGAATTCCTTGATGGCCTCGGTTCCTCCGGTGGACGCCCCCAGGAAGATCACCCGCCCGGCCGCTCCCGGCAGGGCCCGGGGCAGCGCCGCCGCCCCATCCGGGAGCGAGGGCCGGGCCGGAGCCGCAGTGGTGAGCGGGGCACTCCCGGCGCTGGCGCGGCGGAAGCGGAGCCGGGCGGCCCGGGCGGCGCGGATCTTGTCGGCCAGCTCCTGGCCGTACTCTTCCAGGCGCTGGACCGACTCGGCCCGGGGCTTGGCGATGAAATCCACGGCCCCCAGCTCCAGGGCCTTCAGGGTGGTTTCGGAACCGGCCTGGGTAAAGGCGGACACCATCACCACCGGCATGGGGCGTAAACGCATGAGTTTTTCCAGAAATTCCAGCCCATCCATGCCGGGCATCTGCACATCCAGGGTGAGCACGTCGGGATTGAGGGCCTTGATCATTTCCCGGGCCGAGGCCGCATCCGGGGCAGCCCCCACCACTTCCAGGTCGGCGGCCCCGTTGATGACTTCGCTCAGAAGCTTGCGCATCAGCGCCGAATCATCAATCACCAGTACGCGGGTCTTCATGGAAACTCCTTGGGCTCATGGGACGGGCTAGATGAACAGCTCCACATCCCCTTCCACCTTGGCGCTGGCCAGGCGTTTCTTGTACTCCTGCTCGCGGCTGAAGAGGGTGTCGTTGTGGACCCGGTGCAGTTTCTTGACCAGCACCCGGCCGCTCTGGGGAAAGTAATACACCTTGCGGGGATAGGAATCGAGCAGGTCCTTGGCCACCACAGGAATTTTCTCGATCTTGAGGAAGTTGAGCACGAACTCCGCGTTGCGGGCCCCCACGTTGCTGCTGGAGAGGCTTTCCAGCACCGCGCCGCCGCCGAACACCTTGGCCTCCAGGCGGTTGCGCCGGGCCCCCAGCTTGAGCAGGTGGTTGATCAGCACTTCCATGGCGTAGGCGCCATAGCGGGCGGAAGTGGCCACCACCTCCCGGTTGCTCCCCTCGGGCAGCATGAAGTGGTTCATCCCCCCCACGCCGCTGACCGTGTCGCGGATGCAGGCCGCCACACAGGAGCCCAGCACGGTGACCAGCACCATGTCCCTGGGCGTGACGAAATACTCCCCGGGCAGGATCTTCGCCGCATCGCAGCGGAAGCTGCGATCCTGGTAGAAGTTGCTGGCCAGATGTTCCTCGTAGGAGTGTTCCACGCCCGGGCCTTTCTCAACGGGCCTTGCGGGTCAGTTCGTACACGGTCTTGCCCAGGGAGCGGAACAGGTCCGCCGCATGCAGGAAGCTTTCCGAATGGCCGGCGAACATCAGGCCGTCGTCCTGCATCAGGGGGGCAAAGCGGGACAGGATCTTGTACTGGGTGGGCTTGTCGAAATAGATCATCACGTTGCGGCAGAAGATCACGTCCAGAGGCCCCTTCACCGGCCAGCCCGGCTCCAGCAGGTTGATCTGCCGGAAGGTGAGCATGCGCCGCAGCTCGGGGCGGACGCAGGCCATGCCTTCCTGGGGCCCGGTGCCCTTGAGGAAGTAACGCTTCAACTGCTCCGGCGGAATCTTGTCGGTCCGGTCCCGGGGATAGACCCCCTTCTCCGCCGTGGCCAGCACATTGGTGTCCAGGTCGGAGCAGAGGATGCTCACCTGGGGGCCGCCGTTGGGAAAGGTGTCGGCCACGGTCATGGCGATGGAGTAGGGTTCCTCCCCCGTGGAGGCGGCGCAGCACCAGATGTTGATCTGCCGGCGCAGGGCCGCCACCTTGCGCAGGTGCTCGGCCAGCAGGGGGAAATGGTGGGGCTCCCGGAAGAAGGAGGTCAGGTTGGTGGTGAGGGAATTGACGAAACGCTCCCACTCGCCGGCATCACGGCTGTGCTCCAGGTGATCCAGGTACTGGCCGAAGGACTTCATGCCCGTGGCGCGCAAGCGCCGGGCCAGGCGGGAATAGACCATGTCCTGCTTGGCCGGGGAGAGGGAGATGCCGGCGTGGGCATAGATCAGCTTCCTGACCCGTTCGAAATCGGCGGCCTTGAATTCGAATTCCCGCTGGGACGGGTCTCCCGCCGCATGGGTGACCGCACTGCCGGTCTGGCGGATGACCGCCAGACGGTCCGCCAGGGTCAGGGGTTTCTTGGGGTCCAGGCTCATGGCTAAAACTCCTCCCATTCGTCATCGAGGCTGGCGGGCAGGGCCGCCGGCTTGCGTCCGCCCAGGCGGGGCGCCTCGCCCCCCACGGCCTCGGGAGTATGCCCCTCTTCGGCCACCACCGGAGGCGCCAGGAAAGCACGGCCTTCGCTCAGGCGGAACACGGAGACGGCCTGGGCCAGGCTGCGGGCCTGTTCCTCCAGGCTTTCCGCCGCCGCCGCCGCCTCTTCCACCAGCGCCGCGTTCTGCTGCGTCATCTCGTCCATCTGGCTCACCGCCAGACCCACCTG
>NZ_AUCH01000021.1 GCF_000429665.1 Azovibrio restrictus DSM 23866
TTCACCGGGATGCCCAGTCGATTGAGCCAGCGCCCCCAGTGGTGGGCGGAGCCGCAGGCTTCCATCACCACCAGCCCAATGCTCCGGTTCTGGAACCAGCGCTCGAACTGGTGTCGGGTCAGCCGCTGCTGCTCGACAAGCTTCCAATTGCCATCTGCAATAGCGATTTGGAATACACTCTTGGCCAGATCCACTGCAACGGTAGTAGCATGCATTTCGGACTCCTTTCGTCGAAACCCGATCCCCATCCCCATGAGCACCGGAGGCGCTTATTCCGCGCCAAAAAGACGGGGGAGTCCATCCCATCAGTCAACACGGACCGCCCGCAAGCTACGCTTGCGGGTTCCCTCCGCGCTTCGCGCTCCGGCGGCCGGTTACCTTCACGTTATGGCTCAGGAATGACACGCGCCTTTCTCTTCGCTCTCTTGTTACTTGTAACCCATTGCTCCTATGCCACAGCCCAAATACCAGAATTGATCGAATTGGATGGTGTGGAGCAAAGTCTTTTTTCTGAGCCGTTCACAACTTATTTGGCTAACAACCAGAATGAAATTCCCAAACTGGAGAAACTTGCACAAGACGTATGCACTGGGTCTTGGCGAAGGTATCAAGGTCGATGGTTTATTCTGGATAAGAAACTTTTTCTAAGGTCTCTCGCAGCGAACCCATGCAGAGAATCGCCGGAGCAGATTCCGCTCTCCGTCTTCTTTCCCGATGCCACAGGGCCCGTCCACGCGGAGTGGTATACGGGAAAACTTGTTGTCCCTCGTGGAAAGCGTGTGCGATATGTGCACATAGGCTATGAGTCGGAATTTGAGCAGTACTTGGTCTTTACTGTTCAGAACGGGCTAATTACCGCTCAAGAAGAAAGCAATACGAAACCAAAATGAGCCATAACATGGCTCTCAACCTCGCTCCCTTCGGTCGCTGGACGCTGCGCGATAAAGCTGCGCAGCGCCGGTTAGCTCTACGTTCCTGAACGACTGCTTTCCAAATCCAGTATGTCCGCAAAGGGTCGAATGTGTGAATTCGCAGGATAGAGAAGCTGTCGCTCGATGCCATCACCGCCTGAACGGCAGTTAACCACCACATTGCCGCCCGATACCGCAGGCTAGGCCAATGGCAGCAATGGCCGAACTCCCGCCCAATCCAATAACCAGCCCCTTCCATACCCATGCCCTCCCCCCACCCCCAACCAGCAAACCTCCGCCCCTGCCCTACCTGTGGGGCGCCGGAGATTTCCTGTCTGGCTCTGCTGCATTCGGCCCAGGGGATAGGCCCCCATCCCCGCTGCCGTCATTGCCGTGGGGCCTGGAGTGTTGGCTCCCGTTGGCAGGGGAATTACGCCGGCGCTTTGCTGCTGGCTTTTGTTTTTGCCGGGGCCTTGAGCGTCAAGCATCGCTCTTACCTGCCCTACCTATTGCTGCCCCTGGTCCTGGGCGGCGCTTCCCTGCTGGTCTGCCGTTTCGCCAGGGCCCGCCCGGTACTACCCATGGCGGCCTGGCTTAAATGGCTCCATTACCTGGTTCTGGTGCTGTTTCTGGTGGTGCTGCTGCGCTTTTGAGCGGGCCTACCGGGATGGCCCCCGGGGGCGGAAATGAGAAAGGCCGGCGCTAGGCCGGCCTTGGGGGGCTGAGGGGCGGGGTGGCTTATTTGCCAGACAGGGCCAGCATCAGGTCGTTGATGCGCTTCACGAAGCCGGCCGGGTCTTCCAGCTGGCCCCCTTCGGCCAGTTCGGCCTGTTCGAAGAGCAGGGCGGCCCAGTCGTCGAAGCGGGTTTCTTCGTACTTGAGGCGCTGCACGGCCGGGTGGCTGGGGTTGATTTCCAGGATGGGCTTCACCTCCGGGGCCTTCTGGCCGGCGGCCTTGAGGATGCGGGCCAGGTTGCCGGAAACGTCGAAGTCCTCGGTCACCAGGCAGGAGGGGGAGTCGGTCAGCCGGTGGGTGACGCGCACGTCCTTGACCCGTTCGCCCAGGGAGGTCTTGACCTTTTCGATCAGCTCCTTGTATTCGTCGGCGGCCTTTTCGGCTTCCTGCTTTTCGGCTTCGTCTTCCAGCTTGCCCAGGTCCAGGCCGCCCTTGGCCACGGATTGCAGGGGCTTGCCGTCGAACTCGGTGAGGTTGCCCACCACCCATTCATCGACCCGGTCGGAGAGCAGCAGCACTTCGATGCCCTTCTTCCTGAAGATTTCCAGGTGCGGGCTGTTCTGGGCGGCCTTGAAGGATTCGGCGGTGACGTAGTAGATCTTTTCCTGGCCTTCCTTCATGCGGCCGATGTAGTCCTTGAGGGAGACGGTTTCCTCGGGGGTGTCCCCGTGGGTGGAGGCAAAGCGCAGCAGGCCGGCGATCTTTTCCTTGTTGGCGAAGTCTTCGCCCACGCCTTCTTTCAGCACCTTGCCGAATTCGCCCCAGAACTTGGCGTACTTTTCCTTTTCTTCCGCCTCGTCGCTGTCGGCCAGGGCTTCCAGCATGGAGAGCACCTTGCGGCTGCAGCCGTTGCGGATGGCTTCGATGTCCTTGCTTTCCTGGAGGATTTCCCGGGAGACGTTGAGGGGCAGGTCGGCGGAATCCACCACGCCGCGCACGAAGCGCAGGTAGAGGGGCATCAGCTTTTCCGCGTCGTCCATGATGAAGACCCGCTTCACGTAGAGCTTCACCCCGTGGCGGGCGTTGCGGTCCCACAGGTCGAAGGGGGCCCGGGCGGGAATGTAGAGCAGCTGGGTGTATTCCTGCTTGCCTTCCACCTTGGCATGGACCCAGGTGAGCGGGTCCTCGAAGTCATGGCCCACGTGCTTGTAGAACTCCTTGTACTGCTCGTCGGTGATGTCCGACTTGCTGCGGGCCCACAGGGCGCTGGCCTGGTTGACAGTTTCGTCCTCGCCGCTGGGCACCTGTTCCTTCTTTTCCTCGTCCCACTTTTCGCCGGCCATCAGGATGGGCAGGGTGATGTGGTCGGAGTACTTGCGGATGATGGATTTCAGCCGCCAGGCATTGAGGAATTCGTCTTCCCCTTCGCGCAGGTGCAGGATCACGTCGGTGCCGCGCCCGGCCTTTTCCACCATTTCCACGGAGAAGTCGCCTTCGCCGCCGGATTCCCAGCACACGGCCTGGTCGGCGGGCAGCCCGGCACGGCGGGAAACCACGGTGACCCGGTCGGCGATGATGAAGGAGGAGTAGAAGCCGACCCCGAACTGGCCGATCAGGTGGGCGTCCTTGGCCTGGTCGCCGGTCAGGGCAGTAAAGAATTCCTTGGTGCCGGACTTGGCGATGGTGCCCAGGTGGGCAATGGCCTCTTCCCGGGACAGGCCGATGCCGTTGTCGGAGATGGTGATGGTGCGGGCTTCCTTGTCGAAGGCAACGCGGATCTTCAGTTCGGAGTCATCGCCATACAGGGCGGCGTTGTTGAGGGCTTCGAAGCGCAGCTTGTCGCAGGCGTCGGAAGCGTTGGAGATCAGCTCCCGGAGGAAGATTTCCTTGTTGCTGTAGAGGGAATGGATCATCAGATGCAGCAGCTGCTTCACTTCTGCCTGAAAGCCCAGGGTCTCCTTGGTCGCGGTAGTCATGTGTGGTGTTCTCCCATTGAAGGCAATGGAAGGGGAAATGCGGCCGGTTTACGCCATTTCAAGCCCCCGGCCGGAAAAAACCGGGCCCGGCCCCAAGCCGGGTCCCAACCGCCCTCAGAAGCGGCCCATGCCGCCGCCCATGTTGCCCCCCATCCCGCCACCGCCCATGCCGCCGCGGCCGCCGGGCCCCATGCCGCTCCGCTCGGGGCCGCCGCGCTCCTGGTTGCCGCCGCCCTGGCAGACCAGGCCCGAATAGAGGGCGGGCACCGTGGCCGGCAGGCGCTGGTCGGCCACCTTTTTCTGCTGCTCGTCCAGGGACTGGTAGAGCATCTCGGCCCGCTGGGCCAGGTCTTCCATAGCCGTGAGCCGGTTGCGCACCACCGCCACCCGGGCTTCGATCTGCCGGGGCGCATCCTGGCGCCGGGCCTGCACGGGTTCCAGCTTGAGCTGGTCGGCCATGAGGGCGGCCACGGCGTCCTGGTAGGCGTCCCAGAGCACCGCCTGCCGGGGTGTCAGCTTGAGCGCCTCGGCGGTGTCCCGCAGCTGTTGCTGCAGGGATTCCACCACCATCTGGCTGCCCCCGCCGCCGCCCCGCCCTGACTCCGGACCAGCCGGGCCACCTTCCCGTCCGCCCATGGGGGACGAACAGGCGCCCAGGGCGATGAAGCAGAGCAAGACAAAAAGACGGGAGAAGAAAGGGACCTGCATGCTGGACTCCGGTTGTGGGTGTGGCCGGAATTCTGCCGCCCCCCCGACGTGGCCGGAAGGGCGGTTCAGGCAAAAACAGGTAAATCCTGTTGCGCCAGGTTAAGCCGGGCCGCTCCAGCGGCCTGGCTCAGTCCAGGGGCTGGTAGCGCACTTCGAGGATGTCGATTTCCCGCACGCCGGCGGGGGTCTGGAAGCGGATGGCGTCGCCCTCCCGGGCCTTGATCAGGGCCCGGGCCAGGGGAGAAATCCAGCTGATGCGCCCCCGGGAGGCGTCCGCCTCGTCGATGCCGACGATGCTGAACACCTGTTCCGCCTCCCCGTCGAAACTCAGGGTCACCGTGGCCCCGAAGAAGATCTGGTCGTTTTCCCCCTGCAGGGTGGGGTCCACCACCTGGGCGTTGTCCAGGCGCTTGCCCAGGAAGCGGATGCGCCGGTCTATCTCCCGCAGGCGCTTCTTGCCGTACAGGTAATCGCCATTTTCGGAACGGTCCCCGTTGGAGGCGGCCCAGGCCACCACCTCCACCACCTTGGGGCGTTCCACCTTGATCAGGAACTCCTGCTCCTCCAGCAGGCGCGCATGGCCGGCCGGCGTGATGTAGTTCTTGCTGCCGGGGGGCAGCTTCAGGGACGGGGAGAGTTCGTCGTCCTCCTCATCCCCTTCCGGTTCCCGGGTGAAAGCCTTGCTCATAAACCTCTCGAAAAAAACAGGCTGCCCGGTCAGGCCGGGCAGCGGATGACAACCAGGGGGTCAGGAAAGCTCAGTAGCCCAGGCGCATGTGCTCCACGTCCACCCGCACCAGGTCACGCCCCAGGGTCAAGGCCACGTTGCGGGCATACTGCCGGGCCCACTCGTTTTCCTGGGAAAAACGGGATTCGCCCACGGTTCTGGCCACGGCCAGCAGCTTGTCGATGATCAGGATCTTGCCGGTGGGGCTGGTGATCTCGCATTTCAGGTCGGCGAACTCCTTGTCCAGCCAGCGTCTGGCCTCTTCCTGGGTGGTGACGCTGACCTCGCCGCTGGCCGACTTGAATTCGTAGGCACGGTCTTTGGCGAAACTGACGATGATGTGATAAGTCATGGCCCTCTCCTCTCTGTTCTTGGATACAGGCCGATTTTATGCCGGAAAGGAGGCTCGGCGTCACCTTTTGCTTGTCACAATTGCCCGCCCCCCGGGCACCATGGCCTGAATGCCCCGGGTTCGGAAGACGCTGTTCCCCTCGCCCCGGACGACTTTCACGGTAAGATGGCGCGGCACGGACTCCCACGGACACACCATGGCCAATCCCCCCCTGACCCCCGAGGACCTGGAGCGTTACCAGGCACGTCTGCAGGCCCTGATCATGGAACACCGGGACCTGGATCAGGTCATCAGCCACCTGGCGGAAAACCCGCCACCGGACCAGTTGCTGGTGCCCCGCCTGAAAAAGCGCAAGCTGCAGCTGCGCGACCAGATATGGGAAGTGGAAGCCCTGCTCACCCCGGACGAACCCGCCTGACTCCCCCCGCAGCCCGGGAGAGCCCGGGCCATGCATCAGCCGGCTAGCCCTGGTCTTCCGGCCCCTGCTCCTCCGCCCCGCCGCCGGCTGCGAAGAAGGCCCAGTAGGCTCCACCGATGGCACCCGCCAGGGCCAGCTCCCAGAGCACCGGCAGCCACCACACCAGCCCGGCCAGGGCCGCCAGGAACAACAGGTAGGCCAGCCCCCTCATGGCAGGAAGAACTGCCCGAGTTCCCAGGCCATGGCCGCGATCAGGGCGCAGCTGGGAATGGTCAGCACCCAGGCCCAGAGGATGCCTCCCGCCACCCCCCAGCGCACCCCGGACAGACGCCGGGCCGAGCCTACCCCGACGATGGAGCCGGTGATGGTATGGGTGGTGGAAATGGGTATCCCCAGGGAGGTGGCCACGAACAGGGTAAAGGCACCGCTGGTTTCGGCGCAGAAGCCCCCCATGGGGGTGAGCTTGGTGATGCGCTGCCCCATGGTCTTGACGATGCGCCAGCCCCCGAACAGGGTGCCCAGCCCCATGGCCAGATGGCAGACCACCACCACCCACAGGGGCACCGGGTCGTCGCTCTGGGACACGCCGGCCGCCAGCAGCAGCATCCAGATCACCCCTATGGTTTTCTGGGCGTCATTGCCCCCGTGCCCGAGGCTGTAGAGGGCGGCGGAAACCAGCTGCAGGCGCCGGAACCAGCGGTCCATGCGGCGCGGCATCTGGCGCCGGCACAGCCAGGAGACCAGCACCAGCATGCCGCCGCCCAGCAACATCCCCAGCAGGGGCGAGAGGACGATGAAGGCCAGCACCATGCCCAGCCCTTCCCACTGCAGGGCGGCGGGGCCGGCCTTGACCAGGGCGCCGCCCACCAGGCCGCCGATCAGGGCATGGGAGGCGGAAATGGGCAGGCCGAAATACCAGGTGATGAGGCTCCAGGCGATACCCGCCACCAGGGCGGCGAACACCACCATCTGATCCACGGCCCAGGCATCGACGATGCCGGTGCCTATGGTGGCCGCCACCTTGAGATGGAACACGAAGAGCGCCGCCACGTTGAAGAAGGCCGCCCACATCACCGCCTGATAGGGTTTCAGCACCCCGGTGGAAACGATGGTGGCGATGGAGTTGGCCGCGTCGTGAAACCCGTTGAGGAAGTCGAAGACCAGGGCCAGAAAAACCAGGAAGATCAGCGTCGCAAGGCTGATGTGCAGGGCATCCATGGGGTGCTCAGGAGTTTTCCAGCACGATGGCTTCGATGATGCCGGCCACGGTCTCGCAACGATCGGTCACGGCTTCGAGCAGTTCGTAGGCCACCTTGAGCTTGATCACCTGGCGCACGTCCGCCTCGTCCCGGAACAGCCGCGACATGGCGGTGCGCAGCACCCGGTCCGCGTCCGATTCCAGCTGGTGGATCTCGGCACAGGTCTTCATGATCCCGGTGGCGTTGTTCATGGAATCCAGCAGCCCCACCACGGTGCGCACCCGCAGGCAGCAGGACAGGCAGAGGTCGGCCAGCTGCCGGGCTTCCGGGGTGACCCGGCGGATGTCGTAGAGGGTCAGGGATTCGGCCACGTCCTGGATGGTGTCGAGAATGTCGTCCAGCCCGTTGGTGAGCTTATGGATCTCGTCCCGGTCGAAGGGGGTGATGAAGGAGGTGTGGATCAGGGCCAGGGTGTCGCTGGTGATCTTGTCCGCCTTGCTCTCGAACAGGTCGATGGCCTGGGCATGAGCCATGGCCTCCCGGGGGGAATCCACCAGGGAAGCCATCAGGGACACCAGGGCCTGCCCCCCATCCACCACCTGCTGGGCGTGGGCGTTGAACAGCTCGAAGAAGCGGCCCTCTTGGGGCATGAAGCGCGCGAACATGGGATAGGCCACGGAACAAGGTGGCCCGATTCTAGCAGCCTGCCGGACTCGGTGTGTTACAGCGGCAAAAGGGCGATGGCGCCCCGGCTCCGGCCGGGACTGCAAGCCGGGCGGGAGCGCGCCGGCAAACGCCAAACCGTGGTAAAAAGCCGCCCATGCAAGCCCCGCCCTCCTTCGACCCCGACGATCCCCGGGCCTTTGGCGACCCTTTCCGCCTGGAAGACCTGCCCCTGCCCCGCCCTGCCCATGGCTACGGCGTCCAGTACCTGGGCCGCGACCAGCTGCTGGACCAGGCCAGCCTCGGCTTCCTGCCCATCCGGGATGGCCGCCTGCAGGGACTGTTCCCCAGCTTTGCTGCCGCCCGGGAAGCCGCCCGGGCCTGGCTTGCCGCCCAGGGCCCGGAGGCGGCCCAGGCCCCCCTGGCCATCGTCCCGGTGGCCTTCGACCCGGTATCCGCCCGGCACGTGCTCATCTACGGGGTGCTGCAACCCCAGCTGCAGCCCTTCGAGGAAGCGGCCTACCTGCCCGAGTCCCCATGAAGAAACGGCGTTCCCGCCAGGAAACGCCGCTGCTCCTGCACCACCTCGGACTTCAGCCCATCAGCCCCTTGATCATGTAGAAGATCATGGCCGCCATGAGGGCGGAGGCCGGCACGGTGATCACCCAGGCTGCCGCAATCTTGATCAGCTGGGAACGCTTCACCAGCTCCTGGCGATACACCTTCTTCAAACCCTTGCGCTCCAGCTTGGAAAAGTTGGCCGGGTCCATCTGCAGCTTGGACTGCAGCTTCAGCTCCGCCAGCATCACCCCCTTCTGCTGCAGGGTGGCCGTCTTGAAGCGGGCCAGGAAGGCGTTGATGGCCAGCAGGTCCCCCTCCGGGTGGTGCGCCCGGATCTCGTCCTCCATGCGGGCATAGTTGGCCTTGAGGTATTCCCGCAGGAAGCCCACGCCGAACACCCCGCCCACGGCGATGTGGGTGGAGCTCACCGGCAGCCCCATCTGGCTCGCCACGATCACCGTGATGGTGGCCGCCATGGCGATGCAGTAGGCGCGCATCTTGTCCAGCTCGGTAATCTCCGACCCCACGGTGCGGATCACCTTGGGCCCGAACAGGGCCAGGCCGACGGAAATGCCCAGGGCCCCCACCATCATCACCCACAGGGGAATCGCCGCCTTGTCCGCCACCTGGCCACCGGCAGAACGCACGGCGTCAAAGATGGCCGCCAGGGGGCCGATGGCGTTGGCCACATCGTTGGCCCCGTGGGCGAAGCTGAGCAGCGCCGCCGAAAAGATCAGGGGTAGGGTAAACAGCTGATTGACGCTTTCCTTGGTGTTCTCGATGCGGTGCATGCGCGCCCGCAGCAGGGGGCGCAGCAGCGCCAGCACGGCCACCCCCACCCCCAGGCCCGCCAGGCTGGCAAACACCACGCTCACTTTCCAGACCTTGTTCAGCCCCTTGAGCATCAGGTAAGTGGTGAAAGTCCAGGCCATCAGCGCCACCAGGATGGGCACCATCTTCACGGCGGCCTGCACCATGTTCTGCTGGTAGGTGATGCTGCGCTTGATCAGGTACAAAAAGCCCGCCGCGAACACCCCGCCCAGGAGGGGCGACACCACCCAGCTGGCGATGATTTCCGTCATGGTGTCCCAGTTGACCACCTCCAGCCCTGCCGCCGCCGCCCCGGCCCCCAGCACCGCGCCGACGATGGAATGGGTGGTGGACACGGGCGCCCCCACGGCGGTGGCGAAGTTGAGCCACACGGCCCCGGCCAGCAGGGCCGCCATCATCAGCCAGACAAAGGTATCGCCGCTGGGAATGCGGCTGGGATCGATGATGCCGCTGCGGATCGTGGTCACCACATCCCCCCCGGCAATCAACGCTCCCGCCGCCTCGAAGATAGCGGCAATCAGCAGCGCCCCCCCCATGGTGATGGCGTGGGACCCCACCGCCGGCCCCACGTTGTTGGCCACATCGTTGGCGCCGATGTTCATGGCCATGTAACCGCCGATCATGGCGGCAATCACCAGCATCAGGCTGCCATGGCCGCTCACATCCAGGGTGCTCGAATAGAGCATCACCCCCACGATGAAGAGCAACGCGATCCCCAACCGGAACAACTCGCTCTGGCCCTTCCTGGTGGCCTTCTCTATGTCATTGATATGTTTGAGCTCCATGCCCTCTCCCGCTGTTCTTGAAGCGGGGCGTATTGTTTCACAGATGCTACAAACACGTTACAAGGATAGCGAATCAAGCCGCGCAGCCGGGACGGCCGGGCCTCCAGACAACATGACGACAAAACGCGATTTCATCGACACATCTACCCCATATGTCGTCCGTGACGACAGGTCAGGAAAACCTGTCGATTTTTCATGGAAATATCGACACATTAGCGGGACCACTAAAAAGACGACTTACTGCTGCAACCGATCATTCAAGAGCTCCAACCAAAAGGTGGAACACTACTATTCCAGGCGATTCCGGTAGCATTTGACGGGACGGCAAGTTTCGCCCCTTTCCTATTGGTGGCGGCAAATGGCGGAAATCGTCTAGTGATGCGTGTTTCCGAGCTTTTCCGACTCATTGAGGAAAGTCGCACTTGAATCACGATGAATTGTCCTGCCCCCCTAAACCATTAACAACAATGCCCCGCGCTTTGCCCTCGTCAAAGCCACATACAGAAGGCGGCGTTGCCCTGCAGTTTCTTCCATCGGATCCAGATAGGACTCAGGGGCAACTATGATGACGCAGTCAAACTCCAACCCCTTCGCGCGATGCATCGTGGCCAGATGCACCACATTACGAGCATCTGCATGGTTGCTCTGCGCAGTAATAGGGATAGAGGCGATGCCAGCAGCCTGAAGTTGCTGCCCCAAGGCGTCACGGCTCTTTTCGCTGTTGCTCACCACGCAGAAGGACAAGCTCTCATGCTCGGCTTGCTCACTACGCCAGTGCAGGATAAAGGCTGTGGCCGCTTGAGCAGCCTCCTCTATCCCCGATGTCTTCCGCATCTCTGGTTGCGGGCCATGTGACAAAGACTTGTAGCGTTTGCTTTCATCCTGGCCATCATCCAGGTCGTCGATTTCGCAGCCTTCCAACAACGCTACCGCCTGGTGGCGGATTTCGTCTGTGGTTCGGTAGTTCAGGTAGAGCTTGCGCGACCGACCACGGATGTCGATACCACAACGACTCATCGCCGCACGGTTGCGACTGTAGATGCGCTGATGCCCATCACCAACGAAGAAAAGGTCGTTGGGTCCTTGCACAATCATCGCGCGCAGCAGCTTCAAGGCCTGCGGCCCGAAATCCTGGGTCTCATCAACGACGATGGACGCATAGCCAAGGTCTGAGTCTTGCTCCGTCGCAATCATCTCAGAAATTTCCCGATAAGCGTCGTCGACCTCCTTGAGCTTACGCAACGCGAGTTGCCCGCGATACTCCTCAAAGACAGGCCACACCGCATCACGCTTGGCCCGGCTCAGAATCACGCCACGGCCAATCCGCCGGGCGGTTCGGTATTGCTCCAAAGTGGTGATGCCCTGTGCAAGCACTACCTGCTCAAGCTCATCCGAGTAAAAACTATCGGGAAGATCGAGCGTGGCGTCTTTGGTAGCCAGCGCTGATTGCCAAGCCTGCAGCGCCCCATCCTGCTTGCGGTCGTAGACGATGCGGTGCTCCAGTTTGCGCGTACGCATGAAGCCCCCCACCCAGGCATCAAGGTTCTTCACCTCAATTTTCGCCATCGTGTTCGCACTGCACAGGGTCTTCAGGTTCTCCTCGATGTCGAAGGCGAGGTTCCGCGTGAAGGTGGTAAAGAGCACTTTCTTGCCGCCCAGGGCGCGGTTCTCTGCCAGCCACTTGGCGCGGTGCATCGCGAGTACTGTCTTGCCTGTACCGGCACCGCCAAGCACTCGCACCGGACCGCTACGATCACCCCGTGCAAGCTTGTTCTGCGTCGGATGCAGGAAGACACGCCACTGAGCGAGCGGCGCGTTCATGATGGCCTGCATGGCCTCGTCGTCATCGACCACCACAAAGCGGGACTGTGATTCGGCCGTCGCCAACGCCGCGGCAAAGTCGCTGGTGTCGATGGTCTGATCCACCCGGGTTTCACGGGACTGCAGCACCAGGTTCACGCTATCGCCCGCCGCCACAAGGAACAGCCCCTCGTAGGCCTCGGCGGGCAGACGAGGCTGCAAGGCATCAAGAGCCTCCTCGGAACAAATCCTCCGCACGCTGGAGATAAGCTCCTTTGGCACCCCGAGACTCATCAGTTCCGTGTCGGAGAGCTCACCAAAAAGCGGCGCTGAAACCGGCTCAACAGCGGTAGCCGGGACGGCGTAATCGGGGGCTTGCTGCTCTGTAGGCCCTGTCCCGGCCGTCTGCTCAACCACCTGCTCAATCGTCACCATCTGCATTGCCCCGGTCACCGGATTGATGGTCAGCTTGCGGTTCTCCGCCCAGCGGTAGGCATCATCATGGTGATCAACATAGAGCAGCACATAGACATCGCCCTTTGACGGTTTAAACACAATGCCGCGCCAATCCTTGTCGAGACGAACCGACTTCAGGTTGGAGTCCCTGGCACCGTTGATGTTCTCGTAGTTGATACTTGAACTCGTCGGGTCAGCCTGAAACAGAATGGCCCATTTCATGACCTTTGAGTGCACCGACACCGGTAAGCGGGCTAGTTGCAATAAAAAATCCTGCGCCAGTGCGACTTTCGGCTTGAAGCTCATTGTTGTTCCTCCTTGTCCAGGATCAGACCCAGCGCAGTCGCCACCACACCCTCCCATGGAGCAGCCCCCACTGTGAGCAGTCCTTCGTCCAGTTCCACCACTTGCCACTGTGCCGCAGCCCAAACCTCGCTCAGATCTGCCTGATCGTCACGCAGCACAACTAATCTTTCACCAGGCCACGCCAGTTCCGCGTCAGCCAGCACCCGCCCCTTGTCATCTGCCAGCTCCAGTCCCACCTCAGGCACGGTGGCCCCCGCTTCGGCACAGCGACGCAGCCCGGGACGCAAGACATCTAGCGTTTGCGCCAGGGTTGTCTCCCAAACGGCGAGCATGGCTGCCTGCCCCAACGCACCAGCAGCGGGAGTTCCTGCCGCCTCCTGCTTGTTCAGGAGCACCTCATAGTCATGGCCATCGAGTCCGCTTCCTGTGGCCATCAACATACCTGGTAGAAACTGCATTGCGTTAAAAAGCTGCAGCCAGCGTCGCCACGCGGCATGACGCTGCTCAGCGTTCTCCACCGCCGTCTCATCGAGCACCACAACACCGGGCGCGCGCCAGTCCGACTCCGGCGGCGTCGGGCTGGCCCAGACCATGGGCCACCAGCCCACAACTGTGCAGCTCCCCGAGGACAATCCGAGACTGGGCGCAAATCCGCTTCCTGGCGTCTTAATCGTCTCGGGCAAACGCGGCAACCACTGCGCAAGCTGGCCATCACAAACCAGCTTGTCAGCCGGCGTCGAGGGAATCATCAGGAAACCCAGCCAGAGCGCATTGCGCTGGAGCTGCGCCTGTGCCACCGGATCCTTATCACTGTCCCCAGGTGTCGCCAACCACGCGAGTAGGCGTGCCACCGCATGCTGAGTGAAGGCTTTTTCCTGGGCTCGGGGTATATGCGGCGGCGCCTTGCTACCATCGTGGCGCGATAGCGCAACCAGTGGCGATTCCAGATCATGCTCAAGGCGGCCACCCAGTGCCTCCTTCACATCGTCATGGGTCACTGACCACACCCAGCACTGACCGCTGGCCACAATGGCACTGCGCTTCTGCGCATCTTCCCGCATGCTGTGCTGGTGATCCGTCCAGCCATCACAGAAAACCGCGACTGGCTTGCGTTTTGAAGTCACCGACCATGGCCAGATAACGAAATCCGGCTTGCTCCAGGTCGTCAAGTTCAACATCGGCCCCAGCTCACACTGGGGCTCTATACGATAACGCTGGTTGCCGACTTCCAGCACCCAACCCGCTTTGCCATTGACCACGTCCTGCACGAGTTTGACCAATGGAAGCCCGCCAACGCCACTAAGACGCTTAAGACTCTCAATGAAACGCGCCTCAAGCACCGAGTCGAAGTTCGGGTTGATGAAAATATCCGAAATCGTGTCGACCCGCTGCAACTGCCCCAAGGCCCCGACCAAGTCAGTCAGTACAGCCTTGGCATTGTCGCGTGACACCTGCTCCATGCTGCGACCCAGCCGATACTGATACAGGCAGCGATAGCAGCCATCTTTTTCCGGGTCAGCGTTGCAGGCACAGTTTGTCACCGCCTCCAGGGCCATCCGCAAAACATCTGCGAGCGTTCCCGCGTCATGAGCCAGCAACTGGTGCAGATAGCCCGTCCCGCCCGGCACGGAGTCGTACAGCATCACATAAGACTTACGTGGCCCACCATCCTTGCCCGGCTCATCCTGCTGCACCATGCGCAGGTGGTCCACCTTGCCGCCGAAGCGGCGCTTCAGACCCAGTTGCAAAGCCGCCATAAAGGACTGCACGACCCGTTCATCAACACCATTCTTGGTGTATGGCACCAGGATGCGCAGCGCCTCGGACTCGAACTCGCGATACAGATACAAGCACTCCAGCAGATTGGCTGGGTCATGGCTGTCGTGCTTGGGGCAGTCGAAGCTATGGTTCTGCTCTATCGCTTCTCCATTGCGCCGGGGCGGCTTCTGCACCTTGCCGCAGTATCGACACAAACGGAAACCCGGCCTTGACGCCTCCTTGTCGGCCACCTTGAAAGCCTCGCCAGGTTTGGCGATTTCGCCAAAGTTCACATCCCGGAAAGTCACCCGCGAGATGAACTCGAAACCAAACGGCAAGGCACCATCCGCAATCTGCCATGCTTCGCGCACACTGCCCGGTAGGAAGTCAGCCATCAGCTGGCGTACGTAATACTTCGGCTCGCGATCCTCTGCGCTATCGTCAATGCGCACTTCAGCATCATTGCTGTTAGCAATCGCCTGGCGGAAGCGAAGCAAGGTCCGGCGCTGTGCCGCATCGCCCCACATGGCATCATGACAGCGCGGACATACCGGATGCACATCCGGCTCCACGCTCAGGTTTTGCATGTGGTGGCAACTGGGGCAGAAGCGCCAATCCTCAGTTCTCGCCAGATTCATGTTGATCTGATCCACTTCCACGCGCCGCTGGTTGGCGTAGAAGCGATTTTCCGGAGCGAACTCAGACAGTGCCGACTGTGCCGGGCGCTCATACTTCAGCGTATTCAGCGTGACATAGTTGCCTTGACCAGGCTCGTCCGCGCCCCGTCGGCGCCACAACACCGACTTCAGCTGAACTCCGGCCTCTGGAAAAGCGTAGTTGGGAATCAGGCCGTAATCCGTCAGCGTCCCCAGCAGGTCGCGAGCATTGATTTCCTTGATGAGCTCAATGAACTTGTCGCGCTCACGCAGCAGATTGTCGATTTCTGCCTTGGTCGCCTCGTCCTGAGGCTTCTGCCTGAGCTGCTTGACCGCCTTGTCGAGCTCATCCTTGCGCTTCTTGTAGCTGCGCCGCTCTTCCAACAGTTCGGTCAGCGCCTTCATCAAGCGGCTACGCAACCCATCCGTGTCGCCCTGCCCCTGCATGAAATCCAGCAGCCGCGCCCGCACCACCTCATCCACATCGCCCTCCAGCAACTGCACGAAGCCATTGAAGAGGCGCTCCTCGTGGGCCAGCACATGGTCGATGAACAAATAGGGGAATCGGTCGAGCTTGCTCGCCTCCATCACGTCCAGCGCCTGGGATGTCTTATCCGGCAAGGCGTTCTGATTACCGAGACCGGCAACCCAGTCGTCCATGCAGAAGGCGAACAACTGCCGACGGAGCACCTCGGCCGCTTGCAGGAAAACCCCCGGCGGCGACACCTCGCCGGCAATCATCTCCTCGGTCTCGGCGAAGAAATAGAGGTCGTGCGGGCTGTTGCCATCAGCCAAGGTGGTGGTCATCGCATTGCCATCGCGGCGCCCTGCCCGGCCGACCCGTTGCAGAAAGCTTGCCTGGTTGGGCGGCACCGAGCACAGCAACACCGACGACAGACTGCCGATGTCCACCCCCATCTCCAGTGTCGGCGTGGCCGAAAGCAGATTCTCGTACCAAGGCTGGGGCTGCTTGTCCTTGAAACGGTTCTCCAGCGCTTCGCGCATCGAGCGTTCCAGCAGTCCAGTGTGCTCAGCTGGGATAACCCGCCGCAGATCCCCCTGACTAAACCGCCGTGCCCACCAGTCCTGTGCATCCGGAATCAATGCCTCGTAACACGCATCAAGGGCATCGAGGCAGGGCATACCCAGCAAACATTCTGCGTCCGTTCGCGGCACCGCCAGACGCCGCTTACCGCCTTCGGTCGCCACAAACGCCACCTCACCATACAGCGTCAATACATCCGGATTGAGTGCCAGCGTGTCGCCTTGGTGATGACTGGACTTGATCAGCACGCCGTCGGCCACCAGCAGGCGGATAGCCTCATCGTAGAGGTCCGCTGCCATGCCCTTCGCCAGTAGCATCTGCTGCCCAAGCACTACGTTCGCCCAACGCTCATACCAGGTCAGCCGGCCTGAGCCGACAAGCTTGTCGAAGTCAGTGTGCTTGCCGAGCGTTACGAAGATAGGCCGCGGCGTATTCGCGCCCATCCCTGGCAGCCACTCCCCCCGCCCTGCCGTCTTGGTCAGTGCAAAAACGTTGCCATCCGCCGCATACACGCTCAGCTCAGGATCCATGACCCCACCGCGCTGACGCATGCGGGTCAGCATGCCCCACAGCCATTGCGCAATGATGGCCTGCTCGATAGCTTGCGCACCGTACTGCTCGCGAAATACAGGCAACAAACGCTCCGCGAGGAGGTTGAGTCTCGCCCAGGGCACCGCCAGTACTGCCTTGCCGATACGTTCAAGGGTCCGGCCGCGCTGACTCAGGTAGGTCAAATCGCTGAACAGCTGCCACAGCAGGCGTTTCTTGACCTTGGCCGGCAAACGGCTGTCAGCGGGTAGGTGGTTCTTTTGCAGCAACTCGACGGACCAGTCGTGCTGCCAGGCCATGTTCGGCCCGAGAAACTCCGACACCAGCTGTGCTGGCTCCATGTGCAAGACAGAGCCTGGCTCATTGAAGCGGGCACGAGCCTGCTCAATGAAAGCTGACCAGGGCATGGCCTTGAGCCCCAGCTCATCCATGACATGCGCCCAGGCGGTACGCACGTTATTCATGTAGGTCCGCGCACCGAAGAAGCCCGCCCGGTGCGCCGCGTCCTGCACCGAATCCGAGAAGGCAATCAGCTTCTTGTCGTCGTTGAAAGGACTGGCCCAGCTGTTCTCCACCACCTGCGATCCCAGCGTCGCGTTACGCGCACCCAGCAGCTGCAGCTCACCACGTTCGCCACACGCCGGGCAGGTCGGGTCGTGATGGGTATATTGCGCCTGGCCCACTACGCGGGTCTGCTGTGCCGTCACCCGATAAATCGGCATCAAGGTCTGGTGACCGCAAGCGAGACACGCCGCCTTGCCTTGCTGCACATTGCCGCAGCTCACACACACCTGTTCTTCAATGCCCTCGGCCAGAGGGCGACCAATACTGCGAGCTGCGTAGAAACGGGTTGCCTCCGGGCGTCGAGAAAACCAGGTGTTGTAGATTTCTTCGAGGTTGGTCGAGAGCTTATTGCTGCCCTGCACCAGTCGGGAAATCCATCCGGTGGTGCGACACTGCCTGCACTGAACCATCGGCAGATACACCCCATCGCGCTCGCCCGGCAGATCCCGCTCGCTACGCAGCCTGAGCTCCTCCGGATCCGCCGCAAGCTTGCCGACCATGCGACGCAGCTCCCGAACCCACACCTGCACGCGCAGCGTCACCAGAGGCTGCCCGCCATCCCGCAAGGCCCAGGCCATCAACACCAGCAATGCATCGAGTACCTGCCGGATTTCAGACTTTCCAGCACTGGGCATGTTGCGCGCAAAAGCCTCGGTGAGTGTGTCGTAGCTTGCCACGCCGCCTTTGAGGAGCTTGAGCAAGTTCACAAATAGCTGGTGCCGCTTGAGCAAAGACCCCAGGCTCTTGCGCCAGGCGCGGTCAGTCACGTCCGCAGGTGCAGGCTGGTCGGGAAAGAAAAGACCAAACCAAGCAGCCACAGCCGCCTCCGGCGAGCGGTAGCAAACCGGGTCAAGTTTCTCCATCCACTCGCGATGGAAGCTGAACATGAAGTCCACCATCGCATCTTCCAGGAACACGCCGACCGACTGACGGCTTTCCACCACCACCGAATCCGGCTCGAAGGGCACGCCAAACACCTGGCGGGCATACTCGCGCAGTGGCGTAGCATCCGAACCGCTACCCAATGTTGCCGAGGTGCCAGCACAAATCAGGCGCTTCGGGTCAATCTGCAGGCGCGCCCGCAGTCGGCGCAGCAATAGCGCCAGGTCAGTGCCCTGCGCGCCGTCGAACGTATGCAATTCATCGACCACCACATAACGCAGCGTGGTTGGCGTATTCGATGCCCACAGCTCACGATCCAACGGCCGCAGCATCAGGTAGTCGAGCATCTTGTAGTTGGTGAGCAGGATGTCAGGCGGGTGCTTCCTGAGCGTCGCCCGGTCGGTGATGACCGAATGAGGCGTCATCACCATCCCCTCACCGCTCTTGCTGGCATTACCGCCCACATACAGGCCAACCCGCAGCCCTGCAAATGCGGGCACGCCCGCCACCAGCTCGGCGATACGCCGGGCCTGGTCGGTCGCTAGCGCATTCATCGGGTAAATGACCAGCGCCTTGATACCACCCTCCCCGGCCTGCAGGGCGCGGGCGCAATGGTCCAGCACCGGATACAGGAAACACTCCGTTTTGCCGCTGCCGGTGCCGGTTGCTACCAGGGTATTGGCCGCTTCATGCTGACTGGAAAGCCGCCGCCACGCCTGCTCCTGATGGCTGAAACCTGGAAACTCGGTCTGGAATCCGGCAAAGAAATCCCGCCCTGACGCACCCGGCACGAAGGGCAGGCCGACCTGCACATAAGGCCCCTTCAACCACGTACGCTCGTCCTCGACAAAACGCCGCATCAAGCCATGCATGAAGGGGTCTGCGGGTTCAAAAGCAGCCACGAGAAACTGCTTGAGGCCGGTCTGGATGTCTTTGGCGAGAAGCGAGGGAAGCATGTCGTCCTTATTTCTGTGTGGGGCTACTTGCGCTGGCCCCTGGTAGCATCTTTCGCTGAACCCGCCGCTGCAAGGCCCCAGCGCAAGGCCAGTTCATCTGCCAGTTCCCGATTATCAAACTGCTGGCTACTGGCAATTGAAGTCAGCATGTCCGCCAGAGAAAAGGCAGGGTCTTTGAAGTCAGTTGCCGTCTTCTGCAAGCTTTTGCTCACCCGCTCCGAGTCTGCCTGATAAACCAGTTGCAGCACATCACCGGGGTGCAAAGGAAACACGCCAAAGGGTTCCAGCAAACCGTCCGGCAAATCTTTCAGGTTATCTGTCACGAGCACCACATCCCGACCTTCGGTGTGTGCCCAATCTGCGGCAGCCAGTGCCACATGCACATCATCAGGGTCGGGCAACTGCATCAGCGAGGCAAAAGCATCCTTGCCTCTCAGCAGTTCAAGCCGGTCGCCGTCCTCATCCCAACCTGGCAGCCTGAAACCAGGCACCAGATACTTCTTGATTGGCACCAAGCGCTGTTGCGCCCAAACCAGGTCTTCGAAGGTCGTCTCGCGCTGATTGGCCTGTGCCCTCAAGCGAGCCCGATGCCTGGCGTATTCCACTTCGATCTGCGGAGTCCAGCGCAGGTCGACGATTCCGGCCTTGGCAAGGTCGAAAAAAACGTAAGACACCACGTCCTTGACCAGAATATTGGCGTCTGCAAGAACAAAAAGCGGCAACATCAGGAAGCAATACCCAGCTTCTTGGCCAGCGCCTGCGCCCTGGCGCGAGACTGCTTACGCTCCTTGGGCGGCGTACCCTCGCCATCATTCTGCCGATTCAAATCCACCGCCTTCCGAGCTTGAGCCAGCGTCCTGGGAGCCTCCGCAGAAGCCTTGGCCACCAGCGCCTCAAACTCGCTAGCCAGCACCTTGCGATGCCCGCCGGGCGTACGCTGCACTTTGCCCTGATAGGCCCCCGAATCGAGGAGCGCAGCCACAAAAGGTCGGGAAAAACCGCAACGGTTGGCCGCCTCCTGGGTGCTGATCCACTCCTCCCTGGAAACCACCTTGGCCTTCTCGCTTTTTTTACCCAGGGAGACATCGGCCAGCCTGTTCAATCGGCGGGCAAGCGAGGTGGCAATGGCATCAATATCTGCCTTCGGCAGCGTCGTGCCATGGGCCTCAAGCTCCTCCGGCAAGGCTGCGCGTAGCGTTGCTACACAACGCGCCTGAAACGAGGCGGTTGCATCGGCCGATGCCTTGACCGGCTTGTTGGGGTAGGTAGTAGTACGCATGGCCTGGCTCCGTGATTTCATGTGACACAGGTAAAAGCATACGCCAAAAAAACGAAAAAATCGAAATAACAAACTTCAGGCAGGCACAGCTTTCTTCAATTCTTCCAAAAGCGGCGCTGAGCTTTCTTGAACCCACTTCAGCTGCTTCTGAATCTCGTCCGGCAGCTTTGCGAAACCTTCTTGCGTTCGCGCATAATCGGCTACCGCATGACATGCCTTGAAATATCTTTCCAGCTTCGCCGCCAGTTCCTTGTCAAAACAGAAATACGCAGTGAAAACGTGGCGGTAAAACTGCCCGACGACGCCCAAGTCCGCCCTCTGCCCCCGGCAAGTCAGGTGCATACTCAGATCAAGAAAGGCATCGAACACCATGCGTCGCTCGTGGTAACGCGCAGCATGGTTCGCACGCTTGGCCTCTCTTGCCGACCGGTGGGCGCTCCACCCTGCCCAGGCCGCCAGCAACAAGGCACAGAACGCAATCGTGTCGGAAACCCCAGCCAGCTGGTCAGCATCTCCAGCCAGTTGCAGCTCACCCCACCCCCTCCTTGCCTTCAAAAAACGTCCAGGCTATGCGGTAATCCTCCTCCCGGTTGGCGCGGCCGAAGGGGGCGGTGTAGCTGCGCTCGACGGTGCGGGGGCCGCCGGGGAGGGTGTCGTCGGTGACCCACTGGGTGATGACGGTGCCGTCGGGCAGTTTGGGGGTGCCGCCCTGCTTCAGCGTGGCCTCGTCGGCGCCTTCGGCGGGGTAGCTCCACAGGTCTTCCCAGCCGAAGTTGCCTTCGCGCACCTGGCCATCGGGGGTGGTGATGCGGGTTTTGGGGCTGCTGCGGCTGCCCTTGCGCGGCAGGCCGACGCCGACCAGGCCCTTGCTGTTGGTGAAGACGATGCGGCCCTTGATGTCGTACCAAGTGTCGCGCTCGTAGCCCTGCATCACCGGGAACTGGACGCGGTAGATGAGCAGCAGTTCATCAAGCGTCAGGCCGAGCGCCTGGGCCACCAGCACGTCGATTTCCACCAGTGCCATGCGGCGGGCGCAGTCGCTGCGCAGGGCGCAGTCGCGGGTCCAGTCGCGGGTGAGGCTGGGCCAGAAGTCCTGCGGCAGGCGCGGGTTGTCGGGCTGGCTCCAGCGCTGGTCGGCGAAGTCGGGGTCGAAGATTTCTTCCCACAGGGGGGCGTAGTGGAAGGTGAGGCAGTTGAGGGCGAGAGTACGGGCCACAACGTGCGGCTGCCAGCCCGTTGGAATCGGTAACTGCCCAACCAGCGTGGTGTTGGCGTGCCCCATCCCCGTCGACTTCACGCGGAAATCGGCAAGCAGCGACTGGGTGTAAGCCAACGCGCCGCACAACTCTTTGTCATCCCGAAAAGCGTGGGCAAGAAGGGTGTTGATGTGAGCAGCACCCGGCGGCATCAGCGTAGTGATGAGCGTCCGCTCAGACGAAGGTCCAATCATTTCCCGGTTCACCAGCCGGAAAAACTCCGTCACCGCCCGCCCCTGTGTCTCGCCCTCTTCCACCCAGCTCACCCGCGGCGTGCGGCGCAGGTATTCGGCGCGGTCGGCCATGGGGCGGTAGTTGGTGCGCGGCAGGTAGTCGTCGGGCAGGGCTTCGAGGTCGAGTTGCGCGTAGGCCTTGTTCGACGTGCAGGCCTTGAACGGCGTTTTGTTGAAGGGGTTGGCGACGAAGAAATGCGGGCCGGAGAGCACCCAGTCTTCCGGGCTGGCAGGGAAACCGGCGTCGCTGGTGGGGCGGCGACGAATAGTGCCATCGTCTTGCGCCAGTTTTTCGTTCCAATGCTGGGTCGAGTAGTAATCCTCACCAAGGTCTGCAAGCCGGCGAGGATAGACTGCCAGCTTAGCCAGCACGCTGTTCAAGGTGCCTGCATGCAGGGCCGGCAAGCGGGCACGGCGGGCCGGAGTGCCGGGTTCGTCGTACAAGCGGGCAAAGGTGGCGAGCGCTGCCTCATCCACCCGCACGATGCGGTCGCGGTGGCCGGCGGTGTTCCATTTCCCTGCCTCGTTCTTGTAGCCTCCTACCGGCCCAGCTCCTTCGTGCTGGTAACAGGAATCAATGGTTGCAGGGACAAACAGGTTAGCCAGTTGGTCAAAGCCCGGTGCGGGGCGAGACGGTCCATAAACATTGATGCTGTAGCGCGTGTGGTTATCGACCTCCGCGAACAACAGCATTTCGTTTGTGAACTGGAAATGCCGCCGCAGCCGCGCATACACCGCCTCGCGCAGCGGGCCACCGTCAGGATCGTCATACGGCCCTTCCGGATGCAGCAACCCTGTCACCCCCTGCGCACTGTTCAGCCCCCAGGCCAGCGGCATGAAGCACTTGTAGAGGTTTGCCTTCATGCCCTGTAGCAGTGGGTAGTTCTGGACCGCATTCAGAAAGTTCTGAGCGCCTGATGCTTCCTGCAGCTCCTCGGTCCAAGCCGCCTGCAGGCCGGGAAAGTCCTCGAAGGCCTGCGCCCGCAGCTTGGCCAGCTCACTGGCGCTGACCTTGCGCACCGCGAATACCGGGTTTTGCTCGCCCAGAATGCCGGCCTCGTTCCATTCCACCTTGAGCCAGGGCGGGTTCCCCAGAATCAGGTCGAAGCCACCGCGCTGCAGCAACACATCCGCAAAACACAGCTCCCAGTGCAGAAAGCGCTGGGCGGCGGCGACTGCCTCGACCTCCCCGATACGCGGAAAGTGCTGGCGCAGTTTGCTGATGCGTAGCTGGCCGAACTTGTCGTGCAGGTTGGCGCCGGCGGGCCGGGTGGCGAGCGTGGGCTGCACCACGCCGAACAGGTCGTCCTGAATGTCCGGCAGCAGTTGCTGGGGCACCGCCGGTTCGGTGAAATCCAGCCCCGGTTGCGGCGCGAGGTCGACCACGTTGCCTTCGAGGATGGCACCGATCTCCAGCCACCATGCCTCGCGGCTGGGCAGCTTGCTGCTCTCGGTGATGGGCCAGAACCACAGAGCGCACCAGTAATCCATCACCAGCTTGAGGCGGCGGAAGGGGGTGGCATAGTCGCCGTCTTCATTGAAGAGGCCGGCGCGGCGGATGGCTTCTTTCTGGGCGCGGGTGATGGCCTCGCCAGAAGCGTTGTCCAAGGCGCCCACCTTATGCGGCCAGAGGTCGAGGGCGTCTTCGGTGCGCTCGCGGTCTCTGGCCAGTGCCTGGGTGTGTTCCTGCCACAGGGCCTGGACGCGCTCGCTCAACTGCTGCAGGCGGGCAACCTCATGCGGCTCCAGCGGGCGGGTGAAGTCCTTGCGCCAGCGCTTGAGGCGCTCGAAGTCGTCCAGGTACAGGGCCTTGGCGGCCTTGTCGGTGTAGTTGGCCATGCCTGGGTCCGGCAGCAGGAAGTGCCAGATTTCGTCCGGCTTGCGCGGGCCATCCAATGTGACCCGGCGCGGAGGTTCCTCATGCCAGGCGGGCTTGGCACCCTTCCTGAGCGCAGCGGCGTTATAGACCTGATGGCGGGCACCGATGAGGCTGTTGCCGGCAAAAAGCTGGTAGCCGAACCAGGGCACGCGGGCGGGCAGCGGCCGGCCCTGGGCGTCGGTGACGGGATTGCCGGCCTCGTCCAGCTCGCCATAGATGGCGTTGAGCCACAGGGAGACTTCGGCCAGCTCCACCGCCACCGGGTTCAAGTCCACGCCGAACACATTGCGGTCGGCCAGGTACATGCGCACCTTTTGCAGTTCCTGCGGGTAGCGGTCGTGGGGGATGCGGCGGCCGAGTTCCTGTTGCTTCTTCTCCAGATAAGCCTCGGCAAGCTGGTTGACCGCTTCGTTCAGGAACGCCGCGCTGCCCATGGCGGGCTCACAGACGGTGAGCGTGAGGATGTCGTCGGCCAGCTTCACCCGGCCGTTTTCCGGGGCCAGCAGTTCCTTTAGGGCGTATTTGACCAGGCACTGGGTGAGCACCTGCGGGGTGTAGTAGCTGGCGCTCTTCTGGCGGTCACGGCCCGCCAAGCGGTAGATGAAGCTGCCCTTGGGGTACATGCGCAGCTTGCGGTGGCCGGCGTCGGTAGTGTCGTAGACGCGCTCGTCTTCGGTGTATTCATTCAGGCGACTGGCGGGCACGAACCAGGCGGTGTCGAGCTTGTCGGCGTCTGAGGCGACACCACTGCCCTTGCGGCGACCGCGACCGGCGCTGTCGTCGACGGCCTCGTTGTCGCTGCTGTCGTCACTGCCTTCATCGTCGCTGTCGGCGTCATCGTCTTCGGCGGCAGCCTTGCCCTTCTTGGGCGCGGGCTTGACCTCGTACAAGTCGTCGGACGCGAAGAAGCCTCGGTAGCTCAACAGTGCCTCATACACCGCGCCGAGCTGGTTGATGGAGAGCAGCTGATAGCTGACCCGGCCACTGCGCCGACCCCGGCCCTGCCCTCGGGTGAGCGACATGAGGCGGATGACGGTCTGCCAGATGTGGTTGGGGAAGCGGACCTTGCCCAGCAGCGGCAGGGTGCTGTCGTCGAACAGGCGGCTGTCCAGCGGCGCCAGGGCGAAGGTTTCGCGGGCGCCGGCGACGGTGCTGCCGCTGTTGTTGCCAGCCACACCCAGCGCCTGCTGGGTCGGGCCGCCCAGGCCGGTGCCTTCGGCTACCAAGCTGAAGAGACGGCGCAGGGTGGCGTCGAAGTAGAAGCCCTCGCGAGCATTCGGCGTGGTGAGCGGCTGCATCTCCAGGTCGCGCAGGCTCTCCAGGCTGTAGCCCTTGAGGTAGATGTCGCTCTTGCCGATAGGCACGTAGCCGAGTTCCGGGCGGGCCTCGATGTAGAACATGAAGAGCAGTCGATAGACCAGGCGTAGGCATTCCAGACTGAGGTCGCCGGCATCGAGCTGGTCCTTGCCGCTGAAAATGCCTTTCTTGGCTGCGATGGCCTGCTCGCGCAGCTGGCGAGCGGCTTCGTTGCCGAGCAGCTCGATGGCTTCGCGCAGGTCGTGCTTGAGGTCTTCGCTGACACCGAAGGCGTGCTTGTGGGCGTTTTCGTCCAGGCTTTCCAGCAGGCTGTTGCCTTCGCCGGGCGCGAGACAGTCCTTATGCAAGAGCGCGGCGCAGGCCTTGAGGGTGTCGGCGTCCTTGCGGTCGAGAATGTCGGCCCAGTTGAAACGCAGGGCTCGGTTATTCGGCCACTTGTAGCGGTCGAGCAGCAGCCATTCGTCGAGCCCGCACAGCAGGACGTAGCGCGGCGGGGCGTCGGCACCGAAAACGGCGTCGGAGAGCAGGTCGGCCCAGGTTTCATGACGCAGGGCTTGCGGCACCGGCTCGCCGCCGTAGTGCAGGCTCATCAGGCCGTGGTCGAGCAGATCTTCGTTTTCCGCGCCGGGCTGGTAGGCGGGGATGAGGGCGAGCTGCGGCAGTTGCAGGTGCCAGAACGGCAAGGGCTGACCGGCGGCAAGTTCATGGGCGGTGGGCAGCTTGCCCGGCGCGGCGTGGCCGAGGGCCTGCAGCAAACCGGTCTGGAGCTGGGAGAACAGGCGCCAGCGTTCTGCAGGATCAGCCGCTCGTTGCACCTGACTACGCAGGGCAAACCACTTTTGCGCCCAGGATTGCAGGCGCTTGTGGGGAGCACGGTGGCGGTCATCCTCAGCATCCTCGGTCTGGCTGGATTCTGCTGCTTCCCAGGCGTCAAGCCGGGCCTTGATGTCGCCCTTGAAGACTTCGGCCAGATAGTGATGGCTGTAGAACTCGTTTTCGTTGGTGATGCCGGCGAAGGTTTGTACGGCTTCAAGTACAGGCATGGTCAGGCTCCGGCAACGGCAGCGGTGGAACTGGGATTGCAGACGGCAGCGAGCACCTGAATCCAGGGCTGGGGCTCGGTGGTGAGGGTGTCTTCCACCCAGCGCCGGTAATCATCGAAGACGCGGTGAATGTCACGGCTACGCTGCTCGAAGCGGCCGCGCTTGACGGTTTCGAGCTGCTTTTCGAGGTCGAGACTGAGCTGCTCCAACTGGCGCCACTGCAAGCGCTGCAAGTCGGCCAGCGTGCCTTCGAGGCGCTGGGCGAGCTCGACTGAGAAGGCAGCCTGCTGCTGGAGCATGTAAGCATGCATGGTGCGCACCGCAGCGGGCAAGGCGCTCTGCATGGCCTGGGTGGTGGCGGCAAGTTCTGGGGTGTGGCCACGGTTGGGTAAGCCACCCGCCTTGAGGCCGGCGCGGGCGATGAAGGCGTCAAAGGATTCCAGCTTAAACGGCGCAGCAACGCCCTGCCCTACCCGGCTGGCCACCTGCCACTCGACCAGCATGGGCTGGCCTTTCTTGTTGGGGATGAGGCTCATGAGGATAAAGGCCTGCTCACCCGGCGCGAGCTTGTGGCTTTGCAAGAGCGGCGCCCGGTGGCGGCCGAAGTGAGTGAGCACGCGGTCGCCCATCCATTCGATGATGGGGTGCTGTGGCCAGAGGTAGTGCAGTTTGGGCCAGGTATCTTGCTCGGCACGGGCCTGCCGTGCTACTTCGATGGCGTCTGCCATGCGCTTGGGGTCGGCGCAGAGGGCGTAGTGGTCGTTGTCGGCCTGAGCTTCAAATGGTAGTACGCCCATTCGTTGCCGATTACCGACTAACCGCTCCTTCAAATCCAGCGGCGCGGTGAGCGCAATCAGCTGCTCGGCTTCCTCAGCGTTCCACTGGCACAGGGTCTGTCCCTGGTTGAGCAGGGTCAGCGCGGTCTTGGCGTAGTGGAAGTCGCTGTCGAAGAGCGAGGCGGGCTCGGCGATGTGGTCGAGACTGCTGCTCGCGGCAGGTGCTGGCGTGGCGTCTTCGGTGGCGCTGCCGCCGCCGAAGAGGGTCATCAGCCAGTCGCCGTCATTGTCCGAATCGGAAGCGGCCGCTTCGTCCATGGTGGCCTCGACCGCTTCCGGGCTGAGGCCTTCAGCCATGAAGTCGGCGACCTTCTCCGCTTCCTTGTCCGGGTCGAAAACGTTGAGGAAGGCGGATGGGTCGCCCAGGTTGAAGTTGGCCTGCTCGTCCTTGCGCTCAAGGATTTCCAGGATGCGCAGGTCGCCCCTGATCTTTTCGTTTTCCGTCTCGGTGAAGAGATAGACGATGTGCGGCTGATGCTTCTGCCCGTAGCGGTCGACACGGCCGTTGCGCTGCTGGAAGACCATTAGCGACCAAGGCAAATCGAAGTGCACCAGGCGGTGGCAGAAATAGTGCAGGTTAAGACCTTCGCTGGCGACGTCCGAGCACAGCAGGATGCGCAGCGGGTCGTCGAGGCGGCCAAAGCGCTCAACCAGCTCCTGCTGCTCGGTGTCAGCCATCTGGCCGTGCAGCACTTCGAGTTGATTGGGCTTGAGCTTGAGATCAGCCGTGAGGTGCTCACGCAGCCAGCGCAGGGTTTCGATGCGCTCGGAGAAGATGACCAGGCGGTCTTCGGCGCTCTTCACGTCCCAACCGAAGTCGGCCGATTGCAGGTGCTGCTTGAGGCGCTGGTATTTGCTGAACTGGGTCGCTGCCGGGTCGGTGGCTAGCGGCACCAGGGCTTCCTCGAAATAGCAGAGGCTCTCGATTTCGGTGGCTTCATCCGGTGTAGAGCCGGACTTGCTCTGCAACAACGCAATGCGCTTCTTTGTGGATTCCAGCGCAGCAGCCGGACTGGAAAACAGCGCCTTTTGCATGGCGACACGCTGCAACTCCTGCTGCTTGCCGGCCTTGTGCTCACCGCCCTGGGTGAAAGGAATTTCCAGCAGGGCACGGTAAGCGGCTTCTTCCTGCACGCTGGCGGGTGCCCGCAGGCAGTTGGTGACACGCTCCTGAAAGTCGGCGCTGACCTGGTCGCGGATGTCCTTCTTGAAACGGCGGATGACCAGACCCTTGCTGCGGAAGTCGTCCGGCGTGTAGTCGTCGGGATCGGAGATGGCCGTGGGGTCCAAGAGGCTCATCAGTGAGGCGAAGCTGCGCGCCGAGCCGTCGTGTGGCGTGGCCGAGAGCAGCATCAGGGTATCCGAGCGGGTAGCGAGCAGCTTGGCGAGTTTCGCGCGGCGCGAGAGCCCAGACTCACCAGCCCGGGCAGCGACGTTATGGCATTCGTCGATGACGATGATGTCCCACCAAGCATTCTCAAGGTAGTTGCGGTACTCGAGGTTGCTCTTGAGGGTGTCGATGGAAATGATGCTGCGGTCGAAGTAATTGAACGGGTTGTGATTGGCGGGGATGCGGTTGCGCACCCGAGCCAGGCCCACCGAATCCAGCCGCACCAGCGGGATGGAAAAGCGGCTCCACCACTCCTTCTGGAACTGGGTGAGCATGGCCTTCTGCGTGACGACCAGGATGCGCTTGCCCCGGCCGCGCTGAATCAGTTCGGTGGCGAGCACCCCGGCTTCCAGCGTCTTGCCCAGACCGACCGCATCTGCAATCAGGATGCGCGAGCGCGGCTGCCGTAGCGCCTGCAGCGCTGGGTCGAGCTGATAAGGCACGAGATTCATCACGCCACGGTGGCCGAGGTGCACCTTGTCGTCATTGGCGACGTTGCGCCGGCGCAGGCTCTCGAGATAAAGGAGGCTCGCGTTGTAGGCCGGTGTATCGTCGGGGATGAGCTCGGTCTTTTCCGGGTCAAGAACGGCGATTTCATCTTCAAGGCTGGTCAGGAACAGCGCCGACTGGCTGCGCACCAGCTCGGAAATACCATCGCAGGTGAGGAGCCAACCACCGTCAGTAGCGGGGTCGATGCGGCGGACAAGCCATTCTTCGTCGCGAATGAGGACGCGGGAACCGGGAGCAAAGGGAAGCATCTGGGAGGCGGCTTATGAAGCTTGCTTAAATCAGACCCTGGATTATCTCAGAAGCAGTGAATCAGGAGAGAGCACGGATAGCAAAGGCAATGTTTAATTCAAGGTCAGCTTTGCCCGGGAAAATGCCGAACAGTTTCACCTTTATCGGCTCTTTGATTTCCGCCGCAGCCCCCGCCTGTTCGATCTGCCCGGTGTCGTGGAACAGCATTGCCAAATGCGCCCAAGCAACTACATCTGCCGATTTGCTTAACAGTAGCCGCCAGCAAATCCCCATGGCTTCGGGCGACATGCCTGACCCCTGCTAAAATCCGCCCTTTGCCCGATACCGACAATCCCATGAGCAAGTCCGCCGACAGCGCCAAGCACACCCCGATGATGCAGCAGTACCTGGCCCTCAAGGCCCAGCATCCGGACACCTTGCTGCTGTACCGCATGGGGGATTTCTACGAGCTGTTCTACGGGGATGCGGAGAAGGCAGCGCGGCTGCTGGACATCACCCTCACCACCCGGGGCCAGTCGGCCGGGGTGCCCATCAAGATGGCGGGCATTCCCTACCACGCGCTGGAAGGCTACCTGGCCAAGCTGGTGAAGCTGGGGGAGTCGGTGGTGATCTGCGAGCAGATCGGCGACCCGGCCACCAGCAAGGGGCCAGTGGAGCGGGCCGTGTCCCGCATCGTCACTCCGGGCACCCTTACCGATGCCTCCCTGCTGGATGAACGCCGGGATGTGCTGCTCCTGGCCCTGACCCAGGCGCGCCAGACGGTGGGCCTGGCCCGCTTGAACCTGGCCAGCGGCGAATTCATCCTCACCGAGATTCCCGCCGCCCAGCTGGGCGCCACCCTGGAGCGTATCCGCCCGGCCGAAATCCTGCTGCCGGATAGCCTGGAGATCGCCCTGCCCGAAGGGGTGGCCCGCACCCGCCGGCCGGACTGGCATTTCGAGCCGGACAGCGCCAAAGCCCTGCTCTGCGACCATTTCAAGGTGCGCTCCCTGGGCGGCTTCGGGGCCGACGACCTGGGCCCGGCCCTGGCGGCGGCCGGCGCCCTGCTCCAGTACGCCCAGGCCACCCAGGCCCGGGCCCTGCCCCACGTACAGGGCCTGCAGGTGGAGCTGGAAGGCGCCTACCTGGGGCTGGACACCGCCACCCGGCGCAACCTGGAACTCACCGAGACCCTGCGGGGCCAGCCGGCCCCCACCCTGTTTTCCCTGCTCGACACCTGCGTCACCAGCATGGGGGCCCGTTACCTGCGCCAGGCCCTGCACCATCCCCTGCGGGACCCGGCCCTGCCCGCCGCCCGCCAGGAGGCGGTGGCCGTATTGCTGGAAGACTACGGCCATCTGGCCGGGCAGGTGCGCCGGGCCTTGAAGGGCCAGGCCGACCTGGAGCGCATCGCCGGGCGCATTGCCCTGATGAATGCACGGCCCCGGGACCTGTCCGCCCTGCGGGATTCCCTGGCCCAGCTGCCGGAACTGGCGGCACCGCTTCTCCCCGCCCGGGAGGCCAGCCCCGTGCTGGCCCCCCTGCTCACCCAATTGGCGGCCGAGCTGGTGGCTCCGGGGGAAGCCCTGGAACTCCTGAGCCGGGCCATTGCCGCCGAGCCCGCCGCCCTGATCCGCGATGGCGGTGTGATCGCCCCGGGCTTTGATGCGGACCTGGACGAACTCCGGGCCCTGAACGACAACTGCGGCGCCTTCCTGATGGACCTGGAAGTGCGGGAGCGGGAACGCACCGGCATCGCCAGCCTCAAGGTGGAATACAACAAGGTGCATGGCTTCTACATCGAGGTGACCCACACCCATGTGGACAAGATTCCCGAGGATTACCGCCGCCGCCAGACCCTGAAGAACGCCGAGCGCTACATCACCCCGGAGTTGAAGGCCTTCGAGGACAAGGCCCTGTCCGCCCAGGAGCGGGGCCTGGCCCGGGAAAAGGCCCTGTTCGAGGACATCCTCAACCGCCTGCAGCCGGAAGTCAGCCGCCTGCTGGCCATCGCCCGGGCCGTGGCCCAGCTCGACATGCTGGCCAGCTTTGCCGACACGGCCCTGCGCCGCAACTGGTGCCGGCCCGAGTTCAGCAGCGAAGCGGGCATCCGCATCCAGGGCGGGCGCCACCCGGTGGTGGAAGGAGAAATGGAAGGCAGCGGCGACACCTTCATCGCCAACGACCTGGACCTCACCGACAGCCGCCGCCTGCTGCTCATCACCGGCCCCAACATGGGCGGTAAATCCACCTACATGCGCCAGACGGCCCTGATCGCCCTGCTCGCCCACGTGGGCAGCTTCGTGCCCGCCGCGGCCGCCACGCTAGGCCCCCTGGACCGCATCTTCACCCGCATCGGCGCCTCCGACGACCTGGCTTCGGGCCGCTCCACCTTCATGGTGGAAATGACCGAGGCCGCCGCCATCCTGCACCACGCCAGCCCCAACAGCCTGGTGCTGATGGACGAGATCGGCCGGGGCACCTCCACCTTCGACGGCCTGGCCCTGGCCTTTGCCATCTGCCGCCACCTGCTGGAGAAGAACCGCAGCCTGACCTTGTTCGCCACCCACTATTTCGAGCTCACCCGCCTGGCCCAGGACTACCCGACCCTGGCCAACGTGCATCTGGACGCGGTGGAGCACGGGGAGCGCATCGTCTTCCTGCACGCGGTGGAGGAAGGCCCGGCCAACCAGAGCTACGGGATTCAGGTGGCGGCCCTGGCCGGCATGCCCGGGGCCGTGGTGCGGGCGGCGAAAAAGCAGTTGCGGGACCTGGAGCAGAAGGCTTCGGAAAATCCCCTGCAGCCCGACCTGTTCGCCAGCGCCCCGGCCCTGGAGCCGGAAGTGCACACCGAACCCCACCCGGTGCTGGACCAGCTCGAAGCCCTGGACCCGGACAGCCTTACCCCCCGGGAAGCCCTGGAGGCCCTGTACGCCCTGAAGGGGCTGCTGCATTGAGCCTGAGCGCACGCCAGGTCACGCTGCTGCTGGGGCTCCTGCTGGGGCTGCAGGCCGCCCTCCCGGCCCGGGCCGAGGGCCTGCCCGCCCCCACCTGGCGCGTTGCCCTGATCGGTGATGTGCCCTACTCGGAAGCCGAACGCCGGGAACTCCCCCTGATGCTGGAAGCCATCGCCCAGGCCGATACCCGGGTCGTCATCCACGTGGGGGACATCAAGCACGGCGGCGGCCGCTGCGATGACGCGGTATTCGCCGACCGGCTGGCCCTCTTCCAGGCCAGCCCGGTGCCCCTGGTTTATGTGCCCGGGGACAACGACTGGACCGACTGCCACCGGGCCAGCAACGGCAGCTACGAGCCCGAGGAACGGCTGGAACAACTGCGCCGCCTGTTCTGGACCGACAACCGCAGCCTGGGCCGGAAGAAACTGAGCCTGGAACGCCAGGCCGGCCCCTACCGGGAACACAGCCGCTTCATCCTGGGCCCGGTGCTGTTCGTCACCCTCAACCTGCCCGGCGGCGACAACAACTGGGGCAAGACCGACGTACCCTCCGAAGAATTCCGCCAGCGCCACCCGGCGGTGCTCGACTGGCTCACCAACTCCTTCGCCCTGGCCCGGCGCAAGAAGCTCGCGGGGGTGGTGGTACTGATCCAGGCCAACCCGGGGCTCAAGCACTTCGCCCAGGGGCTGGGCCACCGCTCTTACCTGCAGTTCCTGGAAACCCTGCGCGGCGAGACCGAGCGCTTCAAGGGCCAGGTGGTCCTGGTGCACGGGGACACCCACCAGGCCCGGGTGGACCATCCCCTGCTCGACCCGTCCCGGCGGCCCCAGCAACGCTTCACCCGGGTGGAAAGCTACGGCTACCCGAGCATGGGCTGGATCGAGGCGGTGATCGACCCGAACACCCCGGAACTGTTCAGCTTCACCCTGCACCCCTGGCCGCCGATACCGACGCCAATGCCGTCCCCAGCTCAATGAGAAAAGGCCCCGTCGGGGCCTTTTCAGTCAGGAAAGCGGCTTACTTGCCCGCTTCGGGAGGCTGCTCCCCCGCTTCTGCTGCGCCGTCCTCTTCGCTGCCGCGCGACAGGGCTGCCGCCTCGTCGATCAGCTTGGAGAGACTGGCGCCCCGCTCCAGGGAATCATCGTGCACGAAGTGCAGCTCGGGCAGGGTGTGGATGCGCACCCGGCGCCCCAGCTCCCGGCGCATGAAACCGCTGGCGCGGCGCAGGCCGGCCTGGATCTCAGGCAGGTGGGAGATGTCCAGGGTGGTGAAATAGATTTTGGCGTGGGCGTAATCGGGGGTCAGCTCCACGGCGGTGAGGCTGATCATGCCGATGCGGGGGTCCTTCAGTTCGCCACGGATGATGTCGGCCAGATCGCGGCGGATCTGCTCGCAGACCCGGTCGGCACGGGAAAAATTCTTCATGTCTAGACTCCGGGAAAAATGAAGCGAGGCCGGGGCTGTTCAGCCTCGCCTCGCCCCATGGTTTCCTTTGCTTGCTGCTTAAAGGGTACGGGCCACTTCCTGGATCTCGTAGGCTTCCAGCATGTCGCCTTCCTTGATCTCGTTGAAGTGCTTCAGGGACAGGCCGCATTCGAAGCCAGCCTTGACTTCCTTGGCGTCGTCCTTGAAGCGCTTGAGGGAGTCCAGCTCGCCATCCCAGGTGACCACGTTGTTGCGCAGCAGCCGGATGCGGGAAGTGCGCTTGACCACGCCTTCTTGCACCAGACAGCCGGCAATGGCGCCCACCTTGGAGATGAGGAACACCTGGCGGATTTCCACCATGCCGGTGATGACTTCCCGCTTTTCCGGGGCCAGCATGCCGGACAGGGCGGCCTTCACGTCATCCACGGCGTCGTAGATGATGTTGTAGTAGCGGATATCGACGCCGAAGCTTTCGGCCAGCTTGCGGGCACCGGCGTCGGCCCGGGTGTTGAAGCCGATGATGACGGCACCGGAGGCCTGGGCCAGGTTCACGTCGGATTCGCTGATGCCGCCCACGGCGCCGTGGATCACGTTCACCCGCACTTCCTCGTTGGAAAGCTTGGTCAGGGTCTGCACCAGGGCTTCCTGGGAACCCTGCACGTCGGCCTTGACGATCAGGGCCAGGGACTTCACTTCCCCTTCGCCCATCTGCTCGAACATGGATTCCAGCTTGGCAGCCTGCTGCTTGGCCAGCTTCACGTCGCGGAACTTGCCTTGACGGAACAGGGCGATTTCCCGGGCCTTCTTCTCGTCGGTCATCACCATGGCTTCCTCGCCGGCGGCCGGCACATCGGAAAGCCCCAGGATTTCCACGGGGATGGAGGGACCGGCTTCCTTGATGGGCTTGCCGTTCTCGTCGAGCATGGCGCGGATGCGGCCGAACACCGGGCCGGCCAGCACCACGTCACCCTGCTTCAGGGTGCCGGACTGCACCAGCATGGTGGCCACGGGGCCGCGGCCCTTGTCCAGACGGGCTTCGATGATCAAGCCCTTGGCCGGGGCATCCTTGGCGGACTTGAGTTCCAGCACTTCCGCCTGGAGCAGCACGTTTTCCAGCAGCTCGTCGATGCCCAGGCCCTTCTTGGCCGAGACCGGCATGAAGGGGGAATCGCCGCCGTATTCTTCGGGGATCACCCCTTCGGCCACCAGTTCCTGCTTGACCCGGTCCGGGTTGGCTTCGGGCTTGTCGATCTTGTTGACCGCCACCACGATGGGCACACCGGCCGCCTTGGCGTGGTGGATGGCTTCCTTGGTCTGGGGCATCACGCCGTCGTCGGCGGCCACCACCAGGATGACGATATCGGTGGCCTTGGCGCCGCGGGCCCGCATGGCCGTGAAGGCCTCGTGACCCGGGGTGTCCAGGAAGGTGATCATGCCGCGATCGGTTTCCACGTGGTAGGCGCCGATGTGCTGGGTGATGCCGCCGGCTTCACCCGCGGCCACCTTGGCGCGCCGGATGCAGTCCAGCAGGGAGGTCTTGCCGTGGTCCACGTGGCCCATGACGGTGACCACGGGAGCGCGGGGCTCCAGGGGCACGTCCTTGTGCTCGGCGTGATGATCGTCCAGGAAGGCATCCGGGTCGTCCAGCTTGGCGGCAACCGCCACGTGGCCCATTTCTTCCACCACGATCATGGCGGTTTCCTGGTCCAGAACCTGGTTGATGGTGACCATGGAGCCCATCTTCATCAGGGCCTTGATGACTTCGGTGGCCTTGATGGCCATCTTGTGGGCCAGGTCGGCCACGGAGATGGTCTCGGGCACATGCACTTCGCGCACGATGGGTTCGGTGGGGGCCTGGAAGCCGCCTTCGCTCTCGCCCTTGGGGGAGCTCTTCTTGCCGTGCTTGCCGCCCTCCTTCCAGCCGGTGCCACCCACGGTGCCACGGGTCTTGAGGCCGCCCTTCTTCTTGCCGTCGTCCCAGCCGTCCTTGCCCTTGACGCCCTTCTTGTCGTCGGCCTTCTTGTGCAGGGTCTTGTCGGTGGGCTTGGCATCGCTGGCGGCGCCCTGGGCTGCGGCCGCCTGCTTGGCGGCTTCGGCGGCCTTGGCGGCAGCGGCCTTCTCTTCGGCTTCGCGGCGCAGACGGGCCAGTTCGGCCTGGCGTTCCTGCTTTTCCTTCAGTTCCCGGGCCTGCATTTCCAGCAGGGCCCGGTGGCGGCGCTCTTCCTCGGCCCGGGCCTTCAGCTCGGCTTCACCCAGGAAGGATTGCTTGACCACGGTCTTGGTCTTGCGCACCGGGGCCGGAGCGGCCTCGGCGACAGGTTCGGGGGCTGCCTGAGGGGCGGCTTGGGGAGCGGGTTCAGGCTCGGGGGCCTGGACCACGGGCTCGGGCTCCGGCTCGGGTTCCGGCGCTTCCTGCACGGGCTCGGGCACGGGTTCCGGTTCCACCACCGGGGCGGGCTCGGGCTCGACGGCCACGGGGGTCTCGATGACGGGCTCGGGCACGGGTTCCGGGGCCAGTTCGGGCGCGGAGACGGGGGCCACAACGGGCTCGGCCACGGCTTCGGCCGCCTTGGCTTCGCCGGCCAGCAGCTCGGCGGCGGGGTCCCGCTTCACCAGCACCCGCTTCTTGCGCACTTCCACCTGCACGGTACGGGCCCGGCCATGGGCGTCGGTGGCCTTGATCTCGGAGGTTTCCTTGCGGGTCAGGGTGATCTTGGTCTTGGTCTCCCCTTCCCCGTGGGAGCGGCGCAGGAATTCCAGCAGCCGGGCCTTGTCCTGATCGGTGAGGCTGTCCTGGGGCCCCTGTTTGTTGACCCCTGCCTTCGCCAGTTGCTCCAGCAGGGAATCCACAGGCATTTTCAGTTCATTGGCGAACTGGGAAACGATGGTTGTCGACATATATTGCTATCCCCCTTACTCGAACCAATGTTCCCGGGCCTTGAGAATCATGGCCTTCGCCTTTTCTTCCTCCATACCCGTGATATCGGTGAGTTCATCCACGGCCAGTTCGGCCAGGTCATCCCGCGTCTTGATGCCATGGCCCGCCAGTTTGGCAGCCATTTCCTTGTCCATGCCTTCCAGGTTCAGGAGGTCTTCGGCCACCTGCTCGAGCTGTTCCTCGGCGGCGATGGCTTCCGTCAGCAAAACGTTGCGGGCACGATTGCGGAGCTCATTGACGATATCCTCGTCCAGCCCCTCGATTTCGAGCATTTCGGCCAGCGGCACATAGGCCACTTCCTCCAGGGTGGAGAAGCCTTCCTCGATCAGCAGATCCGCCAGTTCCTCGTCGATGTCCAGCTTTTCCATGAACAGCAGACGGGTGGCGGCGGATTCGGCCTCGGAACGCTTTTCGGACTCTTCCTGGGTCATCAGGTTGATGGTCCAGCCGGTCAGTTCGGAGGCCAGACGCACATTCTGGCCGCTACGGCCGATGGCGATGGCCAGGTTGTCCTCGTCCACCACCACGTCCATGGCGTGCCGGTCTTCGTCCACCACGATGGAGGAGACTTCGGCCGGGGACAGGGCGCCGATCACGAACTGGGCCGGGTCGGCGGACCACAGCACGATGTCGATGTTTTCGCCGCCGATCTCGTTCCTGACGGCGGTGACCCGGGTACCGCGCATGCCGACGCAGGTGCCGATGGGGTCTACCCGGGGATCATTGGACTTGACAGCGATCTTGGCGCGCAGACCGGGGTCCCGGGCGCAGGCCTTGAGCTCCATCAGGCCGTCCTCGATTTCCGGCACTTCGATTTCGAAGAGGCGGATGATGAATTCGGGCGCGGTGCGGGAGAGGATGATCTGGGGACCGCGGGCACCCCGGTCGATGCGCAGCAGATAGGCCTTGACCCGGTCGCCGACGCGCAGGTTTTCCTTGGGGATCATCTGGTCCCGGGGCAGCAGGGCTTCGATCTTGCCGGCTTCGACGATGGCGTTGCCGCGCTCCATGCGCTTGATGGTGCCGGAGACGATGTGCTCCTTGCGTTCCAGGAAGTCGGCCAGAATCTGTTCCCGCTCGGCGTCGCGGATCTTCTGCAGGATCACCTGCTTGGCGGCCTGGGCGCCGATGCGGCCGAAGTCGATGGGCTCCAGGGCCTCTTCCAGGTAATCCCCCACTTCCACGTCCGGATCGTCCTTCTGGGCATCGGAAAGGGGAATCTGGGTGAATTCGTTCACATACTCGCTGTCGGCGACCACCTGCCAGCGGCGGAAGGACTCATAGTTCCCCGTGTTGCGGTCGATGGTCACCCATACATCCGCTTCATCGTGGATACGCTTCTTGGTAGCAGAAGCCAGGGCCATTTCCAGGGCGCCAAACACCACGTCCTTGGCCACATTCTTTTCCCGTGCCAGGGCATCCACCAGCAACAACATTTCACGGCTCATCGTCAGACCTCCTAATCCGCCAGGCTCAACCGAAGTCGGGCACCAGACGTGCTTTCTCGATATTTTCCAGATCCAGTTCCACTTCGCCCGAATCCAGGCGCAGCGCCACCTTGCCATCCCTCAGACCCAGGAGTTCCCCCTGGAAGTTGCGCCGCCCGTTCAAAGGCATGCGGACACGCAACTGGATGTCCTGACCGGCAAAGCGTTGAAAATCCTCAGGCTTCTTGACGGGCCTATCCAGGCCCGGGGACGACACCTCCAGACGGTCGTAATCCACATTCTCGACTTCCAGCACCCGGGACAGCTGATTGGAGACCGTGACGCAGTCGTCCACGTCGATACCGCCCTCCTTGTCCTGTTTGTCGATGAAGACACGCAGGGTCCGCCCCTTGGGGGAGAGCTCCAGATCGACCAGCTCGTAACCGAGGCCGTTGACCGTTTTTTCCAGAAGATTGTGCAAATCCATAGCCAAAATAAAAAAATGGGCGCGAAGCCCATCCCAAAAAAAGCCGCGCCGGGAAATCGGCCGGCGGAACAAACCACAGAATTATAACGACTTTTGCCGTCCGAGCCAAGGCCCGGACGGCATCAGGCATCCGGCCCGGAAGCCGGAGGGGAGCGTTCAGAAAAGGGAACTCAGGGAGTTTCGCCCTGGGCCGGCCTGGGGGCCGCAGCCTTCAGCCCCGCCATCAGCCGCTTCACGTCCGCCTCTTCCAGTTCCCGGCTCTGGCCCCGTTTCAGCCAGGGGGGCAGCAGGAAAGGCCCGTAACGCACCCGCATCAGGCGGCTCACCTTGCTGCCCACGGCCTCGAACATGCGCCGCACTTCCCGGTTGCGCCCCTCGTAAAGGCTGACCCGGTACCAGTGGTTGGCGCCCTGCCCGCCCCCATCCTCCAGGGAGGCGAACTGGGCCGGGCCGTCTTCGAGCATCACCCCGTCCAGGAGCTGGCGCTGGGTTTCGATGGAAAGCTCCCCCAGCACCCGCACCGCGTACTCGCGCAGCAGTTCGGAACCCGGGTGCATGAGCTGGTTGGCCAGTTCGCCGGAGGTGGTAAACAGGATCAGCCCCGAGGTGTTCAGGTCCAGGCGGCCCACGGCCACCCAGCGGCCGCCGCGCAGGCGCGGCAGGTTGGCAAAGACGTTGGGACGGCCTTCCGGATCGTCCCGGGAGACGATCTCTCCCTCGGGCTTGTGGTAGAGGATCACCCGGGGCAGGCGGCTGGAGAAATGCAGATTCACCAGCCGGCCGTTCACCTTGACCCGGTCCCTGGGGCCGACGCTCTGGCCCACGTGGGCGGGCTCCCCGTTGACCTGCACCCGGCCTTCGGCGATCCAGGCTTCCATTTCCCGGCGGGAACCGATGCCGGCCTGGGCCAGGACCTTGTGCAGGCGCTCGCTGGCAGGTTCCGGCGCCGCCGGACCGGAGCGGCGCGGGTTGCCGCCCCGGCCGGGGGCGGCGGGACGGGGTGACGGGCCGCGCCGGGCCGCCGGACTGGTGTCGTCTTCAGGGGCCGGGCCGGCGTCTTCGGGCCCGGCAGCGCCCCGCCCCCGCCGTCCTGCGGGAGGCGCGGTCTTGGAGGGGGGACGGAAAGGGGTTTTCTTAGGCCGCATCGGCGAGCTCCAGCAAGGTTGGGTTATGGGGGTTCACGGCCTCCAGGGCCGGCAATTCACTCAGGCTTCTCAGGCCCAGGTCGTCGAGGAACTTGCGCGTGGTGGCGTAGAGGGCGGGCCGCCCCGGGGTTTCCCGGTGTCCCACCACATCGATCCAGCCCCGTTCTTCCAGGGCCCGGATGGCGTTGGTGTTCACCGCCACCCCCCGGATTTCCTCGATATCGCCCCGGGTCACAGGCTGACGATAGGCGATGATGGACAGGGTTTCCAGCACCGCCCGGGAATATCTGGGCGGCTTGTCCGGGTTGAGCCGCTCCAGGTAGGGCATGTACTCCACCCGGGTGCGAAAGCGCCAGCCGGAGGCCAGCTGCACCAGCTCCGCCGGTTTGTCCTTCCAGTCGTCCCGGAGTTCATCGAGCAGCTTGCGCAGCAGGTCGTTGGCCAGTTCCTCGTCGAACATCTGCTTCAGGTCGTTGAGGCCCAGGGGTTCCTGGGCCGCCAGCAGGGCGGCTTCCAGGATCAGCTTAAGCCTGGTCAGATCCATAATTCACCTCGCTCTCGGCGTTACGGCTGGCCTGTTTCACGTAAATGGGCTGAAAGGCCTCGGTCTGGGTGATTTCCACCAGGCGCTCCCGGGCCAGCTCCAGCATGGCGATGAAGTGCACCACCAGGCCCGGAGGCCCCATGCGCGGGTCGAACAGGTCCTCGAAAGCCACATGCCCGCCCTGCTCCTGGAGCTGGCGCAGGATCAGGCCCATGTGCTCGCGCACCGACAGCTCCTCGCGGCGGATCTGGTGGTGCTTGTGCAGGGAGGCCTGGCGCAGGATGCCGCGCCAGGCCTCCTGGAGATCCGCCAGACTCACTTCCGGATAGCGCTTGATCAGGGTCTTTTCCACCAGGGTCTCGACCCAGAGGAAATCCCGCTCGGCCTGGTCCAGGGTGTTGAGTTTCTGGGAGGCGAGCTTGATCTGCTCGTACTCCATCAGGCGGCGCACCAGTTCGGCCCGGGGGTCCTCGGCTTCTTCTCCCTCGGCGGGCTTGGGCCGGGGCAGCAGCATGCGCGACTTGATCTCGATCAACATGGCCGCCATGACCAGGTATTCGGCCGCCAGCTCCAGGTTCTGGGCCCGCATGGTCTCCACGTAATCCAGGTACTGGCGGGTGAGCGGCGCCATGGGGATGTCGAGGATATCCACATTGGCCTTGCGGATCAGGTAGAGGAGCAGGTCCAGGGGGCCTTCGAAGGCATCCAGCATCACCTCCAGGGCGTCGGGAGGGATGTACAGGTCCAGGGGCATCTGCACCAGGGGCTGGCCGTAGATGCGCGCCAGGGCCGGGATATCCACCACGGCGCCGGCCTCCAGCTCCACCACCTGGCTCATGGAGCTTCCCGCTCCTGCTCCCGGTGCCGGTAGATGAGCATCAGGTTGCGCACGTAGATGAGCAGCCCCAGGCCCTGGCCGAAGATGAATACCGGGTCCTTGCGGTACACCGCGTAGGCGGTGAGCACCGCGCCGCCGGCAATGCTGAAGTACCAGAACGACAGGGGCACGACGCTCTTCCCGGCCTTCTCGCTGGAAAGCCACTGGATGATGAAGCGGGCCGAGAACAGGGCCTGGCCGAGAAAGCCGATGGCGATCCAGACCAGCGCCTCGTCGAGGGTGAAATCCATCAGCTGTAATCCAGGCCCATGGCCTCGCGCACGTCACGCATGGTTTCCCGGGCCAGGTCCCGGGCCTTCTCGCAACCGTCGTTGATGATGCGCTTCACCAGGTCCGGATCTTCCTGGTAGTAGCGGGCCCGCTCCCGCATGGGCGCCTGTTCCTTGAGGATACCTTCGATCACCGGCTGCTTGCAGTCGATGCAGCCGATCCCGGCGCTCTTGCAGCCTTCCTGGACCCAGGCCCGGCAGGTGTCGTCGGAATAGACCAGGTGCAGCTGCCAGACCGGGCATTTCAGGGGATCACCCGGATCGGTGCGGCGCATCCGGGCCGGATCGGTGGGCATGGAGCGCACCTTCTTGGCCACCGAATCCTCGGCTTCCCGCAGGGTGATGGTGTTGTTGTAGGACTTGCTCATCTTCTGCCCGTCCAGGCCCGGCATGCGCGAGGCCTCCGTGAGCAGGGCGCCGGGTTCAGCCAGGATCATCTTGCCCGTGCCTTCCAGGTAGCCGAACAGCCGCTCCCGGTCAGCCACGGACAGGTGCTGGATCTCGTCCAGCAGGGCATGGGCCTGCTCCACGGCTTCCTTGTCCCCCTTCTGCTGAAAACGGGTACGCAGATCGTCGTACAGCCGGGCCCGCTTGCTGCCCAGCTTCTTTACCGCCTCCCTGGCCTTTTCCTCGAAGCCGGGTTCGCGGCCGTACATGTGGTTGAAGCGGCGCACCAGCTCCCGGGTGAATTCCACGTGGGGCAGCTGATCCTCGCCCACCGGCACCTTGTCGGCCCGGTAGATCAGGATGTCGGCACTCATCAGGAGCGGATAGCCGAGGAAACCGTAGGTGGACAGGTCCTTGCTGGAGAGCTTTTCCTGCTGGTCCTTGTAGGTGGGCACCCGCTCCAGCCAGCCCAGGGGCGTCATCATGGAGAGCAGCAGGTGCAGTTCCGCATGCTCGGGCACCCGGGACTGGATGAAGATGGTGGCCTGGCTCGGGTCCACCCCCGCCGCCAGCCAATCCACCACCATCTCCATGCTGTTCTGGTGGATCAGCCGGGGATCGTCGTACTGGGTGGTCAGGGCATGCCAGTCGGCCACGAAGAACAGGCAGGGATACTGATGCTGGAGCTTGACCCAGTTGGCCAGCACCCCGTGGTAATGGCCCAGGTGCAGGGCGCCCGTGGGGCGCATGCCGGAAAGAACTCGTTCTGCGTACATGATGGTTTCAATACAACTGGAAAAGGGTTTGGATGAGGCGGGTCATCAGCTCGACGACGGGCCACAGGATGGATTTCAGGATGCCGGTAAACAGCAGCAGGATCAGGATGGGGAAACCGAAGGGCTCGACCCGGGCCAGCAGCCTGGACTGGGCCATGGGCAGCAGGCTGACGGCGATGCGCCCCCCGTCCAGGGGCGGCAGGGGCAGCAGGTTGAGGACCATCAGCACCAGGTTGATGGAAATGCCGATCTTGCTCATTTCCGACAGGGGCAGGGTGTACAGGTGGGTCGGCATTTCCCAGGCCAGCTTCAGGAGCCCCGCCCAGAACAGGGCCATCACCAGATTGGCGGCCGGCCCCGCCGCCGCCACCCAGAACATGTCCTGCTTGGGACGGCGCAGGCGGTTGAAATTCACCGGCACCGGCTTGGCGTAGCCGAACAGCAAGCTGCCGAAGGAGAGCACCAGGATGCCGACGGGCAGCAGGATGGTGCCGAACAGGTCGATGTGGCGCAGGGGGTTGAGACTGATGCGCCCCGCCTGCCAGGCGGTGGGATCACCGAAATGGCGGGCGGCGTAACCGTGGGCGGCCTCGTGCAGGGTGATGGCGAAGATCACCGGCAGGGCCGCCAGGGCCAGGGTCTGGATCACGCTTTCCATGGCATGCCACAAAAAGCGGTCATGGTAGCAGAGGCGCCGGCTTTCATTCCGGGCTCAGCCCGAAGGGTTCCAGGGCTCCCCGGCCCTGGCGTACCAGGACCGGCGCCGGGCCGGTCAGGTCCACCACCGTGGTGGGCTCGGTGCCGCACTGGCCGCCGTCCAGGATCAGCTCGATACGCCCGGCCAGAGCATCCTGGATTTCCCATCCCTCGGTGAGAGGATCTTCGCTCCCGGGCAGCAGCAGGGTGCTGGTGAGCAGAGGCTCGCCCAGCTCCTCCAGCAGGGCCAGGGCCACCGGATGCTCGGGCACCCGCAGGCCTATGGTCTTGCGCTTGGGATGCATGACCCGGCGCGGCAGCTCCTTGGTGCCTTCGAGGATGAACACGTAGCTGCCCGGGGTGGCCGCCTTGAGCAGCCGGTACTGGGCATTGTCCACCCGGGCATACTTGGCGATCTCGGACAGGTCCCGGCACATCAGGGTCAGGTGATGGCGCTCATCCATCTCCCGGATGATGCGCAGCCGGTCCAGGGCTTCCTTGTCCCCCAGATGGCAGGCCAGGGCGTAGCAGGAATCGGTGGGAAAGGCGATGACCGCCCCGTCCCGGAGCAGTTCGGCGGCCCGGGCCAGATGGCGCGGCTGGGGATTGTCGGCGTGGACAGCAAGCAATTGCGGCATGGTGAGTTCTTTTTAGAGATCCAGCAGGCGCCAGACCGGTTTCAGGTCTTCCGGCAGGGGTGCCAAACGGCCCAGGTCCACATAGCTTTCCTCCGGCCCATGAAAATCGGAGCCCCGGGAAGCATGGAATTCGAACTGCCGGGCCAGGCGCGCAAAATGCAGCACATGGTCGGCGTTATGACTGCCGCACACCACCTCCAGGGCGGCTCCACCCAGGTCCTTGAAGTCCCCCAGGAAGCGGCGCATCTCGCCGCCGGACATGCGGTAACGGCCCGGATGGGCCACCACGGCCACCCCGCCCGCGGCGCGGATCCAGCCCACGGCATCGGCCAGGCTGGCCCAGCGGTGCTCCACATACCCTGGCTTGCCCGGCACCAGATAGTGCTCGAAGACGTTGCGGGGCTCCTTGAACAGGCCGATCTCCACCAGGTAGCGGGCGAAATGGGCCCGGGAGATCAGGAGGGGATTGCCCGCATAGCGCATGGCCCCCTCGAACACCCCGGGGATGCCGATGGCGGCAAAGGATTCCCCCATGCGCCGGGCCCGTTCCACCCGGCCGCCCCGCACCGAGGCCAGCCCGGCCACGAAACCCGGATGCAGGGGATCGAAGCCCAGACCCACCACGTGGATGGGGCAATCCTCCCACTCAATGGAAATTTCCACGCCATTGACCAGCACCACCCCGGCTTCCAGGGCAGCCTCCCGGGCCTCGGGCAGGCCGTCCACATCATCGTGGTCGGTCAGGGCCAGATGGCTGACCCCCAGGCTGGCAGCCCGATGCACCACCTGGGCAGGCGGCAGCAGACCGTCGGAGACAGTGGAATGGCAGTGAAAATCGAAATTGGTGGGGGAGGACACGGGGCAGGAGACACAGCAAAACGCGGATGCTAGCACATTCCCGCCAGCCCTTCCCCGGCCGGGGCGGGGCGGAGGCCCGCGAGCCGCCGTATTCGCCTCAGAGCACGCCCCCTTCGGGGTTTTCCTGTTCGGCCTTGACCCGCTCCAGGGCGGCCTCCAGGGCTTCGAGGCTGACCGGGCTGACCTGGAGCCGCCGGGCCTCGGCGCGGACGATGGCCTGGGCCTCCACCTCGCTGTCCAGATAACGGCGCAGCTTGCGCTGCAGGCTGCGACGGCGTTTCACCGTCGCCATCAGGGATGGGGCCACTTGTTGCTGCTTGCGGCGCTGGCGATGGTGGCGGTAGGCCAGCCCCAGGGCCATCAGCCCGGCAGCCGGAAGTATCAGGGTGAGCATGGCACGCCTCCATGAATGATGAAAATGCCCCCGGCGCCGGGGACGTGAAGGCCCGGATTGTACGGCCCGGAAAATGCCATGAAAATACGACGAATGACTTAATACCCCAAACAGCAGGAGGCCTCCCCCGCCGCCGCCCCACTTTTCTCCCCGGGGAATTCCAGCAACGGCGCGGCCTCTTCCCTGGACAGTTGCCAGCCTTACGCCCCCCCTTTATAGTTCGCCCGTTCCATGGGAGAGGGTCGGCTCCGGGCCGGCCGCCGAAGGCGCAACGCACCCGCAAACGCTCAGGCAAAAGGACCGTGGAACCAGCCGTGCAAACCGGCTGAAACTCTGGAGAGCTGGCGCCCGTCCCGCGGCGCCCACCGATGGGGCAAACGGCCTGTAACACCCGGGCTGCAATCTCTCAGGTATCGAGGACAGAGGGGTGAATCGCATGCCTTTGCGATGCCTGGCATCCGATTCACCCTTTTTCTCGAAACCGCGTTGGAAGACGCCTGCAAGGGGTTGATTATGCTCAAGACCACGGTTCTCAATGCTGCCCACCGGGCCCTCGGCGCCCGCATGGTGGATTTCGGCGGCTGGGACATGCCCGTCAATTACGGCTCCCAGATCGAGGAGCACCACGCCGTACGCCGCGACTGCGGCATGTTCGATGTGTCCCACATGTGCGCTGTGGATGCCGTCGGCCCCGGCGTGAAGACCTTCCTGCTGCGCCTGATCGCCAACAACGTGGGCAAGCTCAAGACCCCCGGCAAGGCCCTCTACAGCGCCATGCTGAACGAGGCCGGGGGCGTGGTGGACGACCTGATCGTCTATTACCTCTCCGACAGCCACTACCGTATCGTCATCAACGCCGGCACCGCCGACAAGGACCTGGACTGGATGGCCGCCCGCCTGGGCGAGTGGCAGCTGGACGTGACCCTGACGCCCCTGCGCATGGGTCCCAAGGCCGTGGGCATGATTGCCGTCCAGGGTCCCAAGGCCAAGGCCAAGGTCTGGGAAGTGCTGCCGGAAGCAAAAGCCGCCACCGAAAACCTGGGCCCCTTCTTCGGTGTTCAGGTAGGCCAGCTCTTCATCGCCACCACCGGTTACACCGGGGAGGACGGTTTCGAGATCACCGTGCCTGCCGGCAAGGCCGAAGCCCTCTGGAACGCCCTGCTGGAAGTGGGCGTAAAACCCTGTGGTCTGGGCGCCCGGGACACCCTGCGCCTGGAGGCCGGCATGAACCTCTACGGCCAGGACATGGATGAAACCGTCTCCCCCCTGGATGCTGGCCTGGCCTGGACCGTCGATCTCAAATCCGAGCGGGACTTCGTCGGCAAGGCCGCCCTGCTGGCCCACGGCCAGAAGTGGCAGTTCCTGGGCCTGAAGCTGCTGGACAAGGGTGTGCTGCGCGCCCACCAGAAGGTCACGACCGCCCAGGGCGAAGGCGAAATCACCAGCGGCAGCTTCTCCCCCACCCTGGAAGTGTCCGTGGCCCTGGCCCGGCTGCCCCTGGGGGTCGCCATCGGCGACACGGTGCAGGTGGACATCCGCGGCAAGCTCTTGAACGCACTGGTCACCAAACCCGTCTTTGCCCGCCACGGCAAGGGCCTTATTTAACCTCTGTTGAACCACAGGGACACCGAGAAAAAACAAGACGTGCTCTGGAGCGCCCTGGCACCATCCGGGTGAGCGCAGAAGGCCATGCAAGAAATTTTTTGAGAACCCCTCTGTGTCTTTGTGTCTCTGTGGTGGAGTTTTCAGGTTTAATTTTCCCCAGTTTTCAACATTCATCCATTAACGGAGTTTTCCATGAACATCCCCGCCGAACTCAAGTACACCGCCTCCCATGAATGGGTCCGCGTTGAAGCCGATGGCTCCATCACCGTGGGCATCACCGATCACGCCCAGGACCTGCTGGGGGACCTGGTCTTCGTGGAACTCCCCGAAGTGGGCAAGGAACTGGCTGCCGCCCAGGAAACCTGCGTGGTGGAATCGGTGAAGGCCGCCGCCGACGTCTACGCCCCGGTGGCCGGGACCGTCACCGCCATCAACGAGGCCGTGGTGGATGCCCCCGAGAGCGTGAACCAGGACGCCTACGCCGCCTGGCTGTTCAAGCTGGCCCCCGCCAATGCCGCCGACCTGGCGGGCCTCCTGGATGCGGCTGGCTACAAGGCCGCCGTCGACGCGGCCTGATGCACTACCGCTGCACCGCCCGCTCCAGCTGAGCTGAAGCCCTGCTCCGGGGCGGCCCCGCCGCCCCGGAATCTCCGCGACCTTCCTGTGCGCCCGGATTCCCCATGACCACACCTGCCCCCCGCCTCGCCGACCTGGAACAACAGGACGAATTCATTGCCCGCCACCTGGGCCCCTGCCCCGCCGAACAGGCCGCCATGCTGGCCGCCATCGGTGCCGGCAGCCTGGATGAGCTGATTGCCCAGACTGTCCCCGTCGCCATCCGCCTGCCCGCCGATTTGCCGTTGCCGGCGCCCCGCCGGGAACACCAGGCCCTGGCCGACCTGCAGGTCCTGGCAAGGAAGAACCAGCTGCAGAAAAATCTGATCGGTCTCGGTTACTACGAAACCCTGACCCCCAAGGTGATCCTCAGGAACGTCATGGAAAACCCGGGCTGGTACACCGCCTACACCCCCTACCAGGCGGAAATCGCCCAGGGCCGCCTGGAAGCGCTGCTCAATTTCCAGCAGATGGTCATCGACCTGACCGGCCTGGAGCTCGCCAACGCCTCCCTGCTGGACGAGGCCACCGCCGCCGCCGAAGCCATGGCCATGGCCCGGCGGGTGAGCAAGTCCAGCTCCATGCGCTTCTTCGTGGATCAGGCCTGTTTCCCCCAGACCGTGGACGTGCTCAAGACCCGGGCCGGCTACTTCGGGTTCGAACTGGTGTACGGCAGTGCCGCCGAAGCCGGGGCCCAGGAATGTTTCGGCGCCCTGCTCCAGTACCCGGGTGAAACCGGCCAGGTGGACGACCTGAGCGCTACCATCGCCGCCCTGAAGGCGAGCGGCGCCGTGGTGGCCGTGGCCACCGACCTGATGGCCCTGGTGCTGCTCAAGTCTCCCGGCGCCATGGGGGCCGACATCGCCCTGGGCTCCAGCCAGCGCTTCGGCATCCCCATGGGTTTCGGCGGCCCCCACGCGGCCTTCTTCGCCACCCGGGAAGCCCACGTGCGTTCCATGCCCGGCCGCATCATCGGCGTCTCCCGGGACGCCCGGGGCAACCGGGCCCTGCGCATGACCCTGCAGACCCGGGAACAGCACATCCGCCGGGAAAAGGCCAACTCCAACATCTGCACCTCCCAGGTCCTGCTCGCCAACATGGCCGGCATGTACGCGGTCTATCACGGACCCCAGGGCCTGAAGACCATCGCCGGGCGCATCCACCGGCTCGCCGCCATCCTCGCCCTGGGCCTGGAAGCAGCCGGAGTGCGGCAGCTCAACAGCCGCTACTTCGATACCCTGCACGTGGCCCTGGGCAGCGCCGCCGTGGCGGCCGCCCAGGAGGCCGGTTTCAACCTGCGCGACCTGGGCGACGGCACCCTGGGCATCGCCATCGGGGAGAAGACCACCGGGGCCGACGTGGCCGCCCTGCTCCAGGTCCTGACCGGCAAGCCCGCCGACCTGGCCGCCCTGGATGCCCAGGCCGCCGCCCGGGACGTGCTCGCCGGACTGCTGCGGCAGGACGCCATCCTCACCCATCCCGTGTTCAACACCCACCACACGGAACACGAGATGCTGCGCTACCTGAAGCAGCTGCAGAACCGGGACCTGGCCATGGACCACGCCATGATCTCCCTGGGTTCCTGCACCATGAAGCTCAATGCCACCAGCGAGATGATCCCCGTCACCTGGCCCGAATTCGGCGACCTGCATCCCTTCGCCCCCGTCGAGCAGGCCCGGGGTTGCCTGGAAATGATCGGCCAGCTCTCCGGCTGGCTGCAGACCATCACCGGCTTTGACGCCGTATGCATGCAGCCCAATTCCGGCGCCCAGGGGGAGTACGCCGGCCTGGTGGCCATCCGCCGCTACCACGCCAGCCGGGGCGAAGCCCGGCGCAACATCTGCCTGATTCCCAGGTCCGCCCACGGCACCAACCCGGCCACCGCCCAGATGGCCGGCATGCAGGTGGTGGTGGTGGAGTGTGACGAAAACGGCAACGTGGACGTGGCCGACCTGAAGGCCAAGGCCGAACAGCACAGCGCCAACCTGGGCTGCCTGATGCTCACCTACCCCTCCACCCACGGGGTGTTCGAAGAAGCGGTGCGGGAAATCTGCGCCATCGTGCACGCCCACGGGGGTCAGGTGTACATGGACGGGGCCAATCTGAATGCCCAGGTAGGCCTCACCGCCCCCGGCTACATCGGCGCCGACGTCTCCCACATGAACCTGCACAAGACCTTCGCCATCCCCCACGGGGGCGGCGGACCGGGCATGGGCCCCATCGGCCTGAAAGCCCATCTGGCCCCCTTCATGGCCGACCACGTGCTGCAAGCCACCGGCCCGGCTGGCCGGGTGAATGCGGGCCAGGGCGCGGTGTCCGCCGCTCCCTTCGGCTCCGCCTCCATCCTGCCCATTTCCTGGATGTACATCGCCATGCTGGGCGGCCGGGGCCTGAAGCAGGCCACCCAGACCGCGATCCTCAACGCCAACTACGTGGCCAGCCGGCTCCAGGCCCACTATCCGGTGCTCTACGTGGGCAGCCAGGGGCGGGTGGCCCACGAGTGCATCCTGGACATCCGCCCGGTCAAGGCCGCCACCGGCATCACCGAGACGGACATCGCCAAGCGTCTGATGGACTACGGCTTCCACGCCCCCACGGTGAGCTTCCCGGTAGCCGGCACCATCATGGTGGAGCCCACGGAATCCGAATCCAAGGCCGAACTGGACCGTTTCATCGAGGCCCTGATCAGCATCCGCAACGAAATCCGCAAGATCGAGGCGGGGGAATGGCCGGCGGACAACAATCCCCTGAAGCATGCCCCCCACACCCAGAAGGACGTGGTGGACGCCGGGTGGAGCCGTCCCTACAGCCGGGAAGAAGCCTGCTTCCCCCTGCCCTGGGTGGCGGAAAACAAGTTCTGGCCCAGCGTGAACCGCATCGACGACGTGTACGGGGACCGAAACCTCTGCTGCGCCTGCCCGCCGCCGGAGGCTTACCGCTGAATTTGCCACTGAATCTGCCACTGAATCTGCCGCCGGCCTTGATCCTGAGCTTGATCCTGATTAAGGCCGGCGCCCCGCCCGCGGGGGAAAATCAGCCCTTTTTCAGCCCCCACTCCCCATGAGTCTGCGCCAAGTCCACATGCCCAAATTCCCTGAGTGCTGGCAAAGCTGCGGCAGCTGCGCCCAGGGGGATGTGTTCATCCTCGAAGTGCTGGTCCAGCCTGGGGACCGGGTGGAGCGGGACGACAACATCCTCACCCTGGAAACCGGCAAGGTGGCCCTGGACATTCCCTCTCCCTGGGCCGGCATCGTCCAGGAGGTGTGGATCACCGCCGGAGACCACGTCCAGGAAGGGGCGCCCCTGATCAGCCTGCAGGAAGATTGAGCCCCCCGGCACCAGAACGGTGCATCGCCCGTCCCCGGGCACCATCAGCAGGCCCCGCCGGCCGCCCTCCCCCCCACCATCCCGCCGCTCTTGCCCCGGGCCGCCCCCCACGGACAGGGAGCGGTTCTTGCTTCTAGCTCAGCCCTCCCAAGTCTTGGTAGCGCTCATGGCACTCTATAAAGGCATACGTGTGGATTCCACCCTGCGCCAGTTCCTGCCCCACATGCCCCTGGTGGAGGAATACCGGGAATCCCTGCAGACCCTCCAGGCGGTGTGGGACAACCTCAACCTGCTGGGGCAGATGTCCGGCACCACCACGGAGATGACCCGCACCCGGGAATCCTTCTCCAGGCTCACCAGCAGCCTGCTCAACAACCTGGCCCAGCGCACCCTGGCCCGCCGGGTTCAGGACATTTCCGGCAAGGCCCAGGTGGCCATCGACATCCTGGTGCGCAACCTGTTCGAGCGCACGGCCGATATCGGCTTCCTGGCCACCGACCAGAGCGTGCGCCGCTATGGAGCCCTGGCGGGCTGCGGCGACCAGGCCGGCCGGCACGAGATGGGCAGCCGCTTCCGGGCCTATGTGGATAAGTACTCGGTGTATTTCGACGTGATCCTGCTCTCCCCCGCTGGCCAGGTGCTGGCCCGCCTGGACGAGGAGCGCAGCGTCGCCCACAGCCATGCATCCCTGATCCGCCAGGCCCTGGAGACCAAGGCCGCCTACGTGGAAAGCTATGCCCCCGTAGATCTGTTCCCGGGCGGGGAACCGGTGCTGATCTACGCCTACCGGGTGGATGACGGCCTGGGTAAGCCCCTGGGGGTGCTCTGCCTGTGCTTCGACTTCGCCGACGAGGTGGCGCGCATCTTCAACGATCTCGCCCGCCCCGGGGACTGGAGCGTCATCACCCTGCTGGACGAGCGCCATCAGGTGATCGCCAGCAGCGACCCCTATCTGGTGCCCGTGGGCGCCCGCTTTCCCGAATCAGCCGGGGACGGGCACATCCTGCGCTTTGCCGGGCGCAGCTACCTGGCCACCCGGCGCAACACCCAGGGCTACCAGGGTTACCTGGGACCAGGCTGGAGCGCCCTGGTGCTGCTGCCCCTGGAACACGCCTTCACCCAGGACGAGGATCAGCTGGAGCAGCTCGACCTGCCCGGCGAACTGTTTGCCGCCGTGCTCCGGCACGGCACCATCTTTCCCCCCGAGCTCCAGGACATTCCCCTGCAGGCCGAGGCCATCCAGCAGGAGCTGGAGCGCTCGGTCTGGAACGGCAACGTGCGCCAGAGCCAGTCCCGCAACCAGGCCCTGAACCCGGCTTTCTCCAAGATCCTGCTGTGGGAAATCAGCCGTACCGGGATGCGCATGAAGGATGTGTTCTCCCGCTCCATCGGCAACCTCCAGTCCACGGTGGTGGCCTCCCTGCTGGAGGACTGCCGTTTCCTGGCCTCCCTGGCCATAGACATCATGGACCGCAACCTCTACGAGCGGGCCAATGACTGCCGCTGGTGGGCCCTGGACCCGGCCCTGTGCCGGCTGCTGGAAGATCCCCTGACCTCCCAGCGGCAGCAGGCCATGACCACCCGGCTGGCAGGCATCAACGCGCTGTACACGGTGTACGACAAGCTGGTGCTGTTCAATGCTGAGCAGCGCATCGTGGCCACCTCCCGCCCGGATGCGGGCAGTCTCGTGGATCAGGTGATCGACGCCCCCTGGGCCGGCGCCACCCTGCAGCTGACCCGGCCCGAGCACTACACGGTCTCCGACTTCGTCCCCTCCGGCCTGTACGGCGGCCGGCCCAGCTACATCTACGCCGCCGCCCTGTTCGGCAGCCAGGGGCAGACCCTGGGGGGCATAGGCATCGTCTTCGACAGCGCCCCCCAGTTCGCCGCCATGCTTCGGGACGCCCTGCCCCAGGACATGCCCGGGGCCTTCGGCCTGTTCGTGGACCAGGAGGGCCGGGTGATCGCCAGTTCCAGCCCCGACTACCGCCCCGGCCAGGTGCTGGAACTACCTCCAGGCCTCCTGGCCGCCGCCCAGCGCAACGGCGGCGAATCGCGCCTGGCCCTGCTGGGGGGCCAGGTGGTGGCCCTGGGGGCGCGCCGCTCCACCGGCTACCGGGAATACAAGGGGGAACACGACCCCTACCGCAACGAGCTCACCGCCCTGATCTGCGTACCCCTGGGCCCCTGTGCCGAGACCGGGGAAACGGTGCCGGAACCCGTGGCCCGGGCCCAGGAGGGATCGGCTTTCGCCGCCGGCAGCACCCCGGGGGAGCGGGCCGAGATCGCCACCTTCCACGTGGGCGGCCACTGGCTGGGACTGCCGGTGCAGGTGGTGCAGGAGGCCGTGGAGCTGCAGGGCTACACCCGCCTGCCCGGCGCTCCGGCCCAGGTGTTCGGCTCCATGCTGCACCGCAACGAGGCGATTCCCCTCTACAACCTCCACGCCGCCCTGGGCCTGCCGGAGCAGGGGCGCCCGGAGGAACTGCAGGTGGTGGTGATCGACAGCGGCGCCGGGCGGCCCTTCGGCATCCTGGTGGACCGCCTGGGGGAGATTCCGGAAGTCCCTGTGGATCACATCGCCCCGGTGAGCAACATCTTCGTGGGTGCCACCCCGGTACTCGCCTCCCTGGTCAAACCTACGGACCCGGAACACAAAGGCGCCATGCTCACCCTGCTGTCGGTGGAACACATGCACGCCATCCTCAGGGACCTCTGAGACGAAGATCCGCCCCGGGGCCCTCCCGAATTTTGGCAGGGCCACCCGGGACTGCTAAGCTGCCAGCTTTTGCGGGAGCCCTGTCATGTTCGGCATCACCGACTACGGCGCCTTCCTGGTCGCTATCCTGCTCTTCCTGTTCCTGCCCGGCCCCGGCAACCTGGCCCTGCTTAGCGCCACCGGCAAGGGCGGCATCCGGGGCGGACTGGGTGCCGCCCTGGGGCTGCTGGCCGGGGACCAGATCCTGATCTGGCTGGCGGTGGCCGGCGTGGCCGCCCTGCTGGCCGCCCACCCCACCCTGTTTCACGGCATGCGCTGGCTGGGGGCCGCCTACCTGGCCTGGCTCGGCCTGCGCCTGATCCTGGCCCGGCCGGGCAGTGCCCCGGTCCTGCAGATGCGGCCCCGCCACTATTTCCGCCAGGCTCTGGTGATCACCCTGCTCAACCCCAAAGCCATCATCTTCTACATGGCCTTCTTTCCCCTGTTCATCGACCCGGCCCGGCACCAGGGCGGACTCACCTTCGTGGCCATGGCCCTGAGCGTGGCCCTGCTCACCCTGATCTACTGCCTGGTGATGATCCTCCTGGTGCACCATCTGGCGGCACGGCTGCGCGCCTCCCCCCGCCTGGGCCAGATCCTGGAAAAGGCCACTGGCCTGCTGCTGGTGGGCTTCAGCCTGCGCCTGGCCCAGAACGGCTGAGCCGGCGCAGGGGCTCGAGCAGATGCCCCAGGCCGTTGTGATCCAGCTCGTGCATCAGGGCCAGGAGCCGCCCCAGCTCACCCGGGGGAAAACCTTCCCGGGCAAACCAGTTCAGGTAGTGGCCGGGCAGGTCCGCCAGCAACCGTCCCTTGTACTTGCCGTAGGGCATGGCCAGGGTGACCAGTTTTTCCAGGCTGGCTGCATCCATCAGCGGATGAACTCCTGCAGCACCTGGCGGAAGTCCGCCGTGTTGGCCCGCTGCAGCCACTCGAAGGCCACCATCTCCCGGGAGACGATGTCGGCCCCGTGCTGACGCATGCGCTCCAGGGCCAGCGCTTTGTCCCGCTCCCGGCGGGAGCCCACCCCCTCGTCCACCACAAATACCCGACGCCCGGCCGCCAGCAGGTCCAGGACCGTCTGCTGCACGCAGACATGGGTCTCGGTGCCGGTGACGATCCACTGGTGCCGGTCCCCGCCGGGAGCCTTGAGCAGATGCCCTTCCCCCAGGGCGGAGAAATGTTCCTTGCTGACGAACTGGCGGGCATCGAGCCGTTCCCGCAGGGCCGGCACGGAAGCGCCCAGGCCCTGGGGATACTGCTCCGTAGCCAGGACCGGAACCCCCAGGCGGCGGGCCACGCCGGCCAGCCAGAGGATATGCTGCACCACCTCCTCGCCCTGGTGGATGGCGGGCAGCAGACGTTCCTGGATGTCGATCACCAGCAGGACGGACTGGTCGGCACACATGCGCATGGGGAACTCCCGAAAACTGGAAAGCCCAAGGATATCAGTGGAAGTCGCGGCTGCGGGTGGCCACGGCCCCCAACCAGGGACTCAGATCCACCAGGCGCCGGGCCAGCAGATGCACGACCTCCCCCTGCCGCTGGAGCTGGCCGAACACCCCCAGCAGACGGCTCACCAGCACCTCCCGGCGGTAGCGTTCCACCAGGCTGCCCGGCAGCACCACATTGACCACGCCCGTCTCGTCTTCCAGGGTGATGAACACCACGCCGCTGGCCGTTCCCGGCCGCTGCCGGTGGGTGACGATGCCGGCGCCCCGGACCAGGGCCCGGTCCCCCAGCGCCATGATCTGGGCGGCACTGAGGAAACGCCGCCCGGCCAGACGGGAGCGCAGCAGGGCCAGGGGATGCCGGCGCAGGCTGAAGCCCAGGCTGCGGTAGTCGGCGGCGATCTCCCCGCCCTCGCCTGCCGCCGGCAGCTGCACCGGCTCGGCGGACTCCAGACCGGCGAACAGGTCCCCCTGCCCCCGGGGCCGGGCCGCCGCCCAGGCCGCCTGACGCCGATGGCCGGCCAGGGTGCCCAAGGCATCCCCGGCAGCCAGGCGATCCAGCTCGCTGCGCTCCAGCCGGGCCCGCTGCGCCAGATCGGCCAGGTGGGCAAAGGGCCCCTGGGCCCGGGCGGCGACGATGCGGGCCCCGGCCTGGGCCGACAGCCCCGCCACCAGGCCCAGGCCCAGGCGCACCCGCCCCGGCGCCAGGGGCAGGCTGTCCCAGTCGCTGGCGGTCACGTCGGGGGGCAGCAGCTCCACCCCGTGACGGCGGGCGTCCTGAAGCAGCTGGGCCGGGCCATAGAAGCCCATGGGCTGGCTGTTGAGCAGGGCGCAGAGGAACAGGTCCGGGTGATGGCACTTGAACCAGGCCGAGGCATAGACCAGCAGGGCGAAGCTGGCCGCGTGGGATTCGGGAAAGCCGTAATCGCCGAAGCCCTCGATCTGGCGGAACAGCCGCTGGGCGAAGACCGGGTCGTAGCCCCGTGCCGCCATGCCCTGGAGCAGTTTTTCCCGGAACCCCTCCACCGCCCCCTGGCGGCGCCAGGCGCCCATGGCCCGGCGCAGCTGGTCGGCCTCTCCCGGGGTGAAGCCGGCGGCGACGATGGCCAGCTGCATGGCCTGCTCCTGGAAGATGGGTACGCCGCAGGTGCGTTCCAGTACCGCCCGGATTTCCGGCCCCATGGGGTCGATGGGCGCCTGCCCATGCCGGCGCTTCAGGTAGGGATGCACCATGTCTCCCTGGATCGGCCCGGGACGGACGATGGCCACCTGCACCACCAGGTCGTAGAAGGCCCGGGGCCGCAGCCGGGGCAGCATGGCCATCTGGGCCCGGGATTCCACCTGGAACACCCCCATGGTGTCCGCCCGGCAGAGCATGTCGTAGACCCTTGGGTCCTCGGCCGGCAGGTCTGCCAGTTGCCCCCGGGCCGGACGCCCCTGACGCCGGGCCAGGAGGTCGAGCATGCGGCGCAGGGCCGACAGCATGCCCAGGGCCAGCACATCCACCTTCATCAGCCCCAGGGCGTCCAGGTCGTCCTTGTCCCACTGGATGACGCTGCGCTCGGCCATGGCGGCGTTCTCGATGGGCACCAGCCGCGACAGGTGCCCCCGGGCGATCACGAAGCCGCCCACGTGCTGGGACAGGTGCCGGGGAAAGCCCTTCAGTTCCCGGGCCAGGTGCAGCCACTGGCGCACCCTGGGGGCCTCCGGGTCCAGGCCCGCCTCGCGGAAGCGCTCCGGCAGGGCCTCGCCCCGGTCCCACCAGGCCAGGTGCCGGGCCAGGGCGTCGATCTGGGCCCGGCCAAAGCCCAGGGCCCGCCCCACGTCACGCAAGGCCCCCCGGGTGCGGTAGGTGATCAGGGCTGCCGCCAGGGCGGCCCGGTCCCGGCCATACTTGCCGTACAGGTACTGGATCACCTCTTCCCGCCGCTCATGCTCGAAATCCACGTCGATGTCGGGAGGCTCCCCCCGCTCCCGGGAGATGAAGCGCTCGAACAGCAGGCTGGAGCGGGCCGGGTCCACCTCGGTGATGCCCAGGGCGAAACAGACCGCCGAGTTGGCAGCCGAACCCCGCCCCTGGCAGAGAATGCCCCGCCCCCGGGCAAAACGGACGATGTCATACACGGTGAGGAAATAGGCGGCAAACCCCAGCTCCCCAATCAGGGCCAGCTCCCCTTCCACTTGGCCGCTGACCGCAGCCGGCACCCCTTGCGGATAGCGGGCCGCCAGCCCCCGGAGCACTTCCTGCCGCAGATAGTCCATGGGGCTCTGGCCATGGGGCACCACCTCGTCCGGGTAGTCATAGCGGATCTCGTCGAGCTGGAAGCTGCAGCGCCGGGCCACCCTCAGGGTCTCGGCCAGCAACTCTGGCGGGTAGCAGCGCCCCAGCCGCAGGCGGGAACGCAGGTGGCGCTCCCCGTTGGCAAACAGGGCATGGCCGGCTTCGGCCACCGTGGTGCCCAGGCGCAGGGCGGTGAGGACATCCTGCAGGGGGCGCCGGGCCCGCACATGCATATGCACATCGCCGCAGGCTACGGCGGGAAGGCCGCAGTCTCGGGCCAGCTGCAGCAGGGCTTCCAGGCGCCCGGCGTCGTCCGCCCCGCCATGCAGTTCCAGCGCCAGCCAGGCCCGTCCGGGAAAGCGCTGGGCCAGCCAGCGCCCGGCTCCCCGGCCCGCCTCTCCGGCCAGCTCTTCCGGCGCCGGACACCACAGGGCCAGGCAGTCGGGCAGGCCGCCCCGGGGGGAGAGGCCCTCCAGATCGCCCCGGCTCAGGTGGTATTCCCCCTTGGCGGAGCGCCGCCGGGCCAGGGTGATGAGGCTGGAGAGATTGCCGTAACCGGCCAGATTGCAGGCCAGGAACACCAGCTTCATGCCGCAGGCCAGGCGGATTTCGCTGCCGATGATCAGCTGCAGCGCGGTTCCCCGGGCCGCCCGCCAGGCCCGCACCACCCCGGCTAGGGAGCATTCGTCGGTCAGGGCCAGGGCCCGGTAACCCTGGCTCAGGGCCTGCTGCACCAGCTCCTCCGGGTGGGAGGCGCCGCGCAGGAAGGTGAAGTTGGAGAGGCAGTGCAGCTCCGCGTATTCAGGCAAAGAGGCCATGCAGGAACCATCCTTTCCGATCCCGGAACACCCAGGCCCGCTCACCACTCGCACAACCGGCCACGAAATAGTCCCGGCGCAGGTCCCCCTGGCCCTCCACGTCCCACCAGCCGCTTTCGATGCGTTCCGGCGGACTGAGCAGCTGCAGGTATTTCCGCCCCAGGGGCCCCTGCCGGCTCAGGAGTCCCCGACGGGTTTCCTCCAGGGCCAGGGGCTCGGGCAGCAGCCAGGAAGGCCGCAGAGGCTGGGGCAGGACCGTCGCCTCCGGCCCGGCCGGCAAACGCTCCTCCTGCCAGCAGCTGGCCAGCTCCGCCAGGGAGCTGGGACGCCAGGCCAGTTCCGGCCGGTGGTCGGCCCGCAGGGCAAGACCATGAACCCGGCCCTCCCCCAACTGCACCGCCAGCCGCTCCAGGCAGGCCAGGGCCCCTTCTCCCCGGGCACTGCCGAACAGCTTGCGGCTCTCCCTGGCCTCGCTCCACGCTTCCAGTTCCAGGGTCATGGCCTGGACCGGGGCGTCCAGATTCACCCGAGCCAGCTTCTCCTCCAGCAGGCGCAGGAGCCGGGAGAGATCCCGCCCCGGCTCGGTGAAGGCCAGTTCGACCCGGGTCATGCCGGCCTCGCCCTGCTCCAGCAGGAAAGCGGCTCGCCGCAGCAATCCGCCCCGGGATTCCAGCCAGCCCAGCAAGGCGGCCCCCAGGCGACGTGCGGGAAACAGCAGGGCGGTACTGGCCTCCACCTTCCAGGGCAGCTCCAGGCGCTGCCGGAAATGCTCGGGGAAGACGTGCCAGGCCGGCTGGTCCGGCAGCTCACCCCAGGCCTGGCAGAGTTCCTCCACCGGCTGGGGGCCCAGGCGCTCCCGCAAGCTGCCCAGGGGCAGGGCCCGCAGCGCCCCGAGGCTCTCCAGACCGAAGGATTGCAGGCGCTCCCGTACCGTGGCCGGCCATTCCGGCAGGGAGGTGGGCAGTAGAGCCAGTGCAGCCCCCAGGGTTTCCAGGTCGGCGCAGATGCGCGCCCCGCCATGACAAGCCAGCCACCAAGCCCCCAGGGGAGTGGGCGCCACCGCCAGCTGCCAGCTGTGCCCCAGCTCCGCCAACCGCCGTTGCAGCAATTCGAGCAGCGCCCCGAGGCCGCCGAACAGGCGCAGGCAGCCACCGATCTCCAGCAGCAGTCCCTGGGATGGCCGCAGGGCCACCAGGGGCGTCCAGTTGCCCGCCCACAGGGCAAGACGTTCCAGAGCCAGGGTCTCCTGCTCCGGCCGACGCTCCAGAACCTGCAACTGGGGCAGGCACCCCAGGGCACTGGCCAGGCGCATGCCTCCATGGATTCCCGCCTCCTGCCCCGCCGGGTCAGCCATGAGGATGCGCCCCCGGGCCACCAAGGCACTAGGCGACAGGGGACAGGACAGGGACTCCAGGGGCAGCAGGGGAAAATACAGGGCGAGATACAGCATGGCATGCCCTTCCCGGGCGAGGTAAGACGAGATGCAGGGGATCGTTCAGGGGAGCCCCCCGGCGCTTGAGGACGCGCAGGCAAAGACCGCCAGCGGGAGCCGCCAGGGGACTGAGCTGCAGGCGCAAGGGCGCCGGGGAGGAAAGGTGGGCGTGACTGGCCGGACGCATCAGGATGACCAGTGCATCCTCACTCTCCAGGGCCACCTGCAATCGGCGCAGGGCTGCGGCCGGCGGCGGAGCGGTGAGCCAGACCATGAGCAGGGAAAAACCGCCGCTGCGCAACAACTGTTCCCCCAAGGCCAGAGGGCGCTCGGGCCGCTCCAGGATCACCAGCCGCTCAAGCCGCAGCCCGGCCTGAGCCAGCGCCGGACCATAGGGCAGCCAGGGCGGCGCCACCAGGGCCACCGGCAGATCCTTGGCGCACAAATCCCTCAGCAGGGGCATGAGCAGGGAGAATTCCCCAAAGCCACAACCTTCGAGCAAAAGCTCGGTGAGTGCCCCCCGAGGCCATCCCCCCCCGGGCAGACAGGCATCGAGTTCGGCAAAGCCGCTAGGCAGTCCGGGGCGGGCGGCGACGGCCAGATCCAGGCCCCGCCACACCTGCCCCTTGGCCAGCAATTCCGCCAACCCCATGGCGGCCGGCCCCATGGAAGATCACCAGCCGCTGGTCAGCCCACCCCGGATCAGGCCGACCGCCACCCCTTCGATGGCAAAATCGTCACGCCCGGGATGTACCACGATGGGGCTGAAATCAGGATTCTCGGCGAGCAGTTCCACGCTGCCCCGCTGGCGCTTGAGGCGCTTCACCGTCACCTCCTCTGCCAAGCGGGCCACCACGATCTGCCCGTCCCGGGCATCGCTGGTCTTATGCACCGCCAGCAGATCGCCGTCGAAAATGCCCGCATTGATCATGGACAGCCCCCGCACCCGCAGCAGGTAATCGGCCTTGGGCGAAAAAAGGCTGGCATCCAGGGCATACCTGGCCTGGACATTCTCCACCGCCAGGATGGGGGAACCGGCCGCCACTGAGCCGATCAGCGGCAGCCCCAGTTGCTCCACCAGACGGATGCCCCGCGCCGAGCCCTGCTCCAGGATGATGACCCCCTTGCGGGCCAGCGCCTTGAGATGGTCCTCGGCCGCGTTGGGAGAAGCAAAACCAAAGGCATGGCAGATTTCCGCACGAGTCGGCGGCGCCCCCAGCACCTCCACCGTGCTGCGGATGAAGTCCATGATTTCCTGCTGTCGCGGGGTGAGCTTGACCATTTCCTGCCTCCGGATACTGTTTATATTTACAGTAATCTACCAGAATTCCCGGAAGCTATCCAGCGTTCAAGCGCCAGGAGGCGGATCCGCGATGAAGAGCCCGGAGGGGCCCGACTTGTGAAGAGGAGGTAGGTTTTTTTGTATTACAAATGTAAACACCCCGCTAGGATGGTATCTAGCGGGGTGTTTGAATGGGTGCTTGGCGGTGACCTACTTTCGCGAGCGGAAGCTCACTATCATTGGCGCGGTCCTGTTTCACGGTCCTGTTCGGGATGGGAAGGGGTGGTACCGGGACGCTATGGCCGCCAAGCGTAACTTGTATGTTCAGGGGTTAGCTGAACGCAAAATGGGGTAGAAGGTTTGTAGAGGTGATTGCTACAGTTGTTTCATTGAATCGTGTTGATTCAAGGTTATAGGATCAAGCCGCACGGGCAATTAGTACTGGTTAGCTTAACGCATTACTGCGCTTCCACACCCAGCCTATCAACGTCGTGGTCTTCGACGACCCTACAGG
>NZ_AUCH01000022.1 GCF_000429665.1 Azovibrio restrictus DSM 23866
CCCTACGGTCATCCGCAGCCACGTCAGGAAAAGAAACTGAGTCGTACCGCCTTTGCCATTGCCGGCTGAAAGGAAACCCCATGTTCCTGTTGTTTCCCCTCCCGCGTTTGCTTTGAGACTGATCGCCCATCATGGCTAAACGGATCGCACCGACACGGATTGACGCCGATAACTCTTCCGGCAGCTTGCCTGCCGCTTGTACCGATTGGCGCACCGTGAGCAGATTCCATGTCGGCACGGGTCATAGAGAACCCACACCAGATGCCGGATATACGACTGCATGCGCTTTCCAGCTGCCAAACCTATCGTTCAGTTTCCTTGATTTCCGGGGGAGTCCATATATGATGTTTGAGCGAAGCTCCTCTAGTGTGGTTGCCATTAGGCTCCCACGGCCGCGAAAACGGCTTTGATGAACTTCTGATGTTCAGGAACCCGCAGCCCGACATAGTGCTGTGTCGCAGCCCCGGTGTAGCCGCTCAAGCTGGTTTGCAACAGCGTGGTGGTGTCGTTGCCGGTAAAGACGAACAACATATGCGTAACGTCCTTCGGCTTTAACGACTTCTTCAATTGTGCATCGTCGATTGCGTCACGCAGGGCCTTGTCAGCAGGGTCAAGCAGCCGGTCGGCAACAAATCCCATTGAATGAGGTGACGGCAACTCGCCATAGCCAGACAGCGCCTCTCGAGCCTTCGAGACGGTGGCAGCAGACATGGTTGCACCGCTCTTGGACTCTGCCTTGAGTACAGTTAGCTTGCCGGTCACGCGGTTCAAGTTAAAGCCCAACATGTCGTCGCCCCGCATCGACATGTTTCGGTGGTCTTTGAACTGAAGACGTTTGATGCCCAGCGTGAATGGTGTTTTCTCGCGGACGAAAGTGGTGCACAACACCTCGCCGAGATCGCCTGACTTGAGCTGCGCGCTTTCCGGTAGCCGGCTCTGAATCAACTCAGCAACTTCATGCCGCTGCAGGCGAGCGAACATATCCGCCAGCCGGCTCGGTGGCAAAAAATGCCCGGGCACCACATCTGCCACGATGGCGACTGCTGCATCGAATTTAGATGCATCTGCGGTCAGCATCGTGTGGCTATGCGGCGCACTGGACCCAACGACGACCTCCGCGCACCATTCGGCGAACCGCGTCATGCGATAGATCCTCCAACCATCGAATGCCCTTGCACCGGCGTGACTAACAATCGCTATCTCAGCGCGGATGGCCAGTGACGGCGGGCCTCACGCCACTGCGCACGGGGTGCTCAGGGGAACAACAATAACTGGCTACATGATATCCGGATTAAGCGTTGCAGTTCAGATGCAATGCGTATCAGCATGTAGGTAGGCAGAAAGCCGCCCTTTGCGAACGCTAGCTCTTGGTCGGGAGCTGATAAGCGCATCGGCTCACGTTAGCGGACATTTGCGATCAGATCCTCGCGACGTCGACGTACCGCTTTGGCCGAGCAGTTCGCATTCAACATTTGCCCCTAACGGCCGCAGCACTCAGTGAGCTGCAGTTGCTCCGCCGCCCAACAGGTGAAGTGCTGTTCTTAAATGCGCTCAGATTGTACTGGCGACAAGTGTTTCTGGAACGTGATCGAAAAACTCAAATCTCCTGACTTCAAGGTTTTTCGCCAAGCTATGTAACAAAAATCCTGGAGATCATTGTGGCACAACCGTTTGCTATCTCAATCTAAGCTGCGAAAGTCTCAACTTAAGCTGCGGACGAGACCCCCGTGCAAAAAACCTCTTGCATGAACGCGTCGATATAACTAAGATTATCGACATGAAATCCGACTACACCCGTGCTCTCCCTCCTGAATGGCAGCCCATGTCCCGGGTTTTCACGGCCCTGGGGGATGAGCATCGGCAGCGCATCCTGCTCCTGTTCGAGAAGGGGGAGCGGCTCAATGTGGGCCAGATTGCCGAGGTTTCCACCTTGTCCCGCTCCACGGTTTCCCATCACCTGAAAATCCTGCGGGAGGCGGAGGTGCTGGAGTCGGAGAAGGTGGGCAAGGAGGTGTGGTTCTGGATCAACCGCGCCCGGCTGGAACAGACCCTGGGCAACGTGCTCGATTACCTGCGTCAGCACCACTGATTTTTTTTGCGCTTACATAACGAAATTCTTGATCATGACAGGCCTGAAGGCCGTCGCCATTGAAGGGGAAACCATGAAATCCTTGTTACGCATACTGCTCCGGGGGGTGGCCCGGGTCCTGTTCCGGGTCCGGGTGCGCGGCCTGGGGGCCGCGCTGCCGGATGGGCGGTTGCTGGTGGTGGCCAACCACGAGTCCTTCCTGGACGGTCTGCTGCTGGGGCTGTTCCTGCCCATCGAGGACCCGGTGTTCGTGGTGCATACGGGGGTGGTGAAGAATCCCTTCTTCCGCCTGGTGCTGATGCTTTCCGACCATCTGGCGGTGGACCCCGCCAGCCCCATGGCCATGAAGAAGGTGATCCGCCTGCTCGAATCCGGGCGGCGGGTGGTGATCTTCCCTGAAGGGCGGCTGACGCTTACCGGCAGCCTGATGAAGGTGTACGAGGGGCCGGCCTTCGTGGCCGCCAAGACCGGCGCGACCCTGTTGCCGGTGCGCCTGGATGGTCCTTCGCGCAGCTATTTTTCCCGGCTGGCCGATCCCCATCCGCGCCGCCTGCTGCCGCGCATCACCCTGACCGTGTTGCCCACCACCAGCCTGCCCATGCCCGAGGCGGCCACGGCCAAGCTGCGTCGGCGCAAGGCGGGGGAGGAGCTGCGCCGCCTGATGCAGGAAATGCTGTTCGCCTCCCATCCCCAGCAGACCCTCTATTCCAGCCTCTGTGACGCCATGGACATCCACGGCCGGCGGCGCAAGGTGGTGGAGGACATCAAGCAGGTGGAATATTCCTACCAGGATCTGCTCAAGATGACCCTGGTCCTGGGCCGCCTGGTGGGACGCCAGAGCCGGCCGGGGGAGCGGGTGGGGCTGCTGCTGCCCAACCTGGCGCCCACCCTGGGGCTGATCCTGGGCCTGTCCGCCCTGAAGCGGGTGCCGGCCATGCTCAACTACACGGCCGGTACCGATGGCATGCAGGCCGCCTGCACGGCGGCGGAAATCCGCCTCCTGGTGACTTCCCGGGCCTTCGTGGAGCAGGCCAAGCTGGGCGACAAGCTGGCGGCCCTGCAGGGGGTGGAGCTGGTCTACCTGGAGGACCTGCGCGCCCGGGTGACCCTGGCGGACAAGCTCTGGCTCATGACCTGGGCCCTGTGGTTTCCCCGCCGCGTGGAGCACTCCGGCAATCCCGAAGACGCAGCGGTGGTGCTGTTCACCTCCGGTTCCGAAGGCAAGCCCAAGGGGGTGGTGCTGTCGCACCGGGCGCTGCTGGCCAATATCGCCCAGATCCGCGCCGTGGTGGATTTCTCCATCGAGGACAAGGTGCTGAATGCCCTGCCCATCTTCCACTCCTTCGGCCTCACGGCGGGCACCCTGCTGCCGGTGCTGTCGGGAGCCAACCTGTTCCTCTACCCCTCGCCGCTGCACTACCGGGTGATTCCCGAGCTGGCCTACGACCGGGGCTGCACGGTGCTGTTCGGCACCAGCACCTTCCTGGGCAACTATGCCAAGTTTGCCCATCCCTACGATTTCTACCGCCTGCGCTACGTGATCGCCGGGGCCGAAAAGCTCTCCGACACGGTGCGCAACCTCTGGTTCGAGAAGTTCGGCCTGCGCATCTTCGAAGGCTACGGCGCCACCGAGACCGCGCCGGTGCTGGCGGTGAACACGCCCATGGCCTATCGCAGCGGCACCGTGGGGCAGCTGCTGCCGGGGCTGGAGCACCGTCTGCTGCCGGTACCCGGCATCCCGGAAGGGGGCATCCTGCACGTGCGCGGTCCCAACGTCATGAGCGGCTACCTGAAGGCGGACCAGCCCGGGGTGCTGCTGCCGCCCGAGTCGGAAATCGGCGCGGGCTGGTACGAGACTGGCGACGTGGTGACGGTGGATGGGGATGGCTTCCTGCGCATCGTCGGCCGGGTGAAGCGCTTCGCCAAGGTGGCGGGCGAGATGGTCAGCCTGGAAGTGGTGGAAAAGCTGGCCGTGGCCGCGTCGCCTGCCGGCCTGCACGCCGCCTCCAGCCAGCCTGACGCGAGCAAGGGGGAGGCCCTGGTGCTGTTTACCACCGATCCGGCCCTGAACCGGGAGGCCCTGCAGGCCAGCGCCCGGGAGCTGGGCGTGCCGGAGCTGGCCATCCCGCGCAAGATCGTGCGCCTGGAGGCCCTGCCCCTGCTGGGGACCGGCAAGACCGACTACGTCACCCTGAAACGCATGGCCGAGGAGGTCTGAGATGAGCCCGCTACCCGTTTCCCGGCGCCGCTTCCTCCAGGGCCTGGGCATCCTCGCCGCTTCCGGCGTGGCCGGCTGGAGCCTGGCCCGGCCGCGTCTGGTGAACCCCTGCCGCGCGGCCCTGCCCCTGGGCTTGAGCGAAAGTCCCTGGCTCACCGGGGTGTGGCGGGACCTGAATCCTGCCGACGTCTGGGACTGCCATGCCCACCTGGCCGGCACCGGGGACGGAGGCAGCGGCATCCTGGTGGGGCCGCAGCTGTCCACCCCCTTGCGCCCCCTCCAGTACGCCCAGCGCCTCTTCTACATGAACGCCGGCTGCGCCCACGACGCCCCGGGGCGGGTGGATGCCAGCTACGTGGACCGCATGCTCAACCTGGTGGAGGCGATGCCGGCCGGGGTGAAGCTGATGCTGTTCGCCTTCGACCATTTCCATGACGCAGAGGGCCAGCCCCTGCCGGAAATGAGCGCCTTCTACGTGCCCGACGACTACGCCCGGCAACTGGCGGCCGCCCATCCCCAGGCCTTCGAGTGGGTGGCTTCCATCCACCCCTACCGGGCGGATGCGGTGGACCGGCTCGACGCCGCCGTAGCCCAGGGGGCGAAGGCGATCAAATGGCTGCCGGCGGCCCAGAACATGGACCCGGCTTCACCCCGTTGCGATGCCTTCTACGCTGCCCTGGCCCGGCACCGCCTGCCCCTGATCACCCACTGCGGCGAGGAAAAGGCGGTGCAGGGCGCCGATACCCAGCACTACGGCAATCCCCTGCGTCTGCGCCGGGCCCTGGAAGCCGGGGTGCGGGTGGTGGTGGCCCATTGCGCTTCCATGGGGCAGGACGAGGACCTGGACCGGGGCGGCCGGGTGGAAAGCTTCCAGCTCTTTGCACGGCTCATGGACGAGCCCGCCTGGCAGGAACTGCTGGCCGGGGACATTTCCGCCATCACCCTGCGCAACCGGGACCTGGAGGTCATCAAGACCCTGCTTCAGCGCCAGGACTGGCACGGACGGCTCCTGAACGGCTCCGACTATCCCCTGCCCGGCATCCTGCCGCTGATCTCCCCCTCCGCCCTGGCCTCGGGGGGACTGCTGCCGCCTGAAGCGGTGGCGGATCTGGAACTGTTGCGGGAACATAATCCCCTCTATTTCGACCTGGCCCTGAAGCGGGCCCTGTCCTGGCAGGGCCAGGCATTTCCGGCCCGGGTCTTCGCCACCCGACCCCATTTCGAGGCGCAGCGTTCATGAGCGACCCTACCCGCAACAGCGGCGAGCATTCCCAGTTCACCCTGCTGGCCAGCCGCCGCTTCGGCCCCCTGTTCGCCACCCAGTTCTTCGGCGCCTTCAACGACAACGTCTACAAGAATGCCCTGGTGGTGCTGCTCACCTTCCAAGCCGCCTCCTGGACCACCCTGAGCCCGGGGGTGCTGGCTAATCTGGCGGCGGGGCTGTTCATCCTGCCCTTCTTCCTGTTCTCGGCCACCGCCGGGCAACTGGCGGACAAGTTCGACAAGGCCCTGCTGGCCCGGCTCACCAAGCTCCTGGAGATCGTCATCATTCTCCTGGCGGGGCTGGGTTTCGCCCTGGAAAGCCTGGTGCTGCTCCTGGCCGCCCTGTTCCTGCTGGGCTTCCAGTCCACCCTGTTTGGCCCGATCAAGTACGCCATCCTGCCCCAGCACCTGCGTCCCGATGAACTGGTGGGGGGCAATGCCCTGGTGGAAGCTGGGACTTTTGTCTCCATCCTCCTGGGCACCCTGACCGGCGGCCTGCTGGCCGGACTGGAAGGGGGCACCGTGTGGATCACCGGGGTCAGCCTGACGGTGGCCGTGCTCGGTTATCTCACCAGCCGCGGCATTCCCCATGCGCCGGCCCCGGAGCCGGAGCTGCGGGTGAACTTCAACCTGGTGACGGAAAGCTGGCGCTGCATCGGTTACGCCCGGGAAAACCGTTCCGTCCATCTCTCCATCCTGGCCATTTCCTGGTTCTGGCTCTATGGCGCCCTGTTCCTGGCCCAGTTCCCGGCCTACACCAAGTCCGTGCTGGGGGGCGGCGAGGGCATGGTGACCCTGTTGCTGGCGGTGTTTTCCGTCGGCATCGGTGGCGGCTCCCTGCTCTGCGAGAAGCTTTCACGGCATCGGGTGGAAACCGGCCTGGTGCCCCTGGGCGCCCTGGGCATGACCTTGTTCGGCTTGGACCTGGCCTGGGCTTCCCCGAGCCTGGCCCCGGCCGGGGCGCCCCTGCCCCTGCTGCAGTTGCTGCAGGACGGCAACACCTGGCGCCTGCTGGGGGACCTGCTGGCCCTGGGCATCTGCGGCGGCCTCTACTGCGTGCCCCTCTATGCCCTGGTGCAGCAGCGCAGCAACCCGGCTTACCGGGCCCGCATCATCGCCGCCAACAACATCATGAATGCCCTGTTCATGGTGGTCGGGGCCCTGGCGGCAGCGCTCCTGCTCGATCAGGGCGGCACCATCCCCACCCTGTTCCTGGTGGCGGCCCTGGCCAACGGCCTGGTGGCGGCCTACATCTTCACCGTGGTGCCCGAGTTCCTGACGCGGGCCCTGGTCTGGCTGCGCCTGCGCCGGGAGTAGCTCGGGTCCTGGCTGTAGGGAAAAATGGCGCCTCTGGCGCCATTTTTCATGCAGCTCATGTGGCGGAAAAAGGGAAGTGCCGTAGTCCTGTTCCGGGATCGGCGGGACATAAACATATTTCTGTAAAAGGGTTTTTCTGTTTATCATCTTCTCCGGATATAACGTTTTGCTTATGCCGCACCGCGATTACAAGGGCTTTAGCCCAACCGGAGGCTGTTGATGAATCTGAAAACCCGCATTACCGTGGCCATGAGCGTGGTCTTTGCCTTTTTCCTGGTGGCGGCAGGGGTGGCTCTGTTCGGTCTACATACGGCCAAGAACACCTTCATCCAGCACCTGGACGTGGACATGGCCCTGGAGCGGGCCATTGTCGGCATGTACGCCCAGGGGCTGCAGAGCGGCCAGGCCTTGCGCAACATCACCCTGGACCCGGCCAACAAGACCGGCCATGGCAATCTGGCCAAGGCCCTGGAGGAGTTCGACGGCCATTACCAGCAGGCCATGACCCTGGTACAGGCGGGTACCCCCCTGGCTGGAGTGATGGCCGAGGTGCACAAGCTGGCCGAAGAGCGGCGCCAGCTCATGGGGCAGGTGGTGGACATCGCCAAGAGTGGTGATCAGGCGGCGGCAGTGCAGCTGATCAACAGCAAGGAAACCCCTCTGTGGCGGCAGATCCGCACCCAGTTGATGGACCAGATGAAGCTCATGAAGGAGGAGATCGAGCACAGCAAGCAGGAGAGCCTGGCCGCCATCGAGCGTTCCGAGGCTCTGGTGGCCGCGCTGGTGCTCACCAGCCTGGTGCTGGCCGTGGTGCTGCTGGCCCGGGTGCTGGGCACCGTGGGGCAGCAGCTGGGGGCCGATCCCTCCGAGGTGAAGCAGGTGGCGGAACAGGTGGCGGCGGGGAATCTCACCCTGGCGATCCACAACCCCCGCAGCGGCAGCGTCATGGCGGCCATGGGGGCCATGCAGGGGCAGCTTGCTGCCATGGTGGGGCAGATCCGTCAGAATGCGGATTCCCTCCTAGCGGCGGCGGATCTGCTGACCCGCCGGGCCGGGGAGGTGGCGGACCGTTCTTCCAGCCAGAGCGAGGCGGTGTCCGCCGTGGCGGCAGCCATGGAGGAAATGACCGTAGGCATTGCCCAGGTGCGGGACCATTCCGAAGAGGCCCGCAGCCATGCTCAGGAATCCGGCGAGCTGTCGCGCAAGGGTAACGAGGTGGTGGCCCAGGTGGTGCAGGGCATGGGCCGGGTGGCCGCATCGGTGACCGAGTCGGCCCAGGTGATCTCTACCCTGGAGCGGGAATCCGAGAAGATCGCCGCCATCGTCGGGGTGATCAAGGAAATCGCCGACCAGACCAATCTGCTGGCCCTGAACGCGGCCATCGAGGCGGCCCGGGCCGGGGAACAGGGGCGCGGTTTCGCGGTGGTGGCCGACGAGGTCAGGAAGCTGGCCGAGCGTACGGCCCAGTCCACGGTGGAAATCGCGGCCACGGTGGATGTGGTGCGCAACGGCATCCAGCAGGGGGTGGAGCGCATGGAAAGCGGTGTCGGCCTGGTGGGTTCCGAATCCGGCGAAGTGACCCAGGCCGGGGAAACCATTGCCGCCCTGCATGGTTACGCGGAAAAGGTGCTGTATGCGGTCAACGAGATCGGCGAGGCCCTGGGGGAACAGAGCGCCGCCAGCACCGAAATCGCCCAGCGGGTGGAGCTGATCGCCCAGATCAGCGAGCAGAACGCCGCGGCGGTCCAGGAAAGCGCCGGCGCCGCCAAGGACCTGCAGCGCCTGGCCCGCAACCTGAGCGAGACGGTGAACCACTTCCACATCTGAGCCAGGGAGTAAAATGCCGCCCATGAACTGGATGGCATTGAAGAATCGGCTCGACGAGTACGAAAAGCTGATGCGGCTGGACAAGCCCATCGGCACCCTGCTCTTGCTCTGGCCCACCCTCTGGGCCCTGTGGCTGTCGGCGGCGGGCCGGCCCGACTGGGTCTGGGTCTGGGTGTTCGCCCTGGGCACCCTGCTCATGCGCTCCGCCGGCTGCGTCATCAACGACTATGCGGACAAGGACTTCGATCCCCATGTGGAGCGCACCCGGGAGCGGCCCCTGGCGGCGCGCCGGGTCAGTCCCCGGGAGGCCCTGCTGCTGGCGGCGGGGCTGACCCTGGTGTCCTTGCTGCTGATCCTGCCCCTGGCCTCGCCCCTGCTCCTGGCCCTGGCCGTGGTGGCGGCTTTCCTTGCCGCCTCCTATCCCTTCACCAAGCGCTTCTTTGCCATTCCCCAGGCCTACCTGGGGATCGCCTTCGGCTTTGGCATTCCCATGGCCTATGCGGCCCAGCTGGAGCGGGTGCCGCCCGAAGCCTGGGTGCTGCTGCTGGCCAACGTGTTCTGGGCTGTGGCCTATGACACCGAGTACGCCATGGTGGACCGCCCCGACGACTTGACGATCGGCATCAAGACCTCGGCCATCACCTTCGGGCGCTTCGATGTGCTGGCGGTGATGCTCTGCTACGCCGCCGCCTTCGCCCTGATTGCCTGGGTCGGCCTGGGGGCCGGCCTGGGCTGGCCGTTCCTGGCGGGCATGCTGGTGGCTGTGGCCCTGGCCGGCTACCACTACACCCTGATCCGGGAGCGCCAGGGACCGGGCTGCTTCAAGGCTTTCCGGCACAACAACTGGGTCGGGGCCGCCATCTTTGCCGGCATCGCCCTCGATTACCTGCTACGGGGCGTGCGCCCCTTCTGAAGCCCGGGCCCGCTGCCAGGCGAGGAATTCCTCCAGGGGCAGGGGCGGGCTGAACAGGTGGCCCTGGGCCCGTTCGCAGCCCAGCTGCCGCAGGCATTCCAGCACTGCCGGGGTTTCCACCCCTTCTGCCACCACTTCCATGCCCAGCCGGTGGGCCAGTTCGACCACGGCCCGGGTGATTTCCTGTTCCCGGGTGGACTCCGCCAGGGGCAGGATGAAGCGTTGATCCACCTTGATTTCCTGGACCGGCAGATGCTGCAGGTAGCTCATGCCCGCGTAGCCGGTGCCGAAGTCGTCGATGGACAGGCAGATGTCCATGGCCCGCAGCCGGTGCAGGACTTCCAGCACCTCGGCAGACTCCCGCACGGCCACGGTTTCGGTGATTTCCAGGATCAGCTGGGTGGAGGGCAGGCGCCAGGTGGCCAGGGCCTGACCCAGCAGCTCCGGCAGTTCCGGGTCCAGGAGGTCATGGGCGGTGAGGTTGATGGAAATCCGGGTGTCGATGCCGGCCTCCCGGAGCTGGGCCAGGTACAGGGCCGCGTGCTGGAACAGCCAGCGGTTGAAGTCGTGGCGCAGGCCGGCCCGTTCCAGGGCGGCGATGATCTGGGGCGGTTCCACCCAGGCCAGGTCCCGGCGCTGCCAGCGCAGCAGGGCTTCCGCGTGGTGGCAGCTGCCGCTGGCGATATCCACCTGGGGCTGCAGAAACAGCTGCAGCCGGTTTTCCGCCAGGGCTTCCTGCAGCTCCCGGGCCAGGCAGGACTGGTGCGCATCCCCCTGTTCCATGTCCGGGTGGTAGAGCAGGGTGCCGTCGTGGGACTGGCCCGAGTGCAGGGCGGCGATCCGGGCCGACTGGATCAGGTGCTGGGGGTCGTGGCCCTGGTCGGGGCTGAAGGCGGCGCCGCAGGCGATTTCGGCGCCCAGTTCGATGCCGCCGCTCTCCAGGGGCGGCTGCAGCAGGGCCCGCCGCAGCTTGAGCATGGCCAGGGAAACCGGGGCCGGGCTGGGCAGGCGCGGCAGCAGGGCCAGCCATTCCCAGGTGCCCAGGCTGTAGAGCCGGTCCTGGGGGCGCAGGGCGGCGCCCAGGCGGCGGCTGATCTCCTGGCGCAAGGGGGTTTCCGCCTCCAGGGTCAGGCGCAGCAGGGCAGGGTTGGGCAGCAGTTGCAGGAGCACCAGGCCGTGGCATTCGTTCGGCGGTCCCTGGTGCAGGCGGGCCAGGTGGGCCAGGGCCTGACGCAGGCGGGGCAGGCCGGTGCCCGGGTCCGGGTTGGAATGGGGTTCACGCAAGATAGAAGTCCCGGGGATTGATGCCATAGGCGTTTTCAGGCAGGGCCTGCTGGATCCGGTAGTTGTCGCCGGTGGGGGTCAGGGGTTCCATGAGCAGGTCTATGGTGCGGGGGTAGCGTTCCACCGACTTGTCGGCCCCGAGCAGGATCAGCACCCGGGGCTGCAGCCGCCGTACCTGGTTCTGCTGGATCACCACGGCCACTTCGCCGCTGTTGAGTTCCACCAGGGTGCCGATGGGGTAGAGCCCCAGGCACTGGATGAACTGGTCCACGATGGCGGCCCGGAATTTCCGGCCGCGCAGGGTGACGAGCTCGGCCATGGCCCGCTGGTTGGAGACCGGGGGAAGGTAGGGGCGGTCCCGGATCATGGCGCAGTAGGTGTCCATGAGCCCGGCCATCTCCGCCGCCAGACCTATGGTTTCCCCGGCCAGCTGGCGGGGGTAGCCGCTGCCGTCGATGCGTTCGTGGTGGCGGGCGATGATTTCCAGGAATTCCGGGTCCAGGCCCGGCTGGCTGAACATGATCTCCAGGGAACTGGCCACATGGGACTGGACCAGGTGGTATTCCTCCGGGGTCAGGGGATCGGGTTTGCGCAGCAGTTCCGGGGGCAGGTGGGTCTTGCCCACATCCTGCATCAGGCCGGCCATGCCCAGGCACTCCACCTGCTGGTTGGGCAGGCTCAGGAAGCGGGCAAACACCATCAGGTGCACCGACACATCCAGGGCGTGGTCGTAGCTGTAGTTGTCGGTGCCTTTCAGGCGGGTGAGCCAGAGGATGGCTTCCGGATTGCGGGCCACCCCTTCGGCTACCTGGCGCACCTGTTCGCCCAGATGGGCCAGGTCCAGGGGCCGTTCGCTGCGGATGCACTCGCTCAGGGCGGCCAGGCTGGCCTGGATATCCTCGATGATGGGGGCCGAGTACAGTAGCTCCTCTTCCAGCTGGCTGCGTTTTTGCTCCGGGTGCACCCGGGGCGGCCGGGCCGGGCGCTTGCCCTGGACCTGGCGGATGCGGCGCACCACCTCGACGAAATCCAGCGGCGGCTCGGCCCTGCGTAAATGGGGATGCACCTCGTGGCGGCGGGCGGCGAAAAAGTCGCCCACCGAGTGGGCCGGGTCCACCTGCACGGTCTCGCACAGGGCCGCGAGCTGGTCGAGCTGCTCCTGGGTCTCGATCAGGAAGCCCTGCAGCAGGAAGGGCGTGCCGAGCCAGGGGCGGTCAAGCTCGCTGACGTACATGCCGATCTGCAGTTCGGAGGTGGGAATGGTGTTCATGGAGTGCCTGTTTCCATCGGCATAGTTTAGTCCGTTTGGCTGCTGGCGTCGCCGCCCTTATGGCTTTGGTCATTGCAAAAGCAGGGCGCTTGGGGCATCGTTGCCCGCTTCTGGAAGGAGCACGTCATGCAATACCGCGATCTGCGCGACTTCATCGCGCAACTGGAACAACAGGGGGAACTGAAGCGCATCGGCGTGGCCGTGAGTCCCCGCCTGGAAATGACCGAGATCGCCGACCGGGTGCTGCGCGCCGGAGGACCGGCGCTGCTCTTCGAGCAACCCACCGGGCATGAAGTTCCCGTGCTGGCCAATCTCTTTGGCACGCCCGAGCGGGTCGCCATGGGCATGGGAGCCGGCGGTGAGCGGGGCGAGGGCTGGCAGACCGCCCTGCGGGAAGTGGGCCGTACCCTCTCCTACCTCAAGGAGCCGGAGCCGCCCCGGGGCTTGAAGGAGGCCTGGGACAAGCTGCCGCTCCTGAAGCAGGTGCTGTCCATGGCGCCGAAAAAGGTGTCTTCCGCCCCCTGCCAGGAGGTGGTGTGGGAAGGCAAGGACGTGGATCTCACCCGCCTGCCCATCCAGCACTGCTGGCCCGGGGACGTGGCGCCCCTGATCACCTGGGGCCTGACCGTCACCCGCGGACCCTACAAGAAGCGCCAGAACCTGGGCATCTACCGGCAGCAGCTGCTGGGGCCCAACAAGGTGATCATGCGCTGGCTCGCCCACCGGGGCGGCGCCCTGGATTACCGGGACCACTGCCAGGCGAATCCGGGCCAGCCCTTCCCGGTGGCGGTGGTGCTGGGCTGCGACCCGGCCACCATCCTCGGAGCGGTGACGCCGGTGCCCGACACCCTCTCCGAATACCAGTTTGCCGGCCTCCTGCGCGGCTCCCGCACCGAGCTGACCCAGTGCCTGGGTAACGAGCTCCAGGTGCCGTCCCGGGCCGAGATCGTCCTGGAGGGGGTGATCCATCCCGGCGAGACGGCCCTGGAGGGGCCCTATGGGGACCACACCGGCTATTACAACGAACAGGCGGAATTCCCGGTGTTCACCGTGGAGCGCATGACCATGCGCCGGAATCCCATCTACCACTCCACCTATACCGGCAAGCCCCCCGATGAGCCAGCCATGCTCGGCGTCGCCCTGAACGAGGTGTTCGTGCCGCTCCTGCAGAAGCAGTACCCGGAGATCACCGACTTCTACCTGCCGCCGGAAGGCTGCTCCTACCGGATGGCCATCGTCAGCATCAAAAAGCAGTACCCGGGCCACGCCAAGCGGGTGATGTTCGGTATCTGGAGCTTCCTGCGCCAGTTCATGTACACCAAGTTCATCATCGTGGTGGATGAGGACGTGAACATCCGTGACTGGAAGGAAGTGATCTGGGCCCTCACCACCCGCATGGACGCCACCCGGGACACTACCCTGGTGGACAACACACCCATCGATTACCTGGATTTCGCCAGCCCGGTGGCGGGCCTGGGCTCCAAGATGGGCCTGGACGCCACCAACAAGTGGCCTGGGGAAACCAGCCGGGAATGGGGCACCCCCATCGCCATGGACGCCGCCGTCAGGCAAAAGGTGGATGCCCTGTGGGGCGAACTGGGGTTGTAAGGCTTACTTGAGATTGCTGGCGTTGAGTAGGACCGCCTGGTTGCCCACGAAGTTGGCGGTGACCAGGCTTTCGCCCTGGCTCCAGCTGCAGCTCTTGATGCCCAGGGTCTCGTCGCATTTGTCCGGGCTGCCGATGATGGCGCTCACTTCCTCGAAACTCATGCCCACCTTGAGCTTGTCGTAATTGGCCAGGGTCAGTTTGCTGCAGGCGGCGAGGAACAGCAGGCTGGCGAAGAGGGCGATCAGGCGCATGGGATGTCTCCGGGATGAAGGAGGGCCAGCATAACCGAAGCCCCGCCAGGGCGGGAATGCCGATGCAGGACGGGTAGCCGGGCCGGCTCTGGGTATAATCCGCCGGCATCCTGCCATCCCCCCATGCCGACCATGCTCACAATCTATCAACTCAAGCCGGCCTTCCAGGGATTGCTGCGCCCCCTGGTGGCCCGTTTGGCCGCCCTGGGGGTCACGGCCAATGCCGTCACCCTGCTGGCCATGCTGCTTTCCCTGGCCCTGGGGGCCGGGCTGTTCCTGGCCGGACCCGCCTGGCCGGGCGCCTTCCTGCTGCTGCCCCTGTGGATGTTCCTGCGCATGGCCCTGAACGCCATCGACGGCATGCTGGCCCGGGAATTCGGCCAGAAGACGCCCCTGGGGGCCTATCTGAACGAGCTTTCCGATGTGGTGGCCGATGCCGCCCTGTACCTGCCCTTCGTCCTGGTGGCGCCATTTGGCTGGGCCAGCATCGGCAGCGTCATCTTCCTCGCCCTGCTCTCCGAGATGACCGGCGCCCTGGGGCCCATGGTGGGGGCGCCGCGCCAGTACGACGGCCCCGTGGGCAAGAGCGACCGGGCCTTCCTGTTCGGGGCCCTGGGGCTCTGGCTGGGACTGGCCGGCAGCCTGCCGGACTGGACCTTCTGGCTGATGCCGGCCGCCTGCGCCGGGATGCTCCTCAACATCCGCAACCGCCTGCGCAGCGGCCTGGCGGCCAGCGGGGGCCGCTGAACATGGCGCCCCGCCTGCTCGATGCCTGGGTCGGTGCCCTGCTATGCGGCTTTGCCAAGCTGCTCACCGGGGTCCGGGCCCTGTGGCTGGGCTGCCGTCCAGACCTGCGGCCCCGGGTGTATTTCGCCAACCATCGCAGTCACGGGGATTTCCTGCTCATCTGGGCCAGCCTGCCGCCCGCCCTGCGGGCCCGCACCCGGCCCGTGGCCGGGGCCGATTACTGGCTCCAGGGCCCCCTGCGCCGTTATCTGATCGAGGCGGTGTTCCGGGGCGTGCTGATCAACCGCAAGGTGAGCCGCCACGCCGACCCCATCGCCTGCATGGCGGCCCCCCTGGCGGCGGGGGAGTCCCTGATCCTGTTTCCCGAGGGAACCCGCAACCTGGGAGATGGCCTGCTGCCCTTCAAGAGCGGCATGCACCACCTGGCCGAGGCCCAGCCCCAGGTGGAGTTCGTCCCGGTGTGGATAGAAAACCTGGGCCGGGCTATGCCCAAGGGCAGCCTGGTGCCCATCCCTCTGCTGTGCACCTTGAGTTTCGGGGCGCCCCTGGTGCTGCAGCCCGGGGAGGGCCGTGCCGATTTCCTGCAACGCTGCAGCGCTGCCCTGCTGAGCCTTGCGCCGCCGAGCGACTGAGCCATGCCCGATCCCCAGACCACCCTGCTGCTGATCTTCGCCGGTGTTGCCGGTCTCCTGACCCTGGCCAGCGCCATCGGCGCCTGGCTGCACTGGCGCCAGCCCGCCGGCCAGCCCAGTCCGGGCATCGCCAACCTCAATGCCCGCATCAAGGCCTGGTGGGGCATGGTGGCCCTGCTGGGCCTGGCCTTCTGGGCCGGCAAGACCGGGGTGATCCTGCTGTTTGCCTTCATCTCCTTCCAGGCCCTGCGGGAATTCATCTCGGTCACCTACACCCGGCGCGGCGACCACCGGGCCCTGGTGTGGAGCTTCTTCCTCTTCCTGCCGCTCCAGTATTTCCTGATCGGTATCGACTGGTATGGCCTGTTCAGCATTCTGATTCCGGTCTATGCCTTCCTGCTGCTGCCCATCTCCTCCACCCTGGGGGCCGATACCACCCGCTTCCTGGAGCGGGCCGCCAAGGTCCAGTGGGGGCTGATGATCTGCGTCTACTGCCTGTCCCATGTGCCGGCCCTGCTGACCCTGCAGATTCCCGGTTTCGAGGGGCGCAACCTGCAGCTGATCGTGTTCCTGGTGCTCACCGTCCAGTCCAGCGACGTGTTCCAGTATGTCTGGGGCAAGCTCCTGGGGCGGCACAAGCTGGCGCCGGAAATTTCCCCCTCCAAGACCCTGGAGGGGCTGGTGGGCGGGGTGCTGACCTCCACGGCCGTGGGTGCCGCCCTGTGGTGGATCACCCCCTTCGCCCCCTGGCAGGCGGCCCTGCTGGCCTTGACCATCAACATCCTCGGCTTCTTCGGCGGCTTCGTGCTCTCCGCCATCAAGCGGGACCGGGGGCTGAAGGACTGGGGCAGCATGATCGAGGGGCACGGGGGCATGCTCGACCGGGTGGATTCCATCGCCTTCTCGGCCCCCATCTTTTTCCATCTGGTGCGCTTCTGGTGGGTGCCCTGAGTAGAATGGGGCCTCCCTGAATCCATCTGGAGGCCCGAACCATGCCGGACTACCCCGTTTCCAGCAGCGATCCCCTGGAGGGCGCCCGCACCTGGGCCCACATCATGTACGGGCTGCATGCCTTTTCCGCCCTGAGCGGCGTGCTCTCTTCGGCCACCATCGTCGGGGCCTTCCTGTTTGGCTGGCCTTCCATCATCGCGGTCATCCTCAACTACATCAAACGGGGCGAGGTACGCGACACCTGGCTCGACAGCCATTACCGCTGGCAGCTGCGCACCTTCTGGTTCGCCCTGTTCTGGGTGCTCCTGGCGGGGCTCATGGCGCTCACCATCATCGGCATTCCGGCGGCCTTCCTGGTGATCCTGGTGGCGGGGGTCTGGGTCCTGTACCGGGTGATCCGGGGCTGGATGGCCCTGGTGGACCGCAAGCCCCTGCCGGTGCCGGCGCCCTGAGGCCGGGTTCTCTGGTCTTTCGCCACTGAAATGCAGCTGCCGCCCCTGAGCGAAGGGCGCCTGGTGCGCCGCTACCAACGCTTTCTGGCCGACGTGGAGCTGGCTGACGGGCGGCTGGTGACGGCCCATTGTCCCAATACCGGCTCCATGCTCGGCTGCAAGCGTCCGGGCAGCCGGGTGTGGCTGTCCGCCAGCGACAATCCCCGGCGCAAGCTGGCCTGGACCTGGGAGCTGGTGGAAGCAGGCCTGGCCGATGGAGCCGGCCGGGAAGGGGTGCTGGTGGGGCTGCACACGGGGCGCAGCAATGCCCTGGTGCGGGAAGCCATCGAGGCGGGCCGCTTGCCGGGGCTGGCGGGCTACGAGGAAATCCGGCCGGAGGTGAAGTATGGGCAGAGCTCCCGCATCGACCTGCTGCTCACCGGGGCGGGGCTGCCGCCCTGCTACGTGGAGGTGAAAAACGTCACGGCGGCGGTGGCCGGCGGGGGGGGGTATTTTCCTGATGCGGTGACTGCACGGGGCGCCCGGCACCTGGAGGAAATGGCGGCCATGGTGGCCCAGGGCGCCCGGGCCCTGCTGGTGTTCTGCGTCCAGCGCGATGATGTGTGCGAAGTGCGACCGGCGGACCACATCGACCCGGTCTATGGTGCGACCCTGCGCCAGGCCCTGGCCCGGGGGGTGCAGGTGGCAGCCCTGGGGGCCCGGGTGACACCGGCGGCCATCACCCTGGAGCGCTTCCTGCCAGTCTCCTGCTGAAAGGCTGCAGAAAGGCTGGTGAGGGGCTCACACAGGGTTTCGCTTAACGTTTATCCTACGGAAATACATTGTTCCGGAGTTCGTACCCGTGACCTCCCTGCTGCCCAAACAGAACATCCTGATCGTCGACGACACCCCGGACAATCTGGAACTGCTGGCCCAGATCCTCAAGGATGAATACCGGGTCCGGGTTGCCGCCAGTGGCGAGAAGGCCCTGCAGATCGTCTGCTCCCCCGAGCCCCCGGACCTGATCCTGCTCGACATCATGATGCCCGGCATGAGCGGCCTGGAAGTCTGTCGCCGCCTCAAGGCCAACCCCGACCGGCGCCGCATCCCGGTGATCTTCGTCACCGCCATGGACGGCGAATCGGACGAGGAGCTGGGGCTGGAGCTGGGGGCCGTCGATTACATCACCAAGCCCATCAGCCCGCCCATCGTCCGGGCCCGGGTGCGCACGCACCTGGCCCTTTACGACCAGTCCCGGGAGTTGGAGCGCATGGTGCGCCAGCGCACCCGGGAGCTGCAGGTGACCCGGCGCCAGATCATCCGCCGCCTGGGGCGGGCCGCCGAATTCAAGGACAACGAGACGGGCAACCATGTGCTGCGCATGAGCCACTATGCGCGGCTGATTGCCGAGGCCTACGGCCTGGGGCCCGAGGCGGCGGACATCATCCTCAACACCGCACCCATGCACGACATCGGCAAGATCGGCATTCCCGACACCATCCTCTTGAAGCCGGGCAAGCTGGACGAGGCGGACTGGCGCGTCATGCGCCAGCATCCGGTGATGGGTGCGGAAATCATCGGCAAGCACGAGAACGAGCTGCTCGAGACCGCCCGGGTGATCGCCCTGTCCCACCATGAAAAATGGGATGGCAGCGGCTATCCCTACGGGCTGGCCGGGGAGGCGATCCCCCTGGAGGGGCGCATCGTGGCCATTGCCGACGTGTTCGATGCCCTGGTTTCGGAACGGCCCTACAAGAAAGCCTATTCCGTCCAGGACTCCCTTGCCTTCATGGACGGCCAGGCCGGCCGCCACTTCGATCCGGAGCTGCTGCAGGCCTTCCGTCAGGCCCTGCCGGAAGTGCTGCGCATCCGCGACATCTACGCCGACGAGCGGGGCGCCCTCACCGACCTGGAGGAAGCGGGCAAAGAGGAGAGCTAGCCCCCCTGGCGCTGGGCGACCCAAAGCAGCAGGGCATCCATGGCCTCCTGGCCGGCCCCGGCCCGGGGGTGGTTGATCAGGAAAGTCACCGCGTAGCGCTGGCCCCGGGCGTCCAGGGCATAGCCGGCGGCGCTCTTCACCCCGTCCAGGGTACCGGTCTTGATGTGGGCCCGGCCCGTGGCGGCCGTGTCGTTCAGGCGTTTCTTCATGGTGCCGTCCAGGCCGGTGATGGGCAGGGAGGCGATCAGCTCCGGCATCACCGGGCTTTGCCAGGCGGATACCAGCAGCTGGTTCAGGCTGGCGGCGCTGATCCGCTCCCGGCGGGAAAGGCCGGAGCCGTTTTCCAGCACCAGTTCCGGGAAGGCCAGCTGCTTCGTCCGCAGCCATTCACGCAGCCGCAGGGCAGCCTTTTCCTCTGTGGCGCCGCTGCCATCCCCGTTGCCCAGGGCCAGGAACAGCTGGCGGGCCATGACATTGTTGCTCCACTTGTTCACGTCCCGGACCATGTCGGCCACCGGAGGCGATTCCTGGCTGGCCAGCAGCCGGGCCTCGGGGGGCAGGACGCCGCTGCGGACCCGGCCCTTGAAGCTGCCGCCCAGCTCCCGCCACAGGGCCCGGAACAGGCCTTCCACATGGCTGTCGGCGCTCAGGGGGGCCAGGTACAGGGATTTCTCCCCGCAGCTCACCGGATAGGGGCCGCTGATTTCCAGCCGCCCGGGGCTGTGGCGCACTTCCAGCCGGTCCCGCCAGCCGTTGCAGGGGCCGTTGCCGGCCGTGAGGCGGGCGTCCACCTGCAGGCCTTCGCTGGGCGTCTCGCTCCACAGCCGCACCCCGTTGCCTTCGGGTTTCAGGGTGAAGCGCAGGGCGCGGAAATCCACCAGCAGCCCGTCGGGGCCCACGTTGTAGGCGCGCATGGGCTTGTTGTCGAAGGCCCCCGGGTCCAGGGCCGGGACGTTGAAGACCGAACGGTCCAGGATCAAGTCCCCGTCGATCTGGCGTATGCCGCGCACCTGCAATTGGCGCAGCAGGGCCCAGAAGCTTTCCAGGGCGAATTTCGGATCGCCGCTGCCCTTCAGGTAGAGGGGGCCGGGCAGGCGGCCGTCGGCGCCGGGTTCGACGCTGGCCCAGGCGCCGGTCTGCCAGGTGGCGGCGGGGCCCAGCAATTCCAGGGCGGCATAGGTGGTGACGAGCTTCATCACCGAGGCGGGATTCATCGGGGCCTGGGCGTTGTGACGCACCAGGGGCGGTCCGGTGTTGTCCAGGGGCTGTACCACCACGGCCACGGACTGGAGGGGAATCTGGGCGGTAGCCAGGGCTTGCGTGACGCTGGCAGGGAGGGCCTGGGCCAGCAGGGAGCCGGCCCAGCAGAACAGGGCGGCTCCCAGGAGGGAGCGGAGCATCAGCGTTTGTAGAGTTGGAAGCGGGCGATCAGGGTATCCAGACGGCCGGCCGTCTGCAAGAGTTCATCGGCAGCGCTCTTGGCTTCCCGGGCGGAACTGGTGTTCTGCTCGATCAGGTCGGTGATGTGTTCCATGTTGCTGGCCACCTCCTGGCTGGCGATGTTCTGCTGCTGGGCCGCGTCGGAAATCTGCTGGGCCATGCCCGAGACCTGCTGGCTGGCGCTGGTGATGCCTTCCAGGCCGGAAACGCTTTCGCGCAACATGCCGACGCCGGTATCCACCTCCTGGGCGGCCTGTTCCATGCCGGTCACGGCGGTCTGGGTCACCGCCTGGATTTCATTGACCATGGTGGAGATGTCGGTGGTGGAGCTGGTGGTCCGTTCCGCCAGTTTCCTGACCTCGTCGGCCACCACCGCAAAGCCCCGGCCCTGCTCCCCGGCCCGGGCCGCCTCGATGGCGGCGTTCAAGGCGAGCAGGTTGGTCTGGCTGGCGATTTCCTGAATCACCCGGGTGATGTCGCCGATTTTCTGGATCGAGTCGCTCAGTTCATGGATGGTGGAGCTGGAAGCCTGCACCGATTCCACCACCTTGCTGGTGGCGACCATGCTCTGGTTGATCTTGCCGTTGCTGTCTTCCACCAGGTCCTGGGAGTTGCGCGCGGCGGTGGCGGTTTCCTCGGCATTGCTGGCCACCTCGGCCACCGACTGGCTGAATTCCTCGGTGGCGGCGGCGACGCTCTGGACCGCGTCCTGCTGCTGCATGGACTGTTCCGCCACCTGGGCCATGTGGCCTTCCAGCTGCCGGCTGCGGCTCTCGATGTCCCGGGACACGGCGCTGATCTCGTCCATCATCGCCTTCAGGTGGGCCTGCATGGCCCCCAGGTTGCAGAGCAGGATGCCCGTTTCATCCCGGCCGGAGACGTCGATGTCTTCGGTGAGCTTGCCCTCGGCGATCTGTTCGAAGTGGTTCAGGGCCTTGCGCAGGGGCACGACGATGGCCTGGATCAGCAGGTAGCCGCCCAGGGTTGCCAGCAGCAGGGCCCCCAGGGTGCCGGCCACGGCCAGGGTCAGTACCCGGGTGTAACTGGTTTCGGCATCGTCATAGCGCTGGGTGGCGGCTCGGGCCAGGGACTGGATCAGGGCGTCCCCGTCCTTCTGCATCTGGGCATAGAGCGGGTTGATCTGGAGCAGCAGGATCTCGTTGGCCTTCAGGTACTGGCCTGCCGCCAGGGCTTCCCGGGCCAGGTTCACCCCCTCCTTGGAGAAGCGCTCCCGGGAGGCGCCGAACTTGTCGAACAGGGCCTGCTGCTCGGCGCTCATGGGGATGCCCTTGAGCTCGTCCAGCAAGGAGTTGATTTCCTGGCGGTTCTTCAGGGTGTTGTCGATGTGCAGGGCCAGGGGGTGGTCGTGGAGCTTGGAGTTGGGGTTGCCCGGATCGTGCTGCAGGCCGAGCATGACCTGGGAGCGGTTGTCCCCGAGCAGGAACATGATCCGGTTGATCTTGTTGGAGGGCGTCAGCTCGTGCTGGTAGAGGTACTTCAGTTCCTTGTTGACATGGGAGATGCCTCCCAGGCCGATGAAGCTGCCGATCAGCAGCATCACCATCAGGGTCGCCAGCATCGCCCACAGCCGGGCGCGCAGGGAAAGCCGGCCGAACCAGCCGCCCCGGGCCGTATGCAGGGGGGCGCCGCTGGCCTTGAGGCGGGCGTACAGGGCTTCGGCCTCCTGGATGCGGCCGGCGCTCACCGGGGTGCGCACGGACATGTAGCCGGTGGTCTGGCCATTCTGCTTGACCGGCACCACCAGGGCTTCGACCCAGTAATGGTCGCCATTCTTGCAGCGGTTCTTCACCAGGCCCCGCCAGGGCAATCCCGATTTCACCGTGTGCCACAGGTCGGCAAAGGCCTGGGGCGGCATGTCTGGATGGCGCACGATGTTGTGGCTCTGGCCCAGCAATTCGGTGCGGGAAAAGCCGCTGATCTCTTCGAAGGCGTCATTCACATAGGTGATGACACCCTTCAGGTCGGTGCGGGATACCAGGTAGGTACTGGCGGGGAAGGGGACTTCGCGCTGGGTGACCGGAAGATTGGTTTTCATGCTGTTGCACCAGAAGAAGGCCGATACTGGGCCCGGGGTCGGCAAAAAGTAATAGTTCGTTAGAGTGATGACAAACCGGAGTTTCGTCAATACCATGGATCCCTCATAAAAACTCTCTCCCAGCCCGGTGGGACTGCATGGCCGGATGTGCCCTGCAGTCCGGATTCCGGGCTTGCCGCCATGCACCTTACCGATTCCTCAGCTCTCTCCAAGCCGCCATCCTGGGACCGCTACGGGGTGGTCCAGCAATGCCGGGCCCATTATCTGCAGCGCCTCGTGGTGGTGGCCCAGGAAGCCGGGGTGCTGGAACCCAGGGCCCTGGAGCAGCTGCAGGAAGGGGCAGGCGCCTTCTTCGAGGCCATGGTGAGCGCGGCCCGCCGCTCGGGGTTCGAGCAGGCCGATGGCCTGACCGCATCGCGAATCTCCCTGGTGGATGACAACCAGCTGGAACAGGAACTGCGTCGGGACGACATCGCCCGGCGTCTCTATGACCGCTGCGCCGAGAACCTGTGGCGTCTGCACCTGCGCTGCGTCACTCTGCTGAACCGGCCGGAGCTGGTATTGAAGGACAACCCCATGAGCCCGGACGGGGTCAGCGCCGGGCTGGCCGCCCTGTGCGCCGCCCTGGGGCTGAGCCAGGAGAAGATTCTGGATCTGCTCGACCGTCTGGAGCAGCAGCTTGCCCTGCACATGCCCGTGCTCTACGGAGAACTGGCGGACCTGCTGGCCCAGGCCGGGGTGGCGGCGGCCGTGGCCCAGCGCAGCATCGTCCAGGCCCCCAGCGGGCCGGCCGGGGAGCCGGCATCCGGGGGCGAGGATCCCCTGGCGGCCCTTAAAGGTGCCCTGCTGCAGCAGACCGCTAGTCCTGGGCCGACAGGTGGCGGGGCCGTCCAGCTCGCCCCGGCCGGGGGCGGGCCGGTTCAGGTGGTGGATGCGGAACTGCTGGAACGGTTGCTGGACCGTCTCAAGACCCTGGATGCCTTTACGCCCACCAATCCCGAACTGATCATGCATGGGGCTGGGAGCGATGGGCCCGGGCGTCCGCCCGCAGCCTTGAACGCCCGTAACCTGGGGGTGGCCGGCCCGGACGGGGCTTCCATTGATGCCCTGGCGCTGATCTTCGAGGCCATCTTTGCCCACCCTCAGCTCGCCGAAGGGGCCCGGGCCGCGATTGTCGGCCTGCAGATTCCCGTGCTCAAGCTGGCCCTCCAGGACCGCAGTTTCTTTTCCGAGCGCCAGCATCCGGCCCGGCTCACCCTGGACCGCATGGCGGTACTGGCTACCGGCCTGCCGCCTTCAGCCGGGTTCGAACATCCGGTCTGCCAGCAGTTGAATCAGATCGCCGCCGGCATCCGCAATGCGCCGCGACTGGGGAGCGAAACCTTCACGGCTGCCCTGGCTGGCCTGGATGCCGCCATTGCCGCACGGGGCGAGGCCATCGAGGCCCTGGCCGCCGCCTACCAGCCCCTGGTGGCCCGGGTGGAGCAGGAGGGCCAGGCCGCCAGCGTGGCGCGCCAGTTCCTGGCCTCCCGGCTGCAGGCCGGCCTGCCCCAGGAGTTCGTGGAATTCCTGGAGCACGACTGGTTTGCCGTGCTCGAAGCCGCCTGCCGCACGGGCGGGGTCCAGGGCCAGGCATGGCTGGCGGCCAGCGGCCTGGTGGATGAACTGCTGTGGAGCATCGCCCCCAAGCAGACCCAGGAGGAGCGGCAGCGGCTGGCCGCCCTGATCCCTTCCATCCTGAAGCGCATTCCCATTGCCCTGGCCGCCATCGGCCGGCGCCTGGACCCGGGCAGCCCCTTCCTGGATGCCTGCTTTGCCCTGCAGACTGCCGCCATGCGCGGCCGGGCCCTGCCGCCCGCAGCTCCGGCCCGGCCGCAAGGCGGGCTCGAAGAGGCCATCCAGGCGCCCGTGGGGCGGGGCGCCCTGCAGCACTACGATCTGGAAGCCGGGGGGCGCCTGCTCAAGGTGCTGCGCTATCCGGAGCCGGGGAACATCACCGTCACCCCCGGGCGGCGCGGAGAGTGGCTGGAGTTCCAGCTGCCCGACGCCGGGGCCGGGCTCCTGTGCGGCCGTCTTTCCTGGGACGGCCCGGGGGGTGAGGTGCTGCTGGCCAACCCGGACTGGGATTTTGCGGTTTACCTGGGGCCCGGGGTCCTGGATGCCCTGCTGCGGGTGCGCCAGGCGAGCCGCTGCAACGCCACCTCTCTGTTCGACGAGGCAGCCGAGCAGGCGGCCCGGCTCATGGCCGCGGCTTCCTGAGGGTTTTTTCCTGAGGCCCAGCCGGGGCCGGGCGCTTCGGCTCAGTCCTGATTGCGCAGATTGCGTCCCACATCCTCGACCACCTGCACGACTCGGCGGGCGCCTTCGCGGATGGTGGCGATGGATTCCGAGGCCTTGTCGGCCAGGGTGACGCTTTCATTGGCCTGGGCCAGGGTGTCGGCCATGCTGGCGATGGCGGATCGGGTGCCGTTCTGGACCTTGTCTATCATCCCGGAGATTTCCTTGGTGGAGGTGCTGGTGCGCTCGGCCAGCTTCCTGACCTCGTCGGCCACCACGGCGAAGCCGCGCCCCTGCTCCCCGGCCCGGGCCGCCTCGATGGCCGCATTCAGGGCCAGCAGGTTGGTCTGGTCGGCGATTTCCCGGATGGTCTGGACGATGGAGGTGATCTGGCCGGACTGACGGCCCAGCTCCTCGATGGTGTCCGAAGCGGACTGGGCGCAGGCGGCGATCTGCAGCATCTTGCTGGCGGCATCCCTGATCACGCCGGCCCCCTGGTCCGACAGGGCCTCGTTTTCCCGGGAAATGTCCAGGGCCTCGTCGGCGTTGCTGATTTCCCGTTCCATCCGTTCCACCTGGGCGGAGATGTCGGTGGCGAACTTGATGATCTTGTAGGGCTTGCCGTCGGGGTCCAGCACCGGGTTGTAGGTGGCTTCCAGCCAGGCCGTGCTGCCGTCGGCCCGCAGCCGCCGGAAACGTCCGGAGAGGATCTGGCCGCGCCGCAGGTTCTGCCAGAAGGTGGAATACTCGTTGCTGTCGGTCAGGGCGTGGTCACAGAAGATCCGGTGATGCTGACCCGTGATGTCCTGCAGGCGGTAGCCCATGGTTTTCAGGAAATTGTCGTTGGCCGCGAGGATGGTGCCGTCCAGGTCGAATTCGATCACGGCCATGGAGCGGTCGATGGCGGCCAGCCGGGCCTGGCGGTCCTGGGCTTCGAGGATGCGCGGGGTGATATCCACGGCGAATTTGACCACCCCCAGCAGTCTCCCGTCGGTACCGATGATGGGGTTGTAGCTGGCTTCCAGCCATACCGGCGTGCCGTCCTTGCGCAGGCGCTTGAAGCGCCCGGAGACGAACTCGCCACGTCCCAGCTTCTGCCAGAAGCTGCTGTAGTCGGGGGAGCCCAGCAGGGCCTGGTCGCAGAACATCCGGTGGTGTTTCCCGGTGATCTCGGCCAGGGTGTAGCCCATGGTCTGCAGGAAATTGGCGTTGGCGTCCACGATGGTGCCATCGGGTTTGAACTCGATGCGGGCATTCGACCGGTCGATGGCGTCCAGCACCGCCTTCTGCCGGGCCACCGTGGCGAGGGCGTCCGTCAGTTCCATCTTCAACTGCTTGCCAGCTCCAAACATCTTGCGTTCCCTTTGTGGTTGATTGCAAAAAACAGAGGCCTTTGCAGCAGTTGCGCATCGGACCACAGGAGTTTGCAAAAATCAACAGGGGGGCGCCATGCCCGGGGGGCGAGCGGGATCGGGAAGCCGAAGCTTTCGTGGCTGCACGGGCCTGTGGAGCTGGGCTGGCCATGGTGTTCTCATGGGTTTTGTGGCGAATCTTTTGTTTTTCGGAGAAATGCAAGGTTTATGGCTGAGGCCGGTGGCGGGGCAAGGCCGGGCTGCTCGGCGGGAATTGAGGGGCCGTGAGCGTCAGGCTGCCGTCCTGACAGCCGGCCCCGCTGGTTTGAGGGGGGCCTGCTCCGTTCCCGGCTGGTGCAGGAACAAAAAAACTTGCGTCGGGGGCTCTTGAAATGCCCCTGGGGCGCCCCTATTATTAGCACTCGTCGGCAGCGAGTGCTAACAGCGCGTTGCCATCCGGGGCGTAACCCCACCAATTTCCGTATCACTGTTTTTGAAGAAAGAGGAGTCTGCTCCATGAAAATCCGTCCTTTGCACGACCGTGTGATCGTCAAGCGTGTTGAAGCCGAACGTACCACCGCCTCCGGCATCGTCATTCCTGATTCCGCCGGTGAGAAGCCCGATCAGGGCGAAATCCTGGCTGTCGGTCCCGGCAAGCGCGACGATTCCGGCAAGACCATCGCCATGGATGTGAAGGTGGGCGACAAGGTGCTGTTCGGCAAGTACGCCGGCCAGACCGTCAAGGTCGATGGCCAGGAAGTCCTGGTCATGCGTGAAGAAGACATCATGGGCGTGCTGGAAGCCTGAGCGCTTTCTCCCCGACCCATACCCCGTATTTAAAAATAGGAGATTCAAATGGCTGCTAAAGAAGTCAAGTTCGGCGATTCCGCCCGTTCCCGCATGGTTGATGGCATCAACATCCTGGCCGACGCGGTCAAGGTGACCCTGGGCCCCAAGGGCCGCAACGTGGTGCTGGAGCGCTCCTTCGGCGCCCCCACCGTGACCAAGGACGGCGTTTCCGTCGCCAAGGAAATCGAACTGAAGGACAAGTTCGCCAACATGGGTGCGCAAATGGTCAAGGAAGTCGCTTCCAAGACCTCCGACATCGCCGGTGACGGCACCACCACCGCCACCGTGCTGGCCCAGGCCATCGTGCGCGAAGGCATGAAGTACGTGGCCGCCGGCATGAACCCCATGGACCTGAAGCGCGGCATCGACAAGGCCGTGACCGCCACCATCGAAGAACTGAAGAAGATTTCCAAGCCCTGCACCACCAACAAGGAAATCGCCCAGGTCGGCTCCATCTCCGCCAACTCCGATTCCTCCATCGGCGACATCATCGCCCAGGCCATGGAAAAGGTCGGCAAGGAAGGCGTCATCACCGTTGAAGACGGCAAGTCCCTGGAAAACGAACTGGACGTGGTGGAAGGCATGCAGTTCGACCGCGGCTACCTGTCCCCCTACTTCATCAACAACGGCGACCGCCAGCTGGCCCTGCTGGACAACCCCTACGTCCTGCTGTTCGACAAGAAGATCTCCAACATCCGTGACCTGCTGCCCGTGCTGGAACAGGTTGCCAAGGCCTCCCGCCCCCTGCTGATCATCGCTGAAGACGTGGATGGCGAAGCCCTGGCCACCCTGGTGGTGAACAACATCCGCGGCATCCTGAAGACCGTGGCCGTCAAGGCTCCCGGCTTCGGCGACCGTCGCAAGGCCATGCTGGAAGACATCGCCATCCTGACCGGCGGTACCGTGATCTCCGAAGAGACCGGTCTGACCCTGGAAAAGGCTACCCTGAAGGATCTGGGCCAGGCCAAGCGCGTTGAAATCGCCAAGGAAAACACCACCATCATCGACGGCGCCGGTGACGAAGCCACCATCCAGGCCCGCGTCAAGCAGATCCGCGTGCAGATCGAGGAAGCCACCTCCGACTACGACCGGGAAAAGCTCCAGGAACGTGTTGCCAAGCTGGCCGGCGGCGTGGCCGTGATCAAGGTTGGCGCTGCCACCGAAGTCGAAATGAAGGAAAAGAAGGCCCGCGTCGAAGACGCCCTGCACGCCACCCGTGCTGCCGTTGAAGAAGGCATCGTCCCCGGCGGCGGTGTTGCCCTGCTGCGTGCCCGTGCCAACCTGGGCGCCCTGAAGGGTGACAACCACGACCAGGACGCTGGCATCAAGCTGATCCTGAAGGCCATCGAAGCTCCCCTGCGCGAGATCGTTGCCAATGCTGGCGACGAACCCTCCGTGGTGGTGAACGAAGTGGTCAAGGGCTCCGGCAACTACGGCTTCAACGCCGCTACCGGCGTCTATGGCGACATGGTCGAAATGGGCGTGCTGGACCCCACCAAGGTGACCCGTTCCGCCCTGCAGAACGCTGCCTCCGTGGCCGGCCTGATGCTCACCACCGACTGCATGGTGGCCGAGCTGGCTGAAGACAAGCCCGCCGCCGGCATGCCCGACATGGGCGGCATGGGCGGTATGGGCGGCATGGGCATGGGCATGTAATCCCGGTCCTTCCCGATCCACGAAAAACGGCGCCTGGGGGCGCCGTTTTTCTTTGCGGAAACAGACGGATGTTTGTGACATCCGTTTTTTACTTTTATAAAAAACATATAAAAATACAGACGCCTATTTCAATGTTTTTAAACAAAGATGTAAGGGCTCAGTAAGTTTCGGGGGCTAACTTTCCACCGCTGCATCAAGAACAGCATTACCAAAGGAGGTTCCCATGAAAGAAGACATAAACGAGAAGGTCCGGGCCAATCCGAAATACCAGCAACTGGTAAAGACCCGGACGGCCTATGGCTGGTTCATGACGATCTGCATGCTGATCGTCTACTACGGCTACATCGCGCTGATTGCGTTCAACAAGGAGTTCCTGTCCCAGAAGCTGGGCGAGGGCGTGACCACCATCGGCATTCCCATCGGGGTCGGGGTCATCGTGTTCACCATCGTCATCACCGGCATCTATGTGCGCCGGGCCAACAACGAATTCGATGCGGTCACCGCTGAAATCATCAAGGAGGTCAAGCAATGACCCGGCTCAAGCAAGTTTTTGCCGCCCTGGCCCTGTTCGGCCTGGCGGGTGCCGCCTGCGCGGCGGGTGCCGACCTGGGGCAGGCTGAAAAGCAGGCCACCAACTGGACGGCCATCATCATGTTTGCCCTGTTCGTGGCCGGCACCCTGTACATCACCAAGTGGGCTGCCGCCAAGACCAAGTCTGCGGCTGACTTCTACACCGCCGGCGGCGGTATCACCGGCTTCCAGAATGGTCTGGCCATTGCCGGCGACTACATGTCGGCCGCCTCCTTCCTGGGTATTTCCGCTGCCGTGATGGCCAGCGGTTACGATGGCCTGATCTTCGCCATCGGCTTCCTGGTGGGCTGGCCCGTGATCACCTTCCTGATGGCCGAACGGCTCCGCAACCTGGGCAAGTTCACCTTCGCCGACGTGGCCGGCTATCGTTTCCGTCAGGCCCCGATCCGCGCCTTCGCCGCCACTGGCACCCTTGTCGTCGTGGCCTTTTACCTGATCGCCCAGATGGTGGGTGCCGGCCAGCTGATCAAGCTGCTGTTCGGCCTGGAATACTGGATGGCTGTGGTCATCGTGGGCGGCCTGATGATGGTGTATGTGCTCTTCGGCGGCATGACGGCCACCACCTGGGTGCAGATCATCAAGGCCATCCTGCTGCTCTGCGGTGCTTCCTTCATGGCCTTCATGGTGCTGCTCAACTACGGTTTCTCCCCCGAAGCCATGTTTGCCGACGCCGTGCGCATCAAGTCCGAAGTGGCTGCCGCTGCCGGCAAGAGCCCCGAAGATGCGGCCAAGGTCGGGCAGGCCATCATGGGCCCCGGCTCTTTCATCAAGGACCCCATCTCCGCCATCTCCTTCGGCATGGCCCTGATGTTCGGTACCGCCGGTCTGCCCCACATCCTGATGCGCTTCTTCACCGTGCCTGATGCCAAGGAAGCACGGAAGTCCGTGTTCTGGGCCACCACCTGGATCGGCTACTTCTACATCCTGACCTTCATCATCGGTTTTGGCGCCATCACCTTCGTGCTGACCAATCCCACCTTCCTGGACGCCAAGGGTGTTCTGCTGGGTGGCGGCAACATGGCGGCCATCCACCTGGCCAACGCCGTGGGCGGCAACGTGTTCCTGGGCTTCATCTCTGCGGTGGCCTTTGCGACCATCCTGGCCGTGGTGGCCGGTCTGACCCTGTCCGGCGCTTCGGCCGTGTCCCACGACCTGTACGCCACCGTGTTCAAGCAGGGCAAGGCTGATTCCGCCTCCGAGCTGCGGGTGTCCCGCATCACCACCCTGTGCCTGGGCGTGATCGCCGTGGTGCTGGGGATCGCCTTCGAAAAGCAGAACATCGCCTTCATGGTGTCCCTGGCGTTTGCCATCGCCGCTTCCGCCAACTTCCCGGTGCTCTTCCTGTCCGTGCTGTGGAAGGATTGCACCACCCGCGGCGCAGTGATCGGCGGTTTCATCGGCCTGATCACGGCGGTGGCGCTGACCGTGCTGTCCAAGTCGGTGTGGGTGGATGTGCTGCACAACGAGGCTGCCATCTTCCCCTACGCTTCTCCGGCCCTGTTCTCGATGACGGCTGGTTTCTTCGGCATCTGGCTGTTCTCCATCACCGACCGGAGCGCCCAGGCTGCCCAGGAACGTGCTGCCTTCCCGGCCCAGCAGATCCGCTCCGAAACCGGTCTCGGCGCTGCGGCGGCTTCCAGCCACTAAGCGACGCAGGACCCACGCAAAAGCCCGGGCGAGTCCCGGGCTTTTTTTCGTGTTCAGTCTTCAGGAAAGGGATGCGCGTGACGGGTGCTGCGGCGCAATAACCGGCCCCGGGGGGGATTTGCTAAACTGGGACGTCTGGAGGAAGTGGCGGGCGCCAAAAAAGACGGTAGGGAGCAAGTCGGTGCAGGATCGATTTGCTCCCCGAGTTCCGGTAGTCCAGAACTCCGTGACCTAAAAGGAGAACAGCGGGACCGATTTTATCGGTTTCGACTGACATATAGCTTACAAATGAGCAAAAAAATTGATGGGGGCCCATGCGTATTCTGATAGCCGAAGATGATCAGATCATTGCCGACGGCCTGTGCCGCACCCTGCGCCAGAGCGGTTATGCGGTGGACTGCGCCGGTAATGGGGTGGATGCGGAAACGGCCCTGCTCAACTACCACTACGATCTCCTGATCCTGGATCTGGGGCTGCCCCGGCTCAATGGTCTGGAGGTCCTGCGCCGCCTGCGGGCCCGGGATTCCCAACTGCCGGTGCTGATCCTGACCGCCCTGGATGGCACCAGCGACCGGGTCAAGGGCCTGGACCTGGGGGCTGACGACTATATGGGCAAGCCCTTCGATCTGGCCGAGGTGGAAGCACGGGTGCGGGCCCTGACCCGGCGCTCCTCGGGGACGGCCCCCGTGGTCCAGCATGGAGCCCTCACCTATGACCAGGTGGGCCGGGTGGCCAGCGTGCACGGCCAGAACCTGGATCTCTCCGCCCGGGAACTGGGCTTGCTGGAAATCATGCTGTCCCGGGTGGGGCGCCTGGTGAGCAAGGACCAGCTGGTGGATCATCTCTGCGGCTGGGGCGAGGAGGTCAGTCACAACGCCATCGAGGTTTACATCCACCGGCTGCGCAAGAAGGTGGAGCCGGCGGGCGTCAGGATCGTCACCGTCCGTGGTCTTGGATATTGCCTTGAAAAGCCCGCCGAAGACGCGCCGGACGGGGGATAGCCAGCGCTCCCTGTTCGGGGAGATTCTGGACTGGATGCTGGCGCCCCTGCTGTTCGTGTGGCCGATCAGCATTGCCCTCACCCATTATTTCGCCAACAACGTGGCGGCCTTTCCCTATGATCAGGCCCTGCGGGAGCACGTCTCGGCCATCTCCCGGCAGCTCAAGTTCGTGGGCGGCAAGCCGGCCATCAACCTGCCGGGTTCGGCCCGGGCCGTGATCCGCGCCGACGAGATCGACACCGTCTATTTCCACGTACTCACCCGCCAGGCCAGGCTCCTAGCCGGGGACAAGGACTTTCCCCCTCCGGAAGACCTGGACAGCATCGTTACCGAGCCGGGGGAAATCTATTTCCGCGATGCTGAAGTAAATGGCCAGGAACTGCGGGTGGCCTACACCTTCCTCAACGATACCGGCATGGCCCCGGCCCAATGGGTGTTGGTGGAAGTGGGGGAAACCCTGGAAAAGCGGGCCCAGCTGTCCAACAAGATCATTGCCAGCGTCATCATTCCCCAGTTCATCATCATTCCCCTGGCCGTGGTGCTGGTCTGGTTCGGTCTCACCAAGGGGCTGCAGCCCCTGACCCGCCTGCGGGAAACCATAGAGGCGCGCCAGTCCGCCGACCTGTCCCCGATTTCCAACCGCCGGGTGCCGGAGGAGCTGGAGCCCCTGATCGGCGCCTTCAACGCCATGCTGGAGCGCATGAAGCGCAACGTGGATGCCCAGCAGCGCTTCATTGCCGATGCGGCACACCAGCTGCGCACGCCCCTGGCAGGCCTCAAGACCCAGGCCCAGCTGGCCCTGCGGGAATCCAACCCACGCCAGTTGCAGAACTCCCTGCGCCAGATCGCCACCGGGGTGGACCGGGCCTCCCGGCTGGTGAACCAGCTCCTCACCCTGGCCCGCACCGAAGCTGGCGACCAGCTGCACCAGAAGCAGGAGCCCCTGGACCTGGACCAGCTGCTGCGCGAGACGGTGGAGGACTGGGTGATGCGGGCCATGGAGCGGCGCATCGACCTGGGCTTTGAAACCAGCGGGCCGGCCATCATCCGGGGTAACGCCTTCCTGCTCCGGGAGATGGTCAACAACCTCATCGACAACGCCCTGCGCTACACCCCTGGCGGCGGTCAGGTGACTGCCCGGGTGGTGGGGCACGGGGATTTCGCCATCCTCGAAGTGGAAGACAGTGGCATCGGCATCAGCGAGGAGCAGGCGGAGCTGGTGTTCGAGCGCTTCTACCGGGTGGACGACGCGGGCACCGAAGGCAGCGGGCTGGGCCTGGCCATCGTCCGGGAGATTGCCGATCAGCACCGGGCCGCGGCCTCCCTGGGCCCCAACCCCCGGGGCAAGGGCGCCATTGCCCGGGTGATCTTCCCGGCCTGGTATGACAGCACGGCCGTGGGGCAGGAAGTTAAACCGGTTTAAAAAAGCTTTGACCTGCCAGGAGCTCCTGTCTATAATGCGCACCTCGTTTGGCCAGTTAGCTCAGTTGGTAGAGCAGCGGATTGAAAATCCGCGTGTCCGTGGTTCGATTCCGCGACTGGCCACCAGAATTCAAGCGGCCTCCAGCAATGGAGGCCGTTTTCGTTTCAGGGGTCCGGTTCGAGGGGCCGCTGTCAGGTGGGAGAGGGGCAAGTCATGAGAGTCACCTTGGTTCATCCTGCCGGTTTCAATTTCGTGCCCGGACAGCCGGATTTTTCCGTGCTTGCCAACCGCATGCCCCCCATCGGCATCATGCAGCTGGCTTCCTGGCTGGAGAAATTCGGGCACCAGGTCTGCCTGCATGACTGCCTGGGGCCCTATGCGCCGGCGGGCATTGCTGCCAATGGCGACCAGGTGCTGGCCACGGAGCCTGAAATGGTGGGCTTCTCGGCCACGACTTCCGGCTTCATGGATGCGGTGGATATGGCCCTCTACATCCGGGAGCGGCGTCCGGACATCCGTATCGTCTTCGGCAACGCCCACGTTTCCTCCTTGGGGGCGCCCATCCTCGAGCACTTTCCGGAAATTGATTACCTGGTGATCGGGGAGGGCGAGGGCGCCCTGCTGGACCTGGCCGATGGCAAGCCCCTGGCCGAGATCCACAACCTGATTTACCGGGATGCGGCGGGGCGGATCCGTGCCAATCCCCGCCGGGACCGCATCCTGGATCTCGATGAGCTGCCGTTCCCCGCCTACGAGAAGCTGGCGGGCTTTCCCCACGCCTACCACCTGCCCCTGTTTGCCTACGAACAGCGCCACGGGGCCACCATGATCACCTCCCGTGGCTGCCCCTATACCTGCTCGTTTTGTGACCGGACGGTATTCGAGCGGCTTTACCGGAGCAACTCTGCCGCGTACACCTATGCCCACATGAAGTACCTGCGGGACCGCTTCGGTGTCTATCACATCAATATCTACGATGATCTGTTCACCGCCAGGAAGCAGCGGGTCATGGAGTTGTGCGAGCTGTTGATCGAGCAGCCCCTGGGGGTGCAGTTCAACTGCGCCATCCGCACTGGTCATACCTCCCTGGAAATGCTGCAGAAACTCCGGCAGGCCGGGGCACTGATGGTCTCCATGGGCATAGAATCCGCCGATCCGGGCATGATGGAGCGGCACAAGGCCGGGGTGACCCTGGAGGCGGTGCGCGACACGGTGCGCCAGATCCATGCGGCCGGGCTGAGGGCCAAGGGCCTGTTCATCTTCGGCATGCCCGGCGAGACCCCGGAAACGGTCCGGCTCACCAGCGATTTCATCCTCTCCCTGGATCTGGATGAAATGAACATGACCAAGTTCAGCCCCTTGCACGGGGCTCCCATCTGGGACGAATGCGTCAGTGGCCGAAGCGGCAGCATGCAGGAGGACTGGCGCCTGATGAACTGCCTGAACTTCGTCTTCCTGCCCCAGGGGTTTTCCTCCCGGGAGGAAATGGATGCCCTGTACAACTGGCATGTGCAGCGCTTTTACGACAGCAAGGCTTACCGGCGTCGTTTTGCGCGGCGCCTGTGGCAGCACCGCTGGAGTCTCTGGCATGTCCTCAAGCACCTGCCGGAAACCCTGGCGGCGGCCCGTTACTTCAGCGCCAACAAGGCCCAGATCGAGCAGGCGCGGCGGGAATTTCCGCCCCATCCCCGCCAGCCCCGGGGGCTGAGGCCCCAGCTCTCCACCGAGCTGCAGGTGGATAAGCTGCTCTCCGTCTCCTCCCTGCGCCTGTCCCGGCGCCAGGCCCAGGGACTGATCGACGCGGCGGCGGGCGGGACGGAACTGCCGCTGGCATAGGCAGAAGGTATAATCCTCCCCCGGTCGGCGGGCCCGGCGCCGGTTCGGGAACAGTTCGGGCCAACACATAAAAAAGGCATCAGGGATGGAAGTGCAAGCACAGAGTCAGATCCAGCAATGCGACGTGCTGGTCATTGGCGGCGGCCCCGCCGGGTCCACCATTGCCCCTCTCCTGGTGGAGAAGGGCTACAAGGTGGTGCTCCTGGACCGGGCCCGTCATCCCCGCTTTCATATCGGCGAGTCCCTCCTGCCCGCCAACCTGCCCCTCTTCGAGCGGCTGGGGGTGGCCGAGGAGGTCAAGGCCATCGGCATGGTCAAGCCCGGCGCCGAGTTTGTTTCCACCACCCACGGCATGGCCCAGGTGTTCCATTTCGCCGAAGCCTGGGACAAGTCCATGCCCCACGCCTACCAGGTGCAGCGCGCCGAATTCGATACGGTGCTGATCCGCAATGCCGCCCGGAAAGGCGTCGAGGTCCACGAAGGCTGCAAGGCAACCGCAGTGGAGTTCCTGGGAGACGAAAACGTGCAGGTGCGGGCGCGTCACGAGGATGGCCGGGAGCAGACCTGGCAGGCCCGCTTCCTGGTGGATGCCTCGGGCCGGGACACCTTCCTGGCCAACCGCTTCGGCATCAAGCATCGCAATCCCAAGCACAACAGTTCCGCCATCTACGGGCATTTCGCCGGGGCGAAGCGCCATGAAGGGGCGGCCGAGGGCAACATCACCATCTTCTGGTTCGAGCACGGCTGGTTCTGGTTCATCCCCATGCCCAATGACGTCACCAGTGTCGGCATGGTGCTCTGGCCCTATCACATGAAGACCAAGGGCGCGCGCAGCCTGGAGCAGTTCCTGCGCGACGGCATTGCCACCTGTCCGCCCCTGGCCGAACGGCTCAAGGACGCCCAGCTGGTGCACCCGGTGGAAGCCACGGGCAATTTTTCCTATGTCTCCGAACGCAATCACGGGCGCAACTACCTGCTCCTGGGGGACGCCTATGCCTTCATCGACCCGGTGTTTTCCTCCGGGGTCTGGCTGGCCATGAACAGCGGCGTGATCGGGGCCGAGACCATAGACGCCTGCCTGCGGGAGCCGGCCCGGGCCGGGCATGCCCTGCAGCGCTTCGACCAGCTGATGCGCCTGGGTCCCAGGGAATTCTCCTGGTTCATCTACCGGATCACCAATCCCATCATGCGGGACTTCTTCATGTACCCGAAGAACATCTTCCGGGTGAAAGAGGCCCTGCTCTCGGTCCTGGCCGGGGACATCTTCGGCAAGACCCCCATCTGGCGCTCCATCCTGATCTTCAAGGGGCTCTACTACCTGGCCAGCCTGGGGCAGCCCCGGCGGGCCTTCATGGCCTGGAAACAACGCCGCTTCAATATCCGCAAGGTCGACGATCCGGCCGTGTACAACGCATAGTGTCCCTGGGCTTCATTTCCTTTCCTGCCCCCTCCGGCATTGCAGACGGCTGCGTTCTGGGGGGCGCCCGGCTTGGCCCCCTGGCCGTCCCCGGGGTGAGCTGGCCCGAGCAATGGCTGGCTGCGCCCCTGCTCGGGGCGGCGCCAGATTTTCCATCGGCAGGGGGACGGGAGTGCTGGACGGCGGCCGGCCCCCTCCAGTCCGGGATGGCCGAGGGCATCGCCTGGCGCCGCCAGGGTGAGCTCCTCTACGGGGTGATCAGCCTGGATGAGGCGGACTTCGCCGGGGCTCCGGGCAGCGCCCTGCAGGCCGCCAGCGAGTCTGCTTACCGGCGCATTTTCCGGCTGCTGGAAGCCCAGGGCCTGCCCCATCTCTGGCGGGCCTGGAATTACCTGGCCCACATCAACCAGGAGACGGCCGGGCTGGAACGCTACCGGCAGTTCAATATCGGCCGCCAGGAAGCCTTCATGGCTCACGGGCGCGGCCTCGGGCAGCAGATGCCGGCGGCCTGTGCCCTCGGCTTTGCTGGCGGGCCCCTGTCGGTGGCCTTCCTGGCCGGGGCCCAGGCGGCGACCCCCATCGAGAATCCGCGCCAGGTCAGCGCCTATGACTACCCCGCCGAGTACGGCCCGCGCAGCCCCAGTTTCTCCCGGGCGGTCCTGGCCTGCCCGCCGGGCCAGGAACTGCTGCTGGTCTCCGGTACGGCCAGCATCCTCGGGCACCGGACCGTGCATCCGGACGATCTGCTGGCCCAGTGCGACGAGACCCTGGCCAATATCGCGGTGCTCCTGGCCGAGGCCAACCGCCTGTCCCGGGGCCGGCCCTATGGTCTGGCGGATCTGGACTACCGGGTCTACCTGCGCCGGGCCGAGGATTTTCCCCGGCTCAGGGCCAGGCTGGAGGCCGCGCTGGGACCGGAGGCGGCCTGGGTCTGCCTGCAGGCGGACATCTGCCGCGCCGACCTGCTGCTGGAAATCGAAGCCCAGGCCCTGCAGCCCCTGGAACGCCCGTGAGCGCCCCATGCCGCCGACAGCGTCTTCCTGCCCCTCCGGTGTCCAGCCCATGAGCGGCGTGCCGGCCGGGGCCCGGCCTGCCCGTTGCGCCTGGCTCTGGGCCGGCTACGAATACCTGGCAATGGGCCTGGGGTTGGGCGCCCTGGCCCTGCTCTGTCTGCTCTGGCTGCCTTTTGCCATGCTGCTGCAGCCGCTCCTGCCCCGCGCCCGGGGGCAGCGCCTGGGGCGCTGGGCCATCCGCCAGGGATTCCGGGCCTACCTGGCCTTCCTCGGCCTGTGCTGCGCCTGCCGCTTCGACCTGTCGGCCCTGGACGCGCTCCAGGATGAGGGCCCGATGATCCTGGCGGCCAACCATCCCTCGCTCCTGGACGCGGTGCTGATCATCTCCCGCCTGCCCGACGTGGTGTGCATCATGAAGGCGGCGCTCATGGACAACCTGCTTTTCGGGGCGGCGGCCCGGCTGGCCCGCTACATCCGCAACAACGCGCCCCTGGCCATGATCCTGGGCGCCCGCCAGGAGCTGGGGGAAGGCGCCCGGCTGCTGATCTTTCCCGAAGGCAGCCGCACCCTGAACTTTCCCCTCGATGCCTGCAGCCCCACCACCGGGCTGATCGCGGCCCGGGCCCAGGTGCCGGTGCAGACCCTGTGCATCGAATTCTCCACCCCCTACCTGGGCAAGGCCTGGCCCCTGTTCCGCCGGCCGCTGTTGCCGCTCTCCTGCCGCATCCGCCTGGGGCGCCGCTTTCCGCCTCCCACCGACGTGGCCGCCTTCACCCGGGAGCTGGAAGCTCACTTCCGGGAACAGCTGCTGCCCGGCCAGCCGTGCCAGGATTCCTCCTCTCCCCTTGCCTGAACATGTCCCCATCTTCCACCCATCTCGTCCTCATCCCCAGCTACAACCCGGGTCCCAAGGTCCTCGATACGGTGCAGGCGGCCAGGGACCAGTGGAACCCGGTATGGGTGGTGGTGGATGGCAGCACCGACGGCAGCACGGCACAGCTCCAGGCCCTGGCGGCCCGGGACCCGGGGCTGAAGCTGATCGTGCTGCCGCGCAACAGCGGCAAGGGGGCTGCCGTGCTGGCCGGCATCACCCAGGCTGCCGCCGCCGGCTATACCCATGCCCTGACCATGGATTCGGACGGCCAGCACCCCGCCCAGCTGATCCCGGCCTTCATGGCGGCCTCCCTGGCCGACCCCGGGGCCATGGTGCTGGGCAAGCCGGTGTTTGCCGCCGATGCGCCGGCCCTGCGGGTGAATGGGCGCAAGGTCTCCAACGGCTGGGCCAACCTGGAAACCCTGTGGATGGGCATAGGCGATTCCCTGTATGGCTTCCGGGTCTATCCCATTGCTCCCCTGCGCGCCATCATGGGGTCCAGCCGCTGGATGCGGCGCTTCGATTTCGACCCGGAGGCCGTGGTGCGGCTGTGCTGGGCCGGGGTGCGCCCCCTCAACTTGGAGGCGCCGGTACGTTATTTCCGGGCCGACGAGGGGGGGGTTTCCCATTTCAAATACCTGCGCGACAACACCCTGCTGACCTGGATGCACACCCGTCTGTTCCTGGGTTTTCTCTGGCGCCTGCCGCTCCTGGTCTGGCGCCGCTGTCGTGCTGGCGGGCGGGCCTCGTGACAGCGGCGGGGCTCTGCCGTTCCGACTCGTGGAGGAATCCAGCGTGAACCATACCGAACTGTTCCTGGTGGCGATGACCATCATCTTCACCGTGCCCTGGCTGATCTGGCGCCTGGGCCGGACCGAGTATTACGCGCCCTTGGTGGTGGTGCAGATCATCACCGGCATCCTGCTCGGGCCGGGGGTGCTGGGGCGGGCTTATCCCGACTACTACAGTTTCGTGTTCACCCCGGCGGTGATCCAGTCTCTGAATGGCATCGCCTGGTGGGCGGTGATGCTGTTCGTGATGATCGCCGGCGTTGAACTGGACCTGAAGAAAGCCTGGGCGCACCGGCGGGAAAGCGGCATCACCGCCGGCCTGGCCCTGGGGATGCCGCTGCTCCTGGGCTGCGCCGCCGCCCTGGTGCTGCTCGGCTTCGAGGGCTGGATGGGGCCGGCGGCCATGACCTGGCAGTTTGTCCTGGGGGTGGGCATGGCCTGCGCCGTCACGGCTCTGCCCATCCTGATCCTGTTCATGGAAAAGCTGGAAATCCTGCGCCAGCCCCTGGGACAGCGCATCTTGCGCTACGCTAGTCTGGACGACATCGCCATCTGGGGGGTGCTGGCCCTGATCCTCATGGACTGGGCCCGGATCGGCAAGCAGTTTTCCTTCCTGCTGCTGTTCGCCCTGCTGGCCTGGCTGCTGCGCCGGCTGATGCTGCGCCTGGCCGAGGGGGACCGCTGGTACGTGGCCCTGATCTGGCTCGCCCTGTGCGGCTTCGGGGCCGACTGGTCCGGCCTGCATTTCATGGTGGGCGCCTTCCTGGCCGGGGCCGTGCTGGAATCCGAGTGGTTCGACCAGGCCCGCATGGACCTGCTGCGCCACCATGTGCTCCTGGTGATCATGCCGGTGTTCTTCCTGTCCACCGGCCTGCGGACCAACTGGAGCGTGGGCGGGACCGCCGTCTTCGCGGCCGGGGGGCTGCTGCTGCTGGCCTCGGTGGCCGGCAAGCTGATCGGGGTCGGGCTGGCGGGCCGCATCCTCAAGTGGGCCCCGGGCGAGGCGGGCATCATCGGCTGGCTGCTGCAGACCAAGGCCCTGATCATGATCATCTTCGCCAACATCCTGCTCGACCGGCACATCATCACCAGCGAGGCCTTCACGGCCCTGCTGCTCATGGCCGTGCTCAGCACCATGCTCACGGTGCCCCTGGTGGCGCCGCGCCTGGCCCGGTTGCGGCGCCTTATCCTGCGGGATGCCTGAGTGGCCCCGGGAGCCGCTTCAGGCCCCGGCTGTCAGCACATGCCGCCGTTGATGGAAATCACCTGTCCGGAGATGTAGGCCGCCTGTTCGGAGGCCAGGAAAGCCACCAGGTCGGCGACCTCCTCGGGCTGGCCGGCCCGCTGCATGGGCACCAGCTGGCGGATGGTGGCCGGGTCGAAACTGCCTTCTATCATGCCGGTGGCGATGATGCCCGGCGCCACCGTATTGACGGTGATGCCGCGGCTGGCCAGCTCCAGGGCCAGGGCCTTGCCGGCTCCGTGCAGGGCGGCCTTGGCGGCGGCGTAATTGACCTGGCCCCGGTTGCCGGTCAGGGCGGCCACCGAGGAAATGTTGATGATGCGCCCCCAGCGGGTGCGGATCATGGGCAGGGACAGGGGCTGGGTGACATTGAAAAAACCGTTCAGGGAAACGTCTAGAACCTGATCCCACTGCTCCCCCTGCATGCCCGGAAAGACCGCATCCGCATGGATGCCGGCGTTGTTCACCAGAATCTGGATGGGCTGGTTTTCCAGCAGCTTTTCCAGGGCCTGGGCGGTGGCGGCCCGGTCCGTCACGTCGAAAGCCACGGCGGCAGCGCTGCCGCCCCCGGCCTGAATTTCCTCGGCCAGGGCGGTGGCCTTGTCCAGTTGGCGGTTGGCGTGCACCAGTACGTGCCGGCCGTCGGCGGCCAGGCGGCGACAGATGGCGGCGCCGATGCCGCCACTGCCGCCGGTCACCAGGGCGGTGCGCAGGGGAGTGTTCATGGAAGCTCCTGTTTCAGGGCGCTGGCGTCCAGGACCACGGCGGCCCTGCCGTGCAGCAGGCAGTTGCCGGCATGGGCCAGGGCAAACTGGTAGAGGATGGTGTTGCCGTCACCGGACAGCCGCTCGGCGCGGACCTCCAGGAGGCCGGGCAGATCGTCCAGGCGTTCCACCTCCAGGGTCACGCTCCGGACGCTGGTCAGGTAACCCTGGCGGGGCGGGCCGTCCTGGCCTGCCAGCAGGGCGCCGTGTACGGCCATGGCCTGGGCTGCATATTCGATGCCGCAGGCCGCGCCCAGGCGGCCGCCCGCCAGCAGGGGATGTGCCGGGTCCCGGTGGCTGTCGGCCTGGCAGAGGATTTCCTGCTCATTCCAGTGCAGCACCTGGCGCAACAGGCACATCCGGCCCTGGTGCGGAATGTGGGCGGCGATCCAGGCCTGGTCCAGGGGCGGAGTGTTCATGGGGCCGCCTCCACCTGCAGTTCCAGCTGCGTGGGGGGCAGGTAGTCCAGGCACACCCGGCCGGCCGCTTCCCGGGCCAGCAACTGCAGCAGGGGCAGGGCCCGCAGGGCGGGAATGGCCAGGCGCAGGAGCTCCAGTCCGGCATCGGCCATGGGGGTGGCGGCTGCCGGGGTGGGCTGCAGCTGGACGCTGGCCAGGGTGTGGGGCCCCGGTTCGGGTTCCAGCACCAGGGCCACCCCGGCGCAGTCGGGGGTATCGCGCAGCTGGTGCAGGGGAGCCGGGTATTCGCTGTCGTAGGCGACGAGCAGCACCGGGCGGCGGTCCACCTGAACCTGGGCCAGGGCATCCAGAAGTCCGGCACCGAAGCTGGCATCGTGGGCGCAGATCACCTGACAGGGGGCCATGGAACGGGTGGCGATGCCCCAGTAGCCGGCCGCAGCGTTATGCACGGAGTTGTGGAAGCGGGTCGGGGAAACCTGCCGGTCCTCGCTGGCGAGCTGTTCGCACAGGGCGTGGCAGTTATGGCCGTCGGCGCCGGAGGCGGTAAATACCGTGGCCAGCTCTTCCACCGGGTGCCCGGCCCGGGCAGCGGCTTCCAGGCCCAGGGCCAGGGCCAGCCGGACGACCCGGCTGGCGCGGCGGCGCTCGGCCGGGGGCAGGAGCGTCGCGGCCGGCAGCAGGGCGGGGGCCTCCTGCCAGGGGGCTGCGCCGCGCAGCACGGCCTGGGCGGCGGGCCAGTCGGGCAGGCCAGGGGCGATCATGCCGATGCCGCTGATCCAGGCGGAAAGGGGGGAACGGGGATGCGTGGACGTCACGGGGCGACTCCGAAAATCAGGCTGCAGTTGCTGCCGCCAAAGCCAAAGGAATTGGACAGGACATGGCGGAGCCGGCCGGGCCGGGCTTGCAGCAGGTAGTCGATGGGAATCTCCGGGTCCAGGGCGCGGCTGCCCGGGCTGCCCGGCAGCAGGCCCTGCTCCAGGGCCAGGGCGCAGATCACGGCTTCCACGGCGCCTGCGGCGCCCAGGGTGTGGCCGGTGGCGCCCTTGCTGGAACTGCAGGGCACCCGGTCGCCGAACAGGGCGGCCACGGCCTTGCCCTCGGCGGCGTCGTTGGCCTGGGTGGCCGTGCCGTGCAGGTTGATGTAGTCGATCTGCCGGGCTTCCAGGCCGGCGGCCGCCAGGGCTGCCGCCATGGCCTGCCGCGCGCCCAGTCCCTCGGGATGGGGGGAAGACATGTGGTAGGCATCGCTGGATTCCCCCGACCCCAGGAGCAGCACGGTGCCGGAGGGAGCTGCCGTGGCCCGTTCGAGCAGGAGGAAGGCGGCGCCCTCGCCGATGGAAATGCCGTCCCGGTCCGCGTCGTAGGGGCGGCAGGGCTGGCGGGAGGTCAGCTCCAGGGAGGCGAAACCGTACAAGGTGGTGAGGCAGAGGCTGTCCACCCCGCCGACGATCGCCGCGTCGATGCTGCCCAGGGCCAGTTGCCGGGCGGCGGCGGCGAACACCTTGGCACTTGAGGAGCAGGCGGTGGAAATGCTCAGGGCCATGCCCTGGAGGCCGAAATAGTCCCGGGTGAAGGCGGCCAGGGAGAAGGCGTTGTGGCTGCCCCGGTAATCCAGGTCGGGGGGAAGGGCTCCGCTCACCGGGTCCCGGCGGCGATAGGCGAGCTCGGTCTGCAGGATGCCGGCGGTGCTGGTGCCCAGGAACACCCCGATCCGCTCCCGGCCGTACCGGGCGGCCGCCTGCCGGACCTGCCCGGCGAAGCCGTCCGCCTCCAGTCCCAGCCGGGCCAGGCGGTTGTTGCGGCAGTCATAGGCGGCCAGGGGCGGCGGCAGGGGCTCGGCATCCACCCCTGGCACCTGGCCGATCCAGGTATCCAGCTGCACCGTCTCGAAGGCGCAGGGGCCCAGGCCGCTGGCCCCCGTCGCCAGGGCCCGGCGGGTGGCGTCCAGGCCCTGTCCAAGACAGGTGGTGGCGGTATAGGCGGAGAGTTGCAGGGGGAGCAAGATCGGTACCTCGGAAAATGTCGGGCGGATTTTAGCGTCAGAACAGGTAGGGAATGAAACGCTTGGTCCGTCCCATGTAGTCCAGGTAGGAGGGGCCGAAGAAGGCCAGGCATTCCCGCTCGTCGGCCAGGGCCGTGAGCCACAGGAACAGGGTGGCGATCAGCGCCAGGGGCAGGCCGGCCAGGGTGCAGGCGCGGAAGTACATGCCCCAGTTGAGGGCCAGCAGGGAGGCGTACATGGGATGGCGGATCAGGGCAAAGATGCCGCTGCTGACCAGGGCCGTGGATCTTTCCCAGACATACATGCTGGCTTCCGGCCGGGCGGCCTGGTGCCGGCCGTGGCGCCACAGGGTGCCAAAGCCGCTGCCCAGCAGCACCAGGCTGAGGATCAGCAGGGTCTGGGCCAGGACCTGCCCGCCCGCCGCTTCCCGGTGCAGCAGGATCAGCAGGAGGATGCATTCCCAGGCAAAGAAGCGGTAGAAGCCATGGCTGCCCGGCCGGCGCAGGGGATGGCGGGACCACCAGAGCAGCAGGGCGCTGCCGCCCAGGAACAGGGGAAGGTTGGCGACGGGAAGGTTCATCCTGAAAACCTCGGGGCAAGCCCGGAGGCCCCGGGCAGACGCAGGAAAACGCCGGGCACCGCTCCCCGGGCTGGCGTCTCCGGCCGCGCCGGCGGCCGGGGCTGCGGCATCAAGGTGCGCGGGTTCATGGGGCCAGGCGGCAGATCAACATGATGTTGGCGAACGGTTTGCCCTGGTTCATGGGCATGTTCCGGACCTGGAAGCCCAGGGCCTGGAGCAGCGCGACCCATTCGCCCAGGGGGCGGCAGTAGAGGCGCGGCAGGCGGTGGCCGCGGACGAAAGTGACCGCCTGATCCACCCAGTTGCACAGATGGTGGGGCAGGCCGGCGGCAGCGTCGCCGACCCGGGTCAGGAACAGCCCCCCGGGCGGTAGGGCGCGGCGGATACGCTCCAGGACATCCTGCTGCCCTTGGTGATTGAAGTAATGCAGGGCGTCGAGGATGGTGATCACGTCGGCCTGGCCGAAATCCGCCTGGCACATGTCCCCCTGCTCGATGCGGACCAGGGGATGCTCGGCCCCGAAGGCCAGGCGGGCCCGGTCCACGTCCTTTTGCATCAGTTCGATGCCGCGCAGGCTGAGGGCCTCGGGGGGCGGGGCCCAGTCCGCCGGCCACTCGCCCCGTTCGTAGAGGCGGCGGGCGGCCAGCAGCCAGCCGAACAGGCTGCCCTGGCCGCAGCCCAGATCGAGGAAATGGCCCCGGGCCGGAAAGATGCCCTGGCGCAGCAGTTCCCGGAAGATGCAGTCGGAAGACAGCTTGCCCCGGGCATAGTGGTAGGCGAAGCGGCCGCTCTGCTTGAAGGGGAGGCTGGCTTCGTCCAGCAGGGTGGGAAGGAAGGCAGGGCTCATGGACAGCTTTCCTGGAGGGTGACCGGATGCAGCTGCCGGGCGGCCAGCTGCTGCAGCAGACGGGGCAGGACGGGCAGGAGCACCGCCTGGCCGTTGCCGGTACGGGCGGCGTTGCCGTCATGCAGGAGCAGGATGTCGCCGGGCCCCAGTCCCCGTTCCAGGCGGGCCAGGACCTGCTCCGGCTCACCCTGGCGGGTGTCGTAGGCACGCCGGGTCCAGGCCGCCAGGCTCAGGTCCAGGGAAGCCAGCACCGGCTCGAGAAAGGGGTTGCGCAGGCCCGCCGTGGCACGGAAGAAACGGGGCGGCTGGCCGGTGATCTGGGCCAGGGTGTCCTGGGCGGCGGCAATGTCGGCCCGCATCCGCCCCGGGCCGAAGGTGGCGAAGGCCCATGAGTGGGCATCCCCGTGGTTTTCCACCCGATGGCCCCGGGCCACGATTTCCCGGCACAGGGCGGGGTGGGCCCGGGCGCGCCGGCCGATGCAGAAGAAGCTGGCCCTGACCCCGGCTGCATCGAGGCAGTCGAGCACCCGGGGGGTGACTTCCGGATCGGGTCCGTCGTCTAGGGTCAGGGCCACCTGGCGGCGTGCCACTGCGGCGGCGGGCAGCCGGGTGAGCGTGGGGCCCAGCAGCGCGCAGCGGGGCAGCAGGCCGGCCAGGGTCAGCAGGGCGTGGTTGGCCCCCAGGACGCCCACGGCCCAGGGCCAGAGCCCGGGAGCTGCCAGCAGGCCGCAGGCGGCAGCGCCGTGCAGGACGAAGCTGGCTTGCAGGATGGGGCTGGGATGCCAGGGTCTGGGCATGGGCATCTTCCTCAGACGCTGGCGGCCCGGGCCTGGAAGAACTCCAGGAAGCCTTCCCACAGGGGCTGCCAGGCGGACCAGTCGTGGCCACCCGGCAGCGTCAGCCTGCTGGCGGGCGGGAAGCGTTCGGCCAGGGGCGCCATGCCGCTGGCGAAACGGTCTTCCCGGCCGTAGCCGATGAAGGCGGGCAAGGGCAGGGGGGCGGCCTTGAGCCAGTTCCAGACCCGGAACTCCGGGTCTTCCAGCTCCTCGGGGCTGGGCTGCCACGCCTCCAGGCCGCCGGCCTGGACGATGCGCTGCCGGGTGATCCGGCTGCCGGGGTAGGGGGCCAGCAGGCAGAGGCCGTCGACGCTGCCCGGGTAGTCGGCCGCGTGGCACAGGCTGAGCAGCCCCCCCAGGGAAATTCCGCCCAGCCAGATCTGCCGGTAGCCGGAGCGGGCCGGGGCGATCACCTGCTGCTGCAGGGCGGCCAGGGCGCTGCCGCCGGAAATGGCGGCCAGGTCCAGGTCCACGATGCACAGGTCCAGGGCCAGCTGCCGGCGGCGCACCGCCTCGGGCAGGCCCTGGGCGACCATTTCCCCGGCCTTCATGCAGGCTCCGGGCAGCAGCACCGCCAGGGCGGGGTGGCCCTGGGTCTGGTGCCAGGTTTGCAGCAGCGTGCTCATGGGGGGCTGGACCGGGGTGAGAACATGGCGGCCAGGAGCAGCGCCAGCACCGCCCCGGGGCCCACCGTGACGCCGATGGCGTGCAGGACGGGCACGGACGACAGGGCCAGGGTGCCGAAGCCGATGGCGGTGGTGAGGTTGGCGACCCCCATGGAGGTGAGGGTTTCCGGGTCCAGGGGGGCCTGGGGCCGGGCATGGTCGAAGAACAGGGCGTAGTTGGAGCCCACCGCGACGATCAGCAGGATGCCGATCAGGTGCAGGAGGTGCAGCCGTTCGCCCTGGAGATGCAGGGCGGCGATGACCAGGGGCACGGTCAGGGCGATCGGCAGCAGGGTGCCCAGCAGGCCGCGCAGGGAGCGCAGGGTCAGGCCCAGGAGCACGACGATGAACAGGATGCCGAGCAGGGACAGGCGCAGGGCCTCGTGCAGGTAATCCTGGTACAGGTGCTCGAACTCCCCCTTCATGTCGATGAACAGGGCATCACTGCCGGCCAGGGCCGCGCGCACCTGGTCGGCGGGAATACCCAGGCTGTCATCCCCGGGCCGCGGATGCAGGGGCAGCAGCACACTCCAGCCCTGGGGGCGTTCCAGCATCAGGGCGTCCACGGCCAGGGCCAGGCTGCTGCCTTCCAGGTCGCGGCGCTGCAGGTAGGCCTGCTGGCGGCTGGCGGCCACGTCGTCCAGGAAGGGCTGCAGCTTGTTGGCATTCAGGGGGGAGTCGGCCAGGGCCGGGCCGAGGCGGGCCTGCAGTTCGTCCCTCCCGGGCAGGGCGGCCTGGCGCCGGGCCTGGGTGGCCTGGCTGGGCAGGAAGCGGGCCGGGCTGTCGTAGGCGCCGATGACGCCCCGGGCCACCAGCCCGTCCAGGAGGGCGCCGGTGCGTTCGGCGGCGGCCAGGGCGCTTTCCTGGTCAGGGCCGCTGAGCACCACCAGGTAGCGGGAATCGGGGGCGGACAGGTCGGCCCGCAGCTGGCCGTCCTGGCGCGCCTCCTCGGCGCTCACCGTGCTCAGGGCGGAGAGGTCCGGGTGCCACAGGTGTTCCCGCTGCTGCACCAGGTAGGCCGTGGCTGCCAGGGCCAGGGCCAGGGTGGGCCAGCGCAGCAGGCGCAAGACCGGGATCGCCACGCCCATCCGGGGCCGGGCATGGCAGGCGGGAACCGTGGCCACCAGGGGAGCCGCCAGGTCGGGGAGGAGATAGCGGGTGACCAGGGCCGCCGTCAGGATGCCGCTCAGGGCGTAGAGCCCCAGCTGGGCCAGGCCGGGGAAGCCGGAGAACACCAGGGTGCCGAAGCCCACCACGCTGGTCAGGACGCCCAGCCGTATGGTGGGCCAGAAGCGGGCGCGCCAGACCGACAGGCCCTGGCGGCCGGACTGGATGAAGTAATAGGTGGAGTAGTCCACCGCCTCGCCGATCAGGGCGGCGCCAAAGCCCACGGTGATGCCGAACACGGTGCCGTAGGCCAGGCTCACGGCAACGATGCCGGCCAGGGTGCCGCTCAGCACCGGCAGCAGCCCCATGGCCAGGAGCTTGAAGGAGCGGTAGACCCAGAACAGCACGGCCATGATCGCCAGGGTGCTGATCAGGGAGAGCCGGGATACCTCGTCCTTGATCTTGGCCCGGGCCTGCACCGCGAACAGGCCGGGGCCCGAGAGTCGCAGCTCCATGCCTTGCAGGCCCTGCTCCCGGGCGGCCGCGGCGAACTGGGTGCGCACCTCTGCGATGGCGTGTTCCTGGCCGTCGGTGTCGGAGCCCTGGGCCCGGGTCTGCACCAGCAGCATCGCCCGTTCCCCGTCGCGGGAGGCCCACACCCCGGCCCGGGTGGCCGGCTGGCTGCTGCCCCCCAGGCCGCTCAGCAGGGTGGGCAGTTCCCCGGTCGGGTCGCGGGTCAGGAAGGGCTTGAAGAGCATCCCGGCGGGCGAGGCCAGGAGGGCGATGCTCTCCCCGATGGCGGCCTCCAGCCCCGTCGTGGTGAACCGCTCCGGGGTGACGGCCGGGCTGAGCAGGTAGCGGTAGCGGAGCAGCAGGTCCCGGTCCTGGTCCAGGTGCTCCATGGCGCCGTTCTGCACCGAGACGAAGGCCGGCAGCCCTTCCAGGCGGTGGCGCAGGTCCCGGGAGAGGGCGGCCCGCTGTTCCGGCGCACCGCCGCCGATGGAAAGCATCAGCAGGCGGGATACGGCGCCATCCTTGAGCTGCTCCACCAGCACCTGCTGCGCGGGGCTGGGGTGGGAGGGCAGGAAGAAGCTCATGTCGGCCGTGAACCGGGTGTTCCAGACGATGCTGGCGCCGGCCAGCATCGCCAGCAGCCATAGGGAAAAACTGAGCAGGGGGTGGCGCTTCATCCGCTGACCTCGATCCTGCACGGGGGCGCCATGGCCGCGCCCGGGCTCTTCCGGACGGGGGGCGGCGGCGGGCAGGTGATGGCGGGCACGGCCGCTGCCGTGCAGCCGGGTTGGGGGCCGGGGCTGGGCTTCATTTGGCGGGAATCGGCTCGATGTTGAGCAGGGAGCGGTCGCCGTCGGCCTGCAGGTATTCGATGCTGAGAATCTGGTTGCGGCTGCCCGTCACCACGATGCGCTGGATGAGGCTGGCGATGCGCTGGTCGCTGGGGAGCAGGGTCAGGGTCCATTTTTCCGGCTGGCCCGAGAGGTGCAGCAGGTAGCTCTTCTCCAGGGCGCTCCGGTCCCCGGCCAGGGTGCTGCGGATGCTGTCGACAAAGGCCCGGGCCTCCGGCTGCTGGCTCAGGCTGATGGAGAAGCGCTGCTTGTCCCGCTCGATGCTGAGGGTGTCCCGGTCGAGCAGCAGGAGTTCGGGCCTGGGGGTCAGGGTGCGTTTTTCCAGCCGGTCCGGGGGCAGGTAGGTCATTTCCCCGGTGGCCACGATGGGGCGGTCCAGCACGGCCAGGAACTTCTTCTCGGTAAACCGGGCCTTGCCGCCGGGATGGCTGGCCAGGCCCTGCATCAGCTGGGCGATGTCGAAGGCCCCCTGGGCCCAGGGGGCAAAGCTGAGGGCCAGGAGCAGGAGCAGGTACTTACGCATGGGTTTGCCAGAAATCGAAGAAGTTGAACCAATTGTAGGGGGCTTGCCGGCAGTATTTTTCCAGGCAGCGGGCATAGGCCTGGATGGCCGCTGCGATGGCCGCTTCTCGCCCGGAGCGGGTGATGCCGGTGAAATCCGCCAGGGGTTCGAAGTGCAGCTGGTAGCGGCGCCCCCCCAGGTACAGCCCGGTCATGAAGAACACCGGGCGGCCCAGCATGGCCGCCACGCGGAAGGGCCCCAGGGGAAAGCCGGCGGGCTGGCCGAGGAAGTCCACCGCCAGGGTGGGGTCCGGGCCCAGGCTGCGATCCGCCAGCATGCCCACCAGGTGGCCCTGGTCCAGCCGGTCCCGGGCGGCCAGCATGGAATCCAGCTGGCCCAGGGGCAGGATGTCCGCCGTGGACCGGGGGTTGATGGCCGCCAGGGTGGCGTTGATCTTGCGGGCGTTTTCCTCGTACATGAGCATGCTGACCCGGAGTCCGGCCTGGTCCCGGCCCATGGCCCGCAGCACCTCGAAACTCCCCAGGTGGGCCCCGATCAGCAGGGCTCCGGGCTGTCGCGCCAGGGCCGCCCGCAGGGCGTCGGCACCGTGCACCGTGATGTCGAAGCGCTCGAACTGGCCGTTGAGCAGGTAGATGCGGTCATGGATGGTGCTGGCAAAACTGAACACATGGCGGTAGCAATCCCGCCAGCCGGGCCGGCGTCCCAGGACCCGCCCCAGGTAAAGGCGGCTGGCGGCCCGGGCGCGGGGGGAAAACAGGGTGAAATAGGCGGCGATGCCATGCAGCACCAGCCGCCCCAGGGCGCGCCCGAAGGTCAGGGAGAGCCAGACCATCAGTTTCAGGAGCGGCAGATTGCTGCGTTCCTGCTGCTGCTTCCAGTCCCCGGCGGCGGGCGGGCTCATGGGCGGCCTGCCGCTGCCGGAGGAGGCGTCAGGCTGCCGCAGGCCACCTCCAGGGAGCCGTGCCGGACTGCAAAGACCCAGCCACCCCTGGCCCCCGGCCGCAGCAGGAAATCCAGGCGTGTCCCGGGCCCCACCGGGGCCAGGAACTTGGCCTGGCCTACCTGCCAGCGCCCCGGGGCTGGCGCCGCCAGGCTGGCGGCGAACAAGAGGGCCTGATCCAGGAGCAGCACCCCGGGCACGATGGGCCGCCCGGGGAAATGGCCGGCGAAGGCCGGGTGATCCGTGGGCACCTGCCAGGTGAAAGTCCGTTCAGTCATGGCGTTTCCGGGCTGCCAGGAGGGCCAGCAGCTCCTGGCGCGGCAGTTTGCCGGTGCTGTTGCGGGGCAGGGATTCCAGGAGGATCAGGGGGCGGGGCAGGAACACCGGGTCCAGGCGCTGGCGCAGGCCATCCAGCAGCTGGCGGGCATCCAGCCCCGGGGCCACGGCGAAGGCGGCCAGGCGGGTGGTGCCCCGTTCGTCGCTCGTCTCGGGCAGCAGGAAGGCCCCGTCCCGGACGCCGGGCAGGGCGCAGATCTGGTGGTTCAGGTAGGCCAGGGAGGTGCGTTTGCCGGCAATGTTGATCAGGTCCCCGTGCCGGCCGTGCAGGAGAAAGCGCCCTTCGGGCAGCACTTCGATCAGGTCCCCCAGGGGAATCCGGCCTTCCACGTGCCGGCCCAGGGCCCAGGTCTGTTCCCCGGCCTGCTCCAGCTCCACCCCGCTCAGCAGTTCCCAGGCGGGGCCTGCCGTGGTGCGGCGGCTGGCCAGCTGGCCGCTCTCGGTGGAGCCGTAGATTTCCAGCAGGGGAGCCTGGCAGCTGGCTTCGGCCCGGGCGGCCAGGGCCGAGGACAGGGGGGCCGTAGCCGAGAGCAGCAGGTCCACGGCCGGGAGGGGCACTTCCGCATCCAGCAGGGTGGCCAGGTGGAAGGGGGTGCTGACCAGCAGACGGGGCCCGGGCACGGCCTCCAGGGCGGCGCAGATATCCTGGGGGTAGAAGGGTTTGCCCGACCAGAACGGGCAGCCCCCCTGCAGGGCCAGCAGGAAGGTGGATTCGAAGCCGTAGCTGTGCTGCACCGGCACGGTTCCCACCAGGGCATGGGGATGGCGGTCCAGGCCCAGGCGTTCGGCTTCGGCCCGGCCATTCCAGACCAGTTTGCCCCAGGTCTTGCAGTGCGCCTGGGGCAGGCCGGTGGAGCCGGAGGTGAACAGGATGGCGGCGAGCTGCTCGGCGGCAAACTCCGGGATGGCATGCACATCCCCGCTCGGGGCCTGGGTCAGGTCGGGGTAGTCCAGGCTGGGCAGGCCCACCGTGTCGAACGGGGTGTCCCGCAGGCAGAAGGTGCCCGGGTAGTCCGCCTGGATGCGCTCCAGGGTGGCCGCCGCATGGGAAGCCGGCTGCAGGCTCACCTTGCCCGTGAGCAGGCAGGCGGCAAAGCCGACGGCAAAACGGTAGCGGTCCTGGCAGACGTTGAGCAGCCATTTTCCCGGCGGCAGCTGCCCGGCCAGGACCCGGGCCTGGGCCAGGAACTGGCGGACGCTGACCGGGCCGTCGGGGGTCCAGGCCAGGGTATCGTCCAGGCCGTGCCGGGAAAGGAGGGGCAGGTGTGTCATGGGTGCTGGAGGGGTCCGGTTTTGCGCCGGCCTTCCCGGTAGGCCCGGATGACCATGGCGATGCTGGGACGCTCCTCCGGGGGTAGGGCCGTCATGCGCCAGAAATGCTCGACCAGGAACATCAGGGCCACCAGGGGGCCGGTGAGCAGGTTGGCATGGATGGACCAGAGGGTAGGGGGCGCGAGCCAGAACAGGAGGGTTGATAGCAGCGCGTTGCCAAAGAAGAAGCAGGTCCAGGCCAGGGTCACCTGCCGGGTGTAGCGGGCGTTGCGGGCGGAGATGCCCTGGGGAAACAGGATGCGGGCGAACTGGGTGACCAGGGGCTCGCCGGGGCCCAGCAGGCTGCGGCCGAACAGCAGGCCCAGGGCCAGGTGGGCGCCCAGGTGCTGGACGTAGTAGAGCAGGGCCACGTTCTGTCGCAACTGGGGCCAGAGCCAGGTCAGCAGGCCCAGCAGCAGGGCGCTGCCGAGCAGGGCCACGGGCAGCCTGACCTGGCGCAGGAACATGGCGGCCATGAGCAGGAAGGGGGCGGTGCCGACGAAGGTGCTGAAATCCGGGTTGCCGTGACCGGTGCTGCCGTAATGGGCCGCCAGCGCGAAGAGGGCGAGCAGGGCCAGCAGGGCCCCAGTCTTGAGCAGCCGGGCTGGCGGCGTGGCGGTCATTTGCTGCGCTGGGCGGCGATATGGGCGGTCAGCGCGCGCAGGGAGGCGAAGATGCGGACGTTGTCCTCGTTGTCGGAGCGGAGCTGGAAGCCATAGCGCTTGGAGACCACCAGGGCCACTTCCAGCACGTCGATGGAGTCCAGGCCCAGGCCTTCGCCGAACAGGGGCGCGTCGGGCTCGATTTCCGCCGGGGCCATTTCCAGGTTGAGGGCGTTGACGATCAGTTCGGCGACTTCGGGCAGCAGGGCTTCGACAGTTTCCGGGGAGAGGGATGCAGACATGTGGTTTTCCGTGGTGATCGGGGCTTCAGGAATCGGGGGCCCGGAACGCGAGGACCGCGTTGCTGCCACCGAAGGCAAAGGAGTTGGAAAGGGCGGCTTCCAGGGGCTGGCCGCGCAGGGCCGCATGGAGATGCCGGACCCCCAGGCAGGCCGGGTCCGGGTTGTCCAGGTGGGCGGTGGGGGGCGCCACCTGGTGGCGCAGGGCGAGCACGGTGATGATGGCTTCCATGGCGCCGGCGGCGCCCAGCTGGTGCCCGTGCATGGATTTGGTGGCGCTCACCGGTAGTTCCGGGGCCCGGGGGCCAAACACGGTTTTCAGGGCGCTCACCTCCACCGGGTCGCCCTCGGCGGTGGCGGTGCCGTGGGCATTGACGTAGTCGATGTCGTCCGGCTGCAGGCCGGCATCCGCCAGGGCCAGGCCCAGGGCCCGCACCTGCCCGGCAGCTTCCGGACGGACCAGGTGGCTATGGTCGCAGCTGTAGCCATAGCCGACGATTTCGCCCTGGATGCGGGCGCCCCGGGCCCGGGCGTGTTCCCAGTCTTCCAGGACCAGGGCGGCACCGCCTTCTCCCAGCACCAGGCCCCGACGGTCGGCGGCAAAGGGACGGCAGGCGGCGGGGGCGCTGTGCTCGTCAGCGCTGGCCATGACCCGCAGGGCCTCCCAGGCCCGGGCCACCCCGTAGGCCTGGGGCACATCGGAGCCGCCGGTGAGGACTACCGGCGCCGCACCGGAGCGCACCCGCAGAAAGGCTTCACCAATGGCGATGGCGGAGGAGGCGCAGGCCACCGTATGGCTCATGCTGATGCCGCCCAGTCCGAGCTGGATCGAGATGTGGGCGTTGGCGGCGTTGTTCATGCCCAGGACCACGGCCAGGGGCGAGAGCCGCTCCCGGCCTTTCTGCCAGAGTTCCCGGTAGCCCTTTTCGTACGCCAGGGTTCCTCCCAGGGCCGTACCCCAGATGCAGCCCCAGTTTTCCCGGGCGGGGCCGCTCCGTTCCAGTCCGGCGTCGCTCCAGGCGGCGAAGGCAGCCGCCGTGGCCAGCTGGGCGAAACGATCCATCATCGAGGCCAGGGGTTTGCCCAGGGCCTGGTCCGGGTTGAAATCCGGGCAGCTCACGAAAGGGATGGAGAGGGGGCGGGGCTGATCTGCGGTCTGCAGGTGGCGGATGGCCGATTCGCCCGCCGTCAGGCGCTCGAAGAAGTCGGGGAGATCACCACCGTAAGGACTGACCAGGCCCAGGCCAGTGATTGCCACGCGTCGTTGGGCCATGGCTCAAGACTTGTGCCGGGCGATCAACCCATCCATCAGGGTGACCATCTCCCCTACGCTCTGGGGGGGCTTGATGTCCGGGGAAAGCTTGATGTCGAAGCGATCCTCGAATTCGAAAATGAGTTCAAGCAGCATCAGCGAATCCACGCCGAGGTCCGTGAGAAGGGCGCTTTCCGTTACCTGTTCTGCCGGGACGTCCAGGCGTTCAGCAAGAAATTCGCGAATGAGATCAATGGAATTCATAGGGGGCATATTCTAGCCGAAACCGTTTTTTTCGACATGCATCATCTGTGCCTGCCTGGCTCGCCACCAGCACTGCAAGGACAGCTGCAGCCGTTTCCCGATTTGCTACCATGCCGGGCTCCCGCCATTCTTCCTCCCGGTTTTCATTAATGAATGATTCATCCGAACGTCCTGGCACCTGGTTCCGGATTGTCCTCTCCCGCCTGGGCACCCTGACCCTGCTCAAGGCCGCCGGGACCATGGCGTTCATGGGCCTGTTCTTCTGGGGCTATTTCGCCGTGCTGCGCGCCCCCTGGTCGGCGCCGTTCACCATGCCCCTGACCTGGCTGGATGCACAGATTCCCTTCTCGCCCCACGCCTATCCCTTCTACATTTCCCTGTGGGTCTATGTCTCCCTGCCCCCCGCCCTGCTCAGCCATCTGCGCGCCCTGCTGGTTTTCGGCGGCTGGATGGCCGCGATGTGCGTGTTCTGCCTGGCGTTTTTCCTGTTCTTCCCCACCACCGTGCCCGCCTTCAGCGTGCCCTGGGAAGCCTATCCGCAAATGGCGGTAATCCGGGGGCTGGATGCCTCGGGCAATGCCTGTCCGTCCCTGCATGTGGCCTCGGCGATCTTCGCGGCCTTCTGGCTGCACCGCCTGGTTGGCACGTGCCGGCTGCCCCGCTTCATGCTGTTCCTGAATCTGGCCCAGTGCCTGCTGATCATCTGGTCCACGCTGGCCATCCGCCAGCACGTGGTCTGGGATGTGCTGGCCGGTACTCTGGTGGGCGTCCTGTTTGCCCTGCTTTCCCTGCGCCAGGTGCGGGATTCCGGGCTCTGATCCGCGCCGCCATCCTTCCCCTGCGCAGCAGCCCCCGGCTGCAGTAAAATCCGCCCTTCAATTCAATCTAATCTTCTGCCGGAGAAATCCCATGCCCATCGTCTCCATGCGCCAGCTGCTGGATCACGCTGCCGAAAACAGCTATGGCCTGCCCGCCTTCAACGTCAACAACATGGAACAGGTCTGGGCCATCATGGAGGCCGCCAATGAGCTCAACGCGCCGGTGATCATGCAGGCCTCGGCCGGGGCCCGCAAATACGCCGGCGAACCCTTCCTGCGCCACCAGATCCTCGCTGCCCTGGAAGCCTATCCCCACATCCCCGTGGTGATGCACCAGGACCACGGCCAGTCCCCCGCCGTGTGCATGGCCGCCATCAAGTCCGGCTTCTCCTCGGTGATGATGGATGGCTCCCTGATGGCCGACGGCAAGTCGGTGGCCAGCTACGAGTACAACGTGGAAGTGACCCGTAAGGTGGTGGAGTTCTCCCACGCCATCGGTGTCTCCGTCGAAGGCGAGCTGGGGGTGCTGGGTTCCCTGGAAACCATGAAGGCGGACAAGGAAGACGGCCACGGCGCCGAAGGCCACATGACCCGGGAAGACCTGCTCACCGACGTGGAACAGGCTGCCGATTTCGTCAAACAGACCAACTGCGACGCGCTCGCCATCGCCATCGGCACCAGCCACGGGGCTTACAAGTTCACCAAGAAGCCCACCGGCGACATCCTGGCCATCGACCGCATCGCCGAAATCCACGCCCGCATTCCCAACACCCACCTGGTGATGCACGGTAGTTCCAGCGTGCCCCAGGAGCTGCTGGCCGAGATCCGCCAGTTCGGCGGCGACATGAAGGAAACCTACGGGGTGCCCGTGGAAGAGATCGTCCAGGGCATCAAGCACGGGGTGCGCAAGGTGAATATCGACACCGACATCCGCCTCGCCATGACCGGCGCCATTCGCCGCTACCTGGCTGAACATCCGGACAAGTTCGATCCCCGCGATTACCTGAAGCCCGCCCGGGAAGCCGCCAAGAAAATCTGCCTGGCCCGTTACCAGGCCTTCGGCTGCGAAGGCCAGGCCGGCAAGATCAAGGTCATTCCCCTGGACAAGATGGCCGAGCGTTACGCCAAGGGCGAGCTGAACCAGATCGTCCGCTGAGCCCTGCCGGGCGTTTGTCTGAGGCCAGGATGGTTTGCCATCCTGGCCTTTTTCATGGCTGGCCCAGCTTGTCCAGCACGGCTACTTCTTCCAGGGAGAGGATGCGGTCCACGTTGAGCAGCACCACAAACCGTCCTTCCACCTTGCCCATGCCGGCAATGAAGTCGTTGCGGATGCGGGAGCCGAATTCCGGCGCCTGCTCGATGTCGGCCGCCGGAATCTCCAGCACCTCCGACACCGAATCCACCACAATCCCCATGTCCTGCCGCCCCTTGGGCGTGTCCACCTCGATGATCACGATGCAGGTCCGCTTGGTGGTCTCCCGGGGCTGACGCTCGAAGCGCACCGCCAGGTCCACCACCGGCACCACCGCCCCGCGCAGGTTGATCACCCCCCGGATGAAGGGCGGCGTCATCGGCACTTCCGTCA
>NZ_KE386939.1:0-45234 GCF_000429665.1 Azovibrio restrictus DSM 23866
AAGAGGCGTTTGGCTGGATCAAGACCGTGGGCGGCTTGCGGAAGACCCGCCACAAGGGCGTGGCCAAACTTGCCGGCCAGGCGCTTCTCTGCTTTGCCGCCTACAACCTGACCCGGCTGCAAACCCTGCTGGCGCCGAGGATGAAATTGCTGCCCACATAGGGCGAGGTGCGCCCGCTGCCGGCCCGGTGGCGGGGAAATGGGGCCGAAAGCCCCGTGACAAAGGGCGAAAAGGCCCGAAAAACCGGGCCGTCGGGGCTGCCGCCCCGTAAAAAATCTCGGCAGGGAAAGAAAATCGGGAATCACGATGAGTTTCTCACCAGCCTGCTAGCATTACGGTCGAGAGGGACAGTCTGCAAGCTGCGCTTCTCGGTTCCCCTTCGGCTTCGCCGCCGGGCGGCCCTTCAAGCTAGACGTTATGCAGCATTTCACGGAGGTAGCAATTGAGCCCCACTGATATTCGCGCACTTGTCGACCACTACATCGACGCTTACAACCGCAAAGACATTGACGATATGCTCAAGGGCGTTCATCCGCAGGTAGAGTTCAAGAACATTTCTGCTGGGGTGGTGAACGCAAGCACAAATGGAGTCGCGGAACTTAGAGCACTTGCGCAGCAGTCGTTATCGCTGTTCTCGGAACGGCATCAGGAAATTGAGTCCTTCGAGCTTCAAGATCATGTAGCGGTCGCCACTATCGCTTTTCGTGCCGTCGTTGCTGCCGATCTGCCAAACGGCCTGAAAAAGGGGCAGGTTCTGAATTTCTCTGGCCGCTCCGAGTTCGAGTTCAAAAACGGTGCTATCTCCAAGATCACGGACATTAGTTGAGTGTCCCCATGCTGCATAGCCCGGCGCTTAACCTTTCTCCCTTCTGTCACTGGGCGCTGCGCGATAAAGCCATGCATCGTGGCGGGCGCTGAATACATTCAACTTCTACCTGGACAATCGCAGCCAGGGGGCGAGGCGAAGACTCTATTTCGCGTCCACCACGGCAAACCCAAAACCTTCAGTGCTTACACCACTCGGCGGGGCACGATCCAGGAAGTCTATGCACCATTTCCTTTTCCGCTTTCAGTCTTAGATCCGGGAGTCTCGCGAAACAGGAAATTCAGCAGCAACAGCATGATAGGGACGCCAAGCACCACACCCCACGAAACGCTTTGTAGATCAAATACATATTTCAAGAGGGCTCCAACGAGAGCGGCTGTCAAAGCGCGAAGCACCATCCCGGCGGTGTTTTTGTTCGAATACCAGCGCATGTTTTCCCTCTGTATCCAATGTCCGTAGGCGAGCTGCCCGAGTGAGGTTGTGACCTCCCAAGGGCGGAAGCCAGGGGCTGCTGACCAGGGAAGTCTCGGCGAACCGAGGGCTTAGCTACAGGTCCGCCGGGTTTCCATCCTTGAGTGTTCTGCCGACCAGCCGCAGGGCGAGGGCGATGCTCCGGAACGGCAGTTCGATGATGATGTCCAGGATATCCCAGATGTACAGGCCCTCATCCTGGTGGCTGGGGCCGGGATTGAGGTAGTGGGTCAGCACGAAGCAGCCCACGGCCGTCAGCAGGACCACCAGGTTGAAGCCGGATACGAACAGGTCAAAGACCAGGTAGGCCCCCAGGCAGAACAGGGTAAGGGCGCCGAACCGGCGCAGGGCGTCAAGCATGGGGACTCCTGGAAAGATGGACGGGCGGCCGGGTTTCACGGGGTACGGCTGGGCCAGGACGACCCTCAGCAGTGCTGAAGGATGTTTGTACATTTCCCCTCCGCCGGATCATGGAATACGTAAGCGGCTGCTTTGTCATGGAGATAGCCGTCTACCGGGAGCTGCCCCAGGAACACCAGGGGGCCGCTGGGCCCAATCGGCCAAGCTGGAGCCTGCAGCCAGCGTGGTGGCTGCCGGATGTAGCGGAACGCGCTCAGGAGTGCGTCCTTCAGCCATTTCTTTTTCTCCCTGAGATTACTGTCCGGGGGAGCATTTAGCAGGAGCGAAGCCGCATAGCTCAGGTCCACATCCAGCCATTTCGGCTGGGCTGTACTCAATAGCGCCATAAGCTCGGTGGTACCGGCGGATATCTCGGCGTGGATGCCAAGGGTTAGCAGGAAATCGGACAGGGTGCTTTGGGCGTTGAGGATGTCCCCCGGATTCCGGTAATCCAGATTGATCAGGTAGTGGTAGAGCGTAGGCCAATGGGCGTGTCTGGGGGCTTGCTGCTCGCTCAGGAGCTGCTCCAGGGCTGCATCCTGATAGAGCTTTTCTTCGAATGCGCTGATGTCCAGGCGACCTTCGGTGAAATCGGCAAGTAGCTGTAGCAGTGGGTTCATGGCTGTGTCGCTCGACGGGGACAGTGATGACGAAGGGCTGGAGCAGGTGGCCGTCACGGCACATCGATGCATTCCAGGCTGGCCGGCAGGATGTGGCGGTTGGCGCTGTCGTACTGGAAGTGCAGGGAGCGTTGCCAGCTTTCTTCGCCATGGCCTTCCCCGAACATCCAGGTGCAGGTCTTGATGGGGTTGCCTGTGCAGGAAAAGCTGCTGTAGGACTGAGCCCGGGGATTGAGGGACCAGAGCAGATGGCTGGCGATGACGTGTTCCACCCGGGTGGGTGGAAGCCGCGCTGTTTCCTCATCCATGTACGGGCCGGCGGCTTCGCAGTGCACCTGGTCCTGGGGAATGGGCAGCCGGGCAGCCTGCACCAGGGCCTGCAGGATGGGCCCGGCTTCAGCTTCCGTGGGCTCGTGGGGCTGCGGTTGGGCCAGGTGATGGCCCCCCAGGCCGCCCAGCAGGAAGGCGGTGCTGGCGGCGAGGAGGACGGCGGTGCCTTGTTTCATGAATCTTCCGGTGGCGGGGGAGGGGGCCAGAAATACCGGAATGTCATGGATGTGGCAAGGGGGATGCCGGTGTTCCCGGAATCCGGTCGGCTCAAGCCCTTCCGGCGGCAATGGCGCAGGGTTGGTCCAGGGCCCTTTCTTCGCAGTTGTTGCCGGGGCCTTCCCGGTCGATGACGAGGAAGTCGCTGGGACCTTCCAGGGCCAGGAGGGGGTGGTGCCAGGTGCCCGGGTTGAAATTCACGCCCTGACCGGGGGCCGCCAGAAAAAGCTGCAGGCTGGCGGCGCGCAACTCCTCGCCGGGAGCGGCCACCAGGACCAGATAGGGGCGGCCGGACAGGGGCATGAAGGCCTGGCTGGCCAGGGGGTGGCGCTCCATCAGGGTGACCAGCAGGGGAAGCTGCCGGGGCTCGGCCTGGAAGATGGAGACCAGGACCCGCCCCTCCGGACCCGGTTCGATGCGGGCCAGGTCGTGGAAGCGGCGGGCGGTGCCGCCATTGATCTCCAGGACCCGACGGGCCGCGCCCGGTTCGATCACCTGCCCGTAGGGCGCGAAGGCGGCGGCTTCCAGGGGCCGGGGGGAGAGCAGCAGGGGCGCCGGACCGTTCATGCAGCCACCTTGCCCCACAGGCGCAGGCGGGAGACGCCTCCGTCCGGCAGGATGTTGAAGCGCACATGGGTCACGGGTCCCAGAGCGGCCAGGCCGTCGAAACGCTGGATGCAGTCCATGGCCAGGGGCTGTTCTCCCATGAGGATGGGCCAGAACATGCTTTGGGCGACGATGGAGCCCTCGGTGGCACCCTCCACACGGGCGGCCTGGAGGGAGCAGCGATCCGGGAAATTGCCCTTGAAATGGGCGGTATCCACTTCCACCGCCTCGATGATTCCCGGCGCTCCCAGGGCCAGGATGCACCAGTCGTGCCCCGGCTCCCGGCGGCGGCGGGTTTCCCAGCCGTCGCCCATGTCCACGCCCCGGCCGGGCAGGATCAGGTTGGCGGCGGCGCCGAAGTGGGCGTCGTTCCAGGCCAGGGCCCGGCCGCCGTTTTCCAGGGCCACCAGATCGTAGGTCTGGGCCGGATCGGCCAACGCGCCCAGGGGCCGGCCGTACACCCGCAGGCGGGCGATGCCGCCATCCGGGTAGATGTGCAGGCGCAGGTGGGTCCAGCCCTGCCGGCCGGCGGCCAGGGCGGGCAGCAGGTGGTGCCGGTTGCCCTGGAGGTCGGTGGCCGGCAGCAGAGGGGTCCAGGCGGCCTGCTCCAGGGCGGCCGGATCATCGCTGGCCGCATCCGTGGCCTCGATGGCGATGGCCGGCGCATAGTTGCCGGTGAAATGGCTGGTATCCACGTCGAAACCCAGGATTTCCCCCCGGCGTCCCAGGCGGATCAGGCTCCAGTCGTGGCCGGCCACCCGCTTGCGGCGGGTTTCCCAGCCGTCCATCCATTTGCCGTTGGCGTCGTAGCGGCCGGGGATGAAGCGGGCGGGGGCCGGGTCCAGCAGGCGCTCCAGGGGCGCAAAGAACTGGTCCGAGGCGGCCAGGGCCCGGGCCCCGAGCCGGGGGTCGGCGAGATTGGTGGCCTGCCGGGCCCAGTCGGGCAGTTCGGCGGGCGGGGCGATGATGATGTTCTGCTGCATGTCGAAATCCTGTCGCTGGCCGGCACGGGCGTGCCGGCGAAAAAACTGTCTGCAAAGGTAATGGCCTGAGGGGCACCTGCCAACCCGGCCAGCCGAATAAGCGCTATTCAGATCCCTGATAGTTCCGGTCTCACATGACGCTGCTGATGAAGCTGGCCAGTTCCGGCGTCCGGGGCTGGGCGAACAGTTCCCTGGGGTCTCCGTATTCATGCACCAGGCCCTGGTACATGAACACCAGCTTGTCGCCCACTTCCCGGGCAAAGCGCATTTCGTGGGTGACCATGATCAGGGTCATGCCCTCGGCGGCCAGCTGTTTCACCACTGCCAGGACTTCATTGACCAGTTCCGGGTCCAGGGCCGAGGTGATCTCGTCGCAGAGCAGCACCCGGGGCGACATGGCCAGGGCCCGGGCGATGGCCACCCGCTGCTGCTGACCACCGGAAAGCTGGTCCGGATAGGCGTCAAACTTGTCCTGCAGGCCCACCTTGAGGAGCATGGCCTTGGCCGTGTCCCGGGCGCTTTCCTGGTCCATGCCCTGGACCACCGTGGTGGCCAGCATGATGTTCTCGCCGGCGCTCAGGTGGGGGAACAGGTTGAACTGCTGGAATACCATGCCCACCTTGAGGCGCAGGGAACGGAGCTGTTCGGCGCTGTCCTGGTGCGCTTTCAGGGCCGTGCCATCCACCTCAATCTCCCCGGCGTCTATGCTTTCCAGCCCGTTCAGGGTGCGCAGCAGGGTGCTTTTGCCGGAGCCGCTGCGGCCGATGATGGCGACCACTTCGCCGGGTTCGACGGCCAGGTCTATGCCCTTCAGCACATGGTTGCTGCCGAAATGCTTGTGTACGCCGCGGATATCAACGAGAGACATGGAGCTTCCTTTCCAGGTATTGCGCGTAGAGGGAGAGGGGATAGCAGAGGAGGAAATAGCTGGCCGCCACCAGGCCGTAGATCAGGAAGGGCTGGAAAGTGGCATTGGCCAGCATGGAGCCGGTTTTGGTGAGTTCGATGAAGCCGATGATGGAGGCCACGGCCGTGCCCTTGATCACCTGTACCGAGAAACCCACGGTGGGGGCGATGGCCAGGCGCAGGGCCTGGGGCAGGATCACGTGGCGCATCTGTTCCAGGTAGCTCATGGCCAGGCTGGAGGAGGCTTCCCACTGGCCCCGGGGCACGGCTTCGACGCAGCCGCGCCAGATTTCCGCCAGATAGGCGCTGGAAAACAGGGTGAGGCCCACGGCGGCCGCCAGCCAGGGGGAAACCTCCAGCCCCGCAAGGGAAAGGCCGAAGAAGATCAGGAACAGCTGCATCAGCAGCGGGGTGCCCTGGAACACCTCGATGTAGACCCGGGTGGCCTGGCGCAGCAGGCGGGAGCGGGACATCCGGGCAAACAGGATCAATAGCCCCGTGGCGCCGCCGAAGAGGAAGGCCAGGGCAGACAGGGCCACGGTCCACTTGGCGCCATCCGCCAGGCTTTGCAGCAGGGCCCAGAGGGAGAATTCGACGGTCATCAGCGCACCTCCGGGGAGCAGGGGCGGCGGGGCGCCACGAAGCGGCGTCCCACCCAGTTGAGCAGCTGGCGGGTGAGCAGGGCCAGCAGGAAGTAGAGGAAGGTGACCACCAGGTAGGTTTCAAAGGCGCGGAAGTTCCGGGACTGGATGAAGTTGGCGGCAAAGGTCAGGTCTTCCGTGGCGATCTGGGAGCAGACCGCAGAGCCCAGCATGACGATGATCACCTGGCTGCTCAGGGCCGGCCAGACCCGCTGCAAGGAGGGGCGCAGCACCACATGACGGAAGGTCTGCCAGCGGTTCATGGCCAGGGACTGGGCTGCCTCGATCTGGCCCCGGGGCGTGGCTTCGATGCCGGCCCGGATGATTTCCGTGGTGTAGGCTCCCAGGTTCACCACCATGGTCAGGATGCTGGCCTGCCATTCGTTGATCTGCACCCCCAGGGAGGGCAGGCCGAAAAAGATGAACAGCAGCTGGACCAGGAAGGGGGTGTTGCGGATCACCTCCACGTACAGGCGGAAGGCCCAGTCCAGGGGATGAATCCGCCAGGCCCGGACCACGCCCCCCAGGGTGCCCAGGGCGCCACCGAGGAGCGCCCCCACCAGGGTCAGGCCCAGGGTCACCCCGGCGCCCGTGACGAGGGCGTCGGTGTAATCGAAGACGGCGGGAAAATCGAATTGATAAGCCATGGCTGGCCTCTCCTGCTGGGGCCCCCGGCCTGGCCGGGGGCGGGTCGGAATCAGAGGTTCTTGGGCAGCGGGCTTTGCAGCCAGCGCAGGGAAAACTCGTTGAGCCGGCCATCCGCCTTGGCCTTGGCCACGATCTCGTTCATCTTCGCCAGCAGGGCCGGTTCACCCTTGGCCACGCCGATGTAGCAGGGGGTGTCTTCCACCGGGAACTTGGCCGACAGGCGGCGCAGCTTGGTCATGGCATTCACCGAGTTGGCGACGATGTTGCCCAGGGTCACCAGCTGCACCTGGCCGGTGAGGTAGGAGGAAATGGTGGCGTTGTTGTCCTCGTAGCGCTTGATGATGGTGCCGGCGGGGGCCAGCTTGGTGAGGGAAAGGTCCTCGGTGGAACCTCGGGTGACGCCTACCACCTTGCCGGTCAGATCCGCCGGTCCGGCGATCTTCGCGTCCTCGGGACCGAAGACGCTCTTCACGAAGGGCACGTAGGGGGCGGAAAAGTCGATGACCTTGGCCCGCTCGGCGTTCTTGCCCAGGCTGGAAATCACCAGGTCAGCCTTGCCGGTGGTCAGGTAGGGAATGCGGTTGGTGCTGGTGACCGGGATCAGTTCCACCTTCACGCCCAGCTCCTGGCCCACCAGGTTGGCCATGTCGATGTCGTAGCCACGCAGCTTCAGGTCGGGCCCCAGGGAGCCGAAGGGAGGAAAGTCCTGGGGAATGGCGATCCGGACCACGCCATTCTTGTGGATGTTGTCCAGCACATCGGCACGGGCGACCAGGGGCTGGGACAGGACGGCACCGGCCATGAGGCCGAAGGCAAGTTGCTGCAGGAAGGAACGGCGAGGGGTTTTCATGATGACTCCTGGGGTTGGGGTAGGTCAGAGGGCAAAGGAAGGCAGGCGGGCGGGCAACTCCAGCCCGACACGGTGCGCGGCGGAAAGCAGGTGGGCCTGCATGGCCCGGGCGGCGGCCTGGGGATCGGCGGCGGCCAGGGCCTGGAGAATCAGCTGGTGTTCGTCGGCGGGGGCCCAGACCTGGCGGGAGTTGGAAAAGGGCAGGCGCAGGCTGTGGGCGATCTGCCCCCGGTACTGGGCGGCGATGGCGACCAGGCCGGGGTTGCCGGAGAGCTCGGCGATCCGCAGGTGAAACTGGAGGTCCCATTCGGAGGCCATGACCAGGTCTCCGCTCTGCAGGGACTGCTGCATGCTGGACTGGATTTCCTGCAGTGAAGCCAGGGCGGCCTGATCCACCCGTTGGGCTGCCAGGGCGGTCCAGGTGGGCTCCAGGGCCAGGCGGAATTCGATCAGGGCCGCCGGGGACATGCTGCCCCCGGTGGTGTGGGATTCCGGCAGGGAGGCGGGGTCCGGGGTTGCGCCCACGGTGACGAACACTCCTTTGCCGGGTTGGGAACGGACCAGGCCCAGGGCTTCGAGCATGGAAATGGCCTCCCGCAGGGAAGCGCGGCTGATCCCCAGGGATTCGGACAGTTCCCGCTGGGGCGGCAGGGTGTCTCCCTGACGGAATTCACCGCCGACGATCCTGCGTTGCAGGGATTGGGCAGCGATACTGGAAAGGCTGGGCATCTTCGGGCTCCTGGTGGTCTAACTGGTCTGACCGGTACGAACACTTAGGCAACAGCCGTGCCAGCTGCTGAAGGGTTTCTCTAAGGCATTGATTTGAATGTTTTTGTGCGCTGAAAACGGCGGCGGGGCCCGTTTCCGGTGTGGGGCGGGCGCGGCGCAACAAGCACCAGGGCGGTGCCCTCTGGCACTTGCCATGCGCCAAACTGGCGCGCGGGAGCTCAGGGGCGAAATGCTGCTCCCGGCGGCGGCGGGGATATCGGCGGGGCGCCGGGCCCGGCTAGGGGCACTGGGCGGCGAGGCTTACCTCCAAGGCATTCTTTTTCGGGTGATGAGCGCCGCTTGCCAAGACCTGGCAAGGCTTGATCCCATTGGATTATTCCTTCGGAATGGTGCAGAATTTAGCCCCTTTGCATACTCATGGTGGATTGAACATGGAGCTGTTTCCCGCATCGCGCCCCCTCAAGCTGGATGCCCGCGGGCTGGGCAAGGAGGGCCGCAAAATCCTGCTCGCGATTGTGCTCACCCTGATCGTGGGGCTGGCCGTCCTGGGTTTTGCCGGTTTTCTGGGCAAGACGCTCCTGCAGGAGCGGGACCTGTGGAAACGGGGTGAGGCCGGAATCATCACCAGCCTGTCCGGCGAGGTGAAGGAGACCCGGCGCCTGATTCCCGATTACGACTACAAGCTCAACGTCGGCTACAAGGACGCCGAGGGCAAGGCCCATCGGGGTACGGCGAAGTTCGACTACCTGATCGTGAAGCTGGACGAGGATAGCGACGTGGAGCTGCGCTACGATCCCCAGTCACCCGATCAGTTCGTGCTCAACTGGCAGGCCGAAGGAGGGCTGCCCCGCTGGGGCATGTTCCTGCTCATCGCCGCCGTGGGCCTGTTTTTCGTGGGTTCCGTGCCTTTTACCCTGGGCAAGCGCCGCAAGCGCAAGGCCCTTTTGCAGCAGGTGGCCCGGGATGGCCGGGAGCTCTGGCTGGAAGTGCTGAAGCTGGAAAAGCAGTACGGCAGCTTCATCCTCACCTATCTGCAGCCCGCGGGCGGGGAACAGGCGGGCAAGAAGAAGCAGGAGTCGCTCCAGGTGGCGCCCCTGATCGTCCAGCGGGAAGGCAAGGACTACGCCCTGGCCCTCAGTTCCCCCCAGGCGCCCGGCAAGTGCTTCTTCGTGTACGAGGACCTGGGCCCCTTCTCCTTCAGCGACGCAGAGCGGACCGCCATCGCCCAGAAGCTGGCGGCGAATCGGGGCAACTAACCCGGTTCCGCCCATCCTTTCCTTGAACCTCCACCAGGAACACATGCCATGGTCGCCTACGTGATAGAAGAGGTGGTGGCTGCCCGGGAAAGCCAGCCGGAGCTGATCTGTCCGCACTGCAAGACCCAGGGAAAGCTGGAAATCATCCTGCTGCGGATCCAGGTCACCATGGCCTTCATTCCCATGATGGGGCTGATCAAGGGCGGTTGGGCCAGCTGCGCCCACTGCGGCCTGCCGATTCGGGTCGATGCGGAGGATGGCCCCATCCGGCAGGCTTACCGGGCCTTCCGGCGCCGGACCTGGACGCCCCTGCGTTACCAGAGCGGCATGATCGGCCTGCTCCTGGTGCTGTTCCTGATCTTTGCCCAAATGTTCTACCAGACGCATCACAACCCCTGGGACCAGCGGCCCGACCCGGCGATCCTGGCCAATCCCCAGGTCGGCGACATCTACCAGGTCGCTATCACGAGGATCGTGCATGAGCCTGGCGCTGACAGGGTGGATACCCTGGGCTACACCCTGGCCCGGGTGGAAGCCGTCGGAGAAAAGGTGGTGACCCTGCGTTTCCGGGACAATCCCGCACCCGGCTCAAGCCCGCCCATGCTCGACGATCTCCTGGACCGGCCCGGCAATTACGCCGGAGAGCCTGTCCTGGTGAAGCGCGGGGCGCTACGGAGCAAATCCCTGGACATTCCCGGCACCACCTATCGGGACGAGCATAGGTCCCTGGGTTCCATCTTCGCGGCCCGGCGGCCGTGAGCCTGGGGGCGGGGCTGTCCTGGCGGCAAGCCGTCCCGTTTTCTGGACATGCGCCGGCCCGCGCCTGGCGCCGTCTCTGCCACCTGTCGGGCTTGCCGGGGCTGTTGCTCGCTGTGTTGGCAGTCCCACCGGCTCTGGCCCAGACCGGAGTGCACTGCGCTCCCGATCTCATCAAGGCCCATGGCCTCAAGCTGCCCCAGGCGGTACTGCTCCGAAGCCGGAGCCAGGAGGACATGGCGCAACCCAGCCAGCTGCTTTGTGAGACGACTTACGTGGTTCCGGGGCCGCAGGCCCGGGCGATGGAGGCCCTGTTGAGGCGCCGGTACGGCATGGGCAAGCTGGTCTTCGAGTGCTGCGGCTGGGCGCCGGAAAAAGGCAGGAGCGGATATTTCCGCCGCTCCCATCCCATGGCGGATGGGGCCGAGGCGGTGTACGCGATCACCCTGTCTTCGGAAGAAACCCTGGAACGGCGCTGGGACAGGATAGGGAAGTTCTACCTGACCCTGAGCATTTACGCCCTTTGAGTCGAGGCAGCGCCTGGCGCGAGGCTCAGGGCTGCTGCGAGCTTTTCTGATAAGCGGACTCGAAGTCCTCTCCATCATTTAGCCTCGCTATGAGAGCAAGAAGCCCTGGGCTGCCCACTTCCGCTAGCCAATGTCGTAACTCGTGCCCCGCCGCTGAATAGACCGGCCGAATTTCAGGTTCCCCTTTGGCTTTGCGTTGAACATTCTTGTCCTCACCATATCGGTGAACTGCGTCGAGCCATTGCCTCAATGATTTGAACGTATGTAGTTCTTCACGCGTTGGGCGTGGAACATTGGCTGCTACGAGAAATTGCCAGTGACTTTCAGAATGCTCTGGCGCCTCGCTTATCGCGACTGCCACGCCTTCATCAAACCACTGCGGCAAATGCCATCCTGCGTGAAGGGTTAGCCGGGAGCGCATTTCAGCGTGCGACCATTCGTGAGCCAGAAAATGCCAGTTCAGACCACGCGGCGAAAGCAGGATCCGATCACCGTAGACCTTCGCCACAGAACCTCTCCCTCCGAATGCTTCGTAGCATTCCTCTGTGATACAGGCATGGACTACGGGATGTGAGTTCACAGTACCGTATGCTAGGCGTATGGCCTCTTCCGCTTTATTCACTGCCGCACGGAGATTGCTACCTGCCGTTTTGTCTGCGCCAGCCTCTACGTAGATGCTGGGGGCGACCTGGGTAAAACCAAAACTCTCTGGTGCGAGGAGTTTGCCTCCTTGAAGAACGCTGCACCCACAGAGGAGACTTACGGCTAGAAGAGCAATGATCCAAGACTGACGCATGATTGGCTCAGCCAGAAGACGGGTAACTCGGCGGTATAGGGCGGGATGCTCTCGATCCTGTCGTTCAGGTCGATGAAAGCGGCCCAGGCGGGCCAGGGCAGAAGGAGCAGGGCCAGCCAGGTGGCGCAGCGGCGTTTCATCCTGAAAACCTCACTTCAAGTCCGGGGGAAAACCAGGTCTGGCATCGGCCAGCGGTCTCCCCCTGCTCAAGCCAACCGGATCAGGGACGCGCTTGTCCGGCAGCAGGGGCCGGATCGGTCGTTTCCAGGGCGGCCTTGAGCTCGGCCATCAGTTGCCCGATGGAAGCATCCAGGCGGCGTTGCATCTCGAGGCCCATGACCTGGGAGAAGCCAAGCATTGCCGCCTGGGCTGCCGCCACATCCTTTTTGCCGGTGGGCGAGCGGTAGTAGGCGAGTATCTTGTCCAGTTCGGCATCGGTGAGCTGTTTGCCGTAGAAGCCGGCCCAGATATCCACCAGCTCCCTGGCGGTGAACATGCTGGAGCAGCGTTCCAGGTAGCGGGTGAATACCTGTTCCAGCTTCTGGTGTTGTGCGCCTTCCGGCATGCCGCTCTCGGCAATCATCTTCTGATACAGGCTTTGTCCCAGTTCGCTGGCCTGGGCCCTGGACTGGTCGAGCTGTTGCTGGAACATTTGTTCCAGGCCCTGGGCTTCGATGATCCTGGCGACCTTTGCCTGTCGGGCCGATGTATCGGCCCAGGCATGGGCGGAAACCAGGAAGGTCAGGGCAATGAGCAGATATTTCATGGGGGGCCTCGTGGAGTGGGGAGATTCGGCGGAGCGGGATTGGCGGAGCGCGGATCAAGCCCGGTCTGCCTGGGCCGGTCCGGGACTGTGCTGCAGGGGCCCAGACCTTATGCCAGGGGGGATGCCGTTGTCAATGAAGAGGCCGGGTGCGGTTGGCGTCTGGCGGCCGGGTACGTCATCCTGCGTATGGTCAGGGAGCGGACAAAACGGCTACAGTAGCCGCGCCATGGATCGCCTGCCTGATTCCTCCTCCCCGGCTTGCCCCGTTGCCGCGCCCACCTGGCACGCCGAGTTGCATCTCGGCTTCGCCCATCGCGCCGGCCGCACGGTGCTGCGCGAAAACCGCCACCGCGGTCCGCTGCGCGTGCAGAAGGCGCTCTACCCGGAAGGCGACGGAGTCTGCCAGGCGCTGCTGCTGCATCCGCCCTCGGGCATTGCCGGCGGCGATCATCTGGCGATCGACATTGCCGTCGACGACAACAGCCACGCCCAGATCACCACGCCGGGCGCCGGCAAGTGGTATCGCTCGGGCGGCGCGGCGGCGTCGCAGACGGTAACGCTGAACGTCGCTGCCGGCGCGACGCTGGAATGGCTGCCGCAGGAGAGCATCGTCTTCGACGGCGCGATTGCCCGCATGGATACCCACGTCACGCTTGCCGCCGACAGCCGCTACCTCGGCTGGGACATCCTCTGCCTGGGCCGGGCGGCGGCTGGTGAGCGCTTCGACCACGGCCGTTTCGACCTGCACTGCCGCATCGAGCGCGCCGGCAAGCCGCTGTGGATCGAGCGCGGCAGCGTCGCCGGCGGCGACGCCATGCTGCACAGCCCCGCCGGCTGGGCCGGCGCGACGGTATGCGGCACGCTGCTATGCAGCTTTCCGGAACTGCCGCAACAGGCCGCCGCCCTGCTCGAAGCGCTGCGTACATTGACGCCCGGCGATGGTGCCCGCCACGGCATCACCGCCCCGCCCGGCTTGCTGATCGCCCGTTACCTCGGCGACAACAGCGAAGCCGCCCGGCTGTGGTTCGCCGAACTGTGGAAAATCCTGCGTCCGGCCTGCTGCGGCCGGCCGGCCGTGCTGCCCCGAATCTGGAATACCTGAAGGAGTCGTTATGGAACTGACACCGCGTGAGAAAGACAAGCTCTTGATCTTCACCGCCGGCCTGCTCGCCGAGCGGCGACTGGCCAAGGGCCTGAAGCTGAACTACCCGGAAGCCGTCGCGCTGATCACCTGCGCCATCATGGAAGGCGCCCGCGAAGGCAGGACGGTGGCCGAGCTGATGCACGCCGGCACCCAGGTGCTGACCCGCGCCGATGTGATGGACGGCATCGCCGAGCTGATCCCGGAAATCCAGGTCGAGGCCACCTTCCCGGATGGCACCAAGCTGGTCACGGTCCATAACCCGATTGTTTGAGGAGTGGAGAGTGGGGAAGTGGTGAGTGGAGAGTTTTCGGCGGCGCGACAGCCTCACCTCCGCCCCCCTCCCACTCCACTCTCGACTCCCGACTCTCAACTCTCAACTCTCCTCCCCCCTTTCGGAGCTACGCCATGATCCCCGGAGAACTCCTCGCCGAACCCGGCGAACTCGAATTGAACGTCGGCCGGCCGACCATCACACTGGTCGTCGCCAATACCGGCGACCGGCCGATCCAGGTCGGCTCGCACTACCACTTCTTTGAAACCAACGCCGGTCTCAGCTTCGACCGCGACGCCGCCCGCGGCTACCGCCTCGACATCGCCGCCGGCACCGCCGTGCGCTTCGAGCCGGGCCAGAGCCGCACCGTGCAACTGGTCGCGCTGGCCGGCGAACGCAAGGTCTATGGTTTCCGCGGCCTCGTTCAGGGAGCACTGTGATGGCGAACAAGATTACCCGTCAGGCTTATGCCGAAATGTTCGGCCCGACGACCGGCGACCGCCTGCGCCTGGCCGATACCGAGTTGATCATCGAGGTCGAGAAGGACTACACGATCTACGGCGAGGAAGTGAAATTCGGCGGCGGCAAGGTCATCCGCGACGGCATGGGCCAGAGCCAGCGGGTTTCCGCCGAGACCGTCGATACCGTGATCACCAACGCGCTGATCGTCGATGCCGTCACCGGCATCGTCAAGGCCGACATCGGTCTCAAGGACGGCCGCATCGCCGCCATCGGCAAGGCCGGCAACCCGGACATCCAGCCTGGCGTGACTATCGTGGTCGGCCCCGGCACCGAGGTCATCGCCGGCGAAGGCATGATCGTCACCGCCGGCGGCATCGACAGCCACATCCATTTCATCTGCCCGCAGCAGATCGAGGAAGCGCTCAATTCCGGTGTCACGACGATGATCGGCGGCGGCACCGGGCCGGCCACCGGCACCTTTGCCACCACCTGCACGCCGGGGCCGTGGCACATCCACCGCATGCTCGAAGCCGCCGAAGCCTTCCCGATGAACCTCGGTTTCCTCGGCAAGGGCAACGCCAGCCTGCCGGAAGCCCTGCGCGAGCAGGTCGAAGCCGGCGTCATCGGGCTGAAACTGCACGAGGACTGGGGCACGACGCCCGCTGCCATTGACTGCTGCCTGTCGGTGGCCGACGAGATGGACATCCAGGTCGCCATCCACACCGACACGCTGAACGAATCGGGCTTCGTCGAAGCGACGATTGACGCCTTCAAGGGCCGCACCATCCACACCTTCCACACCGAGGGCGCGGGCGGCGGCCACGCGCCGGACATCATCAAGGCAGCTGGCCTGCCCAATGTCCTACCCAGCTCGACCAACCCGACCATGCCCTACACGGTGAACACCATCGACGAGCATCTCGACATGCTGATGGTCTGCCACCACCTTGACCCGAGCATCGCCGAGGACGTGGCCTTCGCCGAAAGCCGCATCCGCCGCGAAACCATCGCTGCCGAGGACATCCTGCACGACCTCGGCGTCTTCTCGATGATGTCTTCCGATTCGCAAGCCATGGGCCGCGTCGGCGAAGTCATCATTCGCACCTGGCAGGCAGCGCACAAGATGAAGCTGCAGCGCGGCGCGCTGCCTGAGGACAACGCGCGCCACGACAATTTCCGGGTCAAGCGCTACATCGCCAAATACACGATCAACCCGGCGCTGACGCACGGCATCGCGCACACCGTCGGCTCCATCGAAGTCGGCAAGCTGGCCGACCTCGTGCTGTGGAAACCCGCCTTTTTCGGCGTCAAACCGAGCCTGATCCTGAAGGGCGGCATGATCGCCGCCGCTGCCATGGGCGACCCCAACGCCTCGATCCCGACGCCGCAACCGGTGCATTACCGGCCGATGTTCGGCAGCTTCGGCAAGGCGCTGAAGACTTCGGTCACCTTCGTTTCGCAGGCGGCGCTGGAGAATCCCGCCGTCGCCGCGCTCGGACTGTCGAAGCCGTTGGTCGCCGTCTCCGGTTGCCGTGGCGTGCAAAAATCCGACATGGTGCACAACGGCGCCACCCCGGAAATCACCGTAGATCCCGAAACCTACGTGGTCAAGGCCGATGGCGTGCATCTGGTCTGCGAACCGGCGACCGAACTGCCGCTGGCGCAACGTTACTTCCTGTTCTGATCATGGCACGCCATTTCCGACACCTTGTTTCAGGCCTGTGCGCAGCACTCGCCGCCTGCATGACCCATGCCGCCCCGAGCGAAACACCAGAGGAACTCGTACCGTTGATTCCTGCCCGCTCGACACTGTTTTTTCATGATTACGCCGATCTCAATGGCGACGGCAGGGAGGATGCGCTGCTGGTCGTCGAATCGGCCACGGGCAAGGAGGATGACGACGGTCAGCGCACGTTGTTGATCGCCGTTCGACAGTCGGACGGCAAGCTCAAGATCGTCAAGCGCAACGAAAAAGTGGTGTATTGCCGGACCTGCGGCGGCACCATGGGTGACCCGCTGACCGAAATCTCAGTCAAAGCGCGGACAATCACCGTCGAGCATTACGGCGGGAGCGGCTGGCGCTGGGGAAACAGCTTCAAATTCGCCTATTCGCGCCGCGATGACACCTGGCAACTCGTCCGGGTCGAAGAGTATTCGTTTCACTTTTCCCAGCCCGACAATGTCAAATCCCACAGCTACAAACCGCCGCGCGACTTCGGCAAGATCGACATCGCGGATTTCGACCCCGACAAATTCCAGGGCGTTGGCCCCAAATAATTCATGCTGATACTCAACCAACGCAGCACCTCCGCCGCCACCGACTCGGTGGCGCTCGCCTACGACGAACGCAAGCGCAGCCGCCTCAAGGTGACGCTGGCTTCCGGCAGCGAGGCCGGCATTTTTCTTGAGCGCGGCGACCACCTGCACGGCGGCGACAGGCTGGCGGCAGAAGACGGTTCGGCCGTCGTCGAAATCCTCGCTGCCCCGGAAAAGCTGATCGAGGCCGTCGCCGACAGCCCGCTGCTGTTCGCCCGCGCCGCCTACCACCTGGGCAACCGGCACGTGCCGGTGCAGATCCTGCCGACCGACAACGGCGGCAAGCTGCGCTTCCAGACCGACCACGTGCTGGCCGACATGGCGCGCGGCCTGGGTTGCGCGATCAGCGAGACGGAAGCGCCCTTCCAGCCGGAGTCCGGGGCCTATGGGGCCCACGGCGGCCACCATCACCATGGCGACGATGACCACGGGCACGAGCATGGCGACCTGCACGACCCCGGCCACGGCCCGCACCGTTCCGTGCCGAAAATCCACGAGTTCAAGCCGCGCTAAGTCCGGCGGACGGGCTTACAGGCTCCCTTCCAGCGTCAGCATGTAGCTGGGAACGTTGCGGCTGCAGGTTTCCAGTTGCCAGGCGTCGGCCGCCGCGCTGGCGCGGGCGAGCTTGCAGGTGTCGGCGCGCAGCAGGTTGTTGGCATTGAAGCGCAGGTTGAGGCCGGGCTGCAGGCGGTAGACGGCGAACAGGTCGAGGACGGTGCGGTCTTCGGTACGCTCCTGGCGCTCGCCCGGGATGCTGGTCTTCACTTCGGCGAAATGCTGGACATCGAAGCCGGCCGTGACGCGCTCACCGAACGGCCGCTCGTAGCCGAGGCTGAGCTGGTAGCGCGGCGATTCGCGGGCTTCCCGGGTCAGGTCGAGGCGCTCGTCGTGTACCCGGCTGCGCGGCACGGTCAGGTGGCCCTTGAGGGTGCCCGGCACCACGCCGAGCTTGGCGAGGTTGAGCTTGGCGTCGAGTTCGGCGCCCCAGTGCTCGGCGTCGCCTTCGTTGTACGGCCGGTCGACCCAGCGCGCGCCTTCGAGCGCCACCCGGCGTTCGACGAAATCGCTGGTCTGGCGGGCGTAGAGATTGAAGCCGACCACACCGGCGTCGGCCGGCAGGTAGTGTTCGAGCACCACTTCGAAGTTGGTGCTGCGCTCCGGCCGCAGGTCCGGATTGCCGCGCTGGTCGGCTTCGAGCGGCGTGTTGGCGCTCAGGCTGAGGACCGGCCGGTTGCTCAGTTCGTCGAGGCGCGGCAGCTTCAGGCCGCGGCCGATGGAACTCCTGAACACCCAGCGCTCGGCCGGCTCCCAGCGTAGTGCCAGCGACGGGGCGACGATGCCGTGACGGCGGCTGTCGCCCTCCACGTCGAGGCGGAACTGCTCGCCACGCAGGCCGAGGGTCAGGGTGGTACGCGGATCGAGGGCGAATTCGTCCTGGACCCAGGCAATCGTCTGCCGCTCGCCGGTCTGGTAGCGGCTGGTGGCGCCGGAGAGGTCCTGGCGGTCTTCCCGTTCGAGGCGGGCGCCTTCCAGCGCCAGGGAAAGGAAGTGACTGCCCAGGCCCCGGTCCAGGCGGACCATGCCGTTCAATTCATCCTCGTCGCGCGCCAGGTTTTCGTCGGCCTGGGTCAGGACGCCGCTGGCACTGCGATAGTCGCGCCGGGTATCGGTGTCGCGCTGCCCTTTCATCCAGGCCAGGCGTGAACTCAGCTTGCCGCCGTCGAGCTTGCGCTCGCCTTCGAGGCGCAGGCGGTAGAGGCGGGTCTTGCCGCTTTCCCGGTCGGCGCGGCTGCCGTCGGCGGCGAGGCCGGTGCCGGCCAGCGGGTCGGCGTAGCTGGAGCGGTCCATGTTGCCCCAGCGTCGGGTGTCGCCGCGAAACAGGGTTGGCCAGATCGAGAAACTATCCCCGTCGCGCCGCCAGTTGAGGCGTGGGCTGAACACCAGCTCGTTCATGGTGAAGCGGCCGTCGTTCTCGTCCCGTGACCAGGCGTTGCGGGCGCCGCCGGTAAAGGCCTGGCGGTCGCTGTCGCTGCCGGAGACCATGACGTGATGGTTGATGGTCAGCGGCAGCACCCAGGAGAACTCGCCAGCATTGCCGCGCCGGGTCACCGTGCTCTGGCCGAAGACCCGGCCGTCGCGGGTGCCGGTGGCGAGCTTGACGGTCGTGTCGGACTTCTTCGCCGTCTTCTTCATCACCAGATTGACGGTGACCGAGGCGCCGCCGCCAAACTCGGCCGACGAACCGCGCAGAATCTCGACCCGCTCCAGCTCGCCGGACGGCAGGCGGCCGACCGAGGCCGCCGCCATGCGCGAATTGCTGCCGACCCGTTCGCCGTCGATCAGCAGTTGCACCGAGTCGCGCACCATGCCCCGGGCCCGCATCGACTGGCCGCCGTGGGCATCCTGGCTGCCGGCGTCGATGCCGGGCAGCTTGCTGATCACTTCGCTGACCGTCGTCGCGCCGAGGTTGGCGATTTCCGCCTGATTGAGGATCACCTTCTGCGTCACCGCCTGGCGCCGCTCCTCCAGCGCATCGGCCCCCGCCGTCACGGTTACCGTGGACAGCACCTGCTCTTCGGCTGCCGCCTGCCCCCCCAGCACGGCCAGCAGGCCGGCCATCCAAAGCTTGTTCATGTTGTTCTCTTCTCCCGTTTCATACGATGCCGCTGGCGCTGGCCCCTTGCCAGAGCTGGACGAGGCCCGTTCCCAGCAACAGGAACGCGCTCAATGCTTCGATGCGCGGTTGCCAGCGCCCCAGTTGTTCGCGCAGTTGCTGGCCGACGTAGGCAACGACGGTGCCATACACCAGCCAGGGCGCGGCGATGGCGCCGAGGCCGAAACTGAGGCCGAGCGCGGCGCCGCTCCACGCCGTGCCGCTGGCCGCCGCCGCGACCAGTACCGCGCCCTGCGGCGCGCAGGGCGTCAGCGCCATGCCGACGCCCATCAGGTAGAGCCCGGACGGCATCGCCTGGGCTGCCGCCTGGCGCGGTCGCCAGCTGATTTTCTGTTCATTCTTTGGCGCGCAACTGCCGCAAGCCGGACGCCGCCGGCCGAGCAGCGCAACGCCGACCAGCACCAGGGCGACGCCAACCGTCAGATGGACGACCCAGCCATTCACCCCGCCAACGTAGCGGCCGCCCCACCAGCCGCTGACCGCGCCGAAGCCGCCATAGACGGTGAGCCGGCCAAGCGAGACCGGCAGCAGGATACGCCAGGAACGGGCGATGCCCTGATCGGCGTTGACGAAGAGCGGCCCGAGGTAGGGCAGGCAACTGAGCAGACAGGGGCCGAGCCCATAGACCAGCCCCAGCCCGAGCGCCATCGGCAGGCCGATGGCCACCGCCTCGACTGGCATCGTCAGTGGCCTTCCTGCTGTTCGGCGAGGAACTCGCTGCGCGCCAGCACGGCGGCGCCGTAAGCGGTGGTCGTCTGCGGGTACTGCGGCACCACCAGCTCGCGCTGCAGCTCGTCCTGGATCGCCGCCACCAGCCCCTTGTTGAGCGCCGGGCCGCCGTCCATGTACACGCGGTCCTCGATGCCGACCCGCTTGGCCAGGCGCACCGTGCGTTTGGCGATGGAATAGTGGATGCCGGCGACGATTTCGGCCTTGCCGTGGCCGTTGGCGAGCAGGCCGATGATCTCGGATTCGGCGAAGACGGTGCAGGTACTGTTGATCGACAGCGGCGCGCCGCTGCCGGTGAAGTGGATGTCGCCCAGGTCTTCCAGGTCGAGGTCGAGGTTGCGCGCGGCGACGTCGAGGAAGCGGCCGGTGCCGGCGGCGCATTTGTCGTTCATCACGAAGTTGCTGACGTTGCCGCTGTCGTCGATCTGGATCGCCTTCGAATCCTGGCCGCCGATGTTGATGATGGTGCGCACGCCGCCGTAGGCCTTGCCGGTCTCGTGGGCGCCGATGGCGTTGGCGGTGATCTCGGAAATCGAATCGTCGGCTTCCTTGAACAGCTTGCGGCCGTAGCCGGTGGCGATCAGGTATTTCAGTTGCGCCCGGTCCACGCCGGATTTCTCCAGCAGCACGCGCAGCGCTTCCTTGGCGTTTTTGTGGAAGAGGCTGCCGGAGTCGGTGACGTGGATGCCGACGATCTCGCCGCCCGCGTTGATCAGTACGGTCTTGATGGCGGTGGAGCCGATGTCGATGCCTGCGAAGTAAGTCATGCGCGAGCCTGTCTTTTACGGGTCTTGATGGATTCGAGGAAGGCCTCGACGCGGGTCGACAGCTGGCCCATGTCGTCCGGGCTGTAGTCGGTTTCGATGTAGAGCATCGGGATGCCGGCCTTGTTCAGCGCTTCGGCGACGCTGCGCTGCTCCATCTCGTACACCTGGCAGCCGGCGAAGGACTGGTAGACGACGCCGTCGGCGTTGAAGGTGGAAACGAGGTCGAGCAGGCGCCGGATGCGGTCGTCGTTGCGGGTGAAGATCGGGCAGGTGCAGGGCTTCAGGTACTTGTCGGCAATGCTCTCGATCATGTGGCTGAGCAGCCATTCGTCGACCGCCGTCATGTCGTAGAGCATGCGGTTGGCCGAGCAGGTTTCGTCGGCGACGACGACGCCACCCGCCTCCTCGATCAGCAGCGGCAGCTTGATGTTGGGGAAGATCGGCGGCGAGCCGGTGAACACGATGCGCGGCGCCTTCTTCTGCACGGCGCTGAACGCCTCGGCCTCGCGCTGCGCGAGTTCGGCGTTGAGCGCCTCGACGGCGGCGCTCCAGCGCTCGATATCGTCGAAGAAATAGGCGTTGGTGACGAGGAAGACGTCCTTGCCGAGGATCAGCGACGGCGCCTTGCGGCGGAAGTTGTGCAAGGTGCGGAAGGCGGCCTGGGCGCGCGAGGTCTTGGCCATCGCCTCGCGCAGGCGCTGCCGGGTCAGCTTCTTGCCGGTGACTTTCTGCAGGCGCGCCGCCAGTTGCTTGACCACCCGCCGCCAGTATTCGCGCGCCGCCTCGTTGTCCTTGGCGCTCGGCAGGTCCAGGTCGTAGACCTGGTAGCCCATGCCTTCCATCATCTGGGCGGCTTTCTTCTTCTGGTCGCAGGTCGTCGGATTGACGATCAGCTCCAGCTTGCCGACGTCGGGCACGGCCTTTTCCGAATGCAGGCGGCCGAGCGTCGCCTTGACCAGCGAGCAGGACTTGGCCGGCATGAAGTCGGCGCCGACCTGATCGTAATGGTAGGCCCCGTTGCACAGGCGGACCGGCGTGCCGCCAGCGGCGTAGATCAGCTCTTCCGGCACCTGGATGCAGGTGGTGCCGATGCCCGGCCCTTCCCGGTCGAGCGCTTTGCCCTCGATGAAGGCGTGGCGGAAGAGGTCGTAGAAATAGGTCATCGCCGCCGGGTTGTCGATGAAATCGTCGACGATGTGGTTGAGCATGACCTCGGCTTCGCGCGCCTGGCGGCTCTGGTTGAACGCCGGCTTGAGCGGCACTTCGCGGATTTCACTCACTTGCGGATTCCCTTGTTCATGCGCTTGATGAAACCTTCCTCGGTCGATTCGAAGAAGGTGATGTTGGCGAAATCGACCTTCAGCGCGCCCTTTTCCGGGCAGGCGGCGACGCACTTCAAACACAGCGTGCAGTCGTCGGTCATGATTTCCTTGCGCGTCACGTCATCGGCGATCTCGCGGATTTCCATGTCGCAGGCGGTGTAGCAGTCGCCGCAGCGGGTGCATTTGCTGCCGTCCTTGCGCAGGCGCAGCAGCGCCGGCTTGGAAAGCAGGTAATGCAGCGCGCTCATCGGGCAGAAGAAGCAGAAGAAGCGCTTCTTGACGAAGGCGCCGACGATGAACAGGCCGGTGATGCCCATGCCCAGCGCGGTGAGGACGATCTTGCCGGGGCTGGAGAAATCGATCGTCCACTGCGAGAAGTCGCCGACGAACAGCGGCAGCACCATCCGCCCCGGGCAGATCTGGCAGAACGGCGCGCCGACCTCGTGCGACCACAGGCCGCCGCCGATGCCGAGCGGAATCAGCAGCAGCAAGGCGAGCAGCACGTACTTGATCCAGGTCAGCCGGCGGAACTGTTCGTGCGTATAGCCCGACTGGCGGATGCCCAGCTTCTGGCGCAGGCTGGTCAGCCAGTCCTGCAAGGTGCCGAGCGGGCAGACGAAGCCGCACCAGCCCTTGTTGAGGACGATGAACCACAGCGCAAAAATGGCGAAGCCGGTGAGCACGGCGACCCCGGCATAGCTGAACAGTTGCGGCCAGGGCCGCGCCAGCTGGTGCTGCAGCGGCAGCAGGTAACAGACGCCAGCGCGGCCGTCGCGGATGTAGCCGCAGCTGAACATCGGCAGGCTGTTGCCGAGGTTGATCGCCAGATAGCCGCCATAGACGAAGAGGACGAAGGCGGCGAGCTGGAACCAGAAGCGGAAACGCTTCAGGTCGACGTTGTTGACCGCGTCGCGCAGCTTACTCATCGAAGCTCACCTCGCGGTAGGGCCGCACCCGGCGCCGCCGGTAGAGGTAGACCGCGGTGCCCGAGAAGAGCAGCGCGACGACGGCGATGCCCAGCCCCCAGGCGTAGGACTCGTAGTCCTCGATCGCCGGATAGTAGGCGCCGGCCAGCGTCGTCGTGTAGCGCACGCTGTGGTAGGGACTGCCCTGCCATTCGCCGGCCTGGTCGACCGGGAAGCTGGCGCTGACCACGAAGGTTTCGCGGTGGCGGCGGTCGAACTCGCGCCATTCCGGGAAATAGTCGCGGATGACGACAAAGCCGGCGCGGCCGTCCTCGTCGGACTGCACGCTGTTGCTCCAGCCCTGGCCGCTGGTGAAGCTGACGCGGGCGTTCTGCACCGGCTTGCCATCGCGCAGCACCTGGAAGCGGATGGTGTCGCCGTAGTTGATGCGGGTGAACAGCCCCTCCCCATCCTTGCGCTCGCGGACGATCTCGACCGGCACCCGGGAATCGGTGCGCGGCACCATCAGCTGCGCCTCGCCCTCAACCTTGGAATGGCCGGCCGAACGCATCACCTCGGCCTTGGCGACGGTCACCGCCAGGGTTTCCTGATCGACCGCGCGGCGCACGAAATAGGCGTTGTAGACGCCCGGTTCGGGCATCGGGAAAGTCACGTTGTAGGGGCCGCCGTGCGCTTCGACGTCGATGGACGACGCCTGCTGCTGCGCATCGAGCAGCAGCACCGGCTCGCTCGCTGGCACGCTGCCCGCCGTCAGCGGGTTGCTGCCGCTGCGCAGCCACAGGCGCTTGTTCGGGATGCGGCCGGGCGCGCCGCCCATGCCGCTGTCGTCCATGCCAGCCATCCCGCCCATGCCGGCCATGCCGCCGCGGGCGCCGCCCGGACGTCCACCGCCGTCGCGGCGCGGTGCCTGGTCGCTCAACCAGAGCACGCCGTCGCCGCCACCGCGCATGCCGCGCGGTCGGCCCGATGCGGCGGCTGGTGCCGGCGGTGCGGCCATCGGCATCGTGTGCCCGGCATGCGGATCGACCGCCTGGGCACGAGCGGCCGGCGCCTGGCCGGCTGCCGGCTTGCCCGGGCGAGCATCAGCCGCCGGCGGCGCCTTTTCGGCAACCGGCGCAGCGACTTCTACAGCGACCGGCGCCGCCTCGGCCTGGCGCCGCTCGGCCGCCCGCGCCCGCCAGAAGGCCCGCTTTTCTTCGTCGGAAGCATCGGCCGGCGGCCGCGGCCCGGCGTAATCGCCACGACTGACGCCGGGCGGCGGCCCGCGCCGCTCGCCGGTCTCCTGCGCCGGCACGCTTGCCGCGCAGAACAGCATCGACAACAGAACCAGTTCTTTCACCATGCGCACGATCCGCTCCCGTCAGAAGTTGTAGCTGACGCCGGCGCGCAGGGTCAGCGGTTTGTAGCCTTCGTCGTAAGTCGCCTTGCCGGCGGCGGTCATCCAGGCGCGCTCGGCGTATTTCTTGTCGAACAGGTTGAGGACGTGCAGCCAGGTGCTCCAGGTTTTGGTCTTGTAGGCGATGCGCAGGTGGAACAGGTCAGGTCGCTTGTAGGTGCCGCCGACGTTCTCGTTGTTGCGGTAGTAGGAAGTGATGTGGTCGTACTCCAGCTCCGCGCGCAGGTGCTCCATGGGCTTGACCCCGACGCGCAAGTTCAAGTGGTGCTCGGGCGCGCCTTTCCAGGTATTCCCGGAGTAGTCGTAGGTCGGCGTCTTGTAGTCCTTGTATTTGACGACACTCCAGGTATGGGACAGGCCCGCATCCAGCCAGCGCGTGACGTCAAACGCGATGGAGGTTTCCAGGCCGTGCAGGCGGGCCTTGCCGGCATTGACGTTCCTCTGGTAGCACGGCTCGCTCGGCGCGCAGTCTTCGCGGACGATCATGTTTTTCAGGTCGGTATCGAAGTACGCCGTATCGAAGCGCAGGCGCTTCGCCAGCAACTGGCCGCGCAAGCCCAGCTCGTAGGTCATCGACTCGATGGGCTTGAGGCTCATGTTCATCGGCACATAGGTGGTTTGATTCGGGGTTCCGCCAGTGCCCAGCATGTCGCTGATGCTGGGGGCCAGGAAGCCTTCCGCCGCCCGGGCCCAGAGCAGGTAGCCTCCGGAAAACTCATAGGTGGCGCCGAGTTTCTTGACTAGTCGGGAAAAACTTTTCTGGCCGTCGCCCTTGTCGCCCAGCTTGTTATTCGTTTCCAGCTCGAAATCGTCCTGGCGGATGCCCATGGACAGCCTCAGCGCGTCAGCCGGAGAAAATTCGTAGTGCAGGAACGGTGAGGTGTGTTTTTCCGTGCCCAGGGTGTAGGTATTCAATGCACCTCTGGAGAAATCGCCATCCAGGGCCTGGGCATAGGAAGTCGTGTTCTTGTAGTTCTTGGATTCGGCATCCATCCAGGTCGTATCCACACCCAGATACAGCGTGGACAGGGCAAAGGAAAAGTCGTGGCGATACATGGACTGAATGCTGTTTTCCGTCGTATCCCCCTCACTGATGCTCATGGCGTTGGCCGCAGTGGCACTGAGGCTTTTCGTGCGGGTGGCCCGGTTCAGGGCCGCGATATTCAGCTCGCCGTGCTCACCAATACGCCGCTTGTACTGAAGTGAGGGCGTGACGTAGGTGGTGTCGGTCTTCTTGTACTGGGTGGCCAGCTCGCCCCGCCAGTTCCTGACAAACTGCTCCTCCGAAATCGAGCCGGGGTCCCGGGCGATGTCGTTCAGGTATTCCAGCCGCGCGGTCAGTTTCGAGAATTCGTCCGGGCGATAGACCAGCTTCCCGCTCAACGCGCCCTTCTTTTGCGAGGCGCTTTCGTTCTCCCGCCAGCCCTTGTTATCCATGTAATTCAGGTTGAAGAAGTAGCCCAGATCCTTGTTCACCGAGCCGCCCTGGGAATAGTCCGTCCGGTAGAGGCCGAAATCGCCCACTTCCTGTGAAATCCGGCGTTCCAGTTCCCGGGGTGGATCGCGCGTGATGACGTTGATGGTGCCCCCGAAGGCGTTGCTGCTGCTCAGCACGGAGCCCGGGCCGGTGATGACTTCGACCCGCTCGACATCCGACGGGCTGGTCTCGTCGAGGGCGTTGAAGTTGCCGGTGCTGTAGGTATTCACCCGCATCCCGTCGACCCGCTTGTCGGTGTAGCTCTTGCTCCCGTCGGGAATGCGGATGTTGCGGATCATGGTCATCCCGGGAACGCGCCAGAGCAGCTCACGCCGGGGATCGACGAACTTCACCGTGTCCAGGACCTCGGGCGAGATCGTCGTCCCGGACATGGGCGAATACGGGCTGAAGGTCTCGATTGCCGATTTTTCCTGGACACTCAGGTCGGCATCGGCGGTTGTCTTGACCGGCGCCAGGAATTTTTCCTCGCTCTGGGCATTGGCCAGGTGGCAGAACAGACCGAGCACCGCAACGGCCATGGACCGGGGAATATGCGGTGCTGCGCCTTGAACGACTTTTAAGGACATGAACTCACCCTGTGATCTTGTGATCGATAAGCTTGCCCGGGCCGTGCTGGACGGAGGGGCGAAAATCGGCGTCCGTCTGGGCGCCGCACGGTGTTGGTCGGTGTGGCCGCATCAGAACTGGTAGGAAACGCCGACCCGGACCAGGCGCGGCGTGTAGCCTTCGGTGTAGGAATTGCGTACCCCGGCGTCAGTGGAGCCGACCCGTTCCGCGTACTTGCTGTCCCTCAGGTTGAGTACGTGCAGCCAGGTGCTCCAGGACCTGGCGCTGTAGCTGGCGCGCAGGTTGTAGAGGTCGGGGCGGCTGTAGCTGTCGCTGTTGGCCTGGTTGGTGTAGTAGCTGTCGAGGTAGTCGCCCTCCAGCTCGACCCGCCAGCCGGCGGCCGGCTTGACCACGAGGCGCAGGTTGTAGTGGTTGCGCGGCGTGTAGTAGCGCCGGGTGCCGCTGTAGTCCGCCGTCGCCGTCTTGTAGTTGTCGTAGCGGTAGCGCGCATAGGTGTGCGAGAGGCCGACTTCCAGGTAGCGGTTGATGTCGTAGGAAAGCGCCGTTTCGAAGCCGTGGGCGCTGGCTTTGGCGGCATTGACGTTGCGGGTGCGGCAGAACTCGACGTTCTGGATGCAGGCCTGGGAGACGATCAGGTTCTTGAAATCGGTCTCGTAGTAGCCTGTGTCGTACTTGAGGCCGAAATCGAAGCTGCCGCGCACACCGATTTCGTGAGTCATTGACTCTTCCGGCTTCAGGTCCATGTTGGCCGGCACGTAGCGGGAGGCCCAGGCCGCCGCCGGGGTGGCCGGGGTTGGCGTGCCGCTGCCGAGCAGGGTGCTGACGCCGGGACCCATGAACCCTTCGGCGACGTTCGCCCAGATCAGGGCGCGCGGCGAGATTTCATAGACAGCGCCGAACTTGCGCACGGTCTTCTGGTAGCTGGTGCTGCCGTCCTTGTTGTCGTTGAATTTGTCGTCGACCCGGTAACGGATGTCGTCGCGCCGCACGCCCAGGGTCAGGCGCAGCGGATCAAGGGGCGAGAACTCCACCTGCAGGAAGGGGGACTTATTCTTTTCGTAGGACTTGGAATGCGAGGTCAGCGCCCCGCGGGAAAAACGGAAGCTGTTCGGGCTGAGATCCTCGAATTTCCGGCTGTCGCTGACGGTATCCAGGTAGTCGAAACCGCCGGTCACCGAGGTCTTGGCCAGGCTGAAGTTGTGCTTGTACATCAACTGCAGGTTGGTTTCGTCGGAGTCCGTATCGCCCAGCGTAGCTCCGCCGCTGGTGAACCCGGAGGAGCGTGCCGTCTGCTCGGTGTGGCGCTGCTGGCCGTACAGGTTCAACTCGCCGAAGTCGCCGAACATCTTGCGGTAGTGCAGGGACGGGGTCGAATACTTGACCGCGGTGCGCAGGTAGCTGCCCGGCTCGGCCTGCCGCCAGTTGGCGCGAAATTGCGCTTCGTCAAGGGAACCGGCGCTCTGGTAGTCGTCGTCGATGTACTCGTAGCGCAGGGCCAGTTTGGAGCTGCTGTCCGGGCGCCAGACCCACTTGGTGCTGAAGGAAGTCTTCTTCTGGTCGGTGTGCTCGCGCCAGCCGTCCTTGTCCAGCTGGTTGATGTTGAAGAAGTAGCCGAGGCTGTCGCTGATCCGGTCGCCACCGCTCAGCCCCATGCGGTAACCGCCGTCCTCGAAGGCTTCGCCGGTCACCTGGTATTCGCGCTTGGCCGGCGGGTCGCGGGTGATCACGTTGATCGTGCCGCCGATGGCGTTGCTGCCGCTCAGGACCGAACCGGGCCCGCGGATGAACTCGATGCGCTCGATGTCGCCGGAGTTCACCTGGTCGATGAAGGTATAGGTGCCGGTGCTGCGCGCGCGCATGCCGTCGATGCGGTTTTCGGTGTAGTTCTTGCCGCCGTCGGTGAAGCGCAGATTGCGGCTCATGCTGACGCCGGGCACCCGGGGCAGCAGCTCGTGGAAGGAATCCACGAAGCGTACCGTCTCCAGCTCCTCCCGCTCGACGACGCTGCCGGCGAGCGGCGTGTACTCGGTCAGCCGGCCGAGTTCGGTGCGCGACTGCACTTCGACTTCCCGTTCGGCCTCGGCCTTGACCGGCGACAGGACGCGGTCATCGTCATCGGCGCCGAATACCGGTTGGACGAACGCGGCCGCCACGGCGACGGCCATCAGGCGTTGCCTGTGTTTCATGAACTACCCCCCTGGTGTTTTTTTATGGAATGGATGTCTGCTTTACTTCGCCTCGCCCTTGGGCTGGGTGACGAAGGCGATCTTGACGATGCCGCTGCGCTGGGCCGCCGCCATCACGTCGGCAACGGCTTCGTAGCGCACCTGGCGGTCGGCGCGCAGGTGCAGCTCGGGCTGGCGGGCGCTGGCCTCGGCGAAACGGGCGTCGAGGCTGTCCCGGTGCACCGCCTCGCCGTTCCAGTAGGCGATGCCGTCGGCGTTGATCGCCAGCTGGATGACCTCGGGCTTGTCGTCGAGCTTGGTGGCGCTGACGCGCGGCAGGTCAATGGGAATCGCCTGGTGGAAGAGCGGCGCGGTGATGATGAAGATGACCAGCAGGACGAGCATGACGTCCACCAGCGGTGTGGTGTTGATGTCGGCCATCGGGGTGTCGCCCCCCTCGTTGAAGGAACCGAAGGACATGGCGCGCTCCTCAGGCCGCCCGCGCCAGCGCGATGCGGGTGCCGGTGGTCAGGTAGGCGTGCAGGTCGTGGGCGAAGCCGTCCAGGTAGGCGGTGACCAGCCGGTTGGCCCGGTTCAGCGCGTTGTAGGCGAGCACCGCCGGAATCGCCACGAAGAGGCCGGCGGCGGTCATGATCAGGGCTTCGCCGACCGGGCCGGCGACCTTGTCGAGCACCACCTGGGTGGCGCCGGAAAGGCCGACCAGGGCGTGGTAGATGCCCCAGACGGTACCGAACAGGCCGATGAAGGGGGCGGTGGAGCCGACCGAGGCGAGCAGGGTCAGCCCCGATTCATTGCGCGCCTGGGCATGCACCATGTAGTTGCGCAGCGCCCGGGTCAGGGTTTCGCTGTGCGACACGCCGCTGCCCATGCTCTGCCCCTGGCGGCGCTCCTGGGCTTCCATCACCTGCGCCGCGGTCTGGGCCATGCCGGCGAAGATGCCGCTCTTGTCCTGGGCGCCGATGGCGGCGACGCCGCTGGCCAGGTTGGGGGCGTCCCAGAAGGCGTCGAAGGCGCGCTCGATGCCGCGATTGACCCGCAGCTGGGCAAAGAAGCGGCTGCCGATGATCATCCAGCTGAGGACCGACAGTATCGCCAGCAGGATGGCGATACCGTGGGTCACCCAGTCGCCCTGATTCCAGAAATGCATGATCCCCATGGAGGACTCCTTTTCGTCAAGAAAGCTCAAATACGATGGGTACGACGACCCAGGCGGCGACTGCTTCGTCGCCCCGGCGGGCAGGCACGAAGCGCCAGTGGGCGACGGTTTCCAGGGCCGAGTTGTCGAGGCGCTCGAAGCCGCTGCTCTTCTTGAGCTGGACCTTGATCGCCTCGCCGCTGGCGCTGACATGGACGCGCAGATGCACGACACCGGTCTCGCCCAGGCGGCGCGAGGCGGCCGGGTAGGGCGGCTTCGGGTTGGACAGGTAGTCGGCGTCGAAACGGGCCTCGACCAGGGCCGGCGCGGCCGGTGCCGGCGGCGCCTGGACCGGCGCCGGGGTGGCGACCGGCTGCTCGGCGACGACAAAAGTACTGGGAGCGGCGGGCGCCGGCGCGGCGGCCAGCACCGGCTGTGCCACCGGCTTGACGGTGCGCTGTACCACCTTGGGCGGCGCTGGCGGCGGCAGGGGCTGGGGCGGTGTTGCGGGTGCTTCCTGGAGCAGGCGCACGGCGATGGGCCTGGCCGCTTCCACGAGGCGTTCGCCCTGGGTTGCGCCGAAGGCGATCAAGGCGAACAGGATGCCGTGCACCAGGATGGCAGAGCCGATCCCACTGGCAGAGCGCATCCCGCCCGGAACCCCCCGGCCCTGCGGGAAAAACAAAGACATCGGTAACTCCCCCCGAACTTCACCGATTGCCCGGCCTCTTGGCGGGTGGGTCAATCTCCAGAAAATGGCGCCGCTGCGGCGCGACGCGCATTCTGGTGAAAGGTTCCGGGGGGGAGAAGTGACAAATTGCCGCACCCCCCGGGGTGAGACCATTAGCCGCAGTTTCCGGGGGGCTGCCCATCCGCCGTTTTCCCCTTGCAGGTCCAGCTTCCGGGAAGCTGTTTCCTGTTGCGTCAAATGGCGTATTGGTCAGTCGGCCGGTCCGGGAGACAATCCGGGCATGCGCATCCTGTCTTCGTCACTGCAGCTCGCCCGCCTGCTCCAGCTCGCCAGCCCGGCCCTGCCCGTGGGGGCCTACACCTATTCCCAGGGCCTGGAATGGGCGGTGGAATCCGGGGTGATCCGGGACGAGGCGAGCGCTGGCTGCTGGATCGCCGATCTGCTGGCGCACGGCATCGGCCGCTACGAGGCGCCGCTACTTGTGGCCCTGATGGCGGCGTGGACCGGGGGAAATCGGAGCGAAATCGCCCGCCTCAACGGCGAATTCCTGGCCAGCCGCGAATCCGCCGAGCTGCGCGCCGAAACCGTGCAGATGGGCTTTTCCCTACACCGGCTGGTGCGCGACCTGCGCGACCCGGCCTTGGCCGATGTCGAAGCAACGCTGGCCGGACTCGGCGAAATCGCTTTTCCCACCGGCTGGGCCGGCATTGCCGCGGCCTGGCAGATCGTCCCGGAAGCGGCACTCACCGCCTACCTCTGGGCCTGGGCGGAGAACCAGGTGATGGCCGCCCTGAAAGCGGTGCCCCTGGGCCAGGCCAGCGGCCAGCGCCTGCTCGCCGAACTCGGCGGGCGCATCCCCGCGGTTGCCGCCGCTGCCCTGACCCTGCCGGAAAGCCAGTGGTCAAACTTCACCCCAGCCTTCGCGATTGCCTGTGCCCGGCATGAAACCCAGTATTCGCGGCTGTTCCGGTCTTGAGATGGCGGAAAAGACCTTAACCCCCCCTAGCCCCCCCTTGTCAGGGGGGGAACGCGCGAGCGGAAAATCGACCGCCACTCCCTCCCCTGACAAGGGGAGGGCCGGGGAGGGGTTTGCGGCCGTTACCCGAAAGAACAAATTCATCGCCTACGACCAGCGCCTGACTACCTTCGCCCGCGCCAACCGCCAGGAACCTACGCCCGCTGAAAATCTGATCTGGCAGAAAGTCCTGCGCAACCGCCAGCTTTGCGGCCATAAATTCCTCCGCCAGAAACCCATTGGCCCCTACGTCGTCGACTTCTACTGCGCCGAACTCCAGCTGGTCGTCGAAATCGACGGCGACAGTCATGCCGAACAGCAGGACTACGATGCCCAACGCACGACCTTCCTTGAAAGCCATGGCTTACGCGTCCTGCGCTACGCCAACCGCGACATCCTGAACAATCTCCCCGGTGTGTACGCACACCTCCAACAGCAACTGGAACAAAGCCCACCATGAGCAAACAAGCCCTGCGCGCCGCAAACTCACGCCCCGCCGCATTACGCGTCGGGATAGGCGGTCCCGTCGGTTCCGGCAAGACCGCCCTGACCCTGGCCCTGTGCCAGGCCCTGCGCGACAAGATCGACATGGCCGTGGTCACCAACGACATCTACACCGCCGAGGATGCCAAATTCCTGGTCCATCACTCGGCGCTGGCCCCCGAGCGCATCATCGGCGTCGAGACCGGCGGCTGCCCGCACACCGCGATCCGCGAGGACGCCTCGATCAACCTGGAAGCCGTGGACCGCCTGCAGCGCGCCTTTCCCGGCGTCGAGCTGATCCTCGTCGAATCCGGCGGCGACAACCTGGCGGCGACCTTCTCGCCCGAGCTTTCCGACCTGACCCTCTACGTGATTGACGTCGCCGCCGGCGAGAAAATCCCGCGCAAGGGCGGGCCCGGCATCACCAAGTCCGACCTGCTGATCATCAACAAGATCGACCTGGCGCCCCTGGTCGGCGCCTCCCTGGAGGTCATGGCCCACGATGCCAAGGCGCAGCGCGGCGAGCGGCCCTTCGTCTTTTCCAACCTGAAGACCGGCGAAGGGCTGCAGGCCATCATCGATTTCATCCGGGATAGGGGAATGCTCACTTTCGCCCCATAATCCGGGCCCATGAAATCCGCCACCCCCTATTTCGAGCTGCCCAGCCCCTTCGAAACCGAGCTGGGCACCCTGAAACTGCTGGAGCCTCCCGGCAGTTCCGCCAGCGAGCTGCGGGCCCGGCTGTTGGATGAAAGCTACGACAAGCCCTTCGTCCTGGACGACGGGGAGCTGCGCTACCTCTATTTCAATACCCGCCTGATGCAGAGCGCCATGCGGCTCAAGTCCCCGGACAGCCTGGACCTGCGCTACACCCAGAAGATGATGGCCTTCCTTCTGTTCCTGACCCGGCCTAAGCGTCTGGCCCTGATCGGTCTGGGGGGCGGTTCCCTGATCAAGTTCTGCTACCGGCGCCTGCCCGGCACCCACCTCACCGGGGTGGAGCTGGACCCCCATGTGCTCGCCTACCGGGAGCTGTTCCTGGTGCCCGGGGACGACGAGCGGCTCAGCATCGTCCAGGCCGACGGGGCCGAATGGCTGGAGGGGGTGGAGCGGGGCCTGGACGTGCTGCTGGTGGATGCCTTCAACAAGGACGGCTTCGCCCCCGGGCTGGCCCGTCGGGAATTCTTCCAGGAGGCCTGGAACAAGCTGTCCGGTAACGGGGTGCTGGTGGTGAACTTGGCCGGGGAGCCGGGCACCTATGCCGGTCTGGTGGGGGCGGTGATGGAGGTGTTCGACGACCAGGTGCTGGTGGTTTCCGTGCCCGAGGACGGCAACCACGTGCTGTATGCCTTCAAGGCCCGGCAGTTCGAGCCCCGCTGGCGGGTGATCCACAACCTGGCCAAGGAACTGAAGGCCCGGCACGGCCTGGATTTTCCCCGCTTCGCCGAGAAGCTGGAGCGGGCCAGCCGCCAGGGCGTGGCCCGGCGGCTGCTGGAGGGGGAACTGGTCTAGTCGCTCAGCACCGCGTCCCGGGTTTCCGGCAGGAACAAAAGGCCCACCACCAGGCCCAGGGCCAGGATCCCGGTGGGGTACCAGAGGCCGGCCAGGGGATGGCCGCTCCAGCTGGAGAGCAGGGTCACCATGAAGGGGGAAAGGCCGCCGATCCAGCCCGCCGCCAGGTTGTGGGGCAGGGCCACGGCGGAGTAGCGGGTGCGGGCCGGGAACAGTTCCGCCAGCACCGCCGTCTGGGGGCCGGTGATGCCGGCCAGGGCCAGGGTGGGCAGGAGCAGCAGGGCCACCACGGCCAGATCCTGGCCTTGGGCGCCGAAGTGCAGCAGGCCCTGGAAGACCGGCAGCAGGCTGCCCACCCCCAGGGCCAGGCCCGCGAGCAGCACCGGGCGGCGGCCGATCCGGTCCGAGAGCCAGCCGGCGCCGATGGTGAGGGGGAACAGGGCCAGGGTGGAGATCAGCACCAGCAGGCCGGCGTGGGCCGGTTCCAGGCCCACGCTGCTCTTGAGGAAGATGCCCGTGTAGACCTGGGCGGAGAAGAACAGCAGGGAGCCCCCGGAGGAAATGCAGAAGAACAGCAGGCCCATGCGCCCCAGGGTGCGCCGGTCGGCGAAGCATTCCCGCAGGGGCGTCTTGCTCACGGCCCGCTGTTCTCGCAGCAGGCGGAAGATGGGGGATTCGTGCAGGTTGAGGCGGCTCTTGATGGAAATGGCCAGCAGTATCAGGGAGACCAGGAAGGGCACCCGCCAGCCCCAGGCGGCGAATTCGGCCGGGCTGAGCCAGGTTTGCAGGGCCACCACCTGGGCGCTGGAGACCATCATGCCCAGGGGGCCCATCAGCTGCAGCACGCTGGTGTAGGCGCCGCGCCTGCCGCCCGGGGCGTGCTCGGTGAGATACACGGCGGCACCGCCGATCTCGCCCCCCACGGCCAGGCCCTGGGCCAGACGCAGCAGCACCAGCAGGGCCGGGGCCAGCAGACCGGCCTGGGCGTAGGTGGGCAGCAGGCCCACCAGGAAGGTGGCGCCGCCCATCAGCACGATGGTGATCAGGAACACGGTGCGGCGGCCGATCCGGTCGCCCAGGGAGCCGAACAGGGCTGCCCCCAGGGGGCGCACCACCATGCCCACGCCGAAGGTGGCGAGGCTGGCCAGCAGGGCTGCCACCGGGTCGGTCTGGGGAAAGAAAAGCTGGGCCAGGTGGGAGGCCAGGGCGGCAAAGGTGAGGAAGTCGTACCACTCCAGGAAGGTGCCGAAGCAGGCCGCGGTGGCCACCTGGCGGTAGCTGGCGGAGTCGGCCACGTGGGGAAGGGGGGCTGCGGACATGGGCGGGATGACAGGAGACGGAGGCCGGATTCTACCCAGATTCGCCCGCCGGCCGGGCGTTGCGGGAAAACGTTGCCTGATCCCGGGGCTCTGATGCAGACTGGCGGCAGTTCATCGAGGGAGTTTCCATGCCTTACATCAAGCGGGATGCGGCCGGCCGTATCTTGAGCCTGCACCGGGAAGCGGAGCCGGGCGCCGACACCTACCTGCCCGCCAGCCACCCGGACGTGCTGGCCTTCGTGGGCCAGGAGGGCAATGCCATGGAGAAGATGGACCTGGAGTTCATCCGGGTCATCGAGGACGTCATCGACCTGCTCCTGGAGCGCAACGTGATCATGTTCACCGACCTGCCTCCGGCCGTGCAGCAGAAGCTCAATCTGCGCCGCTCCACCCGTAGCAACGGTCAGGGGGAGGACCCCTTCGACGGGGACGTGGTGCATCTGCCCTGAGCCGGGCAGTGCCGGCTCCGGGGGTTACGGTGCCGGGCGCCCGGCCTGTTCGTAGAGGGGCAGCACCTTGGGCAGCTGGGCCTCGATTTCCTTGATCCGGTTGCGGCCGGAAGGGTGGCTGGAAAGCCAGGTCAGGGGGGCGCCCTGGTTGGCCTTTTCCATCTTCTTCCACAGGCTGATGCCGGCCCGGGGGTCGTAGCCGGCCCGGGCGGCCAGGTCCAGGCCCACCACGTCGGCCTCGGTCTCGTCATCCCGGGAGAATTTCAGGGTGAGCATGTTGCCGCCGAAGCGGAAGGCGTCGGTATAGCGGCCGTCGCTGATCATGGCCCCGAGCAGACTGGCGCCCAGCTGGGTCATCTGGCTCTTGGCGATCCGTTCCCGGGCGTGCTCACGCAGGGCGTGGGCCACCTCGTGCCCCATCACCATGGCGATCTCGTCGTCGCTCAACTGCAGTCCCTCCACCAGTCCCGTGTAGAAGGCGATCTTGCCGCCGGGCATGCAGAAGGCGTTCACCTGCTTGGAGCCGATCAGGTTCACCTCCCATTTCCAGCGGCCCGCATCCTGGTTGAAGCGGTTGGCATGGGGGATGATGCGGGCGGCGATGGCCCGCAGCCGGCGTACCTGGGGATGGTCGGCGGGGGCCAGGGCGCCCTTGGCTTTGGCTTCCTGCAGCAGTTGCCGGTATTCCTGGGTGGCCTGCTGTTCCAGCTGGGCGGCTGGCACCAGCTTGCGCAGCACCGAGGGTTTTTCCACCTCCACCCCGGTCTGGGCCTGGGCGGCCGGGGCCAGCCCCAGGCTTAAGGCCAGCAGCAGGCCAGCCAGGGGGTGAGGCGGGCGGGATGTGGGGCGGGTGTGGGCGGACATGGGGCGCAGGGTTCCGGAGGCGACATGCATCAGATGGGGATGCCTGCCTCCGGGTTCAATATTCGTGCTTGTCGGTCCACATGTCCGGGGTGAAGCGGACCACCCGGTTGCGGCCCGTTTCCTTGGCCCGGTACAGGGCCACGTCGGCGAACTTGACCGCCTGCCAGAAGGTGTCGCTGTCGTCCGGATAGTCGGACAGGCCGATGGAGATGGTCTTCTGCAACACCGTGCCGCCCACGTTCACGCGCAGTTTCTCCACCGCGTGGCGGATGTTCTCCGCCACCTGGTCGGCGGCGGGGCCGCTGGCGTCCTGGAGCACGATCAGGAATTCCTCGCCGCCGTAGCGGATCACCATGTCGGAGGCCCGTACCGCCTGCTTCAGCACCTGGGCCAGGGATTTCAGCACCGCATCGCCGGCATCGTGGCCATAGGTGTCGTTCACCATCTTGAAGAAGTCCAGGTCCAGCATCAGGATGGCCAGGTGGCTCTGCTTGCGGCGCACGTTGGCCACCAGGGTTTCCACGTACTCTTCCAGGAAGCGGCGGTTGCTGAGGCCGGTCATGGGGTCCCGCAGGGTGGATTCCTTCAGGGTCTCCATCAGCCGCCGGGCTTCCAGCACCGGTGCGGCTTCGCGCAGGTATACGTTGATGTAGGGCAGGGCAGCCTGGACACGCTCTTTGTCGTCTTCCTTGACCACCAGCTGCACGATGCTGCCCACCACGCCGGACTGGATGATGGGGAAGCACAGGTAGCCCCGCTGCTGGGTGTCGTTGGGCGGTTTGAAGGCGTAGCAGATGTCGGGCTGGATGAGGCCGTCCACCACATGGCCGGTGCGCCGGGCTCGGCAGGTTTCCGGGCGTTCGAGGATCTGCGGGTTGCACCAGCGGCAGGGGGCCGCCAGATTGCCGTCGATGATCACCGTGCTCATCTCGTTCTTGTTGTGCGAGACCTCGTAGATGGAAAACTCCCCGAGGCTGAATTCATCCTGGAGGGTGGTGGACAGGCGCTGGTAGATTTCCACCTTGGCCTCGTCTTCCTCGATGGCCTGCTTGAAGTGGGAGGCCTTGGTCAGGCCTTCCACCATGTCGATGGTGGCCGTGAGCAGGTTTTCATCGGGCTTGGGCTTGCGTCCCGTGAGCATGGCCACCTGGCTGCCGATGCGGTTCAGGCCCGTGTCCAGGAAGGTGAGCAGGCGGTTCATGTCGGAAGCGATCTGACCGATTTCGTCCTCGGTCTTCTTCGAGACATGGCCCTTGAAATTGCCGTCTATGGCCTGGTGCACGGCCTCTTCCACGGCATTGGCGGTATCGGAAATGGGACGCAGCAGGTGGCGCAGCAGCACGAACAGGACCAGCACGAACAGGGTCACCGCGCCGACGATGCCCGCCACGGTGAGGATCGCCTGCTGGCGCAGGGGGGCGATGGACATGGTCATGGTCACCGCGCCCAGCACATCCCCGTCACGCACCTGGTGGCACTGGAGGCAGTTGGGGGTGCCCCGGGCATTGGCGATGTAGGGAATGGTGCCCCGGAAGATCAGGTCGTCATTGCTTTCGATGACCTTGAACATGGGCTTGCCTTCCTGCAGCACCTTCTTCTCGATTTCGTCCGGGGGCACCTCGCCCTTGGTGGCCTTGCCGAACTGTTGATCCACCAAGGGCGAGCGCACCACGTAGGCGGACTTGAGACCCTGGACCTCGGTCAGGCGGCGCAGGAACTGCTGCCGCTGGTCGATGACCCCGGTGATCATGGCCTCGGTCAGATGCACCCGGACCACCTCCGCCGCCGTGCGGATATGGTCCGTGGCCGTGGCGATGGAAAAACTGCGGAAGGCGTAGAGGCTGATGGCGACCAGCACCGCGATCAGGGCCGCGGCAATGGCGCTGAAGAACAGCGAAATCTTGGAATTGAGCCGCATGAGTCCCACTCCTCCCATTGAGTGGCTTATTTTTGCTATTGAGGCCGGATTATGCCGTGTAAGAGGAAGGTGGGGAACCCTGTCAAGCTCAGCTTCTCACCGGGCGGCTGGCCTCTCCGGGGCGTTCAGGCCAGCCAGCTGCCCAGCAGGGGAATCAGCAGCGGCACCAGGAGGGCGGTCAGGAGGCCGTTGAGGCTCATGGCCAGGGCGGCGAAAGCGCCGCTCTGCTGATCCACCTGGATGGCCCGGGCCGTGCCGATGCCGTGGGCCGCCAGGCCGATGGCAAAGCCCTGGGCGGCCGGGTCCCGCACCCGCAGCAGCTGGAACAGGTAGCGGTAACCCACGGCGCCGATGATGCCGGTGACGATCACCACCCCGGCGGTGAGGGAGGGAATGCCCCCTATGGTCTCGCTGATCCCCATGGCGATGGGCGTGGTGACCGACTTGGGCGCCAGGGACAGCACCGTGGGCAGGCTGGCCCCGAGCAGCCGGGCCACGGCCATGGCGGACAGGATGGCGGTCAGGGAGCCTGCCAGCAGGGCGACCAGCAGCGGCAGCAGCAGGGCCCGGACCTTGCGAAACTGGGCATGGAGGGGAATCGCCAGGGCCACGGTGGCGGGGCCGAGCAGGAAATGCACGAACTGGGCCCCGTCGAAATAGGTCTGGTAGGAAGTACCCGAGAGCTGCAGCAGGATGATCACCAAACTTACGGACAGGAGCACCGGGTTGGCCACCGGGTGATTGCCCGAACGCCGGTAGATCCAGCAAGCGCCCTGGTAGGCCAGCAGGGTCAGGGTCAGGCCCAGGAGCGGCGAGGCCGCCAGGTAGACCCAGAGGGTTTGCAGCTGGGGGGTCATGGCCGCTCTCCTGCAGCAGTTTCCTGATGCCCGTGCTGCTGCCGCGGGGACAGGAGCTGGATCAGGAGGGCCGTGACGGCCATGGCCAGCACCGTGCTCACCACCATGGCGACGCTGATGGGCAGCCACTCTCGTTCCAGGGTGGCGATGTGCAGCAGGATGCCGGTGCCCGCCGGAATGAACAGCAGGGAGAGATGCTGGAGCAGGTTCTGGGCCGCCTGCTGCAGCTCCGGCCCGGGGCCGCCCCGCCAGAGCAGGAAGGCGAACAGCAGCAGCAGACCCAGCACCGGGCCGGGCACCGGCAGCCCCAGCCCCCGGGCAATGACCTCCCCGGCAAGCTGGAACAGCAGGATCTGGGTAAAGGCGGCGAGCATGGCAATTCCCCTGACGATGAGGCCGCCAGTGTATTACCCCGGCCACCCCATGATAAGTGGCGGCCAGGTGTGTTCATCTTTTACTTTTTGTCAGGGCTGGGGGTGGGCTTTCCGGTTGTTGGACATGCATTCCCGACTGCGGGGGTGATGCTGCTGGCGTAGAATTCCGCCTTTCCCTTCCCCGATGGGTATGTCCATGTCTGCCCTGGCCTCTGCCTCCGCTCTGGAGTCCCTCCGCGCTGCTGGTGCTTCCCTGTTTGCGCAACATGCACGCTTGTTGCGCCTGCGCTTTGCTGCAAATGCCCGGATCGACGGAGAAATGCTGCTTCCCCACCGGATTCATGGGGAGGAAGGTTTGTCCGCCAATTATCGCTATGTTCTGGATTGTCTGTCCCCGGATGCGGGGCTGGAGCTGAAGGCCCTGCTTGGTCAGCCCGTGGAGGTGGGGCTGCTGCTGCCGGATGGCGGTGAGCGCCTTTACAGCGGCCTGGTCACCCGTGTCGAACAGCGAGGAGCTGATGGGGGCTTCGGGCTTTTCACCCTCACCATTGAACCCGCTTTGGCGTTGCTGGCCCATCGCAGGAACAGCCGTGTGTTTCAGGACAAGACCGTACCCGAAATCGTCAAGGCCATCCTGCAGGAGCACCAGTCCAGCAACCCGGCCTTTTCCCACAGCTTTCTGCTCCGTGATGACACGGTCTTGAAGTACCCCCAGAGGTCCTACTGCCTCCAGTATCGTGAAGCGGACCTGGCATTCATCGAGCGCCTGCTTGCCGAAGAAGGGATTGCCTGGCGCTATGCTCATGGCGGAGGAGAGGGGGGCAGCAGGAATGGGCCGTCGGGCAGTGCCACTTCCCTGGTCCGTAGCGGTGCCGCCGAGGCTGACGGTGTGCCCACCCATACACTGGTCCTGTTTGATGACAGTGCGGTGCTTCCTGTCCTGACGGGGGAACACGAGCTGGGACGTACCGGTCGTACCCGGCCGGCCGGGATACGCTTTCACCGCACCGCCGGGGTGGAGCGCGATGACGGGATGGATGTCTGGCTTGGGGAGCGTCAGATCGACAGCGGTCGGACCACGCTGCTTGCCTATGACTACAAGGCAGTGGATGCCCACCTGGGGAGTGCCGAAGCATCGATCCTGCAGGGGGATGCCGGGGATTCCTGTTGTGCCGGCCTGGAGGATTACGATCCCCAGACGCTCTATTATGGCCAGGACCCCCGGGAAATGAGCCGCTATGCCGCTTTGCGCCAGCAGGCCCGTGACCGGCAAGGCAAAGTCTTCAACGGGGAAGGCAGCGCCCGTTGCCTGGCGGCCGGGGGCTGGTTTCCCCTGGCAGACCATCCGCTCCATGATCAGGATTCAGAAGAGGACCGGCAGTTTCTGGTGACCCGCCTGAGCTTTGCGGCGCGCAACAATCTCCTGCCCGAAACCGAGGACCCCTTTCCGCTGCCGGCAGGTAGCCTGCTGGAAGGAAAGGACGGTAACAGCAAGGGACAAAGCGCGACGCCCTACCGGGCCAGGATGGAAGCCATCCGCAGACACATCCGCTTCGTGCCGGATTACAACCGTAGCGCCCATCGCAAACCCACGGCTCCCGGAGGGACCACTGCAACCGTGGTCGGTCCCGATGGCGAAGAAATTCATACTGACCAGCACGGCCGCATCAAGCTCCAGTTCCACTGGCAGCGTCGGGAGGATCATCCCGATGGGGGCGCCGACCTGGACGAGCGCTCGTCCACCTGGGTGCGGGTGGCCTATCCGAGTGCCGGCGCAGCCTGGGGAACTCAATACATACCCAGGATTGGCCAGGAAGTTCTGGTCAGCTTTCTTGAAAACGACATCGATCGTCCGGTGGTGACCGGCGTCCTTTACAACGGCACTCATCGTCCTCCCGAGTTCAGCGCTGCCGGACGGCTTCCTGCCAACCGGATGCTGTCGGGCCACAGGAGCAAGGAGCACAAGGGCCAGGGCTGGAATGAGCTGGTGTTCGACGACAGCACTGGAGAACTGCGCACCAGACTCTCCAGCGAACACGGCAAGACCCAGCTGAACCAAGGTTATCTGATCCACCCGCGCACCGATGGCAAAGGGGAAGTGCGGGGCGAGGGCTTTGAGTTGCGTAGCGACAAACACGGTGCCATCCGGGCTGGTCAGGGCTTGTTTCTCACCACCGAAGCCCAGGCGGGCGCCAGTGGCAGACAGCTTTCCCGGGATCACGCTCAAGCCCAGCTGGAGGCCGCTTACCAGCTGACGAAAAATCTGGCGGAGGTTGCCACCAAGCAAGCCGCTGATGCCCTCGAGCACGGCCCGGAACAGGTCAGCACGGACAATCAGCCGGAAGGCAAAACCCAGTCTGGCCATCTGGATCATCATGTCCAGGCCCTGAGGGCCTGGGAGGCCGGCAGCAACACGGACAAGGATGGCAAGACGGCCAAAGAGGAGCCGGGCCGGCAGCCGATCATGGTCATGTCCGCCCCCGCAGGAATTGCCGGGGTGACCGGGCAGAACCTCTCGCTCACGGCTGGCACCAATCTCGATTTCACCGCCCAGCGCGACAGTAATCAGAGCAGCGGTCGAAGATGGCTCCATAACGTGGGGCAGCACATCAGCCTGTTCGTAAACGGGGTCAAGGGCAAGATCGCCATGAAGCTCATCGCAGCTCAGGGGAAGGTACAGATTCAGGCCCAGCATGGTGAAGCCGAGATGACGGCGGAGCAGGACCTGAGCATCACTTCCACCCAGGGAAAGGTCCTGGTGGTCGGGCGAAAGGAAATCCTGCTGACCTCCGGTGGGGGGTATATCCGGCTGAAAGACGGGGACATCGAGATTCACTGCCCCGGCACTGTATCGATCCGGGGGAAAGCCCATACATTCAATGGGCCGGATGCAATGCATGTCGGACATCCGGCTTTTCCGGAAAACCTGCCCAAAGCCCCGCTCATCTTCAATTTCGATCATGCGCCCCAGGGGGTTGGCGGGGGCTGGGCGCGCATGCCCTACAAGCTCTTTGCCGATGGAGCGCCGATCAAGGAGGGGGTTCTCGACGGAACAGGTCCGCTTCAGGTGGATCATGAGGTCGTGACCCGGGAATACCAGCTGGAACTAGCCAATGGCATGATCTACAAGATCCCGGTGGCCTCCCAGTACTCCAATGCTTCCCAGGGGGAGGGGGCCAATGGCGGCATCCACAAGCATGAAGCGGGCGCTCCTGCCGATACCGGGGCGACTCCCCAGCCCGCCACGCCCCGGGAAGATTATGCCGAGATACTGTACGGCTCTGTCGTGAAAGGAGGCTGAGCATGGCGCTCAAAGTGGTGGTACCCATTGCTCAAAGTCAGACCAACCAGTGCACATTCACCCCCGCCTGGTTTGTGCAGAAATCCGAATATCGTGTCCTGCCGGGGAGTTTCGAGCTGCTGAAAAATGGCGAAGAGGCTTTCCGCTCGGTTTATTACGCCCTGGAAAAAGCTACGAAATCCATCTCCATCATCTGCTGGGGCTTTCAGCCATCCATGTATTTCCTGCGTGGCGGGCAGAAAGGGCTGCGCATTGGCGAACTTCTGGAAAAGAAGGCCCTGGCAGGTGTCAAGGTGAGGGTCCTGTGCTGGTCTTTTGAAGTGAGCAATATCAGCCTGACGGATTCCATAGAAGCAAACATCCCAGGACGCCGCGCCCGTAATGAAGGTATGGCCGAGTTGGGCCGAAGGACAGGGCGGGATGAGCTGGAAAAAATGGGCAGGCCCAATACCCTGGCGGATCAGGACTATCTTTACGACATCGAATGGTTCGGGCGTTATGACCGTGATCAGGGCTTCGTTTCCGACACCCTGCCCCGGCGCGCAGCGGGCATCGATACAAAACCGCGTACCAAGAACCTGGTGTTTGCCGGACGGGGGTTCAATGCTGCCGACCGGGCAGTGATCCTCGGTAGTGAGCGGGCCGATCCCAATACCAGTCTGGATACCCGTGGTGTGCAGGCGGCGTCAGCCAGCCATCACCAGAAGACGGTACTGGTGGATTTCGAGCTGCCGGAGCATGCCGTCGGTTTTGTGATGGGACACAACACCCTTGATGAGTACTGGGACACCAATCAACACAGCTGCCGTCGCCAACGTGATCCCCGTCTGGGGCGTAACGGCAATCGCCCCCGGGAGGACTTCTCCAGTCGGGTGACGGGCCCCATCCTGGGCGATCTGTTTCATAACTTTCACGCCGCCTGGAAGAAGGAGGTTGGCGAGGATCTGTTTGCCGAAGTGGGTGCTCCTGCCTTTGAGCACTATCCGCACTCGGGCGCGACCCGGCAGTGGAGGAAGCGGGAAATTGCCCGGTCCGAGGCGGTGATCCGCCGGGAAACCGCGCTGCAAACGGGGCTCTCCGATCCCCAGGCGGGGAGCGACCCCAGCCTGCTCGGGGGGGCCGGGAAAACCCGAGAAGCCCAGCTGGCGGCCTCCCGGCAGCGGCAACAGGCGGCGGAGGTGGCGCGAGACAGGCATCGCAAGAAGCTGGCCAGCGATCGCACCGATGCGCCCAGCCAGGCCCAGAGCAGCACCGCCGTGATGGCCCAGATCCTGCGAACCCAGCCCCAGTACGGGGTACGCGATATTGCCGCAAGTTATTTGCAGGCAGTAAAAAACGCCACCCACTACATTTACATGGAGAACCAGTATTTCCGCTGGAAACCCCTCGCCGAGGCCATCACCGAGCATGCCGAGAAGCTGGCCCAATGTGGTGCTGCTCCGGAGAAATACGGCTCCCTCAACCTTTTTGTCATCACCAATGCGGACAAGGATGGGATGGGGCTCGGCACGGTCTCCACGGCACGCATGCTCGATGCGCTGGGGCGTGCCGATGTGATTCCCGAGGTCTCCCGCCAGCAGCGGGCCGAAGATACCGAGGCTGAACTCAAGGCCGCGCGTCAGCAGGTTGCCCAGGAATCGGCGCAGCAGAAAAAGCTGGAAAAACAGGCGGTAAGCACTTCTGCAGCCCAGGGGGCGCTCGAAGCCTCCCGGGAGCGGCAGCAGGCAGCCCAGGCCCGGATACCGGAACTGGAGCAGAAGCTTGCCACCCAGCAGCGCGAGAAAAAGGGCCATGCCCCGATTCCGATGCAGTCCGTGCCTGGATTGAGGGTACATGTCTGCACCCTGGTGGCCCCCGATTCGCCTGGCCGCTCAGGCAGCACTTGCAACCATGGCGACCGGGCGCTGACCCCAGATGAGCGGCGCGAGCGGGTTCAGGCGGAACTGGCCCAGGCGGAAAAGACGGTTGCCCGGCTGGAGGCCCAGCGCGCCACCCTGGATGGCGAGGCGGCCCAGCTGAAAGGGATTCCCAACGCATCGGCCAGCGTCACGGCCAGATACGAAAGTCTCAACCAGCAGCTGCAACAGGCGCAGGCCCGTCGCGATGCCCTCAGGCAGGAGTTGCGTGGGCTGAACAACCTGAACGCCCCGAACAACAGCCGCCCGGAGGATTTCGCCGATTGGGTCGACGTCTATGTGCATGCCAAGCTGACGCTCATCGATGACAGCTTCCTCTCCCTGGGCAGCGCCAACATCAACAGCCGCAGCATGGAGACGGACTCGGAGCTCAATATCGCCCTGGCCAACCACAAGGTCACCCAGCCGGCAAGAAAGTTCCTGTGGCAGCTGCATACGAACAGCAGGAGTGGGGGTGAAGAACTGGCGGTTCAGGGGATGAAGAAGGCATGGGACGCTTGGCAGGACGTGATTAACGTGAATAAAGCTCGCCGCAAGGATAAATATCCTCCCATGGCTTCCCTTGTCGAATTCTTCAGCGGCACCAAAGAGCGCACCAACCTGGATTGAGCGAGTTCGATGATGATCTTCCGCATCTGGGTAATCACCTTTTTTCTGACCGTCGGGCTGACTGCCTGTGATGACATTTCCCCCTCCAAGGACCGTACCATGCCCGATCTTCCCGGCATCCACACCCGTCTATCCTTCAGCTGTGTCCATGAGCAGGCGCACATCCCGCCCCGGGACCCGGAGGCGGATCAGCTCTACGTCCATGCC
>NZ_KE386939.1:45679-46172 GCF_000429665.1 Azovibrio restrictus DSM 23866
TGACGGGAGTGGACGACGAGGGCATCAAGAAAATTGGAGCTCAGATGTGGCGCTGTGCAGCCGAACAGGGGCATGGAGAAGCTGGGCTAATGTTGGGGGTCTGGCTTTCTTCTCCATGGAGAATGCGTTATTCCGAAGCCCTGCAGGCCCTGCAGTTAGGAGCCAAAGCAGGTCATTCCCGTGCGGCAGGTCGGCTGAAAGAAGGCTTTGAGGGCCCCCCTGCTTCGGATGAGATGTACTACCTGGGGCAGGCCAAAGACCCGGAGCGGGTGCGTCGTTACGCGGCCATCGACGACTTCCTGCTCAGCTACGATTACCTCGGCCCGAAGGTTCCGGAGATAGACGAGATTGTTCCGTTGCCGCCGGCACGGCTGCCGAAATGGGATGGGAGCTTCCAGTGGCTGAAGGCCCATGAAGCGAATGTTCCGCCGCCCCTGCCGAGTGAGGCGCGGATGGAGGCAATGGCGAGGGCCAAGGGGCTGGACCCGGAAAC
>NZ_AUCH01000025.1 GCF_000429665.1 Azovibrio restrictus DSM 23866
CCAACAAACTCGCATTCACTGACAGTTAATTTCTTAACTGTGTGTTTGCTCTAAAACAGGTCTTTCGACCCACCTCAAAGCACCCACACTTATCGATTGTCCAAGTTTTTAAAGATCATCGAAGCGCTTCGCTTCGATTGTTTCGCTTACCGCACCGCGTTCAGCGAAGGTGCGCATTCTACAGCACCGTTTCTTGTTGTCAAGCATTTTTTGAAATTTCTTCAAAACCACTCAACAACCAGAAAATCACCTCCAAACACCCCAGAAAAAGCGCTAACCCATTGATTAATCACTTTTTTCCAGAACCGCTCAGCGGCAACGAGCTGCGCATTCTACAGCATCTAAATCCGATGTCAACCGCGATTTGTGGTTTTTTTGGCGAGAAAAATCCAAAAGAACCACAAACCCTGAAAAAACACTTACTTAACAGAAATCCGGGCAAACTTGCGCTTGCCGACCTGAAGGACCACGGTAGCACCAACGGGCAATAGCAGCCCCTTGTCACTGACCTTTTCACCATCTGCCTTGACCCCGCCCTGGGCAATCATGCGAATGGCTTCGGAGGTACTGGCAGTCAGCCCGGCCTGTTTCAGCACCTGCAGAACGGACAGCCCTTCGGCCGTTTCGGACTGCAGCACGAACTCAGGCATCTCATCCGGGATGGCCCCCTGACGGAAGCGGGCTTCGAAGTCAGCCAGCGCTGCCTCGGCCGCCTGGGCACCATGGAAGCGGGCGACAATCTCCTGGGCCAGGGCAACCTTCACGTCCCTGGGGTTGGCACCATTTTCCACATCCCGCTTGAATGCAGCGATCTCGCCTTCACTCCGGAAGGAGAGCAGATCGAAATAGCGCCACATCAGCGTGTCGGAGACCGACATGAGCTTGCCGAAGATTTCCTGGGGTGCCTCGTAAATCCCCACATAGTTACCCAGGGACTTGGACATCTTGTTGACGCCGTCCAGGCCTTCGAGCAGGGGAACCGTCAGTACACATTGGGGCGACTGGCCATAGTGTTTCTGCAACTCGCGCCCCACCAGGAGATTGAACTTCTGATCAGTCCCCCCCAGTTCCACATCTGCCTTCAAGGCGACGGAGTCATAGCCCTGGCAGAGCGGGTAAAGGAACTCGTGAATGGCGATGGGCTGCCCATTGCCGTAACGCTTGGAAAAATCATCCCGTTCCAGCATGCGGGCCACCGTGTGCTGAGCCGCCAACCGGATCATACCCGATGCCCCCAGCGTCTCGAACCAGGTGGAATTGAAGGCCACCTCCGTTTTTCCCGGGTCGAGAATCTTGAATACCTGCTCCTTATAGGTCCGGGCGTTTTCCAGCACCTGCTCCCGGGAAAGCGGGGGACGGGTCACGTTCTTACCGCTGGGGTCGCCGATCATCCCGGTGAAGTCCCCGATCAGGAACACCACCTGATGCCCCAGTTCCTGGAAATGGCGCAGCTTGTTGATCAGCACCGTGTGCCCCAGGTGCAGGTCGGGAGCCGTGGGATCGAACCCGGCTTTTACCCTGAGCGGCCGCCCCGTCTTCAGCTTTTCGACGAGCTCAGACTCGACCAGCAGTTCATCACATCCGCGCTTGATCAAACGCAGGCTGTTATCCAGATCCGACATTTACAATTTCTCCGTCATTTTCCCGAACCGGGGGCCGGTACGCTTTGCTAAAATCCCGTGCTTTACCAGCCAGCTCGTTGCAACAATGATTAAGCGCGGCATTCTAAACCACCCACCCAAATTCCTCGACCGCCTCATCCGGCACCGCTGGATATTTGCCGGCGTCGGCGCCCTTTCCGCCCTGGGCATGGTTGCAGCAACCGCCGTCACGCCGGGAGGACAACAGCCCCCCAGCGGCCAGGAACGAATCATCGAGCAACTGGAAATCCAGTCCACTGCTCCGCTGCAAGAAGGGAACGACCTATTCCTGCGGGAAGAGCGCATCGCCCGAGGCGATACTTTCGGCAGCCTGATCGCCCGCCTGGGGATACAGGATGACGAGGCGAAGCGCTACATCCTTTCCAGCAGCGAACTACAGCACCTGCATCGCCAGCTTGTCCCCGGCCGCACGGTCTCGGCCCGCACCACCGAAACGGGAGAACTGGTCGCCCTGTACTTCCCCATGAATGGCGGCGACACCGTAACCATCGTGGAGCGCCAGCAAGGCAGACTTCAGACCAGCGAACAAACGCTGCAATACGAGACCCACCAGGTCCTCAAGTCCGGGGAAATCCAGCACTCCCTGTTCGGCGCCACCGACGCGGCAAGCATCCCCGACAGCATCGCCATCCAGATGGCCGAGATTTTCTCCGCCGACATCGACTTTCACCGGGACCTGCGCAAGGGCGACCGCTTCACCCTGGTCTACGAGATGCAGTATTACCGGGGCCAACCGGCTCGCAGCGGCCGCATCCTGTCAGCGGAATTCACCAACGACGGCAACACCTACCAAGCCTTTTATTATGAACAGGACGGCAAGGGTGCCTACTACAGCGCGGACGGCAAGAGCCGCAAAAAAGCCTTCCTGCGCTCCCCTCTGGAGTTTTCCCGGGTCACCTCGGGCTTCTCCATGCGCTTTCACCCCATTCTGAAAACCTGGCGAGCCCACAAGGGCGTGGATTACGGCGCCCCCATCGGTACCAAGGTCCGCGCCACCGGGGACGGGATCGTGGAATTCATCGGCAAGCAAGGGGGTTATGGCAACCTGGTGATCCTGAACCATGCCGGCAACTACCAGACTGCTTACGCCCACATGAACGACTTCCCCAAAGGTTTGCGCAAGGGAAGCCGCGTCAGCCAGGGGGATCTGATCGGTTACGTGGGGAAAACGGGATGGGCCACCGGCCCCCATCTCCACTACGAGTTCCGGATCAAGGGCAACGCAGTGAACCCCCAGTCCATCGCAGTCCCCACCACTGTACCCCTGAACGCGCAGCAGCAGGCCCGATTCCGCAGCCAGGCGGGGGAGCAACTGGCAAAGCTGCAAATGCTGCAAGGCATGCCCCCGGCACGCTTTGAGTGAAACAGCAATTCCCATGAAAAACGGCGCCCGCGGGCGCCGTTTTTCATGGGAATGACCCGGAAACTCAGACAGAGAAAGAGGAGCCGCAACCGCAGGTGGAGGTTGCGTTGGGGTTCCTGATCACGAACTGGGAGCCCTCCAGGCCTTCCGTATAGTCGATCTCGGCCCCCACCAGATACTGGTAGCTCATGGGATCAATCAGCAGCGTGACCCCGGCCTTCTCCAGCTGGGTATCGTCTTCGTTGGCATTCTCGTCGAAGGTGAAGCCGTACTGAAACCCGGAGCAGCCTCCCCCGGTCACAAAAACCCGCAGCTTCAGCTCGGGATTGCCCTCTTCCTCGATCAATTCACGCACCTTCCCGGCGGCGCTATCGGTGAAATTAAGAGGCATGGTCATTTCTTCGCTCATGGAAAACTCCTAAAAAGTGGGGCGATTATGGAAGCAGCCGACAGGCAGGGTCAATGGGATTAGTCGGATTTTTCCGGGATAGGTTCCTTGGCCAGCAGCAGCCGCCCTTCTATCACCGCCCCCTGGTGCATCTCGATGGAAGCGTACTCCACATCGCCGACGATCCTGGCCTTGGGCTGCATCTCGAGGAACTCGGTAACCCTGACGGGGCCCGTGATGGTGCCGTTGATGACCAGATGCCCGACACAAACATCCCCATCCACCTTGGCATGTTCACTCAGCACCAGCTTGGAGGGCCCGGACTCCGCGATCACCCGGCCACTGATCTCCCCATCCACATGCAAGCCCCCGGTAAAGCGGAGCACCCCCTCGATACGGGTTCCCTTGCCAATCAGGCTGTCGATCTGGCTTACCCCCCCGTTACCCTTCTTCGTGAACATGTTGTCTCCTACAAAGTGAATACAGTACTGGCCCTGAGCGTACGCCCCTGCATCAGGCGCAATTCAGCCTTTTTCAGGCGATCACCGGGCTTCAACTCAAGAACCCCTTCCTTGCGCACCCAATGCCGGGTCTTGACGGCCAGATCACCCGCCTCCTGATTACGCTCCGGGAAAGACTGGAGCACCTCCTTGCCATCCCGCACCAGGGTCAGGACAAACTGCAAGGAAGCGGAAAATTCCTGGGGCTGACGCCCCGACTGGTAACCCACCAGAACACTGAAGCGGTAACGCTGAGGCGAAGAGGGATCCTGCCGCAACACCAGCCTGTCCAGGCGCACCTCGCCCTCCCGGGCACCCACGGGAACCAGGCGCATGAAATAGGCCAGATCGTCCTTGAGGACCGCGTGATCCCCCGCCAGCACGCGCAACTCATCAGCCAGCTGGCGGTTGGCGCTGTGAGTCATCTCCAGGCTGCTCAGGGCACCGCCCCCCTGAACCACCTGCATTTCCAGCTGCGCCAGGCGCTCCTGCAAGGCCTCCACATCCCGCACCTCGGGACCCCGCAAGGCATGGGCGAGCAGATAGATCAAGGATGCGAGGAGCAAAGCCGCTGCGGCTCCCCCTAGGGCGTAGACATAATTCGCGAAGCGCGGGCGCACCTCAAGCTGGGGAGCGCGCAACCCCAGCCGGTGCCGGAAACGCTTGAGCCTCAAAACCACGCGCCAACCACCAGGCACCGCCTGCTTGTGCCAACACCCATCATTCCCGACGAACTGCATGCGGCTTCGCTCATTCCCATGACGCCTGTCTTTCCAAGAAGGGGGCCATGATAACCGCTAAGGCACAAAATAAAAAAGCCGCCAAGGAACTGGCGGCTTTTTGCTGAAGCGCAGGGATATCAGCGCTTGGAGAATTGCTTGCGGCGACGGGCCTTGTGGAAACCAACCTTCTTCCGTTCCACTTCACGGGCATCGCGGGTAACGAAACCAGCCTTGGACAGGGAAGACTTCAGGTTTGCATCGAACTCGATCAGGGCGCGGGTGATACCGTGGCGCACGGCACCGGCCTGACCGGATTCACCACCACCAGTCACATTGACCTTGATGTCAAAGCCTTCGAGCTGATTCACCAGCTCCAGGGGTTGACGCACGATCATGCGGCCGGTTTCCCGGGAGAAGAACACGTCCAGGGGCTTGCCGTTCACAACGATGGCACCGGAACCGCGCTTCATGAACACACGAGCCACGGCGCTCTTGCGACGACCCGTACCGTAGTAATAGCTAACAGCCATGTCTTAATCCTCAGATTTCCAGAGCCTTGGGCTGCTGGGCAGTGTGCGGATGCTGGGCGCCGGCGTAGCACTTCAGCTTCTTCAGCATGGCGTAACCGAGAGGACCCTTGGGCAGCATACCCTTGACGGCCTTTTCCAGGGCGCGACCGGGGAAACGTTGCTGCATCTTCTTGAAGTTGGTTTCGTAGATACCGCCGGGATAACCGGAGTGACGGTAGTACTTCTTGTCTTCTGCCTTGTTACCGGTCACCCGCAGCTTTTCCACATTGGTCACGACGATGAAATCGCCGGTATCAACGTGGGGAGTGTAAATGGCTTTGTGCTTGCCGCGCAGGCGGTGAGCAATTTCGGTGGCGAGGCGGCCGAGCACCTTGTCTGTGGCATCCACCACAAACCACTCGCGCTTCACCTCATGTGGTTTGGCGGAAAAAGTTTTCATCGACGGCGTTCCTTTGCCCACAAAAATTCAAAGAGGCGTGATTCTATGAGATAGTTCAAGCCCGTGTCAAACTTATTTCCAACATTCAAGATACGGAACACCGAGAACAGCACCCCATGGCCCAGGAAATCGAACTCAAACTGGCATTGCCGGTACGCCTCGCACCCCGCTTAAGGCAACTGAAAATCCTGCAATCCCTTGCCACACAGAAGCGCTGCATCCGCAATATCTACCTGGACACCCCGGAGCAGACCCTGCGGCAACAGAAAATCGCCCTGCGGCGCCGGCAGATCGGTTCCCAGTGGCTGCTCACCATCAAGACCGCCAGCAGTTCCCGGCAGGGGCTCTCCCGACGGCTGGAGTGGGAATACCCCCAGCCCCCCGACCGCCTGGACTTCAGCCCGGTGGAAGATGGTGCCATCCGACAGCAACTGGAACAACTGGCGCCCGGACTGAAGCTGGCCTTCCGCACCGACTTCGTGCGCCAGACCTGGGAACTGCGACAGGGCAACAGCAGCGTGGAACTGGCACTGGACCTGGGCTACATCCGCAGCAGCCACGCCAGGACCCCGATCCACGAACTGGAACTGGAGCTGCTGCAAGGGGAAGAAGAGGCCCTGGCGGAGCTCTCGGCCAGCCTGCAGCAGCAACTCCCCCTGACACCGCTTGATCTGAGCAAGGCCGCCCGCGGCTATGCCCTGCTTGATGCCGGGACCACAAAACCCTGAAAGCCTGCCTGTAAGCATCCTGTCATGTTCGGCGACTAGGATGGCGCCCCCATAAGGAAACCAAAAGGAGACACTTATGGACCTCTTGCTCTGGCGCCACGCCGAAGCCGAGGAAGGCAGCAACGATCTGCAGCGCCCCCTGACCGCCCGGGGCGAGAAGCAGGCCAGAGCCATGGCCGCCTGGCTCCACGAACACCGCCCCAAGAACCTGCGCATCATCGCCAGCCCGGCTGTACGCACCCAACAGACGGCGGCGGCCCTGGACCTGCCCTTCGAAACCCATCGCCAGCTGGGCCCGGAAGCCCTGGTTTCGGACCTCATCGCCGTATCCGGCTGGCCCGACGCGGCCGGCGCCACCCTGATCGTGGGCCACCAGCCCGCCCTGGGCCAGATGGCCTCCCTGCTGCTGGCAGGCAGCGAAGCCAACTGGACCATCAAGAAAGGCGCCCTGTGGTGGTTCACCAACCGGGTCCGGGCCGGGGAGACCCAGACCGTGCTGCGCGCCGTGATCCCCGCCGACCTCTCACGCTGAAGGCAAAGGAAAAGCCCCGGGGCCCGGATGGGCCCGCGGGGCTTGCTGAACTGCAGCTTAGCCCGGCGGGCAGCCGGGCCAGCACAACCTCCTAGACTTCCACCCCGGCCGCATGGGCCTGCTGGTCAGCCCAGTAGGAGCTTCTGACCATGGGCGCACAGGCAGCGCCGGTAAAGCCCATCTTCTTGGCCTCCGCCTCGTACATCTTGAAGGTATCCGGCGGCACGTAGCGGGTCACCGGCAGGTGATGCCCCGAGGGCGCCAGATACTGGCCGATGGTCAGCATCTCCACATCGTGGGCGCGCAGGTCGCGCATCACACCGAGGATTTCCTCGTCGGTTTCCCCCAGCCCCACCATCAGGCCGGACTTGGTGGGGATGTGCGGGTAACGGGCCTTGAACTGCTTGAGGAATTGCAGGGAGTGCTCGTAGTCGGCGCCGGGCCGGGCCTGCTTGTAGAGGCGGGGCACCGTTTCCATGTTGTGGTTGAGCACGTCGGGCAGCCCCTGGCCCAGGACGTCGATGGCAATCTCCATGCGCCCCCGGAAATCGGGCACCAGGGTTTCGATGGTGGTGCTGGGGCTGGTGCCGCGCACGGCCTGGATCACGTTCACGAAATGCTGGGCGCCACCGTCGCGCAGATCGTCCCGGTCCACGCTGGTGATGACTACGTAGCGGAGTTTCAGCTGGGCGACGGACTGGGCCAGATGGGCGGGTTCGTTTTCATCCGGCGGCAGGGGCTTGCCGTGGCCCACATCACAGAAGGGACAGCGGCGGGTGCAGATGTCCCCCAGGATCATGAAGGTGGCAGTCCCCCGACCGAAACACTCGCCGATATTGGGGCAGGCGGCTTCTTCACAGACCGTATGCAGCTTCTGCTCCCGCAGCATGCGCTTGATCTCGCCGAAACGGCCGTCGGCATTGCCCGCCTTGACGCGGATCCAGCTGGGTTTACGCAGCGGCTCGTCCACGGGGACGATCTTGATGGGGATGCGGGCGGTCTTCAGTTCGCCTTTTTGCTTGACGCCTTGTTCGGCCATTCAGGTGTGCTCCGGTGGCTGTAGCTGTTGGATCAGATGCTGGCAAAGGGCCTCACCGGCCTCTGCTGGAGTGAGGGCGATATTGTGGTCCCGGGTCTGGGTCACCGCCAAGCCCGGATAGCCGCAGGGATTGATGGCGGCAAACGGGGAGAGGTCCATGTCCACGTTGAGACTGAGGCCATGGTAGGTGCAGCCGTTCTTCACCCGCAGACCCAGGGCGGCGATCTTGGCCCCTTCGCCCCGGGCGCCCAGATAGACCCCGGGAGCCCCCTCGCGGCGGTTCACCGTCAGACCGTGCCCGGCAAGCAGGTCAATGATGGCCTGCTCGATCTTGCTGACCATCTCGCGCACTTTCAGCTTCATCCGGTGCAGGTCCAGGAGCAGGTAGATCACCACCTGGCCGGGGCCGTGGTAGGTGACCTGTCCGCCCCGGTCGATCTTGACGACGGGGATGCCCACATCCTGGAGGATGTGCTCGGGCTTGCCGGCCTGGCCCAGGGTAAACACGGGCGGATGCTCGACGAGCCAGAGCTCGTCGGGAGTTTCCGGGTTGCGGCTGGCGGTGAAGGCCTGCATGGCCTCCCAGGTGGGCACATAGTCCACCCGGCCCAGGCGGCGGATGGCCAGGCTCATCTCAGAGCACGACCTTGACCAGGGGATGGCCGGTGAGCTCCATGTACAGGGCATCGAGCATGGGACGGGAGGTGGCGGTGACGGTACAGGTGAGGCTCACGTATTTGCCGCCGGAGCTGGCGCGCATTTCCATGGTGGCCGCCACGAACGCCGGATCATGGCGGCTGACGATCTCCAGCACTGCGTCGGCCAGGCTGTCCTCGGCCTTGCCCATGATCTTCAGGGGAAAGGCGCAGGGATATTCGATCAGGGAGTCCTGCTCGACGGGGGGCTGCAAGGCGTTTTCACTCATGTCTCATTACCGTGTTCTTGAATTCCTGGTACCACTGCCACATCCGCCGGGCCAGGGGTCCGGGGCGGCCATCCCCCACAGGCCGACCGTCCAGGGTGGTGATAGCCAGCACTTCCTTGGGGGAAGAGGTCATCCAGACCTCGTCGGCGCTTCTTAGTTCCGCTTCCGGGATTTCCCGGATCTGCACGGGCAGGCCGTGGGCCGCCGCCAGCTCCAGCACCACGTCGTAGGTGATGCCGGGCAGCATCAGGGTGCCCTTGGGGGGCGCCAGGAGCACGCCATCCCTGACGATGAAGATGTTGGCGGCCGTGCCTTCTTTCAAGTAGCCGTCGCGCAACAAAATGGTTTCCGTCACCCCGGCATCCACGGCCTCCTGGCGCAGCAGCACGTTGGGCAGCAGATTCAGGGACTTGATGTCGCAGCGATGCCAGCGGATGTCGGGAGCAGTGATGGCCGCCACCCCCCGCTCCCGCAGCTCGGCCCCAGGGGTCACCAGGGGCATGGCCATGGCAAACACCGTGGGCCGGGTGGGTGCGGGGAAGGGATGATCGCGCTTATCCTCCGCCCCCCGGGTCACCTGCAGGTAGATGGCCCGATCCTGCCAGCCGCAGCAGGCGCCGAGACGGCTGACGATGGCGGCCCAGCCGGCCTCATCCAGGGGATTGTCCAGGCGGATGGCGGCCAGGCTCTCCCCCAGACGGCGCAGATGCTCGCTCTGGCGGAAAGGACGGCCGGAATAGACGGGGATGACTTCATAGACCCCGTCACCGAACAGGAAGCCCCGGTCCAGGGGGGAGATGCGCGCCTCTGCCAGGGGCAGGTACTGGCCGTTCAGATAAACGGTATCGGCAACATAGGTTCCCACGGCGCGCTCCCCGGGCAAAAGCGCCAGCTTACGCGAACCAGAGGCGGATGGTATCGATCAAGCGGGCCAGCCAGCTGCCGGCGGGCACCTCTTCCAGGGCCAGCACCGGATATTCGCCGTAGGGCTTGCCTTCCAGGCTCAGCTTCAGGGTGCCGATCACCTGGCCCTGGCGCACGGGCGCCACCAGGGGCTGCATGGATACCAGCTCGGCCTGCAGCTTGTCGCTGTAGTTCTTGGGCACGGACACCACGAAGTCATTGGCAAAGCCGGCCTTGACCTGGTTCTGGCTGCCCTTCCAGACGCGGAACTCGGACACGGCCTGGTTGGCCCCGTAGAGTTTCACCGCATCGAAGAACTGGTAGCCCCAGTTGAGCAGTTTCAGGGACTCGGAAGCCCGGGCCGCATCGGAATCGGTACCCAGCACCACGGAAAGCAGGCGCCGCTCACCCCGCTTGGCGGAGGAGATCAGGCAGTAGCCAGCGGCCTCGGTATAGCCGGTCTTGACGCCATCCACCGTGGGGTCCAGCCAGAGCAGGCGGTTACGGTTGGGCTGGGTGATGTTGTTGTAGCGGAATTCCTTCATGGAGTAGTACTTGGCGTACTCCTCGGGAAAGTCCCGGATCAGGGCGGTGGCCAGGGTGGCCAGGTCCCGGGCCGTGGTCACGTGCTCCGGGTCGGGCAGGCCCGTGGCGTTCTTGAAGTGGGAGGCCTTCATGCCCAGGCGCTCGGCTTCCTTGTTCATCAACAGGGCAAAAGCTTCCTCGCTGCCGGCGATGGCCTCGGCCAGGGCCACACAGGCATCGTTGCCGGACTGGACGATCATGCCCTTGATCAGTTCCTCCACCGGCACCTGATCACCCACCTTGATGAACATCTTGGAGCCGCCGGTGCGCCAGGAGCGTTCGGACACGGGCACGCTCTGCTCCAGGGCCAGGGTCTTCTGACGGATGGCCGAGAAGGTCAGGTAGGCCGTCATCAGCTTGGTGAGGGAAGCGGGCTCCAGGCGCTCATCGGGTTTTTCAGCGGTGAGGAACTGGTTGGAGCCGGATTCCACCAGCACCCATGAACGGGCGGCGAGGGCGGGGGACTGGGGGGTCTGCTGAGCCTGGGCGGCGGAAATCAGGCCCAGGCAGGTGCACAGGACAAACAGGGGTTGCAGCAGGAATTTCATCGGAAGCCAGGGAGGGAGGGTTGTCTGGGCGGTCGATTATACCGCCCCGCCCTCCCCCTCACGGCCGGCTGTTTTGCAACAGTTATTGACCGCCGCCGCTGCCACAGCCGGACTTGCAGCCCAGCTTGCGGAGCAGGATTTCCGGCGGGCAAAAGCCGGTGAAGCCGCTCTGGAACAGGTTCAGCCCCACGAAGGCGGTGAAGGCCAGGAACCAGCGGCTGACGAACAGGGGACTCTCCTCCACCCCCAGGGCCAGGGACAGGAGCACGAAGAATCCGGCCATGCTGCGGATGATGCGTTCTATGGTCATGGGACATGCCTCCGGTGGTAGATGGCGAAATAGAGCACCGGGATAACCACCAGGGTCAGCAGGGTGGAGACCAGGATGCCGAAGATCAGGCTGATGGCCAGGCCGTTGAAGATCGGGTCATCGAGGATGAACAGGGCCCCCAGCATGGCGGCCAGGGCCGTCAGCGCGATGGGCTTGGCGCGTACCGCCGCCGACTGGATGATGGCCTCCTTGAAGTCCATGCCGGTCGCCACCTGCTCCCGGACGAAATCCACGAGCAGGATGGAGTTGCGCACGATGATGCCCGCCAGGGCGATCATGCCGATCATGGAGGTGGCGGTGAACTGGCTGCCCAGCAGGGCGTGACCGGGCATCACGCCGATGATGGTGAGGGGAATCGGCGCCATGATGATGAGCGGCACCACATAGCTCTTGAAATGGGCCACCACCAGCAGGTAGATCAGAATCAGCCCCACCCCGTAGGCCGCGCCCATGTCCCGGAAGGTCTCGTAGGTGATCTGCCACTCCCCGTCCCATTTCAGGGCGTAGCTCGCATAGGGGTCAGCGGGTTGCTGGATGAACCATTCGGACAGGCTGCCGCCCTGGGCCAGGGGCTGGCCCGCCACCTGGCTGCGGATGTCGAACATGCCGTACAGGGGCGAATCCAGCTTGCCCCCCATGTCCCCATAGACATAGACCACGGGCAGCAGGTCCTTGTGATACACGGCCTTCTCCCGCTGCACCCGGCGCACTTCCACCAGCTCCGAGACCGGCACCAGCTGCCCCTCCCGGCTCCTCACCCGGAGTTTCAGCAGGGCCTCCAGCCCGGACTGCTGCTCCGCCGGCAGGGTGACGCGCACGGGAATCTCGAACTTGGAGGAGGTGTTGCGCGCCGGAGTCACATCCTGACCCGCCAGCCCCATGGCCACCACCTCGACAATGTCGCTCTGGGCCACGCCGAGCAGGGCGGCCTTGGCCTGCAGCACGTGCAGCACCACCTTGGGCGCATCCTCATCGATGGAATCGTCGATGGCGACGATGTCCCGGGTTCTTTCGAACACCTGTTTCACGCCCCGGGCCACGGCAATTCGGCCGGCCTCGTCGGGCCCATAGATCTCCGCCACGATGGGCGCCATCACCGGCGGCCCGGGCGGCACTTCCACCACCTTGGCCGAGGCCCCGTAGCGGCGGCCGATGGCCTCGATGGCCTCGCGCACGGAGACGGCCACCTGATGGCTGGAGCGGGAACGGTGGTGCTTGTCGGCCAGGTTCACCTGGATGTCGCCCATGTGGGCCTCGCTGCGCAGGTAATACTGGCGCACCAGGCCATTGAAATTGATGGGGCTGGCCGTGCCCGCGTAGGCCTGGTAGTCGGTCACCTCGGGCACCCGGGCGAGCTCGGCGCCGATTTCCGCCAGCACCCGGGCGGTCTCTTCCACCGGCGTGCCCACGGGCATGTCCAGCACCACCTGGAATTCGCTCTTGTTGTCGAAGGGCAGCATCTTCAGCACCACGAGCTGAAAGTAGGCCAGGGACACGGAACCGAGGATCAGCACCAGCACCGCGAGGCCCAGCTTGGCCCGGGCCCGGCCTCCCGTGGCCTCATCCAGGAAGGGCGGCAGGATGCGGCGGAAATTCCGGTCCAGCCAGGCATCCACCCGGGAGACATGGCCGGAAGCCCCATGGCCGGCGCCCCCGGCGGGGCCGTGGCGCAGCAGTTTGAGGGCCAGCCAGGGCGTGACCACGAAGGCCACCGCCAGGGAAATGGCCATGCCCATGGAGGAATTGATGGGGATGGGGCTCATGTAAGGCCCCATCAGGCCGCTGACGAAGGCCATGGGCAACAGGGCCGCGATCACCGTGAAGGTGGCCAGGATGGTGGGGCCGCCCACCTCGTCCACGGCCGGGGGAATCAGCTCCAGGAGGGACTTGTCCGGATGCAAGCCCATGTGCCGGTGAATGTTCTCCACCACCACGATGGCGTCGTCCACCAGGATGCCGATGGAGAAGATCAGGGCGAACAGGGAAACCCGGTTCAGGGTGAAGCCCCAGGCCCAGGAGGCAAACAGGGTGGCGGCCAGGGTGAGGGACACGGCCACGCCCACGATCAGGGCCTCGCGCCGCCCCAGGGCGAAGAACACCAGCAGCACCACGAAAGCGGTGGCAAAAATCAGCTTGCCGATCAGTTTCTGGGCCTTCTCGGTGGCAGTTTCGCCGTAGTTGCGGGTCACCGTGACCTGGACGCCTTCGGGAATCACCGTGCCACGCAGCTCGTCCACCCGCTGGAGCACCGCATCGGCCACGTCGGCCGCATTGACCCCGGGCTGCTTGGAGACCTGCAGGGTCACGGCCGGGTAGCTGTGTTCGGCGGGCGCATCCAGGCCCTTGCTGGCCGCCGCCGGGCCGGTACCCAGCCAGACGTAGCGGGAAGGCTGGTCCGCCCCGTCTTCCACCCGGGCCACGTCGGCCAGATAAACCGGCTTGCGCTCGCGCACGGCCACCACCAGCTGGCGCACGTCGGCAGCCGTTTCCAGGTAGGTGCCGGTCTGTACCAGCAGTTCCTGGCCGCCGCTCACCAGGCTGCCCGAGGACTGCAGGGCGTTGGCCACCTTGAGGGCGCCGGCCAGGTCCTGGGGCGTCACCCCGTAGGCATTCATCCGGTCCGCATCCATGGCCACCCGGATCACGTGGTCCGGCCCGCCCAGGGTGGACACGTCCCGGGTGCCGGGAATCCGCTTGAATTCGATCTCGGCGGCCCGGGCCACCTGCTGCAGGTCGAAGGCGGAACGGGTTTCGTCGGGGGTCCAGAAGGTCAGGGCGACGATGGGCACGTCGTCGATGCCCTTGGGCTTGATCACGGGCTCCCCTACTCCCAGGTTGGGCGCCAGCCAGTCCCGGTGGGAATGGATGGTGTCGTAGAGGCGCAGCACCGCATCGTTGTACTTGACCCCTACGTCGAACTGGACGGTGATCACCGCCATGTCGGCCCGGGACACGGAATAGACATGCTCCACCCCATGCATGCGCGCCAGCACCTGCTCGGCAGGCGTGGCCACCAGGTTTTCCACATCCCGGGCCGAGGCGCCGGGGAAGGGAATGAAGACATTGGCCATGGTCACGTCGATCTGGGGCTCCTCCTCCCGGGGCGTCACCAGCACGGCGAACAGGCCCAGCAGCAGGGCCACCAGGGCCAGCAGGGGGGTCATGGGAGAAGCCTGGAAGGCGGCGGTGATACGGCCCGAGAGGCCCAGACGGTCAGGATGCAGGCTCATGGTTCAGCGCCCGGCGGCAGCCTTGAGGGCAATACCGGCCTTGACCGGGTCCAGGGCCACGCTTTCCCCGGCCTTGAGCCCCGCCAGCACCTCGATCTCCCCCTGCCCCACGGCCTCCCCCAGACGCAGCTGGCGCAGGGCCAGGCGGCCCTCCGGCGCGCGCACATAGACCGCCGCCACCTCGCCCCGGCGCAACACCGCCGTGGCCGGCACCGTGAGCTTTTCCGCCTCGCCCAGGATGAAATGCACCCGGGCGAAGGAGCCCGGCAACACCCCTTGCAGGTCCGTCGGCAGATTCACCCGCACCTGGGTCACGTGGGTGGCCGAGTCGGCCATGGGCAGCAGGGTGATGCCGGTGGCGTCCACCCAGCGGGACTGCTCGGGAAACTCCACCCGGGCCTTGAGCCCCCCTTTGAGGCGGGGCAGCTGGTACTGGGGAATGCTGGCGATCACCCGCATCCCGGCCGGGTCATAGACGGTGAACAGGGGCTTGCCGGGCATGGCCATGTCCCCGGGCTCCACGTGGCGCCGGGCCACCAGGCCCGTCAGGGGCGAGAGGATGGTGCCGTGGCTCTGTCCTGCGGCGGCCGCCCCCTGCTGAGCCGCGGCGCTGTCCAGGGCCGCCTTGGCCCGGTCCACCGCCGCCTGGCTGACGAACTTCTGCTTGAACAGGCTGAGGCTGCGCTCGTAATCGGCCTTGGCGTTGAGGTACTGGGCCCGGGCGGCCTGCACCTGCTCGGCGGCCTCGCGGCTGTCGATGCGAGCCAGCAGCTCACCTTTCTTGACCTGGTCGCCCCCGTCTGCCAGCACTTCCACCAGGCGCCCCGCAACCTGGGACGACACCACCGCCTGCTGCACCGCCTCCACCACGCTTTCCACGGGAAAAGTCAGGGCCACCGGATGGGGCCGCACCACCAGGGTGGCCAGCGCTTCTTCGGCATGGGTCGGGGGCGTCACCAGGACGGCGAGGAACAACAGAGGAAGGAGGGGGCGCAGGATGGGCTTCATGAATATAAGCATATTCTGATAATTGCCTTGCGGGCAAGTACGGGCTGGAAGCGGAGCCCAAGCCCCCCGGTGGAACCCCCCTGCCGGACCCGCCCGGCAGGTGCCCGGGAATTCTCCGGCCGGCCGCTTCCCCGGGCAAGGGAAAAGATACGTGAAACCCACAAATATAAGCATTTAGTTATAATCTTAAATTCGTGAAAACAGAAAACTTGTTTACCGGCGGCCCACCCGACCGCCAACCCTTTCGGAGACACCCCACCATGAGCAGAGAACAAGAGTTTCGCCATGTACTCAAGACCCTGGAAACGGCCAAGCTGGACCGGCGCGGCTTTCTGACCCTGGGCGCCGCAGGTGCCGGCACCCTGTTGCTGCAGCCTCGTTCCGCCCGGGCCGCCGAAAAAACCAGGACCAGCGCCAGGATCGTCATTGCCGGGGCCGGAGCCGCCGGCCTGGCCGCCGCCTCCCACCTGGCCCGGCAGCTGGAAGGCGCCAAAATCACCCTGATCGACGCCCGCAAGGAGCATTTCTACCAGCCCGGCTTCACCCTGGTGGCCTCCGGCATCAAGCCTCAGAACTATGTGGTGTCCAGCACCGCCGAATACGTGCCCCAGGGGGTTGAGCTGGTGCCCGAGCGGGTGGCTGAGTTCGATCCCGAAGGCAACAAGGTGGTCACCGAGAGCGGCAAGAGCTTTCCCTATGATTACCTGATCGTGGCCACCGGCCTGAAGCTGGACTACGCCGCCATTCCCGGCATGGACGAGGCCCAGATCGGCAAGAACGGCCTAGGCAGCATCTACCACAGCCCGGCGGCGGCAAGCGCCACCTGGCAGGCCATGTCCGCATTCGCCGACCAGGGCGGGGTCGGGGTCTTCCAGCGTCCAGGCACGGAAATGAAATGCGCCGGCGCCCCCCTCAAATACACCTTTGTCACCGACGACTACCTGCGCCGCCGGGGCACCCGGGACAAGTCGGAGATCATCTACAACTCCAACAACAAGGGCCTGTTCAGCGTCCCCATCGTGTCCGAGAAGGTGCGCATGCTGTTCAAGGACCGGGGCGTCAAGGTCAATTACGAACGGACACTGCAGTCCATCGACCTGGGCAAGCGCATCGCCACCTTCAAGACCACGGACGGCACCGCCGAACTCCAGTACGACTTCATCAACGTTATCCCCCCCATGCGCGCCCCGGATTCGGTGCTGAACAGCCCCCTGCCCTGGAAGAGCGGTCCCTGGGTGGCGGAAGGCTGGATGGAAGTGAGCAAGGGCAACCTGCGCCACGTGCGCTTCCCCAATGTGTTCGGGGTCGGCGACATCGCCGGGGTGCCCAAGGGCAAGACCGCCGCCAGCGTCAAATGGCAGGTGCCGGTGGCCGTGGACCACCTGGTGGCCGACATCGCCGGCAAGCAGTCCGATGCCCTCTACACCGGCTACACCTCCTGCCCCCTGATCACCCGCCTGGGCCAGGCCATGCTGGTGGAGTTCGACTACGAGAACAACCTGACTCCTTCCTTCCCCGGCGTCATCGCCCCCCTGGAGGAGCTCTGGATCAGCTGGGTCATGAAGACCATGGCCCTGAAGCCCACCTACATCAGCATGCTGCGCGGTCGCGCCTGAGGAGACAAACATGAAAGAACTCGACCCCCTGGTTTTCCTGGCCGTTTTCCAGGAAATGCTCGGCCCCCTGCTCTGGGTGCTGCTGCTCCTGATCATCGCCGGCACGGCCGCCTTCGTGGTCCTGCTATTGAAGGAAAGGACCATCGTCTCCCGGCGCCTGGTGCGCTCCGAACTGGCCGGCCTGGCCGGCGGCGTCCTCGCCCTGATCCTGATGGCCAAGGTCTCCTCCTCCGGCTTCACCGACGCGGGCGGCCCCGCCGACTGGTTCCTGATCGCCCTGGTGTTCGGCCTGGGCCTGGCCGGCACCACCATCCTGGTCTATTCGGCAGCAGGCTGGCGGGCCCAGCGCCAGGAGGCCAAATAACCCTGTGGCAAACGCGGATTCCGGTCGAGACAGGAATCCGGTAGAGTCCCAGGCCGTTCCGGCAAACGCCGGAGCGGCCTTTTTCATTAACCGATCGCTCCCCATGTCCGCCCCCTTCCTCCTGCACGAACATCCCCAGCGCCAGCGTCTCAACAACGAGCTGCACGCCCGGCCGCCCATGGCCCTGGGGGGCCCGGCCCAGATCAGCTACCTGGCCATGCTGCACGAAGGCCACAGCACCGAGGCCGAGGAAGCCCACCTGCACCAGCTCTGCGACCGGCTCGGCCTGCCCTTCTGTCCCGTGGTGGACGGCGACCACTGGGTCATGGAAGCCGGGGACCTGCGCCTGAAATGGGAACGGCACACGGAGTTCTCCGGCTACACCTTCTTCCGCAACTGCCCCCAGGGCGTCCCGGAAACCGGCTCAGCCCTGGAAGCCTTCCCCGCCACCTGGTGGCAGGCCATCCCCGGCCAGGTGATGGTGGCCACCCACGTGGATTTCGTGGCCGCCCGCCAGAAGGACCCGACCCCCCTGCTGGCGGAGCTGCTGCAGAGCGGCGTCACCGTGGCTGCCAGCCAGGTGGCCGAGGGCGCCGCCTGGGTGATTTCCGACTTCCGCATCGAAGCGGGCTTTTCCCGCTTCACGGTGATCGACTCCCATCTGCGCCCGCGCCAGGCCGGACGCACCATCCAGCGCCTGCTGGAAATCGAGACCTACCGGATGATGGCGCTCCTGGCCTTTCCCGTAGCCAAGGAGGTGGGACGGCTACTGGGCAAGGTGGAAGCGGAAGTGGCCGAGCTGATGACGCGCATGGGCGAGGCCCGCAGCCCCGAGGACGAACGCCTGCTGCTGGCCGACCTGACCCGCCTGGCCGCCCAGGTGGAGCAATCCCAGACCCGCACCTCGTTCCGCTTCGGTGCCGCAGAAGCCTACTACCGGCTGGTGCTGCAACGCATAGAGGAGTTGCGGGAAGTGCGCCTGGACGGCTTCTCGCCGATCCGGGAATTCATGGACCGGCGCCTGGCCCCGGCCATCAACACCTGCCTCTCCGCCGCCGCCCGGCAGAACGACGCCTCCACCCGCATCGCCCGGAAAAGCGCCCTCCTGCGCACCCGGGTGGACATCGAACTGGAACGCCAGAACCAGGAACTGCTGACTCAGATGAACCGCCGCGCCAGCCTGCAGCTGCGGCTCCAGGAAACCGTGGAAGGCCTCTCGGTGGTGGTGCTCACCTATTACGGCTCCCAGCTGGTGAATTACCTGGCCAAGGGCAGCAAGGACTGGCACCACCTGAACAGCGACGTGATCACCGCCCTCTCCATCCCGGTCATCGCCGGGCTGGTGGCCTGGGGCACCCGGCGCATGCGCAAGAAACTGGCCCTGCACGAGGCCGACTGAAACCGGGCACTCCCCTTCCCCTGGAAAATAACCCCAAACAACGGTTGCAACGATAATAACTGTCATTTACAGTTATGACTTTAGGCCAGCCGCTGCCGGTGCCCACGGGGCCCCAAGCCAGACCGCCGTCACCCCAGCGCCCCTGAGCCGACCTCAATCCATGCGAGCCAGCCATCGCCAGCCAGCGTATTTTCCAGGAGAAATACATGGTGTTGCGAATGACGCCGATGGCGCTGGCCATCAGTACCCTGGTCCTGCCCCACGGGGCCTGGGCCCAGACCAACGAAGTCACCCTATCCACCGTACAGGTATCCGCCAGTAACGAGGGACCGACCGACCTGCCGGCCCCCTATGCCGGCGGCCAGGTGGCCAAGGGCGCCCGCCTGGGCCTGCTGGGCAACCAGGATGTGATGGACACCCCGTTCAACATCACGAGCTACACCGCCGAGCTGATCGAGGATCAGGGTGCGCGGACCGTGGCCGATGTGCTCAAGAACGACCCCTCCGTGCGCTTCACCACCTCCGGCGCCCACGCCTACGAGAATTTCCGGCTGCGGGGCTTCGATGTGCACAGTTCCGACCTCGCCATCAACGGCATGTACGGCCTGGCGCCCCAGGGCAATTCTTCCCTGGAGTTCGTCGAGCGGGTCGAAGTGCTCAAGGGCCCCAGCGCCATGTTCACCGGCATGGCCCCCAGCGGCGGCATCGGCGGCGTCATCAACCTGGTTCCCAAGCGGGCCGGGGATGAGCCCCTGACCCGGATCACCCTGGGTTACGAGAGCGACAGCCAGATCGAAACCAAGGTGGACGTGGGCCGGCGCTTTGGCGCCGACAAGGCCATCGGCCTGCGGGTCAACGGATCCTACAGCGACGGGGAAACCGACCTGGAGGGCCAGGACAAGCAACGCAAATTCCTTTCCGCCGCCCTGGATTACCGGGGCGAGCAGCTCACCGCTTCCCTGGACGTCTACAGCAGCAAGCAGAAATTCGACGGCGGCTCCCCGGCCATGTTCGGCTTTGCCAATCCCGACATCCCCGCAGCGCCGGACCCAAGCCGGAACTACCTGCGCTCCGCCTCCGGAGAGCTGGAAAGCCAGGCGGTGATCGCCCGGGCCGAATACGCCTTCAACCGCCAGGTATCCGCCTTCGCCAGCGTCGGGGTCCGCGATTACGACTACTCGGGCTGGGTCAACGGCACCCACATCCACAGCGTGCAACCCGACGGCCGGGCCCAGGTGCGCGGTGTGGCCCAGCGGGGTTACGACGACAGCGTGGCTTCCGAAGCCGGGGTGCGCATGAACTTCAACACCGGCGACATCCGGCACGAGATGGTGCTGCAGCTCACCCGGCTGGAAATGGAATCCGGCAGCCTCTCCAGCGTCACCGGCATGTCCAACACCAGCCTCGACAATCCGATCACGCCGACGCTCCCCGCCATGCCCTCGGGCGCCATTCCCAAGACTTCCGACACCACGCTCTCCAGCCTGGCCCTGGTGGACACCCTCTCCTTCATGCAGGACAAGGTGCGCCTGACCCTGGGCCTGCGCCAGCAGCGGGTGCAGCAGAAGAGCTACAGCACGGCCGGTGCCCTCACCGGCGACTATGACGAAAAGGCAACCACCCCGGCCCTGGGGCTGGTACTCAAGCCCTGGGGCGAGGGCATTTCCCTGTACGCCAACTATGTCCAGGGCCTGAGCCAGGGGACGAGCGTCAAGGCGGTCAATGGCTACGCCCAGGATCAGACCTTCAAACCCTACGAAACCGAACAGAAGGAAGTAGGGGTCAAATGGAATGCAGGAAGCTTCACCAACACCATCAGCCTGTTCGAGATCACCAAGCCGGAACTGATCACCACCGGCAAGAGCCCGGCCCTGGTGGCCTCCGATGACGGCGAATCCCGGGTGCGGGGCCTGGAGTGGAACGTCTTCGGCCAGCTCACCTCCACCCTCAAGGTACTGGGCGGCCTCTCCTACACCAAGAGCAAGCTCACCCAAACTGCCGGGGGCGTGAACGAAGGCAACGAACTCTTTGGCGTGCCCCGCTGGCAAGGCAATCTCGGCGCGGAGTGGGATACCCCCCTCGCCGGCCTGAGCCTGAACGCCAACCTGATCGCCACTTCCAAGCAGTACCTGAACAACGCCAACACCTACGAAATCCCGGGCTGGAGCCAGGTGGACGTGGGGGCCCGCTACGAAACCCGGGTGGCCGCGCGCAAGACCACCTTCCGTCTGGGCGTAAACAACCTGTTCGACCGCCATTACTACTCGGGCAGCTTTGCCGAGCCCCGGGCCACCCTGGCCCAGGGGCGCACCGTGCAGGCCTCGGTGGCAGTGGATTTCTGAGCCCATGGCGCCGCCCTCCCTCGCCCGCTGTCTGAAACTGCTGCTGTGCGGCCTGGCGCTGGAAGCCCTGGCGCTGGAAGCCCTGGCGCTGCCGGCCCTGGCCGCCCAGGAGGCTCCCGCCTGGGCGCCGGTGACGGTGCCGGCGGCCCAACAGCGGGACCTGCAATCCGCCCGGACCGGGCACGGCTACCGCATTTTCATGGCCGTGCCCGCGGTGGCGCCGCCCCCGGAAGGCTATCCGGTGCTCTACGTGCTGGACGGCAATGCCGCCTTTCCCGTGGCTGCCTTCCTGGCCCGCAGCGCCGCCAGCCGCCAGGAAGTCACCGGCCACATTCCCCCGCTGGTGGTGGGCATAGGCTACCCAGGGCAGCAGGACTTCGATGTACCCGCCCGGCGCCGGGACTACACCGTCGGCCCCGGCGCGCCGGATTCCGGTGGCGCCGGGGATTTTCTCGACTTCCTCGAACAGGAGGTGAAACCCCTGGTCGCAGCCACCCACCCGGTGGACCGCCGCCGCCAGGCCCTGTTCGGCCATTCCTTCGGAGGGCTGCTGGTCACCCACGCCCTGTTCACCCGCCCCGCCAGCTTCTCCACCTTCCTGATTTCCAGCCCTTCCATCTGGTGGCAGGACAAGGTGGTGCTGCGCAACCTGCCCGAGCTGCTCCAGAGCCCCACCCGGCCCCGGGTGCAGATCAGCGTCGGCGCCCTGGAAGACGATCCCCCCAAGGGCAATTACCCGCCGGAAGTGCGGGCCCTGCTTGCCCAGCGCCCGATGATTACCGAAGCCCGCCAGCTGGCGGCCACGCTCGGGAGCACGCCGGGCTGGGAAGGCCGGGTGGCTTACCACGAACTGGCCGGGGAAGATCACGGCCCCGCCTGGCTGCCGGCCATGAGCCGGGGCATGCAGTTCTTCCTGGAACAGCCCTGATACCTGCACTTGAACACCCGAGCCGCCCATGAACGCCTACACCTTTACCGGCCTCCTCCTGTCCCTGGCCGGTGGCACGGCCATCTACCTGGCCTCCCCCAACCAGCGCTGGTGCCGCCGCCCTCTGCCCCGCACCCCGGCCCGCCTGGGCGGAACCCTGCTGCTGGCCCTGGGCTGCTTCAGTCTGACCCGGGTCCTGCAGCCCCTGACCACCAGCTTCGTGTTCATCACCTGGCTGATGCTGGTGTTCACCCTGCTGCCCTACATCGGCGCCCTGGGCCGCCCGGGCGGGGAGTCCTGAGATGACGGCCCGGCCCCTACCCCCCATCCGGCGCGACTGGATTTCCAAAACCCTGGCCGGCTTGCTGCTGGGGGCCGTCCTCGGCTTTGGCAGCAGCGCCCTGTTTTCCCTGCTGTTTGCCGACATTCCCCTGTCCGTCCGGGGCCAGCTGGCCATGTGGCTGGCGCCGACCGTCTGGCTGGGCGTCATGAGTGGCGTCTATTTCTTCACCAGCGGCCGCCGGGCCTGGCTGTGGCTGGGCGGCGCCAGCGGCCTCCTGGTGGGACTGACCTTCCTCCTGCGGCAGGCCTGACCCAGGGAGACACCATGAGAACCGACTTCGTCCGCATCTACAAAGCCGTCCATACCTGGACCGGCATCCTCACCGGGATGGCCCTGTTCATCGCCTTCTACGCCGGCGCCCTGACCGTCTTCAAGGAGCCCCTGGCGCGCTGGATCGCGCCCCCCAGCGCACTGCAGCAAATCCCCCTGGAACAGGCGCCCCAGCTCATTGCCCGCACCCTGGCCGCACACCCGGACAGCCGCCGGGACTTCACCCTGCACCTGCGCCAGGCCGAGCACCTGCCGGCCCCCATGGACTGGCAGACCCGGCCGGCGGAGGCCGACGACCACGACGAAACCGCAGTGCGCCATTTCGTGGCCACCCTGGACGGCAACGGCGAGCCCCTGGTGCAGGCACACCAACCCTCGGCCCTGCCCCACTTCATCGACGTCCTGCACCGGGTGGTGGGCCTGCCCGTGGATACCGATCCGAACCGCTGGATCATGGGCGTCGCCGCCGCCCTGTACACCCTGGCCCTGGTGTCCGGGGTGGTGGTGCTGCTGCCTTCCCTGGTCAAGGATTTTTTCGCCCTGCGGCTGGGCCGGAACCTGAAGCGCATGTGGCTGGACGCCCACAACGTGGTGGGCATCGTCAGCCTGCCCTTTCACCTGGTGATGGCCCTCACGGCCGTAGTCTTTGCCTACCACGACGGCATCTACGCCCTGCAGGACAAGCTGATCCACGACGGGCAATGGAGCACCGCCTTCCAGCGCCAGCGCCCGGCCGAAGGCCCGCAGGCCACCCGTGATCCGGCCGAAATGCTGCCCCCCCTGGAGTTGGTCGCCAAAGCCCGGGCCTTTGCCCCGGGCTTCACCCCGAGCATGCTCCAGTACCAGCAGGTGACCGGCCCCCGGGCCGTGGTCCGGGTCTGGGGCAAGGATGAAGCGGCGGTTTCCCCCCGGGCCCGGGGCGGCTTCCTGGCCCTGGACCCCTACACCGGCCGGGTGCTCAGCAGCGACTTCCTCCCCGGCCAGCAGAGCACCCCCAACCTCTTCATCAGCAGCTTCTTCGCCCTGCACATGGCGGCTTTCGGCGGCACCCCGGTGCAGTGGATGTATTTCCTCCTGGGACTGGCCGGGGCCTGGCTGTTCTACAGCGGCAACCTGCTCTGGGTGGAAAGCCGGCGCCGCAAGCAGGCCAGGGATGCCGCCACCCCGCCGCCCCAGCGCCGGGATGCCCGCCTGATGGCAGCAGCCACCGTGGGCGTCTGCCTGGGCTGCATCTGCGGCATCTCGCTGGCCCTGGTGGGCGGCAAGTGGCTTTACGCCCTGGGCGGCAGCGAAGCCTCAGCCCTGCTTTATTACAGCGCCTTCTTCGCCGCCATCGCCTGGGCCTTCCTGGCCGGCGCCGGGCGGGCCGCCGTGCATCTGCTCTGGCTGGCCTGCGCCCTGACCCTGGCCATTCCCCTGACTTCCCTGACCGGCGCCCTGCTGCCGGGCAGCGGCCTGTGGGCCCACGGCTCACCGGCCAGCCTGGGGGTGGACCTCACGGCCCTGGCCGGCGCCGCCTGCTTCGCCCTGATGGCCCGAGCCACCCGGCGCCGGCTCTGCCAGGGGCGGCAGGACAGCGTCTGGGCAGCCCCCACCCGGCAGCCAGGCGATGCACCCGGCCAAGGCGCAGAGAACGGCTCCCCTGTATAATCTGCGCCTTTCAAATTTCCCTTTGCGGAGCCCGCCGTGAGCCAGCCCCTTTTCGAATCCTCCATCAAGAGCCTGCCCCTGCTGTCCAAGGGCAAAGTGCGGGACATCTACGCCGTGGATGCCGACAAGCTGCTGATCGTCACCACCGACCGGCTCTCCGCCTTCGACGTGATCCTGCCGGACCCGATTCCCAGGAAGGGCCAGGTGCTCACCGCCGTGGCCGACTTCTGGTTCCAGAAGCTGGGCCACATCATCCCCAACCAGCTCACCGGCGTCGCCCCCGAGTCTGTGGTGGCCCCCGACGAGGTGGAGCAGGTCAAGGGCCGCGCCGTGGTGGTCAAGCGTTTGAAGCCCCTGCCCATCGAGGCCGTGGTGCGCGGCTACCTGATCGGTTCCGGCTGGAAGGATTACCAGGCCACCGGCACCGTCTGCGGCATTCCCCTGCCTGCCGGCCTCAAGATGGCCTCGCGCCTGCCCAGCCCCATCTTCACCCCGGCCACCAAGGCCGAAGTGGGCGACCACGACGAGAACATTTCCTTCGCCCAGGCGCAGACCAACTGCGCCGCCGCCCTGGCCGAGGATCTGGCCGGCACCGGCAAAAACGGGGCGGAAATCTGCGCCCAGGCCCGGACTGCCGCCATCGCCCTGTACGAAGCCGCCGCCGCCTACGCCCTGGGCAGGGGCATCATCATCGCCGACACCAAGTTCGAGTTCGGCATCGACAAGGCCGGCACCCTGCACCTGATCGACGAAGCCCTGACCCCGGACTCCTCCCGCTTCTGGCCCGCCGACAGCTACGCCGAGGGCATCAGCCCCCCCAGCTACGACAAGCAGTTCGTGCGCGACTACCTGGAAACCCTGGACTGGAACAAGAAGGCCCCCGGCCCCCGCCTGCCGGCCGAAATCGCCGAGAAGACCGGCGCCAAGTACGTGGAAGCCTACGAGCGCCTCACCGGCCAGCCCCTGCCCCGGCTGTAAACCGGCTGCGGCCCTGCCCCGCCACAACCCGGCTTCGGCCGGGTTTTGCTTTTTCTGGGAAACCTGGGCGGACTGCGCCTGTCTCACGGACAGTAAATCCCCTTTGAGGAGGCCCGGCATGGATACCCGTCACCTGAACCCGGAACTGGCGCTGCCCCAGATTCGCGCCATCCCCCTGGAGCGTCCCCTGGTCTGGCTCTGGCGGGGCTGGCAGGACCTGCGCGCCAATCCCCTGCCCAGCCTGGCCTACGGCCTCCTGTTCGGCCTGGGAGGGGACCTGATCCTGCTCGCCAGCCTCAGCCATCCGCATCTGTTCACCCTGGCCCTGTCCGGCTTCTTCCTGCTGGCCCCCTTCCTGGCCGTGGGCCTCTACGAACTGAGCCGGGCCCGGGCCGTGGATCTGCGGCTGGGCTTTGTGGACTCCCTCCGGGGCCCGGGCCGCAACCCGGCCTCCCTGAGCCTGTTCGGCCTGGCCCTGGCGCTATTGACCCTGGCCTGGGAACGCCTCTCGGCCATTCTCTTCGCCCTCCTGGGCCCTACCGACGGCCAGGATGCGGTGGGCGTCCTGCTACCCCTGCTCACCGACCTGGAGCACTGGCCCCTGCTCCTTACCTGGCTGGCCACCGGCGGCAGCCTGGCCCTGCTGGTATTCGCCCTCAGCGTCGTGGCCATTCCCATGCTGCTCGACCGGGAGCGCAGCGATCCCGTGGCCGCCGCCGTCACCAGCCTGGCCTGCGTGGCCCGGAACCCCCTGGCCATGTTGATCTGGGGCGCCCTCATCGTGGCCCTGGTCCTGCTCGGTTTCGCCACCCTGCTGTTCGGCCTGGTGCTGTTCATGCCCCTCCTCGGCCACGCCTCGTGGCACGCCTACAAGGACCTTGTAGAATAGGCCATCATTCCCGACCCACCCCGAGGGGGCAGCAGCCCCCTCGATTTTTTCCGGCTGACCCGATGACCCAGACCAATCCCCTCCTCATCCCCGGCGGCCTGCCGCCCTTCGACCGCATCGCCCCGGAACACGTGGCGCCTGCCATCAGCCAGCTGCTCGGCGAGGCCCGGCAACTGCTGGAAGGCCTGACCCGGCCCGAAACCCCGGCCACCTGGGCCGATTTCGCCGCCCCCATGACCGACGGCATGGAGCGCCTGGGCTGGGCCTGGGGCATCGTCGGCCACCTGCACTCGGTCAATGACATCCCCGCCTGGCGCGACGCCTACAACGCCATGCTGCCGGAGGTGACCCGTTTCTACAGCGAACTGGGACAGAACCTGGCCCTGTTCGAGAAGTACAAGGCCATCCGCGCCAGCAGCGAATACGCCGGCCTGGGCCAGGCCCGCCAGCGCATCATCGACAACGAGGTGCGCGACTTCCGCCTTTCCGGCGCCGAACTGCCCGAGGCGGACAAGCCCCGCTTCCAGGCCATCCAGGAAGAACTGGCCGGCCTCGCCGCCAAGTTCTCGGAAAACCTGCTGGATGCCACCAACGCCTTCGCCGAGATCATCCAGGACGAAGCCGAGCTGGCAGGCCTGCCCGAGGACGTGAAGCATGCCGCCCGGGCCGCCGCCGAGGCCGCCGGGGTGGAGGGCTGGAAGTTCAACCTGCAGGCCCCCTCCTACCTGCCGGTGATGCAGTACGCCAGCAACCGGGCCCTGCGCGCCCGCATGTACCGGGCCTACGCCACCCGGGCTTCGGAATTCCACGACTCCGGCAGCAAGCCCGAGTGGGACAACAGCGGCCTGATGACCCGCATCCTGGCCCTGCGCCAGGAGGAAGCCCGGCTTCTGGGCTATGCCAGCTACGCCGAAGTCTCCCTGGTGCCCAAGATGGCCGAATCCCCGGCCCAGGTGCTCGCCTTCCTGCACGACATGGCCGCCAAGGCCAAACCCTTCGCCCAGCGGGACATGGACGAACTGAAGACCTTCGCCGCCAGCGAACTGGGCCTCACGGACCTGCAGCCCTGGGACGTGGCCTATGTCTCGGAAAAGCTGCTGCAGGCGCGCTACGCCTTCTCGGAGCAGGAGGTGAAGCAGTATTTCACCGAACCCAAGGTGATCGCCGGCCTGTTCCGGGTCATCGAAAGCCTGTTCGGGGTGCGCATCCAGCCGGATAACGCCCCGGTCTGGCACGACAGCGTGCGCTTCTTCCGCCTGGAAAACCCGGCCGGGGAACTGGTGGGCCAGTTCTACCTGGACCTCTACGCCCGGGAAACCAAGCGGGGCGGCGCCTGGATGGATTCCGCCATCTCCCGCCGGCGTACGCCTGCCGGCATCCAGACCCCGGTGGCCTATCTGAACTGCAACTTCTCCAAGCCCCTGGGGGACAAGCCCGCCACCTTCACCCACGATGAAGTGATCACCCTGTTCCACGAGGCCGGCCACGGCTTCCACCACCTGCTCACCCAGGTGGAGGAGCTGGGCGTGTCCGGCATCAGCGGCGTGGAGTGGGACGCGGTGGAACTGCCCTCCCAATTCCTGGAGAACTTCTGCTGGGAGTGGGAGGTGGTGAAGGACATGACGGCCCACGTGGAGACCGGCGCCCCCCTGCCCCGGGCCCTGTTCGACAAGATGCTCGCCGCCCGGAACTTCCAGAGCGGCATGATGACCGTGCGCCAGATCGAGTTCGCCCTGTTCGACATGCTGCTGCACAGCGACTTCGACCCAGCCGGAGGCTCCATCATGGAACTCCTGGACCAGGTGCGCCAGGAAGTGGCGGTGCTGGTGCCCCCCGCCTGGCACCGCTTCCCCAACAGCTTCTCGCACATCTTCGCCGGGGGTTATGCGGCCGGCTACTACAGCTACAAGTGGGCCGAGGTGCTCTCCGCCGACTCCTACGCCGCCTTCGAGGAAACCGGCAATCCCCTGGACCAGCCCACGGGCAAGCGCTTCCTGGAAGAAATCCTGGCCATGGGCGGGGTGCGCCCGGCGCTGGAATCCTTCAAGGCCTTCCGGGGCCGGGAGCCCAGCCCGGATGCCCTGCTGCGCCACAGTGGTATGATCCCCGCGTAAATCCAAGGGGAGATCAAACATGGCAAAGCAGCGTTTTTCCATTCCCTGCCGGCTCCTGGGAGCCGGCTTCCTGGCCCTGGTGTGCGGCCTCGCCAGTGCCCAAACCTACCGCTGGGTGGACCCGGCCACGGGCCGGGTGATGTACACCGACACCCCGCCGCCGGGCAATGCCAAGCAGGTCAGCCGCACCGGCAGGAGCGCCGCGCCGGAGGGCGAGAAGGAACTGCCCTACGCCACCCGCCTGGCCGCCCAGAATTTCCCGGTCACCCTGTACACGACCTCCGACTGCGATCCCTGCAACAAGGCCAGGGAACTGCTGAAGAAGCGCAACGTGCCGTTCACGGAGAAGTCGGTCCAGGACGAAGCCCATCTCAAGGAGCTCAAGACCCTGGCCGGGGATGATCCCTCGCTGCCCTACCTGAAGGTGGGGCGCCAGCTGATCAAGGGTTTCGAGCCCTCCGCCTACGACAGCAACCTGGACCTGGCCGGCTATCCCAAGGCCTCCGGCAGCAGCGGAGCCACCCCTTGAAGCTTGCCGCCTGGAACGTCAACAGCCTCAAGGTCCGCCTGCCCCACCTGCTCGACTGGCTCGCCGCCCAGCAGCCGGATGCCCTGTGCCTGCAGGAAACCAAGCTGGAAGACCACAACTTCCCCCGGGCCGAGATCGAGGCGGCCGGCTACCAGGTGGCCTTCAGCGGCCAGAAGACCTACAACGGGGTCGCCCTGCTCTCCAAAACCCCCATCGAGGATGTGGTGTGCGGCAACCCCCATTACCCGGACGAGCAGAAGCGCCTGATCGCCGGCACCGTAAACGGGGTGCGGGTGATCTGCGCCTACTTTCCCAACGGCCAGGCCGTGGGCAGCGACAAGTACGCCTACAAACTGGCCTGGCTGGCCGGTCTCCACACCTGGCTGCAGGAAGAGCTGGGCCGCTACCCGGAACTGGTCCTGGGCGGCGACTACAACATCGCCCCGGATGACCGGGACGTGCACGACCCGAAGAAATGGGCCGGGGAAATCCTCTGCTCGGAACCGGAGCGGAGCGCCTTCCAGGGCCTGCTGGCCCTGGGCCTCAAGGACAGCTTCCGCCTCTTCGAGCAGCCGGAAAAAAGCTTCTCCTGGTGGGATTACCGCATGCTCGGCTTCCAGAAGAACCAGGGCCTGCGCATCGACCACCTGCTCCTGTCCGCCCCCCTGGCCGCCCGCTGCCGCGCCGCCGGCATAGACCGGGCCCCCCGGAAGCTGGAGCGCCCCTCCGACCACGCCCCGGTCTGGGCCGAGCTCGCAACCCCATGAACTCGGGCCAGGCCAGCCAGCTGCTGCAGCTCTACCCGGCCCTGGCCGCCGCCCTGGCGCCCGGAGAGCGGGAAGGGCTGCTGCAACCCCAGGCCCTGCTCCGGCTGCCGGCGGGCACCACCGTGTTCACCGAGCAGCAGCCCTGCCGGGGCTTTCCCCTGCTCCTGGGCGGCAGCATCAAGGTCATCAAGGCCACCCCTTCCGGACGGGAGCTGCTCCTGTACCGGGTGGAGCCCGGCGGCTCCTGCATCATCACCTCCAGCTGCCTGCTGGGACACACCGACTACTCGGCCCGGGGCATCGCCGAATCCGAACTCACCCTGCTGATGCTGCCCGCCCCCCTGTTCAGCCGCCTGGTGGGGGAATCCGCCCCGTTCCGGGACTTCGTCTTCCACCTGTTCGCCGAACGGATTGCCGAGCTGATGCAGCTGGTAGAGGAAGTGGCCTTCAGCCGCCTGGATCAGCGTCTGGCGAAGCTGCTGCTGGCCAAGGACCAGGAGGTGCTGCATACCACCCATCAGCAGCTGGCCGAGGAACTGGGCAGCGTGCGGGAAATCATCAGCCGCCTGCTGAAGGGACTGGCGGCCCAGGGGCTGGTGAGCCTGGGCCGGGAACAGATCGTCCTGCTCGACCGGGCCGGCCTGGCCCGGCTGGCCGACGGCCAGCGCTGAGCGCCCGCCGCCCCTGTAGCAGATGACTTGCACAAAGGCAGAAAATCATAGGCGATCCCTATGAAGCCCATCGGCAATCCCCATTGGCCAGTCCATGAGCGGCGCCTTATAGTCCGACGCCATCCATTTCCAGAAAGGCCGACCATGATTTCCCGACTGCTTGCCGCCGCCCTGGGCCTGCTCCTGAGTGGCCTGGCCCAGGCCCAGGCTCAACCCCAGCCCCAGACCGGCAGCCTCAGCGTCACCCTGACCCAGATCAGGGATGCCCGGGGCCAGCTGCGGGTAGGGCTGTACCAGGACCCCAAGACCTTCCGCAAGGAAGCCCAGGCCTTTGCCGTGCAGCAGGTGCCGGCCACCCCGGGCACGGTCCAGGTCCGTTTCACCAACCTGCCGCCGGGCCGCTACGCCATCATGGCCTACCATGACGAAAACGGAGACGGGGAGCTGAACCGGCGCCTGGGCATGTTCCCCACCGAGGGTTACGGCCTCTCCAACAACCCCAAGGTCATGGGCCCGCCCCAGTTCGAGGACAGCGCCTTCCAGGTCCCCGCTGCCGGCCAGGCCGTGAGCATCGAAATCCGTTACTGACCCATGTCCCCCATGCCGCAATCCACCCTCGTCTTTCACCTCCAGGGCCTGGAGGCCCTGCAGGCCGCCATGGGGGATGCCGCCACCCGGGGCGCCCTGGCGGAGCTGGAACAGGGCGTGTCGGACATCGGCCGGCAGGTGCTGGCCGGCATGGAAACCCTGGCGCCTCCGCCCAGCAGGTCCCCGGGCCTGTGGCTGCTGCCCTACCGTACCCCGCCCGCCACGACCCTGGGCGGCAGTTCCGCTGACCGCCAGGAGGCCGTGCTGGGCGCCGCCACCCAGCTGGCCGGCACCCTGGCCCGGGAAATTTTCGGCACCGCCACCGCCAGCCTGGCCCGCCTGCGGGTCCATCAGTTGCCCGGACAAGCGGACCCGGCCGGGCTGGATGCCCTGCTGACCCAGGCCCCGCCCGCCGCCTGCGGCGAGGACGAGGCGGCCCTCCAGCCCCTGATCCGCCAGGGAGGCCTGCGCACCCTGCTGCAGCCCATCGTCAGTTTTCCCGACGGCCGCCTGCTGGGTTACGAAGCCCTCTCCCGGGGCCCCCAGGGCAGCCCCCTGGAACGGGCCGATCAGCTCTTCGGCGCGGCGGCCCGCTGCGGCCTGAGCCGGGAGCTGGAGATCGCCTGCGCCTGGCAGGCCCTGAACTGGCATGGACAGCTGCCTCAAGGGCAGTGGCTGACCGTGAATCTCTCCGCCCCCAGCCTGCGGGACCCGGAGCTGCGCCATGCCCTGGCCCGCCCCGGCATCGTGGTGGAGCTCACCGAGCACCTGCCCCTGCACGATGCCCAGGCCCTGCTGCCGCTCCTGGCGGAACTGCGGGCCGGCGGCGCCCAGGTGGCTCTGGACGACACGGGCTGCGGCTTTGCCGACCAGCAGGCGGCGGAAGTGCTGCGCCCGGATTTCATCAAGCTCTGCATCACCATCATCCGTAACGTCAGCCGCAACCCGGCGGTGCTGGAAGACCTGGGGCGCAGCATCGGCCACCTGCGCCGGCTGGGCATCCGGGTCCTGGCCGAGGGGGTGGAAACGGCCCGGGAGGCGGAGATCCTCGGCGGCTTCGCCATCGACTACGCCCAGGGCTGGCTGTACGGCAAACCCCGGGCGGCGGACGAATTGCTGCCGCCGCCGGCGCCCTGAACCTTTCCCTGGAGTTCCCATGCACCTGCCCAAACACCAGCTCGCCATGACCGTCCTGATGACCCCGGACATGGCCAATTTCTCCGGCAATGTCCACGGCGGCACCATCCTCAAGCTGCTGGACCAGGTGGCCTACGCCTGCGCCAGCCGTTATGCCAGCCAGTACGTGGTCACCCTTTCCGTGGACCAGGTGATGTTCCGCCAGCCCATCCACGTGGGGGAGCTGGTGACCTTCCTGGCCTCGGTGAATTACACCGGCACCACCTCCATGGAGATCGGCGTCAAGGTCCTCACCGAGGACATCCGCGCCCAGGTGATCCGCCACGCCAACAGCTGCTTCTTCACCATGGTGGCGGTGGACGAACTGGGCCAGCCGACCCAGGTGCCGCCCCTCGCCCCCTCGACCCCGGAAGAAAAACGCCGGCACCAGGCCGCCCTGATCCGGCGGGAGCTGCGCAAGGAGTTCGAACGGCGTCAGCAGGAGCTGCAGAACAGCCGTTGAGCCCGCGGCACCGCGGCCTTCAGTTGCAGAGCAGGCGGTAAGCGGGATTGGTGAGGCTGGCGACGGCCCGAAGCAGGGCCTCGATGGCCTTGGGCCGCACGAAACCGGCACGCCAGGCCAGGGCGATGCGGCGCGAAGGGGCCGGCTCCCGGAACGGGATCACGGTGATCATGTCGTTGCTGTAGGGTTGCTGCAGGGCGCCTTCGGGCAGCACCGAGACCCCCAGGCCGGAAGCCACCATGCAGCGGATGGTGCCGATGGAGTGGCCCAGGCGCACATCCGTGTCCGGGCTGCTGATCTGGGGACAGGCCCCCAGCACCTGGTCCCGGAAACAGTTGCCCGCCTTGAGGAGCAGCACCTCGTCCCCGGTCACATCTTCGGGATTGATGTGCTCCCGCCCCTCCCAGGCATGTCCCTTGGGCACGATCACCTGGAAGGCTTCATCGTAGAGATTGCGGGTCAGGACCCCGGGCAGGTCGAAGGGCAGGGCGATGATGACCACGTCCAGCTCATTGGCAAGCAGCATTTCCGCCAGGTGGGCGGTCATGTTCTCCTCGATCTGCAGGGGCATCTCGGCGGCGATGGCCTTGAGGGAATGGATCAGCTGGGGCAGCAGATAGGGACCTATGGTGTGGATCACCCCCAGGCGCAGCTCACCCTGCAGCTGGTTGCGGCCGCTCTTGGCGACCTGACGGATCTTCTCCGCCTCGTCCAGGGTGCGGCGGGCCTGCTCCACCACCCGCAGCCCCACCTGGGTGGGACTCACCATGCCCTTGCCCCGCTCGAAGAGCTGCACCCCCAGGTCATCCTCGAGGCGGGCGATGGCCACGCTCAAGGTAGGCTGACTGACGGAACAACGCTCAGCCGCCCGGCTGAAATTGCCTTCCTGGGCCAGGGCAACGATGTAGCGAAGTTCGGTCAGGGTCATCGGGGCTCCTCGAGTGGCAACGACTTGAATCCAAGGCCGGCACCATACCATATCGTTTTATAGCCATACACTATAGTGGCTATAGACAAACCCCATAAAAAACATTGACTTAAGTCAACTAAACCATAAACCCCATGGGGACAATGGGTACTCCATAAATTCATAACAGAACGGGAGTGACTCATGCTGAAAATGACCAAGGCCGCCCTGGCCATCGCCGCCCTGCTCGGTACCGCCGCCCTGGCGCATGCCGCCGACAGCGAACCCATCCAGCCCATCAAACCAGCCGCCAACATCAATCTGGGCATGGTGGAACTGGGCAAGAAGCTCTACTTCGACCCCCGCCTCTCCAAGTCTGGCTTCATCTCCTGCAACTCCTGCCACAACCTGTCCATGGGCGGCACCGACAACATCCCCACCTCCATCGGTGACAAGTGGCAGCAGGGCCCCATCAATGCCCCCACCGTGCTCAACTCCAGCCTCAACCTGGCCCAGTTCTGGGACGGCCGCGCCGCCGACCTGAAGGAGCAGGCCGGCGGCCCCATCGCCAACCCCGGCGAAATGGCCTTCACCCACACCCTGGCCATCGACGTGCTGAAGTCCATCCCCGGCTATGTGCGCGAATTCAAGCAGGTGTTCGGCAAGGACAAGATCGACATCGACCAGGTGACCCTGGCCATCGCCGAGTTCGAGAAGACCCTGGTGACCCCCAATTCCCGCTTCGATCAGTGGCTGCTGGGCAAGAAGGACGCCCTGACCAAGGATGAACTGGAAGGCTACAAGCTGTTCAAGGACAGCGGCTGCGTCGCCTGCCATAACGGCGAAGCCGTGGGCGGCAACTCCTTCCAGAAGATGGGCCTGGTGGAACCCTACAAGGCCAAGAGCCCTGCCGAAGGCCGGGTGGCCGTGACCGGCAAGGATGCCGACCGCTTCAACTTCAAGGTGCCCACCCTGCGCAACGTGGAAATGACCTATCCCTACTTCCACGACGGGGCCGCCAACACCCTGACCGAAGCCGTAGACACCATGGGCCGCCTGCAACTGGGCAAGAAGTTCAGCAAGGAGGAAAACGCCAGGATCGTGGCCTTCCTGAAGACCCTGACCGGTGACCAGCCCGCCTTCCAGCTGCCCATCCTGCCCCCCTCTTCCGACAGCACCCCCCGCCCGACGCCCTTCAGCAAGTAAGGGGGACCCTGCACGACAGGGGCTTGCCAGCCCCTGTCGTTTTTTTTGCCCCGGGCCGGAACAGGCGCGAGCCCGATCCCGGACATGCCCGGTTTTGATTCCCGTCAAAGTGCCGCTACACTTCCGCCTCCATCATCGCCCCCTGATCTCCGGACCCCTCTGAACCCATGCTGGAAGCCGACAACCTGGAATGCATACGCGGCGAACGGCGCCTGTTTCACGGGGTCGGATTCCGTCTCGAAGGGGGGGAACTGCTGTTTCTCCAGGGCAAGAACGGGGCCGGCAAGACCAGCCTGCTGCGCATGCTGTGCGGCCTCTCCCTGCCCGAATCAGGGGAAATCCGCTGGAAAGGCGAGCCCATCCACCGCCTGTCCGATGAATTCCGCGCCGACCTCTGCTACCTGGGGCACCTGAACGCCATCAAGGAAGAACTCACCCCTCTGGAAAACCTGCTCGCCTCCGCCCGACTGGCAGGCACCGGGCTGTCCGAGGATGATGCCCTGGACGCCCTGGAGCAGGTGGGCCTGCTGGGCCGGGAAGACCTGGCCTGCCGCTACCTGTCCCAGGGCCAGAAGCGCCGGGTGGCCCTGGCCCGCCTGGTGCACGAACGGCGCCCCCTGTGGATTCTCGACGAACCCTTCGTGGCCCTGGACGTGAATGCCGTGGCCTGGCTGGCCGGCCTGATCGGCGCCCATCTGCAGCGGGGCGGCCTGGCGGTCATGACCACCCACCAGCCCGTGGACATTCCCGCCGGCACCGTGCGCGAACTGCGCCTGGGGGCCTGAACCATGCTCGCCATCGTCACCCACACCATCGCCCGGGACCTGCGCCTGGCCCTGCGCCGCCCGGCCGACCTGGCCTCGGTGCTGTTCTTCTTCATCATCGTCGCCAGCCTCTTTCCCCTGGGCGTGGGACCGGAGCCCGACCTGCTGCGGCAGCTGGCCCCCGGCGTCCTCTGGGTGGGCGCCCTGCTGGCCACCATGCTCTCCCTGCCCCGCCTGTTCGCCGACGACTACCGGGACGGCACCCTGGAACAGCTGGCCCTCTCCCCCAATCCCCTGGGCCTGATGGTGCTGGGCAAGGTGATTGCCCACTGGCTGGTCTCCGGCCTGCCTTTAGCCCTGCTGGCGCCGGTCCTGGGCCTGCAGTTCGACCTGCCCGCCGAGGCCCTGTGGGTGCTGACCGGCTCCATCCTGCTGGGTACCCCGGCCCTGTCCGGCATCGGCGCCATCGGCGCCGGCCTGACCCTGGGACTGCGGGGCGGCGGGGTGCTGCTTTCCCTGCTGGTACTGCCCCTGTATATTCCGGTGCTCATTTTTGGCGCCGGAGCCGTGGATGCCACGGTCAGCGGCCTGGGCCCCGGCGCCCACCTGTCGCTCCTGGCCGCCCTCACCGTGGGCGGCGTCGCCTTCGCCCCCTGGGCCGCTGCCGCGGCCCTCAAGATCGCTCTGGAATGAAATCCCCATGTCCTCGATCCACTGGTTCAAGTATTCCGCCCCTTCCACTTTCTACCCCCTGGCCGGCAAGCTGATTCCCTGGTTCTGGGCCCTGTTCGCCGGCTTCGCCTTGGCGGGCCTGTGGCTGGGTCTCCTGGTGGCCCCCACGGATTTCCAGCAGGGTGAGGGTTACCGGATCATCTTTGTCCACGTGGGCGCCTCCTGGATGTCCATGTTCATCTACCTGGTCATGGCCTTCTGGGCCGGCCTGGGCCTGGCCTTCAACACCCGCCTCTCGGGCATGATGGCCCAGGCGCTCGCCCCCACCGGCGCCCTGTTCGCCTTCATCTCCCTGTGGACCGGGGCCCTCTGGGGCAAGCCCATGTGGGGCGCCTGGTGGGTCTGGGATGCCCGGCTCACTTCGGAGCTGATCCTGCTGTTCCTCTACATGGGCTTCATCGCCCTGACCCACGCCATCGACGACACCCGCCGGGCCGACAAGGCCGGGGCCATCCTGGCCCTGGTGGGCGTGGTGAACGTGCCCATCATCTATTTCTCGGTGAAGTGGTGGAACACCCTGCATCAGGGCGCCTCGGTCTCCCTCACCAAGGCGCCGGCCATGGCCTCCATCATGCTCTGGGGCATGCTGCTGTGCGCCCTGGCCATGTGGATGTACAGCATCGCCGTGGCCCTGATGCGGGTCCGGGTGATCATCCTGGAGCGGGAACGGCACACAGACTGGGTCAAGGAACTGCTGAGTTCCCGCTGAAGCGTCATATCAAGGTTTGTTACAAAGCGTCTGGTGGCAAGCGGGGATAATCCCCCCGCCCCGACCGGACCAGGACGGTAAAACGACATGTACTGGAACAGCTTCTCCGACTTCATCGCCATGGGCGGTTACGGCCTTTATGTCTGGGGCTCCTTCGGCGTCACAGCCCTGGTCATGATCCTGGAACCCTGGATCGTTGCCCGGCAGCGGCGCACCACGGAACAACGACTGGCCCGGCAACTGCGGGCTGAAGCCAAGATGGAGCAACAGCCATGAAAGCCCGGCACAAGCGCATTGCCCTGATCCTGGGGGCCCTGGCCGCCCTCGGCCTGATCGCCGCCTTTGTCCTCAACGCCCTGAACGACAACTTGGCCTTCTTCTACTCCCCCACCGACGTGAAGGACGGCAAGGCGCCCCAGAACAAGGTGTTCCGCATTGGCGGCCTGGTGCAGAACGGCACCCTGACCCGCCAGCCGGACGGGGTGACCATGGCCTTCGTGGTCACGGACACCATCCACGACATCCCGGTCCGCTACAAGGGCATCCTCCCGGACCTGTTCCAGGAAGGCAAAGGCGTGGTGGCCCAGGGCAAGCTGGGCGAGGACGGCATCTTCACTGCCAACGAAGTGCTGGCCAAGCACGACGAGAACTACATGCCTCCCGAAGCCGCCCAGGCCCTGGAAAAGGCCCACCAGGCGGGCTCCGGCGATGCCGGAGCCAAGACGGTGATCCCCGCCGGCGGCACCGAACCCGCCGCCGCCCCGCGCAAGTAACCGGACCCGCCCATGATTCCCGAACTCGGCCATTTCGCCCTCATCCTGTCCCTGCCCGTGGCCGCCCTGGTGGGCGTCCTGGCCCTGCTGGGCGCCCACCGCAACCGCGCCCCCTGGATCGCCCTGGCCAAACCCGGGGCCCAGGCCCTGGCCCTGCTGGTGACGGTCGCCTACCTGTGCCTGACCCAGGCTTTCATCGCCAACGATTTCTCGGTCATCTACGTGGCCCAGCATTCCAATTCCCTGCTGCCCCTGCAGTACCGGATCGCCGGGGTCTGGGGCGGCCACGAGGGCTCGCTCCTGCTGTGGATGCTGATGCTCAGCTGGTGGGCCCTGCTGGTCACCTGGTTCTCGCGCAACCTGCCCGCCCCCATGCTGGCCCGTGTGCTCGGCACCCTGTGCCTGGTGGCCTTCGGCTTCCTGCTCTTCATCCTGCTCACCTCCAACCCCTTCGAGCGCATTCTGCCTGGGGTCGCCGAGGGGAAGGACCTCAATCCCCTGCTCCAGGACCCGGGCCTGATCATCCACCCGCCCCTGCTCTACATGGGCTACGTGGGCTTCTCCGTGGCTTATGCCTTCGCCGTCGCCGCCCTGCTCTCGGGCCAGCTGGACGCGGCCTGGGCCCGCTGGTCCCGGCCCTGGACCGTGGTGGCCTGGATCTTCCTCACCCTGGGCATCGCCATGGGCTCCTGGTGGGCCTATTACGAGCTGGGCTGGGGCGGCTGGTGGTTCTGGGACCCGGTGGAAAACGCCTCCTTCATGCCCTGGCTGATCGGCACCGCCCTGCTGCACTCCCTGGCCGTGACGGAAAAGCGCGGCAGCTTCAAGAACTGGACGGTGCTGCTCGCCATCTCCGCCTTCTCCCTGTCGCTGCTGGGCACCTTCCTGGTCCGCTCCGGCGTGCTCACCTCGGTGCATGCCTTCGCCACCGACCCCACCCGGGGGGTGTTCATCCTGGCCTTCCTGGTGACGGTGATCGGCGCCTCCCTGGCCCTGTTCGTCTGGCGCGCCCCCAGTGTCGGTCTGGGCGGCCGCTTCGGCCTCTTTTCCCGGGAATCCCTGCTGCTCACCAATAACGTGCTCCTGGCCGTGGCCACCGGCACCGTGCTGCTGGGCACCCTGTACCCGCTCCTGGTGGACGCCCTGGCCCTGGGCAAGATTTCCGTCGGCCCCCCCTACTTCAACGCAGTGTTCGCGCCCATCATGGCGCCGCTGCTGTTCCTCATGGGGGTCGGCCCCTTCGCCCGCTGGAAGCATGCTTCCATCGCCGAAATCGCCCGCCTGCTGAAATGGGCCCTGGCCGTGGCCGGCGTCGTGGCCGTCACCCTGCCCTTCCTGTACGGCAGCTGGACCCCCCTGGTGGGTCTGGGCCTGCTGCTGGCCACCTGGATCACCCTGACCGCCGTGCTGCATTTCGTACAGCGGGTCCAGGCCACCCGGGGCGATGCCGGCTTCCTGGCGGCAGCCCTGCGCCAGCCCCGGCATTTCTGGGGCATGCACCTGGCCCACCTGGGGGTGGCCGTGTTCGTGGTGGGCGTCACCATGGTGGGCGGCTACGAGGAGGAAAAGGACGTGAAGATGGGCCCCGGCGACACGGTCACCGTGTCCGGCTACAGCTTCCGCTTCCTGGGCGTGCAGCGGGTCGAAGGTCCCAACTACGTGGCCATGCGCGGCGAGGTGGAGCTGCTCAAGAACGGCAAGGTGGACCGGCTGCTGCACCCGGAAAAGCGCAATTACCACTCCTCCATGATGCCCATGACCGAGGCGGCCATCGACGCCGGCCTGCTCCGCGACGTGTATGTTTCCCTGGGCGAGCCCATAGACCGGGATCAGCCCGAAGGGGAATGGGCCGTGCGCGTCTATTACAAGCCGTTCGTGGACTGGATCTGGGGCGGCTGCGTGCTCATGTCCCTGGGCGGCCTGATCGCCATCCTTGACCGCCGCTATCGCAATGTGGGCCGCCGCGGCACGGCCACCCCGGCCCAGGAGGCTGCTGCATGATGAAAAACAAGTACGTCTGGCTCCTGGCTGCCTTTGCCGCCCTGGTGGTCCTCCTGGCCGTGGGCCTCAACCTGAATCCCCGGGAAATCCCCTCGCCCCTGGTGGGCAAGCCCGCCCCGGCCTTCGAACTGCCCCGGCTGGGCAGCACCGACCAGCGCTTTGGCCCCAAGGACATGCAGGGCCAGGTGTGGATGCTCAACGTCTGGTCGTCCTGGTGCGTTTCCTGCCGTCAGGAGCACCCGCTACTGGTGGAACTGGGCAAGCGCCGCGTCGTTCCCATCGTCGGCCTCAATTACAAGGAAGTGCGCGGCGACGGCGGCATCGACACCAGCAAGATGCCCCTGGAACAGGAAAATGCCCTGGCCCGGGAACGGGCAGCCGCCTGGCTCAAGAGCCACGGGGACCCCTACACCCTGTCCGTCCTGGACCTGGACGGCCGGGTGGGCATCGACTACGGCGTGTATGGGGTGCCGGAAACCTATGTGATCGACAAGGCCGGGGTGATCCGCTACAAGCAGATCGGCCCCATCACCCCGGAAGTAGTGGAGCAGAAGCTGCTGCCCCTGATCGCGGAGCTGAACAAATGAAGGCCCTGAGCTGCACCCGCCTGCTGGCCGCCCTGGTGCTGGCCCTGGCCTGCCAGCTGGGCCTTGCCGAAGAGGCCCGCCCCCTGGCCGACGACCCGGTGGCCGAAAAGCGCCTGCAGGCCATCTCCGCCGAACTCCGCTGCCTGGTCTGCCAGAACGAGACCATCGCCGGCTCCAACGCCGACCTGGCCAAGGACCTGCGCCGGGAAATCCGGGGCATGATCCAGGCCGGCCAGTCGGACCAGCAGATCATCGACTTCATGGTCACCCGTTATGGCGATTTCGTGCTCTATCGCCCCCCCTTCAAATCCGTCACCCTCCTGCTCTGGGTCGGCCCCCTGCTGTTCCTGGTGGTCGGCATTGCCGCCCTGCAGCTCTACATGCGCCGCCGCGCCCGGCTGCTCCAGGATTCCCGCCCCCTGAGCGAGGCGGAAGCCCGCCAGGCCGAGGCCCTGCTGGCTGAAGGCAGCAACGACACCCAAGGCAAAGGCACTGCCCCATGACCACATTCCTGCTTGCCGCCCTGGCACTCCTGGCCGTCACCGCCATCTTCCTGCTGCCACCCCTGCTGCGCGGCCGCGCCCCGCTCCGGACCGGGGAAGCCCAGCGCGACACCAATCTGGCCATCCTGCGCGACCAGCTGGCCGAACTGGAACGGGAACAACAAGAAGGCAGCCTCAGCGGCAGCGACTTCGAACAGGCCCGGGACGAACTGAAACGCCGCATCCTGGAAGAAACCGCCCTGGCGGAAAAAGCCAGCCAGAACGCCGACACCGCCCCCAGCAAGGGCGCCGCCCTGGCCGTGGTGCTGGCCCTGGTACTGGGCGCCTCCGCCGGCTACGCCCTGCTGGGCAACCCCATGGCCCTGGACCCGGCCCAGCGCCAGGCGCCCCAGGCCGGCCAGGCCATGAGCCCGGAACAGATCCAGGCCATGGTGGACAAGCTGGCGGCCCGCATGGCGGAAAACCCGGACGACGAACAGGGCTGGGTGATGCTGGCCCGCTCCTACAAGGTGCTCGGCCGTCTGGAAGAAGCCGCCCAGGCCTATGCCAAGGCAGAAAAACTGGTGGCCACCGACCCGGGGCTGCTCACCGACTACGCGGAAACCCTGGCCATGGCCTCGGGCAAGGGCCTCAAGGGCAAGCCCCTGCAACTGGTGCAGCAGGCCCTGAAGCTGGACCCGGAACACGGCCACGCCCTGTTCCTGGCCGGCGCCGCCGCCATGGAATCCGGCAACCGCCAAGCCGCCGCCGACTACTGGGAAAAGCTGCTGCCCCAGGTGGAACCCGGCAGCGAGCTGCACACCCTGCTCAAGGACAACATCGACAAGATCCGCGCCGAGAAGAAACCCGGCAAAACGGCCAAGCCCTGACCCCAAGCCCCCCAAGAACCCGCCTGACCGGCGGGTTTTTTATTGCCTTGAATCCGGGTTCCAGTCCTGAGCGGAATGACACGCTCAGAAGCCGCAACGGGAGCCATCAATTCGAACAAGCCCCTCAAGACCGAAAGCCATGACATTAAAGACGCCTCTGGCGCAACCCCATATGTTGTTGGTATGGTCCTGCCCATGATCGCCGTCTGCCATTGGCAGGGCTTCCAATCAAGGCCTTAGCCAAAAACATGGGGCACCAGGCCAACCTCGTGGATCAGCCACGCCGGCTGTTTCAGCTTAAGCGTTTCAAAGGAGTCCATCTTGCTTAGTCTCGATGATTCACGCTGGTCCGAGTTGCAGCATGCCTACGGCGATGCTGCAGACATTCCGGAGTTGTTGTCGCAACTCGCCGGGCTACCCTCGTCCGAGAACAACAATGAGCCATGGTTTTCCATCTGGAGCGCCCTGGCTCACCAAGGCGATGTCTACTCCGCCTCCTTCGCAGCAGTACCGCATGTGATTGAGGCACTCGCTTCTGCCCCCTTGAAAGCCGACTTTTCCCACTTTCAATTCCCGGCCTGGGTTGAGATTTGTAGAGTCAAGAAGGGCGTCTCCGTCCCCGAAAATATTGCACCCGCCTACTTCAAATCCCTGGCGCGCCTACCTGCGCTCGTGGCTGCGGCAGCTTCGCGCCAGTGGGATGAAGGGTTCCTCTGCTGCGCGCTTTCTGCAGTTGCTGCCGCAAAGGGCCAGCCTGCCATAGCCGAAGCCGTACTGGACTTAACACCTGACGTAGCGGGAGAATTCTTGGAGTGGTTCTTTGAGCGCTAAGACACTCAACGATCCGCAGCAGCAGACGGTCAGGCTGCTGCGCTGACCGCCCTTAACCTTGAACGGCAAGCGCATATGTCAGCAGCAATAGCCATCATCCTCGCGGCTATCATCGCTGGCATCGCCAGAAGAGGAGAAGGACATGAGCACACTCAGACAGCGGATGACCGAGGCGATGGTTCTACGGGGCTTTGCCCAGCGGACCCAAGAGACTTACCTGAACTGTGTCAGCAAGCTCGCGAAACACTATGGGCGATCACCGGATACGCTCGACACAGCGGCCATCCAGGCTTACTTGCTACACCTGATCACCGAACGCAAGCTGGCCTACGCCAGCGTCAACCAGGCCGTCTGTGCCATCCGCTTTCTCTTTGCCGTCGTTCTCGGCCAACGCGATGCCGCCTTCGAGATTCCGATGGCCAAGGTGCCCCAACGCCTGCCGCAGATTCTTACGCGCGACGAAGTGGGCCGGTTGCTGAACAACGCCCACGACATTCGTGCCCGAACCTTGCTGACCACGACCTACGCCGCCGGCCTACGTTTGTCCGAAGTTTGCACCCTGCAGCTGACCGACATCGAATCCTCGCCTGAACGCATGTGTCTCAAAGTGCGCCAGGGCAAGGGCGGCAAGGATCGCTACACCTTGCTTTCACCCCGCCTGCTGGAAATCCTGCGCCTGTACTGGCAGGCTTGCCGTCCGAGAGGGTGGCTCTTTCCCAACCGGGCCGGCAACGGCCCGATTGACCACTCAACAGTACAGCGCAGTTACCATGCTGCCCGCGAAGCGGCCGGCATTGAACACGGTGGCGGCATTCACTCATTGCGCCACGCTTTTGCCACGCATCTGCTGGAAGCGGGTGTCGACCTTCACACCATTCAGCGCCTGCTCGGCCATGGCCATGTCGGCACGACCATGCGCTACTTTCATCTGGCCCGAAGCCATCTGACCGGCACCACCTCCCCGCTTGAGTTGCTGATGCCCGGCTAAGGTCTGTGACCCCGGCCGGCCTGGCCGAGGTGCTGTCCGCCTTCGGTCCGGCCTATCTCGCCAGCCATGAACTGCCGCGTGGCGCGGCCAAGGTCTGGCGGGCCATTCTTGCTTGCCGTACCGCGACGCTCGGCGGGCACGTCGAATCCTGCGCCGATTGCGGGACGAGCCGGCACGTCTATCATTCCTGCCGCAACCGGCATTGCCCACGCTGTCAGACGCGGGCCAAGGAGACGTGGCTCGCCGCAAGGCGGCGCGAGGTGCTGCCGGTGCCGTATTTCCATCTGGTGTTCACCCTGCCGCACGCGCTCAACGGCCTGATCGGCGCCGCACCGCGCCGCCTCTACGAGAACCTGTTCGCCGCCGCCTCGGCAACACTCATCGAGTTAGCCGCCAGCCCGCGCCATCTGGGCGAAATGCCGGCGTTCTCGCTGGTCCTGCATACCTGGAAACAGGATCTCGGGCGGCATGTTCATGTGCATGCCCTGGTCGCCGGTGGCGCACTGTCCGACACCGGGGAATGGATCAGCCCGAAGAAGGGGTTCCTGTTTCCGGTGCGGGCCCTGTCGAAAGTCTTTCGCGGCAAGTTCATTGCCGGTCTCGATGACTTGTGCCGGCAGGGGTATCTGCCCGATTTCCTCAATCCGCTCGCTTGGCAGAACCTCAAGCAAGACCTCTACGCCCATGACTGGGTGGTCTATGCCAAGCAACCGCTCGGTGGGCCGCAAGCCGTGCTCGACTATCTCGGGCGTTACACGCATCGGGTGGCGATTTCCAATGAGCGCATCGTTGGCATCACCCATGACCAGGTAGCTTTCCGGGTACGGGCGGATAGCGGGGGCAAGAAGCGCGTGCTGCGTCTGGCGGGAAGCGAGTTCATCGCCCGCTTCCTGTTGCATGTGCTACCCAGTGGTTTCAAGCGCATCCGGCACTATGGCCTGCTCTCGCCGGCGAGAAAGAAAGTCGGGCTGGCGGCGGCGCGCTCGGCCCTGGCCGTGCCGCCGCCGGAACCGGCGATCATCGAATCGGTGACGGCATTCCTGCACCGGGTGGCTCGCCTTGCGTCGATGTGCTGTCCGCACTGCGGCGGGCAGTTTCGGGTTGCCACCACGCTGCTGCCGCAGCGCGGGGCAACGGCCCGAGGACCGCCATGAGACGCTGCATCAAGCCACTGCTGACGGTTTCTCCAACGGATGGCCAGACCATTCTCGGAAGGCTTCGCCCTGCGGCCTACTCAGTGATTCCCGAGCAGCTACGCAAGCATGATCGAGCCGGTTTGCTTCTCCCAAATCCTCTCTCCGCAATGCCTGGCGCGCACCAATCCACCGCCTTGTTTCATGCCATGCGATTGACTTCGGAACAGCCCGCCTTACAATCCCCATAACCATCGCCCGTCCGGCGGTCCAGTCCAACGAGGTTTATCCGCCGATATGGCTTCACACCTTCTTCAAACTCGTCCGCGTCGGCGGATAAACGCTATTCGTTGGGCGTCATGGCGCGCATCCGATGTCTAGCCTCAAGTTTTCCATTCCTGAGCATTCAATGTATCTGGCCGGGTACTTGGATGCAGTCGGTCGCGAACTTACCAACGATCTGGAACTCGTCTGCCTTTCATCAAACTACATCGCTAGTTCCGACTTCACCGAGGAGATTCTGGGCTCCCCAATACTTCACCGAGATCCGATTACCAAATGGAGTTCCGAGTTTGGCTCTCTGATTGAAGGCCAATTTGGCATTAGCGAGCGGTCTCGATTGGGTTTCTATCTTATTGACTATATCGACTGGTTCCGTCAATTCACAGACAATGCCCAGTGCTTCAAAATCACATGTGAAAGCCAGTCGCCGGGAGCTTTGTTTGAGGCGATATATCTTTTGCAGTGGAGCAGTGGTCAGAAAGTGGCACTGTCATTTTCGCGCTTTCAAAAGGCGCAACCTGAATGACGCCCAACCCGCGCTTCGAGGGGACGGCCTGCAAGCTACGCTTGCAGGTTCCCTCCGCCCTTCGGGCTCCGGCCGCCCCTCAAGCTGAACGTTAGAAGGTTCCTTTATGGCGCTCAGGCATCTCTCGCTTGTTTTTGGCAGCGTGCTGGTTTTAGCAGTCCGGCTCGGCGTGGGGTGCTTCCGGCTGGCGTCTTCCGGGTTTTACGGAAACCTGTCGCTTGCTCTTCGCTGCGTGCTTGTTTTGGCGCGTCGGCTCGGCGGTTTCGGCGTTGCTACGGTCAACTGGAAATTTCAGCGAAATTCAAAAGCCCTGGGGTTTGGGCGGCTTTCGGCTGTCGGGCATTTTCCGGGGGCTGCGGCTGGGCTCGGCTGCTGGCAGTTCGTTGGTGCGGGCGCTTTCTCGGCTGTTTCTTCTAACATTCCTATATGGACTCCCCCGGAAATCAAGGAAACTGAACGATAGGTTTGGCAGCTGGAAAGCGCATGCAGTCGTATATCCGGCATCTGGTGTGGGTTCTCTATGACCCGTGCCGACATGGAATCTGCTCACGGTGCGCCAATCGGTACAAGCGGCAGGCAAGCTGCCGGAAGAGTTATCGGCGTCAATCCGTGTCGGTGCGATCCGTTTAGCCATGATGGGCGATCAGTCTCAAAGCAAACGCGGGAGGGGAAACAACAGGAACATGGGGTTTCCTTTCAGCCGGCAATGGCAAAGGCGGTACGACTCAGTTTCTTTTCCTGACGTGGCTGCGGATG
>NZ_AUCH01000026.1 GCF_000429665.1 Azovibrio restrictus DSM 23866
GCCCGATCGCCATGGAAGAAGGTCTGCGTTTCGCCATCCGTGAAGGCGGTCGTACCGTCGGCGCCGGCGTCGTCGCCAAGATCATCGAGTAATTCGAGTTCGCTCTTTTTTGAAACCGGGGCGGGATTCCTCCCGCCCCACGCTCTTTAGGAACAGTCATGCAAAGCCAGAAAATCCGTATCCGCCTGAAGGCCTTCGATTACAAGCTGATCGACCAGTCCGCCCAGGAAATCGTTGAAACCGCGAAGCGCACCGGCGCCGTGGTGCGTGGCCCCGTGCCCCTGCCCACCCGCAAGCAGCGTTTCGACATTCTGCGTTCTCCCCACGTGAACAAGGCTTCCCGTGACCAGTTCGAGATCCGTACCCATCTGCGCCTGATGGACATTGTCGATCCTACCGACAAGACCGTTGACGCCCTGATGAAGCTGGATCTTCCCGCCGGCGTGGATGTAGAAATCAAGTTGCAGTAAATAAAGTGTTGCGGTTATAATCCGCAGCTTTTCGGGGGTGGCGCGTTTGCGTCACCCAATTTTGCTTGTCCATCCGTCAGCCAACCGTAGCTGACGATGAGGAGAATAACCATGAGTCTAGGCCTTGTTGGTCGCAAGGTGGGCATGACTCGCATCTTTGCCGAGGATGGTGCTTCCATTCCCGTCACGGTGCTCGACGTGTCCAACAATCGCGTGACCCAAGTCAAAACGCCGGAAACCGACGGCTATGCAGCCGTTCAGGTGGCCTTCGGCAAGCGCCGCGCCTCCCGCGTGATCAAGCCCCTGGCTGGTCATGTGGCCAAGGCAGGTGTCGAAGCCGGGCATGTCCTGAAGGAATTCCGGGTTGAGCCCGATCAACTCGCCGGTCTGAAGGCGGGTGATCAAGTGGCTGTCACCATTTTTGCTGAAGGTCAGAAGGTTGACGTTACCGGTACTTCCATCGGTAAGGGCTTCCAGGGCGGCATCAAGCGCCACAACTTCAGTTCCAACCGTGCATCCCACGGTAACTCCATCTCCCACAATGCCCCGGGTTCCATCGGTATGGCTCAGGATCCCGGTCGGGTCTTTCCTGGTAAGCGCATGGCCGGCCACCTGGGTGATGTCGCCTGTACCCAGCAAGGTCTGACCATCGTTCGCGTTGATGCCGATCGTCAGCTGCTGCTGGTGAAAGGTGCTGTGCCGGGTGCCAAGGGTAGCGACGTCGTCGTGCGTCCCTCGGTCAAGGCTTAAGGAGTCAGCATGGAACTGAAGGTAATTAACGAACAAGGTCAGGCGGCTGCTCCCCTGCAAGCCTCCGACGTGCTCTTCGGTCGCGATTACAACGAAGCGCTGATTCACCAGGTGGTGGTGGCCTATCAGGCCAACGCCCGTGCTGGTGACCGCAAGCAGAAGAATCGCTCCGAAGTGGCGCATACCACTCACAAACCCTGGAAGCAGAAGGGTACGGGTCGCGCTCGTGCCGGTATGTCCTCTTCCACCATCTGGCGTGGGGGCGGTCGTGCCTTCCCCAATACTCCCGAAGAAAACTTCGGCCAGAAGGTCAACAAGAAGATGTTCCGCGCCGGTGTGGCTTCCATCCTCTCCGAGCTGGTCCGTCAGGATCGCCTGGTGGTGGTGGATTCCCTGTCCATCGACGCGCCCAAGACCAAGCTCTTCGCCCAGAAGCTGAAGGGTATGGGTCTGGATGATCGCTTGCTGGTGATCACCGATCAACTGGATGAGAATCTGTATCTCTCCTCCCGCAACCTGCCCAACGTGCTGGTCCTGGAAGCCCAGGAAGCCGACCCGGTCTCCCTGGTCCGTTTCCCCCGCGTCCTGGTGACCAAGAACGCGGTGGCCAAATTTGAGGAGATGTGGGCATGAACCAGGAACGTCTGCTGCAGGTGCTGCTGGCACCGCAAATCTCCGAAAAGGCTACCTACGTTGCTGACAAGCACGAGCAGGTCGTCTTCCGTGTCGCCTCCGATGCCACCAAGCCCGAAATCAAGGCTGCCGTTGAGCTGCTGTTCAAGGTTCAGGTGGAGTCCGTGCAGGTGCTGAATGTCAAGGGCAAGGTCAAGCGTTTCCGCCAGACCACGGGTCGTCGCAAGGGCTGGAAGAAAGCCTTCGTGTGCCTGAAGCCCGGTCAGGAAATCAACTTTGTGGAAGGGGGGAACGCGTAATGGCCCTCGTCAAAGTCAAGCCTACCTCTCCCGGCCGCCGTGCCGTGGTCAAGGTGGTTGCCGAGAACCTGCATAAGGGCAAGCCCTTTGCCGGTCTGCTCGAAAAGCAAACCATCAAGGCAGGTCGTAACAACAATGGTCGCGTGACTGTCCGCCATCAGGGTGGTGGTCACAAGCAGCACTACCGTGTGATCGACTTCAAGCGCAACAAGGATGGCGTGCCGGCTAAGGTTGAGCGTATCGAATACGATCCCAACCGTTCTGCCCACATTGCCCTGCTGTGCTACGCCGATGGCGAGCGCCGTTACATCATCGCCACCAAGGGCATGGTTGTCGGTCAGCAGATCATGAGCGGCTCCGAAGCGCCGATCAAGCCGGGTAATGCCCTGCCGATCCGCAACATCCCCGTGGGTACCACCATCCACTGCGTCGAAATGCTGCCTGGCAAGGGTGCCCAGATGGCCCGTGCGGCCGGTACCTCCGTGCAGCTGCTGGCCCGCGAAGGCACCTACGCCCAGCTGCGCCTGCGTTCCGGTGAAATCCGCCGGGTGCACGTGGAATGCCGTGCCACCGTGGGTGAAGTCGGTAACGAGGAAAACAGCCTGCGCAAGATCGGTAAGGCCGGTGCCAATCGTTGGCGCGGCATCCGTCCCACCGTTCGCGGTGTGGCCATGAACCCTGTCGATCACCCCCACGGCGGTGGCGAAGGGCGTACTGGCGAAGGTCGTGTGCCTGTCAATCCTTGGGGTCAGCCTGCCAAGGGTTACCGTACCCGCAACAACAAGCGCACGAACAGCATGATCGTGCAGCGTCGTCATAAGCGTTAAGGGGTAAGAGTATGGGACGTTCTGTAAAAAAGGGCCCGTTCATCGATGCCCACCTGCTTAAGAAAGTTGATGCTGCCCGTGCTGGCAACGACAAGCGCCCGATCAAGACCTGGTCGCGTCGTTCCACCGTGCTGCCCGATTTCGTTGGCCTGACCATCGCCGTGCATAACGGCAAGCAGCACATTCCGGTCTACGTCACCGAAAACATGGTTGGCCACAAGCTGGGCGAGTTCTCCCTGACCCGTACCTTCAAGGGTCATACCGCCGGCAAGAAGGCGAAGAAATAAGGAGGCCACATGGAAACTACTGCAACTCTGCGTGGCGTTCGCCTCTCTGCCCAAAAGGGCCGCCTGGTCGCCGATATGGTTCGGGGCAAGTCGATTGGCAACGCACTGAACATTCTGGCCTTCTGCCCCAAGAAGGGCGCTGGCATCATCAAGAAGGTGCTGCTGTCTGCTGTCGCCAACGCCGAGCATAACGACGGCGCCGACATCGACGAGCTGAAGGTCAAGACCATCTATGTCGAAAAAGGCATGATGCTGAAGCGCTTCACTGCTCGCGCCAAAGGCCGTGGCAACCGGATCGTCAAGCCGACCTGCCACATCTATGTGACTGTCGGGAACTGAGGATAAGCCATGGGACAAAAAATTCATCCGACAGGCTTCCGCCTTTGCGTCACCCGTGACTGGGATTCCCGTTGGTTCGCCAACAGCAAGGATTTCCCGGGCATGCTGGCCCAGGACGTGATGGTTCGTGAATACCTGAGCAAGAAACTGAAGCACGCTTCCGTGGGTCGTGTGCTGATCGAGCGTCCTGCCAAGAACGCCCGTATCACCGTGTTTTCCGCCCGTCCGGGCGTGGTGATCGGCAAGAAGGGTGAGGATATCGAGGTGCTGCGTACCGATCTTCAGCGCATCATGGGCGTGCCCGTGCATGTGTCCATCGAAGAAATCCGCAAGCCCGAAACCAACGCGCAACTGATCGCCGACTCCATCGCTCAACAGCTGGAAAAGCGGATCATGTTCCGTCGTGCCATGAAGCGCGCCATGCAGAACGCCATGCGTCTGGGCGCTCAGGGCATCAAGATCATGAGCTCCGGCCGTCTGAATGGTGCTGAAATCGCCCGTACCGAATGGTACCGGGAAGGTCGTGTGCCTCTGCACACCCTGCGTGCCGACATCGACTACGCTACCTCCACCGCCGAGACCACCTATGGTGCCATCGGTATCAAGGTGTGGGTGTACAAGGGCGACATGCTTGCCCGGGGCGAACAGCCCGAAGCCGAAGTGGCCGCCGATGATGCCCGTCGGGCCCGTCGTCCCCGTCCCGAAGGTGACAAGCCTCGCGCTCCCCGCGCGGACAAGAAGCCCGGTGACGCGGATGGCAAGGCTCCCGCCAAGCGTGTAAGAAAGGCAGGTGCTTAAATGCTGCAACCTAATCGTCGCAAGTATCGCAAGGAGCACAAGGGCCGCAACGAGGGTCTCGCGACCCGCGGCGCCAAGGTCTCCTTCGGTGAGTGGGGCCTGAAGGCCATCGGTCGCGGTCGGCTGACTGCCCGCCAGATCGAAGCTGCCCGTCGTGCCATGACCCGGCACATCAAGCGGGGCGGTCGTATCTGGATCCGCGTTTTCCCGGACAAGCCCATTTCCAAGAAGCCCGCCGAAGTCCGGATGGGTAACGGTAAGGGTAATCCCGAGTACTGGGTCGCCGAGATCCAGCCGGGCAAGGTCCTTTATGAAATGGATGGTGTGAGTGAAGAGCTGGCTCGCGAGGCGTTCCGCCTGGCTGCTGCCAAGATCCCCTTCGCGACCACTTTCGTTACCCGACACGTGGTGTGATCATGAAAGCGATCGAACTGAGAAAGAAGAGCGTGGACGAGCTCAAGACTGAACTCCTGGACCTGTTGAAGGCCCAGTTCAGCCTGCGTATGCAAGTCGCCACGCAACAGCTGGCCAATACCAGTCAGCTTGGCAAGGTGCGTCGCGACATCGCTCGTGTGCGTACTCTTATTCGTGAAAAGGCGGTGCAGCAATGACTGAGACCACGAGCAACAAGCGTACGCTGATCGGCCGCGTCGTCAGCGACAAGATGGACAAGACCGTGACGGTCCTGGTCGAACGTCGGGTGAAGCATCCGATCTACGGCAAGATCATCACCAAGTCCAAGAAGTATCACGCCCATGACGAGAACAACGAAATGGGCGAGGGCGATCTGGTCGAGATTGAAGAATCCCGTCCGATCTCCCGTTCCAAGACCTGGCGTGTGACCAAGCTGCTCGAAAAGGCAGTCGTGGTTTAAGCTTCAGGGCTTGCACAAACACAAAGAAGCCGGTATTATCCGGCTTCTTTGTTTCCCGTGGCCCTCCCGGGGTTGCGGATCAAGTTAATTTCTCCCTCACGGGTTCCAAGACTGTCCGCCGCCTGGCGGGATAAGTTGGAGTTAAAAATGATTCAGATGCAGACGGTTCTGGATGTGGCCGATAACACCGGCGCACGTTCAGTAATGTGTATCAAGGTGCTGGGTGGCTCCAAGCGTCGCTATGCGGGCATTGGTGATGTCATCAAGGTCAGCATCAAGGATGCGGCTCCTCGCGGCCGTGTCAAGAAGGGTGACGTGTATAACGCCGTGGTGGTTCGTACCGCCAAGGGTGTGCGCCGTCCCGACGGTTCTGTGGTGAAGTTCGACAACAACGCCGCAGTGCTGCTCAACAACAAGCTGGAGCCGATTGGCACCCGTATCTTCGGGCCGGTTACCCGCGAACTGCGGACCGAGCGCTACATGAAGATCGTCTCCCTGGCGCCGGAAGTGCTTTAAGGAGCCTGAGATGGATAAGATTCGTAAAGGTGACGAAGTCATCGTCATTACTGGTAAAGACAAGGGCAAGCGTGGCACCGTGAGTCGTCGCGTCGATGCAGATCACCTGGTGGTCGAGGGCATCAACCGTGCCAAGAAGCACGTGAAGCCCAATCCCATGAAGGGTGTGGCTGGCGGCATCGTCGATAAGGACATGCCCATCCATATCTCCAATGTGGCCCTGTTCAATCCCGCTACCTCCAAGGCAGACCGGGTTGGTATCAAGGTGCTGGAAGATGGTCGCAAGGTTCGTGTGTTCAAGTCGAACGGCGAACTGGTGAAGGCGTAAGGAAACGACATGGCTCGCTTGTTTGATATTTACAAGACTGAAGTGGCGCCGGTGCTGACCAAGCAGTTCGGTTACAAGTCTCCGATGGAAGTGCCCCGCATCACCAAGATCACCCTGAACATGGGTGTGGGTGAGGCTGTGGCCGACAAGAAGGTGCTGGAAAACGCCGTGGGCGACATGCAGAAGATTGCTGGTCAGAAGCCCGTCGTGACCAAGGCTCGCAAGTCCATCGCCGGCTTCAAGATTCGTGATGGTTACCCCATCGGCTGCATGGTGACCCTGCGCGGTCCCCAGATGTATGAGTTCCTGGACCGTCTGGTCACCATCGCCCTGCCTCGCGTGCGCGACTTCCGCGGTATCGCCAGCAAGGGTTTTGATGGTCAGGGCAACTACAACATGGGTGTGAAAGAGCAGATCATCTTCCCCGAAATCGAGTACGACAAGGTCGACGCGCTGCGCGGGATGAACATCAGCATCACCACCACGGCCAAGACCGACGAGGAGTGCAAGGCCCTTCTCGGCGCGTTCAAGTTCCCTTTCAAGAATTGAGGCAGACATGGCGAAACTTGCCCTGATTAACCGCGAAGAAAAGCGCCGCGCAATGGTCGCTCAATACGCGAAGAAGCGTGAAGCGCTGATGGCTGTCATCAATGATGCCAGTCTGTCCGACGCCGACCGCTATGAAGCTCGGCTGAAGCTGCAGCAGCTTCCCCGTAATGCCAGCCCTTCCCGGCTGCGCAATCGTTGTCAGCTCACGGGTCGTCCCCGTGGTGTGTTCCGCAAGTTTGGCATGTGCCGTAACAAGATCCGCGAACTGGCCTTTGACGGTCAGATCCCGGGTGTTGTCAAGGCCAGCTGGTAAGCTCAGGAGGATAGATATATGGCTATGAGCGATCCCATCGCGGACATGCTGACCCGCATTCGCAACGCCCAGATGGCTGAAAAGGCCGCCGTGGCGATGCCCGCTTCCAAACTCAAGGCAGCCATCGCTGCCGTGCTGAAGGAAGAAGGCTATGTCGAAGATTACGCGGTCAAAGAATCCGCTGGTAACAAGGCTACCCTGGAAATTGCCCTGAAGTATTACGCCGGCCGTCCGGTCATCGAGCGCATCGAACGCGTCTCCAAGCCCGGTCTGCGTATCTACAAGGGTTCCGATGATATCCCCCGTGTCATGAACGGTCTGGGTATCGCCATCGTGTCCACCCCCCGGGGTGTGATGACTGACCGCAAGGCACGTGCTACCAATGTTGGTGGCGAAGTGCTCTGCATCGTGGCGTAAGGGAGGAAACATGTCCCGAGTTGGTAAGAACCCGATTGCCCTGCCCGCTGGCGTTGAAGTCAACGCCAATGGCCAGGAAATCACCGTCAAGGGCCCCCTGGGCACCCTGAAGACCGCAGCCCATCCTGCCGTGGAAGTGAAGGTAGAAGGCCAGAGCATCGTCTGCTCCCGCGTTGCCGGCGTTGATAACGCCTCCGCCATGTGGGGCACCATGCGTGCCAACCTGAACAACATGGTGACTGGCGTTTCCAAGGGCTTCGAAAAGAAGCTGACCCTGGTGGGTGTGGGCTACCGTGCCCAGGCCCAGGGTGAAGCGGTCAACCTGACCCTCGGTTTCTCTCACCCCGTCGTGCATCAGATGCCCGCCGGTGTGAAGGTGGAAACTCCCACCCAGACCGAGATCCTGATCAAGGGCGTGGACAAGCAGAAGGTTGGCCAGGTGGCCGCCGAGATTCGCGCGTACCGCAGCCCCGAGCCCTATAAGGGCAAGGGTGTGCGTTATGCCGACGAAGTCGTTGTCCTCAAGGAAACCAAGAAGAAGTAAGGGTGGCATATGCTTAACAAGAAACAAGCGCGTCTGCGCCGCGCCCGCAAAACCCGGGCCAAAATCGCCGAGCTCAAGGCTGTGCGCTTGTGCGTTAATCGCACGAACTGCCACATTTATGCTCAGATCATCAGTGCCTGTGGCGCCAAGGTCCTGGCTTCCGCTTCCACCCTGGAAGCCGAGGTCCGCAAGGATCTGGCCAACGGCGGCAACAAGGCTGCGGCTGGTGTCGTGGGCAAGTTGATCGCCGAGCGGGCCAAAGCTGCCGGTATCGAGACCGTTGCATTCGATCGGTCCGGTTTCCAGTACCACGGTCGCGTCAAGGCGCTGGCCGAGGCAGCCCGTGAAAACGGTCTGCAATTCTGATCGCCGGGCGATAGGACGAGGTTAAAGAAATGGCTAAACCTGAAAGAAACAAGAAGCCCCAGCAGGCTGAAGAGCGTGATGACGGCATGCGCGAAAAGATGGTCTCCATCAATCGCGTCACCAAGGTGGTGAAGGGCGGCCGGATTCTCGGTTTCGCTGCACTGACCGTGGTGGGTGATGGCGACGGTGGCGTCGGCATGGGCAAGGGCAAGTCCCGCGAAGTGCCCGTGGCCGTGCAGAAGGCGATGGAAGAAGCCCGTCGCAAGATGTTCAAGGTCAGCCTGAAGAGCGGCACCCTGCATCACACCGTGGTCGGCAAGCACGGCGCTACTGAAGTCATGATCCAGCCCGCTCCCGATGGTACCGGCATCATCGCTGGCGGCGCCATGCGCGCTGTCTTCGAAGTGATCGGCATCACCAACGTGGTGGCCAAGGCTCATGGCTCCACCAATCCCTACAACATCGTTCGCGCTACGCTGAACGGCCTGTCTCGCATGAACACTCCTGCCGAGATCGCCGCCAAGCGGGGCAAGAGCGTCGAAGAGATTCTGGGGTAAGACATGTCCGAAAAAACTGTGAAGGTGACGCTCGTCAAGAGCATCATCGGTACCAAGCAGTCCCACCGTGCCACCGTGCGCGGCCTGGGTCTGCGCAAGCTGAACCATACGGTTGAACTGGTGGATACCCCCGCTGTGCGCGGCATGATCCACAAGGTCGCCTACCTGCTGAAGTGCGAGGGCTAAGATGCGTCTGAATTCCATCAAACCCGCTGAAGGTGCCAAGCACGCTGCCAAGCGTGTTGGGCGTGGCATCGGCTCCGGCCTGGGCAAGACCTCCGGTCGTGGCCACAAGGGTCAGAAGTCCCGTTCCGGTGGTTTCCATAAGGTCGGCTTCGAAGGCGGCCAGATGCCCATCTATCGTCGTCTGCCCAAGCGTGGCTTCGTTTCCCTGACCAACCACCGCAACGTGGAAGTGCGTCTGGACGAACTGAACGCCCTGCCCGTGGATGAAGTGGACCTGCTGGTGCTGAAGCAATCCGGCCTGATCGCCGGTGACGCCCTGTCCGCCAAGGTCATCCTGTCCGGCGAGATCACCCGCAAGGTGGTTTTGAAGGGCGTGGGTGCCACCAAGGGTGCTAAGGCCGCCATCGAGGCAGCCGGCGGCAGCATTGCTGCCTGATTAATGCAGTGAGGGAATAGTATCTTGGCAGCGAATCCTGGTCTGGCGAGTGGTGGCAAGTTCGGCGATCTCAAGCGCCGGCTGATGTTCCTCCTGGGAGCCCTGGTGGTGTACCGCATTGGTGCCCACATTCCGGTTCCCGGGATCGATCCCGCAGTCCTGGCTGATCTGTTCAAGTCGCAACAGGGCGGCATCCTGGGCATGTTCAACATGTTCTCGGGTGGCGCCCTGTCCCGCTTCACCATTTTTGCCCTGGGCATCATGCCCTACATCTCTGCATCCATCATCATGCAGCTGATGACCGTCGCCATTCCCCAGCTCGAATCCCTGAAGAAGGAAGGGGAAGCCGGACGACGCAAGATTACCCAATACACGCGCTACGGCACCCTGGTGCTGGCGTTCTTCCAGGGGCTGGGCATCGCCATCGCCCTAGAAGCTCAGGCCGGCCTCGTACACGAGCCCGGTTTCCTGTTCCGCCTGACCACCGTGATGACCCTGATCACCGGCACCATGTTCCTCATGTGGCTGGGTGAGCAGATCACCGAACGGGGCCTGGGCAACGGTATTTCCATCATCATCTTCGCCGGTATCGCTGCCGGGCTGCCCAACGCCATTGGCGGCCTGTTCGAACTGGTGCGCACCGGGGCCATGCACCCGCTGACCGCCATCGTCATCTGCATCCTGGTGGTGCTGGTGACCGCCTTCGTAGTGTTCGTCGAACGGGGGCAGCGCAAGATTCTGGTCAACTATGCCAAGCGTCAGGTGGGCAACAAGGTCTATGGTGGCCAGTCCTCTCACCTGCCCCTGAAGCTCAACATGGCCGGCGTTATTCCGCCCATCTTCGCTTCCAGCATCATTCTGTTTCCGGCCACCGCTGCCGGCTGGTTCGGCTCCAGCGAATCCATGATCTGGTTGAAGGACGTGGCGGCCGCCCTGTCCCCTGGTCAGCCGATCTACGTGCTGCTCTACGCCACTGCCATCGTGTTCTTCTGCTTCTTCTACACGGCCCTGGTGTTCAACTCCAAGGAAACGGCCGACAACCTGAAGAAGAGCGGTGCCTTCATTCCCGGTATCCGCCCCGGTGAGCAGACCGCCCGCTATGTGGACAAGATCCTGATGCGCCTGACCCTGGTGGGCGCGGTGTACATCACCCTGGTCTGTCTGCTGCCCGAGTTCCTGATTCTGAAGTGGAACGTGCCCTTCTATTTCGGGGGTACATCGTTGCTGATTATCGTGGTCGTCACCATGGATTTCATGTCTCAGGTGCAGGCTTATGTGATGTCGCACCAGTATGAAAGTCTCCTGAAAAAGGCGAATTTCAAGGGTGCTCCCTTGATCAAGTAATCGGGAAATGGCGAAAGAAGATCTCATCGAAATGCAGGGCGAGGTGATTGAGAACCTCCCCAATGCTACCTTCAAGGTAAAACTCGAAAACGGGCATGTGGTTCATGCCTTCATCTCCGGCAAGATGCGTATGCACTATATCCGCATCCTGCCCGGGGACAAGGTGACGGTTCAACTGACGCCTTATGATTTGTCCAAGGCCCGGATCGTGTTCCGGACCAAGTAAAGAATTCTCTACGCGTAACCCCAGGCGGGAAGGGATCACGGCTGCTCCCCCACCGCCTAACTGAGGAGTTGTAAAAATGAAAGTGTTGCCTTCGGTGAAGCGCATTTGCCGTAATTGCAAGGTGATCCGCCGCAAGGGCGTGGTGCGCGTTATCTGCAAGGATCCGCGCCACAAGCAGCGGCAGGGCTAATAGCCTTGTTCGGATTTTTTTATTAATTTTGGCATCGTTGGGGTGAATCAATGGCCCGTATTGCAGGGGTAAACATTCCGAACCATCAGCACGCTGAGATCGCGCTCACCGCCATTTACGGTGTTGGCCGGTCCCGCGCACAGAAGATCTGTGATGCTGCTGGTGTTACTCGTACTACCAAGATCAAGGACCTGTCGGACGCCGACATGGAAAAGCTCCGTGACGAAGTGGGTAAATTCACCGTTGAAGGTGACCTGCGTCGCGAAGTGACCATGAACATCAAGCGTCTGATGGACCTGGGTTGCTACCGCGGTCTGCGTCATCGCAAGGGTCTGCCTTGCCGTGGCCAGCGTACCCGCACCAATGCTCGTACCCGCAAGGGTCCGCGCAAGGCCATCGCCGGCAAGAAGAAGTAAGAGGGACTGATCATGGCTAAGACCGCTCAAAAAGTTCGCAAGAAAGTTAAGAAGAACGTGGCCGAGGGCATTGCCCACATCCACGCCTCCTTCAACAACACCATCATCACCATCACCGACCGTCAAGGTAACGCCCTGTCCTGGGCTACCTCCGGTGGTGCTGGTTTCCGTGGTTCCCGCAAGTCCACTCCCTTTGCTGCCCAGGTTGCTGCTGAAGCCGCCGGCAAGGCCGCTCAGGAATGTGGCGTGAAGAACCTGGAAGTTCGTATCAAGGGCCCTGGCCCTGGCCGTGAATCTTCCGTCCGCGCCCTGAACGCGCTGGGCATGAAGATCACCGGTATCACCGATGTGACCCCGGTGCCCCACAACGGCTGCCGTCCGCCCAAAAAGCGCCGTATTTAAGGAGTACAGAACGTGGCTCGTAATCTCGATCCGAAATGCCGCCAGTGTCGCCGTGAAGGGGAAAAGCTGTTCCTCAAGGGCGAAAAGTGTTTTACCGACAAGTGCGCCATCGAGCGTCGCTCCTATGCTCCCGGCCAGCATGGCCAGAAGTCCGGCGCCCGCCTGTCCGACTACGGCGTGCACCTGCGTGCCAAGCAGAAGATCCGCCGTGTCTACGGCGTGCTCGAAGGCCAGTTCCGCCGCACCTTCGCCGAAGCTGAGCGCCGCAAGGGCCAGACTGGCGAAAACCTGCTGCAACTGCTGGAAGCCCGCCTGGATTCCGTCGCCTACCGCATGGGTTTTGGTGCCTCCCGCACCGAAGCCCGTCAGGTGGTGCGTCACAACGGCGTGCTGGTCAACGGCAAGCGCGTGAACATCCCCTCCTTCACCGTCCGCCCCGGCGACGTGGTGTCCCTGACCGACAAGGCCCGTGGCCAACTGCGCGTCAAGGCTGCCCTGGAAGCCGCTGAATCCCGTGGTTTCCCCGAGTGGATCGCCGTGGACGTGAAGGAAGGCAAGGGCACCTTCAAGGCCATGCCGCAACGCGCCGAGCTCTCCCCGACCCTCAACGAAGGTCTGGTGATCGAACTCTATTCGAAGTAACCGGATTACCGGCGACTAGCAAAAGGACAGCCCATGCAAAGTAATGCTCTCTTGAAACCGCGCATCATCGACGTTCAAAGCGTATCTCCGGTGGAAGCCAAGGTCGTTATGGAACCCTTTGAGCGCGGCTTCGGGCATACCCTCGGGAATGCCTTGCGCCGCATCCTGCTCTCCTCCATGGACGGTTACGCTCCCACTCAGGTTTCCATCGAGGGCGTCCTGCACGAATACTCCACCATCGACGGTGTGGAAGAAGACGTGGTGGACATCCTCCTGAACCTGAAGGGCGTGGTCTTCAAGCTGCACAATCGCGCCGAAGTCCTTCTTTCCCTCAAGAAGGAAGGTCCCGGCGTGATCCGTGCCGGTGATATCGAGGTTTCCCATGACGTGGAAATCATCAATCCCGAGCACGTGATCGCCCACCTGCAGCCCGGTGGCAAGCTGGCCATGGAGCTCAAGGTTGAGAAGGGCCGGGGCTATGTGCCTGGCAACCTGCGCAACCTGGGCGATGCCAAGACCATCGGTCAGCTGGTCCTCGACGCCTCCTTCAGCCCCATCAAGCGCGTTGCCTACTCCGTGGAATCCGCACGGGTGGAGCAGCGTACTGACCTGGACAAGCTGATCGTGGAAATCGAGACCAACGGGGTGATCCAGCCGGAAGAAGCCATCCGTGCCGCCGCCCGTATCCTGATGAGCCAGCTGGAAGTGTTTGCTGACCTCGAAGGTACGGCGCCTGCCGTGGAAGCTGCCAAGCCGGCCCAGGTGGATCCCATCCTCCTGCGTCCGGTGGATGATCTGGAGCTGACCGTGCGCTCGGCCAACTGCCTCAAGGCAGAAAATATTTACTACATCGGCGACCTGATCCAGCGTACCGAGAACGAACTTCTGAAGACTCCGAACCTGGGCCGCAAGTCCCTGAACGAGATCAAGGAAGTGCTGGCCTCCCGGGGTCTTACCCTCGGCATGAAACTGGAAAACTGGCCGCCCGCCGGTCTGGAACGGGCTTAATCACCCTTAAGGACCTGCGCCCTTAAAGGGACGCCTGTACAAAAGAAAGGAATTAACCATGCGTCACCGTCTTGGTTTGCGGAAACTGAACCGCACTAGCAGCCATCGCCTGGCGATGCTGCGCAACATGACCGTCTCTCTGCTGCGCCACGAGGCGATCAAGACCACCCTGCCCAAGGCCAAGGAGCTGCGCCGGGTTGTGGAACCCATGATCACTCTGGGCAAGAAGCCCAGCCTGGCCAATCGCCGTCTGGCTTTTGACCGTCTGCGTGATCGCGAGATCGTCGTCAAGCTGTTCGACGAGCTGGGTCCCCGTTATGCCAACCGTCCCGGTGGCTACCTGCGCATCCTGAAGTGCGGCTTCCGCGTGGGCGACAACGCCCCCATGGCCTTCGTGGAACTCGTGGATCGTCCCGAGCCCAGCGAAGCTGTGGAAGTGGCTGACGACGCTTCCGAATCCTGAGCAGGATAGGATGAGAAAAAAACCGGGCGCAAGCCCGGTTTTTTTTGTCCTGGAAATTTCCACCGCTCATCTGCTGGCGTTGCTGTAGCGCCGTGCCGCTTCAGGCATGGCTGAGCAGCAGCAGGGAAACGTCATCCTTGGCGGGGCTGGCCGACAGATGGGCCCCCAGGGCCTTCATCAGGGCCAGGCGGCGGCCGCCCGGGCTGGTGTGGGCCAGGGTGGCTTCCAGACCTTCCTTGCCGAAGGCTTCCCCGTCGGCATTCTCGGCTTCGATGAGCCCGTCCGAGTAAAGCAGGAGCTGCTGCCCGGGGCGCCAGGCGATGGCTGCCGGGCTGGCCTCCATCTGGGCATTGTCCACGATCCCCAGGGGGAGATGCACGGAGGGGAAACGCTGCACCAGTCGGCCCCATTCGTCGATCAGCAGGGCTTCGGGGGTGCCGCCCACCCAGATTTCGCCGCGGCTTTCATCGGCTTCGATGCAAACCAGGGCCATGGCCACAAAACGTCCGGTGGGCACCGACTCCCGCAACTGCTGGTTGAACTCCAGCAGGATCTCGCGGATGTCGTGGTCGTGGCTGGTCATGCGGTAGAACAGGGCCAGCAGGGGCAGCACGCTGATGGCGGCCGCCAGACCGTGCCCGGTGGCATCGGCGAGCAGGGCGTAGCGGCGGCCCTTGGGGGAGCGGGCGGCGGCCACCACGTCGCCGCTGAAGGTGGTGGTGGGGGCCACCCAGTACTGGACCAAGGGGTCCTGGAGGCCTGGGCGGTGCAGCTGCATTTCGATCAGCCGCTTGGCCAGGGCCTGTTCGTCCTGGAGGGCCAGGTAGTAGGCATCCAGCTGGGCCTGGGTACGGCGCTGCTCGGTCACGTCGCGCAGGATGCCGGTAAACAGGCGCTGGCCGTTCTGGCGCAGCTCCGAAACCGAAACCTCGGCCTGGAAAGTGCTGCCGTCCTTGCGCCGGGCCATGACTTCGCGGCGATTGCCCACCATGTAAGGGGCGCCGCCCCCCAGGTAGCTACGGATGTGGAAATCGTGCTCGCTGCGCTGGGGCTCGGGCATCAGCAGGGAGATGTTCTGCCCCTCCAGCTCCGCCGCCGAGTACTGGAAGATCACCTCGGTGGCCTGGTTGAAGTGGATCATGTGGCCCCGGCTGTCGATGGTGATGATGGCATCGAGGACGCTGTTGGAGAGCTTCTCCAGGCGGTCCCGGGTGGCCACCGCCTCGCGCTGGAAGTGCAGGGCCTTCTGGATGGAGCGCAGCTTGGCTTCCAGCACCACGAAGTTGATGGGTTTTGCCAGATAGTCGTCGCCTCCGGCTTCCAGACCGGCCAGCAGGTTCTGGTCCCGCTCCAGGGCGGAAAGGAAGATCAGGGGCACCCAGCTGGCGCTGGCCGCCTTGATCTGTCGGGCGGCTTCAAAGCCGTCCATGACCGGCATCATGATGTCCAGCAGCACCAGATCCGGGCGCAGCTCCTTGAAGCGGGCCACGGCCTCGGCCCCATCCCGGGCCGTGCTCACCCGGTGGCCGAGCTTGCCCAGGAAGACTTCGAGCAGGTGCAGATTGGTCTGGGTGTCGTCGGCAGCCAGGATGTGCAGGGGGGGCAGTTGGGCGGGAATCATGGGGTGTTGCCCTCCGGGAGCAGGGCGATGCTGGCCACCACCACGTTGCCCCGACCCTGGTATTCCAGGGCGGCAAAACTCATCATGCGCGCCAGGGCGATGCCCCGGCCATTGGGGTCGAAAGCCCGTTCCGGGCTGAATTCCAGGTAAGGCGCCCAGTCGAATCCGCTGCCCTGGTCCTCGATGCGCACCTGCAGCAACCCGGGCTGGCGGCTGACCCGGACCGACACCTGCTTGTCCCGGTTTTCCGGCAGGGCGGCCCGGCGGCTGACCTCCTGGTGCCAGCTGTCCTGCTGTTTGAGGCTGGCCTTCTGAGCGTAGGTGATGCCCAGGTTGCCGTGCTCGATGGCGTTCAGCATCAACTCCGCCAGCCCCAGTTGAGCCGTGTCGGGCCGGGGACAGGCCTGGGCCAGGAAGGCGGCCAGCTGCCCGGCGTCCTCCAGGCTGCGGATCAGGAAGTGGGCCTCCTGGAGAAAGCCGATGCCGCGCCAGCGTTCCGCCTCCTGGCGCAGCATCAGCCGACGCTGCTGGGCGTCGGCCAGGGCGGCCCGGATGATGGCCAGCAGCCCTTCCCGCTCGTAGGGTTTGGTCAGGTAGTAGTAGGCGCCCGCCTCCAGGCCCTCGCGGATCTGCTCCGGGCTGCAGGCCGCCGTCTGCATGATCACCGGCAGGGTGGCGAAGCGGGGATCGGGCTTGATGCGGCGCAGCAGGGTCATGCCGTCCAGCCCCGGCATCATCCGGTCCAGGAGCACCGCCTCGTAGCGCTGCTCGTTCTGGTCCAGGGCCTCCCAGGCCGCCTCGCCGGAATCGCAGTAATCGGCGCTGCAGCCGGAGCCGTCCAGGTACTCCTCGATGATTTCCAGGTTGATGGGTTCGTCATCGACGACCAGCAGATGGGCATTCATCACGGGGTTTCCTCCTGTGGTGGGGCGTCGCTTTCCCGGGGCAGGGCGGCGATCAGCCGGGCGCCCCCCAGGGGGCTGTTTTCGGCATGGATGCGGCCCCGGTGGGCCAGCATGATTTCCTGGCAGATGGCCAGGCCCAGGCCGGTGCCGCCGGCCCCCGTGCGGGTACGGGAACTCTGGGCAAACTTGTCGAAAATGGCCTCCAGCTCGTCCGCCGGGATGCCGGGCCCCTGGTCCTCGACGCAGAGGGACAGGGCATCCAGAGTACCCTGGTCCGAGGCCCGCCGTCCCCGGGGCAAGCGGGTGGCGCTGTAACTGATGCGGATGATGCCAGCCTCGGGGGAAAAGCGGATGGCATTGGAGAGCAGGTTGTGCAGCACCTGGGCAAAGCGGGGCGCGTCCACCAGGGCCTGGGTGTGGGTGCACAGCTGCCGCACATCCACGCGCAGCGCCTTTTTCTGCAACAGGGGGTCCAGCTCTCCCAGCACCTGCTGCAGGATGGGCTGCACGTCCTGCCGGCGGGGCCGCACTTCCATCTTGCGGGCCTCCAGCTTGGCCAGGTCGAGGAGGTCGTTTACCAGGGACAGGAGCCGCTCGGCGCTTTGCTGGATGCGCAGGAAGTAGCGGTGCAGCTTCTCGTGAGCTTCGGACTTGCCCAGGCCGATGCTGGCAAATCCAAGCATGGCATGCAGGGGCGTGCGCAGCTCGTGGGACATGTTGGCCAGGAACTCCGACTTGGCCTGGATGGCTTCCCGGGCTTCCCGCAGGGCCCCTTCCAGCCTCTGGGTACGCTCCTGCACCAGTTCCTGGAGCCGGTCCCGGTGCTGGCGCAACTCCAGCTCTGCGGCCTTGCGGTCATGGATGTCGGAGATGGAACCGGCCATCAGCAGGGGGTCGCCCTGTTCGTTCCAGGTCGCCTGGCCCTTGAGGTGGAACCAGCCCCAGCTGCCGTCCGGTCGTTTCAGGCGCAGTTCCAGGTCGTAGGGGGCACGCTGACGCAGGTGGGCTTCCAGGGCCTGGCGCAGCAGGGGGGCATCATCGGGATGCAGCAGGGCCAGGAGGATGTCGCCGCCATCCTGATCCGGGGAGCGTTCCGGATGGCCCAGCAGGCCCAGGGCCCGCTCCGAGAAGAACCAGCTGTCCTGGCGGAAGTCCCGGTGCCAGAGTCCGTCGTTGGCCCCTTCGGCGGCGAGCCGGAAGATCTGTTCCGACTGCTCCAGCTTCTGGGTCATGCGCTGGGCCAGGTTCATGGCCCGCTGCCCCTGGGTGGACAGCATCCAGAGCAGCAGACCGGTCAGGCTGGCCAGGCAGATGCCCGCCGTCAGGGCGATGCTGGCCGGGTCCTGGAAAGAGAACAGGGGCACGCTCTGGCGGCTCTCGAAGCGCAGCAGCCAGGTGCGGCCGCCAAAGCTCAATTCCCGCTCCTCGTTCAGGGGGGCCTGGTAGTCGGCCTGGCGTTCCGGGTGGGTGTCGTGCAGCAGGGCCAGCTGGGCGCCCCCCTTGAGGCTGTCGTAGCCCCAGTCGTCAAAGATCTGCAGGGCCAGATAGGGATTGCGGCTGTAGTTGAGCGTCTGCATGAAATCGCTCATCCGGTAGGCGGCAAAGACATAGCCGCGCAGGGCCTGCTGCCGCTCTTCCACGGTACTGGTGGGCAGATCGTTGGCGTAGATGGGCAGGAACAGGATGAAACCGGGGCGGCTTTGTTCCGGTTGATCCAGGATCAGCTGCAGGCGGCGGCTCATGGCCACGTTGTCCCGGTCCCGGGCCTCGTCCATGGCCTCCTTGCGGGCCGGCTCGGAACCCAGGTCATAGCCCAGACCGCGCAGATTGGAGCCCTCGCTCGGGGAGACGAACAGCACCGGAAAGCGGGGTTCCAGCCGGCCGGGGGGAAACACCTGGTACTCCGGCAGGTTCAGCAGCTTCCGGGCCTGGGCCTCGAAGCGGGACAGCTCCTGGGCCGGCACCGCCGGCAGGTAGCCGAAGGCCTGGACGCCTTGCAGCTGGGTGCGGGGGTCTTGAAAACTGCTGAAACGCAGCCAGTCCGCCTGCCGGACTTCCGGCATGCTGCTGATGAAGGCCCGCAGCCCTTGCAGGAACTGGGCATGGTGGCGCAGCCGGTCGCGGATTTCCACGGTGACCAGGGCCGCGTCCATGGAAAAACGTACCCGGGCCTCGTCCAGGTTTTCCTGGTGCAGGCGATGGGCAAAGGCCAGGCTGGCGGCAACGATGATGCAGAACGCCAGCAGCGGCAGCACCCAGCGCCCGGAAGGGTGGAGCAGAAGGGAGCGACGCTGCAGATGGGCGGCGGGCATGGGCTTAGGGGGAGTCATCCTGTTGCTGGATGGCCCACATTTGAGCATAAACCCCGTCTTTTGCCAGCAGTTCGGCGTGCCGGCCCCGTTCCACGATACGCCCCTCGTCGAGCACCAGGATTTCGTCGGCCCCCATGACCGTAGACAGCCGGTGGGCGATCACCAGGGTGGTGCGGCCCCGGGCCGCCGCCTCCAGCTGCACCTGGATGGCCTGTTCGGTACGGGAATCCAGGGCCGAGGTGGCTTCGTCGAAGATCAGGATGGCGGGGTTCTTGAGCAGGGCCCGGGCGATGGCGACCCGCTGCTTTTCCCCGCCGGAGAGTTTCAGGCCCCGTTCCCCCACCCGGGTGTCGTAGCCCTCGGGCAGGCGGGCGATGAAGCTGTCCAGCTGGGCGGCCCGGGCGGCCGCCAGCACCTCCGCGCGGCTCGCTTCCGGGCGGCCGTACTGGATGTTGTAGAAGAGGGTGTCGTTGAACAGCACCGTGTCCTGGGGCACGATGCCGATGGCGCCGCGCAGGCTGGCCTGGGTGTAGCCGCGAATGTCCTGCCCGTTGAAGCGGATGGCGCCGGCGCTCACGTCGTAGAAGCGGAACAGCAGCCGCGCCAGGGTGGATTTGCCGGCTCCGGAGGGGCCGACCACCGCCACCGTGTGCCCGGCGGGAATGCAGAAATCCAGCTCATGCAGGATGGGGCGTTGGGGATCGTAGGCAAAGCCCACCGCCGCAAAGCGGATTTCCTGGGGGCCGGGCTCCAGGCGGACGGCGCCGGGCTCGTCCGCCACCTCCTTGCCCTCGTGCAGCAGGTCGAACATCCGCTCGATGTCCGTCAGGGCCTGGCGGATCTCCCGGTACACCACCCCCAGGAAGTTGAGGGGCATGTAGAGCTGCATCAGGAAAGCATTCACCAGCACCAGATCGCCCACGCTCATGGTGCCTTCGGTGACGCCCCGGGCCGCCTGCCACATCATCAAGGTGATGCCGATGGCGATGATGGCCTGCTGGCCCAGGTTGAGCAGGGACAGGGTCTTCTGGCTGCGGGTGGCGGCCTCGGCCCACTGCTGCAGGTCCTGGTCGTAGCGCCGGGCCTCGTAATCCTCGTTGTTGAAATACTTGACCGTCTCGTAGTTGATCAGGCTGTCGATGGCCCGGGTGTTGGCGGCCGAGTCCGTTTCGTTGACCTGGCGCCGGATGGCGATGCGCCAGTTGCTCACGGCCACGGTGAAGCCCACGTAAACCACCAGGGAAGCCAGGGTGATCAGGGTGAACACCGGGTCGTAGCGGACCACCAGCACCGCCAGCACCAGGCCGATCTCGATCAGGGTGGGCAGGATCGAATACAGGGTGTAGTTGATCAGGCTGCCGATGGAGCGGGTGCCCCGCTCGATATCCCGGGAGATGCCCCCGGTCTGGCGTTCCAGGTGAAAGCGCAGGGACAGGGCGTGCAGGTGGCGGAACACCTCCAGGGCCAGGCGGCGGATCGACTGCTGGGTGACCCGGGCGAAGAGGATTTCCCGGAGCTCGGTGAACAGGGAAGAGGCAAAGCGTAGCAGGCCGTAGAGCAGCAACAGGGCCACCGGCAGCACCAGCAGGGTCTGGCCCGGGGCCAGGCCGTCGATGATCTCCTTGAACACCAGGGGCACGGCCACGGTGGCGAGCTTGGCGCCCACCAGACAGAGCAGGGCGGCGATCACCCGGCCCCGGTAAGCCCAGAGATAGGGGAACAGGCTCATCAAGGTGGGCCAGAGGGGACGCTCGGGGCGGGAAGGGTCCGAAGGCAGGGGGCGGGAGCTGTGGGCGCGCATGGGAAAACAGGGAATAAGAGGCCGAGTATATGAAAAGTCGCGGGAATCCGGGAAAATCCATCATTTTCTACCGGAGCCGCTGCCGTGATCGATGAACCCGTCCGTCTGCCCGAGAGGCAACCCGTCCTGCGCCTGGTCCCCATGCCCAAGGAAGAAAACATGTTCGGCGACATCTTCGGCGGCTGGGTCATGGCCCACGTGGACCTGGCTGGCGGCGTCGAGGCCATGCGCTATTCCCGGGGCCGGGTGGCCACGGTGGCGGTGAATGCCTTCCAGTTCCACCAGCCGGTATCCTCCGGCGATCTGGTCAGCTTCTACGCCCGGGTGCTCAGCGTCGGACGCACTTCCATGACCATCGCCGTGGAAGTCTATGCCGAACGCCATCCCCAGAACCCCGTCACGGTGAAGGTGACGGAAGCAACACTCACCTATGTGGCCATGGGTCCGGACGGCAACAAGCGCGACGTTCCCCGGGAAAATGCGTAGAATTCGCGGGTCATAGCGTCAAATCCATGAGCAAGCACATGAAAAAAATGCACGCCCTGGCGGCCACCCTGCTGTCCGCCTTCGCCGTCACCCACGGGGGAGCAGCCCTGGCCGGCGGCTTCCAGGCCCTGGAACAGAACGCCAGCGGCATCGGCACCGCCTATGCGGGCTCCGCTGCGGTGGCCGACAACGCCAGCACCATCTACTACAACCCGGCCGGCATGACTCGTCTGCCGGCTCGCCAGGTTTCCCTGGGTCTGGTCGGCGTGCGCCACAGCTACGAATTCAGCAACCAGGGCTCCTACGGGCTCAGCGGCGGTGACGGCGGCGATGCCGGCGACTGGCGCGGCCTCCCCAATGCTTACCTGTCCTGGGCCGTGAATCCCTCCTGGGTGGTGGGCCTGGGCATTTCCTCCCCCTACAGCCTGCACACCGAGTACGACGCCGACTGGCGCGGCCGGCAGCTGGGCGTGGAAGCCAAGCTGCGCACCCTGAACATCAACCCCGCCGTGGCCTACAAGGTGTCCGACAAGGTGTCCCTGGGGTTCGGCCTCAACTACCAGAAACTCAAGCTGGACAGCGCCTGGATGAACGGGGCCGAGCAGCTGCAGCACCGTTCCGACGAGGATTCCGCCTGGGGCTGGAATGCCGGCGCCCTGTTCACCCTCTCTCCCGCCATGCGGGTCGGGGTGTCCTACCGCTCCGCCCTCAAGTACAACCTGGATGAGGGAACCGTCTTCCAGGGCGTAGACAGCGACGGCCGCCTGAAAACCCCGGGCACCTTCACCCTTTCGGTCTGGCAGCAGGTTTCCGACCGCTGGGAGGCCATGGGCGATCTTTCCTACACCCGCTGGCGTGCCCTGGATGACTACGAGCGGGACAGCTGGCGTTTCGCCTGGGGTGCCGCCTACAAGTACAACGACGCCTGGAAGGCCAAGTTCGGGGTGGCCTACGACCGCAGCCCCCTGCGCGTGGGTGACCGGGGCGTGCTGCTGCCCGACGACCACCGCATCTGGTTCAGCATCGGCGGCCAGTACAAGCCGGGCCGGGATTCGGCCCTGGACTTCGGCTACGCCTACCAGTGGGTCCGGGATCCGGAAGTCAACATCACCGGTTCCGGGGTGCGCCTCAAGGGCGATTACGACGCCAGCGGCCACGTGCTCGGGGTGCAATACACCCAGAGCTTCTGAGGCCGGGCTGAAGGGACGGCATGCAGCTGAGCTTGGCGGGCCTGGAGGGATTGAGCCTGGGCTGGCGGGAAATCCTGCTGGTCCTGATCCTGGCAATCGTCATCTACATGATCTGGCTGCTCTGGCGCATGCGCCGTATCAGCCGCCGCCAGGAAGCGCCGCGGCCCCTGCGGGAACCCCGGGTCGCCAGTCCCCTGGACAACCTGGGGGATGAGGAGGAGGCCGAGGCGGAGCCTCTGGTCTACGCCATGCCTCCCCGGGGGCCGGACACGGAGCCGGCCTGGACCTCGGCCGATACCGCCGGGTTTGCCCAGCAGGCCTTCATGGACGGGGTGGAGCGGGAACTGGAGCAGGTGCGCGAGGAAATGGACGCCCTGCGTGGCGCCCTGGCCGGCCTGCGTGAGGAAATGGCCGGGCTGCGCGAGGAATTCCAGCAGGAGGTGTTGGCCACCCGGGCCGCCCAGAACGCTTCTCCCCTCTACAGTGATGCCATGCAGATGGCCATTCTCGGCCATGACGCCCTGACCATTTCGGAGCGCTGCGGCATTGCCCGGGCCGAGGCCGAACTGGTGGTGGCCCTGGTCAAGAACAAGGACGGGAACTCTCCATGAACGCAGACGCAGCCGAACACGAGGCCCCTGATCCCGATCAGCGCACCCGCATCGTCAAGCGGCTGATGTTTGCCGCCGGCCTGGTGGGGGTGTTGCTGGGCTTGCTGGCCTTCTTTGATTACCTGAGCACCCCCGACGAGGTGGACGCGCCCCAATTCACCGAGCCGGTGCCCGTGCCGCCCAAGCGGCCCACCACCCAGCCGGTGACGCCAGCGGAGCCGGCGGCTCCGGAGACCGAGGTGGCTCCGGTCCCGCCGCCCGTGGCGCCCGAGCCGCCCAGCGTCGAAGCGGCCCCCGGCCAGCCCCCGGTGAGCACGGACAGCGCGCCCGTCGTCACCACCCCGCCGCCCCCTGAGGCAGCCCCCGTGCCGACCCCGGCGCCAACAACGGCCAGCCCCGCGCCCCAGGCCGCCAGGCCCGTTGCCCCGGCAAAGCCCCAGACCCGGCCCGCAGCCCGGACTCCGGTGGAAGCGGTGCCCGAGTACTCGGCTCCGCCCTCGGTGCCCCTGCCGCCCCCGGCCACTGTCCCGGCGCCCACCGAAGGGGCCGCGCCCGCTGTCACCTCTGTTCCCGCTCCGGTCCAGCCGCCGACTCCCGGCAAGCCCCAGCCTGCTCCGGCGGCCCAGCCGGCCCCTGCCAAGCCGGCTGCGGCGACGCCCGCGCCCCCTGCCGCCAGCAAACCTGCTGCTGCAGCGACGCCGACCCCGGCACCCGCTCCATCCCCTGCGGCTGCCCAGCCCCGTTCCCTGCCTGCCTTCCTGGTTCAAGCCGGGGTATTCACCAACACCCAGCGGGCCCAGGAGCTGCACGCGCGGCTGCTCCAGAACGGCATTCCCGCCACCCTGGAGACCCGGGTTCAGGTGGGACCCTTCAATACCCAGGCCGAGGCGGAAGCTGCCAAGGCCAAGATGAAGGCCATGGGCATAGACGGCATCGTGCTGCCGCCCCCTCTGCGTCGTTAGCGTTCTTGCGCCACTAGGGCTGGCCAGGCGCTCAGCCCGGCCCGGCCAGCTGTTTTTCCAGGCGCCGCACGAAGACGCCCATTTCCTTGGCGGCCTGCACGTCCCCCTTGTCCGTCGCCACGGCGATGCCCTGACGGTAGGCGTCCAGGGCTGCCGCCGGGTCACCGGCTTCCGTCAGGGACTTGCCTAGCAGCTTCCAGGCGGCGGAATAGCCCGGGTCCCGGTCCACGGCGGCGCGAAAGCATGCGGCGGCCTGGCGGGGTTCCCCTGCCTTGAGCCACTCGTTGCCCAGGGCGTAGCGCAGCAGGGCCCCATCCCGGGGGCCGTCCAGCAGTTTTTCCAGGTTTTGGATTATCGGCGTGCTCATTTACCATTCCTCATTTCATCGCTTCAGGATAGAGACAACGCCATGGCAAAAACGATCATTTCCACGGACAAGGCGCCTGCCGCCATCGGAACCTACTCCCAGGCGGTCCGGGTAGACCATACCGTCTATCTCTCCGGCCAGATCGGCCTGGACCCCGCTGCCATGACCCTGGTGGAAGGCATCGACGCTCAGATCGTGCGGGTATTCGAGAACCTCAAGGCCGTGGCCGAGGCGGCCGGGGGCTCCCTGGCCGATGTGGTCAAGCTCAACGTCTACCTCACCGACCTGGGCAACTTCGCCAAGGTGAATGAGACCATGGCCCGCTATTTCAGCGAGCCCTACCCGGCCCGCGCCGCCGTGGGGGTGAAGGAGCTGCCCAAGGGCGCCCTGGTGGAAGCCGACGCGGTAATGTGCCTGGGCGCGTAAAGACCCCTGCCTCCGGCGCCGGGGGCAAGAAGGCCACGGGGCTGCAGGACAAGCTGCGGCGCCTGGGACTGCGGCGGCGGGAGGACCTGCTGCTGCACCTGCCCCTGCGCTACGAGGACGAAACCCGCATCACCCCCATCGCCGAAGCCCCCTGGACGGGCACCGTGCAGGTGGAGGGCGAGGTGCTCGCCGCCGAGGTCCAGTTCCGTCCCCGGCGCCAGCTGGTGGCTCATATCAGCGACGGCAGCGCTACTCTGGTGCTGCGCTTCCTGAGTTTCTATCCCAGTCAGCAGACCGCCCTCAGCCCCGGCAACCGGGTGCGCTGCAGCGGTGAAGTGCGGCACGGCTTCTTCGGCTCCGAGATGGTGCACCCCCGCTTCCGGGTGGTGCGCCCGGACACCCCCCTGCCCGAGACCCTGACCCCCGTCTACCCCACCACCGCAGGCCTGGCCCAGACGGCCCTGGCCCGGCTGATCGGCAAATCCCTCTCGGGCCCGCCCCTGGCGGAAATCCTGCCCCCCGACTATCTCGCCCGGGAGAGCCTGCCCGACCTCTGGGAGGCCTTGCGGACCCTGCATGCGCCCCCGGCCGGGGCCCGGCTGGAGGCCCTCTGCAGCCGCAACCATCCGGCCTGGAAGCGCATCAAGCTCGATGAGCTGCTGGCCCAGCAGCTCTCCCTGCGTCAGGCTTACCGGGCCCGGCGCGAGATCGGCGCGCCCCTGCTGCCGGGCAGCGGCGCCCTGGCCAGCCAGCTCAAGGCCGCCTTGCCCTTCGCCCTGACCGGGGCCCAGGAGCGGGCCGTGGCCGAGATCGGCGCCGATCTGGCCCAGCCCTATCCCATGCAGCGCCTGCTCCAGGGGGATGTGGGGGCGGGCAAGACCCTGGTGGCGGCCCTGGCGGCTTGCCAGGCCATCGAATCCGGCTGGCAGGCCGCCTTCATGGCGCCCACGGAAATCCTGGCCGAGCAGCATTACCTGAAACTGCGTTCCTGGCTCGACCCCCTGGGGGTGCAGGTGGCCTGGCTCACCGGCAGCATCAAGGGCAAGGCCCGCCAGGCCCAGACCGAGGCGGCCCGCAGTGCCGGCCTGGTGGTGGGCACCCATGCCCTGATCCAGGAAGGGGTGGATTTCGAGCGCCTGGGACTGTCCATCATCGACGAGCAGCACCGCTTCGGCGTGCAGCAGCGCCTGGCCCTGCGCCAGAAGGGGGGCTCGCCCCACCAGCTGATGATGTCCGCCACCCCGATTCCGCGCACCCTGGCCATGAGCTACTACGCTGACCTGGACGTGTCGGTCCTGGACGAGCTGCCGCCGGGGCGTACCCCGATCCGCACCCGTCTAGCCCGGGACGACCGGCGCGACCAGGTGATGGACTACGTGCGCCGCAAGGTGGAGGAAGGCCGGCAGGTGTATTGGGTCTGCCCCCTGATCGAGGAATCCGAAGCCCTGCAGCTGCAGACCGCCCTGGACACCCATGCCTGGCTGCAGGAAGAACTGCCGGAGCTGGCCATCGGCCTGGTGCACGGCCGTCTCAAGGCCGGAGAAAAACAGGCGGTGATGGCCGCCTTCGCCGCCGGGGAGGTGGATCTGCTGGTGGCCACCACGGTGATTGAGGTGGGGGTGGATGTGCCCAATGCCAGCCTGATGGTGATCGAGCACGCGGAGCGCTTCGGCCTTTCCCAGCTGCACCAGTTGCGGGGCCGGGTGGGGCGGGGCGTCCATGAAAGCAGCTGCATCCTGCTCTACGCCGAGCCCTTGTCGGATACGGCCAAGGCCCGCCTGAAAATCATCTTCGAACACACGGACGGTTTCGAGATCGCCCGCCAGGACCTGCAGTTGCGCGGTCCGGGGGAATTCATCGGCAGCCGCCAGAGCGGCGTGCCCCTGCTGCGCTACGCCGACCTGGAGCTGGATGCGGAGCTGGTGGAAACAGCCCGGGCCCTGGCCGAGGAACTGCTGGCCCAGGCGCCGGACAAGGCGGCCCTGCACCTGGAGCGCTGGCTGGGGGGGCGGGAAGAACTGCTCAAGGCCTGATCAGGCCTGTTCCTGGGCATAGCGGGAAGGACTCACCCCTGCTATCGCCAGGGCTTCGCGCAGGTGTTTCACGTCCTGGCGCTGCAGTTCGTTGCCGTGATGGGGATGGTGCAGGGTGAATTCCTTGCCCCGGAGCAGGACCTTGAAGCGGGCCCCGTGGCCCGGCTCCACCTGGGCGCCCAGATGCTCCAGCAGGGATTCCACCTCGCGCCAGTGCAGGTTGCTGGGCAGCGGGTCCCGGAAGATGGTCTCCAGCAGATGCAGGTGCTTGTTGCTCATGGGACACCTCCTTGTGTGGCGTGTACCCGCAAGATACTCCTGTGTGGCGCTCTCGGGGCAGGCTCAGGGGCCCTTGCCCGCCTCGCCCAGCTGCAGCAGGGACCAGGCCAGCTTTTCCTGCAGGGCCTGACGGGCCTTGCCCGGCGGCGTGGCCGCCAGTTCCTGGCGCAATTCCCCGATGGCCCGGCGCAGGCCCACCTCGGTGGGGGTGAAGCCCGCCTGCTTCAGTACCCGGTTCATCATTCGCTGTTCCGGAGAGACGAAGGGCTCCTCTTCGAACTCCAGCGGCCTGCCCGCCCCGGGCAGGTCGTCCAACTCCCCTCGCTGCACCGCCTCGGTGATGCGTCGCTCGGCGAGGATTTCAAAAATCTTGACCATGATGGGGCTAGAAAGTCGTCTAAGGGGTGTCACCCAAGCGCCGCCCCTGGCGGCAAGGCTCAGCGGTGTGGCCGGGGGTGATGGTACGCTTCCGCCTTCAGAAGGGGTTGCCAATGATGGGGCTATCACATGAAGGCCCCGCCACTAGGCATGCGCAGTTATTTCTTTATCATGTCCTACCCCAGGGCCGGTTTCGGCCGCCAATCTAGCATCAGGAGCAGCATGGATACCCTCGAACTACAGAGACGGCAGCAACTGGCTTTGGACGCCATCAAGCAGTCCTTTGGAACGGCTGCGGCTTCGGACAGCGTCGACTTGTTCATCGAGCATCACCTCGAAGCGCTTCCGGCCGGCTACTGGCTGCAGCAGCTCGGGACGGAGACCCCGGAGCCCTCGGCAGTATTGGGCCTGCTCCTGTTCAGCGGAGCCTGGGGCGAAAACGACATGGAGTATTTCGATTTCACCTTGCCCGGGGAGGTGACCCAGTATGTGGTTTCCGTGTGTTTTGATCAGGCAGGGAAGATCGGCTCCATCTCCATGGAAAGCTGACTTGTATTCCCGGCTTGCCGCCCTGTGATGTTTCCGCGCAAAGCGCCCCTCTATCGCAAAGTGAATACCACGGCCCATGGCGTTCATCATGCCAAGGGTGGGAACTATCGCGACCAACGCAACAGCAAGGCCAGGGGGTGTTATGAGCAGCCCCGTGAAACCATGCACGGCCGGCGGCGGCGGGGACTTGATTACACCCCGTTGTTCAAATTCCTGCTCGCCAACGTTGGCCGGAAGTGGAATGAGGTTCATGCGGAGGCGGTAAGCCGGCTCGACCGCCCCGACCCCATATTCTGGCTGGTGGCCTTGCATGAGCATCAGCGCAGGCCCTATGTCCTGATCGGCGAATCCAGCTACTTCAGCGGCATGTATGTGGACGCTGACGGCCTCCTTCAGCTCGTGGACCCGTCGATGGGGCCTTCCAGCCTTGTTCCCCTGTGCCGGTGCTGTACCCATACCTTTAACGGGCTACCTTTCACCCGGCCTTTCACGGGCTTGCGTGCTACCGTCGAGCCCGGGGGGAGCGGGGCGGCATGAATTCCGCAAGAGGTAAGACATGCGCATGGCCGATCCGCTACCATGGCCCATCTTGAAACCCGGGCCGGCCTGCCATCCGTCCCTCGGCCATGTAAATGGTCCCCTGTTCCCGGAGTGCCCATGCAAGCCTTGTTACCTCTCCTGCTGATCCTGCTGGCGCTTTCCGGCTGTGCCAAGGAGGAGGCTTCGGCCACCATGGACCTGGCGCCAAGCGGCAAGACCGCTTCGTTCCTGGCCTACGAGCATTCCCTGGCGCTGGAAACCGGGGAGCAGCAGCTGGCTCCGGTGGTGGCCGCAGCCCAGGCTGCCTGCCGTGAAGCGGCCGAAGAATTGTGCACCTTGCTGGAGTCCCATGTCCGCTCCGGGCGGAGTGCCTCGGCCTCCCTGAAGTTCCGGGCCAGGCCGGAGGGCATCAGGAAAATCGTTGCGGTCCTGGCTGGGCAGACCCAGGTGACCGATCAGTCCACTACCGCCGAAGACCTGGAAGCGCCGATTGCCGACACCGCCAGGAAGCTGGCCATGCTCAAGGAGTACCGGGCCAGACTCGAAACCCTGGGAAGCCGCGCCAGCCATGATGTTGATGCGCTGATCAAGGTGAATCGGGAGCTGGCCGAGGTTCAGAGCCAGCTTGAGGCCCTGGAGGGAAAACATGCGCAGCTGCGGCAGCGGGTGGAGACGGAAATACTCCGGGTGCACATCAGTACCGATGCACATGGCGCCTTCTGGAAACCCATAGGCCTGGCCCTGTCGGACTTCGGCCGCAACCTGTCCCAGGGGGCTTCGTTTGCCATCACCAGCCTCGCTTTCCTGATCCCCTGGCTGCTCCTTCTCATCCTGCTGGGATGGGGGGGCCGCCGGCTGTGGCGCCGCAAGAGGGGAGCGGGCAGTGGCGGGGCCGCCACCGGCTAAGTGCTTCCCTGGCGGCGGAAGAGGCCGGGTCAGGAGCGGGGACCTGCTTGGATCGGCTGATCCCGGCTCTCTGCAATGTAACCTGAGCCTCGGTTTGTCTGGTCATCCTGCAATCGGCTGAGAATTAGAGCAGTTTCGACCGATCAAAACAGACGGCTTGCCAACCAGGTGAAACCAAAAAAAAGCGAATGGCCGGTTTCGCGGTCTCGGCGGTCGTGCGTAGCCCCCATATCCAGCACGAATCGCGGACTCACTGCATAGCTCGTGGCGATGAGCCACTGCCTGCCGTTGGGCAAGCCACGCTGATAGGTACCTGAATGTTCGACGGCCACCCCCCAGTCTCCGAAACTCTTCGACACGGCGGCAGCCCAGAGTGTGCTTGTCAGGCCCTCTTCAAGCGCACGGGCGCCAAGGCGAGTTACTCCCAGATTGACGTCGAGGCGCCATGAGTCGTCAAAGTCATAACTGACGATCCCGTTGATGCTCCAATCGGTCTTGCCACTCCCGAGTTGGTGGTGTGCGGTCGGCAGTTTCAGCCCGGCCTCAATGCCAAAGTTCAGATTTTCGTCGGCGGTGGCGAAACGTCGCTTGATAATGAAGCTGGTATCGCCGAAACCGTTTCCATTGGCTTCGCTACCGGACTCTCGGATGAAGGCCTCGCCGCTGACAAGAATGCCCCATTCCTCATCCAAGGCCAGCTTGGCTGTGTAAGGCAGAGCTTGCCGACGATCAGATCGGTTGTTCTGGCGGTTCCAGCCCATTTCCAGTTCAAGCCAGCCTGGCGCGGAAAGCTCTGCCGGGTTAGAAATGGTTGGGCGATAGGGGGTAGCACTGGGGGCATCATCAGCTGTGGCGGTTGCGATCAGACCGCAGAATAATGCGGCCGCGCAGACGAGATGCGTGTTGGGCTCCATGTACGGAATGCCTCTTGGAATGAGCATGTCAGGATATCGGAACAATGAAAGCAATGCATTAACGCGTAACTGACATTCCTCATGCATCCAGATTGAACGACTTGTAGCCACAGCCTGTTTGGCTTGACTGGAAAACTCAATCCCACGAAATCGCTGGATTTTGGGCTCTCGGAGTTGATCGGGCCTTCGAAACCTTTGCGGCCCAACGCTCGGCGATCCCGACCTGAGCTGCGGAAATCTCGATTTAAGCTGCCGCCGAAACCCCTCTCGTCCGCAGCTTAAATCGAGATAGAGGCCCCTTGTATTCCCATGTTCGCTGTTGAGTCTCGCAAACCTAGGTCATCACGCTTTTGCACGTTAAGTTGAGATTCTTCCGGCTCTCCGCAACTCAACTTGAGCCTCGGTTTGTTTAGCCACCCTGTAAACGCCTGAAGCATTGCGGACTTCGTCGGATGCATAGCTGATTAACTAGCTTCCGCTGATCGGCCTTTGCTGTCATTGGGCCTGCGCCGTGACTAGGTCGGCCATGTGCCGGTCGCCAGCCGTTCCGCAGTGAATAGCGTTGGACGGGAGCTTTTCGGTTTGGCGAACGCGAAGTGCCGACCCGTTGCTGTCATTTCAGCAGTTCTAAAGCTGACCTTCGTTTTTCAAGGGTGAGCACATGCCGTTGTTCACAGCGATGAAGAGGCGGTAAGCCTGATTTTCCGCAGCGCACCCAAATTGCCCAAGGAGCGCGCTGCGTTCGAGGACTCCGAAATAGCGCGAGCTCCTATCAGGTACGCATCGTTCAACGAACCGGCAGAAGCCGGATGTAGACGAACATCAGTCACCAGGCCTTGACTTGAGCTCGCCAGGCTGGAAGTGCAGCACGCCTTGTGCATAGCTGCAGGGATTTGGAGGGCTGGTATGGACGGATTTCCAAGGTTGGGTTGCGCAGTCCGTTGCATGGTCGCGTCGGGTTGACTGCCGACATGAGCTGAAAAATGGGCACTTGCGATTCTGTAGATCGGCTGTCGCCATAAAACTGCCGTCAGCCAGCAGGTGACGAATTAGGAAGTCCACCGATGCGAGCATGGCCAACCGCGCGTCGGTCAACCTGTCGTCACCGGCAGCGACCGCGAAGTTGAATAGATCATCCCTTTCGATCTCATCATCGAACCCAGCCCGCTCCTGGCGACAACTGCAAATGCCGTGAGTCTGCATCAGGCGATTCATGAGTTGATCGAAGTTGTCGGGATCGGCCTCGCGGATCTGGTCGACGAAGTCGAGCTCGAAGAACGGGTTGTCCAACCGCAAGTCGAGGTTCTTCTCCATGAAGGCGACGCTCTCCTTCACGGCCCTCTCCACGCCGCCAGGAGCGGGGAACATGTCGTGAATTTCCTTCAGGCCAGCACGCAATGACGGTTCGTTGAGCCTCAGCTGCTGGACAGTCTCAACAGTCAGCCATGCGATGGCGTCCTTTTCTTTCTTCCCAAGCTCGTGGCACACCTTCAGGAATTGGATCACTGCGTCGGTCGGTAAAGTGCTCTGAAGGCTGGCCAAGCCGCACATCAAGACAGTCTTATCGTCGAGTTCCGGCGCGATGTGTCGCGCCAGCAAGGGGAGCGCGTGGTACGGGAAGACGGGTGCAGATGACGGCGGATGGTTAAATCCGCGAACCAGAAAATGACTTTCTAGCAGAAAGGCGACCGACTCGATGATCTCGGTGGGGCCGATCACCTTCGGATAGATCGCGACATCACCCAGCTTGTTGGTTACCTCGACGGATACGTCGAGGTGGTCCGGGATGCCGTTAAAATTCCCTGCCGGCTTGCACGACACGATGCTGCACATGTCCACCGACAGCTCCCCGAGCAGCGGCTTGTCGGCCGGGCGGCGCGTACTCCAGATAACGTCCAAGTAGGCGCGCGTCTTCAACTCTTCGGCCGACGAGGTGATAAACCTGCCTTGACCCAACCCCAACTCGTCCGTCGTGTGCCGGAAGGCGTTCCACAGGCCGATGAAGCTCGAATACGCAGACATGCCGTGAACCGTCGACACGTTGTGGAGGTAGTGAATCCACTCGTGGAAGAAGTAGCTTATCTGCACGACAGTCTCGAAGTGCACGCGCGCTCCATCGCGGGGCAGGATAAGCATCGCCGGGCTGAAGGTGATGATCTGCTTGTCTTGTGCGTACGATGCTATCGCCGCTTGTAGGTCCGTTGTGTAGTCGGCCATTTACGAGGCCCTTTCAGATTTGGTTGCTACGTTCTGCTGTCCCGCCAAATGGATAGACAACAACGCCTTCGTTGCCGAGGATGTCAGCAGCGATGGCAGCAAGCTTGTCTGGATAGTCAGCGAACATCGCTTTGTACTTGAGGAGATTTAACTTGATGATAACGCCGTCAAGGTCGAGAACAACCACTGGCCTACCGCTCATATTCTGGACTCCTTGGAGATGTTGAATGTCTGCAGTGAGGGGCTGATTCTGGAGCGCCGCTGACCGTCCGCTCCTAGCCAGGAGTACGTGTCCGCTAAATGAGAAAGCTGCCGGTCGCCATGATGTAGGCCCTAACGGCAGCTTGCTGCCGGACTGCTGACTGAGATTGACCGATCAGCCAACGTCGGCAAAGGCCGAGTAGCTGCTGGGGCTGGGAGTCAGCCGAAGCTCACTTATAAAGCGCGTTTGCTGACCGAAGTTAGATTTCTCGTCGATTCGAGCCGTCGAATATCACGAAGCATGTTTTTCATGCATCGGTGGTCACTAGGTGTTTTAGGGAAGGTGATAAATCCGATCCCTTCTGGATGGCGAAGTTTGCCATGTCGTCCTGGCTCAAAACTCCATCCGTTCCGTAGCATTTCCTTGATTAGGAGGTTGATGTCTTTGTTGTTGCAGTAGTGCATGAATGATCCCCAAGGTTGTTGAGCAACCATGAGGATCGGATTTGTTGGCTACACATACCCGACACGTCGCCGAATGTATTTCTCAAAAATTTATGGGTGTGGATTAGGTGATGCCGTTTCTCTTCTCGCGTTCCATAAGGTAGGAGGCGATGGCGTGTTGCCCGTGGTCAATGGCTACCCAAAGGGCGTCAAAGCGTTCGAGGTGGCTAGGTGCCATCAAGGTCAGATCGGGATCTCCACGATTATTTCCCGTGTGTTCGACCAGCATTCTGAACGTTTCGAGGTCCCCTACCTGCGCTGCGAAAAGAGTCGGAGTCCATTCTGCAAGGTCATGAGCTTCCACGCGGTAGCGCCGGTTGGCATCGGCACCACCCGCCAATAGGGCTTGAATTACCGCACGGTAGTCAGCAGAGGGGCGAACGAAATAGTCCAGAACTGCGCTGAAGAGTTGGCGATTCCTTTCGGAGGCGTTTTTAAGGTCGTAGAGTCGCTGCCGTCTTTTGGAAAGATCTATATCGAGTGCCGCCCCTTCCTTCGCATCGTAGGAATCAGCACGCGTCTTGCCGGAGAAATAAGCTTGCTCCTGAGTCGGGTCATCCCGGTGCAAGCTACCGTGGAGAAGTACCATCGCATAACAAAGTGCAGAAGGGAGATAGTCACAGTGCTGTTCGACTTCGGCGCCAAGCTCAATCAATCTCGTCACGGCAGGTGCATTGGCCATTTCGATGGCAATCTTCAGCGGCGTTTCGCGCTTCGTTGAGGCCGGCCGATTGACCGTCTCTTGCGAGAGATTCTGGCCCAACAGATACTCCATGATGAGTGTGTCTTTTCGATCACAGGCTCGACGCATAGCGTAGGAAAGCGGGCCTTCACCCGATTCCGGAATAAAGTCATTCGGGTCGCCACCGGCAGCGAGCAACTGTTTGACGTCATCAAGCGTGCCTTCCTGAATCGCGACCATTAGTGGCGTCCGACGTGTTCTACCTTCGGCATACTTGATTTTCTGATTGGGGTTGGCGATGTGTTTTTTGCCGAGATTAAAGGCATCGTCAGTGCTTCGGATTTCCACTCGGGGAGGAATTCGATCCTTCGCCTTCTGGGGAGCAAACATCTGTTCGAAGCTAAAGGCGATGCGACGCAGTTCCTGAGTATCCAGTGGGCGCTTCGGGCGCCGGTTCAGTCCAAGCATGAACGTTTTGTCCCAGTAACCATTGGCAGCGTCCTTATCCCCGACGCCAACCGCGTACAGCAATGCTTCATTCAGGATCGGGTGTTGATTCTGCCCGGCCTGCCACCATGCGCCGGAAACCGATTCGGCGTAGAGGTCGAGGGCGGCCTCCTTTTTGCCCAGCAGCGCTGCGTTCCGCGCGGCAAACCAAGCGTGGATGTAGCGATAGGCGGACTGTAAGGCGGGATCGGCCCGCTCAATCAGGCCCAGAAGCTGATCGAGTCTATCTTGAAGAGTCTTCTTGTCATGCTCCTTGGTCGAGAACATCATCAGAATCGTTTCGAGCAGCGGAATCGCCTGGCGACGCAGAGGAACATCGCCTGCGCGGTGGCTCGCCTGGCTGATGGCGCGCGAGGCGTCTTCGAGCCCCCATGGTTGTTGGCTCCGCAGACTCAGGTTGCGCTTCACGACATCCCGCAACTCGGTCGATAGCGATTGGTAGGCGCAGGCCAGCAGGAGCCATCCCGACAGGAGAGGGATCTCCCGTGCTGATGCGTCCTTGCCGATCGCCGCCGCAACCTTGGGTGCATAGGGCCAACCAAGCTTGCCCACGGGTTCCCCAACAAGCCAGCGTTCGATCGTTCTTGGGTCGGCATCGAGTTCGTTACCCAGATTCGTGAGCAGCTTCTCTTGGGGTACTTTGGTGTGATGCGAAGCGAAGGCCAGCCAGGCTTTGAACGGCGAGGTGCACCACTGTTCGAAATCTGGAGCGGTTCTCCTGCTGGCTGCAAGGGTGAGGAAGCCGGCAAGCATCGGCGCCGTGAAGTGCTGTGAGATCAGCCTTTGCCCCTCGGCGGTGCTCAGCGGGGTGACGTCCAGGTTCTGAGCCAATCCTTGCAGCGCCTCGGCGGTCCGAAACCAAGCGTAGCGGAAGGTTTCTGCCCATTCGTGACCACAATCTTTGGCGAGTGCGTCCGTGCAGCTATCTTCTATCGATTGCAGTCTGTCGAACCTGCTGCTCTGACGTTCATCGTCCTCGTTGGCAAGGTCATCGAGATCCTTGTCTTGACCGGTCTGCAAAACGAGGGGCCGGTATCCAGCAGCTTTGATCAGGGCTCTGAGAAGATTGCCTAGGCGTGGGATGATGGTTTCTTTGCTCATGTTTATCAGGGCGGGTATTTCCCGCCCCCTCTCTAATTAGTGCTTACCACCCTTTGCCCCCGCACTTTGAGCGCGCGCGGCAAAGCTACCCTTGGACACCCCACCGGCCTTGGCCGTCGCGCTCTGGATACGCGCGGCTGCAGTCTGGGTCATCGGAGTGGCCGGAGCCTTGGGGGCTGAAGTCTTGGTCGTCATTGTCATTCCTTTCGATTAGAGTAGTGCCAAGTCGGCACACCGTCATCTTGAGGAAAGGGCCTTCCGCAGACACGACATGGAACCGAAGGAATTCTGGATTTTCTGTTGTCGATGAAAGTGGGGCTACCCACTGCGGAGTGGACCGTATTCATTAATTGCTAGCAACGGTTCGCGTTGCTGCTAAAACGGCAATTGCTATTTTTACGACAATGAACAGCAATGCTGTATTTGGGTAGAGTGATTGCAGTAGCGAATCACCCACTGCTTTGTTCGGTCGAAGTCCTGCCGCGACCAAGTTTGTCTGAGCGCATTTTTCAGGACGTTCTCGCCTGACCACCAGAGAGTTGTTCCAAATAGGTTTTGCTGCTCCATCAGCGAGCTGCAAATCTGACCAGTAGCTCGTCCAAATAGCGCCTTCGCCTCGATGCCAACCCCGACATATGGCCCAGGGAAATCCGGCTTCGCAGAAAAGTCCAATATTCGGATGACCTGCGCTAGTTTTTCAAATGCAGTTTCAGCATTCATCACAGGGCGATCAGGAGGGCTTGGGGATCCCGAATGCGGTGTCAGTAAAGCCTCGTGATCGCCGTGGCAACCGAGGTTGTAGGCGAATTCCCTCTGGATTGAGTGAAGTTCTGCTTTTAGCCAAAAAGGAAGCAAGTCGTCTGCTTGTTGGGGTGGGCAGAGGTCTCCTCCGCAGTGGTGGCACATTCGTAAATCCAGGATGCGTGTTCGGTTGCGGGGACTGTAATGCCAGAACAGGGGTTGTTGGCAGACCGGGCAGTAGTCGCGCATGACGCACCCATGCTTTTGACAGATCCAGTTGGAAGCCAAGCGCCAACTGCTCCGGTAATACGGGATGGTGTCGCTTGCCAGGCATTGCGGACAGTAGCGAAGGTGCGGGAGCATGCGCATGGGATCGGTATGCAGGCACAACAAAGCCGGCCCCAAGAGAAGGTCGCCATTATCTGGAACCAGTTCTTTCAGGGGTGTAGCAGGTGTGCTTATCAATTTGCCGAGGTAATCCCAAGGCAGTGCTTCCCGATCAAAATCCAACCAAAAAATTGGTTTCTGCCAAGAGACGCCGATCCAGTCGAGAACTTTTCCGGGAGAGCAATTCTTCCTTATGGCATAACGAATCAGCCACGAGCTGACCGCTTCTCCTGGCAGCGGCGAAGGAAAGTCATAAGCTCTGGCAACGCGAGGATTCCAACTCTCTCCGTAAATCGAGGCCAACTCGCCGAGCGCTTCGAGTGACCTGGCGATCATCTCTTCTCGTGCCATATCAGCTTAGATCAAGTTCCAGTTGCGGGGAGTCGAGCCGGGAGGGCCGAGTTTTGATTTCAGCCTGTTTCACCAGTTGTCGGACGAATGCTTCGTATGGACTCGAGATAAACCTGAAATCACACGAGCCAATATGGGATTCGTAATACCGCTGAATCGGACCGAGCAGGCGCATGGTGGCATTGTCTCCAGACCACTTTGAATTGAGCGCAATTTGCCTCAACAAAGCTTGATTCAGCCGGGATGGCCAGTCAGATAGAAGCCAGCAAACCGCGGCGATCATCTCTCGGGTTTCTCGGTCATCAAGTTTGCGGAGACCACTACCTTGGCTGAGTGGAAAATTACCCAGTAGGTGATGGCCGAGAAACCAGAGGCTGTGGCATAACCCGTCAAGGCTCAGGCGTGCGAGATTTTCGACCTGGTAGGCTGGAATGCAGGCTGAATCAAGATTCAACGGGCCATCGGAACGATTGGCTATGATCCGGGCAATGAGTAGTTGCTCTGCCTCTGCGGGCAGCGACTCACTCTTGCGAAGATCGAATCCGCATTCGCAGTATTCGGGCTGGCGTCTAGAAAGGGCAAGTTGCCTCTTGCATTGAGGGCAGCGATCGATCAATTGGCACCTGTGTTTCCAGCAAGCGGTATTGAAAGCCAGGTGCCATGCTCCCTGTAGGAAGGGCTGTTCTTGCAGGCATCGATGGCAAATTGGAGCATGTCTGAGTTTGAGAAAGGTCGATTTGCTCAGCCATTCACCGAGGATTTTCCATTCGCGCCCTTTCCTGGGGACTTTTCGAGACATGCCCGAGAGTTGGCTAAGCTCGTTCACGCTGTTCCGCGTGTATATCGCGAGCCGTGGAATCTCGGTTTGCTCAACCTGCGGATTCGTTGAACTGGCGCCTAGCGCGTATTGGAGAATTTCCTGATGGCTACGGTAGTGATTGGCACCGGCGCAGCGCATCAGGAAACCCCGCAGCGATTCGAACGGGTAGGGCTGTGTTCGATTAATTAAGCGGTACTGGTCCAAAAGGGGTTTCCTCTGAGCAATGAACCAGAAAGTGGGCTTCTGCGAGATGTTCGCGAGAAATTCGTGGTTTTCCTTTCTGGCTGGCAGTACGGACCGCTTCTGCCAATAGCATCTTGAGTAGTCGAAAACTTCCTCGACACGAGTCGAATATCGCTTTGGAAAGCTTACTGTCGATAAGATTGGATTTTTCTGGCATCGGTAGGCACTCATCGAGTGTGGCGAGGATGCCTAGAAACTCTTCGTTAAAAGAAAATGCCTTTAGAAACGACAGTCCCGGCCAGCGTGTTGTTTGCTCGTCCTGTCGCCTGATTTCATCGAGAGGAGGGGTGCCGATGAAAATAAAAGCCACGCCAAGAATTTCGTACAGTCGTTTCAAGGTCGCTCCTAGTGCGCCTCCTGCATCTCCTTTGCCTTTCTTTGAAGCCAGCACCCAAAGGTGCTGTGCTTCATCGAAAGCGATCAGCAACACGCCTGCAGTTTGAACAGCGTCGCGTAAGGTGTCGCGCAGTTCTTTGAGATTCAATCCTTTCATGCTGCGTGGGTCCTGTCCTAATTGCATGAGAAGCCGTATGTAGATTTCCCCGATATTGGGACGGGCCTCGAAGGTGAGGTAAAGAACGGGGCAGAGTCTGCGATGATCGCCTTCGATCGGTTTGAGCCGCTTGAGAAGCCGTTCCAGAATGAACGACTTCCCACGTCCTCCTTCGCCGATGATCCAAAGCCCCCCTGGCTTTTTCGCAACTTTAGCCCTGGTGAGAAGCGCATCTATGTATTTGTTGGCTCTCCGGTACTCATCGAAGGCAATGGGTACATCCAGTACGTACTGAGCACGATCAGCCGGAGTTCCGGCCATGGCGCGAGCACGTTCCTGTTGAGGATCTAGTGCTGGGACGATATCCGGTGTCGGTTCTGCAAACAGATGCTCCGATTGCAAATCTGCCATCGTATTCATTACGACCCCCACGCGTAACTTGGGACGTTCGTGAACGAAGGCAAATTCGGCGGTGGCGTTAGGTTTCCGTTCTCTCCTAAGGGGGTCAGGATTGTTCGCGTCTCGCCAGTTAGCGTGTTATTCGAATTGATGCCTGCAAGGCGAGCTAACAGGACCTTGCCGGCGCTCTTTTTGGTCTCCAACTCTTCTGCAAGCACGTTCTGGATACGGCTACGGGTTTCGATCAACGTATCAACGGCCGTCGATTTTTCCAATCGAACCGTGGCTTCGGCCCGGATGAACTTGTGCTGAAAACGACTCAAGCCCTTGCTGTACTCCGGTCGTGTCGAGGGAACGCATAGGTATTTATGTGTCGCAGGATGCTCGACGTAAATCTGGCCAAGGTCTTCATCGCAGACAACGTAATTGACTGTTTTCCCGCGGCCGATGTCCTTCATCAGGGCCTCCAGTTGGTCGTCGGCGTAGGTTTGCCAAGAAAATCGGATTCCTTCTTGAGACAGAGCCCCTGTGTGATGCTCGCCTAGGACGATATTCAGTTCGTCAATTGAACACGGGTAGGGTGGAGGGGCCGTTTCGATACCGCTTTGCCATAGTTCGAGTGGTGCAGCCTGGTTTCGTACGTTGGTTTGAATGTTGTGAAAATCTGCCGCCCACTTGTGAAGCAGATAGATCAACGTTGAAAAGCGAACGACGGCTTGATTGACAGAGTCGTAGTCCCCACGCTTTTCAAGTGAGGCAAAGGTTCGACCCGGCATTGACTCAAAGAACGTTTGTTCCAATGTGAGAAAGAAGCGCTCGATTGATCCTTTCAACCAAGGGGTTCTTCGTTCGCAGTACTCCCAGAATGAGCCCAGCGCTTTGATTGCATTTCGGTAGCGCTGGCAGATGAAATCGGCCCCGCGGTCAGATGCGTAATAGACGGCTCGGCCAAACGCAGGCCAAGGATTCTCGATATCTGGCCACAACTCATAGGCGAAGTGGTGCGAGGAGAGTGAGTGTTTGATCGCTCCAAAAATTGAGCTCAGTCCGGTTTTCTGGAACGAAACGTAGAATCCGAGCAAAACGCCCGAATAGCGATCCTTGATAGCCGTGAGCCACGGCCTGCCAAGCGGTAGCAGCGCATGGTCGTCGATGACGTAGAGATTCATCGGCGTGTGATCAATTTCGACAACATCCAAGGGATGATCCGCAGGAAGGTGCCCCTTGGCCATTTTGAAATAGCGCCTGGCTTCTTCTCGTCCCAAGCGAGCGATCATCACCTCCTCTTTGGGGCGATCATCAATGCGGTTTCCGTACGTTCGCTCACTGGCTTTCGTTAGCAGAGGGCGATCCTGGGATGCTCGTTCGGCGTTTTCGGTCTTTAGCTTATTGGCGTAATCTCGGTGCGCACCAACGACAGTTGGTTGGCTGGATTGTGCGTAGTAGTCGTCGATGTGATTCTGAAGAAATTCCTCACTTTCCTTGTCGAGGCGCTTGGTGCACTTCCTGAAACTGTTGCCATTGATGACAACAAGGAGGTCGCCTCCCGATGCGTCTATCTCCTTCCACCATTTCGATATCGTCGAAGTGCCAGGAGGGCCGAGCGGATCTGCAATTTCCTTCGCAATTCTTGCAGCGCTATCAGCAATCAGGAATTTTTGACCGCGGGTGATGCCTTCCTTCTTCAGTTTCGAGATGTACGTAATCTTGCGGTCGTGATTGAGTTGGTATCTCTCCGGGATGAGATTGAGGTCCCGGAAGTTTTGGAGTACTTCGGTGCTTTCAGGCTTGATCACCAAAGCTTCCGGTGATGAGAACGCGTCAACAATTTTCAGTTGCAGCGAAGTGTGGGCAGACCAAAACGCAGATTCCGTTAGCGTTATTTTTTGGCCGGTTTTTTGGTTTTCGAAATAGATTTCGTTGGCAGACCGACTGTCGTATTCGAAAATCTGGCCCTGGTAGGAGATAACAAGCCCTTTTTGGAGGAAAAATGATCCCATGTCGGCTCCTCCGGACTAGGCGTTGTTAGGCTTAGTTGCTTGACCAGGTGCGCGATCTCGTCGCTCCCAAGATTTTCTAGGACTGAGCTCCGTCGCTCCGAGATCACGAAGAGGCGCCGCCTTTGAAAATCCTCCAACAAAATTCCATGGGGTAAGAGGTGGACGAGTCTGTCGCAGAGCCGTCGTAGTTTCCAGTCGGTATTGATCTGGCGTTCCACGACCCAAAGCCAGCGCTGCCAGAAGATCACCATGCCGGGTCGAACGCAAAATATCTTCAAGGAACAATCCCTTCAATGGTTGATCGGGGAGGCTAACCAAACTTGATTTGGTCAGTTTTTGGGACCAGTCGAAGCAAAGCCAGCGTTGCGCTATTAGTGTGTAGGCTTCGGCCAGCGAACAAGATGCCGTATCGCAGAGTTCTGAGATCGCCATCGTCTGCTTGCGCTGAAATGCTTCTGTTACCCGAACCAATGCCTCACTGGGAAGTGGTGAGGTCAGATAACGCATCAATATATTGGTGTTGGTTTTTTGGGGTTCGCAAAACAGCTGTTCATCAACAATGAACGCAAATGCTTGCTTGGTCTTCCGAAAGTGCTTGGCGATCGAGAGGTACTTTGGGAGATGTTCCGGATGAAATAGAAACTCGAGTGGCTTGATTTCGAGGAGCGTCTCGATATCGCCGTGTTCGACCATGAAATCTGCGGTGTATTGGCGCTCCACACCCTCATGGTCGAGGTAGGTGCGTTCTTGTTGGGAATAAACCTTTTTGATGTTCCTGCAGAGCAGCAGGCGTGGAATCGCAAGCTTCTCGTGAGGAGACTCGTATTCAGCCGGATAGGGGGTTAGCTCCTCAACCTGAAGGCCTCCGGTGGTACGGTGCGGCGAGACTTCAACTAAATTGCGGCTTGGGGCGTTAGTGCCCGCCAGTTTTTTTGCGTGGCGCTTTTTCATGATTTCTCCAAGGTGAAATCAAAAGCATCCAAACGAATATTTTCGTCATTGGATGTAAATTTTTGGCGACAAAAATCCTTGACTTCGCCGGCTGCCTTGGAGATACTTTGTGTGTGAGATGTATTTTTTTCCGTGGCTAGCGGGCAAGGCCGGATGAACCGAAAGGTGAGTCCGGTATTTTTTTGTTACATGGTTTCCTCCTCCTGTTGGAGCCCTGACAGAATCTGACTGAGCGTTTGAACATCGGTCAGATGTCCTGCTTTCAAGCCGAGAGCGACTGCAATCCTGTGGCTTTGGCCACGCAGGCAGCGCCGCTTCCCTTCAAGGATTTGATAGACGAGGCCGCACGAAAAGCGGTTTTCGCGAGCCCATTCCGCAATGGATATGCCGCTGCCTTCAATCAAGGAGCGGCATTCTTCAGGAGTGCGGAAGGGGGGAGAAGTGCTCATGGTGCAATTTGTATGCAAACGCGTACACGCTAGCACCCTGTATAGAAACTGTGCAACATATTTTCTATAATCCCTGACATGCCTACACAAAACGAAACATTTCTGCCTGGGTTTGGTGAACGTCTCAAGGAAGAGCGAAAGCGCTTGGGGCTTAGCCAGGATGAGTTCGCCGAGCGTGCTGGCGTAAAGCGTCTTGCCCAGCTCCAGTACGAGAAAGAAGCCCGTGAGCCAAGAACTTCGTACTTGGCGGCCATCGGAGCGATGGGCGTCAGTCTTTCCTACGTGATTTTTGGGAAGAGACCGGCGGAGTCTGTGCTTGGGCCTGAGGCAATCCGAGGGATTGAGAAGAAGATTTTTGACCAGCTTGAGGCCTACGTTGCGGAGCAATGCGGAGGCTATATGAGTTCCGAGGGCCGTTATGTCTTATTCGAGGTGATGCGCTCACATTGCATCCAGGCTGCAAGCAAAGGGCTTGATGTCGAGAGCAACTTGGCAGCATTTTTCCCCAAGAGGTTTGAAGGCAATGGATAGGAATAAAGTGACCGATCCTTCCGATGCGCACGTGATGCGAGCATTAAGTCGGATCAGAGAAGCGTTTGAAAACGACTCCCCCTGCAGTGAAGATGAGGCGCTCGAAGTTTTGCGAGAGAAGCTGTTCGAGCTTCGGCCGGGTGAGGCGTCTGAAAAAGCTTATGGACCAAGTGCCGAGGCAGCTCATCTTGGTGAGCCCCCGAATAGTGATAATCGTGTTGAAGCTGTTTTGGGCTGGCTGAGCGATACGAAGAGGTTCGCGCCAATGGAAATTGAACGCATGCGGCGTATCGGGATTTTTGCGGAAACGTCAGATGGACGCGTGGTTGTGCGTGAGCAACCGTTGCAAGAGGCTTGGGCATCCGCTCTTGTTGCCGGTGTTGCCTTGCTTACCGGTGCCTGGATTGCCTGGGTCTGGTTCGGGTCGGAGGGTAATCTGACCGTGATTGCAGCCTCATTTTCGATCGGGAGCTTTTTCGGGCTTGTCGTAGGAAAAGCGCTGGATAAATCGTTCCGATTCGCCAAACTTCGTTCAAAAGTCTTGGAGGTGGCGCCTCGTTTTGAGGATGGTCTGGTGGTGCGCCTTTAGCAGGCTGGTGAGAAACTCATCGTGATTCCCGATTTTCTTTCCCTGCCGAGATTTTTTACGGGGCGGCAGCCCCGACGGCCCGGTTTTTCGGGCCTTTTCGCCCTTTGTCACGGGGCTTTCGGCCCCATTTCCCCGCCACCGGGCCGGCAGCGGGCGCACCTCGCCCTATGTGGGCAGCAATTTCATCCTCGGCGCCAGCA
>NZ_AUCH01000027.1 GCF_000429665.1 Azovibrio restrictus DSM 23866
GTGAGCCACTTCACCGCCGGGACCGACAAGATCCAGCTCTCCGTGAGCACCCTGGGGCTGGCCCTGGACGCTGACGACGTGGGGGGCGTGACCGGTGCCAACGCGGGGGCCAACGGCACCCACCTGCGGTTCGGCGCTACCGCCGCCGGAGCGGCCAGCGACAAGCTGATCTTTGACAGCGTGAGCCAGGCCGGCAGCACCTCCATTTACTACGACGCCGACGGCAATGGTGCAGGCCAGGCCGTCCTGATCGGAACCGTGGATGCCACCCTGGCTGCTGCCGACGTGGTTCTGGTGGCCTGAGTTTCCCGCCGGGAAGCGGCGCTGCGGCACCGCTCCTCAAGGAAAGGTCACCTCTTCAACCCGCTGCCCCGGCAGCGGGTTTTTTCCATTCTCCGCCTCTGCCCGGGCGTCTTGCGCAGGCTTCACACCCCTGCGGCGCCCCGGGGCCAGGAGGGGCGGGCAGGCAAAGCCGGGGGGTGAAGGCCCCCTATCCCTCCGGAATTCCGGCCGGAGCGGGCGGAACCTGCGCCAGGCTTGGCGGGGCGGGCTGCCGGAATTCCCTCTGCATGGCAAAAAAAGGGCCGGTTAAATGCGGAAATGTGACGCCTGTCACAAAAAATCCGGGGTTGCTGGTCAAAACTTGCGACCGGCTTGGAATAAGCCGTTCTTGATCAAGAACGGACCGCAAGGTCTGAACCGGTCGGGCGCCACAACCAAAAGGCCCTGATCAATTTTTTTACTTAGAGGAGCTATCCTTATGGCAATTACCGCTGAAATGCGTACTCAGGTTTCCCAACTGTACGTGGCCCTGTTCGGCCGCGCCCCTGACACCGATGGTCTGGGCTTTTGGGTGCAACAACTGGGTGCTGGCAAGTCCCTGACCGACGTGGCCAACACCATGTACGCCACCGAGCCCGCTCGTGTGTACTACCCCAGCTACCTGACCAACCAGGAAATCATCTCCAGCTTCTATGTGAACGTGCTGGGTCGCGCTGCTGACGCCGAAGGCCTGGCCTTCTGGACCGCCAAGCTGAACGCCTCCGGTGCTTCCGTCGGCTCCGTGATCACCGAAATGATCAACGTGGTGGCCAACTACAGCGGCACCGATCCCGCTGGTCTGGTTTCCTTCAACCTGTTCAACAACAAGGTTGAAGTGGCCCAGTACTGGGGTGAAAACGCTGGTGGCGTGGATGGCTCCAGCAGCATCCTGGCCGGCGTGACCGCTGACGACGCTTCCGTGACCGCCGCCATCGCCCAGATCGGCTCCGGCTCCGGCGCCTTCACCCTGACCAACGGCACCGACAACGCCTCCGCCAACGTGTTCAACGCTGGCCTGGTGTACACCCCCGGTGGTGACGACCGCATCAACGCCCTGCAGGACGAAGACATCCTGACCGGCACCGGTGACAACCCCACCCTGAACGCCACCCTGGGTAACGCCAACGACAACGGCGCCACCGTCGTTACTCCCAAGCTGCAAGGCATCGAGACCGTGAACGTGGCCTTCACTGGCTCCGGCGGTACCGCCGTGGTTGCTCTGGACCTGCAAGACACCACCGGTCTGAACGTGGCCAACATCACCCGCGTTTCCCAGGCTGTGAACCGTGCCGAGCTGGGCAACATCCAGAACGCCCTGGAAGCCATGTCTGTCTCCAACAGCAACGCCAACCAAGCTGGTGTTGTCGAGTTCTCCTACGCCAACGGCGCTCTGCTGGGTGACAACACCTCCACCCTGACCCTGGACAACGTGAACGTGCTGGCCCTGAACATCGGCCGCAACACCTCCGGCATCGCCGCCAACGGCGTGGGTCTGGAAGGTTACGAGCACCTGACCATCGACGTGAAGAGCGACACCACCATCGGCACCCTGAACCTGCCCATGGACACCGGTTCTGCCGGCACCGTCACCCTGACCGGTGAAGGCAACGTCCAAATCGGCGGCTCCAACAACATGGTGAACACCGGCAACAACGCTCTGCTGGAAGCCGTGAATGTTTACTCCAACGGTACTGGTATCGCCCAAGCTGGCGGCCGTATCTCCTCCATCGACGCTTCCGCCCTGACCGGCAACCTGACCATCGTTCTGGACAACATCCTGGACGTGGGCAAGGCTGAAACCTCCGGCGTGCTGCAAGACGTGACCGTGACCGGCGGTGCTGGCGACGACACCTTCGTGCTGTACGACGTGGTGCAAGCTGGCGACAAGATCATCGGCGGTGAAGGTACCGACACCCTGCTGTTCTACTCCGGTTCCGGCCTGAACTCCGTTGCTGAAAGCATCGAAGTGGCTGCCCTGCTGGGTGACGGCTCCATCGGCAACATCGCCGTGGATTTCTCCAACCTGGCTTCCGTGACCGACATCCAGCTGCGTAACATCAGCTCCGACGTGGACGTGGCCAACTTCGGCGGCGACGGCGTGCTGGAAGATGCTGCTGACGCTCCCGTCACCTTTACCCTGACCAAGCTGAACGCTGCTCAGGCTGCTGGCATCACCCTGTCCCACTCCACCACCGGCAACGGTGATATCGCTGACAACGTGATCCAGGCTGCCCTGGCCACCAACACCGCCAGCGACACCCTGGGTGTGAAGATCGCTGAAGGCCTGAACGTCGATCCCCGCTTCAACTTCACCATCGACACCGCCTTCGCCACCAGCGGCACCTCCACCTTCGAGAATCTGACCATCACTGACTCCGATTCCGAATCCAACTCCGTGGAACTGGAAGACTTCACCCAATTCACCGGTACCGTCACCCTGACCGGCGGCCGTGCTGGCACCTTCCTGAACTTTGATGTGGATACCGCTGGCGCTGACGTGACCAACGTCACCACCGGTGTTACCGCTGACGGCGGTCAAGTGCAACAAGGTCTGCTGGGTCTGGCTACCGACGGTACCGCCGTTGATTTTGCCGCTGGCAACATCTTCGACGTGGCTGCCCTGGCTACCCAAGTCCGTCTGCGCGCTGCCACCATCGATGCTTCTGCCGAAGCTTCCAACGTGATCGTCCGCGTCAGCACCAATGTGAACGATGTGAACGGCGCCCAGAAGATTCTGATGGGTTCCGGTAACGACACCGTGATCTTCGACCTGCTGAACGACGCCCGTGCCGGCCTGACCATCTCCGACACCGTTTCTGGTGGTACCGGTTCCGACACCCTGGTGATCGACGGTAACGCTACCCGCGTCAGCCTGGGTGCTTCCGAGTGGACCAACGTCACCGGTTTCGAAACCATCCGTCTGGTGGGTAACGGCGCCGCTGCACTGGGCACCACCATTGGCCAGAACAGCTACAACCTGGCTCTGACCAATGACCTGATCACCGCCAACGGTTCCGGCATGATCACCATCATCAACGACAACGACATCAGCAACGATGCCGCCAATGGTGTGGATACCGCTACCACCGGTGTTGAGTCTGCCGTGACCATCGATGCTCGTACCCTGGACGCCCAGCATCACTTCACCTACAACGGTGAAGAAGGCGTGTGGGTCGATGCTGACCTGAGCGGCAACCTGAGCGCTGGTGATACCCAACTGGGTAGCACGGTAGACAAGTTCATCTTCGGTGACGCCAACGTCAACGGCATGAACGTCATCGACGGTGGTGCTCTGGACAACTCCGCTCTGACCTGGAACGGCAACACCGACGTGTTCGAAGTGCGTAACACCGCTACTGTGACCACCGGTGACCTGGCCAACGTCAAGAACGTGGGTATCATCGCTGGCTCCAACGACCAAGCCACCGTTCAGAAGCTGACTCTGCAACTGAACGACACCGTGGTGGACAACATGGTGGACAGCTACCACACCTCCAGCACCACCCAACAGGAAGTCCTGACCGTGCGCATGAACAATGGCGCTGATGTGACCCCTGTGGCTCTGGCTACCCTGGATCTGGACGCTTCCCAACTGACCGCTCGCTCCGTGGTGAATGTGACCCTGGACACCGCCGGTGCCCTGGATAGCATCAAGCTGGGTATGGGTGTTGTGGCTGTGACCACCTTCGACAGCGGCGCTGGTGCCACTGCTGACAACGTCGTCCTGTCCGCCAGCCAGTTCGGCCTGACCCCCGCTCTGGTGGGTACGACCGTGACCGCCAACGGTGGTAACGTTATCTTCGGTGCCCTGGGTTCCGGCGCCATCACCGACCGTATCTACGTGGTTGAAGGTGGTGATCTGGGCTACGGCGCTGGTGCTACCAACGACGTGGGTATCTACTACGATGCTGACGGTTCCGGCGCTGGCGCTGCCATCCTGATTGGTGTGCTGGTTGATACCGGCGCTGCCACTCTGTCTGGCGGTAGCGGTCTGGACATCGTCGCCTAATCTCCCCGGAGAGTTTCCCCTGCCTTGGCAGGGGAAAGGCATCAACCCCGCCCTTCGCAAGAAGGGCGGGGTTTTTTTATGGGAGTTTGCCGGAGAGATTGCAGGAAGGGAGGCTTGGCAGGGGCCGGCTGATGCGAGGGCTGTTGCGGTCTTTTGGCGTAACTTGGCAGTGACAGCGAAGGAGCAAGGCAGGCCTGGGCCGCCCTGCCGCCGGAGAGGCTCAGGCCCCGGGGGGCTGGGGGTTTTCTGGTGCCGGCCGGCCGCCGATGTCTTCGGCAATCAGGTACAGGGGGCGGGCTTTTACTTCGGTGAATACCCGGCCTACATACTCGCCCAGGACCCCCAGGCTGATGAGCTGCACGCCGGAGAGAAAGAGGATGGCCACCATCAGGGAGGCGTAGCCGGGGACGTCTATGCCGAATACCAGGGTGCGCAGTACCAGGAACAGGCCGTAGAGCACGGACAGGGCCGCCAGCATCACCCCCAGGCTGGACCAGATGCGCAGGGGAATAGTGCTGAAGGCGGAGAGGCCGTCCATGGCGTAGCGGAACAGGCGCAGCAGGGACCAGGAGGATTGCCCCACGGCCCGGGCTTCGGGTTCGAAGTCCACCGTTTCCTGGCGAAAGCCTACCCAGCTGGTAATGCCTTTCATGAAGCGGGTGCGTTCCGGCAGGGAGAGGATGGCGTCCACCACCACCCGGTCGAACAGGCGGAAGTCGCCTCCCCCCTCTTCCAGGGCAATTTCCGAGACGGCCTTGAAGATCCGGTAGAAGGAGCGGCTCAGCATCCGCCGCAGCCAGGGGTCCGTGTCCCGGGAGCGGCGCACGGCGGTCACCATGCGGGCCCCGTCCTGCCAGCGTTGCAGCAGGGCCGGAATCAGTTCCGGGGGGTGCTGGCCGTCGCCGTCCATGAGTACCACCACTTGCCCCCGGGCTGCCTTGAGCCCGGCTGCCATGGCGGCTTCCTTGCCGAAGTTGCGGGCAAAGCGCAGGGCATGGAGGCGGGGCTGCTGCAGGGCCAGGGCTCGGACCCGGGCAAAGGTGTCGTCGCTGCTGCCGTCGTCCACCAGCACGATTTCCCAGTCGGACAGGGGCAGGCTGGGCAGTACGGCCTGCAGCCGCCCATAGAGGAGCTCAATACCGCTGCCCTCGTTGTAGAGGGGGATCACCACGGAAAGAAAGGGCTGGTCCTGGCTGTTCGGGGTCATGGAAGGGCTGGTGTAGGGGCTGGCAGGGCCGAGGCTGAGGCTGTCGGCCGGTGCCTCAGTCTACTACAGTCTTTCCTGCCCCTGAACTGCCGCGGCCCGGATAGGGCAGGCCCCGGGCCGGAGTTGGGGCGCCGTTTCCTCCTGTGCTAAGGTGGCGGCCCCTTCTGCTGCTGTCTGCCGTCATGGAAATCCTGTTCCTGCACCAGAATTTTCCCGCCCAGTTCCTGCATCTGGCCCGGGCCCTGGGCACCCGTCATCGGGTTCGGGCCTGGGTTCCCCAGGGGCGGGCCGCACCAGCGGTGCCGGGGGTGGAGTTGCTTTCCTATCCTCTGGAGCGGGGCAGCACGCCCGGCGTTCATCCCTGGCTGGGGAGTCTGGAGAGCCAGGTAATCCGGGGACAGGGGGTGCTGGGCCTGGCCCGGGAGCTGGAGCGCCGGGAGGGCTACCGGCCGGATCTGGTCCTGGCCCATCCCGGGTGGGGCGAGGCCTTGTTCATCCAGGAGCTCTGGCCCCAGGTTCCCCTGGGTTTGTACTGTGAATACTATTACCGGCCCGAGGGGGGGGACGTGGGCTTCGATCCGGAGTTTCCCCGGGATCCCATCGAGTCCGCCTGCCAGTTGCGCTTGCGTAACGGGGGCCTGGATCTGCAGTTGGCCCGGGCTACGGGCGGACTGGCGCCGACCTGTTGGCAGGCGGATGGCTTTCCTGCCGCTTTCCGGCAACGCATCCGGGTGGTGCATGACGGGGTGCCTACCCGTCTCCTCTGCCCAGCGCCGGATACTGTCCTGGAGTTGGGGGATGGCCTGGTGCTGGGGCGGCAGGATGAGGTGATCACCTTTGTGGCCAGGAATCTGGAGCCCCTGCGTGGTTTTCATGTCCTGCTGCGAGCTTTGCCCCGCCTGCTGGCTGAGCGCCCCAGGGCCCGGGTGCTGATCGTCGGTGCGGAGGCCAACGGTTATGGCAGCCCGTCTCCCGATGGGCGGAGCTGGAAGGAAATTTTCCTGGCCGAGGTGAGCCCCAGGCTGACGCCAGCCCAGTTCCGCCGCATTCATTTTCTTGGGCAACTCCCCTATGCCCAGTTTCTGGGGGTGCTGCGCGTGTCTTCGGTGCATGTTTATCTGAGCTATCCCTTCGTGTTGTCCTGGAGTCTGTTGGAGGCCATGAGCCTGGGGTGTGCCATCGTGGGTAGCGATACGGCGCCGGTGCGGGAGGTGCTGGCGCATGAGGTTACGGGCTTGCTGGTGGATTTCTTCGACCAGGAGGGGCTGGTGGCTGCCATTTGTCGTTTGCTGGAGGACCCTGCCTTGCGGCAGGAGCTGGGGGTGCGTGCCCGGGCCCGGGTAGTGGCAGAATACGACCTGGATGAGGTCTGTCTGCCCCGCCAGCTGGCGTGGGCCCAGTCCCTGGTGTAGTAGCCTGGCGGAAGGCGGGGCGGCGGCGGGGGGAGGCAGCGGTCGCTTCTGGCTGCCGCTGTCACCGCTGAGGTTCTATCCCGTGGGCATGCTAAGATGGCGCCCGATCCGGGGCCGGGGCCCCATGACTGGAAAGCAGGGCTCTTCCTTCACCCTGTTCAAGGAGAAAAGGCATGGCAACAGTAACTGAAGCAACCACGGTGCAGTATTCCGGCGATTACAGGGTGGATAGCCTGCTCTGGCTTTATGCCAACTGGAACTACAAGACCCCGTCCCAGAACGTGCTTTATTACACCTTCACCCTCGATACGGAGATGTATTACCACGCCGACGGGACCAATATTTCCGCCTTCAACAGCAATCAGGTGGCGGCGACCGAGGCTATTCTGGCCTATGCGGAAACTGTTACCGGGGTGGATTTCGTGCGGGTGTCGAATCCGGATCAGGCGGATTTTCACTTTGCCAACTGCAATTTGTGGGACCCCTATACTTCCGGCCTGTGTTCCAACTCCTTCAGCTATAACTACGACGCCAGCGGCAATCTGACTTCCTATTCAGCGGAGTCCTATGTGTTCCTGGATGACCAGGAGTTCGGGGCCACCAACCTGGCAGCGGTGGCGGGCACCGAGGGCTATGAGACTTTGCTGCACGAGATCGGTCATGCCCTGGGGCTGGATCACCCCTTCGAAGGGGATCATGTCCTGCCGGTGGCTGAGGACAACACCAATAACACGGTGATGTCCTACACCACGGCAGGGGACTACAAGAGCGAGTTCCAGGCCTATGACCTCATGGCCCTGCAGTGGATTTACGGGGGCGACGGCCTGGGGGGGCTGTATGGCCTCAATTCCACCTATGGCCCTTCCCTGGCGCCAGAGACGACCACCCCGACCAGCGGCGATGACCGGATTCGTGCCGATGATGGCAACGAGAGCATTGATGGCCTGGGTGGGGTGGATACGGTGATCTACACCGGGGATCTGGGGCGTTACACGGTGACCCTGCAGGGCGGCAACATCCAGGTGACGGATGGCGTGGGCAGTGGCGGCACGGATCTGCTGTCCCATGTGGAACGCCTGGCCTTTGATGATTTCGAGATCAATCTGAGCGTGCAGCAGACGGCCAATACCATTGCCGCAGCTGACCTGAAGTTGCTGGAGGAGCTTTATGTGGCTTTCTTCAACCGGGTGCCGGATGCCAATGGCTTGGAGTACTGGGTCACCCGTCTGGCCGGCGGCATGAGTACCGATGCCATTGCCGATGCCTTCTACGCAGCGGGAATTCAGGCTTCCGATCTGACGGGCTTCTCGGCGTCCATGAGTAACCGGGATTTCGTCAATGTGGTCTATCGCAATGTGCTGGGGCGCCCGGAAGGGGCGGATGCGGAGGGGCTGGCCTATTGGTCCGCCGCCCTGGCTTCGGGCCAGGAGACCAAGGGTTCCCTAGTGAAATCCATCCTCTATTCGGCCCATACCTTCAAGGGCGATCCTACCTGGGGCTGGGTGGCTGACCTGCTCGACAACAAGGCCCTGGTGGCCGACCGGGTGGCGGTGGATTGGGGGGTCAATTACACGACGACGGACGAGTCCATCAGCAAGGGGATGGAAATTGCCGCAGCCGTGACCTCCACAGACACGGCTGCTGCCCTGGCCCTGGTGGGCGTGGATGCCAGCCAGCTGGTGCTGGTGTGATGCTGATTGCTTGATGTGCCTGCGCCCCGGGGGGGCGCAGGGGGTGGCCAGATGCGGCCTGATTCAGGCCCGGCCCCGACAGGAGAGGAGCGTGCCATGGCGGTACTGACGGGAACTGCAGGGGCCGATACCCTCACGGGGACGGCGGAGGATGATGTGCTCACGGGGGGCGGCGGCGCCGATGTGCTGGACGGCCGGGGGGGGCAGGATACGGCCTCCTATGAGAACAGCAGCTCGGGCCTGAACATTTTCATGGTGCCCAGCAATGATGCCAGTGGCGATGCCTGGGGCGATGTCTTCATTTCCATCGAGAATGTGCGGGGCAGCAACTTTGGGGATTTCATTCACGGGGATGGGGGCAGCAACCGGCTGTACGGCCTGGGTGGGCGGGATACCCTGTATGGCGCTGGCGGCGCCGACCAGCTGTATGGGGGGGCTGATACCGATAATTTGGTTGGGGGGGCTGGGACGGATTTCATGGATGGTGGCGAGGGTATCGATACGCTCAGTTACCAGCTGGCCGATGGGGGCGTGACGGTTTCCCTGGCCGATTCCGGCTTGAATACGGGCTGGGCGGCGGGGGACAGCTATGTGAGCGTGGAGGACCTGACGGGTACCCTCTACGACGATGTGATTTACGGGGATGCCCAGGCGGTGAACAACCTCTGGGGACTGGCCGGCAACGACCGGATTTATGGGGGCGCCGGTTACGACGTACTGATCGGCGATGCCGGGGCCGATTACCTGGATGGGGGGGAGGGGACGGACCTGGCGGATTACGAGACGGCCACCAGCGCCGTGGTGGCTTCCCTGGCCGATCCTTCCCGGAATACGGGGGACGCGGCAGGGGATGTCTATGTGAGCGTCGAGGATCTGGCTGGGAGCGCCTATGGTGATGTGCTTTATGGCGACGCGCAGGGTAATGGCATCAATGCCTGGCCTGGCAACGACACTGTCTATGGGGGCGACGGCAACGATGGCCTGGACGGGGCTGAGGGGGATGATCTGCTCTACGGCGAAGGGGGCTGGGACCTGCTGGTCGGCGGTGCCGGGCGGGATATGGCTGGTTACACGGGGGGAATTGCCGGTTACCGGGTCTATCTGAGTGATGGGTCCCAGTTTCCCGATACGGCGGGAGCTTATATGGTGAGTGCCGGTGGGGGCTCAGAAGGGACCGATACCTTGCGGCAGATGGAGGGACTGCGTTTTGCCGACATGACGGTGAATCTGACCATCCAGGATACGGCTGCGGGTATTTCTGCCACCCAGTTGAAGTTGCTGCAGGAACTCTATGTGGCTTTTTTCAACCGGGTGCCGGATGCCGACGGCCTGGAGTTCTGGATCACCCGCCTGCAGGCTGGGGAGAGCATCAACAGCATTTCCGAGTCCTTCTACGCGGCTGGCGTGGCAGCCGGTGCAGTCACCGGGTACAGCGATGCCATGAGCAGCGCTGATTTCGTCAATCTCGTCTATCGCAATGTTCTGGGGCGCAGCGAAGGGGCGGATGCCGAGGGGCTCCAGTACTGGAGCGGTGCCCTGGATGACGGCCGTGAGAGCCGGGGCTCCCTGGTGAAGGCCATCCTGGACTCTGCCCATACCTTCAAGGGGAATGCCACCTGGGGCTGGGTGGCCGATCTGCTGGACAACAAGGCGGCCGTGGCGGAGCTGTTTGCGGTGACCATGGGGCTGGGGTACCTGACGCCTGAGGATTCCATCAGCAAGGGCATGGAGATCGCTGCTGCCGTGACGGCCGGGGATATTTCGGCTGCAGTGGCGCTGATCGGGGTCACGCCGGAGCAGATCAACCTCTGACGGACAGTTTTTCGGGGGCGGGCTTTGCCTGGAAGGGGGCCGCCATGCCCCCTGGCTCTTGTTCTGAGCGCTTTGTCCGGGCAGGAAATGATGTGGGGATAGGTGGGGGCTTTCATATAGTTGCGCAGCTTGGGCTATACTTGCCCCTTTTTTTGAGATCGAGTCATGAGCAATACCAACGTGGTGACCATCGACGGCAAGCCCTATCCCCTTGAATCCCTGAACGACGTGGCCCGCAGCCAGATCATCAATCTGCGCGCTACCGAGCAGGAGATCGCCCGTCAGCAGTCCCTGCTGGCCATGCTGCAGACCGCCCGCGCTACTTATGCTCAGGCCCTGAAGGCAGAACTGGGCAAGCTCGGGGAGGGTGACGAGTCCTCCAAGAAGGGCCGCGGCAAGTCCAAGTAAGCGGTTGTTCGATCAAGGGGTTCCGGCCCCGTCTCTGGCGGCCCTAGCGGGCCGTTTTTCGTAGGAGTTCAGCATGTCAGCCGTTGTTCCCCTGACCAGTTCCCGCCATGGCCGCAAGTACTGGCGGCGCTATACCGATTACCGCTTTGCCGCCAGGGAGACCCTGGTTCCCTTGGTGCTGGCCGAGTTGCGTACCGCAGTGCTCAGCCTTCCCGTGGCCTTCGTACCCCGGGGTGAGACTTTTGCGCTTGCTGCCGTTCTTGGGTTTGTCCCGGGGCGCAATCTCCTGGTGGCTCCCCAGGGCAACTGGCTGGCCGGCTATGTTCCTGCCTCCTTCCGTTGCCATCCCTTCAAACTGGCAGAAAACCAGGGGCGCATGGTGCTTTGCGTGGACGAGGAGAGTGAGCTGCTCAACGAGGAAGGGCAGGGCGAGGCCTTGTTTACCCCCGAAGGCGAGATGTCCTCGGTACTCCGGGAGGTCATGGAGTTCTTCCAGGTGATTGGTGGCAGCCATCCTGCCACCGTCAGGGCCTGTGCCCTGCTGCAGGAGCATGGCCTGATCGTGCCCTGGCCGGCTCAGGTGCAGCTGACGGGGGGGGCGACGGTCCTGGAAGGCTTGTTCCAGGTGGATCACGAAGCTTTGGGCCGGGTTTCGCCCGAGGTGCTGAAAACCCTGCTGGACAGCGGTGCGCTCTGGCTGGCCCATTGCCAGCTGCTCTCGCGGCAGCATCTGCCGGCCTTGGCCCAACTGGCGCGCAAGCTTGATGAGTTGGGAGCCCGGGGTGGCAAGCCAGCGCCGCTGCCGGAAAAGAACGGGGAGCTGGACTTGTCCTTCATGAAGGACGACGGGCTTCTGGACTTCGGCAATCTGTGAGGGCTGGAAATGAGCCAGGATAAGGGTGTGGAGAAGGAGCGCCTGAGGTTGCTGCAGAAGGCCACCACGGAATTCGTGCCGGAGGAGGATCGCCTGCTGTTGTCAGGACAGATGGAGGATGGTGAGCGGGTAGGGCTGTGGCTGACCCAGCGCCTTCTGGGGCGTTTGGTGCAGCCCCTGCTCCGCTGGGTGGAGGGCCGGGGGCTGGAGCGGGGCGACCCGGTGCCCAGGGGGGAGATTCTGCAGCGCTTTGCCCAGCAGGAAGCCCAGGCCAGGCAGCAACCGGAGCAGCGGGTGCAGTTGCCGAAGCAGGGGGGGCGCTGGCTGGTGCTGGCGGTGGATATGAAGGACCGGGGCGAGTACCTGCTGCTGAATTTCCGTGGTGAGGGAGTGGAGCCTGTCCAGTTGCTGGTGGACGGGGCTTTGCTGCGGCAGTGGCTGGGGATCGTGTACGGCCTGTATCGCAAGGCGGAATGGCCCCTGGATTTCTGGCCCCAGTGGATGACCAATGCGGCTCTGCCTGAGCCGGTGCCGGGTTTGTTGCACTGAGCTCGCCTTCTGGCTTCGGGTTAAGAACCGTAAATTTTTTGTGGATTTCATATAGGAAGGCGGGTAGACTCCGCCTCCTATATGAAAAATGTCCTCAGCGTCCATCTGGTCACCAATCCCGAGCAGACCGCTCGTCTGCATGAGTTGCAGGTGGCTTTTGCCCAGGTTTGCAATGCGCTGGCTCCGCTCGTGCAGCAGACCCGCTGCTGGAATCGGGTGGGGCTGCATCACCTGGCCTATCGCAGCATGCGGGAGCGTTTTCCCCAGCTGGGTTCCCAGATGATCTGCAATGCCATCTACTCGGTGTCCCGTACCTGCCGCCGGGTTTACCGGGAGCCGGACAAGGGCTTGCCTTTGTTGCTGTTCCTTCCCACCGCGCCTGTCTATTTCGATCGTCACACCCTGAGTATCAAGAATGGGCAGCTCTCCATGTTTACCCTGGATGGACGCATGCGCTTCCACCTGGGTCTGGCTGAGGCGGATCTGCAACGGTTTGCCGACGAGCGCCTGCGGGAAATCATCCTGTCTCGGGGGACTGCCGGCTACTTCCTGCACTTCGTGTTCGCGGTGGAGGGGGAAGGGGATGGCGAAGAGGCCGAGATGCCTCACTACGTGGTGGTGCTGCCTCCCGAGGAGGAGGGGGGCAGCATGCGGGTGACGACCCTGGAAGGGCGGGATCTGGAAAGCGCGAAAGATGCGTGCGCTGCCGGTATCGCCCGGTTCTGAAGTTTTTGGATCAATCATGGCGGAAAAAAAGTACAACGATTTGCAGTTGGCCATCCTGGCCCAGAAACCGGTTTTCATCAGGGCCTTGGTGTTTACCTTCATCATCAGTCTGCTGATGCTCGCGCCTTCCATTTACATGCTGGAGGTCTACGATCGGGTGGTGAATAGCCGTAACTGGGTGACGCTGCTGATGCTGACCCTGGTGGTCATCCTGGCCTACGGGGTAATGGAGTCTCTGGATTGGGCCCGCTCCCGGATGTTGTGGGATGCGGGGGTGGATTTCGAGCGTCGCCTGGGGGGGACGGCCTTCAAGACGGTGTTTGAGTCCTGCGTGCGGCGCCTGCCCGCCGTCAGTATTCAGCCCTTGCAGGATGTGCGCATCCTGCGGGATTTTCACAGCAGCGGCTCCCTGACCGGAATGATGGATGCTCCGGCTGCTCTGGTGTTTCTGGTAGCCCTGTTTTTCATCCACCCCCTGCTTGGGGTGATGTCCATCGTGTCGGCCCTGATTCAGGCCCTGATCGGGTACATGACGGAAAAAGGTACCCGCAGGCACCTTTCTGATGCCAACGGGGCTTCCATTTCCGCCTACAACTATGCCGTGGATGGCTTGCGCAATGCTCAGGTGATCAAGGGCATGGGCATGTTGAGCGGGGTTCATGCCCGTTGGCTGCAGCGCCAGAACCGGATGCTTGCCAGTCAGGCGGTGGCATCGGACAAGGCCGGAGGCTATGCCGCCCTGGCCAAGATGGTGCAGATGAGCGCAGGTTCCCTGATGTTGGGCGCGGGGTGCTGGCTGCTGGTGGAGGGGCTGTTTACCGGCAGTTCGGGTTTGCTGATCATCGCTTCCATCTTTGGCGGCCGGGTTCTGGCGCCCATCGTTCAGGTGATCGGCAGCTGGAAAGTTGTGGTAGGCGCCCGCGATGCCTATGCCCGGCTTGATTCCCTGTTGAATGATATCTCGTTGCGTCAGCCGGGCATGCCCTTGCCGCCGCCCCAGGGGCACTTGTCCGTGGAGGGCGTGGTGGCTGCAGCTCCCGGATCCAACCTGGCGGTGCTCAAGGGCCTGACTTTCCAAGTACCTGCCGGCAAGACTCTGGCCATCGTGGGGCCGTCGGCTTCCGGTAAGTCCACCCTGGCTCAGGTCATGGTGGGGGTCTGGCCTGCCGCCAATGGCAAGGTGCGCCTGGATGGGGTGGATATTCATCCCTGGAACAAGATGGAACTGGGACCTTATGTCGGTTATCTGCCCCAGGATGTGGAGTTGTTCGAGGGAACCGTGGCGGAAAACATTGCCCGCTTCCAGGTGGACGACATGGGCCGGGTCGAGGAGGTGGCCAGATTGGTGGGTTTGCACGAAACCATCTTGGCTTTGCCCCGGGGGTATGAGACGGATATCGGTGAGGAAGGCTGTGTGCTTTCCGGCGGGCAGCGGCAACGGGTGGGGTTGGCCCGGGCCTTGTACGGCAATCCCCGTTTCGTGGTTCTGGATGAGCCCAATTCCAGCCTGGACGAGCAGGGGGAGCAGGCGCTGCTGGATACCCTGCAGTTGCTGAAGTCCCGCGGGGTGACCGTGGTGGTGGTGACGCACCGGACTAATGCGTTGCAGGTGGCGGACTTGATGCTGGTGTTGTTCGAGGGGCAGATCCGCTTCTTTGGTCCCCGGGATGAGGTGCTGATGGCTTTGCAGCGGGCCAGTGCCCAGGCGTCTACCGGCGGAAGCCCTGCTCCGGGCGGGGCGTCCCGGGCCCTGCCTGCCTGATGGCAGCTTGTTAATCGAAGTATTCGAGGGTTTATGAAAACTCCCCAGTTTTTTCAGCGTAGTGAATTGTCCCGGACGCTCTGGTTGTTCCGGCGGGAATTCCTGGTAGCAGCCATTTTCACCGCTGTGGTGAATGTGCTGATGCTCACCCCCACTCTTTACATGCTGCAGGTCTTTGACCGGGTGATGCTCAGTCAGAGCGTTGTCACCTTGGTGGTGCTGACCTTGATCATGCTGTTCTTCTTCGGGGTGATGGCCTTCTCGGAGTGGGTGCGTTCCCGTCTTCTGGTCCGGACCGGGGTGAAGCTTGATTGCATGCTGAGTTCCCGGATTTTTGCGGCTACCTTTGAATCCCATCTGGGCCAGACCCGGGGCAGCAATCCGGCCCAGGCTTTCAACGATCTTGCCACCTTGCGCCAGTTTATGACTGGGAACGGCTTTTTCGCCTTCATGGATGCGCCCTGGTCTCCCCTGTACATCGGCGTGTTGTTCCTGTTGCATCCCTTCCTGGGTTGGGTCTCGATCCTGTTTGCGGTGTTCATCATCGCCATGGCCTATGTTCTGGGGCGGGGGGTGCAGAAGCCTCTGGAGGAATCTTCCCGCAAGGCTTTGCAGGCCAATGAGTTCGTTCGGGGAAAGCTGCGCAGTGCGGATGTGATCGAGTCCATGGGGATGATGGAGCGCTTGCGGCTCCAGTGGTGGCGGCAGGTGGAGGATTATTTCCGCCATGACAGGGATGCCAGCGGTGTGGCTGGCAGGGCCCAGTATCTGACCAAGTTTTTCCGCTACGTACAGCAATCCCTGACGCTGGCGGCAGGTGCCATTCTGGTGATCCGCGGGGATCTGACGCCGGCAGCCATGATCGCTGCCAACTTTCTGATGGGGCGGGCCACCCAACCTCTGGATGCACTCGTTTCCAACTGGCGCTCCGCCCTTTCGGCCCGGGATGCCTTCCTGCGCCTGGAAGCCCTGCTGGAAGGCTTTCCCCCGGGAGAACGGAGTTCCCATACGGCCAAGCCCATCGGTCATTTGCGGGTCCAGGAGTTGCAGGCCCTGGCCGAGGGGCGGGAGGAACCCATCCTGAAGGGGGTGACAGTGGATTTTCCCCTGGGAGCGGTGATCGGCATCATCGGCCCTTCCGGTTCCGGGAAGTCTACCTTTGCCCGTTGCCTGTTGGGCATCTGGCCCCAGGTGAAGGGGCGGGTGGAGCTTGATGGGGAACTTCTGGATAACTGGGATCGTGAAGACCTGGGAAGGCATGTGGGTTATCTACCCCAGGATGTGGAGCTATTTGAGGGCTCCATCGCCGAGAACATCGCCCGCTTTGGCAAGCTGGACTCGCAGCTGGTGATCGAAGCCTGCAAACGCGCTGGGGTGCACGACATGATCCTGCGTCTGCCCAAGGGTTATGACACACCCATGGGGCGTGGGGGCGGTTATCTCTCCGGTGGCCAGCGTCAGCGTATCGGCCTAGCCCGGGCTCTTTATGGTGATCCTCAAGTGGTGGTGCTGGATGAACCCAATGCCAACCTGGACGAGGCTGGTGAGCTGGCGCTCATGCGGGCTGTGGACGATATGCGGGCCAGGGGCAGGAGCGTGTTTCTGATCACTCATCGGAAGAATGTGGTCGGACTGACGGATTTCCTCATGGTGTTGCGCAATGGCACCCTGCTTTGTTTTGGTCCCCGTCAGGAGGTGATGGATACCTTGCAGGCTGCTTCCTCTGCGGCTCCTGCATCTCCTCCTGATGCCTCGGCCTTGCCTGCCGCCGGCTGAGTGCGCCAGGCCATCCCTTTATTTTGGTTTTTCCCGGAATTGTCATGAATATTCGAAAACTGCTTGATTTCAGGTCGCCCAGTACTGCCCTGTCCAATGAACCGGTCAATCCGGAAAAGGATGGCTTGCCGACTATGCCGGATCAGGAGAGCCTGCCCACGGATACTTCCTCTCCCATGCGCTTTGGCCTGTGGGTCCTGGGGCTTGGGTTTGGCGGCTTTCTGCTCTGGGCTGCTTTCGCTCCCCTGGACGAAGGGGTGCCGACTGTGGGTACGGTGGCCATTGAGACCAAGAGCAAGGCTGTGCAGCACCTGACTGGCGGCATCATCAAGGTGGCCCACGTCAAGGAAGGGCAGTTCGTCAAGGCCGGCGATCCTTTGCTGGAGCTGGATTCCGCTACCACCCTGGCAAATCTGGAATCCATCCGGCAGCATTATTTTTCCCTGCGGGCCACGGAGGGCCGTCTGGAGGCGGAGCAGGGCAACGCCAAGGAAGTTGCTTTCCACAAGGATCTGCTCGATCTTCAGGAAGATCCCCTCGTCCAGCAGGTGATGAGCAACCAGCGCAGCCTGTTCATGGCTAGGCGTATGGCCCTGCAGGCGGAGCTGGACGCTATGGAAGAATCCATGCGCGGTTATGAAGCGTCGGTGCGGGGTTATCAGGGCATGCTGGAAGGCCGCAAGGCCCAGTTGGCCCTGATGCAGGAGGAGTTGAAGGGGCTGCGGGAGCTGGTGGCCGAGGGCTATGCTCCCCGCAACAATCTGCTGGCACTGGAGCGCAATGCCGCCGAAACCAGTGGCTCGATCGCGGAAATCATGGGAAATCTGGAACGTTCGCGCCGGGCAATTACCGAGCTCAAGCTGCGCTATCTGCAGCGGCAGCAGGATTACCGCAAGGAGGTGGATGGACAGCTGGCCGATGTGCGTAGTCAGGTCCAGGCTGATGCGGAAAAGTATGTGGCGGCTCGAAATGACCTGGAGCGTACGGTTATCCGCGCTCCTGCCGAGGGGCAGGTTGTGGGACTGGTGGCCCAGACGGTCGGCGGCGTGATTGGCCCGGGGCAGAAGATCATGGATATCGTGCCCCAGAATGAGTTCCTGCTGCTGGAAACCAGGGTGCCCCCCCATCTCATCGACCGGGTTGTTCCCGGCGAGGAGGCGGATGTGCGCTTCTCTGGTTTTGCCCACACGCCTCAACTGGTGCTGCCTGGCAAGGTGGAATCCGTTTCCAGGGATCTGCTCACGGACCAGCATACCGGGGCGACCTACTATCTGGCCCGGGTTTCCATCACTCCCGAGGGGATGAAGATGCTGGGTAGCCGCCAGATGCAGGCGGGTATGCCGGTGGAGGTGGTCGTGGTGACGGGCGAACGTTCCATGTTGATGTATCTGCTGCGCCCCCTGCTGAGCCGAATCGCTGTGTCCATGAAGGAGGAGTGAGATGGGGGCTTGCACGATGCGGGGCAGACTCCTGCCCATATTGCTGGCCGGGCTGCTGTCGCAGCCGGTCTGGGCTGATGACCTCCTGAGCCTGTATCGGGATGCAAGGGTATCGGATGCCACCTATCTGGCAGCGAAGGCGGATTCGGATGCCATGCGCGAGGCTCTGCCCCAGGCCAGGGGGCAGTTGCTCCCCAATATTTCCATCAATGGGGTGAAGAGCAAGAACACGACGGACCAGACCAGCCAGACCATCGTCGGGCCGCGGACCGTGACCTATGACTACGACAGTCATAATTATTCCCTTGTGCTCAAGCAGCCCCTGTTTCGGCCCTATAACTTCGCCCTTTATGCTCAGTCCCTGGATCAGGTGGATAGTGCCGATGCGAATCAGGATCAGGCCGGGCAGGAACTGGCCATGCGCCTCGTGGCGGCCTATTTCGATGTGCTGCTGGCGCGGGCCGATCTGGAAGTGAATGAGGCTCAGCAGAAGGCCTTTGAAACTCAGCTGTCCTCTGCCGAGAAGTCCTTCCGGGCGGGGGTGGGGACCCGTACCGATGTGGATGAGGCACGCTCTAGCCTGGATTCCGCCCGGGCTCAGGCTATTGAGCTGAAGTACACGCTGGAATACAAGCTGGATGCCTTGCAGGTGCTGGTGAACCGGCCTCTGACGCCTCTGGCCACGTTGAATCCGGAGCGGGTGCAGTTGCAGCCGCCGGAGCCAAACAACCTGGAGGAGTGGGTCAAGGTGGCCGAATCCTTGAGCCCCAAGCTGAAGGCGCTGCAGTCCAGTGTGTCTGCGGCGGAGAAGGAAGTCTGGAAAGCCCGCTCCGGACATCTGCCTACGGTGGATCTGGTGGCTCAGCGTAGCAAGAGCGAAAGCGAGAACAACACCAGCATCGGTACTTCCTACGATACGAGCATGATCGGCGTGCAGGTCAGCATTCCCGTTTTTTCCGGTGGGCATACCAATTCCGTGGTGCGCCAGGCTCAGGCCAGCCTGGAAAAACAGCGGCAGCAGTTGGAGGCTGCCCGGCGGGAAGTGCGGCTGATGGTGCGTAAGCAGTTCGATGCAGCTTCCCAGGGGGTGCATTGGGTGCGTGCTTATGAGCTGGCCCTGAAGTCCGCCGAACAGACGTTGCTTTCCACGCGTAAGGGGTTTCAGGCGGGTACCCGAAATAACCTGGACATCCTCAATGCAGAGCAGGCCGTGGCCAATGCACGTCGTGATTTGCACCGGGGGCGTTACCAGTACGTGGTTGCCCGCTTGAATCTTCTGGGCCTAGTGGGCCGACTCGATGATCAGGAAATGCGGCACTTCAATGCCTGGCTGGAAAGCCGGCCTTAAGCCCTGGAGGAATGAGCGTGAAGCTGGTATCCGTGGTTTTATGTGGCGGGTCGGGAACCCGTCTGTGGCCCCTGTCCCGGGAGCAGTATCCCAAACAGCTGCTCTCCCTGGTGGAGGATGCCTCCATGTTGCAGGCGACAGTGGCGCGATTGCAGGAACGGCAACTGCCGGAGGGGCTGGAGCTGCTGCCGCCCCTGGTGGTGGCCAACGAAGACTACCGGTTTCTGGTGGCAGAGCAGCTGCGCCAGATGGGTGCCGGGGATGCCCGCATCCTGCTTGAGCCTTGTGGGCGCAATACGGCTCCGGCCCTGACGGTGGCAGCATTGCTGGAGCGGGAGCAAGACCCCGTGATGGTGGTCATGCCGGCCGATCACGTCATTGGCAATATGGATTCCTTCCGGGCTGCCCTGGAAGTGGCCGTGGAACATGCCGCCCAGGGGCGGGTGGTCACTTTCGGGATTGTGCCTACGGCTCCGGAAACCGGGTTTGGTTACATCCGCAAGGGGATGCTTCGGGAGCGGGGCGCCCATGCCATCGAGGCTTTTGTGGAAAAACCGGATCAGGATACGGCAGCAGCTTACCTGGCTTCTGGGGATTACCTGTGGAACAGCGGTTTGTTCGTGGTACGGGCTTCAGTCTGGCTGCAGCAGCTGGGACGGCTACAGCCGGAAATGCTCAGTGCTTGCCAAGAGGCCCTGGAAGCCGGGGAGTTCGGTAGTGATTTCGTGCGTCTGGCCTCCGAGTCCTTTGCCGCCTGTCCTGCCGATTCCATCGACTATGCGGTAATGGAGCATCTACCCCCGGATGTTGGCGTGGTTGTCCCCCTGGATGCACGCTGGTCCGATGTGGGCTCCTGGGGGGCCCTCTGGGAAATCAGCGACAAGGATGAGGCCGGTAACGTGCTGTTGGGAGATGCGCTTTCCTTTGGGAGCAGCGGCTGTTACGTTCGCTCCGGGCATCGTCTGGTGGCCTGTCTGGGCTTGCAGGACCTAGTGGTGGTGGAAACTGCCGATGCGGTGCTGGTGGCTCATAAGGAGCAGCTCCAGTCGGTCAAGGATGTGGTGAGTTACCTGAAGCGGGAAGGCCGCCCCGAATCTGCCGCGCACCGCAAGATATTCCGCCCCTGGGGCCACTATGACAGTATCGATTGCGGTAGCCGCTTTCAGGTCAAGCGGATTGTTGTAAACCCCGGGGCGTCCCTGTCCCTGCAGATGCATCATCACCGGGCCGAGCACTGGGTGGTGGTAAGGGGCACGGCGCGAGTGACCACGGGGGACAAGTCCATCCTGTTGTCGGAGAACCAGTCTACCTACATTCCCCTTGGTGTCGTGCATCGGCTGACCAACCCGGGCCGGATACCCTTGGAAATGATCGAGGTCCAGTCTGGTTCTTACCTGGGTGAAGATGACATTGTTCGCTTCGACGATTCCTACGGACGGCACCAAGAATAGATCGATTTTGCTTATCGGCGTCCTGCGGCGACTGTGACGCAGGGCACAAACTGTTGAAAGAGTACGCATGAAGAAGGCGATAGTCACCGGTATCACCGGTCAGGATGGGGCCTACCTGGCCGAATTGCTGCTGCAGAAGGGGTACCGGGTATTTGGTACTTACCGGCGCACCAGTTCTGTTAATTTCTGGCGCATCGAGGAGCTGGGAATTGCCGGCCATCCCCAGCTGGAGCTGGTGGAATATGATTTGACCGACCTGTCGGCCAGCATCCGTTTGTTACAGCAGACCGGGGCCGAGGAGGTATACAACCTGGCGGCCCAGAGTTTTGTGGGCGTTTCCTTTGAACAGCCGGTGACCACTGCGGAAATCACCGGTCTGGGGCCTCTGAATCTGTTGGAGGCCATCCGGATCGTCAATCCGAAAATCCGCTTCTATCAGGCTTCCACTTCCGAAATGTTCGGCAAGGTCCAGGCTATCCCCCAGGCCGAAGATACCCCTTTCTACCCCCGTAGTCCCTATGGTGTGGCCAAGCTCTATGCCCACTGGATGACGGTGAACTACCGGGAAAGCTACGGCATCTTTGCCTGCAGCGGCATTTTGTTCAATCACGAGTCGCCCCTGCGGGGCAAGGAGTTCGTGACGCGCAAAATCACCGACACGGTGGCGCGGATTGCCCTGGGTTCTGCCCAACTGCTGGAGCTTGGCAACCTGGATGCCCGCCGTGACTGGGGTTTTGCCAAGGAATACGTGGAGGGCATGTGGCGCATGCTGCAGGCCGATGAGCCGGATACCTATGTGCTGGCAACCCAGCGTACGGAAACCGTACGGGATTTCGTGACTATGGCCTTCAAGGCCGTGGGCACGGAGCTGGAATGGCGTGGCGAGGGAGAGGCTGAGGAAGGGGTATCCAAAACCAGTGGTCAGGTGCTGGTGCAGGTCAATCCCCGCTTCTACCGGCCAGCCGAAGTGGATCTGCTGATCGGCAACCCGGACAAGGCCCGGCGTGCCCTGGGTTGGGAAGCAGGAACCAGCCTGGAGGCCCTGTGCGCGATGATGGTGGAGGCAGACCTGGCCCGTAACCGCAAGGGTTTCTCCTTCTGAGGGGGGCGGTATGCGGGCGCTGATCACGGGGATTGAGGGGTTCACTGGCCGTTATGTGGCGGCCGAACTGGAGGCAGCCGGTTATCTGGTCTTTGGCACCTGCAGCCGGCCGGAACTGGCGGGTGAGCGGGTTTTTCCGGCCGACCTGCTGGATGCTCCGGCATTGACGGCTGCAGTGCGCCAGGCAGCTCCTGACGTGGTGGTGCATCTGGCGGCCCTGGCTTTTGTCGGACACGGGGATCCTGCGGCGTTTTACCAGACCAACGTGATCGGAACCCGCAACCTGCTGGCTGCCCTCGATGCCGAGGCGGCTGGCGTGCAGCGGGTGCTGCTGGCCAGCAGCGCCAACGTCTATGGTAACCAGAGGGAGGGACTGCTGGATGAGCAGGTGCCGCCCAATCCTGCCAATGACTATGCGGTGAGCAAGCTGGCCATGGAATATATGGCCCGGGTGTGGATGGAGCGACTGCCCATCATCCTGGCTCGTCCCTTCAATTACACCGGCGTGGGGCAGTCCGAGTCCTTTCTGCTACCTAAGATTGTGGCCCATTTCCGGCGTCGGGCGGAGCGTATCGAGTTGGGTAATCTGGATGTCTACCGGGATTTTTCCGATGTCCGGGCTGTGGCCCAGGCCTACCGGCGTCTGCTGGCGGCTGATGCGCCTGGCCAGGTGGTGAACATCTGTTCCGGCCGTACCGTTTCCTTGCGTTCGGCTCTGGAGCTGGCGACCCGGCTCAGCGGCCACCGGATGGAGGTGTGCGTCAACCCGGCTTTCGTGCGTCAGGGCGAGGTGCATACTCTGGGGGGCGTACCTGATCACTTGCGACAACTGATCGGTGCCTGGGACTCTCCCCCGCTCGAAGAAACGCTGGCCTGGATGCTGGGGTCCGGTCCGGGCGTGCCTGCTTGAGAGAAACCACCATGCGTGTGCTGTGCTTCGGCCGGTTCTGTGATGCACAGCCCGGTGGCATCCAGGCCCATGTCCAGGGTTTGCTGACCGCGCTTCGGGACCAGGTGGAGTTTGTTAACCTGGTGCCCTCCCGGGATTTTCGGGGGAGCCGCTTTCTTCTGCCAGGAGGGATTCCCGTCATTCGTACTCCGAGCTGGAATGTGGATGGCAGTCTTGCCCTCTCTCCGGGTTTGGTGCTGGAGGCCTGGCGCCAGCATCGGATGCGCCCCTTCGATCTGGTGCATCTGCACTTTCCTGATCCCATGTCTCACCTGGCGTCCATGGCCATCCCGGCCCGGGTGCCCAGGCTTGTGACTTGGCATGCCGACGTGGTGCGGCAGCAACAGCTGCTCCGGCTCTACCGGCCCTGGCTCAACCGGCTGCTGCGCCAGGCGGGTGCCATCGTCGTGGCTACTCCCGCGCACTTCTCCAGTTCGCCGCTGCTATCCGGGTTGGATATCCAGGACAAGCTTCAGGTCATTCCCTTTGGCTTCGATCTGGAGCGTTTCCTGGAGCCTGATCCCCGGGCGTTCCAGATTCGCAATGCCCATCCGGGGCGCCTGATCTTTGCCCTGGGGCGGCATGTGTCCTACAAGGGTTTTGACGTCCTGCTCCAGGCCATGGCCGCTCTGGATCCGGATGTGCGCTTGCTGCTGGGGGGCGAAGGGCCCCTTACTGATGCCTTGAAGGGGCAGGCGGTTGCCCTGGGGTTGGAAAACCGGGTGGTTTTCCTGGGGTTGGTGCCTGATGAGGAACTGCCTGCCTATTACCAGGCCTGTGATGTCTTTTGCCTGCCCTCGGTGACTCAGGCGGAAGCCTTCGGTATCGTACAGGTGGAGGCTATGGCGGCCGGGCGGCCGGTTGTCAGCACCCGTCTTAACAACGGGGTGGATTTCGTGAATCAGCATGGCGTTACGGGGCTGTGTGTTCCCCCCGGAGACTCCGCGGCTCTGGCCCAAGCCTTGTCGCACCTGCTGAACCAGGAGGAGTTGCGCCGGGAAATGGGAGCGTGCGGCCGACGGCGGGCCCTGGCCGAGTTCCAGCTGGAGCAGATGGGGGACCGTACCCTGGCGCTCTACCAGAGACTGGTGGCGGATTCCGTAGCACGGGGCCGGCACCCCGTCCGGCCACAGTAACCGAGTCGGTCACCGGACGGGGCTGGCCGGAAACAGTCCGCTGCTGAAGCGAATTGTATGGCCGGGGTGGAGAGGCTCAGGCCAGATCGAGGTTGTCTGGATTGATTCCGATAAGGCGGATGGCATCGGTCGTTGAGGATGCGCTTACCGCTGCCGCGATTTCCATGCCGTTGGCAATGGAGTCGGAGGCATCGTTATAGTTCAAGCCCATATCCACTGCGAAGGTGTGTGCCACGCTCAGCTTGTTATCCAGCAAGTCGGCTACCCAGCCCCAGGTGCTATTACCTTTGAAGGTATGGGCGGTACCCAATATATCGGATACCAGTGACCCATGGGTGGCGCTGCCGTCCGCAAGTTTCCCGCTCCAGTAGGCCAGGCCTTCCGCATCCGCTCCTTCCGCACGGCCCAGCACATTCTTGTACACCACATGGACGAAGTCCCCGTGGGACATGCTGCTGCTGAATCCCGTCAGGTCTGAATACTGTATCCCTGCGTTGTAGAACGATTCGGCAATCTGGTTGATGCTTTGTCCGGCCCGATATTGTCCGATCCAGTATTCCAGACCGTCGGCATCCGGTATGCGGTTGAAGAATGCCACATACAATTCCATCAGACGCTGCACATCTGCTGCCGGTGCCACCGCGGCAGCTGTCTGGATGGTGAGATTGACTGTCATGTCGGCAAATTGCACTTTCTCAATACCGCTCAGGCTGTCGCTGCCGTCGCCTTCTCCCGCGACTGTGTGCCCGTTGGCCGTCCTGATGATCGTGTGGCCGGTCAGCGTGCTGGCATAGCTCGCTGTATCCAGGCCGCCATGCCCGTTCAAAATATCATCACCGGTTCCTCCGATCAGACAGTCATCTCCTGCGTGCCCATGGAGTACATCATTCCCGTCCAGGCCTGCGATCATGTCGTTGCCGGTGGAGCCTGAGAGCACGTCACTCCCGGAGGCACCGGTGTACCACTGCTGCCAGTTCGGGGAAGATTGGGTCGCCCCGTATGCGGTATAGCCGGCAGGAAATGTGGTCGTAAGGGTCGCTTCCCCCGTAACCAGATCCAGGGCATAAACCCTGTTATCTGCGAATGCGTAGACCGTTCCGTATTCTCCAATAGCCATGCCCCAGACATCGGAGATTCCATGTTGCACACTGCCAAGCCGGGCACCGCTGGCAAGATCGAAGCTTTCCAGCGTCCCATTGGTTGTGGAGAGGTAGAGCTTGTCATTCAGGACAATCAGGTCCCCGGCCGAATAGCTTGTAGATGTCGCAAATGGGGTCAGGGCGCCTGTAGATAACTCGACCTGGTAAATCGTGTTGCTGGTGTTTCCAGCTACAAAGGCTCGTCCGGTGTTGTCTACGACCATGGCATTCAAGTCGTTGCGTCCGAGATTGATGGCATTGTCTGCCGCCCCCGAGGACAGGTTCAAGGTATACAGGGTGGAAAAACCGATCCCGTAGGCGGCACCGTTAGGTGCAACGGCAACATCGGTCAACGAGTGGTTGGTCGAGCCGATCAGGGTGAATGTGTTCGTGGCAGGGTCATAAGCATAGAGCTTGGAGTTGTCGTGTGTGTATAGCGTTTGCTGGACTGACATGGATGTTCCTTTGGCGCTTGATAAATTTATGAGCATGTTGTTTTGGGCGTATTGCAGTGAGCAATGCGCTCCGCCAAACCCTGGCTCTTCGGGTTTTCATTGGCGGATGCCGGGGGCTGGAAGATTAGCCCCAGCCCTCTTGTCTAACCCAAACTCCCGGCCTATTCGGCATTCTGCAGTGCTGCTGTTCGCAACCTGCTGCCACTGGGATTGCGAATTATGCCATGAGATTAAATGGTGGCGGTCAGGGCTGACCTGCCCAGCTGAGGCCGGCAGCGACAAGCAGGGAGAGTGATGGTGCTGGAGAGATAGGGGCGGGCTGGCGGAGAGCGGAGCTGAGCCTGAAGCCAAAAGCGAAACAGGGCCCTTCCGGAGAAGGGCCCTGTTTCGAGAATCTGGCGCGCCCGAGACGATTCGAACGTCCGACCCCTGCCTTCGGAGGGCCTGCAGGTGATCAGAAGGGCAAAAGCCTTTGCACAGCTTCTTCGGCCTGGCTGGGTGCCAGGTGAGCATAGATCTCTGTTTGCGTAATGCTGGCATGGCCCAGCAGCTCCTTAACGACGTAGAGTGAAATTCCCTGCATGACCATCCAGCTGGCGAAGGTGTGGCGCAGGTCGTGAATCCGAAAGTCAGTTATCCCGGCTCTTTTCAGGGCTGAGGTCCAAGCAGTTTTGAAGGTCGTAATTCTTCCCCGCTCCCATCCGAACACCCAGGGGCTACGAACGCCTTTTTCTTCCTGCCATTGCTCCATGCGCTTCAGTACCGACAGGGCGTCATCATTGAGCGGGATCGTGCGCCGCTTGCGGCTCTTGTTATGTCTGGCTTCCAGGAGGATGTGTTTCTGCTCGAAGTTCACCCGGGACCATTCAAGGTTTAGCAGCTCTCCCCGCCGGCAGCCCGTATTCAAGGCCAGCCGGATGAATGCCGGCAGGTGAGGGCGGGGGGCATTGAATTCGGCCTCCTTTATCAGGGTGGCGGCTTCTTGCCTGGTCAGCCATCGAACCCGGGGTTCTTCCTTGCTCAGTCCCAGCCGTGCTACCGGGTTGGGCATGTCTTCCAGGCCGAATTCCGCCTTTGCAAAGTTGATGGCGGCGCAGAACAGGCGCAGCTCCCTGCGGACGGTGGAGAGCTTCACCCCCTGTTCAAGGCGGCGATTGATGTAGCTCCGGATTTCGTAGCGTTTCAGGTCCCGGATTCTTCGCCCGCCGAAATGGGGCTGCAAGTGCCCAAGGCTGTATTGGTCCCGGTTGTTACCTGGGCCCCGTCGGAAGTGAGGGCGGGCGGAGAGGTAGGCCCCCAATACGTCTTCAAATATCATGCCAGTTGTTGAGAATGGTTTCTGTTAATGCATTTTAACTGGCCTCTATGCCGTAGTGCATAAACAAGCTGCGCGCTCCGCTTGCCCTCGCATGCGAGTAAAGGAGCAGGCCCTAAGTTAGCCGGGCTGCGCCCGATGTTTTCTGGCTAATCCATCGCCCCCGCTTTACCTCCTCCCCCCCGTCTGTATCCGTATGGCCTTTTCCGCCGACCTGTACCACAGGCAAGCAGAAAGCAAGGGCCGGCGAAAGCTTGAGGCGTGCTTTCGCCTGAAATCCTCACCCGTTCGTTTTTTTGCGGTGAGGCGTCGCAAAAAAAGCCGCTGCGGCTTCCGGTTTCTCCCTTGCTTTCCGCTTAAGCGCCTGTGGTCCTGGACGGCGGGCCATACGCATACAGACGGAGTTTCTTTACAGGAGGTGTAACCATGACGACCAAGCCAGAAAACCAGCAAATCCAACAAGGGGCCGCCGCTCCATCCAGAGGTTTCAAAGAACAGAGGCAGGCCGTCCCGGCGCTGCTGTTCTTGATCTACCGGAGTTCCAAGGGGTGCAAGCAGTATCCGTTTGAAAGCATCGAGCAGGCGGTGAGCTGGGCGAAGCGAAAGCCTTACCGGGATGAACTCTTGATCTGCCATGCGTTTGTGGACCGGCGGAAGGCTGGGACCGTGATTTGCCAGGGGGATGAACTGAAGGTCGGGCTGAACGAGTGGTTTTCGGATTTCCAGAAGGTCGGGGGTGTGCAATGAAGGCGCATATCGGACCCCTGGAGTACCGGGCGGCAGAGTACATCTTGAGGGAAAAAATCTTCGATATCGGATTGAAGAGCATCGCCGCTATTGAGGGGGTGATGGTGCATGGGCCCAGGGGGCCTTCCGTGGTGTTCCTGGTCATGACGACGGGGGAAGTCTGGGGGCGCGGTAGTTACATGGCGCTGCTGTACGACAAGGACAGTGCCCCGCTGTTTTACCTGGAGTGTGGGGGCTGGGCGGATGTGGAGGCTATTTCAGCTTGTGCCGGGTTGAAGCAGTGGAAGTTTCCCTGGGATGGGGAGGAGTTCTTTGTTTCTGCTTTCAAGCGGGCCGAAGCGGCGGCACGAAATCTGTTGATGCAAGGGAGGGCTTAACCATGGCCACGGAAAAACTTTCGCATGCGAAAACCGCCCGGAAGGCTAAGCCTTCTGCCGCCGACCAGGCCCGGGAGGCGGTGGCCAGGTTGAAGCAGGTGAACCTGGAGATTCTGGCGCCGGCCGAGGCGCCGGAGTTTGCCCTTGTCCCGGTTTCGGCTATTGCGGTGGATGATCAGATCCGCGAGACGTTCGACGATGGGCAGCTGCAGGAGCTGGCCGACGATATCCGCCGGCGGGGGGTGTTGGAACCGCTCCTGGTGCGGCGGGATGGGGTGCGCCTGGTGTTGATTGCCGGGGAGCGCCGGCTGAGGGCGGCCAGGTTGGCGGGGCTCTTGGAGGTGCCGGCCGTGGTGCGCCAGGTGTCGGCCGAGGAGGCGAAGGCGGACCAGCTGGCGGAGAACATCCACCGGCAGGACTTGAGCTTGCAGGAGGAAGCGGCCGTGGTGGAGCGCTTGCGCCTGGAGCTGGGGAGCCTGCAGGCGGTGGCGCAGCGGGTGCATAAGTCGGTGGTGTGGGTGTCGAAGCGGTATGGGCTGCAGGAGCGCTTGGGGCATTACGCCCGCCGGCTGTTGGAGGATGGGATCACTGAGGACCTGGAGATCCTGCGGGGGGTGGCTCAGCTGGAGTTGCTTTCGAATGGATCGAATGCGCCCTGGGCGTTGTGCGAGAAGATCAGGAAGGGCGAGGCGGGCCGGTCTGAGGTGCGGGAGGCGGTGAAGGCGGCGAAGGCCCGGAGGGACGAGCGGGAAAAGCCGGTGGTGCATTCCCAGGCTTCGGCGCCGGTATCGGGGGTGTTGCCGGGGGTGGAGGTGGCGAAGGTGGCAGCGCCGAAGGAAAGGCCGCTGTTCAATCCTGAAACGCAAATGTGGCAGGTCGAAAACCGGCTTAACAACGGTAGTACTCCGGAACGGGTTCTGAAAGATCTATCCGGAAATTTTGACCTGGTGCGGGAAAAGCTGGAGTGGTTTTTGAAGTATGAGCACTACGAGAAGGAGGCGCAAAAGAGGTTTAGCTCGTTGCACAGGCAGAACCAGGATGTGCGGCTGTTGAAGCTGGCACTAAAGACCCGGCAAGAGCTCTACCAGACCCCCGTCATTGTGGCCCGGTGGATGGGGGCTACCGGGAAGGATTGGTGCCTGGAGGAGTGTTTGAGGATTGCGGGGGAGATGGGGAGGGGGTGAGGGAAGGAATTGATGTTCTAACGTTGGAGGTAACCGGCGCCGGAGCGCGCAGCGCGGAGGGAACCCAAACGGCGCAGCCGATTGGGCGACCGGTTGACTGATGGGATGGACTCCCCCGTCTTTTTGGCGCGGAATAAGCGCCTCCGGTGCTCATGGGGATGGGGATCGGGTTTCGACGAAAGGA
>NZ_AUCH01000028.1 GCF_000429665.1 Azovibrio restrictus DSM 23866
GGTGGTGTCGTCCCAGAGCAGTTCGTTGGCGCCGTTGCCCTTGTACATCTTGCTCTTGAGGGCGGCGAGCTTGCGGTTGCCGGGCAGGTTGCCGGCGTGGCTGGCGGTGGCAGGACGATGGGTGCCGTTATAGACGGTGCCGGTGACGATGGGGCGGTCGATGTCGCCGCCCACGTAGGAGATGATCACCTCGTCGCCGACCCGGGGAATGAAGAGGCCGCCGTATTCGGTGCCGGACCAGGGCTGGACGACGCGGATCCACTGGGAATCCCGGTCCGAGTCGGTGGCCCCGGCGCCCTGGGCGTGGGCATGGTCGGCCTGGCGGGTGAAGGGCATGCGCACCTTGATCCGCCCCAGCTCGTCGGTGTGAATCTCCTCCCCCTCCGGCCCCACCACGATCCCGATCAGCAGGCTCGGCGCCACCGGCTTGGCGTGGGCGGTGCCGCTGAAAGCCGGCACCAGGGGAATGCCCTTGCGCACACAGCTGAAGCGGTTGCGGAACACCGGCTCATCCAGGCCTGCGTCGATCCCGGCGAAGGCGCCGGCCAGGGCCGGGGTACATAGCGCCCGCAGGGGCGCAGGCCATTCCCCCGGCAGGTTGTTGCGGGCATAGCACTCCACCTGGATCAGGGCAAAACGCCGGGCCTCGGCCCCGTCCTGATCGTGTACCGGATGCCCCGCCAGCTCGAAGGTCTGCCCTACCGCCAGGGCCCGCTGACTGCCCTGACCGGTGAAGGTCTTGCTCGCCAGGGCATGGGCCTGAGCCCGGAGCCGCCCATAGCGGGCATAGTCCTGCTCGTCGTTGGCGGCATGGCTGGTGTCGTAGTGGTAGTCCTCCAGGGTGCTGGCCAGGCGTCCGCCGTAGCTGCCCTGGCTGACATCCACCGACTTTTCCTGACACTCCACCAGCACTCTCTTGTATTCGTGGCTGGCCCGCTCCACAGACCCGGTGGCCAGCTGCCGGCTGCCGCCCCAGTGGGTGATGCTGTCCTCCGCCTCGGTACCATCCGCCCGATGGAAGCGGACCCGGGCGGCGCTGCAGGGGGCAAAAGCGGCCGGGTCGTCGAACAGCACCAGGGTGATCCGGGGCTGTTGGCCGGGACACCAGTCCTCCCCATGGCGGAAGTACCAGCCTATGCCCTCCTGGGTCAGCCAGCGCTGGATGAAATGGGTGTCGGATTCGTTGTACTGGGTGACCCAGGACTGGGATGGGTGCTGGCCGATGCAGCGGTCATCCAGGTCGAAGCACTCCGCCAGCACCGGGTTCTTTTCCCGGTGCTCGCCCAGGATCCGGGCCACGAACTCCCTCACGCTCAGGTCCTGGAACACCCGGCTGTTGCGGCGCCGGGCGAGCACGGCAAAGGGGTCCTGGAGGGTCAGGCGATAACGGGCAAAGCCCCCATCCGAGCCTTCATGGCGGGCCTGGGTAACGAGGCCGCAGATGGCGCGCTGCTGTCCCTGGTCGGTCAGCAGCGCCAGCTGGGCCGGCACGCCGATGCAGCGCTTGAGCTCCAGGTGCGCATCGGAGGAAAGACAGGCCAGCTCGTAGGTGTAAGCACCGGAGAGAGATTCCTGGCCGTACAGCTCCAGGGGCAGGAAGGTGTTGTCGGGAAGGCCCGCCCCGGGTGCCAGGGAAAGTGCCAGCAGCCGGTCGGACTGCATGAACGCACTGGCGAAAGCGGCAAGAGACATGGGCGGGGCAAGGCGGGCGGAAAGCCGGGATAGTACATAAGCATGAATGCCGCCGCAATGCCAAAAGCATTGATTATTTCCCGGGCGTGGCTCACCCCTCCGGCGGAATGAGGGCCACGGCCACCCGCGCCCCGGCCACACCGGCCATCACCAGCTCACAGCCGGCCCCCGGCCGGGCAGCAACAGCCAGGAGTCCCAGGGCATTGACCGCCCCCAGGGGGCCGAACACCTGGCCTGCCGGGCAGATTTCCGGCTCCGGCTCATCCGGTGGGACCCCGGCCTCCTCGGCGGGCAGCGGCTGAAAAGCCTCCACCGCTGCCGGCAGCTGCCGCTGGTTCAGCACCAGGGCCGCCCGCCGTAGCGCGGCTTCAGGCAGATCCCCGTCCAGCCAGATCCGGGTGATTGCCGGAGCCCGGCTGTCGAAATCAGGGGCGGCCCGCAAGCGGGCCTGTTCCAGCAGAGTCAGCTCGGATTGGGAAACCCCGGGGGACAGCCCCCCATCCACCGGCCGCCGGACTCTGGCGCTGGCAGTAATACCGCAGGCCGCCGCCAGGGGCGCCGGCAGGAACACCAGGGCACAGCCACCTTCGGAAGGAATACACCGGGTCTGATACTGCCATTGCACCGGATCTCCCAGCTGATGCTGCCGCAAAGCCTGACGCAAGCTGGCCTCGTCGAACTGGGAAGCAGCCGCCAGCAGCACCAGGCCCTGATCAGGAAACTGTTGCGTCGCTTCGATCAAGGCATCGATGAGAACCAGGGCCTGGGCCCCATCGGCGGACCGGATGTCGAAGCGGGTCTCCAGGGCCCCGGGCCAGCCCAGGCCGGGCAGTCGGGATTCCAGATAGGTCACCAGCCGTGCCGCGTCCTCCATCAGGCTGCTGTCGACCAGCAAGCGGATCAGCAGGGTTGGCGGCTTGGAACGCTGTTCCCGGTCCCAGAACGGGGTCAGGGCATCCACGGCAGGATGGCGGGCCTGCCATGCGGCGGCCTGCCGGCCCAGCCGGGTGACGCTGCCCTCGGGCTCCAGCAGGCGGAGCAGCAGGATTTCCCATTGGGCAGCGACCCGGAGGCTGCGCCCGTGCAGGCAGGCAAGCGTCTCGGGCAGGATCAGGGCACGATGGCGCCGGACCGCCAGCTTGTAGGGCAGGCCCTCGTAGTCCACTTCCGCCAGTTCCTGGCTGGGCAGTGCCTGGGCCAGGGCCCCGGCAAAATCCAGCCCATAGGCCGGGGCTGGCAACAGGAGTTCCCCCTGTACCAGGAGCAGGCTGTCAAAACGGCGCTCCCCGGCACGAGCCTGGGCCAGGGCCGCCTGCCGGGCCTCAGCCTGCTGCTGGGAGGCCTGGGCTTCCTGCTTTTCTTTCCGGGCACTGAGATGGCGCCGCCAGCCCCATACCAGGGCCACACAGCCGGCCACGCAGGCCGCCGGCAGCCCCAGCAGCCAGAAGGCCAGCTCCCCCGCGCCATAGGACGGGGTATGGAAACGCAGCCGGTATAACCCCGCGCCCCAGGCCACCGAAAAGGTGAACAGGGACAGGAACAACCAGCGGAAAGTACTGCGCAGCATGGAGGCCCCCGGGATGTTCAGAGTTCGGCCGTACTGAACTGGGTCGGAATCAAGGTGGCGCCGCAGGCGGTCTTGTCTCCCTGCCGGGCTACCGGGCTGCCGTCCACCACGGTGGAGGGATCGCCGGTGACGATCTTGCAGACCCCATGCCCCGGAATCGGGCAGGCCACCAGATCACCGATGCGGGCCACGGGCTTGCCTTCCACCAGGGTGGCCGGGGAAGCGGAGACAACCACGCCCCCATGGTCGGTGGGATCCCCGAGACGGATGAGAAAACGCATGACGGCACCCTGAAGCGGCAGATGGAAAGCCCGGATTGTATTCCATAAGCATCGCCCCGGAATACGCAGCGGAGCAGGCAGACCATGGCAACCGCAGCAGCCCCGGGTTCAAGCCTCTTTTCCGGCCCCCGCCTGCCACTGACGCGGCAGCACCACCCGGAAGGTGCTGCCCTGGCCGGGCTCGCTTTTCACCTCGATGTGCCCCCCGTGCTTGTGCACGATGCCGTAGGAGAGGGAAAGGCCGAGGCCGGTGCCCTTGCCTACGGGCTTGGTGGTGTAGAAGGGTTCGAAGATGCGGCCCATCTGTTCCGGGGTGATGCCCTTGCCCGTGTCCTCCACCTCCACCCACACCCGCTCCTCGTCGTAGCCGGTGCGGATGGTGATCGTGCCCTGGCTTTCGATGGCGTGGGCGGCATTCACCAGGAGGTTCATGAACACCTGGTTCAACTGGGAGGGCAGGCATTCGATCTCCGGGATGCGGCCGTATTCCTTGACCACCCGGGCCTTGTACTTGAGTTCGTTCCAGACCACGTTGAGGGTGCTGTCCAGTCCCGTTTCCAGGTTGGCCCAGACCCGCTCGGCGCTGTCTACGTGGGAAAAATCCTTCAGGTCCAGGACGATCTGCTTGATGCGCTGCAGACCATCCAGGGTTTCCGTCAACAGCTGGCCGATGTCCTCGCGCAGGTAGTCGGCATCGATGTCCTGCTTCAGGGCCCGGATCGCCTCGCGCTCGGGCTCGGAGAGGCTGGCTTCCCTGGCCTCGTAGGCGGCCTGCAGTCGCAGCAGGTCGGTGACGTAGCGTTGCAGGGAGCCCAGGTTGGACATGACGAAGCCCACCGGGTTGTTGATCTCATGGGCCACCCCCGCCGCCAGCTGGCCGATGGAAGCCATCTTCTCCGACTGCAGCAGCTGGGTCTGGGCCTCTTCCAGCTTCCGGATCAGCTCCGCCTGGCGGGCCCGTTCCGCCTCCAGGCTGGCATTGGCGGCCTGCAGGTCGGCGGTGCGCTCCAGCACCCGCTCCTCCAGCTTGTCCCGAGATTCCCGCAGGGCCACTTCGGCCAGGGTGCGCTCGGTGATGTCGCTGAAGCCGAACACCCGGCCGACGATGTGCTCGCCCAGGTACTGAGGCCTGGACTTGCACTCCAGGACCCGGCCATCCCGGAGCCGGAACACGTCCTCGGTCTCGCCGCCATCGACGATGGCCTGGAGCCGGGCCCGGAAGATATCGGCTTCCTCCACCTGTTCCGCCATGCGGGCCAGGATGGCCCCGTCATCCCGGGCCAGCAGCAGGGCCTCGGGGATGTTCCAGATGCTGCTGAACAGCCGGTTGAGGCTGGCGATGTGGCCCTGCCAGTCGATCACCAGGATGCCATTGCCGGTGGATTCCAGGGTGGCGCGCAGCTGGGACAGGGTCTGCTCCAGGGCCGCCTCCACCTGGCGCTCCTGGCCCACGTCCCGGGCCAGCACCAGGAGCAGGCGGCCTCCCTCGTGCTCCAGGAGCCGCACCGACTTGCTCACCGTGAGCAGGGTGGCATCGGCGCACTGGTAGAAACTTTCCTGATTGTCGATTTCCAGGCACTGGCCGGCCCGCACTTCCTCCCAGTAGAAGACGTCCTGGAGGGCGCTCTCGATCTCGGTAATGCACATGCCCAGCAGAGCTTCCGGCGCATAGCCCAGGGTCCGGCTGGCCACCTGGTTGGCCCGCAAGATGCGCAGTTCCCCGGGCTCCACCAGCAGCATCATGCAGGGGGCCTGGTCCAGCATCAGCTGTTCGAGCTGGCTCATGGGGTCCCGGCCTCCTTGCCGGACTGGCCGGCATCAAAGTAGTAGCTGACCCGTTTCCTGGGACTCAGGTAGTTGTACACCTCGGTGGCCACCTGGGCGGGGCGGATGGCCTTGGCGATGTTCAGGTCGGTTTCCTGTTCCATATTGACCAGCATCGCCTCGTCCTTGGGGATGCTGGCATCGTAGACCACCACCATGGGTTTCATGGGCTTGGCGGTGTTCACCGTCGCCACCATGCCGATCACCCCGTTGGAGAGCTGCACGATGGTGCCCGGCGGGTAGACCCCGAGGCAACGCACCAGTACCTGGAGCAGCTTCGGATCGAACTTGCTCCTCAGCCTGGCGAACATGATGGACAGGGCCTCGTGGGGGGTCAGGGCATTGGCGATGTGCGGCGGATTGCACAGCACGTCGTAATAGTTGGTCAAGGCGACGATGCGGGACAGGAGCCCGATGGCCTCCCCCTTCAACTGCTGGGGATAGCCGCTGCCGTCGAACAGCTCATGGTGTTCGAGGATGATGCGGTTGATGGCGGGAGAAAACTGCAGCCGCTGCCCCATCTCCATGCCGTACTGGCAGTGCATCTCGTACAGATGCTGCTCGGCCAGGCTCAGGGGCTCCTGCTTCATCAGGATGCGGTTGGGAATCTCCTTGCGGCCGATGTCATGGAACAGGGCCCCCATGCCCAGGGCACCCACGGCCTCCTGGGGCAGGTGGATGTCCCGGGCCACCATCAGGGCCAGGGTGGTGACGTTGAGGGAGTGGAAATAGAGCTCCTCCCCTCCCAGCTTGTCGCCCATGACGTGAATCGCCAGCTCCGGGGCACAGAGGATGGAGTCGGCGATCTGGGTCACCAGCTCGGTGGCCTGGCGCACGGTTTCGGCGGGCCGGGTAAACAGGTTCTTCTCCACCTCGCGCAAGGTCCGGGCCGTGTCCACGAAGGCATTCTCGATGCGCGCCGCCGCCTCCCGCTGCACCCGGATCCGTTCCATCATCGCCTGCTTGGCGGCCAGGGCCTTGGCGATATAGGGACTGACGGCGGGTTCCGGCGCGACGGCCCCGGGCCCCGCCGGGCTGGGCGGCAGCTCGGACGGCAGCGCCGGCTGAACCCCGGGCGGCACTGCACCGGTCACGAGGTCTGGCGCTTCGGGCGGCGCTTCCGGCAATACAGGCAATACCGGCGGGGCCGCGGCCGGAGCGGCAGCGCCATGAGCCTGAGGAGGCGCCGCTGCCACCGCGTTGCCGGACTCGGGTGCCCCCGCCCCGGGAACTGCCGGCGGCGGGTCGCTCAAGGCTGGGTTGTAGCGCACCCGCTCCAGGCCCAGCTCCCGGATCATGCGGATCTGTTCCTCGGACTTGATCTTGAAGTGGCTGAATGCGAAGGGATGCCGGAACCAGGGCAGGTCCAGGATGATGTACAGACCGACCCGGAGCTCGGCCATGGAGACGCTGGCGCTATCGCTCATGACCGGGCTCCCGGGGGCGGACGGGATGGACGCGGCGGGCCCATGATCCCCTCCCGGCTAGGCCGGCCGCTCCGGGTCCAGGGGCAGCAGCACGGTGAAGCTGGAGCCCTGACCCGGCTCGCTATGCACCAGGATCTGCCCGCCGTGACGCTTGACGATCTCGTAGGAGAGGGACAGCCCCAGGCCCGTGCCCTTGCCCACCGGCTTGGTGGTGAAGAAGGGCTCGAACAGGTGCTTCAACACCTCGGGCCCCATGCCCCGGCCGGAATCGCTCACCGTCAGCTCCACCCCGGCCGGGGTGGCCCGGCTGCTCAGGGTCAACTTGCCCGGCGGCGTCTCGATGGCCTGCACCCCGTTGACCAGGAGATTCATCAGCACCTGGCTGATCTGGGCCGGCAGGCAGCGCACCGGCGGTAGCGCCGGGTCCAGCCGGCGTTCCACCTGGGCCTTGTACTTGACCTCGTGCCAGACCACGTTGAGGGTGGATTCCAGTACCGCGTTCAGGTCCGCCTCCTGCCAATCCCCGTGATCCACATGGGAAAACTCCTTCATGTCCTGGACGATCTTCCTGACCCGCTCCAGCCCTTCGCCGGATTCCCGCAGCAGATCCCGCACATCCTCCCGCAGGAAGTCGTAATCCAACTCCTGGCGCTTGCCGGCGATGGCCTGGCGGGCCGCCTCGGGCAGGGCCCCGGCCTGGGCCTCGTAGGTGTCCACCAGGTCCAGGAGCCGGCCCACGTACTGGGTCAGGCTGCCCAGGTTGGAGCTGACGAAGCCCACCGGGTTGTTGATCTCGTGGGCCACTCCCGCCGCCAGCTGGCCGATGGCGGACATCTTTTCCGACTGCAGCAGCTGCTCCCGGGTGCGCTCCACCTCGGCCAGGGCCTTTTGCAGTTCGGCGGTACGTTCCTGCACCCGCTGCTCCAGGTGCGCGTTCAGGGCCGCCAGCTCGTCCCGGGTCCTGACCAGAGCCAGGTTGCGCTGGGCCATCAGGTCGTAGAGATGCTCCATGGCCTCCAGCAGGATCCGGGTGGGCGCCTCTTCCACCTCGTAGTCCCGGCTGGTACGCCGTTCCGCCGGCAGTCCCTGGTTGATCCGGGCAATCTGGCCGGCCATGTCCTTGTCAGAACCCAGAATGTGGAAGGACAGCCAGCTGGTGACGAAGCGCACCAGCAGTTCCAGGATTTCCCGGGACTGGTGCGCAGCCAGGTATTCGCTCCGGGCCAGCCGTACCTGCTCCCCGAAGGCCCCGTGCTGGCGCTCATGGACTTCCATGTGGCGGGGATCGCAGCCGGATTCCCGCATCAGCCGCTCCTCGTCGGCAAAGTGCACCACCGCGTAGGCGGCCAGGCCGTCGAGCAGGGCGATTACATCCTCGGGTTCCGCGTGGCGCTGTTCGGTCACCACCTCCACCAGGCTGTTGAGCAGATCCACCAGGTGCCGATGCTGGCTGTCCACGATGGCAATGCCGGTTTCGTAGCGTTGGTCCCACTTGAAGGTTTCTAGCATCGTGTCTTTCTCCTCGCAGGCCGGGGGCCGCTGCAGGGCCTCAGGCCTCTGGATGCAGACGCTCGAACTCCGCCTGGAGTTCCGGGTCCAGGATCACCGAACCGTCCGGGCCCCAGTCCACCCGGGTGATGCCGGGCTCCTGGGATTCGAGCAGCTTGCGCGCCACCTCCTCGTCGCTGAGGATGCGCTGCTCCAGGCGTTTCTGGTCGGCCAGCTGCTCGGTTTCCAGCTGCAGGGCCCGGAAAGCCAGGCCCTGGCCGATGGCCGCCACCAGCTCGTAATCGTTCCAGGGCTTGGCGATGAAGCGGCTGATCTGGGCCTCGTTGATGGCATTGATCAAGCCCCCCAGGTCGGCGTAGCCGGACAGGATGAAGCGCACGGTCCGGGGCTGCAGCTCCCGCACGGACTTGAGGAACTGCACCCCGTCCATGCCCGGCATCCGGTAGTCGGACACCACCAGCTCGTAGGGCACGTGGCGTACCACTTCCAGGGCGTCCTCCGGATGGGTGAAGGTATCCACCTGGAGCTTGAAGGTTTGCCCGTTGCAGGTACAGGGGGTCAGCAGCAAGAGGCGTTTCAAGGCCTTGAGGATGCCGGGTTCGTCATCGACGAGAAGTATGCGGTGGCTCATGGTGGGTTTCCTGGCAAGGCGTGGGGGGCGCTCATGGCGTCGGCTCGGGCTGGGCCACGGGCAGGCAGACCCGGAAGGTGCTGCCCTGGCCCGGGTGGCTCTCCAATTCTATGACACCGTGATGGCGCTGGACAATGCCGTAGGACAGGGAAAGCCCCAGACCGGTGCCCTTGCCCACGGGTTTGGTGGTGAAAAAAGGGTCGAAAATGCGCTTCTGGATCTCCGGCGGGATGCCGCAGCCGGTATCCCGGATTTCCACAAACACCTGGCCCGGGGCCCGGACCCCGGTGTGAAGGGTGATGGTGCCCCGATCCTTGATGGCGTGGGCGGCATTCACCAGCAGGTTCATGAACACCTGGTTGAGCTGGGACAGATTGCACTGGACCGGCGGCAGCTCCCCGTAGTCCTTCACCACCTCGGCCTTGTACTTGAGCTCGTTGTACACGATGTTGAGGGTGGAATCGAGGCCCTGGTGCAGGTCGGCCCAGGCCATGAGCCCCTCGTCCGGGTGGGAGAATTCGCGCAGGTCCTGGACGATCTTGCGCACCCGCGCCAGCCCCTCCCGGGACTCCCGCAGCAGGTCCGGCACGTCCTGGCGCAGGTAGTCCAGCTCCCGGGCCTGACGCTCGGCCGCCAGGCGCATCCGGACCGGGTGCCCGTCGGGCAGTTCCGCCACCGCCGCCGCGTCCCCGTCGAGAATGGCGAACAGGTCGACCAGGTATTTTTCCAGGGTCCCCAGGTTGGCATGCACATAGCCGACGGGATTGTTGATCTCATGGGCCACCCCGGCTGCCAGCTGGCCGATGGAGGCCAGCTTTTCCGACTGCAGCAGCTGCTCCTGGGTGGTGGCCAGCTTCTCGATCAGGGCCGCCTGTTCCCGCTTCTCCCGCTGCAGGGCCAGTTCGGTGCAGCAGCGCTCTTCCAGCTGGCGGCGCAGCTCCTCGTTACGGGCGGTGAGCTCCTGGGACATTTCCTCCAGGGCATGCTCGATCAGGTTGCGGTCCTGGTCCCCGTGGCTGTAGGCATCGCTGACCGCTTCGAAAAAGCCCTGCCAGGCCTCCGGCAGGGGCTGCATGTCGCCCAGGTGGCGACGGATCTGGCGCGACAACAGGGGATGCATGGCCGGACCTCAGGACTCGGAAAAGGTGGTGATGGTCATGGTCTGATTATGCAGCTCGCAGCGGGCCGTGGGCAGGTAGGGGGAAATCTCCCCGTAGGAATAGAAGCCGCACAGCCGGGCCTGGGGGCCGAGCAGGTCGCGCACGCTCTCCAGCTCCTCCTCCACCCGCTGTTCCAGCACCAGGCGCCGCCCGACGCAGGAAATCAGCAGGGCCAGCTGGGCGCTTCCGCCTTCCAGCCCGGAACAGCTCTGGCGGGCGGCACCGGCAGCGCCGTCGATGAGCCGCTCCAGGTTGGCCTTCATGAGCCGGGCGTAGGAGCCCTCGGGCACGGCGCCGGCAAAAGTCATGCTGCCCTCGGCCTCATCGATGGCCTGCACCGTGCGCACCAGCCCGCCCTTGCCGTCGGGGCCCGACAGGGCCAGGGGAAAATGCAGGCCGGAAAAGGGCAGGCCCGCCGCATGTTCGCCCAGGTAGCGCTTGTAGAGGGCCAGGGCCGGCTGGCCATCCAGTTCGTACAGGACGTTGCCGGCCGAACGGGTGATCAGGCGCTGGGGCCCGAAGGTATCCCAGCCCCCCAGGCAGCCGTGTCCGATCCGCAGACGCTCCCCGTAGAAGCCCAGGGCCGCCGCCAGACCGCGGGCTGCGTGCCGGCCGCATACCACCCGGGTCTCCCCGAAGGCGGTATCGTCACCGGCCAGACCACCGGTGATGCCCATGCCGCTGGGCAGGCCCTGGCGCAGCCCGGCCACCAGCTCGGTGCCATTGACTTCCAGGCCGTCGGACAGCACCAGCACATGGCGCAGCCCGGCCTGGGGCAGGCGGGCCGCCAGGCTGCGCCCCATGGCCGTGCTGTCGCCGGCCGCCGCCAGGGTCTCGCTCACCAGCTCCAGGGAGGTGGCGGCAAAGTGCACGGCAGTCACCAGCACCGTTCCGTCCAGCACCCGGGTATCGCAAATCTCTCCGGCCGTGGAACAGCCCAGCAGCAGGGCCCCGGGATAGCGGGCCGCCACCTGCTCCAGGCAGGCCGGGGTGAGCCGCTCCCGGGCGGCAAACAGCAGCACCAGACCCGCCGGCTGCTGCAGCTGGCCGTGCACGGCCTGCCAGCCCTCTTCGCTCCAGATCAGTTGTTCGCTCTGCATCATCTCCTCCCTGGACAATGCCCCGCTGCCGGGGGTCCTCCTTCAGTTTTTGGCCGGGCGCACGTGCAGCACCAGGCGGCTGCCTTCACTGCGTTCGTAATCCTGAATCTGACGGATCAAGTTTTCCTCGAGCACGTAATCGGTGGCCAGCAACAGCACCCCGTCACGGCTGATCAGGTCCCGGGCCAGGACCATGCCCGGCTTCAGGTCGGCCGGGGCCAGGGCCAGGCTCTCGCTCTGCACCTCGGGAAGACCGCCGGAAAGGGCCAGGAAGGCATCCACCACGGCGGGGTCGTAGCGCTTGCTCTTGCCCTGGAAGATCAGCTGCCGGGCCTCTTCCTCACTGTGGCGCTTGCCGCTCAGGGTGCCCTGGAGCAGGCCGTCGTATTCATTGGCCAGGGCCAGGATGCGGGCCCCCAGGGGAATGGCCAGGCCGGCCAGGCCATCGGGATAACCATGCCCGTCAAAGCGTTCGTGATGACTGCGGATCAGCCGCGCCGCCGGACGCAGTTCCTCCAGGGCCATCAGGGCCTGCTCCCCTTTGGCCGGATGCTTGCGGAACACCCCCAGTTCCTCCCCGTTCATCTTGTTCTCCGGCTTGCCCAGCAGGGGGTCGGGCAGGCCGATCTTGCCCACGTCGTGCAGCAGGCCGGCCAGGAAGATGTCGTTGCAGGCCCGTCCCTCCAGACTCATCTGGTTGCCGATGCGGCGGGCCAGGTCGGCCACCCGGCGGGAGTGGCCCGCCATCTGGCCGCCCCGCAGTTCGATCAGGTTGGCGAACACCTGGATGGAGGTGAAGAAGCTCTTCTTCAGCCGCTCATGGGCCAGGTGCAGCTCCTGGGTGCGGGCCTGGACCTTTTCCTCCAGGCCCGCGTTCAGGGCCTTGAGTTCCTCGTTCTGGCGGGCGGTCAGGGCCTCCAGGCGCGCTTTTTCCTGCTCCAGGGCCTGGCGCTCCAGGGCCTCCCGCACCGTGAGCAGCACTTCCTGCTCGTTCCAGGGTTTGGAGATGTAGCGGTAGATCTGCCCTTCGTTGATGGCCGCGACGGTGGAATCCACGTCGGCGTAGCCGGTGAGCAGGACGCGCACGATGCCGGGCCACTCCTGGCGGACCCGGGCCAGGAACTGGGCCCCGTCCATGTTCGGCATGCGCATGTCGGAGATGACCAGGTTCACCTGCCCCTGCTCCGCCGTCAGGAGCTCCAGGGCTTCGGCCCCGCCCGGGGCGGTGAGCAGCCGGTAGCCGGTGGGACGGAACAGCCGCTTCAGGGCCGAGAGGATGTTGGCCTCGTCATCCACGCAGAGGATGGTGGGGGTGCTCATGGACGTGCCTCCTGGGTCTGGCGTACCGGCAGGACGATGCGGAAGGTGGTGCCCTGCCCCGGCTGGCTGTGGACCTGGATGTCGCCGCCGTGTTTCTGGATGATGCCGTAGGAGAGGGAAAGCCCCAGGCCCGTGCCCTGGCCCACCGGCTTGGTGGTGAAGAAGGGATCGAAGATGCGCCCCAGATGCTCGGGCTTGATGCCGCTGCCCGTGTCGCGCACTTCCACCCAGACCCGGTTGCCATCCTCCCGGCCGGTGCGCAGGGTGATGCGGCCCCGCTCCGCGCCCATGGCATGGGCGGCATTGACGAGCAGGTTCATGAATACCTGGTTCAACTGGGAAGGCAGGCATTCGATTTCCGGCAGGTCTCCGTATTCCTTCACCACATCCGCCTTGTACTTGATTTCGTTATTGACGATGTTGAGGGTGCTTTCCAGGCCCTGGTGCAGATCGGCCCACTGCCACTCCTGGCTGGGCTCCACCCGGGAGAAGTCCTTCAGGTCGGCAACGATCTGGCGGACCCTGGAAATGCCTTCCCCCGATTCTGCCATGAGGGCCGGCAAATCTTCCTGGAGGAACTCCAGATCCTTGCGCTTTTTCAGCTCCAGGGCCGCCTGCCGGGCCGGATGCTCCTCCGGCAGGGCCAGCAGCGCCGCCTCGTAGCCCTGCAGCAGTTCGAACAAGTCGCTCACATAACCCTGCAGGGTGCCCAGGTTGGAGTGCACGTAGCCGATGGGATTGTTGATCTCGTGGGCCACCCCCGCCGCCAGCTGGCCGATGGAGGCCAGTTTCTCCGACTGGACCAGCTGCTCCTGGGCCTCCTCCAGGCGCCGGTTGAGCTCGGTGAGCTCCCCGTTGCGCTGGCGCAGTTCCGCCTCGGAGGCCTGACGCTGGCGGATATCCGCCTCCAGCTCCGCCTTGGCCTGGGCCAGCTGGGCCGTGCGCCGCTGCACCAGGATTTCCAGGTCGGCCTGGGACTGGCGCAGGAATTCTTCCGCCTGCTTCCTTTCGCTGACGTCCTGGAGGGTTTCGATGGCGCCGATGATGCGCCCCTCGGCATCCCGCAGGGGCGCGGCGGTGAAGGCCAGCCAGCGTCCCGAGTCCCCGAACTGGGGAAAGAAACCCTCGGCTTCGTAGGCATCGGGAATCACCGCGCTGCGCCGGTACTTGCCCTGGTAGTAGGAATCCAGCCCCTCCAGGCGGCCATCGACGATCAGGTCCGCCAGCACCGGACGCTGTTCCCCGTAGAAGGCCAGACCGGGCTGGCTGCCGCCCACCACCTGTCCGGCACCGACGCCGGTCACCACCTCCAGGGCCCGGTTCCAGTGGGTCACCACATGCCGGGCATCGATGACGAAGGTGGGCACCGGGTCCCCCTGCAGGATCTGCCCCAGCACCCCCTCCATCTCCACCAGCCGGGTGATGTCCGAACTCACCCCCACGTAGCAGGGCCCCTGGCCCTGGACTCCGGCGAGGGGAAAGATGGTGAGCTCCATCCACACCACGCGGCCGTCCTTGCAGCGGTTGGCCACCTCCCCGTGCCAGTCGCCCCCGGCGCGGATGGCCTGCCACATCCCGGCGAAAAAGCCCTGGGGATGAAGACCGGAGTTGAGCAGGCTGTAGTTCTGCCCCACCAGCTCGTTGAGGCTGTAGCCCACGGCCTGGCAGAAGCTGGGATTGGCATAGAGGATGCGCCCCTGGGCGTCGCTGACCGTGACCTGGAAATGGCGGGCCAGGGCGGTATCCGCCAGACGGCCCAGCAGCATGGACATGGAGTCGCTCAGTTGTGGATCAGGCCAGGAGGTCATGGCAGGTTTCCTCGCAATGGGCCCCGGGGAGCAGTTCCGGCAGGAGCCGGACTGCGTCCAGGACAGGGGGTGCGCTTGCAGATGCAACCGGGGCCGCTCGGGGCAATTCCCAGGCTGACAGTGTGGCGCAAAATCCCGCCCCCCGCACCCGGGCGATCCCTGGGTGGCGACCTGGGGAAACTACCAGTCCCCTCCGCTCCCCGGCTCCTGGCTGCTACAGCCGGATCTCCAGGGCCATGCCCTCCCGGCGCTCGGGCCGGGCCCCGTACACCAGGTGCCGGGACTTGAGATTCCAGTCCGGGGACTGGCCGCTGAAGGGGTGGGCCAGGCGCCCTTCCAGCAGGGCCTGATCCACCACTTCCGCAACCCCCAGGCCGGATTCCAGCATGTCCAGCTGCAGGGCCACCACCTGACGCCAGACCAGCAGGTCGTCCCGGCGCAGGAAGTAGCTGCTCCAGTTGGGCTGGCCCACCTGCAGCAGGATGCGGCCGACCAGGTTGCGCGGCAGGAACCAGTCCGGCTCCAGACCCGGCTCGTGCTGCTGCCCGAGCCGGGCGGCCCGGTGGATGTAATCGGCCCCGCGGCTGTTTTCCAGGGCCAGGAGGACCTGCGTCTGGCGGAAATGGCTATTCACCGTGGCCTGGGGCAGGTAGAAGAAATGCAGCCGCTCCAGGAGCTGTCCCTGGGGGAGCTGGAGCTCCCGGCCCGGGTTCAGGCTCATCAGCCCGTTGCGCAGCATCAGGAACTCGGTTTCCAGGACCGTGCGCATGTCCACGGCGGCTTCGGGCAGGGGAGCCAGCATCTGCAGCAGCAGGGCCCGGTGCTTCCGGGCGCCGTCGGGGGCCTGGCGCAGGTACTGGTTGAGGAACTGGTAGCTGCGCTCCATCCAGGCCAGGGCCACCATCTTGCTGACCAGGGTGACGGAGCCCGCCAGCTGGCGCCGGTAGAAATCCATTTCCCGGGCCAGCTGGGCCAGGGCCTCCCGGTCACGCCCCTCGGCCACGGCCAGGGCGAAGCGGGTGCCGCTCAGGCCGGACCATTGGGACGGCTGCCTGAAGTAGTGGAAGCGCTCCAGGGACATGCCGGCCCAGCGGGGTTCCTGGTAATAGTCCAGGGCCAGCGCCACCTCCCCCCGGGCCAGGGTCAGGGCCCCACGCTCCAGGATGGCCCGGGCCTGGGCCGGGTCCTTGCGGGTCAGTTCCAGGCAGCGCCCGGGCTGGCTGGCGCAGGGGATCTGCGCCGCGCTATCCGTCCCCTGGCGCAGCTCCCGGTCCATGGGGTGTGCGGCAGCGGTGTCCGCCGGGCCAGCCCCGACATCCAGGCGGCGGGCCTCCAGGTACCAGCGCTGGCCCCAGGCCAGGGGCTCCTGGTCGGCGGGCCCCATCACCCCGACCCAGGCGAAGTAGCCGTTCTGCTCCCGGGCCGGTTCGATCACCTGGCGCTGCAGCAGGCTCACGAGGGCCGGCTCCGGCGCCGCGTCCTGCCAGTTGGAAAGCACCAGGCAGAGGGCCAGGAAAACAGCCAGGAACAGGAGCGGGGGGGCGAACCAGAGCAGCAGCAGCAAGCCGGTCAGGTAGGAGAGGATCTCGATGCTCATGCACGGGCCCGGGCCGGAAAAGACCGAAAGCATAATCCAGGGCGGATTGCAGGCCAAGTTCCCGGAGGCGGCCCGGGCCAGGGAGGGAAGGGTTTCAGTCGGCCCCGTGCCGACGGGCCATGAGGCGCCAGATGAGCGGGGTGAGGATGAGCTGCATGGCCAGGTCCTGCCGGTCGCCGGGGATGACGATGGTGTTGGCCCGGGTCATGAAGGCATCCTTGATCATGGAGAGCAGGTAGGGGAAATCCACCCCCCGGGGATCGGCAAAGCGGATCACCACCATGGATTCGCTGGCGGTGGGAATGTCCCGGGCGATGAAGGGGTTGGAGGTGTCCACCACCGGCACCCGCTGGAAGTTGATGTGGGTCAGCTCGAACTGGGGCACGATGTAATGCACGTAGTCGGGCATGCGCGACAGGATGGTGCGCATCACCGCCTCCCGGGAATAGCCGCGCATGTTGGTGTCCCGGTGGATCTTCTGGATCCACTCCAGGTTGATCACCGGCACCACGCCGATCAGCACGTCCGGATAGCGGGCCACGTCCACCTGCTGGGTGCGCACCGCGCCGTGCAGACCTTCGTAAAACAGCAGGTCGGTCTGCAGGGGCAGGTCTTCCCAGGGGGTGAAGGTGCCCGGCTCCTGGCCGAAGGGCGCCGCCTCCTCCTTGTCGTGCAGGTAGCGCCGCCGCCGGCCCAGGCCGGTTTCGCTGTAGGTGCTGAACAGGGTTTCCAGCTCCCCGAACAGGTTGGTTTCCGGCCCGAACAGGGACAGGCGCGGCTCGCCCCGGGCTTCCCGGGCGTTGTTCAGGGCGCGCAGCTCGGCCCGCTCGTAGCGGTGCAGGCTGTCCCCTTCGACGATGGCCGCATGCACCCCCTCGCGCCGGAACAGGGATTCGAAAACCTTGCGCACGGTGCTGGTGCCGGCGCCGGAAGAACCGGTGACGGCCACGATGGGATGCTTGGCGGACATGCTGGCTTCCTTCCGGTCAGCTGGCGTGATAGGCGACGACCACCGCCACCTCGTTCCTGGAGCCCAGGATCACCGGCACCCGCTGGTGCAGCTTTTCCGGTTGCAGGTCGAGGATGCGCTGGCGTCCGGTACTGGCGGCGCCGCCGGCCTGCTCCACCAGCCAGGCCATGGGGTTGGCTTCGTACATCAGGCGCAGCTTGCCGCCCTTGTCCCGGGTCTTGGCGTCCAGGGGATACATGAAGATGCCGCCCCGGGTCAGGATGCGGTGCACGTCGGCCACCATGGAAGCCACCCAGCGCATGTTGAAATCCTTGCCCCGGGGGCCTTCCTTGCCCTGCAGCAGCTCGGCCACGTAACGCTGGACCGGCGGCTCCCAGTGGCGCTGGTTGGACATGTTGATGGCGAATTCCTTGGTGTCCTCGGGAATCTGGATGTTTTCCTGGGTGAGCACGAAGGAGCCGATCTCCCGGTCCAGGGTGAAGGACGCCACCCCGTCGCCCACGGTCAGCACCAGCAGGGTGGTGGGTCCGTAGATGGCGTAGCCGGCCGCCACCTGGGCCGTGCCCGGCTGCAGGAAGGCAGCTTCGGCTGCCGTTTCGGAAGACAGGTCGGCGCCTTCGGGACACTTCAGCACCGAGAAGATGGTGCCGATGGAAACATTCACGTCGATGTTGGAGGACCCGTCCAGGGGATCGAACATCAGCAGGTATTCCCCGTGGGGATAGCGGTTGGGAATCAGCCGGGGCAGGTCCATTTCCTCGGAGGCCATGGCGGCCAGATGGCCGCCCCATTCATTGGCATCCAGGAGGATGTCGTTGGAGATCACGTCCAGCTTCTTCTGGGCCTCGCCCTGGACATTCTCGCTGCCCGCCTCTCCCAGGGCATCCCCCAGCCCGCCCTTGCCTATGGTCACGGCGATGTGCTTGCAGGCCCGGGCCACCACCTCGATGAGGAGCCGCAGGTCGGCGGGGAGCAGGTTCTTTTCGCGTTGTTTTTCAATCAGGTAGCGGGACAGGGTGGTGCGGCTCATGGAAACTCCGGAAGGGCCCGAGGGCAGATCGACGGCATTTTACCCCCAGTTTCCGGCCCGGAAAGCCTTGCAGCCCCCTCTGTCCACACCAGGCCGTACTTGTGGCCCGCCCCCGGCAGTGCAAGAATCCCCATCCTCCACGCCAACGGAATACGCCCATGGGACTCCGCCTGTTGCTGCTGCTCTCAGCCCTGCTCCTGTCCGCCTGCGCCCAGCTCGACGGGCGCAGCCTCAAACCCGGCATTTCCGTCGCCGCCGACGTGAGCCGGCGCATGGGCCAGCCGGCCATGCGCTGGGAGGAGCCCGACGGGCACCAGCAGTGGGTCTATCCCACCGGCCCCATGGGCTACCACACCTGGATGGTGTACCTGGCCCCCGACTACCGCCTGCTGCGCCTGGAAAACGCCCTGGAACCCCGGCACTTCGCCCGCATCCGGCCGGGCATGACGCCGGAGCAGGTGCTGCGCATCCTGGGCCCCTCGGTGCCGGCCTGGACCACTTATTACGAAGCCCGGGACGAGCTGGTGTGGGAATGGCGCTACTGCGACGACTGGGCCGAACCGGCCCGCTTCTACGTGCTCTTCGACCGCAGCCGCCAGACCGTGCGCAGCACCATGTCCCAGACCGAGACCCTGGCCCTGCCCTTCAACCGGTTCCGGGACTTCTGCAGCCGCTGAACCTCGCCGCCACCGCCAGCGGAGGGTAAGATGGCGCCTCCCTGGCCCCCACCTGCCATCATGGCCGAACCCGAACGCGACCCCAGCAACCCCCACCGCTACCCGGAGCCCGAGATCGCCGCCATCTACCGGGCCATCTTCGAGCGCCGCGACGTGCGCCACTTCCGCCCCGGCCCCCTGCCCCCCTGCGCCCTGGACCGGCTCCTGGACGCGGCCCACGCAGGCCCTTCGGTGGGCTACATGCAGCCCTGGCGCTTCCTGCACATCACCGACCCGGCCCTGCGCCGGGAAATGCACGCCCTGGTGGAGGCGGAACGCCAGAACACCGCCGCCCACCTGCCCAGCCGGCAGCAGGAGTTCCTCAAGCTCAAGGTGGAAGGCCTGCGGGAATGCGCGGAACTGCTGGTGGTGGCCCTGATGGACGGCCGGGAATCCCACATCTTCGGCCGCCGCACCCTGCCGGAAATGGATCTGGCCTCGGCGGCCTGCGCCATCCAGAACCTCTGGCTGGCGGCCCGGGCCGAGGGCGTGGGGGTAGGCTGGGTATCCTTCTTCGATCCGGAAGCCCTGGCAGCCCTGCTGGCCATGCCCCCGGGCGCCCGGCCCATCGCCATTCTCTGCCTGGGCCAGGCGGAATCCTTCCCGGAGCAACCCCTGCTGGAACAGCTGGGCTGGGGCCAGCGCCTGCCCCGGGACCAGTGGCTGTTCGAGAACCGCTGGCCCGAGGACGCGACACCGACCCCGCCGGCTTACTGAAGCGGTTTCAGTGCTGGCCCAGACTGCCCAGCACGGCCACCTCTTCCAGGGAGAGGATGCGGTCCACGTTGAGCAGCACCACAAACCGTCCTTCCACCTTGCCCATGCCGGCAATGAAGTCGTTGCGAATGCGGGAGCCGAATTCCGGCGCCTGCTCGATGTCGGCCGCCGGAATCTCCAGCACCTCCGACACCGAATCCACCACGATCCCCATGTCCTGCCGCCCCTTGGGCGTGTCCACCTCGATGATCACGATGCAGGTCCGCTTGGTGGTCTCCCGGGGCTGACGCTCGAAGCGCACTGCCAGATCCACCACCGGCACCACCGCCCCGCGCAGGTTGATCACCCC
>NZ_AUCH01000029.1 GCF_000429665.1 Azovibrio restrictus DSM 23866
CCATGTCAGCCTTGTTCAGGAACACGATGATGTAGGGCACGCCCACCTGACGGGACAGCAGGATGTGCTCACGGGTCTGGGGCATCGGGCCGTCAGCGGCGGAACACACCAGGATGGCGCCGTCCATCTGGGCAGCACCGGTGATCATGTTCTTCACGTAGTCGGCGTGGCCCGGGCAGTCCACGTGGGCGTAGTGACGGTTCTCGGTTTCGTATTCGACGTGGGCGGTATTGATGGTGATGCCGCGGGCCTTTTCTTCGGGCGCAGCGTCAATCTGGTCGTAGGCCTTGGCCTCGCCACCGAACTTGCGGGACAGCACCGTGGTGATCGCAGCCGTCAGCGTGGTCTTGCCGTGGTCCACGTGACCAATCGTGCCAACGTTTACGTGCGGCTTCGTCCGCGTAAATTTTTCCTTAGCCATATTCAATAATCTCCAGTTCCTGTTACTTCTTGTTGATCACGGCCTCGGCGACGTTCTTGGGCGCCTCCGAGTAATGCTTGAATTCCATCGAGTAGGTGGCGCGACCCTGGGACAGGGAGCGCAGCTGAGTGGCGTAGCCGAACATTTCGGACAGGGGCACTTCGGCGCGAACCGCCTTCATGCCGCCAGGGATGTCTTCCATGCCCTGCACGATGCCGCGACGGGAGGACAGATCGCCCATCACGTTACCCATGTACTCTTCCGGGGTTTCCACTTCAACGGCCATCATGGGCTCCAGCAGCGTCGGCTGAGCCTTCTTCATACCGTCCTTGAAGGCCATGGAAGCCGCCATGCGGAAGGCGTTTTCGTTGGAGTCCACGTCGTGGTAGGAGCCATCGAACAGGGTGAACTTGATGTCCACCACCGGGAAGCCAGCCAGCACGCCGCTACCAATGGCGTCCTGCAGACCCTTGTCCACCGCGGGGATGTATTCGCGGGGCACGGTACCACCCTTGATGGCGTCCACGAAGGCGTAACCCGCACCGGGTTCGTTCGGCTCGATCTTGAGCCAGACGTGACCGTACTGACCACGGCCGCCGGACTGCTTGACGAACTTGCCTTCTTGCTCGACAGCCTTCTTGATGCATTCCCGGTAGGCCACCTGGGGAGCACCCACGTTGGCTTCCACGTTGAACTCACGACGCATGCGGTCGACGATGATGTCCAGGTGCAGCTCGCCCATACCGGAGATGATGGTCTGACCGGATTCTTCGTCGGTGCGAACGCGGAAGGAGGGATCTTCGGCAGCCAGACGGCCCAGGGCGATACCCATCTTTTCCTGGTCAGCCTTGGTCTTGGGCTCCACGGCCACGTGAATCACAGGCTCGGGGAACACCATGCGTTCCAGGATGATCGGTGCATCGGGATCACACAGGGTTTCACCGGTGGTGACTTCCTTCAGGCCGACACAGGCGGCGATGTCACCGGCCAGCACTTCCTTGATTTCTTCCCGGTTGTTGGCGTGCATCTGCAGGATGCGGCCGATCCGTTCCTTCTTGCCCTTGACGGAGTTCAGCACGGTGGAGCCGGAGTTCAGCACGCCGGAGTACACGCGGATGAAGGTCAGCTGGCCGACGAAGGGGTCGGTCATCAGCTTGAAGGCCAGAGCAGAGAACTTCTCGGTATCGTCAGCCTTGCGGGAAGCGGGCTGCTCGCGATCATCCACGCCAGCCACGGGAGGAATATCCACGGGAGAAGGCAGGAACTCGATCACGGCGTCCAGCATGCGCTGCACACCCTTGTTCTTGAAGGCGGTGCCGCACAGCATGGGCTGAATTTCACAAGCCAGGGTGCGCAGACGCAGACCCAGCTTGATCTTTTCTTCGGACAGTTCGCCGTTTTCCAGGTACTCGTTCATCAGGTCTTCGGACGCCTCAGCGGCAGCCTCAACCATCTGCTCGCGCCAGGTCTGGGCGGTTTCCACCAGATCAGCGGGGATATCCTTGTAGTCGAACTTCATGCCCTGGGAGGCTTCGTCCCAAATGACGGCCTTCATCTTGATCAGATCCACGACGCCGGCGAACGTGTCTTCGGCACCGATGGGGATCACGATGGGCACAGGATTGGCCTTCAGGCGGGTCTTCATCTGGTCTACGACCTTGAAGAAGTTGGCGCCGGAACGGTCCATCTTGTTCACGAAGGCCAGACGGGGCACCTTGTACTTGGTCGCCTGACGCCACACGGTTTCAGACTGGGGCTGCACACCGCCCACAGCGCAGTAAACCATGCAGGCACCGTCCAGGACGCGCATGGAGCGCTCGACTTCGATGGTGAAGTCCACGTGGCCCGGGGTGTCGATGATGTTGAAGCGGTGCTCGGGAAGGCTGCTGTCCATGCCCTTCCAGAAGCAGGTGGTGGCCGCGGAGGTGATGGTGATACCCCGCTCCTGTTCCTGCTCCATCCAGTCCATGGTGGCAGCGCCGTCATGCACTTCGCCAATCTTGTGATTGACGCCGGTGTAGTAGAGGATGCGCTCGGTCGTGGTGGTCTTGCCGGCGTCGATGTGAGCGGAAATACCGATGTTGCGGTAGCGCTCGATAGGTGTCTTACGTGCCACGTTATAACCTCGATGAATGGGTTAGAAGCGGAAGTGGGAGAAGGCCTTGTTGGCCTCAGCCATACGGTGCACTTCGTCGCGCTTCTTGACGGCGCCACCACGGTTCTCGGAGGCTTCCAGCATCTCGGCAGCCAGACGCAGGCCCATGGTCTTCTCGGAGCGCTTGCGGGCGGCTTCACGCAGCCAGCGCATGGCCAGGGCCATACGACGGGCGGGGCGCACTTCGACGGGCACCTGGTAGTTGGCACCACCGACGCGGCGGGACTTCACTTCCACCAGGGGCTTCACGTTGCCGATGGCAGCGGTGAACACTTCCAGGGGATCCTTACCGCTCTTGGTGGAGATCTGGGCGAAAGCGCCATAGACGATGCGCTCGGCGACGGACTTCTTGCCGCTTTGCATGATGGCATTGATGAACTTGGAAACATCCTGGCTCCCGAACTTGGGATCCGGCAGAACTTCACGCTTGGGTACTTCACGACGACGCGGCATAACTTCCTCTCTTTACACAATTCAGTTGAGGTTGCACGAAACGTTCGCACAAAACCTCGCGGCCGCCCATAAGGCGGCCACTTACTCAAGCAACCCGGAAATCAGGCTGCCTTCGGACGCTTGGCCCCGTACTTGGAACGGGACTGCTTACGATCCTTGACCCCCTGGGTATCCAGGGAACCCCGCACGGTGTGGTAACGCACACCCGGCAAGTCCTTCACCCGGCCGCCACGGATCAGGACCACGGAGTGCTCCTGCAGGTTGTGGCCTTCACCGCCGATGTAGGAAATGACTTCGTAGCCATTGGTCAGACGCACCTTGCAAACCTTCCGCAGAGCGGAGTTAGGCTTCTTGGGGGTGGTGGTGTAGACGCGGGTGCAGACACCGCGCTTCTGGGGGCACTTTTCCAGTGCCGGGACCTTGCTCTTGGTTACTTCTGCCTCGCGCGGCTTGCGCACGAGCTGGTTGATAGTAGGCATATAAATCCTCTGGCGGACAGACCGCCAAAACACCGCCGAAGCGATCGCTCCAGCCATTTTGTTATACAAAACAAAGGCTCTGATTAGCCTCTGCCGACAAAGGCCATAGATTCTATGGCTTGGCAAGGGCCGTGTCAACGAAGCTTGACACGGCCCCTGTTTCCGGCCCCTGTTTCCGGGGCCGGCAATTTCATCAGGAAGCCTGTTCCGGCGTTTCCACCACAACGGGTTCCTCGACGATCGGACGATCCATCGCCAGATCCTCGCCTTCGGCCTGGGCCTTGCGGGTCCGGTGATAGGCCAGACCCGTACCGGCGGGAATGAGGCGACCGACGATGACGTTTTCCTTGAGGCCACGCAGTTCGTCGCGCTTGCCCATGATGGCCGCTTCCGTCAGCACCCGGGTGGTTTCCTGGAAGGAAGCCGCGGAGATGAAGGAATCGGTGGACAAGGATGCCTTGGTGATACCCAGCAACATGTGATCGTAAATCGCGGGGATCTTGCCTTCGGCAGTCATGCGGTCGTTCTCGGCCAGCACCTCGGCCCGCTCCACCTGCTCGCTCTTGATGAACTTGGTGTCGCCGGGTTCGGTGATGGTGACGCGACGCAGCATCTGACGGACGATCACTTCGATGTGCTTGTCGTTGATCTTCACGCCCTGCAGACGGTACACGTCCTGGACCTCGTCGGTGATGTAGCGGGCCAGCTCCTCGACACCCTTCAAGCGCAGGATGTCATGGGGATCCTGCTCGCCTTCGACGATGGTTTCACCCTTGTTGACCACCTGGCCATCGTGCACCAGCACGTGCTTGTCCTTGGAGATCAGGTACTCGTGGGCAATGCCTTCCAGATCGGTGATGATCAGGCGCTGCTTGCCCTTGGTGTCCTTACCGAAGGAGACGGTACCCGTGCATTCAGCCAGGAAGGAGGCATCCTTGGGGGTACGGGCTTCAAACAGTTCGGCCACGCGGGGCAGACCGCCGGTAATGTCGCGGGTCTTGGCCGATTCCTGGGGAATACGGGCCAGGACGTCGCCTTCATGCACCTGTTGGCCATCGCTCACGGAGATGATGGAACCGGTCAGGAAGGCGATGGAGACCGGATGGTCGGAACCAGCCACACGCACTTCTTCGCCATTGGCATCAAGCAGCTTCACCACGGGACGGACCACGCCCTTGGAGGAGCTCTTGCCGCCCCGTTGCTTGGAGTCGATCACCACCAAGGTGGACAGACCGGTGACTTCGTCGATCTGCTTGGCAACGGTGACGCCTTCTTCCACGTTCTCGAACTTCACCGTACCGGCATATTCGGTCACGATGGGACGGGTATGGGGGTCCCAGGTGGCCAGCTTGGCACCGGCCTTGAGCACGTCCCCATCCATGGGCAGCAGGGTAGCGCCGTAGGGCACCTTGTGGCGTTCCCGTTCGCGGCCTGCGTCGTCGGCAATGATCAGCTCACCGGAGCGGGAAATCACAACCTTCTCGCCCTTGGCGTTGGTCACGTAACGCACACCGGAGGTGTAGCGCACGGTACCGGCAGACTTGGATTCGATCTCGGACACGGCTGCAGCCCGGGATGCGGCGCCGCCCACGTGGAAGGTCCGCATGGTCAGCTGGGTACCCGGTTCGCCGATGGACTGGGCGGCGATCACACCCACCGCTTCGCCCACGTTCACCAGATAACCGCGGCCCAGGTCGCGGCCGTAGCACTTGGCGCACAGGCCGTAGCGGGTGTCGCAGGTCAGGGGGGTACGCACCTTGACTTCGTCGATGCCCAGCTTGTCCACCAGTTCCACCAGATCCTCGTCCAGCATGGTGCCGGCGAAGATCACGGTTTCCTGGGTTTCGGGATCCACCAGGTCGTCCACGGTGACGCGGCCCAGGATGCGCTCGCGCAGGGGCTCGATCACCTCGCCGCCTTCCACCAGGGCGCGCACGGTGTAGCCGTTGTTGGTGCCGCAATCGTCTTCGGTGATCACCAGATCCTGGGTCACGTCCACCAGACGGCGGGTCAGATAGCCGGAGTTGGCGGTCTTCAGTGCCGTATCGGCCAGACCCTTACGGGCGCCGTGGGTGGAGATGAAGTACTGCAGCACGTTCAGACCTTCACGGAAGTTGGTCGTGATCGGCGTTTCGATAATGGAGCCGTCAGGCTTGGCCATCAGGCCGCGCATGCCGGCCAGCTGGCGGATCTGGGCGGCGGAACCCCGGGCGCCGGAGTCGGCCATCATGAAGATGGAGTTGAAGGAGTCCTGCTTCACGGTCTTGCCGTGGCGGTCCACCACTTCCTCGTGGCCCAGCTGGTCCATCATCACCTTGGCCACCTGGTCGCCGGTACGGCCCCAGATGTCCACCACCTTGTTGTAGCGCTCGCCCTGGGTCACCAGACCGTTGGTGTACTGGTGCTCGATTTCCTTCACTTCGGCTTCGGCCGCAGCGATGATCTCGTACTTCTGGGGCGGCACCTTCATGTCGTCGGAGCAGAAGGAGATGCCGGCACGGGTCGCCAGGGCGTAACCGTTCTGCATCAGCTTGTCGGCGAAGATGACGGTTTCCCGCAGGCCGCAACGACGGAAGGATTCGTCGATCAGCTTGGAGATTTCCTTCTTCTTCAGGGCCTTGTCGATGGCCTTGAAGGGAAGGCCCTTGGGCAGGATCTTGGAGAGGAAGGCACGGCCCACGGTGGTTTCCGTGCGCACCAGCTTTTCGTTCCACTCGCCTTCATTGGCACCGGGTTCGTACTGCTTCAGGCGCACGCTGACACGGGTGTGCAGTTCCACTTCCTTGGCCGCCAGGGCCCGTTCCATTTCGGCCACGTCGGCAAACATCATGCCTTCGCCCTTGGCGTTGATGCGCTCGCGGGTGGCGAAGTACAGACCCAGCACGATATCCTGGGAGGGCACGATGATGGGCTGGCCGTTGGCCGGCGACAGCACGTTGTTGGAGGCCAGCATCAGGGTGCGGGCTTCCATCTGGGCTTCCAGGGACAGGGGCACGTGCACGGCCATCTGGTCGCCGTCGAAGTCAGCGTTGAAGGCGGAACAGACGAGCGGATGCAGCTGGATGGCCTTGCCTTCGATCAGGGTCGGCTCGAAAGCCTGGATACCCAGACGGTGCAGGGTAGGCGCCCGGTTCAGCATGACCGGATGTTCGCGGATCACGTCTTCCAGGATGTCCCACACCACGGGCTCCTGGGTTTCCACCATCTTCTTGGCCTGCTTGATGGTGGTGGCCAGGCCCAGGACTTCCAGCTTGTGGAAGATGAAAGGCTTGAACAGTTCCAGGGCCATCAGCTTGGGCAGACCGCACTGGTGCAGCTTCAACTGGGGGCCCACCACGATCACGGAACGACCGGAGTAGTCGACGCGCTTACCCAGCAGGTTCTGCCGGAAACGACCGCCCTTGCCCTTGATCATGTCGGCCAGGGACTTGAGCGGACGCTTGTTGGCGCCAGTCATGGCCTTGCCGCGCCGGCCGTTGTCCAACAGGCTGTCCACGGCTTCCTGCAGCATGCGCTTTTCGTTGCGCACGATGATGTCGGGTGCCTTCAGTTCCAGCAGGCGCTTCAGACGGTTGTTCCGGTTGATGACGCGACGGTACAGATCGTTCAGGTCGGAGGTGGCGAAACGGCCACCGTCCAGGGGCACCAGGGGACGCAGGTCCGGCGGCAGCACGGGCAGCACTTCCAGAACCATCCAGTCGGGCTTGATGCCGGACTTCTGGAAGGCTTCCAGGACCTTCAGGCGCTTGGCCAGCTTCTTGTTCTTGGTCTCGGAACCGGTCACTTCCAGCTCGGCGCGCAGGCGCTCGGCTTCGCCGTCCAGGTCCAGATTGCGCAGCAGCTCGCGCACGCCTTCGGCGCCCATCAGGGCCACGAATTCGTCACCGTGCTCTTCCATCATTTCGATGTACTGCTCTTCGGTGAGCAATTGGCCGCGCTGCAGGTTGGAGACCATGCCGGGCTCCACCACCACGAAGGCTTCGAAGTACAGGACCCGCTCGATGTCGCGCAGGGTCATGTCCAGCACCATGCCGAGACGGCTGGGCAGGGACTTCAGGAACCAGATGTGGGCGACGGGAGAGGCCAGTTCGATGTGGCCCATGCGTTCCCGGCGCACCTTGGCCAGGGTCACTTCCACGCCGCACTTCTCGCAGATCACGCCACGGTGCTTCAAGCGCTTGTACTTGCCGCACAGGCACTCGTAGTCCTTGATGGGCCCGAAGATCTTGGAGCAGAACAGGCCATCGCGCTCGGGCTTGAAAGTCCGGTAGTTGATGGTTTCCGGCTTCTTGACTTCACCGAAGGACCAGGAACGGATCTTGTCGGGCGAGGCGAGCCCGATGGTAATCGCGTCGAATTCCTCTTCCTGCGTAACCTGCTTGAACAGATCGAGCAATGCTTTCATCGTTTAACTCCTAAGCCCTGAATCAATAACGTTCCAGATCGATGTCGATCGCCAGCGAACGGATTTCCTTGACCAGCACGTTGAAGGATTCCGGCATGCCGGCATCGATCTTGTGCTCGCCCTTGACGATGTTTTCGTACACCTTGGTACGGCCGTTCACGTCGTCGGACTTCACGGTCAGCATTTCCTGCAGCACGTAGGAAGCGCCGTAGGCCTCCAGGGCCCAGACTTCCATTTCCCCGAAACGCTGGCCGCCGAACTGGGCCTTACCGCCCAGCGGCTGCTGGGTCACCAGGCTGTAGGGACCGGTGGAACGGGCGTGCATCTTGTCATCCACCAAGTGGTGCAGCTTCAGGTAGTGCATGTAGCCCACGGTGACCGTGCGTTCAAAGGCTTCGCCGGTGCGGCCGTCGAAGAGCTGGATCTGACCGCTGGAAGGCAGGCCGGCCAGGTTCAGCATGTACTTGATTTCCTCTTCCTTGGCCCCGTCGAACACCGGCGTGGCGAAGGGCACACCGGCCTTGAGGTTGCTGGCCAGTTCCAGGATCTCGCCGTCGTTGAGGGAATCCAGATCCTCGGGCTTGCCCTTGGTGTTGTAGATCTCCTCCAGGAAAGCGCGCATTTCCTGGGCGCTGGCTTCCTTCCTGAGCATGGCTTCGATCTTGTGGCCCAGGCCCTTGGCGGCCCAGCCCAGGTGGACTTCGAGAATCTGCCCGACGTTCATCCGGGACGGCACACCCAGGGGGTTCAGGACGATGTCCACCGTACGGCCGTCGGCCATGTGGGGCATGTCTTCCACGGGCACGATACGGGACACGACGCCCTTGTTACCGTGGCGGCCGGCCATCTTATCGCCGGGCTGCAGACGGCGCTTCACGGCCACGTAGACCTTGACCATCTTCTGCACGCCGGGGGGCAGCTCGTCGCCCTGGGTCAGCTTCTTACGCTTGGCTTCGAAGGCTTCGTCGAAGGCCTTGCGGGTCTGCTCCAGACCGTCGCGGATCTGTTCCAGCTGCTGGGCCAGCTCGTCGTCGGCGACGCGGATGTCGAACCAGTGATGGGGCTCCAGGCCGTCCAGGTATTCCTTGTTGATTTCGGAACCCTTGGCCAGACGCTTGGGACCGCCGTTGGCCTTCTTGCCCATGATCAGGCGTTCGACCCGGGCGAAAGCGTCACGCTCCACGATCCGCATCTGGTCGGCCAGGTCCAGCTTGTAGCCGCGCAGGTGGTCGTCGATGATGGATTGGGCACGCTTGTCCCGCTCGATGCCTTCGCGGGTGAACACCTGCACGTCGATGACGGTCCCGGCGATGCCAGCGGGCACGCGCAGGGAGGTGTCCTTCACGTCGGAGGCCTTCTCGCCGAAGATGGCGCGCAGCAGCTTCTCTTCCGGGGTCAGCTGGGTTTCACCCTTGGGAGTGACCTTGCCCACCAGCACGTCGCCGGCTTCCACTTCGGCACCGATGTACACGATGCCGGATTCATCCAGGCGGCCCAGCTGGGCTTCGCCCAGGGAGGCGATGTCGCGGGTGATTTCCTCGGGTCCGAGCTTGGTGTCCCGGGCCACGACCGTCAGTTCCTCGATGTGGATGGAGGTGTAACGGTCTTCGGCCACGACGCGCTCGGAGATCAGGATCGAGTCTTCGTAGTTGTAGCCGTTCCAGGGCATGAAGGCGATCAGCATGTTCTGACCGAGGGCCAGTTCGCCCTTGTCGGTGGAGGCGCCGTCGGCCACCACGTCACCCCGGGCGATCACGTCACCCACACGCACCATGGGACGCTGGTTGATGTTGGTGTTCTGGTTGGAGCGGGTGTATTTCACCAAGTTGTAGATGTCCACACCCACTTCGCCCGCCAGGGCTTCCTCGTCATGGACGCGCACCACGACACGGCCGGCATCCACGTAGTCCACCACACCGCCGCGCAGGGCCACCACGGCAGTCCCCGAGTCCACCGCCACGGTGCGCTCGATGCCGGTGCCCACCAGGGGCTTTTCCGGACGCAGACAGGGCACGGCCTGACGCTGCATGTTGGCACCCATCAGGGCCCGGTTCGCATCGTCATGCTCGAGGAAGGGGATCAGGGAGGCGGCGACGGAAACGATCTGGCCGGGGGCCACGTCCATGTACTGGACGCGGGAGGGCTCGGCCAGGATGGTTTCGCCCTTTTCCCGGCAGGTGACCAGCTCGTCCTTGAGGCTGCCGTCCTCACCCAGGGTGGCGTTGGCCTGGGCGATCACGTAGGCGCCTTCTTCAATGGCGGACAGGAACTCGATCTGGTCGGTGACCTTGCCGTCCACCACCTTGCGGTAAGCGGTTTCGATGAAGCCGTAGTCGTTCACCCGGGCGTACAGTGCCAGGGAGTTGATCAGGCCGATGTTCGGACCTTCCGGCGTTTCGATGGGGCAGACGCGGCCGTAATGGGTCGGATGCACGTCGCGCACTTCGAAGCCGGCACGTTCGCGGGTCAGACCGCCGGGGCCCAGGGCGGAAACGCGCCGCTTGTGGGTGATCTCGGACAGGGGGTTGGTCTGGTCCATGAACTGGGACAGCTGGCTGGAGCCGAAGAACTCCTTGATCGCGGCGCTGATGGGCTTGGCGTTGATCAGGTCGTGGGGCATCAGGTTCTCGGACTCGGCCTGGTTCAGGCGTTCCTTGACGGCCCGCTCGACCCGCACCAGGCCGGCGCGGAACTGGTTCTCGGCCAGTTCGCCCACGGAGCGGACGCGGCGGTTACCCAGGTGGTCGATATCGTCGATGTCGCCGCGGCCATTGCGCAGTTCCACCAGGACCTTGATCACATCCACGATGTCCCGGGGCGACAGGGTCAGCTGCTCACGCACTTCCACGTGGCCGCCGACAGCCTTCAGCTTGGCGGCCAGGGCTTCGGCCTCTTCCTTGGTCAGGTTCTCGGCGATGGCGCGGGGCCCGAAGGGCAGCTGGCCCACGATTTCCTGGATCCGGCTCAGAGGCAGGGCAGCGGCTTCGGCCAGGTTCTTCAGGGCGGCTTCGGCGCGGGACTGGAGGCTGTTGACCATCACCTTGTATTCGATGACGTCGGTGCGACCCAGGCGGCGGTTGAACTTCATGCGGCCCACGCCGGACAGGTCGTAGCGCTCGTCCGAGTAGAACAGACCCTGGAACAGGATTTCCACGGCTTCTTCGGTGGGCGGCTCGCCAGGACGCATCATCCGGTAGATGGCCACGCGGGCAGCCTGCTTGGAGGCGGTATCGTCACCACGCAGGGTCTGGGAGATGAAGGCGCCCCGGTCCAGATCATTGGTGTACAGGGTCTTGATGTCGCCCACGGCCGCTTCCTGCAGCTTGGCCAGCAGGGCTTCGGTGATTTCTTCATTGACCTCGGCGATGATTTCGCCGGTGTCCTTGTCCACCACCGGGGTGCCGATCACGCGGCCCAGGATGAAATCCTCGGGCACGGACAGCTGGTGCAGGCTGGCGGCCTGCATGTCACGGATGTGCTTGGCGGTGATCCGCTTGTCCTTGGCAACAATCGCCTTGCCATCCGGACCGACCACGTCGAAGCGGGCCACTTCGCCACGCAGACGCTCGGGGACCACTGCGAAATCGATGCCGTCCTTGGAAATACTGAAGGTGTCGAAGTCGAAGAACTCGGCCAGGATCTGTTCCGGCGTCATGCCCAGGGCCATCAGCAGGGTGGTGACGGGCATCTTGCGGCGGCGGTCCACCCGGAAGAACAGGGTGTCCTTGGGATCGAACTCGAAATCCAGCCAGGAACCGCGATAGGGGATGATGCGGGCGGAGAACAGCAGCTTGCCGGAGGAATGGGTCTTGCCCCGATCATGCTCGAAGAACACGCCAGGAGAACGGTGCAGCTGGGACACGATGACCCGCTCCGTACCGTTGATGACGAAGGAGCCGTTGGTGGTCATGAGCGGAATCTCGCCCATGTAGACTTCCTGCTCCTTCACTTCCTTGATGGTCTCGGGAGCTTCCCGGTCCAGAATCACCAGGCGCACCTTGGCGCGCAGGGAAGAAGCGAAGGTCAGACCCCGTTGATGACATTCCTTGACGTCAAAAGCGGGCTCCCCCAGGGTGTAGCTGACGAACTCCAGACGGGCGTTGCCGGAATGGGAGACGATCGGAAAGATGGAAGAGAACGCTGCCTGGAGGCCCTCGTTCTTCCGCTGGGCCGCGGGAACTTCAGCCTGGAGGAAGTCGGAGAAAGACGCCAGCTGAGTCGCGAGCAGGTAGGGAACGTCGAGGACGTTCTCCCGCTTGGCGAAACTCTTGCGGATGCGTTTCTTCTCGGTGTAGGAATAGGAGGAGGTAGAACTCATGGTCGCTCCGAGATCAAAGGACGGAAACGGTTAGGCCGGAACAGCTGGCGCAAAAAGGCAGAAACAGGCAAACGCAAGCCCCCTCTCCCACCCTGCGGGGGAGAGATTTGCTTGCGTTTGCCGTTTGAGCACGAATATTTATCTCGCCGACGTAAAACCTGACATCAATGCAGAAAAGGGCTGGCGACCCTGGCCGCCAGCCCATGTGACATCCAGTCGATTACTTCAGTTCGACCTTGGCGCCAGCGTCTTCCAGTTGCTTCTTCAGGGCTTCGGCGTCGGCCTTGGAGATGCCTTCCTTGACGGGCTTGGGAGCGCCGTCGACCACGTCCTTGGCTTCCTTCAGGCCCAGGCCGGTGGCAGCGCGCACGACCTTGATGACTTCAACCTTCTTGTCGCCGGCAGCAGCCAGGATCACGGTGAACTCGGTCTGCTCTTCAGCAGCAGCGGCAGCACCGCCACCAGCGCCGGGGGCAGCAACAGCCAGAGCAGCGGCGGAAACGCCGAACTTCTCTTCGAACGCCTTGACCAGGTCGTTCAGTTCCATGACGGTCATGCCGCCAACGGCTTCGAGGATGTCTTCTTTAGAGATAGCCATTTAAATAACTCCTAAATTCAAATCTGTATTGGATTGCGTGATGATGATCAGGCAGCGGCTTCTTCGCGCTGCTTGGCCAGGGCGGCCAGGGCACAGGCAAAGCCGGAGACCGGAGCCTGCATGACGCCCAGCAGCTTGGCGAGCAGTTCTTCGCGGCTGGGGATGGAAGCCAGGGCTTGCACGCCTGCCTTGTCCAGCACCTTGCCAGCGTAGGAACCGGCCTTGATGACCAGCTTGTCGTTGGTCTTGGCGAAGTCGTTCAACACCTTGGCGGCAGCCACGGGATCCACGGAGATGCTGTAGATCAGGGGGCCCACCATCTGATCCGCCAGTTCTGCGAACGGGGTACCCGCCACAGCACGACGCACCAGGGTGTTCTTCAGCACGCGCAGATACACGCCAGACTCGCGGGCTTTCCGACGCAGCACGGTGAGATCACCCACTTCGATGCCACGATATTCGGCCACTGCGATGGTCTGAGCGTTGGCTACCTGTGCCGACACCTCAGCCACAACGGCTTTTTTGTCTTCGAGATTGAGACCCACAGGTCTTTCCTCCTTTCAAGTCAAAATATGGTGGAAAACTCCACCACGCTCACGGCGACCTGAACCAGGAGAGTGCCGGACCGGAATCCGGCGAATAATCCTTGTTCTGGGTACACCGTCTGCGCAGGCTTGCAGCCATTAAGCCCGAAGGCGCCTGCGGTCTTTGACGATCTGCGGCCCTCCGCTCACCGGAGCAGAGGGCCGCAGCCCAAAGTCTTTATGCGGTCAGGCTGGCCTGATCCACGCGCACGCCAGGACCCATGGTGCTGGCGACGGCGATCTTGCGCAGGTACTGACCCTTGCTGGAAGCGGGCTTGGCCTTGTTCAGCGCCTCGATCAGTGCGCGCAGGTTCTGCTCCAGCTTTTCCACCGGGAAGGAAGCGCGACCGATGGTGGCGTGAATGATGCCGCCCTTGTCGGTACGGTATTGCACCTGACCGGCCTTGGCGTTCTGCACGGCAGTCGCCACGTCCATGGTCACGGTACCCACCTTGGGGTTGGGCATCAGGCCACGAGGACCGAGCACCTGACCCAGCTGGCCGACGATACGCATGGCGTCGGGGGTGGCGATGACCACGTCGAAATTCAGGTTGCCGGCCTTGATGTCGGCAGCCAGATCTTCAAAACCGACGATGTCGGCGCCAGCAGCCTTGGCGGCCTCGGCCTTGTCGCCCTGGGCGAACACGGCGACGCGTACGCTCTTGCCAGTACCGGCGGGCAGCACGACAGAGCCGCGCACCAGCTGGTCAGACTTACGAGCGTCAATACCCAGGTTCACGGCCACGTCGATGGATTCATCGAACTTGGCGGTGGCGGTTTCCTTGGCCAGGGCCAGGGCGTCACCCACGGGATACAGCTTCTGGGGCTCGATCTTGCCAGCCAGTGCCTTTTGCTTCTTGGTCAGCTTTGCCATCTCACAGGCCCTCCACGGTGATACCCATGCTGCGGGCGGAACCGGCGATGGTACGCACGGCGGCTTCCATGTCGGCAGCAGTCAGGTCAGGCATCTTGGTGGTGGCGATCTCTTCGCACTGAGCGCGGGTGATCTTGCCCACCTTGTCGGTATGGGGCTTGGCAGAACCGGACTTGATGCCGGCAGCCTTCTTGATCAGGATGGTGGCCGGCGGGGTCTTCATCACGAAGGTGAAGGACTTGTCCGCGAAGGCGGTGATCACCACGGGGATGGGCAGGCCGGGTTCCATACCTTGGGTCTGGGCATTGAAAGCCTTGCAGAACTCCATGATGTTCAGACCGCGCTGACCCAGGGCGGGACCGATCGGGGGCGAGGGATTCGCCTTGCCGGCCGGCACTTGCAGCTTGATGTAGCCGATAATTTTCTTGGCCATTTTGGCTCCTTGAAAAATGAGTGGTAGCGCGGGTTCGGGTTGCCCCTACTGCCGCTCCTCTGACCGGAATCAAGGCTTCCGGCGGGCCTGAAAAACTAGCCCTTTTCGACCTGGGAGAATTCCAGCTCGACGGGAGTGGCGCGGCCAAAGATGCTGACGGAAACGCGCAGACGGCTCTTCTCGTAGTTCACATCTTCGACGGAACCATGGAAATCGGTGAAAGGACCTTCCTTGACCCGCACCACTTCGCCGGTCTCGAACAGCACCTTGGGACGAGGCTTTTCCACACCGTCCTGCATCTGCTGCATGATCTTTTCCACTTCCTTGTCGGAAATGGGGGCCGGACGATTGGCGGTGCCGCCGACAAAACCCGTGACCTTGGGCGTGTCCTTGACCAAGTGCCAGGAGTCGTCGTTCATTTCCATTTCCACCAGCACATAACCGGGGAAGAACTTGCGCTCGGTGATGGATTTCTGGCCGTTCTTCATTTCCACGACCTCTTCCACCGGCACCAGGATGCGCCCGAACATGTCCTGCATGCTCAGACGCTCAATGCGCTCCTGCAGCGCGCGCATGACACTTTTTTCGAAGCCCGAATAGGCATGCACTACATACCAGCGCTTGCTCATGATTTTTTCCAGCCCAGGACCAAGTCGTACATCACCCACTCCAGACTCTTGTCGGTTAGGAACAGGAACAGCGCCATCACCACCACAAAGGCAAACACCATGGCCGTGGTCTGCACGGTTTCCTTGCGGCTCGGCCAGACCACCTTGCGCGCCTCCTGGACAGACTCACGGCCAAGGGCCGCAAAACGCTGACCCGCCTCCGTCTTCCAGAAAACAGCAAAAGCCGCGGCCAGACCAGCCATCACGGCCAGAATGCGCAGCACCAAAGCCTGCTCGGAGAGCAGGTAGAATCCGGCCACGCCGGCCACCACCAGAAGTAGCGCCAGCGCAAACTTGATCTTGTCGGCCATGTCTTAGAAAGCTTCCCAACTAGGAATGGCAGGGGCGGAGGGAATCGAACCCCCGACCTTCGGTTTTGGAAACCGGCGCTCTACCAATTGAGCTACACCCCTGCAGCAGAGACTACAAAGCGCCCTTACAAAGGGCGCTTTGCACATACAACCAGAATTACTCGATGATCTTGGCGACGACGCCGGCGCCGACGGTACGACCGCCTTCACGGATGGCGAAACGCAGACCTTCTTCCATGGCGATCGGGC
>NZ_AUCH01000030.1 GCF_000429665.1 Azovibrio restrictus DSM 23866
TAGGCCGCCGGCAGCAACTTCACCGGGATGCCCAGTCGATTGAGCCAGCGCCCCCAGTGGTGGGCGGAGCCGCAGGCTTCCATCACCACCAGCCCAATGCTCCGGTTCTGGAACCAGCGCTCGAACTGGTGTCGGGTCAGCCGCTGCTGCTCGACAAGCTTCCAATTGCCATCTGCAATAGCGATTTGGAATACACTCTTGGCCAGATCCACTGCAACGGTAGTAGCATGCATTTCGGACTCCTTTCGTCGAAACCCGATCCCCATCCCCATGAGCACCGGAGGCGCTTATTCCGCGCCAAAAAGACGGGGGAGTCCATCCCATCAGTCAAGGCCGCTCCCTTCGGTCGCTGGACGCTGCGCGAAAAAGCACCGCGCAGCGCCCCTTACCTTCAACGTTGGGCGTCAAAATGAGCGAGTTTGCTGAGAACGTACGACACGATATCGAGACCTTCGGGTGCTCTATCATCTTCATCGGTGACGACGAGCCTCCGTTTGCATATACGGTTGGCCTTTGGCTGAAACACAAGCACCCCGAGCTCATCACCTTTGGTTTGGCTGGCGAAACGATGGGCAACATTCTCATGCGCATTGCGAGCATGGTTGGTGAGGGCACACGTTTTTCATCGGCAACCCGCTTGCAGGGCGTGGGCGGCAAGTTCGGTGTAGAGGTCCACCCTGTCGCTAAAGCGAACCTAGGTCGGTACTGTGGCTTTGCGCTCGGTTTCTACGAAGAGAAATTCCCTCTCGCGCAAGTTGTCTGGCCAGACAATGCCGGTCACTTTCCTTCCGAGCGTGAGTACAACCATGCCTATGCGAAGCTACAGCCTCTGCTCTAGCGAGGCGCCCAACATGGCGCTCAACCTCGCTCCCTTCGGTCGCTGGACGCTGCGCGATAAAGCCGCGCAGCGCCGGTTAGCTCTACGTTGGGCGTACCAGCAATCAAGTACCGAGATAGATCAATGATTGACACCGAAAAGTTCTTTGAGATTGAGGCTCTTATCAATTGGGGTTGCACTGACCCATCTCGGCAGATGACATTCCTCAAGCTGCTTCAGACTTCCCCTGCCTTTGCAACGGATTCGGATGAATTTGGAATCACTCTTCTCATGTTTGCAGCGGAGGCCGGAAATCTAGAAGCAGTCCAGCAATTATGCCGCCTCGGTGCAGACGCAAGAGCGTTGGCATCAACTGGGGACACCCCCCTCATCTGTGCAATTCGAGGACTCTCAAATGAGCAAGAGACTAAAGCTCGCTCTGCCATCATTAATACACTCGTCCAACATGGCGGAAATCCAAATCAATTGGGTTGGCAGGGTTGTAGCGCTCTGCACTATGCAGTTATTTATGGATTGACAGACCTTGTGCACCAGCTATTGCTTGGGGGTGCTGATCCGCTGGTTCGCCTCTGTGATCCACCCAGCGATGAAAATGCCATCGAGCTCGCCGAGTCGTATCGATTTCAAGGAAATGATCAGCAACGCAATCCTCACTCTGCTAAAAAATGGCTGAAACTCGCTTTTCATCGCACCTATCCATATGCACGCCCAACACCACAATACACCGGACCTCCGGCAAGCTGCGCTTACCTGCGTCCGGTGATTTTCAACGTTATAAGGCAGCCGCCTGATGCGCCTCCTCGCGGTGCTACTAATTTTGGTGCTATCTATGAACGCACACTCAGAAGAGAACTTCTATCCGAGAGGTCCGTGGTTGGTTGGGATGGATGAAATGTTCACCTGTAAGTCTGCTAACGGAACAACTTTCGAGTTCGACCCGAAGACCATCCAAAAAATCAAAGTCATCACGAATGACAAAGGCCCTTTCGAAGAAGATGTCTTCTGGAAATTCGAATACACAGGTGGGGAGTGCTACTTCCCATCAAGCGGGGATAAAGACGGTTCTTTTCTCGCTCATTTTCAGGGGCTGAGAGGGTTCGACAACAAGGCGCTCATTCAAGCCGCATCGTCAGCAAACAACGCTGCATTCTTGGTCTGGGACCGAAATGCCTTATAACAATCCAGACAACCGGACCGCCGAACACCCGCCTTTAGGCTGCCTCTATCCGCCTCGCGCGGCGTCCGGTTACTTTCATCGTTGGGCATCATAGTTGGCGCCATGGATCATTCATCGATTCCGTCCCGCATCGAGCAGGCATTACATGCGCTAGAGCCCGAAGATTCCTTGGTGGCTCTCGCTAAAGAACTGAAAATCGAAGGTTTCAGTCAATCCACCATATACAAGCTGTTCGACGCTGAGCTCGTTCGAGTCCGCTCTAACCCAGATGAACGTTTGTACAACGCGATATCTGGTGTAATGGATCGCATTGTGGGCTGGTGCTCTCCTGGTCAACGCCTGTTCGACAGTCAGCTTCCCACATGAGAATGCTGCCCAACCCTGCGGTCGCCCGTTCGCTTCGCTCTCTGGACGCTGCGCGAAAAGCCGCGCAGGCCGCTCACTTCCACGTTATGTGTAAACGACGCTATGGCGAGTTTTGGCGAAGAATTAGAGTTATTAAAACGAGAATCTGACGAATACTTTCGTACCGAATTTGAATCAGCGGAAGCCGAGACGAAGGAGAATGTCAGAATCAAATCCGGACTTTTAGATTTGATAAACAAGGCCAAGGAGAGCGGAAATAATTCAACTTCCGCCGAAGCAAAAAGGGCCGTGATTGAATATCTCTGTGAAGTCTGTGGGCACTCAGGAGATTTGGAAATCCTCCGGAATCACACGCCTAGCATCCTATCGCCAGAAGAACTTGAATACATCATTCAGAACTCCGCCCTATCGAGGTGGTTTTAGATGTCTGTTCAGCAAGCACATAACATGGAGGAAATTCTGCTGCGCATATGACGCCCCAAACCCATGACAATCCGGTCACCCGGATCGCCAAACACCCGCCTTCACGTTGCCTCTATCCGCCTTGCGCGGCGTCCGGTTACTTTCGCCGTGCCTGAACGACTGCTTGCCAAATCCGGCAACGTCCGCACAGGGTCGCTTCCAGCCCCAAACCCCTGCCTCCTCGAAGAACACCAAAGCACAGCCCAACAAAAAGCCCGCCGGTTGGCGGGCTTTTTGTTGGGGCGCGAAACCGCTCAGGGACGGGGGTTGCCGGTGAGCTTGGTGTACTTGGCCCAAAGCTGATCCTCGTTCTCCTCGTGGGCGGGATCCTTGGGAATGCAATCTACCGGGCAGACCTGGACGCACTGGGGCTCGTCGTAGTGGCCGACACACTCGGTACATTTCGCCGGGTCGATCTCGTAGATCTCCTCGCCCTGGGAAATGGCTTCGTTGGGGCACTCGGGCTCACAAACGTCGCAGTTGATGCATTCATCGGTGATGATCAAAGACATGGTTGCTGTTCCTCTCGTCTCTAGTTGAATTATCTGGCTTGTTGGGCGGCCAGTCGCCTTGCCACGGCAGGCTGGACAAATTTGCTGACATCACCGCCCAGCCGGGCGATTTCACGCACCATTGTCGCCGAAACAAACATGTATTGCTCCCCCGGTGTCAGAAACACGGTTTCGACATGAGGATGGAGCAGGCGGTTCATGCCCGCCATCTGGAATTCGTATTCGAAGTCGGAAACGGCCCTGAGCCCGCGCACGATGACGCTGGCCCCCCGGGCATGGACGAAGTCCATGAGCAGGGTGTTGAAGCCGCAGACTTCCACGTTGGGCAGGTCAGCCAGCACTTCGGCAGCGATTTCCACCCGCTCCTGCAGGGAGAAGCAGGGTTTCTTGGCCGGGCTTTCGGCCACCGCCAGCACCAGGCGCTCGAAGAGGCGCGCGGCGCGGCGCACCAGATCTTCGTGGCCCCGGGTCATGGGGTCGAAGGTGCCGGGGTAGATGGCGATGCGGTAATCCTGAGTACTCAAGCTTCCGGCTCCTGGCGCAACAAATGAAAATGGACCTGCCCGGCCTGGCCCTGGCGCACGGTTTTCCAGGGGCCCAGGGCGGGCACGGGGAATTCCGCTTCCAGGTACAAGGCCCCGTCTTCCTTCAGCAAGCGTGGCAGCAAGGGCTCCAGCCGGGCCACCCAGCCCTGCTCGTAGGGCGGATCGGCAAACACCAGGTCGAAGGGTTGCTGACAGGCGGCCGCGAATTTTAGCGCATCCCCGCCCAGCAACTCCACCCTGTCGTCAATCCCTTTCAGGCGCCTGGCGTTTTCCTTCAGGGCAGCCAGGACCCGGGGTGAGCGTTCCACCATCACCACCCGCTCGGCCCCCCGGGAGGCCGCTTCGAAGCCCAGGGCGCCGCTGCCGGCGAACAGGTCCAGGCAGGTGAGCCCGTCCAGGTCCTGGCCCAGCCAGTTGAACAGGGTTTCCCGCACCCGGTCCGGGGTGGGCCGCAGGCCTTCGCTGTCGGGAAAGCGCAGGGTATGGCGCCGCCACTGGCCGCCGACGATGCGCACCTGATTCACTGGGGGCGCACCGTCACGGTCACCAGCTGCCCGGGCTGCAGATGCCGGGCAAAGGCCCGACGGATGTCTTCGGCGCTGACGGCCTGCACCCGGGCCTGGTAGTTGTCCAGGTAGTCCAGGGGCAGCCCGTAGAAACCGATCATCGCCGCGTGCTCCAGGATATTGCGGTTGCTGTCCAGGCGCAGGGGGAAGCTGCCGATCAGGTTGTCCTTGGCGGCCTTGAGCTCGGTGGCGCTGGGGCCCTGGGCGAGGAACTCGTCCAGCACCCGGCGCACCACCTGCAGGGCTTCGCCGGCCTGGGCTTTCTTGGTCTGCAGCCCGATCTGGAAGGGGCCGGCCTGGCGCATGGGGGAGAAGTAGCTGTACACGCTGTAGGCGTAGCCCCGCTTTTCCCGCACTTCCTGCATCAGGCGGGAGACGAAACCGCCGCCCCCCAGGGAGTAGTTGCCCACCAGCAGGGGGAAGAAGTCCGGATCGCCCCGGGCAATGGCCGGCATGCCCAGGAAGATGTGCGCCTGACTGGCGGGATAGTCGAGCTCCAGCACCCGGGCCGGAGCCGGGGCGGGCGGCGGCGGCAGACGGACCGGCTCGCCCGGAGGCAGGGCTGCGGTCAGGCGCAGGGCCAGGGCTTCGGCCTCGGCCCGGGTGATGTCGCCCACCAGGGTCAGGGTGGCGTTGGCGGCGTTGTAGTGCTGCAGCCAGAACTGGCGCAGGTCTTCGGGCTGCAGGGCGGCCAGGCTCTCGGGAGTGCTCAGGCGGCCGTAGGGATGGTCCGGGTAGAGGGCGGCCCAGAAGGCGCGGCCGGCGATGGTGTCGGGCCGGGTCAGGGCGTCCTTGAGGGAGGCCACGGCCCGCCCCCGCTCCCGTTCGAACACGGGGGCGGCGAAATGGGGCTGGTGCAGCACCTGTTCCAGCACGTGCAGGGCCACATCCCGCTTGTCCGCCTGGGTCAGGGTGCGCAGGCTGATGCTGGCCCGGTCCTTGTCCAGGCTCCCCGCCAGCTTGGCGCCCACATCCGCCAGACGGTTGCTCACCCCGGTTTCGTCCAGGTCCCCGGCGCCCAGGTCCAGGAGCGTGTGGGTCAGGCTGGCCAGCCCCGCCTTGTCGGCCGGGTCGAACATGGCGCCGGCGGCGAAGTCCAGCTGCAGGTCGAGGATGGGCAGGGCCGGGCTGCGGACCAGGTAGACCCGGGTTCCCACCGGGGTCTGCCAGTGTTCGATGGTGATGCCGGCCTGGGCGAGGCCCACCCAGCACAGGAGAATCAGGGAAAACAGTTGCTTCAGCATGGCGGGTCCTCAGTGATGCCGGCCGGCGGGTGCGGCCTTGGGCCCCTTGGGGGCTGCTTCGGGCGGCAGGGGCTCGAGCAGCCCCACGGTCAGGGTGTCATCGCCGAACCAGGCCTGGGCGGCCGCCTGAACCTGGGCGGCGGTGACCGCCTCGAGGCGGGCCTGGAGGGCGGCCACATCCTTGTGGCTGAAGCCGATCACCTCCATGGAACCGATCTCCATGGCCTGACCGAACACGGAGTCCAGCTTGTACACCTGGGCGGCGATGAGCTGGGCCTTGGCCCGCTTCAGCTCCCCTTCATCCACCCCGTCCCGGGCGATGCGGGCCAGTTCGCCGCGCAGAGCCTTTTCCAGGGTCTCGGGGGTCTGCCCGGGAGCCGGACTGCCATACAGGTAGAACATGGCCGGCCCCCGGTTCAGGCCGTCGTAGGAGGCACCGACGCTGGTGGCCAGCTGCTGCTCCCGCACCAAGCTGCGTCCCAGGCGGGCGGCGTCATGACCATCGAGGATGGCGGCCAGCATGTCCAGGGCAAAGGGTTCCACCGGGCCGTCCAGGCGCTCCACCTTGGGGGCCTTCCAGCCCAGGAGCAGCAGCGGCAGTTCCGCCGGCCCCTTCACCACCAGGCGGCGCACGCCCTTCTGCAGGGGTTCGACCTGGGGCTTCCTGGCCGGCAGGGCCCGGGACTTGAGGGGTCCGTAATACTGCCGCGCCAGCTTGAACACCTGTTCGTGCTGCACGTCACCGCTCACCACCAGGATCGCGTTGTTGGGCACATACCACTGGTCGTACCAGGCCTTGGCGTCCCGGGCCGTCATGTTCTCCAGGTCGTTCATCCAGCCGATGATGGGGCGCCGGTAGGGATGGGCCTGGTAGGCCACCGCGTGAGCCTGCTCAAAGAGCAGGGACTGGGGCTCATCCTCGGTGCGCAGGCGCCGCTCCTCCATGACCACCTTGATTTCCTGGGCGAACTCCTTGGGGTCCACGTTCAGGTGGCGCATCCGGTCCGCCTCCAGGGCCATCATCTCGCCCAGGCGCTCCTTGGGAATCTGCTGGAAATAGGCGGTGTAATCCCGGCTGGTAAAGGCGTTGTCACGGCCGCCGGCGGCCGCCACCCGCTTGCTGAATTCCCCGGGGCCCACCTTGGGGGTGCCCTTGAACATCATGTGTTCGAGCAGATGTGCCACCCCGGAGGTGCCATCCACCTCATCCATGCTGCCCACCCGGTACCAGACCATGTGGGCCACCACCGGCGCCCGGTGGTCTTCCTTGACCACCACCTTGAGGCCGTTGGCCAGGGTGGTTTCAAAGGGATTGGCATGGGCGGAGCCGAAGAGCAGGCTCCCCGCCAGAAACAGGGCGGACAGGCTGAAAAGCCGGGGGGTGCTTCCTTGTTTTGACATGGGAAATCAGGGCTTTCTGTTAGAATCCGGGGTTCCGGCGGCATATTAAAGACAAGTCGCCCGGCTGTCAGCCTCGATGCCGCAGCCCCCTTCCGACACCTGCTGAAAAGACAATGTTCCCATGTTCGGTTTCCTGAAGAAAAAAGGCGGCGAAGCCGTCAGCCCCCCGGCCGATCCGGCTGCAACGACCGAAACTCCCGAGCAATCCCTCTCCTGGCGCGAACGCCTGTTCGGCGGCCTGGCCCGCACCCGGGCCCAGCTGGGCGGCAAGCTCAAGACCATCTTCTCCCGGGGCAAGGTGGATGACGAGCTGCTGGAAGAGCTGGAAACCCTGCTGCTCACTTCCGACGTGGGCCTGGAAGCCACCCAGCATCTCCTCGACGCCCTCAAGGCCCGCGCCAAGAAGGACAAGCTGGAAACCCCGGAAGCCATCCAGGAAGCCCTGTCCCAGGCCCTGGCCGAGCTCCTCGCTCCCCTGGAACAGCCCCTGTCCGTGGACGGCCACCAGCCCTACGTGATCATGATCGCGGGGGTGAACGGGGCCGGCAAGACCACCTCCATCGGCAAGCTGGCCAAGTATTTCCAGAGCCAGGGCAAGAGCGTGCTGCTGGCCGCCGGCGACACCTTCCGCGCCGCTGCCCGGGAACAGCTGATGACCTGGGGCGAGCGCAACAACGTCACGGTGATCGCCCAGGACGGCGGCGACCCGGCCGCCGTGGTGTTCGACGCCATCAGTGCCGCCAAGGCCCGGAGCATAGACGTGGTGCTGGCCGACACCGCTGGCCGCCTGCCCACCCAGCTGCACCTGATGGAAGAAATCGCCAAGGTGCGCCGGGTGATCCAGAAGGCCGACGCCAGTGCCCCCCACGAGGTGCTGCTGGTGCTGGACGCCAACATCGGCCAGAACGCCCTGGCCCAGGTCAAGGCCTTCGACAAGTCCATCCACGTCACCGGCCTGGTGCTCACCAAGCTGGACGGCACCGCCAAGGGTGGCGTCATTGCCGCCATCGCCCGCCAGTGCCCCAAGCCCATCCGCTTCATCGGCGTGGGCGAAGGCATCGACGACCTGCGCCCCTTCGTGGCCCGGGACTTCGTGGACGCCATCTTCGCATGATCGTCGGCAGCCACCTGACCAAGCGCTATCCCGGTGGCTACGAGGCCATCAAGGATCTGGGCTTCGAGATTGCCGGTGGCGACATGGTGTTCATCAGCGGCCATTCGGGGGCCGGCAAGACCACCCTGCTGAAGCTGATGGGCGCCATCGAGCGGCCCACCTCGGGCAGCCTCATCGTCAACGGCCAGAACCTCACGGCCATGCGCCGCGCCGCCCTGCCCTACCTGCGCCGCAACCTGGGCCTGATCTTCCAGGACCAGAAGCTGCTCTTCGACCGTTCCGCCCTGGACAACGTGCTGCTGCCCCTGGAAATCATCGGCCTGCACCCCCGGGAAGCCCAGCGCCGGGCCCGGGCCGCCCTGGACAAGGTGGGCCTGCTGGAGCGGGAAAAAGCCAATCCCATCGCCCTCTCCGGCGGCGAGCAGCAGCGCTTGGCCATCGCCCGGGCAGTGGTGAACCGGCCCACCATCCTGCTGGCCGACGAACCCACGGCCAACCTGGACCCGGAATCAGCCCGCCAGGTCCTGGACCTGTTCGTGGCCTTCAACCAGGTGCGCGTCACCGTCATCATCGCCACCCACGCGCCCCACGGCATCCCTGGCCGCCAGCCGCGGCTGATCACCCTGGACCACGGCAGGCTCGCCCCATGAACACCTGGCTGCGCCAACACCTGGCTGCCTTCCGCCGCGCCCTGCGCCGGCTCTGGGCCGCCCCCCTGAACACCCTGCTGTCGCTCCTGGTGATCGGCATTGCCATGACCCTGCCCGCCGCCGGCTACGTGCTGCTGGACAACATCAAGGCCCTGGGCAAAAGCGCCAGCGGCGTGCAGCAGATCAGCCTGTTCCTGGAAGCCGGAGCCAACCGGGACCTGGTGCGCAGCACCCAGGACCGTCTCGATGCGGCGGTCCCCGGCCAGTGGCGCTTCGTCCCCCGGGAAGAAGCCCTGGACCGCCTCAAGTCCAGCGAAGGCATGGCCGAAATCGTCGCCAGCCTGCCCCGCAACCCCCTGCCCGACGCCTTCATCGTGGAACCCCGGGACGGCAGCCCGGAAGCCCTGGAAACCCTGCGGGAAACCGTGGCGGCCTGGCCCGGCGTCGCCCACGTGCAGCTGGATTCGGCCTGGATCAAGCGCTTCGACGCCTTCCTCAAACTCGGCCGCCTGGCCGTGAGCCTGCTCGCCGCCGTGTTCGCCGTGGGCCTCACTGCGGTCACCTTCAACACCATCCGGCTGCAAGTGCTGGCCCAGGCCGACGAAATCCAGGTGGCCCGGCTGATCGGCGCCACCGACGCCTTCATCCGCCGCCCCTTCTACTACTCAGGCGCCCTGCAAGGCGCCCTGGGCGGTCTGGCTGCCGGACTGCTCATCAGCCTGGGCCTCTCGGCCCTGGAAGAACCGGTGAGCCGGCTGGCCACCCTCTATGGCAGCAGCTTCACCCTGCACGGCCTGCCCCCCCTGCAACTGGCCCTGCTGGCCAGCGTCGGCGCCGCCCTGGGCTGGCTCGGCGCCCAGCTCTCCGTCAGCCTCGCCATCCGGCAGATGGACTGACCCCCCGGGGCCTGCCCCCACTCCCGGCTACGGGAATCCCTGCAACAACAAGGGCGCCGAAAGGCGCCCTTGTGCATTACACAACTGCCCGACTCAATCGAAGGTGGGGAAGAGCCCCTGGGTCGCGATGCAGTGCCACAGACCAAGCTGCGGCGGCAGGCTGGACACCGCACTCCCGCCGCCAGGGCTCACCCCCACGGCCACCGCACCGCCGGTCACCGTAGTGACGTTGGCGGTCTGCTGGGGAATGGCCGGTTTGTAGGTGGACGTATCGACGCTCACATGGGTCCCCACCAGGGTGGACTTGTTCGTCCCCGGTTCAGTAGTGGTCACCGGCCCATTGGCACTCCCGGTCACCCCCGTCAGATAGTAGTTGGTGACACTTGGAGCCGGATCGATACCGGTACTGCCGGGCACCACGTCGGTAGTCGCCGTGGCGGTGATGGCTCCGGACCCCGCCTGGGCAGGAATGGTCACTGAAGCCGGTCCGGTGGTCGGGGTGAAGGTGGCCGGATGGGAATGGGGCGGCAACTGCGCCGTGGTCAGGACATTCCCTTCAGCCCCCCGGTACTGGCCCATCGTCACCGTGCTGGTGGGCTGCTGCCCGGCAATCTGCGTTGCCGGCCCGACGCCGACAGGCACGCGCCCGTTGAGATTGGGCAAATTGAAGGTCGTCGAGCCATTCCCGCCAAAGGTGGTGCCTATCAACGCATACAGGGCAGAGTTCTGGTTGATCTGAAGCGTGCGCCCATCGGCCGGCAGGAAACCATAAGGACATCCCCTGACGTAGGTCACAACGCAAATGGAGCCCAGCAGAGGCTCGCTGGAACAGGCCAGGGCCGGCGCGGACAAGGTCGCGAGCATGCCGCCCGCGATCGCCAGACCCAACGAACCACGAAGCAGAGCCGGAAGTCGTTTCATGTTCATGATGCACCTCTCCTCAAGTTTGGATGATGGCGCCGGCAGGAAGTAGCGGACGCACGGGGGCACATTAGGGCATGCCCAAGGGATACGCAATCGGTATTTTTGACTCAAAGCAACAACCTCCGACAGCAACCAGACAAGCACACATCAGCCTTTTCATAGCGCCGGACATAAAAAGCCACAAACGCTTTGAAATAAAAACTAATCCGAGCATAAACGGCATGCATAACCAGCCTGATTCCAGCCCGAAAAAATCCGCGTTGAATATTCATTTCAGATGTGCAATTCTCACAGGGAAAAACACCCCAAACCCGCCACCCACTGATACGCCCCCTGCGATGCCAGCACCCTCCAAGGAGACAAGACCATGAATCCCCACTTCAGCCAAACCCGGAACACATACTCCATGCCGCTGGCAGCCAGCACCCCAGCCCCCCGGGAAGCCGCCTTCATCGACACGGGTATCGCCCATTACGGTGCCCTGGTGGACGCCCTGCCCCCGGATATGGACCTCGTGCTCCTGGACGGAACCCGGGACGGCCTTGCCCGGATGGCCGAATGGGCTGCCGGGCACTCCGGCTACACCGCGCTGCACGTATTCAGCCACGGGGATCGGGGACTCTGGATGCTGGGCTCCACCCATCTGGATGGCGCCAGCCTGGAAGCCCGGGCCCCGGAACTCGCCACCCTGGGCCGGGCGCTTGTCCCGGGAGGCGGCCTGCTGCTCTACGGCTGCTCCATCGGGGCGGAACCCGGCTTCGTGGAAAAGCTGGCGGCCCTGGCCGACGCCGCCGTTGCCGCCTCCGCAGTGCCTACCGGCGCAGCCAGCCTCGGGGGGCAGTGGAAGCTGGATGTCTGCGCCGGCAGCCTTGGAACCCTGCCTTTGGCCATGGAACACTTTGATGGATTGCTGGGCCTGGATATCACCTTTGACTTCGAGAGCAATACGACGCCTGCACGGGATGACACAGGCGCAACAGCCGCAGCAACCATAACCCAGGTAATTTCCGGCGAGACGGTCTCCATTGCAGCAACGGACGGCAAGTTGGTCGTGGCCAACGAAGTTGCTTTTCTGGGTGCCGACAAAGCTTCAATGACGGATACCACCGTGGCTTTCGACACATTGGGCCTTGCTGATTCAACACGCATCCGGGTTTCACTGCAATCCGGTTACAGCTTCGATCTTGATTCCCTTGGCATTTTTGACAACTATAACGGCGCACATCCAGGGCAAACATTGACCTTAGTTTCCAGCTCACTGGCCACCTACGATGTGGAGGCGCAAATCGACTATACCGATTTGGGAATCCCAACTGACAACGGTGGCGCCATCATTAATGTCTCAGCCCTCCCTGGCTTCAAGAACATCACCTATTTTGACCTTTACGCCAACGGGGAGAATATGCAATTGGCGTTGGACAACATTGTGCTGACCAACATTACCCCCCCCGGCCCCCAGCTTGCTTCCGCCACCTATGACGCTGCCACGGGAATACTGCTGGTCACCGTGGAGACAGCCACCGGGGATCCGATGGCAGCCGGAGACACAATAGTTGTCTCCAAGCTGACCATGACGGGAGAAGGCGGTGAAACCTACACCCTGACTAGCAACAACGTACTAGCCAGCAGCGCGACCAGCTTCAGCGTGACCCTGAACGGGGCCGATCAGGCGGCAGTCAATCAGATCCTCAACAAGGCCGGCATCAACTCCACCGGCGGCACCGCCTACAACCTGGCCGCCGCCGCAGGCTGGAACGCCAGTGTTAGCTCGGCGGCCGCCGACGCCACCGGCAATGCCGTCACCGTCGCCAACCCTACCACCCCCACCCTCACCAGCGCCACCTACGACGCCAGTACCGGGGTGCTGAGCGTCACCGGCACCGGCTTCCTCAAACTGAACGGGGCCACCAACGACATCGACGTCTCCAAGCTCACCCTCACCGGCGAAGGGGGCAG
>NZ_AUCH01000031.1 GCF_000429665.1 Azovibrio restrictus DSM 23866
AGTTGCTCCATGAGCTGGCGCTCGCTGCGCACCGTGTAGAGGACCTGCAACAGGAGCGCTCGCAACAGCCTTTCCGGGGCCACCGAGGGCCGACCGGTATGGGAATAACGGGCATCGAAAAGCGCCGACATGCTGGCCAGGATGGCGTCTACCAGAACCCGCAGCCGGCGCAGCGGGTGCTCCGCGGGAATCCGATCCTCCAGGCTCACGTAGCTGAACATTGCTCCCTGCATGACATCGGCACCGCGCATCGTTCCTCCCGAAAATTAGGTTCTATCTTTCAGACCCAAGTCTGCCCGCTTTCCCGCATCACGCCAAGGGCGCGGACTTTCTCACCATCCTGTTAGGCCGGATGGCAGGATTTTTATTCGAGATTCCGGACATTCTCTGTTTAGACGTGGTCGTTATTGAAGCGAACTAATGTTCGAAAAAATTTTCATATTGAACGATAGTTCTATATGATGTGGGAATTGCCGCCAGGGCTTTTCCATGAACAAAGACCACCTCTATCTGGCAAAACTGCGCGACTACTACGCTAATACTGGCGTTTTTCCGCCATACTCCGGAATTGCAAAGCTGATCGGGATGCGTTCCAAAGGCGGCGTATCCGCAATGGTCAAACGCCTGGCAAATGCGGGATATTTGGACGTGACCTCCGATAGAAGGATCAAGCCGCAGAAATCCTTCTTTGAGCGAGAACTCTTCGACTACGTCCAGGCTGGATTGCCTCAGTCTGCTAACGACACATTGGCCGAGCCGTACAGCATCGATGAGTATCTGATCAATACCCCTTCCAGAACCGTTTTGCTGACGATCAAGGGTGACTCAATGATCGATGCGGGACTGATGCCTGGAGATGTCGTCATCGTCAAAAAGGGGGCGCCGGCAAAGGCGGGCAACATTATTGTTGCTATCGTCGATGGCGAATATACGGTGAAGTACTTGGAGGCCCGCGACGGTCAATACTATTTGCGGCCCGCCAACAAGGCTTACCCGGAAATCTATGCTCGGGATCACCTGGAAATTTTTGGTCTCGTGGTGGGCAGCTTCAGAAAATACTGACCGGGTGAAGACATGATCGATCATCAATTTGGCGGCGCTTGGACAGAACAGAAGCTGGAAGCGTTGAAACATTACCTGACCGCTTATCGCCTGATTTTTACCCAGAATGAAAAAGCCCGGTTTTTCAAAACCATCTACATCGACGCGTTTGCTGGGACGGGCGAAAGGAAGACCGCGGATGTGTCTGACGAGGCTAGCCTGTTCGACCCTGAAGAACTTCCGGAACTGGACGCGTATAAAAAAGGCAGCGCCAGAATTGCCTTGGAGCTTTCTTCTCCGTTCGACGAGTACATCTTCATCGACAAGAAGAAAGAACACGCGGCTCAGTTGGAGTCGACCATCGAGAGCGATTACCCGCAACTGACTTCACGTTGCAAAGTGATGCAAGGGGATGGCACCAAGCTGCTTGCCGAGATATGCCGCAACCGTGATTGGAAAAAGTCCCGCGCAGTCGTGTTTCTAGACCCTTATGGGATGAATATCGAGTGGGCATTGTTGAAACAGATTGCCGATGCCAAAGCCATCGATCTCTGGTTGTTATTCCCTATGGGCATGGGGGCAAATCGTTTATTGAAACGGGATTCGACACCGCCACAATCGTTTTCGGAAAAACTGACACGAATGTTCGGGACACCCGAGTGGCACAGCGCTTTTTACAAACCTTCAGTTCAAGGCGATTTTTTTTCAGAAGAAATTTCTTTAATCAAGGATGCCTCTTTCGATCAGATTGGTGAGTTTCTGATAGGGCGTCTTAAGTCCATCTTTTCCGGCGTTGCGCCCACCACGAAAGCACTCTTCAATTCCCGGAACAACCCTATGTACTTACTGTGTTTTGCTGCGGGGAACCCGATTGGGGCACCCACGGCAGTGAAGATCGCCAACCACCTTTTGGGCAAATAACCATGACAACAACCAGCAAAATTGAATGGACTGAACAAACCTGGAACCCAACGGTTGGCTGTACCAAGATCTCCCCTGGCTGCAAGCATTGCTACGCCGAGCTCATGGCGCAGCGTTTACAGGCCATGGGTACACACGGCTACGAAAACGGCTTCAAACTGACGTTGCTACCATCACGCCTCCAGGAGCCTCTGCAACGCAAGAAGAAAACGGTGTACTTCGTAAACTCGATGTCGGACGTATTTCATGAGGACGTGCCCTTTGAATACATCGATCAAATCTTCGAGAGTATTGCCAAGACCCCCCAGCATACGTATCAAATTCTGACCAAGCGTGCCGACAGGATGGCGCAGTACTTCATTAACCGGCCAGTTCCAGACAACGCCTGGCTGGGCGTCTCGGTAGAGGATCGAGAATACGGCGTTCCGCGCATTGCCTTGCTTCGGCAAGTCTCCGCCAAGATCCGCTTTCTATCGGTTGAGCCCCTTCTGGAAGACTTGGGCGATCTAGATCTGACCGACATTCACTGGGTGATCGTTGGTGGAGAATCGGGGTCAAAAGCACGCCCCATGCAAAAAGAATGGGTTGAGGACATTCGGATACAATGCGAAGAGGCTAATGTCGCCTTCTTCTTCAAGCAATGGGGGGGGTGGGGCGCAGATGGCAAAAAACGAGCGAAGAGATACAACGGTAGGGAATTGAACGGCCGGACTTGGGATCAGATGCCAGGACTAAACCAACAACCTTGAAGTCATCCAATAAAAAATATTACTGGCGGATTGGAGAGCCTCCACCTCCGATCGACAAACATAGCGAAACCAAGCACGCCATCATCGAGGAATACGTCAGACGCTACATTCTGACGATGATGTCGCGGGCGACCATTCCGCTACTGCAGTTGTCGCTGATCGACGGGTTTTGCGGCGGGGGCAACTACACCAGGGAATCGGGTGGTTTAGCTGACGGTTCCCCGATCCGGTTGATGCAGGCAGTTCGGCAAGCCAGAGCCGAATTAAATCTTGGCCGTCGGATACCCAGAGAAGTCAGCGTCGACTACCACTTCAACGATCTCCTGCCAGACACGACCGATTACCTGCGCTATTGGCTGAACGGTAAATTCGAAGAGGGCTGTCTGGATATAGCAGATCGTCAGCGCCATGAAATTACGACCGGCGACTTCCTCGCCGAGTTACCTCGCATGCTGCAGAAAATCAAATCCAGGCGGATGGGAGAACACGCGATATTCGTCCTGGACCAGTACGACTACGATGACATTCCATTGCCTCAGATTGCCAACGTTCTGAACCACCTCGAAGGAGCCGAAGTCATTTTGACTTTCAATATCGGCTCTTTGATCACCTATTTGTCGGACCGCGCAGCCAATCGAAAGCCATTGGCCAGAATCGGTCTTGACCAGTACATCCCGTGGGAACGTATTGGTCATATAAAGTCGTCCGAAAGGCAGTCGTGGCGAAGAGTTATCCAGCGCCATATCGCGAACGGCATTCGCGCCGAAAGCGGTGCCAAATTCATGACGCTATTTTTCGTGAAACCCCATGGGGTCAATACTTGGGATTACTGGCTCATCCATCTTTCTAACCGCTATCGTGCTCATGACGTCATGAAAACCCTGCATTGGGAACACGCGACAGAATTTGGTCATGAACTGGAGCCGGGTGTTTTCGTGTTGGGCTACGATGCTAATCAGGACTCAGACTATACCGGGCAGTCGACGCTGGTGTTTGGCGAGTCGTCGGAGGATCTCTGTGTCGATGGGGTTCGAGAGTATTTCGGCGACAGAATTTTTTCCGGGAATGGTCCTGTACTGGTCGGAGACCTGTTGCGAGAATGCGTCGGAAACTCGATGGGCGCGGAGAGCCATCTCCTTACATCCATGGGGCAACTGCATCGCTCCAAGAATATTGTCGTCTCCACGAAAGACGGCCGCATCAGGCGTCCATCCATGCATTACAACAATGACGACATCGTCGAAGCCAACCGGCAAATCATCCTCATCAAGTAACGATTCTTTCAGTTTCAAGATACTCGCGACTCATTGATGGATGCGACCGCCAGCATCAGGTCCAGCGCAGGCAAATCAGGACTGAATCAGGTCATTCGGTCCGGTGTACTCGAACGAGATTCGGTCTGCCGCACCATTCGACGTTGCCACCGTGAGACCGATGGCCGTCTGGCTGAAGGGGTAACGAACCCTGCCCAATTCTCGGTAATCGCTGCTGTAGATGACGCCTGCTTTCGGTCCAGAACCGACGATGCGCAGGGGCATCCCAGGTGGCATCGGCACGCCACCGTTCCACTGAACCGGTCCCGTGTATCCCGTGGTAGTCCACGGTGCTACGTTACCCGCTCCGTGCGGAGCAGTGAACTCCTTCCACAACTCGTGCGAGTTTTCAGTCGGCCAAGTGGGCATGACGCTCAAAGCCAGTACGGTGTCTGACGCAAGCCAAGCACGCAGCCCTCTAGCGTCGTCGAAATCTGCATTTGTCGAGACTACCGCGTTGATGGCGCCAAGCCTCGACGCGAAGCCGGCCTTGATCAGCACTGCAGCCGAGACGGACAACGTTCCCGTTTCGACCGCAGCAACGGCGCTGCCGCTGCCCAAGTTCGGCAGCTGATCGATGTCTAAGTCGAGCGGATCCAAAACAGGCGCGTGAGCCTGTGCGCGGACCCGCACGGCTTCCATTGCCCACGGCAAGTTGTAGACAAATGCATGCTCGATGAGGGACATCGCTTCGTCAGCATCGTCGTCCCCGAGCTCGGTAACCGGCGCTCCCTTCAGCCACTTTTCCAAGATTTTTCGCCAATCGAGGGGCAACGATTTCGGCTTAAACGGGGCAATCTCAAAGGCAATCTCGGCGAAGGTAATAATCGCCTGCACAGCTTCGTCGGTCTGTCCGCCGTCTACTGAGATCGACGCCTTGAGCAGCAAGGACTCAAGCTCGTCGGCCTTTTCATCTAGTTTCCGCCCTGTCTCAAGGCCAACTCCGGCGAGAAAATAGCCGCGCCGCTGCGCCGCTGTAGAACTGGTCCAGATCAGCTTGGCACGGGCCTTCAAACCGGTGAGAAGCGCCCTTTGAACACCTTCACTCTTTCGCGCGAGTCGGCGCATCAGCAGCGATGACGTCAGCACCTCATCGATCTTTGATTCGAGCTCTTCATCAGCAATTAGCGCATCCCCAAGCAGGCTGAAGATGGCGGTGTCCAAGCTCGTAAGATGTCGGGGCCAGTCTTCAGCCGCGGCCTCTGCCAACCTCGTTCGCTCCCCAGGCACCGCCGCAAAGCTCCATGCACCCTGACCTGCCACATACGCGAGCAAGGCATCGACATTCCTTGTCCCAAGCTTCTTGGCCATGCGATCCAGTAGCCAGTAAAGCAGTCGAAAGATGCCGCTCTCCATCTCACGCTGTTTGTCGCCGCGGATCAGACGCTTCCAGGCGTCTCGCCGCTTCTCGTGTTCGTCGAACATTGGGTAGAGCACCAACCCTTCGATGTCGACATATGCACGGCCAGCCCGACCGACGACATTTCGGAACTCGGACTCATCGATTGCCTCACCTTGTCTGGAATGCCCGTGAAAGATGAGACTGGTGGCCGCCAGGTTGAGTCCCTGCGCGAGGGTCGGTGATGACACCGTGAGCTTCAAAATGCCTTCTCTGAGCAAGTGCTCCACTTCCTTGCGGAACTGGGTGGGCAACTCACCATGGTGGACTGCCACGCCCATGCGAAGGCACTTCAAAATGTCGTGATCCGGGCCGAACCACTCAGCCCCAACGGCCAAAGCGGACGCGATAGCGGAGGCCGGAGGCGTAATGATCGGCGGGAGCAGCCCCTCGGTGCAGAGCTTGATGATGCGCTTAGCGAATGGCATGACCGACACACGGATCGGACAAAAGACCAGGACCGACTGACCATCTTCAATTAGACGCCACGCCGTGAAAATGCACAGGTCGGTCTGCGATCCGGGCACTATCGCTGCGTTTGCGCGATTGGATGTCCTCTTGCCGACGACAAACTGGGGAATGAACGGATGTTCGTCCCCAACCACCACGTTCAGCTGCGCGACCTTGGATTTGGGGTTCCAGTCAACCTCACCAAATCGAAGCCGGGTTGGACGCCAATCGTTCTTGATGAGTCCATCGGGCCGGTCGGCGGTGAGCCAAGCGGTGAAGTCAGCGAGTTGGTCACCATCAGGCAGGATGGCGGAAAGGCAGACGATGCGCCGGGAAGCTGCGTCAGGCCTCCGAAGCAGCCGCTGAATCTGTGCTTCGTAGCGCACCTCCCGCTCGCCGAGCCCGATCATGTGGCCTTCGTCAAGGACCACCAACCCCACATCGTCCAAGAGCGTCGGGTCGCTCCGAAGGGCGAAATCGAGCTTTTCGGGCGTCGACACCACGATGTCGCGCGACTTGAGCGTGTCGACATCGCTACTGCTGGCACCGATGCTGCCATAGAGGCTTGAAACGCTTTTGCCGAGCACACTAAACGTGCGGCGCAGCGAGACCTCTGTTTGTGCAGACAGGGCACGCAAGGGCGTGACGAAAACGACTCGCTTGCCAGTCGCCAGACACGCGAGGATGCACAGCTCTGCGATGCGCGTCTTTCCCGCACTTGTGGGCAATGACAGTACAAGGTTGGCGTCGTACTCCAGCACACGCTTAGCAGCTTCAATTTGGGACGGCCATAGCTCAATCTCCGACCGACCTCTGCATAGAAGCGAGGTGATGAACAGCTTGCGCAACGATGCCCAATCGCCGATTGCTGTACCATTGGGACCGGACACGGGCAGGATCGCGTGAAAGCTGCTGGACCAGAGGTCGTCGACGATGTACAGCGCCAAGCGATGCACCCACCACTGGCCGACGAAGTTCATGTCACCTGCAACGGACAGGCCCTGCCTGAGACGCGCCTGTCCTTCGCCAATGAGATGCTGTTCGCCCCGCTCCAAAGCGAGCAGCGTCTGGGACATCGCCGACATGAAATTGCCCTCTAAGCCAAGCAAGATGGCCTCAGCCACACCTTCGCTGTCCTCAAGGGGGGCTCCTTGACCGTCGACTTCGAAAAGCGGCCCCAAAGCGGCAATGACTTTGTCATCCGAGCCAACGCCGGATTCGAACCAGCCAGCGACCGCACGGTTCACCCCGGCAAGGTCCCGCAGCAACAGCTGTGCGAGGCATCGCTCAACGATAGACAGGTTGGCTTGCTCGAAATCCGATCTTAGAAGTGAGTAGGCGCGCGCGGAGAATCGTCCCAGGTGGTAGGCGCTGCCTGCGACCAGGCAGTGGAAGTCCCGCATCTCATCCTGCGCCCCTCGGGCAACGACTGCTTCGATGGACTCTGCCGCTACCTCGAACGCTTGCCGCGCAGTCGTGAAGTCGCCGCCCAAATCAAGATAGCGCAAGCCATGGAGCAGCAGCGAGTAGCCGAACGAAAGCAGGTCCTCCGACAGGAGCGGACTGAAATTCGGCGCATCGATTGGCAGCTCGCCCGCGCGCCAAATCATCCCGCGCGCCTGCCCCTTTGCAAGCAGCTTTTGACGGTAACCCGCCTCAACCGCTTGACTGATGGGATGGACTCCCCCGTCTTTTTGGCGCGGAATAAGCGCCTCCGGTGCTCATGGGGATGGGGATCGGGTTTCGACGAAAGGAGTCCGAAATGCATGCTACTACCGTTGCAGTGGATCTGGCCAAGAGTGTATTCCAAATCGCTATTGCAGATGGCAATTGGAAGCTTGTCGAGCAGCAGCGGCTGACCCGACACCAGTTCGAGCGCTGGTTCCAGAACCGGAGCATTGGGCTGGTGGTGATGGAAGCCTGCGGCTCCGCCCACCACTGGGGGCGCTGGCTCAATCGACTGGGCATCCCGGTGAAGTTGCTGCCGGCGGCCTACATCCGAGCGTATGTGAAGCGCAACA
>NZ_AUCH01000032.1 GCF_000429665.1 Azovibrio restrictus DSM 23866
AGAGGTGAGGGTAAGGGTGAGGGAATCGCCGTTGGTATCGGCGACGGTGAAGTCGGGCAGGGAGACGGACTGGCCGACCGGGATGCTCTGGGTGGTGCCGGGAATGTTGCCAAGGGTCGGGGCACTGTTCGGTGAGGTATAGCGGATATCCGTGCCGCTCAGCTGGAAATTGCCCGTTGAGTAGCTGCCCGTCAGCTGAATCTGCAGTTCGGCCGCATCTGCCACGCCGTCCGTGTCGATGTAGAGGGTGGTGTTGCCCCCGGATTGCTGGATCTGTATCGAATGGGCGGCGACCGTGGTGCCGTCGCCGGTAGTGACGGTCCCGCCGGTGAAGTTGCTGCCGCTGACCCGAATCACGTCGCCGCTGCCAAAGTCGGTAATGCCGTCCGTGCCAAAGTCGGTGATGTTGTAAATCACGAGGTTGTCAGCAGCATCCTTCTCCGCTGCCTGGTACAGGAAGACATCATCCCCCGCTCCGCCAGTGAGGGTGTCATTTCCCAGGCCGCCAGCCAGCACATCGTCGCCGCTGCCGCTGGAGAGGGTGTCGTTGCCGCCGCCCCCGTACACGATGGAATCCACCGTCCCCGTATCGGTGAAGGAGTCCGCCCCATCGTAAAGGTAGTAGGCCAGGGCGCCAGAAGTCGGCGCCGCGGTGCTGTGCAGGCTGAGGGTGGTGGCGTTGTCGAAGGGCGTTTCGTTTGCGGGGTCCGTGATCAGGTAGCTATCATGGACCGCCACGGTGGCGCCGCTGAAGTCATTGCTGCCGATGTTCAGGACCGACTGGATCACGGCCTCGTTCAGGACCCCGAAATCGGCATCCACAAGGGTGTTGCCGGAAATGTTGAGCACGGTGCCGGTGTTCAGCACATCGTTGATGCCCACCCCGACGAATCCCCCCGCGCCGCCGCTAGCCCCCGTAAAGGTGTTGCCGGTGATGGTGGTGTCGTCCGCATACACCAGCAGCACGCCACTGGCCCGGTAGTCGCTACTGAGAAAGCCGAAATTGGTGATGGTGTTGTCGGTGATGGTGGCGGTGGTGCCAGTGCGCAGGCCGCCAGAACCGATCTGGATGCCATTCTGCCCGGAAACTCCTGCTGTTCCGGAACCGGTGATGGTGGTGTTGTCTACCGTGATGTCCAGCATGGGGCCCCAGCCGATGATGCCGGTCTTCTGGAAGTTGGAGATGTCCGAGTTCTGGATGGTGACGTAGACCTTGCTGCCGAGGCTGGCATCCGCCTCGGCCATGATGGGGAAGTTCTCCCCCCAGCCCCATTCGCCGCTGTCGCTGCAGCGGAAATTGCTGAGGCTCACGTTGTCGATCAGGGCATTGGAATTGACGATGCCGATGCCCAGCAGGTCCTTGTTGTTGGCGAAGCCATCGGCAAGCCCCTGGTCCCGGCCGTCTATGGTCAGGTTCTTGAGGGTGACGGTGCCGGTGCTCGGGTCGTCCACGTCCACGTTCACCACGGGCATGCGCCAGCGCCCGTTGTTGGTGAGCATGTCCGGCAGGACCTGCTGCAGGTCGCCCGAATCCGGCGCTTCCAGCGTCACATGGCCTGCCGCCCCGTTCAGGGCATCGATGGTGACGTTCTTGCTGACATCGAACTGGCCCCGGTAGGTGCCGTCGTGAATCAGGATGGTGTCCCCATCCTTGGCCACGGCCAGGGCTTCCTGAAGGTTGAAACCATCGGCCGCATCCCCGTCGGCATCCAGGGCAGTCTGGTCCACATGGATGATGCTGCTCGTGACTGTCACGTCGGACTGGGTTGTGGTGGTGCCGTCGGAGAGGGCCATGCGGAGGGTGGCGTCCCCGTAGGGGGTGCTGTTGCTGTAGCCGATGTGCTGCACCACCTCCTGGACCAGGGCGCTGGTGGCATTGGCGTTGAAGCTGATCGCCAGGTGGCCCCCGACATTGGTGTAGGTGGCAAAGACGGTGGCTCCGTCGGAAAGATTGCCGGCGGCGGCCGTGAATGAGGCCCCTGCGGTGAAGCTGAACTGGTCGTTGGCACAGGGATCGGCTGTGCCGGAGGAAACCCGCTGTACGGACAGGCTGGCGCCATCCCAGTTGCCATTGCCGCTGTTCAAGGCACCCAGCTCGGTGTCGCTGACCAGGGCGGTGGCGGCGGCCAGGCCGTTGCTGGCGGCGGCCAGGGTGAGGGTGTTGCCGGTGCCGGCCCCGGCCCCGTTCAAGTCCAGAACGGGGGCGGCATTGGCGGCGACCGTCACCGTCGTGGCCTGATAGGAGATGTTGCCGGCAGCGTCGGTGGCCTTCAGGTAGATGTGGTAGTCACCGGCGCTGAGGGCGGCGCCGCCGACTTTCAAGGTGTTTCCGGTGATGCTGAAACTGCCGTTGTCGGCATCGTTCGTGCCATTGCCGATGGCGAAGGCATAGGTTACGGCCTGGCTGTCCGTGGCGGCCAGGGTCAGGAGGTCCGCGTTGCTGGTGGCGCTGGCGGAGGCCACGTTGGGGGTGCTGGAGGAGGTCCAGCTGGGGGCGGTGGTGTCGATGTCGATGCTCAGGCCGGAAGAAGCGCTGGAGGTATTGCCGGCGGCATCGGTGGCCTTGACCGTCAGGGTGTGGCTGCCGCTGGAGAGGTTGCTGCTGGTGATGCTCCAGTTTCCGCCCGTTGCCGTTGCGCTACCGAGCACCGTGGTGCCGTCGGTGTCGTAAAGGGTGACGGTGCTGCCGGCCTCGGCGGTGCCGGTGAGGGTGGGCGTGGTGTCGTGGGTGAGATCGTCACTGCCGGAGCTGCCGCTGTCGGAGCCGGCATCCAGGTCGGGAGCGGCCGGGGCCGTGGGAGCGGTGGTGTCGAGGACGTAGGCCTGGCTATATAGGGTGCCATCGTTGCCGGCGGTATCGGTGACCTTGACCTTGAGGGTGTTGCTGCCCGTCAGGGTCTGGCTGGAGAGGGACCAGGTACTCTGGCCCACCGTGGCTGTGGCGGCCGTCCAGGTGGCGCCGTTGTCGAGGGAAACCTGAACGGTCTCGCCAGCCGCCAGATTGGCCGAAAGGGTGCCGCTTACGGTCTGGGCCGCAGTCTTGGTGATGAAGTCGCTGGTGGAGGCACCGGTATCGGCGGAAAAGGAGGCCGAGGCGATGGTCGTGGTCGGGGCGGTGGTATCCAGGACATAGGCCTGGCTAAAGACGGTGCCATCGTTGCCGGCGGTATCGGTGACCTTGACCTTGAGGGTGTTGCTGGCGCTCAGCGTCTGGCCGGAGAGGGACCAGGTGCTCTGACCCACTGTGGCTGTGGCGGTAGTCCAGGTACTGCCGTTGTCGAGGGAAACCTGAACGGTCTCGCCTGCCGCCAGATTGGCCGAGAGGGTGCCGCTCACGATCTGGCTGGCGGTGTTAGTGATGAAGTCGCTGGTGGACGAGCCAGTATCGGCGGAGAAGGCCGCCGAGGCGATGGTCGTGGTCGGGGCCGCGGTGTCGAGGACGTAGGTCTGGCTATATAGGGTGCCATCGTTGCCGGCGGTATCGGTGACCTTGATCTTGAGGGTGTTGCTGCCCGTCAGGGTCTGGCCGGAGAGGGACCAGGTGCTCTGGCCCACCGTGGCTGTGGCGGCAGTCCAGGTACTGCCGTTGTCGAGGGAAACCTGGACGGTCTCGCCAGCCGCCAAGTTGGCCGAGAGCGTACCGCTCACGGTCTGGGCCGCAGTCTTGGTGATGAAGTCGCTGGTGGAGGCGCCGGTATCGGCGGAGAAGGAGATCGAGGCGATGGTCGTGGTCGGGGCCGTGGTGTCGATGGCGATGGTTTTGTTGGCACCCAGGGAGCCAGCGCTACCCGGGCTGGCCAGGGTGAGGATGGCGGCTGAGCCGCCACTGGTGGCATTGATGGAGCCACCGTTGAGGGTGAGGGCGTTGGTGCCGGAATAATCGAGATCGGCACTGGTATCACCAGCCTGGACCGTATAGCTGAAGGTCAGGGTGGAGCTACCTGAGCCGCTGGTGTAGGTGGCGTTACGGTCGGTTGCCCCTGTTTCCAGCACCAGGTAGGGGGTCCCGCCGCTGGTGTCTACTGTCACTGCTTCGGAGAATGCGATCTGGATGGTGATGGTATCGCCGGCCTTGTAGCTGCCGTTGTCGTTTGTTGCGGTGACGTTGGCGATGGCCGGGGCTGAAGCCACGATATTGCCGAGCTGGATATCGTCGATTTCCATGTAGGCCCCCCCGGCCGGGGCGGTGATCGTGAACCAGGTGATGCCCTGGAAGTCCGCTGTTGCAGGCAGGGTGATCTGGTCGGTGTCTATCGTGCCGGAACTACCCGAGGTGCCGGGGCTGGAGCCTCCCTTGCTGGTGGTGATGGTGAAGGTCTCGTCGCCATTGCCGTTCTGATTACTCAGGTAAAAGGACAACAGATCGAAAGTCTTGCCGGCCTCAATGGCGAAAGTGAAGGATTTCGCCTTGTCACTATGTTCCACATAAATCGATTGGCTTCCGTGGCGGCCGTCGGCAGCGCCATATGCACTGCCGTAGCGGACTATCCCATCCGCGTCGGCAAGGGTTTTGGTCGTCATCGTGAATGTGCTGGATGTGGCCGTGTGAGTGAATGTCATGCTGTTGGACATGTCACTGGACAGGTTGCCCGTGCCGGCTTCAAAGGTCAGTGTTGCATTTGGATTGGCATTGCTGACGGTGATGCCATTGCCACTGCTGTCTGCTGCACTTGCCTGGCTTGCATTCCATCCTGTTGCCCCGGCAATGTTGTAGGTCGTTCCTCCTAGCGCTGTCGTGCCATTGTTGTTGAGCAGGGCCTCCACCGCCTGGGCATCGCTGCTGTTCAGGGTAATGGAGATGGTCGTGGCGCTGCTGGCGACAATGCTGCCTTGTTCCGTGAGCGTGTAGCTGCTGTTCCCTTGCCCGGTGAGCGTCAGTTTGGTCTCGTCGATGCTGTCCCCTGCCATCATGTCCGTGCCGGTGATGGTCAGGAGATTGGTGCTGGCATCGTAGGAGGCCGAACTCAGGGTGGGGCCGGGCAGGACAGCAGGGGCGACCACGATGTTGTCGACCCGGATGCCGTTTGCGTGTACCCCGGTAATGATGACGCTGTCCACGTTCTCGAACAGGGTGCCGAAGTTCTTGTCGATGAACGCATTGTCGTTGTTGTAGGTGGCGGTCGTTGAGCCCACCGATACGCCATCCCGATAGCCAGTGAACGTGACGGTGGTTGTGCTGGTGCCGGTGATATTGCGCCACTGGAGCGATGTCAGCTGGAACTCGCCGCCGTCAGCACTGCGGAGCGTGGCTGAATCCAGGGTGCCGGATGCCTGCTGGAACTGCAGATAATTGTCGCTGACATTCGCCTGAATCCGGATGTTGGTTGCTGTACCGCCCGTTCCTGCTGCGGCGAACTCGAAGTTATAGGCAGAGGTGCCGCTGCCTGGGGTCCAGGTGGCAGAGGTGGTTCCTGTGCCATATGTGGTTGCGGACGTGTAGCCGTCAAAGCCGTAAGTGCCGCTACTCAGCGTGGATTGCGCCAGCGTCTCGCCGTATTCCTGGAAGTCCAGGCTAGGTGTTTCGATCGTGCCGTTGTGATTTTCCAGAGCCCAGTCCTGGGCCCAGGTCATGTCATCTGAGGCGGCTACATCTACCCCGGTGAGGAGGGCGAGGTCAGCCACGAATGCGCGGCCGGCCTCTCCTGCGGCAACCGAGCACCCGTACAGCAGGATGTCTCCGTCAGGCTGCAAGGCGTTGCCGAGTGTGGCAAGACGGGCTTGTACGCCAGGATCGGCAAGGCTGGCCTGGGTGAGGCTGTTCCCCCCTAACTGCAGGCTTCCTTCCATACCGTGCGAGATGATATGGATGGCGTCATAGCCGGAATGACTTGCTGTCCAGGCTGCAAGCTGGGTCAGGCCATCTTCCCCGCTGTCAATCAGCATTACCTCCATGTCCGGGCGAATCCCCTGGACCAGCGTTTGCCAGTTGCTGACGCCAGTGTCGATGAAAACGACTTCCTTGCGGGGTTCATCCGTACTGGCCTGAAAGCTGCTGGATTGGGTCATGATGGTTTTCCTCCGGAGTGGGATTTCGGGATTTTGTGCTAAGTAACAGGTGGCGGGGGCTTGGTTCTTGTTGTGCCCGATTTTCCTATGCATTGTCTTTTTCTTGGGTGCATGGAGCTAGATGTAGGAACCCGCATGTTTTGCCGCTCCCGCATGCGAGAAATCGGCAGGAGGGAGCTTCCCTTTCCATTAAGATGGCGCGAATGCCATTTGCCCTGGGTGCCTAATGACTGTTCCCCCTTTTGCCCTTTCCCGTTGGTGGGACCTGTTGCAGGCCGGGTCGGAGGCTACCTTGCGGGACCAGGTCCAGGCGCTGACCCAGTCTCTGGGATTCGATTTTTTCATGTACGGCCGCCGTCTGCCCGTACCGTCTGAGCAAGGCGGGGGGTTATACCTGCTGGGGACCTATCCTGGCGCCTGGCTGAGTCGATACGCCGAGCAGCGGTTTGACCTTGTGGATCCGATCGTCAGGGATGGTCCAAGCCGTAGTCATCCCATCCTGTGGTCCGAGGCCCTGTTCAAGACCGAAGCAGAGCGCAATTTTTACGAAGAGGCGCGCTCCTACGGGGTTGCCGTTGGCGTGGAAGCACCTTGCGTCCCCGGTTTGGCCAGCCTGGGAGTCGCCCGGGGGGAGGGAGGAGAGCCGGGCGCCGATGGCATGTGGGCCATGCCCTGGTTATTTACCACGGCGGGATTCATGCACAGCGCCCTGGAGTCGATTCTGGCCCCGACTGACCGGGAACCGCCAGTCCTGTCCCGCCGTGAGCGTCAGTGTCTGGAGCTGGCCGCCCGGGGGCTGCGTGATCTGCAGATTGCCGATGCGCTCAGGATCGCGGACCGTACGGTATTGCTGCACCTGGGCAATGCAAAGCGGAAGCTGGGGGCCCAGAACCGGGCGCAAATGATCGCCCGTGCAATTCTGGTCGGGCTCATTCGGCCGTAGTCTGCATGGCCTCCTTGGTTTTGAATACCACCCCACCCCCCCGCCGGCCAGGCGGGAGGGGTGTGAGAGGGGGGGTTAGGCCATGATGATATTCATGGCATCTGGATTGTTGTGTAGTCCGGCGAGGGTGACGGAGATATCGGAGAAGGAAG
>NZ_AUCH01000033.1 GCF_000429665.1 Azovibrio restrictus DSM 23866
TCCTTTCTTCCTCCCCTGAGCGGGCCAGGGTCCAGGCTTTTCTGTCCGCCACTTCCAGCCAGGCCAGCTTGGCTGCGACCTCCGTCTGGCTCGCTTCCCGCTCCGCTTCCCGGAGTTGCCGCGCCCTTACCGCTTCCGGTCCATACACCGTGTCCGGTGTGTCCGAGATCACCTGGGCCAGCGGGATGAAGCTTTCCGGTTCGTACAGGTAGCTCACGGTCTGGTTCGCCTGGATTTCCTGGACCAGCCTGTCTCCATCCCAGACGAACAGGGTCAGGCGTTCTGCCTGGCAGGCCAGTTCCGCTGCCGGACCATGGGTCCCCGTGCCCCGTACCGGCGCGTATTCCCTTACCCGTTTCGCTATCCTCCTGCCCAGTGGGTCGTAGCTGTATTCCGCTTCCACGCTGCCTTCCCGCCCCGGCCGCACCGCTTTTACCAACCGGTTTTCCGCGTCGTAGTGCAGGTTCAGGGTGTAGGGTTGTTCTCCCTTGCCGCCCCGGTGTACTTTCCGGATCGTGTTCCCTTCTCCGTCGTGTTCGTAGCTTTCTTGCAGGTAGTGTTTGAGCAGGTTTTGCGTGACCGGCGCCAGTTTCGGTAGCCGCGCTTCCTCCGGCTGTGCTTCCAGCTGTTCCAGTCCTTCCGACCAGTGCCCGTGGTCCTGCCCTTTTCTGTTGGCCATCCGGGGCCTACCCTGGGGGCTGCCGTCCGTCAGGTTGCCTGCCGGGTCGAAGGCAAATCGTTCTTCCAGCCCTTTTTGCCGCGCTCCGGTCAGTTGTCCCAGCGCGTCGTAGCGGTAGTCGATCCGGCCCCGGTGCCGGTCTTCTATCTTGATCAGGTTCCCTGCTGCGTCGTAGCCCTGCCGCCTCTGGGACAGGGTTTCCCCGCCTGGCCCGCCCAGCCACTGCTGGCTCAGCCTCGACAGAGGGTCGTAGCCCATCTTGCGCTGCAGCCGGCCCCGCTCCTGCCGCCCCATCTGCCGCTCTGTTTCCCGGTGCAGTTCATCGCGCTCCACGTCGACGATGGATTGCCCGTTCCACAGGCTCCCCAGCCAGTGCCCCGAGCCGTAGCGCTGGGTATCCAGCCGCCGGCCGTTGGGCAGCGTGGTCGCGATCCGGTTGCCCAGGGCGTCCAGCTCGTGTTTCAGGATGAACACTCTTTCGTGGGTCACACCGCCCTGGCGCAGCTTCAGGTGCTGGGTTTCTTCCTGCAGCCGGCCGCTGGCGTCGTATTGCCAGCTCAGCCGGACCTGGTCGTTTTCTGCGCCGATCATCCGCCCCTGGCTGTCGTAGCGGTAGCTGCTGCTCACCACGTGCGGGGAATGGGGGCGTCGGGCGGTCTTCCGGAGCAGCCGGCCCTGGCTGTCCCGTTCGTAGTCCAGCTGAGTCTTCCCTTCCCGCGCCTGGATCAGCTGCCCGGACAGATCGTAGGTATAGTCGTGCGCCTTGCCGTCAAAGCCCGTCTCCCGCACCAGGTTGTCCTGGGCGTCGTATAGAAATTCGCTTTGTTCGCCGTTCTGGTTCACCAGGGCGATCAGGCGCATCGCCGCGTCGTAGCGGTAGCCCAGGCTGTGCCCCAGGGGATCGGTCTGCCGGATCAGCTGGCCTTCGCCGTTGTAGGCATAGCGGCTGACATGGCCCAGGGGGTCGGTGCGCTGGGTGAGCCGGTCGGCGGCATCGTAGTCGTATTGTTCCCGGCTGCCGTCGGCTTGCTGGACTGCGCTCACCCGGCCCAGCTTGTCGGTTTCGTAGCGGGTGACGTGGCCGGCGGCATCGGTACTGGCGATCAGGTGGCCCAGGGCGTTGTAGCTGTAGCGGGTGGTCTTGCCCGAACAGTCGGTGTGGGATACCAGTTGGCCCGCCGGGTTGTAGCGCAGCTGCTTGCGGCCTCCCTTTGCATCGGTGATGCCCACCAGTTGCCCGGCTTCGTCATAGGCGTAGGCCGTGGTGTGGCCCAGGGGATCGGTCTGGGCCAGCAGGTTACCCTGGCTGTCGTAACGGTTCAGCCAGACCTGACCGCCCGGCTCGGTGATGCTGATGGGGTTGTTGTCCGCGTCGTAGGCGTAACGGGTCGTGGCGCCCCCGGGATCGGTCAGCGTCAGCAGGTTGCCGCGGTCGTCATAGCTGTAGTAGCTGGTCCGCCCTTCCGGGTCGATGTCCTTGACCGGCTGCCCGGTGAAGTTCCAGATCCGTTGCGCAAAGCTCGATGATCCGTCCGGATACCGGGTTTCCAGCCCGCAGATCAGGTGCTGCCCGTTGTACTGGTACACCCGTGCCGTGCCTACCGCGTCGATGACTTCTGTCTCGTACATGGACGGCCGGTGGATCAGCCGCGTGTCGTCGCTCCCGTCATCCGCAACGGTGCGCACGCAGCGGGTGCTAAAGGGATGTTCCGGCCCGGTGCCATAGGGGGCCCAGGCGGCATGCCCCTCCCATTCCAGGTTCTGGCCAAAGCCGCTGCCATCGGCGCTGTAGTCCGTGTAACGCAACAGCAGGTGGCAGGCGCCCGGGTAACGGTCCCCGGGTGCCACCTGGGTGTAGGCGTAGTGGCGGGCATGTCCCAGCACATTTTGCTGGCTGACCAGTTCCAGGATGCCGGGACGCAGGCAGCCCTGGGGATCCAGGGCCGGGGCATAGGTGTAACGGACATGGGTATGACGGCTGGCGTCCGGCAGCAGTTGCTCGATACGCCCTATCCTGCGCGCCAGGGCCTGGCGCCAATGGCCGGGGGCGCTCGCTGCGCCGGCACCTGCCAGGTAGGCCAGACCGGCCTGCTGATTGGCCCGGTGCAGGGCATCCAGTTCGCTCCGGCTCTGGCTCAGGGCGGGACTGTGGCTGGCCAGGCAGCTTTCGTCGGCGGGCAGGCATTCCAGCCACAGGCTGTGGCCATCGGTGATCACCAGCAGGGCGGCGGGGTCCAGATGCGCCAGGGCCGGATGGGCCCCCAGCTGGGCGCGGATTTCGGCTGGCGGCAGAATGTGCAGGTAGGGACCGTTGCGCCGGGCCTTGCGTACCAGGACATAGCGCCGGACGCCGTCCTGAGCCCGGAAGTGATCCGTGTCGCCATTGCGGTAGACCAGGGTCAGGGTGCTGGCACTATCCCGGCGCAGGATGAAGGATTCAAAGGCGGCATCATGGCTTTCGCCCACCTGGAGCGGAGGCAGGACCACGTTACGCCCCATGAAGTCGTGGTACACCAGCCCTGTGGCCGTTTCACTGATGGCCGTGGTGTAGGCGGTCGTCCAGCGGGCGCCCAGGATGCCGTCATCGTAGGGCTGATGGGAGGAGCGGTAGCCCCGGATGAACTCCACCGGAAACAGGCCCGGGACGCTGAAATCCTCCTGGTACAGGACCTCTTCCCCAGTGGCAATGACCACGGGTTTCTTGGTCTTGCTGCTCTTTGCCGGCGTGGCCGTACCCTGGCAGCCACAATCCTGGGGGGCCACGGCGCTCTGGGGTCCCGTAGCGGCCGGATGCCGGCCAGCGATATGTTCCGTCTGGGGCCGCGGCGCCTTGTTCTCGGCATTGGTGGTGGCATTCCGGGGAGTCTGCCGGGTCTCGCTTTCGCTCTTGGGGGCCGGACGGGGAGGCAGATTGCCCGGAACACTGCCCTGGCTGCGACCCTTGGTGAGCATTTTCTTGCCCAGGGGGATGAAGCCAGGGAACTTGCCGCAGCCGAAAATCGCGTCATGGACGAATTCCGGCCCCTTCTGCTTGATGTCGCCCAGCAGGCCATCCACCCGTTCCACCGGGCTTGGGCCGAACACACCGAAGGCCGCATTGACCAGCTTCACCCCCGGCTGCTGGGCAAACTGGTGCAGGTTGCCCTGGAGCCCTCCGACCACCGTGTTGAACTTGCCGTTGACCAGCCCCGGGTACTTGGGCAGTTCCTCGGCCACCATCTTTTCCAGCCAGACCAGGGCTTCGCCCTGGCCAATCGCCGCCAGATGGTCGCGCAGGTGATGAATGGCAAACTTGGGGTCCATCATCATGCGCATGGCGGGCTTGAACCCCTTCACCACCCCGCCGGCCACCGGGATCAGGCCCACCACGTCGATGGTGGTGCTGACCCAGTTGCCAATCAGCTTGTAGCCCCATTCCTTGCTGGCCTCGTCGTAGCTGCCCAGGTCCACGATGTCGCAGACCAGGTCGTAGGCCCCCATGGCGGTGGACAGCCCGGGAATGACCCCCACGGTAGTGCGCAGGGTATCGGGGGAAACCCTGACCTTGATGATGCTGTTGATCCAGGTGGAGAGATACACGAAGGCATCCCGCTCCACCACCCCGGCCAGCTGCGCCGATTGGCTGGTATCCATGCCCTGGGCCGGGCGGACGATGTGCTGGGTCTGGAGGATCAGCTCGGAAGACGAGGTATTGGGGGGCGCCATGGGGAGGAAAAGTCAGGTCAGGAGGGTTTCGGGTTCGCTACGGCAGGCAGTCGGCCTGAGCCGGCTCAGGGCATTACGGGCCGCCAGTGCCCTGGCAGCCTATTTCTGCGGTTCCAGGACTATGGAGGCGAGACAATCCCCGCCGCTCCCGGCCATGCCGAAGGAGAGCTTTCCCCAGGGCAGGAAGGCGGTATGCATGGTTTCGGCATCAGGCGCATCGCTCCCGGGAAGCTCGGTGATCTGCAGCGCCCCGTAGCGCTGCCGCACAGCTTCCAGGGAGACGCAGCCTGCGCCCAGCTGCAGCACCATGAACCCCGGGTCCCCGGGGGCAAAGCTCAGGCGCAGATCCACGCCGACAAGCTGCAGCCCCTGGTCCAGTACCACGCCGCCCCCTTGCAGGCGCAGCCCGTGGCGGCTGCGGCGGGTCTCCACCAGCGGGATGCCGAGCAGGGCTTCCACCCCGGCCTGGGTGAAGGGAATTTGGCCCACCAGGGCCTCCAGCAGCTGCCACCATGTCATTGCCGTCGTCTTCATCTGTCGTTCCTGTGCTTGGATCACGCCCAGCAAGGCCCCCAGCGCGATGCCCGAGAGCAGCTGCCGGCGGACCCTAGTTCCGGGCGGGGAAGTTCTTGTCATACCAGCCGCCGTAATAGTCGGCATAAGGTTGCTGGGTGTTGGAGGTACGCTCACCGGTTCCGAAGCGGGCCCCTATCGTCTGCCGTGCCGCGGCGGCGTCGCCATCCTTCAGGTACTGGTCGTACGCCCCATTGTAGGCGGCGTGGTTGGCGCTGTTCCCGGCGATACCGATATCGGGGCCGCCGTTGGCGATGATCTCCCGCTGGACCTGGATGTTCTTCAGGGTGGCCGCCCCTTCATCCGCCAGGGTCCCCTCCAGGAACTTGGCCTTGGAGGAAAAATCCGGCTGGTAGGGGTGGGTGGCATGCCCGACCTCGTGGGCCAGGGACTGGAGCACGGCCTCCGGATTTCCCTTTTGAGCACCGTCTATGGTGATCAGCTTCTTGGCCCGGCTCGCCGTGGAGCCGCCCAGGGCCGGGCCGTATTCGATGGCCCAGTTTTCCTTGTCCAGCTTCTCCAGGTCCCGTTGCAGGCCGGGGGACTTGGCCACCAGCTTGTCCACGTCCTCTCCCAGGCCGGTGGCAAAGGGCTGCGCACCGGCGGGGCCAGCGGCCGCCAAGGTGCCAGCCGCCTCGGCCAGAGCGCCCTGGGGGGCCGGCGCGGCAGCATCTTCCTGGGGCGGGCCCAGGCCCGGATCAAACGCCTCCAGCTGGCTCTGTATGCCTTCATCCTTGACGTGCAGCCAGTCCTCCCGCCCCTTGAACGGCATCGGGTCAGCCCCGTAGAAAATCTGCGCCGCACCCCTGGGCACCCCGGCCAGCAGCGCCTTGCCGGCTCCATCCAGGACCCCGGTGCGGATCGAGCCGTCCGCCAGGATGGCCTTGAAACTGGCCCCCCGGATCGGTTCCCCGTTCTCGTAGTGATGCTGCAGCACCATGTCGCCAGGCTGCATGGGCATCTGGGGCAGGGCCCCGCTGAAATTGCCGCCGGCCGGCCCGGTGAAATTCTTGATGCTGCCGTGGATATTCACGGGTCCCGGGGCCTTGATGTCGATGGTACCGGCGGCCAGGCGGATCTGGCAGCCGCCGCCGGTGAGGGTCAGGGCGTTGGGGGTGGAGATTTCGATGTTCCCGGCCACCGAGGCGATCTTGAAGTCCCGCTTGGCCGTGGCTTCGATGTTGTTGTCGTGGGCCTGGATCAGCACCTTGCCCTTGCCGGCGAAGAGCTTGATCTCCAGTTCATCCACGAACACGCTCCAGGCCTTCTTCACCGCCATGGCGAACTTCCGCCCGATGGCCAGGTTGGTGTCCTGCTGGCTGCTCAGGTGCAGGTGTTCCCCGGCCACCAGCTGCCCCGTCTTCGGGGTGCTGCAGACCAGGCCCGCCGGGCTCGACAGAGCCAGGATCGGTTCGGCATAGCCGGGCACCTGAGCCTGGACGCCGGTGCCGCCCGACTGGCTGTAGGTCCGGCGCGCTGCTTCCAGCAGCTTCCGGGTCTCGGCATTGACGGCCAGGGCTTCGGCCGTGTGTCCTTCGGCCACTTCGGTAAGGGCCTGGCTCATTTCCAGGGCCCCCTGCATCTGGGTGGTCAGTTCCCGGGAGTCCAGGTGCGTGCTCTTGGCGTTTTCCCGGGGATCGGTGCTGATCAGCAGGCCCTTGGCGGCCCGCAGGGCGCCGTAGTGGTCGGTACGCAGTTCGAAGCCTTCGCCCCGGGGCTCGCCGTTGCCGCCT
>NZ_AUCH01000034.1 GCF_000429665.1 Azovibrio restrictus DSM 23866
ATGAGGAAACGGGGCTGTATTACAACCGGCATCGGTATTACGATCCGGACACGGCCCGATATCTCACCCAGGACCCGATTGGATTGTTGGGGGGGAATAACCTCTATGCCTACACTCCGAATTCGACGGGGTGGGTGGATTCTCTTGGGTTGAATAAGCGTTTATTCCGAGCAATGAAAAGCGACCAACAAGGTGGTCCGACAATTGAAGCGACAGCGAGGGGGCTCGGAGCACGTCCAACTGTTGATATACCAATAGATCAGAACGGGATGGTCCATCCTCATTCTTGAGGTGTATCTGTTTCCCCGGATACACCAAATAATCTTCCTGCCTTTAGAAAGCCATCCTCGTTAGGTGGAACAGGAAAAGACAGCGTGTTTTTAATTGATGAGGATGAGTTGGGTCCAGATCTAGTTTATGTTCAGGATTGCCCCGTTCACGGCACTTTGCAACCAAGTAGAAGCATGCCTTTTAGTGACTACCAGAGGGGTACTTGGTGCAACAAAAAACAAAAGGAAAAAATATAATGGAAATTATTTGCTCTGTTGATTGTGAATTGCGGGCTGCGATATATAAAAAAGCAGATTTGCTGGCTATTCGTGATATATTGGAAAGTTATAAAAGGCATGGAGTTAAATCGTCAGAGGTGATTTCGCTTTTGGGGGAATTTAGACTTGATTTGGTGGGTGAAGCGTTAGAAGATAAGATTTTGGAGGTAATGGATATTGTTTCCGGGTTTTGTTCCCCGCACATGAAAGTCTGGTGATGTGGTAACTCATCATAATTTATAAAGTCAGCCATAAGGCGCCATGAAGTCAGTGTATTTATTAAGGAGCCCACCAAAATGCGGTCCGAGTTCCATCCATACAATTGAGGGTAACCCAGGTGATGGCTGAGCTCGGCGCCCAGAATGCGTTCGATCAGTGCCTTCTTGAACGCCATCGAGGCGGATCGGGTCTCTGACCATCTGATCAATGAGTTCTTTCGGAATGCTAGGCAGCGCCTGCACCTGTTTCTTCTTGCTTGGCATACATGCTCCTTGGCGACATGTTATGCCTCTCACACAAAATTTCGGGCAGGCTCGACGCAGGCAGAGTTCAATGAACATATGAACAACCCTGACTTCTACCAAATTGAAGCCCCCAAGACAAACTGTCTCACGAATTTGAAGATCACTCCCCTTTTGTTTCGGGAAAATAGACTATGGATAACCAACTAGACACTCAACTGCGTCATTCCATCGAAATCGATGACTTCGATAGCGGACTGGCTGCTATCGAAGGCGGCTGCAATCCAAACATCGCCGACAGATCCGGCAATACGTTAATGGCGCGTGCGGCATTTTGTGGAAACGTTGAAGTGGCCAGAAAGCTGAGATCAATAGGAGCGGACTTAAATAGCACTGACCGCCTGGGGCTGTCGCCACTTCACCTTGCAGTGCAAGAGCGGCGCATTGAGGTGATTCGAATTCTTCTCGATAGCGGGGCACTAGTGGACCCACAGGACAGGCATGGTAACACTCCCCTGTCCAGGGCGGTCTTCCAGTTTAAGAACGATGACACTAGCAAAGCCATTATTGATTTGTTGATCAAATCGGGCGCTGATCTCGACAAGAGCAACAAACATGGGAGCACCCCGAGGAAGCTGGCGGAGATCATGGAAAATGGACCACTCCTTTGAGTGATCGCCAGTACCGATGCCGCCGACCGGCTCACCCGGCTCACCCGGCTCACCCGGCTCACCCGGCTCACCCGGCTCACCCGGCTCACCCGGCGCACCCGGCGCACCGACCCCTGGGCCATGTCAGCCGCTATGCCTACAACGGCGAAGGCCAGCTGATCCGGCAGATCGATCCCCCGGGGCACAGCCTGGGTTACCGCTACGACGCGGCGATGCGCCTGATCGCCCTGGGGAACCAGAACGGCGAACAAAGCGACTTTGTATACGACGCCCAGGACAACCTGGTGCGGGATGGAGACGACGCTCGAGCGCTATGTAAAAACCTACAACCAGCAGATTCCGCAGCGCGCACTCGAGCATCGTTCTCCCGTCATGCGCTGAAGGAATGGCAGAACAAAAAACCTGAATTGTTCAAAAAACGTGTTTATAACCAGGCGGGACTGAACAGGTATGCCCATGATTGTATTTAATTTTGGCCCGCTGAGCAAAAACGAGCTGGCCCTTTCTTTTGATAACGAAGGAGCATTTTATCTAATTCAGAGTTTATCTGGCCTTGGTGGCAAAAGGGATGAGGAAACCATGGCCTGCCTACACCTTGATAAACAAGAAAAGTGGGCTGGCTTCTTCACGGTTTATATAAGCGATTTTGACACTGTTAACATTGATGGCCATCACTTGAAAATTGGACTAGATGAGGGCTCGTTGGAGTATCTTGTGTTTAAGCTGGAGAAATTTTTGTCTGATGGTGACTTCTCACCCTCAGAATTCATTGCTCTTTCCCGACCTGGGCGCAAATATGATATTCAGGTGTACTTGAGAAGAATTGCTTAGAAAAGTGTGGCGGCTATTTTAGGGGCCATTGCTTGCAATGGTGCGATAATTCCGGTATTGTCGATTAATTGAAATTATAAGTACATGAGGAATAGAAAAAAAATACGGCTTCAGAAGTTGCTCAGAACAAATCGAGAAAATCGGTTTGAAGAAATGTGGAATGCTTCTGGTGGTGATTATTCAAGAGTTCGAGAAATTGCTGAGTTTATTCTTGGCTATGGCGCGCAACATAAGACGCTTTTGCCATTGCCAAGTGCAGAGTTGGTGGACTTGATTAAGTCGCTTAGTAAAGAGTTTTATTTGGGAGTGGAGAGCCAACGCCTTGGTTATGGGAAGAGTTTTCTAGAAAAATATTTGGTTTGCCGCGGGCACGATTTGGTATCGTTTTATGACTGGTGTAAAGAGAGTGGGATCAAGTCGGATGGGGAATTTTTGGGTATATTGTTAGACGTATTTGGCGTGCTGAAAGATCGGCACTGTATTACTAAATAAGTTTAGGCCTAAGCTGGCAAAATTAGGGGCGCGCAAACCAAATGGTCTCCGTGATTTCCGGGGCGATTCAGTTCTGGGAAGTGAGGGTGAGTTCAATCAAGCCATGAATGGAATGCCAAAGCTGTGAGAGTAAAAATGGAAAATCAATTTGATTTCTTCGCTCCGATGCGTCCCAGAATTCTTGATAAATCGATTTCGGAAGATATAGACAAAGCGCTTTGTCAGCTGAAATGGAATTCGGTTGGTACTAGAATAGACTGGAGTGCTCAGTCTCGTCATAGGTTCATAAAATTTGGGTCGGGAGTGGAGCTTGGCGAACTGAGGGAACCTGAGCTTTCTGAATTTAATGTTTTTAGAAGTGAAGATATTGTCGTGATATTTTCTGCTGATGAAAGCGCCTTTTTGATAAAAAAAGAAGCGCTTTTAAAAAACTGGGAATTGTTGGATTTCTTTGTTGCAACGAGATTTTTCTTGATTCCATATCAAGATGTTGTTGATATGAAAATTTGTAATTTTATCGAATGTGATCCAATTAACTTCATGGCTGGCCACATTTAGTGCCGAATGTGTGGGCTTCATGATTAGGAAGGAAGTCAGGTTGAAATAGAATGCGAAAGTTTTATGGGCTAAATGACGAATTCAATCCGTTTTGATGGATTTTTTGCGCTTTTTTATGCTACGGGTGATTGCACATGAGCTACTCAATTCAAGATGTTATGGCCATGGTCGATGATCCCATGCAACGGACTTGGATAGATCCTTCATCTGTTACCGGGTTTGATGTAGCTGCAGTTTTTAGAATAAATGAAGAAAGGTACTTCACGTCGGACGGTTGCGCTGATGAAGAAAGTGAAACCGAAGATGAAATAATTCAGGATTATCTGATGAACTGCATTCTGTCGTTGGAGCAATCCGGAAATCCAGTAAATGCAGTCACAATTTTGAACGCGGCGATATTTCTGATCGAAAAGCTTGGTTGTCGACAGGTCGCACATATATGGCCATTTGTGAGGAAATACTTTGATGCACAGACCTTCTCCTTAGCCTACAGCAAAATTAGAAATATTTATGAAGGCTCCGATTCGGACTTTGTTCGCTTACTGTTGGCAGATTTCACGCTGGATTTATTTCCCAGCGATGATCCACAGCAATTCTGTATGGATGTTGAAAAACAAGAGTTCCTTTTGAAGCTACAGAAATTCAGAAAATTAATTCTATTGAGTCGAGTGACATAGCTTCGCGCATGTTGCGTTTTTAGCATAGCTAATGGCATGCGTGCACTGAATGTGCAAAATTTATTTATGATTTGTGGCTATCGCTTTCCAAGGTGACGGATGCCCAAGATCCGTTTATAAAAATTCAGTGCATCCTCGTAATTAACGATTTTCTCGAGAGGTACTATGAAGGACGTCTGGGTCTTCAATGGGGTAGGAGGGAAGTTTCCTTCTGCGATATTCGACGAGCAAGCCGACGCAGAGAAATGGATAAAGAAAAATTCTTTGACTGGAGTTTTAACTAGATACCCTGTTGGCGTGTCAGTCTATGATTGGGCAATAGAAAATAACCATTTTTTTGTAGGACATGCAGGGCAAAAGTCATCTGATTTCATACAAAAATTTTCTTCAGCGGCCCAGGAGCACATCCACTTCGAGAATGGTAGCTCTGATTAGAATAGAGAGAATGAATAGTCTGGGGTTTCAAAAATACTCCGGCTGGAGAACGAAGTCTTGACTGAATGCTGCTGAGAACTTCATGAATTAAAAATGGCTTTTAAGGCGGGACTCCGACCGGTTGTATAGTTTTGCGCGTCTTCCGTCTAAATAATGCCTGCGTACCCCAGTTTGATATTTTGAGCCTCAAAATGCACTTTTCGGAAAGTCGCACACGTAGCCATGCGGGAGGAGCAAATGAAAATGGCTTCTCCCCGATATGTTAATCAGAAGTTGGCCTGTTCTCTCTTTGGTTTTCCCAAGTTGCTATCGTTCTGACACCTTCGATTGTAACCACGTACAAGGTGATATCTTTTATGTCTTTAAAATGGCGATATGTTTTTGTTTCTGTTTGGCCATTTATTCTCTCATTAAGTACGGCCTGGATCTCTAACGCAAGGTCTAATTGTCCTTTTGAATAACCGGTAGCGAATCCCGTTCGACTACCTCTGGCATCCCCTGCAAGGTATGAAACAGTGCTCGCGACAACCACTAGAGCACAAAATAGCAATACTCTAAATTTACCTATTTTATCGGGCATGCGTATCTCTATATATCCTATTCAGGGAATCCGATCAAAAATGCATAAGTCATGGACAGCAAGAATGTGGCTAGTAATAGCCAACCAGCATACGAGGCCATTTTGTTGAGAATGGTTTGAAGCGCGAAAAAATGCTTCCAAGTCCTACTTCGCAAGATACGACCAAGCACTGCCAGCAATACGACACAAGAAAATACAAGCCAAAACCACTCTCTTGGGTCATTCTTAGTTCCCCGCACCACGACCACATTTTCCCGGGCCGCCGGAGAAAAAATTGGTTAAACCGATAGCGTCCGTATATGCCTTCTCTTC
>NZ_AUCH01000035.1 GCF_000429665.1 Azovibrio restrictus DSM 23866
CAACCTGCCCGGCAACCGCAAGCTCGCCGCCCTCAAGAGCAAGATGTACAAGGGCAACGGCGCCAACGAACTGCTCTGGGACGACACCACCGGCGAACAGCGCATCCGGGTCGCCTCCGACCATGCCGCCACGGCCCTGAACCAGGGCTACCTGGTGCATCCCCGGGTAGGCGGCAACGGCGAGCCCCGGGGCGAAGGCTTCGAACTGCGTACCGACCACTACGGCGCCCTGCGGGCCGCCAAAGGCCTGCTGATCAGCACCGATCCCCGGGAAAACGCCAAGAGCACGCACCTGGACTCCCGGGAACTGACCACCCAGATGCAGGGGGCCCTGGAAATGAGCCAGGCCCTTACCGAAGTGGCCGAAGGACACACGGCCGAAGCCCTGGCCGTCAATGCCGAGACCCGGAAGCTGCTGGAAGCAGCGCGCCGGACCTACAGCCAGTCGGGCGGCACCGGCGTCCAGGCCCAGGTGCCCGGCTATGCCGAACCGATCCTGGCCCTGTCGAGCCCGGCGGGCCTGGTCTGCAGCACCCCGAAGACGGGGCAGCTGGTGGCCGGGGAACACCTGCACCTGAGCAGCCAGCAGGACACCAACCTGGCCATCGGGCGGAAGTTCGCCATGGCGGTGAAGAAGGCCTGGAGCGTGTTCGTGGATGAACTGGAGATCAAGCTCTTCGCCGGCAAGGGCAAGGTGCTGATCCAGGCCCACGACAACAACATCGAAGCCACGGCCAAGCGGGACTTCAAGATCGCCTCGGTGGCCGGGAACATCGAAATCTCCACCCCCAACGCCCTGACCCTCACCGGCGGCGGCTGCCAGATCCGCCTGGCCGCCGGCACCATCGACATCAAGGCCCCGGGACCCGTGAATATCCACGGCCATGTGAAAACCCTCACCGGACCCGCCGGCGCCAGTTTTGCCGGCCAGCTGCCCCAGATGCCCATGCAGCCCGGCGACGTCCAGCTGCGCCATTTCTACGAAACCGAGGAAACCCCGGTGGCCGGCGCCCCCTACAAGGCCATCCTGGCGGACGGCTCGATCCGCACCGGAGTCCTGGACGGGGCCGGCAAGGCGCTGCTATCGGGGGTTCCCAAGGGCGCCCTGCAGGTGTTCTACGACGTGGATCCCCGCCCCTTCCAGGAACAGGAGGGCTGGTACCGGGTCAAGGAAGAAACCGGCCACCTGGCCACGGAAATGATGCAGAAGCTCCAGGCCAGCGCCGCCGGCATCGACCTGGGGCAGCTGCAGCAGGCCCTGGGCCAGTTGCCCGGCCTGGACCCAAAGCTGCTGCCCCAGGCCCTGGGGTCCCTGGCACTGCCCCAGTTGCAGCAACTGCAACAGACCCTGGGCGCCGCCGCCGGTCTCGATGCCGGCCAGCTGCAACAGGCCCTGGCCGGCCTGGGGCTGCCCCTGGCCCTGCCACAACTGCCACAAACCAGCCTGGGCCTGCCCACCATGCCCACCATGCCCACCATGCCCGGGATGCCATCAATGCCAGGGCTGCCGACCCAGTTGCCCGGGCCCCTCTCGCAATTGCCCCTGCCCGCCGCCAAAAGCCCCGGCCTGAGCGCCACAACACCCGGCATCAAGCCCCCCACCACCTTCTGACCCGCCCTGCCCATGACCGCCGCCACCACCCCGGAAATCCCGCCCACCCCGCACCTGATCGTCCCCACCGACGGCCTGCCCCTGGACGACCCCGCCCGTTACGCCGGCCAGGTGGAAGAAGACGCCTACGTGGCCATGAGCACCTGGATCAAGGGCATCCTCAGCCTGGACCAACCGGACCCGGAGCTGCTGCTGCGCCCGGTGATGCCCGCCCAGCCCGGCCTGGGGCGGGCCCTGGCCGCCCATGACGTACTCCTGGACCTGGGGCGCCTGGCCTGCCATGACGAGCAGGCCGCCCAATGGGGCTACCTGCTCACCCCCAACTGGCTCACCCTGCTCATCGACATGGTCGGCTACGACCCGGAACGCGGCGGCGTCATCAAGGGCATCAAGCCCGCCCTGGCCATGATCACCAACAAGCGGGGCGCCTACGAACTGGTGCGCCAGCACCTGATCGCCATCGGCACCGGCAAGGCCATGGATGAACTGGAAGCCATCGCCGCCGGCAAGATGGATGGCTGGCCCGGAACCTACGGAGCAGCCTTCGGGGAAATCGTCGAAGCCTACCGGCAGAAGTGCCAGACCCTGCTGCAACAGCAGCCCCAGCTGCGCCCCACCGCCAGGCTGGCAGAGCTCACGGGCAGCGATGATGCCCAGGTGATCATCGACAGGCTGTTCAACGCCACCCGGGACAAGGCCGTGGAATACCTGGGCCGGGCGGTCCAGGGGGACGAGCAGATGCTGGGGCTGAAGCCCCAGGTGCTGAAATTCCTGGCCCAGGGCAAGGTCCAGGTCGCGCCGGGCAGTCCCGAGCATGTCCCGGAAAAGCAGAAGGAAAACCAGAACAAGGAAAAATGCCGCCCTGCGGACACCAGCGCCCCCGCCGAGCATCCCCAGCCCAGTAACGAGCAGATCGCCTACCAGAGCAACCGGCTCCTGGGCAGCCTGGCCGACGAGGCCGCCAAGGACTGCTGCCCCAAGAACTGCGCCGCCGAAGGCCTGCCCAATACCAGCGACAACCCCATCCACTTCAGCACGGGCCAGGAACTCCTGTACCAGCACGATTTCGGCGCCCCGGGCCTGATGCCGGTGAGCTTCACCCGCTGCTACCGTTCCTCCCACCGGGCCTATGACCAGGGCCTCCTGGGCGCCCGCTGGACCACGGCCTACACCACCGCCTTCAGCGATCTGCCCGCCGGGCCCGGCCAGGAAGCCGCCCTGATTTACCACGACGGGAGCGGCCGCAACGTGCGCCTGCCCGCCCTGGCCGTGGGAGAAACCCACGACGCGGTACTGGAATCCTTCCAGGTCCGGCGCGATGGCCCCGGGGAATTGAGCATTCTCTACCCCTACGGCGGCCGGGACCTGTTCCAGGCCGCAACCCCGGGCCATTACCCCCTGCGCCGACGGGAAAGCGCTGCCGGCCCGGTGCTGCACCTGCTACCCGGCGACCAGGCCCGGCACCATTTCCAGGCCCTGCCCATGGCCGCTTTCCTGAATCCGGAGGCCCTGCTGGTGATCACCGACGGGGAAGCCCTGTGGCTGGAATGCCTGCCTGCCGACAGCAGCGCCCTGCTGGCCGACTCCCCTGCCGCCCGGCAGGGCATTGCCGCCCTGGATGCCGTGCACCGGGCCGACCAGCAAGCCGGCAAGGCCCATATCGCCCAGGCGGGCCAGGGCCTCGCCCCCGGGGCCTGGCAGGCGCAGCTGCGGCGCCGCATCGGCCGCATCGAACAGCTGCTGCCCGACGGCAGCCGGCATCTGCACGTGCGCTACCGTTACGCCCCCACCCTGGACGCCCAGGGCGGCCAGCCGGTCCTGGAGCTGGTGGAACAGGAAGACGCCCTGGGTCACCGGCGCCATTACGCCTACACCCAGCTGCCCCCGGGCCCCGACCACCCCGGTGCCCGCCACCTGCTCAGCCGTTACACGGCCTACAGCCTGGACGGTCAGGGCTTCGGACAGAACCTGGAATGGCGCATCGACCCGGCCTGGGCGCCCCGGGGCAGGGATGCCGGGCATCCCCTGGCCACCCGCTGCATCCGCACCGTGGCCGATGACGGCAGCGAGGACACCCGCTTCTTTTACCGCCCCGCCCGCTGGGAAACCGAGGTGCACACCCCCGACGGGGTCCGCCGCGTCTACCAGTACGACCGGCATCACCTGATCCTCTCCGTGCTCACCCTGCGTGACGATGACAGCCACCGTCTGGCCCAGCAGCTCTGGGACAAGCGCGGCAACCTGACGAAGCGTATCGATGCCGAGGGACGTACCACCTGCTTCCGCTACGACGCGGCAGACAATCTGCTCGCCGTCATCGACCCCAGCGGTGCCACCACCCGCTATCGCTACGATGGCGAACGCAACCCCGTCGCCATCACCGATCCCGCCGGCCAGGTCTGGCAGCGGGAGTACGACGGGCGCCACCAGCTTCTGGCCGAAACCGACCCCGCCGGGCGCCGCAGCAGCTGGCGCTACGACGCCCGGGGCCAGCTGGTGGGCAGTACCGATGCCCGGGGCGGCAGCCGCACCATGGCTTACAACCGCAGCGGCCAGCTGCTGGCTTACACCGATTGTTCCGGCCACACTACCCGCTACAGCTACGACCGCCTGGGCCGCCCCCTGGGCAGCACCGATCCCGCCGGTCAGACCACCCACGTGGTGACCGACCGCCTGGGCCGCATCATTTCCCTGCAGCAGCCCGACGGCAGCCGCAGCACCTGGCAATACGATGCCCAGGGCCGCCTGGCCGGCTTTACCGACCCCCTCGGCCGCAGCGCCCGCCAGACCTACAACGGCCAGGGGCTGCCCCAGACGCTGACGGACCCCCTGGGGCAGACCCTCACCTTCCATTACAACAGCGCCCTCCAGCTCGTGGCCCTGGAGAATCAGAACGGCGAGCGCACCACCTTCCGTTACGACACCGAGGGCCGCCTGCGCGAGGAAACGGCTTTTGACGGGCAGCTCACCCGCCATGCCTACAGCGATTCCGGCCAGCTGCTGGAAAGCCGCCAGGGCAAGTTGCACTTTCTTTATCGGCGCGACGAGCTGGGCCGTCTGCTGCGCCGCACGGTTCAGGCCGAGGGGGAGCCCGGGCGGCTGGAGAGCACCTTCCGCTACGATGCCCTGGGCCGCCTGGTGGCGGCCGCCAATGATCAGGTCCGGCTCACTTTTGCCTATGACGCCACCGGTCAGCTTCTGGAGGAGACCCAGTCCCTTTGCCTCAAGTCCGGCAGCACCCGCCTGGAGCGTTGTTTCACCTTGCGCCATGAGCTCAATGCCCTGGGGCAGCGCAGTGCCACCACCTTGCCCCATGGCCGCCGCCTGGACCTGCAGCGTTACGGGCCCGGCCACTGGATCGGCGCCCTCTGGAACGGCCGTCCCCTGGTGGATGTGGAGCGTGATGCCCTGCACCGGGAGCTCGTCCGTACCTGGGCCTGGCAGCCTGCGCCCGGGGCGGACGGAACGACCCCGCCGCGTCTGGAGCGCAGTTGGGACAGTCTTTCCCGTCCCGCCCGCTGGCGCCTCACCGGGCTTCAGGGGGAGACGCTTTCCGCCCGTTC
>NZ_AUCH01000036.1 GCF_000429665.1 Azovibrio restrictus DSM 23866
GGTATCTAGCGGGGTGTTTGAATGGGTGCTTGGCGGTGACCTACTTTCGCGAGCGGAAGCTCACTATCATTGGCGCGGTCCTGTTTCACGGTCCTGTTCGGGATGGGAAGGGGTGGTACCGGGACGCTATGGCCGCCAAGCGTAACTTGTATGTTCAGGGGTTAGCTGAACGCAAAATGGGGTAGAAGGTTTGTAGAGGTGATTGCTACAGTTGTTTCATTGAATCGTGTTGATTCAAGGTTATAGGATCAAGCCGCACGGGCAATTAGTACTGGTTAGCTTAACGCATTACTGCGCTTCCACACCCAGCCTATCAACGTCGTGGTCTTCGACGACCCTACAGGGGGCTTAAAGCCCCGGGGATATCTTATCTTGAGGCGAGTTTCCCGCTTAGATGCTTTCAGCGGTTATCTCTTCCATACATAGCTACCCGGCGATGCGACTGGCGTCACAACCGGTACACCAGAGGTATGTCCACTCCGGTCCTCTCGTACTAGGAGCAGGTCCCCTCAAATATCCAGCGCCCACGGCAGATAGGGACCAAACTGTCTCACGACGTTTTAAACCCAGCTCACGTACCACTTTAAATGGCGAACAGCCATACCCTTGGGACCGGCTACAGCCCCAGGATGTGATGAGCCGACATCGAGGTGCCAAACACCGCCGTCGATATGAACTCTTGGGCGGTATCAGCCTGTTATCCCCAGAGTACCTTTTATCCGTTGAGCGATGGCCCTTCCATACAGAACCACCGGATCACTATGACCTACTTTCGTACCTGCTCGACTTGTGGGTCTCGCAGTCAAGCACGCTTATGCCATTGCACTAACAGTCCGATGTCCGACCGGACCTAGCGTACCTTCGTACTCCTCCGTTACCTTTTGGGAGGAGACCGCCCCAGTCAAACTGCCCACCATGCACGGTCCCAGACCTGGATTCACAGGCCATGGTTAGAACCTCAAACAAACCAGGGTGGTATTTCAAGGTTGGCTCCACCGAAACTAGCGTCCCGGTTTCACAGCCTCCCACCTATCCTACACAGATCGGTTCAAAGTCCAATGCAAAGCTACAGTAAAGGTTCATGGGGTCTTTCCGTCTTGCCGCGGGGAGATTGCATCTTCACAAACATTTCAACTTCGCTGAGTCTCAGGAGGAGACAGTGTGGCCATCGTTACGCCATTCGTGCAGGTCGGAACTTACCCGACAAGGAATTTCGCTACCTTAGGACCGTTATAGTTACGGCCGCCGTTTACCGGGGCTTCGATCAAGAGCTTGCACCCCATCACTTAACCTTCCGGCACCGGGCAGGCGTCACACCCTATACGTCCACTTTCGTGTTTGCAGAGTGCTGTGTTTTTAATAAACAGTCGCAGCCACCAGTTCACTGCAACCCCATCGGCCTTCGTCCGCGAGGGACTACAACCTACCGGGGCACACCTTCTCCCGAAGTTACGGTGTCAATTTGCCGAGTTCCTTCTCCTGAGTTCTCTCAAGCGCCTTAGAATTTTCATCCTGCCCACCTGTGTCGGTTTGCGGTACGGTCGAATCTAGACTGAAGCTTAGTGGCTTTTCTTGGAAGCTGAGTATCAGTCACTTCGGCACCGTAGTGCCTCGTCATCACACCTCAGGATTGACCCCCCGGATTTGCCTAAGGGATCTCCCTACATGCTTAAACCACCTATTCCAACAGATGGCTGACCTAACTTTCTCCGTCCCCACATCGCATCTAGAATCGGTACAGGAATATTGACCTGTTTCCCATCGACTACGCATTTCTGCCTCGCCTTAGGGGCCGACTAACCCTACGCCGATGAACGTTGCGTAGGAAACCTTGGGCTTTCGGCGAGGGAGCTTTTCACTCCCTTTATCGCTACTCATGTCAGCATTCGCACTTCTGATATCTCCAGCATCCTTTACAAGACACCTTCACAGACCTACAGAACGCTCCCCTACCATATCTAAAAGATATCCGCAGCTTCGGTGCATGGTTTGAGCCCCGTTACATCTTCCGCGCAGGACGACTCGACTAGTGAGCTATTACGCTTTCTTTAAAGGGTGGCTGCTTCTAAGCCAACCTCCTAGCTGTCTATGCCTTCCCACCTCGTTTCCCACTTAACCATGTCTTGGGGACCTTAGCTGGCGGTCTGGGTTGTTTCCCTCTTGACAATGGACGTTAGCACCCACTGTCTGTCTCCCATGCTCGCACTTTCCGGTATTCAGAGTTTGCCATGGTTTGGTAAGTCGCGATGACCCCCTAGCCATAACAGTGCTTTACCCCCGGAAGTGATACATGAGGCACTACCTAAATAGTTTTCGGGGAGAACCAGCTATATCCGGATTTGTTTAGCCTTTCACCCCTATCCACAGCTCATCCCCTAACTTTTCAACGTTAGTGGGTTCGGACCTCCAGTACCTGTTACGGCACCTTCATCCTGGCCATGGATAGATCATCCGGTTTCGGGTCTACACCCAGCTACTAAACGCCCTTATCAGACTCGGTTTCCCTACGCCTCCCCTATTCGGTTAAGCTTGCAACTGAATGTAAGTCGCTGACCCATTATACAAAAGGTACGCAGTCACCCCACAAGGAGGCTCCCACTGTTTGTATGCATACGGTTTCAGGTTCTATTTCACTCCCCTCCCGGGGTTCTTTTCGCCTTTCCCTCACGGTACTGGTTCACTATCGGTCGATCACGAGTATTTAGCCTTGGAGGATGGTCCCCCCATATTCAGACAGGGTTTCACGTGCCCCGCCCTACTTGTCGCAAGCTTAGTACTTTCATCGAGTTTTAAGATACGGGGCTATCACCCACTACGGCCGCACTTTCCAGAGCGTTCTCATAACAAGACAAATATCACTTGCAGGCTGATCCCATTTCGCTCGCCACTACTTTGGGAATCTCGGTTGATTTCTTTTCCTCCGGCTACTTAGATGTTTCAGTTCACCGGGTTCGCCTCCCATACCTATGTATTCAGTATGGGATACTCATTGCTGAGTGGGTTTCCCCATTCGGATATCTACGGATCAAAGTTCCATTGCCAACTCCCCGTAGCTTTTCGCAGGCTTGCACGTCCTTCATCGCCTGTGATCGCCAAGGCATCCACCATATGCACTTAGTCGCTTGATCCTATAACCTTGAACCCTGGGCCTTTTGACTTCCCAGGAAGATCATA
>NZ_AUCH01000037.1 GCF_000429665.1 Azovibrio restrictus DSM 23866
CCCGCACCACGACCACATTTTCCCGGGCCGCCGGAGAAAAAATTGGTTAAACCGATAGCGTCCGTATATGCCTTCTCTTCCCAATAAATTTGAGCATAGCTGGGCGGAGAAGCTTTCGAATACAGAGCAGCCATTTTCCAGCCCTGATAGCCAAACCCCCAATAGGCTGCGGCTGCACCTAGATGGAAATTAACCTGCTGCGCAATTTTCATGACGAATTAGTTGGTAAAGTGTTTCCGATCAAGGTATGCCAATACAAAAATATATGGAAGAGAATAAATAGCAGACTCTAGCAATCCATTGCTATAACTTGGAGCAAAGAATAGTAACGGCCACAGCATATAAATCAGTGTGCTAGAGATATTAAGGAATTTGACTACCGTTTTTTTTCTGGTGTGCCTTGCTAAAAAAAGAGGCATCATTGATAAAATAATGATGATGCAAACAAGGATGCCCACAGATAAATAGGATTTAGAAACTATTCTTCCATAAATGATAAAGCCTTCGGAACAGAGCTGTGACCATCAAGGAAGCCCACTCTTTATTTGAGTGGCCGTGTTTATGATATCCGGCCAGTTGTACATTGCTGCACACGTGCGCCAAGATTCTGTTTTTCTAAGGTGCATCTTTAATGCGCATCATTTGTGGATATGCCCGCATTGTGTTGCACGATGAGCTGTGCAATATTGCTATATGCCTGCCGTGACTCCTCGTCATTTACTACTGTTTCCAGGTAATGAGAAAATTCTAGAGCGTTCATGCCATCGATGGATTTCCCCGGACGATCTATTTTTGCGAATGTATTGGCATTTGCCTTCAGTAAGGCTAAAACCACCTCCGCGCGGCGAAACATGATTGCTGCATGTAGGGGTGAAAGCGGCTGTCCTGGCGATATTGCATTGGGGTCGCACCGTGACAATGCCTCATTCAAATACTCATATGCTTCCCGTCCTTGGTCCTGTGTAACATCCGCCGTCGCGGCGACCAGCATCCCAACGGTCCAGTTCTCGCCTGGGACAAGCTTCCCATGCTCATAGTAAGGTGCATCACAGTACCGCCCTGTATATTTGAATGCTAACCTGGATACGGGTTTGTACATCAACAAACTCAACCATTGGAAGGCTTGGGGGTGAGCATCGGGTTTGCTAATAACATACGCGAGATGTATTCCCCTTGGAACATAAAATATGTTGAAAGTCGCAATGCTTGCCCCCGCAATGAGGAGGAAAACAAGAAAGGCGGCATAAATTTTTTTTGATAGTCTCATTTGATTTTTATCGTTTTTAAATTGCGTCTAGTGCTTCCAAATCTTTTTCGCTCCGGGTGCCGATTATTTTGTGTAAATTCTTGATTTGTCAAGATGGGTTTGACTGCAATGGCGGTAATGTGAAATATCCATAAATCCAAAGCACCCCAAGCATTCCCCCAGAAGCCAATACCTGTACATAACCAAAGAAAGCATCTAGCGCAGAAAGGATAGCTGGGCCACTGAATACGCCAAGGACTGCAATTACAGTTGTGGTCAAGAGATAGGTATAAGCAACTATTCTAGATGGACACCAAAGAAATAGACAAGAAACACTTTGTGCGTGCGCCATCAGAATGATATAGGTGTCAATTTTGGCAAAAATTTCCCCGTCGGTGAGTCGCTCAGCTTCCTGGATTGTGGCAGGCAACGTTTCCGGAGAAAATTCAAACCACATCGCCACAAGTAGTTGGGCGATGATAAGTGTGTCAAAAAGTGAACGGATTTATTTGGCATCGTATTGCTAGATGGCACATTTCACCTCTTCCTATTCGCGAGAAATCCGAAAAATAGTGCTCCCGCGAACCACGCCGTGGCCTCAAAAAATCTAGCCGCTTTTTCACCGAATAAGGTGATAAAGGCGTGATTAAGGCCGCAGCTTTTTCCGCAGAGTTTTAATAGAAACTCGTCAAAAAAGAGAGCTGATAGGCCGAATGCTACTCCAAGACAACAAAGCGCCCACAGCCCGGGTCTTATTACAGATTCCACTGTGCTACCTGCCCCACCGATTCTTAATTTTCACGCACAAATCAATCCAATCCTGTTTTTCCCACAATCCTGGCTCTCCGGTCTTTTGCCACCCAGGAAGGTCACAGACACAACCATCAGGAGGATTTTGAGTCTCAGTGGCAGCTGGCATGAAATCCGTTGAGCGGCGTAGTCTACCTCTTGAATCATAAGGGTCTTTAAAGCACATGTCTTGACCAGAGCAGCGCCATCTCAAACACACCCATTGTCCTTCATCATTGAAATAGCCAGCAGCATCACTCCAGGCACCGCTTGGCTCGTGCCCATTTGGACGCTGTGGCGCGTGTCTTCGGTCGTATCTACGTTGGCTTGCATTCCCGGAACCAAATGGCCTCGCTCTTAATCCATCAGGATCTGCCCATTTAAGTGGATTCCCCCCCACATACCCATAAACATTCACCCCCCCTCCAGCCCAATAGGATCCTGAGTGAGATACCTGCCGGAATCTGGATCGTAGAACCGGTGGCAGTTGTAATGGAGGCCGGTTTCTTCGTCATGGTACTGACCCTGGAAGCGCAGGGGCTGGTGGATGGCGGCGTGGTCGAGCTTGAAGATGCGGCCCCAGGCCTTGTAGCGGGCCTGCCAGAGGCA
>NZ_AUCH01000038.1 GCF_000429665.1 Azovibrio restrictus DSM 23866
AGAGGTGAGGGTAAGGGTGAGGGAATCGCCGTTGGTATCGGCGACGGTGAAGTCGGGCAGGGAGACGGACTGGCCGACCGGGATGCTCTGGGTGGCGCCGGGAATGTTGCCAAGGGTCGGGGCACTGTTCAGACTGACCGTGATGCCGTTGCCCGCCAGATCCTCCACGTTCACAACGGCGGCGGCCCCGGCGGCCCAGTCTTCGGCGGCGGCCAGGTTGTAGGTGGTGCTGTCCGTGGCGCTGGTGCCGGCCTTGTTGAGCAGCAGGGCTACGGCGGCACTGTCTGCGGCACTCAGGGTGAGGCTGAAGCTGGTGCCGGAGCTGATGTCCACATCCGTCGTGTCGGTCAGGGTGTGGGTGCCTCCTCCTTCTCCGGTAAAGGTGAATTTGCTCGCGTCGATGTCATTGGCCGCCCCATCCAGTTTCAGGAAGCCGGTGCCGGTCACGGTGAGCACGTGGGTGCTTCCGTCGTAGGTGGCGCTGGTGATGGTCGGTGCCGGCACATTGCTGACCGTCACACCGTTGCCGCTCAGGTCGGCGACGACCACGGCAGCGGCGGCGCCGGCGGCCCAGTCCTCGGCGGCGGCCAGGTTGTAGGTGGTGCCGCCGGTGGAGTCGGTGCCGTCCTTGTTGAGCATCTGGTTGATGGCAGCCTTGTCGGTGGCATTCAGGGTGATGCTGAAGCTGGTGCCGTTGGTGATCTCGACGCTGCCGGTGGTGAGCGTGTAGGTGGCGCCGCCCTCCCCCGTGAGGGTGAGCTTGGCCACATCGATGTCGTTGCCGGCCCCCGAGAGTTTGAGGAAGCCGGTGCCGGTGACGGCGAGCACCCCGGTGCCGGCGTCGTAGGTGGCGCTGGTGATGCTGGGGGTGTCCGGGTTGGAGACGGTGACCCCGTTGATAGTGTTGGCGGTATCGCCGGCCGTCAGGTTGGTGTTCCAGTCGTCAGCGGCAGCGAGGTTGAAGGTGGTGCCGCCGGTGGAAGTGGTGCCGGCCTTGTTGAGGATCTGGTTGACTGCGGCTCTGTCGGCGCCATTGAGGCTCACCGTGAACTGGGAGACGGAATCCAGCTCCACGTCGGGGGAGGTCAGGGTGTAGGTGGCACCGCCTTCGCCGGTCAGGGTGAGCTTACTCACCGTCACATCCGCGCCAGCCCCGTTGGCCTGCATGTTGGTGCCGGTCACCACCAGCACGCCGGTGGCTGCGTCGTAGGTGGCGGAAGCAATCTGGGGGGTGACGGAGACCGTGACCGCATTGACCCCGTCGGCGATGTTGGCCGAGCTGTCGGCGGCGGCGAGCCAGTCGTCGGCGGCGGCCAGGTTGTAGGTGGAGCCGCCCGAGGAGGTGGTGCCTAATTGGTCGAGGAGGGCATCCACGGCCGTTTTGTCCGCTCCGGAGAGGGTGATGCTGAAGCTGGTGGCCGAGTTGATCTCCACATTGCTGCCACTGGTCAGGGTGTAGCTGGCGTTGCCCGTGCCCCCGGTGAGGGTGAGCTTGGAAACGACGATATCGTTGGCAGCCCCCGGTTTGCCGAACAGGTTGCTGCCTGTGACCGAGAGCACGCCGCTGTCGGAGTCGTAAGTGGCGCTGGTGATGCTGGGGGTGGCCACGTTGGACACGGTGATGCCATTACCCGTCAGGTCGGCAATGTTGGCTGCAGCCGGGCTGCCGGCCATCCAGTCGTCAGCGGCCGCCAGGTTGTAGGTGGTACCGTCCCCGGCGCTGCTACCGTTCTTGTTGAGCAGCCCCAGGAGGTTGGCCTGGTCGGTGGCCGACAGGGTCAGGGTCGCGGCAGTGGCCGAGCTGATGTCCACGTCGGCCGTGTTGGTCAGGGTGTAGCTGCTTCCGTCCTGGCCGGTGAGGGTGAGCTTGCTGGCCACGATGTCATTGCCGGCGCCACTGCTGCTGACGAAATTGCTGCCGCTCAGCACCAGGGTTCCGGTGGCAATATCGTAGGTGGCGCTGGTAAGCGTGGGTGCGGCCCAATTGCTGACGGTGATACCGTTGCCGCTCAGGTCGGCCACCGTCTCGGCCGGGGCAGCCCCAGGAATCCAGTCCTCGGCGGCAGCCAGGTTGTAGGAGGTGCCGCCCCGGGAGCTGCTGCCGTTCTGATCGAACAGGGCTTCGACGCTGGTGAGATCGGCGCCGGAGAGGACGATGCTGAACTGGGTGGCGGAATCCAGTTCCACATCCACTGCGCTGCTCAAGGTATAGCTGGCACCGCCAGCCCCGGTGATGCTGAGCTTGGAGATGTCGATGTCGTTGGCGGCTCCCGTGTACTTGAGGAAGCCGGTGCCGGTGACCACCAGGGTGTTGCTGCTGTAGTCGTAAGTGGCGCTGGTGATGGTGGGAACGGCCACGTTGCTGACGGTGATGCCGTTCCCGGTCGTGTCGGCGACCACCACGGC
>NZ_AUCH01000039.1 GCF_000429665.1 Azovibrio restrictus DSM 23866
CAGGTGGGTCTGGCGGTGAGCCAGATGGACGAGATGACGCAGCAGAACGCGGCGCTGGTGGAAGAGGCGGCGGCGGCGGCGGAAAGCCTGGAGGAGCAGGCCCGCAGCCTGGCCCAGGCCGTTTCCGTGTTCCGCACCGGCGGCCATGGCGGTCCCGCCCCGGCGGCGCCGCATTCGCGCCCGGCCCTGGCCTCGCCTGCCGCCAATCCCCTGCACGAGCTGGGCAAGCTGGGCGGGCGCAAACCCGCAGCGGTGCCCCGGGGCCATGCCGGCGAAGAATGGGAAGAATTTTGAGCTGCGGCCAGGGGGCTTCTCCCCGGCCGCAGCGCACGGATATGGGAGTGCACATGCGTAACAACAAGCCGGTAACGGGCGTCGAAATACCCCTGGGAGAGGAGACCCTGATCGTCTCCAGGACCGATCTCAAGGGGCAGATCACCTACATCAACAAGGACTTTCTCGACATCAGTGGGTTCACCGAGGCCGAGTTGCTGGGCCAGCCCCACAACATCGTGCGCCACCCGGACATGCCCGAGGCGGCTTTTGCCGACATGTGGCGCAGCCTGCAGGCCGGGGAGCCCTGGGTGGGGCTGGTCAAGAACCGCTGCAAGAACGGCGACCACTACTGGGTGGAAGCCCATGCCACCCCCCTGTTCGAACAGGGGCAGGCCGTGGGCTACCTGTCGGTGCGGCGCAAGCCGGCCCGGGAACAGGTGGAGGCGGCCGAGGCGGCCTACCGCTTGTTCCGGGAGGGGCGCCAGGGCAAGCGGCGCATCATCAAGGGCCAGGTGCGCAGCGGGGGCGCCGGCTGGCTCAGCCAGATGTCGGTGAAGGCCAGGCTGTTCCTGCTCTCCGGCATCATGCTGGTGATCCTGGCGGTCCAGGCCGGCCTGGGCGCCTACAACCTGGGGGTCATGCATGCCGGCACCGTCAGCATGTATCAGGAGCGCACGGTGCCGGCCGTGCACCTGGGGCATGTGCGTACCGCCATGGAAAACGCCCGGGCCCAGGTCATGCTGGCCCTGCAGCATGCGCCGGAAAACAAGTACAGCAATCAGCACGACCATCCCGTGGGGGTGCATCTGGATGCCCTGGGCAAGGGCATCCGGGCTGCCGAGCAGCACTGGCGCCAGTACGTGCAGGGCAATGACTTTGCCCAGGAGGAACATCGGCAGATGCGGGACAGCTTCAGCGCCGCCCTGCAGACCCTGGTGGAGAAGGGCTTGCAGCCGGCCCTGTCGGCCCTGTCCGACGGCCGCTACGACGATGTCCAGGTGCTGCTGCTGACCCAGATCAATCCGGCCATGAGCAAGGCCGAGCTTCAGGCCCTGGCGCTCATCGATTACCAGGAAAGCGAAGCCCGCCGGCAGATGCAGGCTTCGGAGCAGCTGCGCGCCGACATCATGGCCTGGACGGCCGGCGGCGTGGTGGTGGCCCTGATCGTGGGGCTGGCGTTCTCCCTGATGACCGTCGGTATCATCAACCGCCGCCTGCGGGAGGTGGTGCGGGTGTTCCGGGAGCTGGCGGCCGGCAATTACCGCAACCGGGTGGATATTTCCCACGATGACGAAATTGGCCAGGTGGAGCAGGGCCTGGAGTCCATGCAGACCCGTCTGGGCTTCGATGTCCAGGAAGCCAAGCGGGTGGCCGACGAAAACCTGCGCGTCAGGAACGCCCTGGATTTCGTCTCCGGCAACATCCGCATCGCCGACAACGACGGCCAGGTGATCTACGCCAACCGGGGTCTGCTGCAGACCTTGAAAGCCATCGAGGCACCCCTGGCCCGGCGCATTCCCGGGTTCTCCGCCGACAGCTTCGTGGGCGGCAGCATCGGTGTCTTCTACGACAACCCGGCCGAGGCCCTGGCCCGGCTGCGCCAGCTGGAGACGACCCGCAAGACGGAAATGGACATCGGCGGGCGGACCTATCTGGTCATCACCAACCCCATCTTCAACGACCAGGGGCAGCGCCTGGGGACCGTGGGCGAGTGGGTGGACCGCACGGCCGAACTGTTCGCCCAGCGGGAGGTGGCGGCGCTGATCGCCAAGGCTTCCACCGGCGACCTGGAGGCTCGCCTGGATGCGGATGCCCTGGAAGGTTTCTACCGGGAGCTGGGGCACAGCATCAACCAGCTGCTGGAAACCAGCAGCCAGGCGGTCAATGAAATCGGCGCCCTGCTGGCCCGGGTGGCCCAGGGAGATCTGTCCGCCACGGTGGTGAGCGAGTACCAGGGTTCCCTGGGGCGGCTGCGCAACGACGCCAATGCCACGGTGCTGCAACTGCGGGAACTGGTGCGCCGGATCCAGGAATCCACGGAGGCGATCAACACGGCGGCGCAGGAGATCGCGTCGGGGAACACGGACCTGTCGAGCCGGACGGAAGAG
>NZ_AUCH01000040.1 GCF_000429665.1 Azovibrio restrictus DSM 23866
CCACACCAGATGCCGGATATACGACTGCATGCGCTTTCCAGCTGCCAAACCTATCGTTCAGTTTCCTTGATTTCCGGGGGAGTCCATATACGTAGGGTTGGGCGTCATGTCAGCGTTGCCATTTCGCTTGGGTCTGGCGGTCGAACGTACGAGAGAGCCTGGCGGTCGCAGGCTCCGAACTGGGCGTAGTTCCTTATTGCCTCGGTGAGACTAACGCGGTTTGCACCACCACAAAACGCTGGGTCCTCGAACTGTATGAGGTCGTCCTCCCAGAAGCACACAGGGCAAATTTCGTATGACCCAGGACAAAGGTCGTCAAGCGTGCGATGCCCGCACTTTCACCTACGAAGTAACGCGCCATGCCCGGCGCACACGTAGAGCTAATCGGCGCTGCGCGGCTTTGTCGCGCAGCGTCCAGAGAGCGAAGGCCATGTTAGAGGTTTGTTTTTGCATAGCGCAACCTAAAGAAGAAACCGATGCCACCACCAACCAGCACCAGCACAGGAGCGACCCAAGAAACACCGATATAGAGAGCGCCGGCCTCTGCTGCTATGGTTGGCCCCACATACGGGTCCAGAATTTCCGCCACTTGGCCTGCGAAGAAGAGGCCAACGCTTGGCAGCACGAGTAGCAAAAGCCAAGGTTGATAGCGTGCGGCTAGAGCGGCCGCAACTGTGCCAAATGTGCACCAAAGCGAAATCGTGAAGAGCGAATGCTCTTTGTCCATGACCTCGGCGTATGCGAACACTGGGCACAAAGCAATGATGGCAACGAGGGCGCGCATGAAACCTCTAACGTTGAAAATCACCGGTAGCTGGTCGCCCAAGCTTTGCGCGAAGGCGATTTGCCAATTGGACATAGTTAAGAGCAGCCTCTTTGGTTGGATTGAAGTCTTCTGCATGTGCTGCTTGATTGCGTAAAGAACGGAGCTCATGGAAGAGAGCAAGATCTTCGAGGGGTAGTAGGTTAGCCTTGGCAATTGCCCGATAAGTATCTAGAAGAGGACGTGACTCAGAGCCGGGATCGTAAATACCGAGGTCAATAACCAACTTCCTCGCATATGCTTCAACTCCTTGCCAAGCCTCAAGAATTGCAGAGCGTGGATTTATCTCGATAAGTTGTAGGAGCTTTTGCTCTGCTGTGCTTAGAGGCTTTTCAGTCGAGGGCTGAGCAGGTTCCGTTTCAACGGAAGTACGCAATTCACGGAGTTCTCGCTCAAATTCTGCTTCAAGTGGTCCAGCCTTGAGGCGTTTTATAAACGGGAGCAGTGACTGTATTTCTGCCTTAAGCAGCATTACCAAAATGACTGCCGCAACCGGCCATGCGATGCTTTCGATTATTTTGGCAATAAAAGTGAGTGCGTCCATAGGAGACTTGTGGCTAACGTTTTAGGTAAAGTGCGGCCCGCTTGCGGAACGTCCAGCGACAGGAGGGAGCGGCTTTGACCGCCGGGTTAGGTTTGCGCGAAATAGACATAAGCGCCAATTGCGACTGAAAACCAGAAAATCATACCAATTAGTGAGCCCAACTCGGCATCCATCACGTAGTGCCCCCTGCCACTTCGTTGAATTCTCCCGAAGCCGGGTTTCACAAACTCCCTGATTGGCGTGGGTTCAACAAAGACCCTGCCAAAAGTGAATATCGGCACGAGTAACCATGCTGTTCCATAACAGAACAGCTGAAGAACTATCTCGATGATAGGCTGAAGGATTGCCTCAGCTATTGCACCCAGTGGCATAAGCAAACCTAACGTAAAGCTAACCGGCGCTGCGCGGGTTTATGGTGCAGCGTCCAGCGACCGAAGGGAGCGGGGTTGAGCGCCATGTTATGTGTTTGCTGAATAAACATCTAGAACCACCTCGATAGGGCGGAGTTCTGAATGATGTACTCAAGCTCTTCAGGCGATAGGATGCTAGGCGTGTGATTCCGGAGGATTTCTATATCTCCTGAGTGCCCACAGACTTCGCAGAGATATTCAATCACAGCCATTTTTACTTCAGCGGAAATTGAATTATTTCCGCTCCCCTTGGCCTTGTTTATCAAATCTAAAAGTCCGGATTTGATTCTGACATTCTCCTTCGTCTCGGCTTCCGCTGATTCAAACTCAGTACAAAAGTATTCGTCAGATTCTCGTTTTAAAGACTCTAATTTTTCGCTGAAACTCGTCATAGCGTTGTTTACACATAACGAATAGCGTTTATCCGCCGACGCGGACGAGTTTGAAGAAGGTGTGAAGTCATATCGGCGGATAAACCTCGTTGGACTGGACCGCCGGACGGGCGGTGGTTATGGCGATTGTAAGGCGGGCTTTTCCGAAGTCAATCGCATGGCATGAAACAAGGCGGTG
>NZ_AUCH01000041.1 GCF_000429665.1 Azovibrio restrictus DSM 23866
GTCGATGACTTCTGTCTCGTACATGGACGGCCGGTGGATCAGCCGCGTGTCGTCGCTCCCGTCATCCGCAACGGTGCGCACGCAGCGGGTGCTAATTCCTCAAGAACTCATTTTGGGGCAAGGAATCTATATTCTTCAGTCAATGAGCTCCCCAGCACCTGACGATAACCAGCGCCTCGCCTCGGAACCAATGTAATCCGCCCCTTGACGTCGAAGCTTCCGGCGGATGGTGTTTAGAACAGACTGTGCCCATATGCGAAAAGCTTCCGGCTTCTGAACGAGGTGCTTGTTTGCGTCATAGTACTCTTCGACGAAATAGGCACGCCCCCGCCTCAGCCTGTGCCCATCGTAGAAGCATCGCTGAAACTCGATTACTGGGGAACGCAGCGCATCGATTGACCAGTACCCCTGGGTCGCGACAGGTTGTGTAATTACTAGTTCAACGTCTTCTGGTCTGACAAGGAACAGGTACAACCAGTCCTCGCCAGACTTGTCAGTACCCAACCCACCTAGCCGCTTCACTTCCTCGGACTTAGAACGGCTGTGCAAGACAATGAAAGGTCCGATATGGCCAAGTTCTTCTTCTAGCACCTTTAGATCGCTCGGTAGAAGAACGAAATTCACCTGTTTTCCCATTTTCGCCTCAATTGTATGGATGGAACTCGGGCCGCATTTTGGTGGCCTCCTGAATGTCGTCGAGGGCCGTGGCTTCGCGGGCTACAGGGCTCCCCGCTCCGTAGGGCTGATGGGAGGAGCGGTAGCCCCGGATGAACTCCACCGGAAACAGGCCCGGGACGCTGAAATCCTCCTGGTACAGGACCTCTTCCCCGGTGGCAATGACCACGGGTTTCTTGGTCTTGTTGCTCTTTGCCGGCGTGGCCGTACCCTGTTCAAATGACCGGGACCACCGCATCTTTGCAGCAAGAGATCGTGGCTAATCTATCGAATGATTTACAGCCAAAACGGCTTTGTTGCACAAATCGGTAACCAATTGATTTTAATGGATAAATTTCCCGCCCCAATTTTGGCAAACCGATATAAATCAGTAGCTTAGCTAGGATTTGTGCAACAAAGCCGGTGAGAACCGTACCATCAGGGCTGACCTTTGTAACAATGCGATTCAAAAACCCTGTTCCCTGGGTGCCGGCATGAATTCAACTCGGCTGTTGAGTGCCGTGGTAAATCGCTTCCCGGATTGCGCAGCAGCTTCCGAATAGTAGAACTTAAGACCCTTTACGAGCTGCCCGGTTGAAGCAAGAACTAAATCGGCCCGCGTTGTTGTCTTGAGCACTTTCTTCATTACCTTGGCGAACATCTTACTCATGTCACTGGTATCAGCAAGGCAAGTATTGCATTCCATCTGCGTGTCAGATGATCGGCCAAACTGGATAGTCACCATGTTGTATATGTCGGCTCTGTACAGATCATTCGCGGCCTTGTTGGCAATCGTTACAAAGTCGTCCGCATAGGCTACCTGTCTCTTGCAAGTGACGTGCTGATAGTCCAGCAGTTTGTCAGGCTCGATCTGTTTGAGTGGCTGGGTTCGATCTGCCGTAGCGTAGATGTTGGCGCCAATTGCCTGCACAACTTCCTTGACAAAACCGACAAACTCTTCAGGAGTGCTAAAGACTTCTATCTGCATGATGCTCAAATTCTCCAAATCGGTAGGTAGGCGAGCTACGTCTTCTTGGGTGCCTTCGGCTTCTTCGGGCAATCGTAGGCGCGAAACTCGGTCGGGGTTCCGGTGCTCTCCAAGTCTGCTTTCGCCTTCTGTTCTCGGGGAACGGGTGTCTTGCCATCGGCCGTGGTCTTGCCCACATTGCCATAGTGCAGTTGACCTTGAGGGTCTTCCCAGATGACATCGGGACGGCGAGTGTCCTTGTTACCTCCAGGAGTCGGAACCACCTTCTCTCTTTCAACACCTCCACCCGCGATAATCGTGGATCCTCCCGCTTGCAACTCTTTGCCCCAGTCCTCGATGACCTCATTGTGTTTCCCTTGCCCTTTGGGTTTCGGGCCGCGTTTAGCCAGCCCCAACGGATCCACCCACCCCGTCGAATTCGGAGTGTAGGCATAGAGGTTATTCCCCCCCGCCAGCCCAATCGGGTCCTGGGTGAGATATCGGGCCGTGTCCGGATCGTAATACCGATGCCGGTTGTAATACAGCCCCGTTTCCTCATCTTCGTACTG
>NZ_AUCH01000042.1 GCF_000429665.1 Azovibrio restrictus DSM 23866
CCCGCACCACGACCACATTTTCCCGGGCCGCCGGAGAAAAAATTGGTTAAACCGATAGCGTCCGTATATGCCTTCTCTTCCCAATAAATTTGAGCGTAGCTGGGCGGAGAAGCTTTTGGATACAGAGCAGCCATTTTCCCGCCCTGATAGCCAAACCCCCCAGGCGGTGCCGAACACCTTTCCTTGAGGTCTAGCAGCTTGTCTCTCGGAACCCAGTACAGTGCTCCCTTCGTGTACCCTCCGTCCTTGAAAGCGAGCATCAGCTATTGGGCAAAGTGTTTGCGTTCAAGGTATGCCAAGATAAAAATAGATGGAAGCGAACATATGGCAGATTCCAGCAATCCATTTGTATAGGTTAGCAAAAAAAATAGTAGTGGCCACAGCATGTAAGTCAGTGTGCTAAAAATTTCAAGAAATTTTACCGATTTTCTATTTCTAGTGTGCCTTGCTATTAAAAGAAATGTTATTGATAAAAATATAATTATGCAAAGAAAAAAATCCGCAGAGAAATATGAGTGAGTAGTGATTCTTCCATATATTACGCGTAATCCTGGGTCGTTTAACGCAAAAAATGTGGTTGCTTGTGTGTAGAGGATGGCTCTTAATCCTGGAAAAGATATTGAGAAAGCCAAACATAGAAATAGTGCAAAGAAAGAAAATATAGGGGTTGTTTTTAAAAAATAGAGCAAAGGAATATAGGGGGTTAACAGAACAGCGCTACAGACAGCAAAGTACGGAAGAAAATAGAGCCCGTAATGCCAATCAGAGCCAAATTGGGAGTTGATTGAAATCCACGATATTGATGCAGCTATGGCATATGAAAGAGGGGGTAATGGCGCCAAGCAAAGTCTTCTAAGAAGAGCTGCAATCATCAGGGAATCCAAATCTTTCTCTGGTTAGCCGTATTCATGATATCCGACCAGTTGTACATTGCTGCACACGTGCGCCCAGATTCTGTTTCGTTAAGGTGCTCTTTAATGCCAGTCAGTAAATCATTTGCTTGATTCTCGTCAAGCAACTTGCTGTTGGCAAGGGTGGATGCACGGTTTATGTTTTTCGAGGCTAAAAATTCTGAAATTCTTTCGTCGCAATCTCGCGCTTTTATCTTCTCGTTAGAATCAATGCCTCCCGCACACGACAATCTGAGTTGGAACCATGTTTCGCATTCGCAAGGCTCAGGGGTAGGGTTTGCACTTGGATGGCATGATTAGCATGGGTTTCCTAAATCCAGGGTGTAGCGCTCAGTTGGCTGGATACGAGTCGGTTCGTTCCCAAATAAGGTGCCGTCGCTTGCCAAAAACGACTTGCTCGACACTATCAGGGATATCGAGCATATAGTCGAATCTTCCTGATAGCCCCTTTCTTGCGGGTGTCAAAAAAACCTCCACCGCCATGGTGTTTCCTTCGATGTTTGTCTTCAATTCTTTAACAGCAAGTGCACTGTGAAATGCCAGCCCTTGGAGGCGTAGTTGTGTTCCGCTATCACGTACCTCGGTCACGCATGAGAAACCCTGAACATCTCTATATTCCAGCACAGTCGATGAGCATCCGAATAGTCCAAAAGCCATGGCAAAAAGTCCTAAGAAATAAATTTTTTTGGGATCTGCTGCTATCACAATGATGATCCCAATGAATTAAGAGAAGATGCCCCGGACGACCTTCCAAATGATCCTGACGATGCGCTACTGCCACCTTCCGGTTTATTTGCAATTGCGTTTGCAACGCCACCGTTCGCATCAATTATTGATTCTTTTAGCGTCGTTGGATTGCTTATAGGTCCAAGGTTAGCGTTCAAATTTTCATTCGTGGCAGAATTCCAGGTGTCTCTCGCAAAACTTGAACATGGCCCCCCTAGCCGCCAAGCTTTTTCTCCCTTTGATTTGTAATCGTCAATCTTTTCAAGGAGCTTTTTCTCAGCCGCGTCGTCAATATGCATTGATCTAGAGGCATCAGCTGACCTGCCCAACTCTAAGTTCTGAAATAGGCCATTGCCTTCTCCGGTTGGGTTATTGCCCCACGTCCCGCAGGTAGTGACAGAGCCTCCGTCAGGTTGATAGGAAATCCATGCATGGCCGGAAGTCATACTAGAACCACCATTTCCACTCGAGTATATGGTTACCGTCCCTGCCAAGCCCAACGGATCAATGCTACTCACCGGATTCCCCCCCAACATACCCATAAACATTT
>NZ_AUCH01000043.1 GCF_000429665.1 Azovibrio restrictus DSM 23866
CGAAGCGAAGCGCTTCGATGATCTTTAAAAACTTGGACAATCGATAAGTGTGGGTGCTTTGAGGTGGGTCGAAAGACCTGTTTTAGAGCAAACACACAGTTAAGAAATTAACTGTCAGTGAATGCGAGTTTGTTGGATTGAACTGAAGAGTTTGATCCTGGCTCAGATTGAACGCTGGCGGCATGCCTTACACATGCAAGTCGAACGGCAGCGGGGGTGCTTGCACCTGCCGGCGAGTGGCGAACGGGTGAGTAATGCATCGGAACGTACCCAGTCGTGGGGGATAACGCAGCGAAAGCTGTGCTAATACCGCATACGTCCTGAGGGAGAAAGCAGGGGATCTTCGGACCTTGTGCGATTGGAGCGGCCGATGTCAGATTAGCTAGTTGGTGAGGTAAAAGCTCACCAAGGCGACGATCTGTAGCTGGTCTGAGAGGATGATCAGCCACACTGGAACTGAGACACGGTCCAGACTCCTACGGGAGGCAGCAGTGGGGAATTTTGGACAATGGGGGCAACCCTGATCCAGCCATGCCGCGTGAGTGAAGAAGGCCTTCGGGTTGTAAAGCTCTTTCGGCCGGGAAGAAATCGTGCAGGCTAATACCCTGTATGGATGACGGTACCGGAATAAGAAGCACCGGCTAACTACGTGCCAGCAGCCGCGGTAATACGTAGGGTGCGAGCGTTAATCGGAATTACTGGGCGTAAAGCGTGCGCAGGCGGTTTTGTAAGACAGGCGTGAAATCCCCGGGCTCAACCTGGGAACTGCGCTTGTGACTGCAAGACTAGAGTACGGCAGAGGGGGGTGGAATTCCACGTGTAGCAGTGAAATGCGTAGAGATGTGGAGGAACACCAATGGCGAAGGCAGCCCCCTGGGTCGATACTGACGCTCATGCACGAAAGCGTGGGGAGCAAACAGGATTAGATACCCTGGTAGTCCACGCCCTAAACGATGTCAACTAGTTGTTGGTAGGGTAAAACCTATTAGTAACGGAGCTAACGCGTGAAGTTGACCGCCTGGGGAGTACGGCCGCAAGGTTAAAACTCAAAGGAATTGACGGGGACCCGCACAAGCGGTGGATGATGTGGATTAATTCGATGCAACGCGAAAAACCTTACCTACCCTTGACATGTCCAGAAGCCTTGAGAGATTGAGGTGTGCCTTCGGGAACTGGAACACAGGTGCTGCATGGCTGTCGTCAGCTCGTGTCGTGAGATGTTGGGTTAAGTCCCGCAACGAGCGCAACCCTTGTCATTAGTTGCCATCATTTAGTTGGGCACTCTAATGAGACTGCCGGTGACAAACCGGAGGAAGGTGGGGATGACGTCAAGTCCTCATGGCCCTTATGGGTAGGGCTTCACACGTCATACAATGGTCGGTACAGAGGGTTGCCAAGCCGCGAGGTGGAGCTAATCTCAGAAAGCCGATCGTAGTCCGGATCGCAGTCTGCAACTCGACTGCGTGAAGTCGGAATCGCTAGTAATCGCGGATCAGCATGTCGCGGTGAATACGTTCCCGGGTCTTGTACACACCGCCCGTCACACCATGGGAGTGGGTTCCACCAGAAGTAGGTAGCCTAACCGTAAGGGGGGCGCTTACCACGGTGGGGTTCATGACTGGGGTGAAGTCGTAACAAGGTAGCCGTATCGGAAGGTGCGGCTGGATCACCTCCTTTCTAGAGAAGTAGTAAATAACTTCAAAGTACCCACAACTTATCGATTGTCCAGAGACAGCGTCGCAGACGAGGGTCTGTAGCTCAGTCGGTTAGAGCACCGTCTTGATAAGGCGGGGGTCGTTGGTTCGATTCCAACCAGACCCACCACGTTTGAAGGAAACGGGGGATTAGCTCAGCTGGGAGAGCACCTGCTTTGCAAGCAGGGGGTCGTCGGTTCGATCCCGTCATCCTCCACCAAACCCCAAAGATAAGGGTTTCTGATGACAGAAATGTTTATCTTTGGCTTTTGGCCAAGACGAATTTGAGAGGAATCTCAAAACTGTGCGCTCTTTAACAAAATGGAAGAAGGTTGTTGTTCTGGCTTGGTCAGCAGGTCGGAGCAACGGTAGTAGTGATTGCATCTGTCGATAGACTTACAGCTAGGTCTGTCGATAGCACAAACAGTTGTCT
>NZ_AUCH01000044.1 GCF_000429665.1 Azovibrio restrictus DSM 23866
CGCTGGACGCTGCGCGATAAAGCGTCGCGCAGCGCCCCTTACCTATAACGTTGGGGGGCTTGAATGCATAGCGCCGCGAAGAAAGTTGCAAAGTGGTACGGGGCTTGGGCTCTTGCGCTGCTCGCAATCGCAGCTCTCGGCAACTCCTTCAGTGGTCACGGTGAGTACGGCGTTTCCACCCATCTCTGGCTTACGATCACCGGCCTCCCGCTCTCTCTTCTCTCGTGGTACGTCCAGAACGGCACCGTCCTGGGCGTTCTGGTCGCCGGTCTCATCGGCACAGCGCAATGGACTGCTGTCGCCGAAGCTAATGCCCGCTGGGAAGCATGGCGCCAAAGACGAGAGGTGAAAAACCCATGATTTTTCTTGCCCCGCCCCCCAACCCGGCAGTCGAGCGGACCTGCGCAAAAAGCCGCGCAGTCCGCTCACTTCTACGTTGGGCATCACGATGAGACTTTCCGCGCACCGAGATTTTCACAAGGCACTACAGCGCATTCGGCTCTTGTATGAGGCGACCATGCACTCATATGGAGTGCTTTATGAAAGCGGGCGAGAGGCCATGCGAGACTCAAGCCGGAGGGACGAGAAAGTCGAGTTCCATCTTGGGTCAGAAGTTGTGAAACGGCAGCTAAAGGTAGTCACGTACCATGCTCGTGACGTTTATCCTGAACTCTTGCGTTCAACCCTTCTCGTGCGGGTTGTCGCTGCATACGAAGCATTTCTCGTAGACTGTATCGAGGAAGTTTCCACTAGGTCGCGAGAGCCATTTCTCAACGACGGTCGGGTCGATTTTTCGCAGGAGCAGTTGCTAACCATAGATGCTCAGGAAGGCGTGTACCACCACATTGTCAAGAAGACACTCCGACGCTTGACTAGTGGTGGCCTGAAGGAAATTCGGAAGTTTTATCAGAAGAGCCTTGGAATAGACCTCATAAGCGAACCAGCGGCTTTTGGCACAGTTGAAGAAATTCACGACCGCCGACATTTGTTCGTACACCGATCCGGCTACGCCGATGGCGAATACGTGGCAAAACATGGCTCCACCGGGGCTGTTGAAGACAAGTTGCTTCCTGTCCCTGAGGCTTATCTGGTGAGTGTCCTTCAGACACTTGAAGCTTCGGGGCTTCACATTAAGAAGTCTCTTGAGGCCAGATATCCGGAACCCCCAACTCGTCGTTACATTTCTGGTGATTTTGTACTCCCCGATGAGCCAGAACACCTTCTATTTATTTCTTTTCAGGTACGAAACGAACAGGGGAGAGCTGGTTTTTCAGATCTCAGCCTACCGTTGAATGAAGAAAAAACTCTGAAGAACATCGTCGCTTGGGCATCGGATGACGGGAAATTACTTCGCATGCTTGTTGGTGGAGATTCGCGTTCGCTAATAGCTCTTCGCAATGTGCTACGAGAAAGGGAACGTAATGGAAGTATCAGCCCTATTGAATCATTCAAGGTAAAACGATGATGCCCAACCCATCATTCCACCGGACCTGCTCGAAAAGCCGCGCAGGCCGGTGAATTCAAACGTTAGGGCAACAATGCGCTTTTTCTCCTTCACCTTGGTTCTTTCGTTCGGCCTAGTCGCAAACGCATATGCGTGCTCATGTGTCAGGCAAGATTCTGATGCGCTATATGTTGATTCAGCATCTCAAGTTTTCGTTGGCCGTGTTGTATCCGGCCGCGTTCTAAATGAAAAGGACAAGGGCTCCGAAGTTGAGATATCCGTATCTGAGGTAGTCAAAGGAAGCACGGGATCGGTGACTACCTTATGGTCAGGACCAGCCAAAGACTCTTGCAGCGTGAGCTTCACGATTGGCTACGAGTACATATTCTTCATTCAAGATGACGGACTTGTTTGGCATTGCTCAGGTACGCGTCGATACAATCGCTTCTTAGATCAGAAGGTTCTTGAGCGTGTTAAATCGTATGTTCGATAACTGCCCTAACACTACGTATATGGACTCCCCCGGAAATCAAGGAAACTGAACGATAGGTTTGGCAGCTGGAAAGCGCATGCAGTCGTATATCCGGCATCTGGTGTGG
>NZ_AUCH01000045.1 GCF_000429665.1 Azovibrio restrictus DSM 23866
CCGCGCGGCGGCCGCCCCATGGTCAGCAGCCACCGGGCCGCTGCCCCGGTCCGGAGCATGGAGCCCCCCCGGGCTGCCCCGGCCCGCATGCCCAGCCTGACCATAGACGAGGGTGATTTCGAAAAATTCTGAGGCCCGACACCATGACCAGCATCAGCACCACCGGGGCTGCGCCCCTCAACACCGGCCAGGGCGGCGCCCTGGCCCGGCACGATGACGTGCCCCAGCAATATCTGACCTTCCTGCTCGGAGGCGAGATGTTCGCGGTGGGCATCCTCAACGTGAAGGAAATCATCGAATACGGCTCGGTCACTGGCATCCCCATGATGCCCCCCTTCATCCGCGGGGTGATCAACCTGCGCGGGGCCGTCGTACCCGTGATCGATCTGTCCAGCCGTTTCGGCAACCAGCAATCCCAGGTCTCCCGGCGCACCTGCATCGTCATCATCGAGGTCAGCGAGGGAGAGGACCGCCAGGATATCGGCATCGTGGTGGATGCCGTTTCCGAAGTCCTGGAAATTCCCAGGAGCGAGATCGAACCTCCGCCCGCTTTCGGTGCCAAAATCCGTGCCGATTTCATCACCGGCATGGGCAAGGTTGGCGGCCGTTTCGTGATCATCCTGAACGTGAGCCAGGTGCTCTCCGTGGAAGAAATTTCCCTGCTCTCCGAAATCGGCGGCGGTGAGGCGCCCGGCGAACTGGGCAGCGAAGCAGCAAACCACTAAGCCACAAAACAGAAGGGGGCCAGAGCCCCCTCACCCGGGCCCCGAGCCCTCCCGAGGAGGAAGACATGTCGAAGCACCACCCCCATGGTTGGCCCCCTGGGCTGTCCCCGGGCGCGGGCCCCTGCCCGGCCGCCCCCCGGACGGCCCCCCCGCCACCAGCCCCGGCCGGCACCGGCCAGGGCTGAGCGCCCCCGTTTACCGCAGCCACTGACCCTGCCCTGCACCGGAGCCATCTCATGAAAATCGCAACAAAGACCCGACTGCTGATCGTCGTTGCCCTGCTGGGCATCGTGATCAGCGTCACCGCCGGCCTGTTCAACCTACGCGCCACCCTGCTGCAGGACCGCCAGACCCAGACCCGCACCCTGGTGGAAGCCGCCCTGGGAACCGTGACCTACTTCCACGCCCAGGAAGTCTCCGGGCAGCTGGACCGGGCCGCGGCCCAGGCCGCCGCAGCCCAGGCCCTGCGCGGCCTGCGCTACAGCGGCAACGAGTATTTCTGGATCAATGACCTGAACAACTTGATGGTCATGCACCCCTTCCGCCCCGACCTGGAAGGCAAGACCCTGGACGACCTGAAGGATGGCAACGGCAAGCCGCTATTCCGGGAGTTCGTCCGCACGGTGCGGGACAAGAAGGCCGGTTTCGTGGATTACACCTGGCCCAAGGCCGGCTCCGACAAGCCGGTTCCGAAGATTTCCTACGTCCAGGGCTTCGAGCCCTGGGGCTGGGTGGTGGGCACCGGCATCTACGTGGACGACGTCAATGCCGCCCTGTGGAATGAAATCAAGGTCCAGGTCGGCATTGCCGGCATCATCGTGCTGATCCTGGTGGTGTTCGCCATCTCGGTGATCCGGGATGTGAGCCGCTCCATAGGCCTGGCCGTGGCCGCGTCGGAACGGCTGGCCGCCGGCAACTTCAAGGACGGCAACGAGGCCCGCCTGAGTAACGAGATGGGCGACCTGCTGCAGGCCATTGCCCACGTGCGCGCCAGCCTGCGCAGCCTGGAAGAGGATGCCAGCATGCTGACCTCCGCCGCCGTGGAAGGGCGCCTGTCCACCCGGGCCGACGCGGACAAGCACAAGGGGGATTTCAAGAACATCGTCTCCGGCGTCAATGCCACCCTCGA
>NZ_AUCH01000046.1 GCF_000429665.1 Azovibrio restrictus DSM 23866
GCCGTGGCCGAGGACAGGGCGTCGCTGGTATTCACCACCTCGGTGATGGTCTGGGATAGCTTGGCCACCGTGTTGTTCAGGGACTGCTTCACCTGGTCGAAGGCCCCCTGGTAGTCCCGGGTCACGCTCTTGGTCAGGTCCCCCTGCTCCAGGGCCTGGGCCACGTAGATGGTGTCCTTGAAGGCAGTATCCACGGTGGCGGAGAGCTGGTTGAGCAGTTCGGAAAGGGTACGGGGGAAGCCCTGCTTGCCTTCCAGGCTGATCTTGACGGAGAAATCCCCCTTGTTGGCCGCAGCGCTGATCTCCTGGATTTCAGCGACGATGCGCTTCAGGTTGGCGCGCAGCTGTTCGATGGTGTCGTTGATGAATTTCTTCTTGCCCGGGAACTGTTCCAGGGGCGCTTCCAGATCCCCTTCGCCGAAGGCCTTGACGCAGGCCATGGCCTTTTTCTTGACGGCGATGTGGCCGAACACCATGTTGTTGACCCCCGCCGCCATGGCCTTGAAGGAGCCCTGGAATTTCTCCTCCTCGATCCGGACATCGATGTCGCCCTTGTCGTGTTCGGTGGACATGCGGTTCATCTCTTCGATCAGGCCCTGGATGGTGGCGCTCATGCGCTGCATGGCCGCCATCAGGCTGGTCTGGTCGTCGGCCTTGAGGATGATCTGGCTGCTCAGGTCGCCGGCCGCAATCCGCCCGGCCACTTCGGCGGCCTTGTCGGGTTCCCCGCCCAGCTGGCGCAGCAGGTTGCGGGTGATGGCAAAACCCAGCAGGCCGATGGCAGCCAGGGTGATCAGGGTGACGATGGTGGCGATCTGGGTGGCAGCCTCCCGCTCGGCCACGGCTTTTTGCGAGCCTTTCTTCGCCAGCTCCATGTTGTAGTCGATGTGCTGGTCAATCAGGGTATTGATCCGGGTGCCCTGGGCAGCCAGCTTTTCCAGCTCTTCCCGGGCCTGCTCATTGCGGTTCTGGCGGGACAGTTCCTGCACCTTGCCCAGCTGCAGCAGGTAATCCTTGAGCTCGGTGTTTTCCTCCGCCAGCAGCTGCCGGTCCTTGTCGTCGCTGAGCAGACTTTCGTACTTCTTCAGGGCCTGCTCCAGCTCGTTCCTGGCCTGGTCGATGGCTTTGTCCAGTTCCGCCATCTTGCTGGTATCGGTATTCAGGACATGCTGGGTGACGCGCAGGCGGATCCGGAAGAAATTCTTGGTGATCTCGTTCATGACTTCCAGGCTGGGGACGGAATTTTCGTTACCGTAATTGGCCGCCTCGTAGACCATCCCGGTCTGACGCTGGCTCACCCCGGCCAGGATCAGGATGCCCAGCAGAGCCGTCAGCACCAGCAGGCTCATTTTCTTTGCGACAGTTAATTTCATCTCATCTCTCCGATATCAAAAACGGAACAGGATTCTGGGCTGACGGTAAGCCGGCAATGCCCGGCCCATCATTGGCTAGCTTGCCCCCAGGGGGGTAGAACGATCTGGTACAGGTCTTTTCTCTGTGTCTCTATGTCTTTTGTCTCCAAGCCTCCATGGTGCAACCAGATTTTCACCTCCTCACTGCTGGCCCAGACTGCCCAGCACGGCCACCTCTTCCAGGGAGAGGATGCGGTCCACGTTGAGCAGCACCACGAACCGTCCTTCCACCTTGCCCAT
>NZ_AUCH01000047.1 GCF_000429665.1 Azovibrio restrictus DSM 23866
AGTCGGTTGCAGCCGCGTTGATGCTGGCCGCGCCCAGACGCACCTGGGTCGCCAGGTTGCCCACATCGTGGATGTGGCCAGCGGCAAAATCTATGGCCGACCCGTCGGTGGCCAACCCCAGCAGCCCCTGCTGAACGGGATGGTAGTTGCCCACCAGATCCAGGGCATCCCAGGGATTGGCGACACTGTCACCGTGGCCGAGGTATCTCTGCTGGGTCACGTCGGCACCGTCAGTGTCCACGTCGAAGTTCAGGAAGGTCCCGGCCTTGCCCCCCTTCAGGGTGATGCTGCCGGTGAATTGGGCAAAGTCATTCAGTTCCACGGCGTTGGACTCAGCATCGGTATCAGTGATGGTCAGATGCTCGAAGCTGGAGGCCCCGCTGCTGGCGAATGCGGTGTCGATCGTGAAGTTGAAGCGAAAATCCAGGTTCTTACCATCCGCGATGGTCACTCCCAGGGTATCGCTGGCGGTATCTGTGGCCAAGGCGGCCTGAATCACGGAATCGGCAATGTCGCAGTTACCGGTAGAAGCGTGCTGAATGGTGATGCTGGCCGCCTGGCCAACTCTCAGGCTGGTCATGGTGAAGTTCACCGATGGCTGGTCAAATCCGGCCTCCCGGTACCCAAGGGTAGCAGTGGGGGTGGCATTGCTTAACTCGATACGGTCCACGGAAGCCAAATAGGAAAAATCCACAATCACGGAAAAATCCTCGCCGAACACCCCAAAGATGTCCATCGCCCGCAGGGCCGCCACTTCGATGCTTTCAGCAACGGAGTTCAAGCCGGAACCGGAGCAGAACTGCAGGGTGTCGGTACCTCCACCGCCGAGAACCCTGTCCCCCGCTTGCATCACGTCGTGCAGCACAAAAGTATCGTCACCAGACCCGCCGGTGACCGTCACATCCTGCTCCACGCTGGAGCTGCCAGCCTTGCCCACGTCCATGATGTTGCTCAGGACGAGGGTCAGGTTGCCGGTCAAAGCGGATGCATCGATGCTGGCAAGGCGGCCGTCCGTCTGATAGATACCGCTGTAGTCAGGGTATACCGGCTGCTGGTCACCTAACATCAGGACACCCAATTGCAGGTCGGCGCCACCAGTAATGGTGATGCTGCCTGCGGAACCGCTGTCCATGGGCAGGTTCAGAAAGCCGATGCTGGAAGCCCTGTTCACATTGATCGTCAAGTGCTCGTAACCTTCCAGCCCCACCTCATAGAAAGGGCCGGAGCCAGAGGTATCACGACCAATACTCAGGCTGTAGAGACTGGCACCATCCAGGTTCAGGGTAACGCTGTTTTCACCCACCAGGGCGCCGGCAGCATAGGAGAACTGAACGGCGGGGTATCCAGACTGGGTGCCACTCACAGACATGGATTCCAATGCTTTCAAGATATTGCTCACTACAACAGTATTTACGGGCTGGACGATACTACCGAGGTTCACTATATAGCCTCCTACAGGCTCGATGGCATTGTTAAGGCTCACTGCTTTCAGGCCGCTGGCATCCTGAAGGTTCAGTATGGTCTCGGCCCTCTCGACACCGGTGACAGCCAGGTTCACGGTCTCGATGCCCACCAGCGTGGGGGTAATCACCAGGGGAAGGACACCATCGTAACCATCACTACGGTAGCCGAA
>NZ_AUCH01000048.1 GCF_000429665.1 Azovibrio restrictus DSM 23866
AGTCGGTTGCAGCCGCGTTGATGCTGGCCGCGCCCAGACGCACCTGGGTCGCCAGGTTGCCCACATCGTGGATGTGGCCAGCGGCAAAATCTATGTCCGTCCCGTCGGTGGACAGCCCCAGCAGACCCTGCTGAACGGGATAGTAGGGAGATTCCGAGGGCAGGTAGCCCGGAATGTTGGGCATAGCATCGGTTTGCCCGGCAGCGAGCTGCCCGGTCACGTCGGCACCGTCAGTATCCACGTCGAAGTTCAGGAAGGTCCCGGCCTTGCCCCCCTTCAGGGTGATGCTGCCGGTGAATTGGGCGAAGTCTTCCAGTTCCACTACGTTGGACTCGGCATCGGTATCAGTGATGCTCAGATGCTCGAAGCTGGAGGCCCCGCTGCTGGCGAAGGCGGTGTCGATCGTGAAGTTGAAGCGGGGCTCAGTGTTCTTGCCGTCAGCGATGGTCACTCCCAGGGTATCGCTGGCGGTGTCGGTGGCCAAGGCAGCCTGAATCACGGAATCAGCGATGCCGCAGCCACCGGAGAACGCGTGCTGAATGGTGATGCCGGCCGCCTGGACTGCGCTCAGATTGGTCATGGTGAAATCCACCGGCGGCGCATCAAATGCCATCCCCCAGGTCCCAATTACATCGCGATGGGTGATGTTGCTTACCTCAATGCGGGTCACGGAAGTCAGACCGGAGAAATCTACTACCACGGCACCATCGTAGCTGTTGCCCTGCAGGCCAGCCACTTCGATGCTTTCGGCCACGGGATTGATGCCGGAACCGGAGTAGAACAGCAGGGTGTCGGTACCTTCACCACCAATGATCCTGTCCCCCGCTTGCATCACGTCGTACAGGGAGAAGATATCGTCACCGGAACCGCCGATGACGGTCACATCCTGCTGCACGCCGGAGCTGCCGGCCTTGTCCACGTCCATGATGTTGTTCAGGACTAGGGTCAGGTTGCCCGTCAGGGCGGATGCATCGATGCTGGCAAGATGGCCGCCCGTTTGTTGGATACCACCAGAATAAACGATCTGTTCCTTTATTTTGGCCTGGTAATCAACCCTGCCCAGTTCCAGATCAGCAGTACCAGTAATGATGATGCTGCCTGCGGAACCGCTGTCCATGGGTAGATCCAGAAAGCCGATGCTGGAAGCACTTTCCACGTTGATGGTCAGGTGCTCGTAACTTTCCAGGCTGACATGGCCAGTCTCAAGGAAGGTGTCACGGCCGATCCCCAGGCGGTACATGCTGGCGCCATCCAGGTTCAGGGTGCCCCTGTTTTCACCCGCCAGGGCACCGGCGACGTAGCAAAGCTGCGCACTAGTGTACTCCAGATGCGGGAAACTGCTGACGGACATGGATTCCAGTGCATTCTGGATATTGCCCACCTTAACGTTCCTTATGCCCTCGCCGATACTGGTGATGCTCACCGCCTTCAGGCCGTTGGCATTCTGCAGATCCAGTGTGGCGTCGGCCCTCTCGGCGCCGGTGACAGCCAGGTTCACGGTCTCGATGCCCACCAGCGTGGGGGTAATCACCAGGGGAAGGACACCAT
>NZ_AUCH01000049.1 GCF_000429665.1 Azovibrio restrictus DSM 23866
AGTACCACGACGAAGAAACCGGACTCCACTACAACCGCCACCGCTACTACGATCCCGATTCCGGCAGGTATCTCACTCAGGATCCTATTGGGTTGGAGGGAGGGGTGAATGTTTATGGGTATGTGGGCGGGAATCCGATGGGGTTTGTTGACCCTAAAGGGTTAGATCGCTGGGGTAGCGGCCCCTTTGAAAACCCTGAAGACAAATGGATTCCTGAATCACGCAAAGAAACAATGCGAAGAATTTGCCAATTTGGCAAAACGGATGGGCTTGTTTCTCGTGACGGTTTTGAGCATGACCTGAACCAGAGAAATGCAGAACACTATTTTTTTGGCAACGCGCTTGGTAGAACCATGGGGCCAGGAGCCCCTGTCTCTATAATTTTATGGGATGCTAGCAAAATTCTCAGGCGCGTAACTGGTCCTGAAACAACTCGGCCAACGTCTTTGAGTGCGGAGATGGGACAACGAGGGGCTGCCGATGCTTGGATATATGGCAGAAACATACCCGAGGAGTGCTCATGGCAAGAATAGAAAAATATAAATTTTTGCTATTGTTAGCAGCCATTATTTCGATAGCAATTGATGTTTTTGCTTTTGTGGGATGGGGGATATCCATATTATGGATCGTTCTTCTAATTAATTGGCTGCTAAAGAAAAAACTAGAATTTCAAAAAATAATATTAGCAATCTCTGTCCCGTTTTTTGTTTACACACTCGCTCACTTCATAGAAGCAGACATCGAAAGAAATTTATTACTAACAGCAAAAAATAGCAAATTTTATTTACCCAAGGACAGAAATGAGCTGCTTGACAACCCACGTTTTGAAATCAGCTTATTAACCCGCAGCAGAATTATTTTCTACGGCCTTTCTGACAGAGGAGCAATCGTCGTGCTTCGATCATTTCCTTTCAATATTATCGAGTTTAACTTAGTAGATGGCACTCGAAAAGTCCGCGCCTACGATTAACAAAACTATCATTGATAGCCAGGGGAGAGTCTCTTTCTTCTTGTTGTCCTGGCGCTATGACCAGCCCGGCCTGGAGGAGACTTTTGCCTTCGATCCGGCCGGTAATCTGATGTTCTTGCCCCAGGAGGCTTCCCGTCCTGCCCTGGCCAATACCGCCGGCCGGGATCATGCCCATTGGGACCAGGGCCTGGCGTTTCTCGAGCCGCCGGCCCCCGCCGTGCCCGGGCCTTTGCCCCCGGTGCGCCATAATCAGCTGCTCCGTTATGCCGCCCAGGTGCTTTCTCCCTTTCCCGCCACCTACTACGACCCCGCGACGGTCCGGGCCGAGCAGGATCGCCTCGATCGCCAGGCAGCCGAGCAGCAGACCGAGGCCGAGACCCTGCCCTGGCTCGCCCTCACCCAGCCCGCCGCCCATGCCCAGCTCCAG
>NZ_AUCH01000050.1 GCF_000429665.1 Azovibrio restrictus DSM 23866
ATCCGCCCCCTGGGCGAAGTCTTTACCGGCCTGCAGGGCATCTCCGGCTTCACCATCCTCGGCAGCGGCCAGGTCGCCCTCATCCTCGATGTCCCGGGCCTTGTCCGGCGCGTGGCCAGCCATGAACGCCACCGCCATCCCCATACCTTGTCCGATTAACCCCCCTCGATTTTCAGGAGAACTCCCATGCTCAAGAATCTGAAGGTTTCAACCAAACTACTGGCGGGCTTCATTTTCGTCGCCTTGTTTTCCTTGGTGGTCGGCGCGCTCGGCATCAGCAACATGAGCAAGATCAACCATTCGGCCCACCTCATGTATGAACGGGAATTGCAAGGTCTCTCCTACGTCAAGGAAGCCAACATCGGCCTCCTGTACCAGGGGCGGGCCCTGCGCAATTACCTGATGGCCCAGTCCCTGCCAGGGGTTGATGCTGCCCCCCACCTGGCGGCCCTGAGCAAATACGACGAACAGACCCGTTCATACCTGGACAAGGCCAAGCCCCTCTTCGTCACGGAAGAAGGCAAGGCGAAATTCGCTGAAGTGGAGTCGGCCTACAAGGCCTACTTCGAGGGGCAGCTGAAAATCGTGGAGATGGCCAAGCAGGAAGAAGCGGCCGGCATCAAGCAACAGGACCGGAAATCTGCCGAGTACATGATGAAGGTGGCACGGGCGGCGGTGGACAAGGTGGATGATGGCCTGACCACCCTGACCAAGTTCAAGGAAGACAATGCCAGGAACGAGTCAGAACTAGCCACTAACCTGTACGAGACCTCGCGCACCCTGATGCTGGTGGTGATAGGCGTGGCGCTCTTCATGGGCATCGGCATCGGCATGCTGGTTTCCCGGGCCATCACCCGTCCCCTGGCTGAATCCGTCGCCACCGCCAACACCATAGCCTCCGGCGACCTGACAGCCAGGATCGTGGTCACCAGCACCGACGAAACCGGGCAACTGCTGGCCGCCATGAAGACCATGCAGGAAAAGCTCTTCCAGACCATTTCCGACGTCAGCACCACCACCGAAGCCCTGTCCTCAGCCACGGCCCAGGTGTCGTCCACGGCCCAGTCCCTGTCCCAGGCTTCCAGCGAACAGGCGGCTTCGGTGGAAGAAACCTCAGCCTCCATCGAGCAGATGGCGGCTTCCATCCAGCAGAACACCGAGAACGCCAAGGTGGCTGACTCCATGTCCGCCGAAGGCACCAGGAAAGCCGCCGAAGGCGGGGAAGCCGTGACCGAGACGGTGGCAGCCATGAAGCAGATCGCCAAGCGCATCGGCATCATCGACGACATCGCCTACCAGACCAA
>NZ_AUCH01000051.1 GCF_000429665.1 Azovibrio restrictus DSM 23866
CGTAGAGATGGGTGAGGGTATGGTCGTCGGCAATCTCCTGAAGGAGGAGATCCCCATCCCAGACAAAACAGGTGAGCTGCTCCTGCTCCACCTGCTCCAGGGCTGGCTGGCCACCCTGGGCGTTCAGGGCGGGGGGCGTAACGGTAGGGCACGTGCAGAAGAGGCTACCGTCGGGCAGCAGCTGTTCGATGCGGCCGATGTGGCGCCGCAGCTACGCCGTCGCATGTCCGCCTTGCCTCAGCATCAACAAGCCCGATGCCCGCAAGGGATGATAGATCGATAGTTGGAGCCGCATTTCGCATTCGCAGGGCAATTTTTATCGGAGGTTTTTGGGTGTCAACTTGACTTTCCAAGAGTAAGTTTCAATATGGTTTTGTGGGATTGTTTATTTCGAATTTGGGTTTTGTTTTTTTGAGTAGAACAAAAAAGTGGTGGGGATGGAAATGATGGAAATGATGGAATGTAGTGTTGTTGCTGATATAGGTTCAAATGACCAAGGGTTATCTTGGTTTTTTAGTGTTGCATAAAGGCTGTAGATAAATCCGCCTGCGATGTGAATCATTAGCAGGAGGCATAATGATTTAATTGTTTTGGAGGGTGTCATTTTTAATAAAGGTTTTAAATTTTTTTTGAAGGATGACTCTTTTTGTTTGGTTTCTTCGCTTTATTTTTGACTTCCACAATTGCTGGCGTGTGTTTTTTCCATTTTCTTTAGTACATACATCGATCGATATCTTTCTGTGCTAAGGAAAGTCTGGGAAAGCTGTTTGCTTGCCGATGTGTCATGGATGATTCCATGTAAGCCTAATGTATAAAATCCAACACCTCCCAAGATCACGTTCCTTGAGCGAGAATAGAAGTTTGCCATCGTATCCGATTCTAGGGCGTCCACTGCATCCTTGTATCATTCTGAGCTATTTTCATACTGTTTTCCTCTATATCCTTCAGGGGTGGCGTCTATACCTAGGCCGTAGTCTGATAATTTTATTCCTGGATGCCAGTCTGCCACCACTCTTTCTATGTTGCCGATAGTCTTCTTTTCTCGTTCAATGTCCTGCAGTAGCATATTGCATTGACCCTGATTAATTCTATCGGTAGGATTTTTGTCACTGTCCGGATTTAATCCAAGTGGATCGAAGTGGCTCACCGGATTCCCCCCAACATACCCATAAACATTTACCCCTCCCGCCAGCCCAATAGGATCCTGAGTGAGATACCTGCCGGAATCGGGATCGTAGTAGCGGTGGCGGTTGTAGTGGAGTCCGGTTTCTTCGTCGTGGTACTGGC
>NZ_AUCH01000052.1 GCF_000429665.1 Azovibrio restrictus DSM 23866
ATCCGCCCCCTGGGCGAAGTCTTTACCGGCCTGCAGGGCATCTCCGGCTTCACCATCCTCGGCAGCGGCCAGGTCGCCCTCATCCTCGATGTCCCAGGGCTTGTCCGGCGCGTGACGGAACGGGATGCCTATCGAGGGCGACCCTCTGCCAGCATTGCGGCACCCCGATAAACGGCAGCAATAGTTCCTTGGCTTACTGATTAGGGAGAACAACATGAAACTCACCGTCGCCAAGAAAATGGCGCTTCTCGCTGGTTCCGCCCTGCTGGGGCTGATCCTGGTCGCCGGTCTTGCCTACTACCAGATGGGCAAGGTATTTGAGGCTGCCAATTACACCGCCGTCAATTCGGTTCCCTCCCTGTTGACTCTGGATGAGGTGAAGGCCGAATTCGCCCGCATGCGCATCCGGGTGAACCGGCATGTGATGAATACCGACCTGTCCAAGGTGCCCGACCTGGATGCCTCCATCAAGCAGGCCCAGAACAACCTGGAAGAGGCGTTCCGGAAATACGAGAAACTGCTTTCCGACGACAAGGACAAGGATTTTCTCCGTCAGGAAAAGGAAATCTATGGCAAGTACCTGACGGCGCTGGCTCCTGTACTTGAACATTCCCGGGTCAACCAGAACGAGCAGGCCATGCGGGCTCTGGGGGAGCTGACGCAGATTGCCGCCGAGATGGAAAAGGCGATCAACGCCCATTTCGATTTCAACGTGGACCTGGCCAACAAGGCAGCTGCCGATGCCCTGGCCATCCAGAGCAGTGCCACCAGCATGTCCATAACCGTGGTGGTTTTGACCCTGTTGGCAGTAGCGGCCATCAGCATCACCATCACCCGTAACCTGCTGCGCCAATTGGGTGGCGAGCCCGACTTTGCCGCCGGGGTGGCGAACAGGATTGCCAATGGCGATCTTTCCAGCCAGATCGAACTCAAAGCCGGCGATACCGGCAGCCTCCTGGCCTCCATGAAATCCATGCAGGACGCCTTGACCAGCATCGTGGGCGAGATCAAGGAGATTGTCGGTGCCGCCAACCGGGGTGACTTCAGCATCAAGATGGAGCTGAACGGCAAGGCCGGTTACACCAAAGAGCTTTCCGAACAGCTCAATCAGTTGTCCACCAGCGTGGATACCGCTTTCAAGGACATCATCTTCGTGGCCGAGGCCCTGGAGCAGGGGGACCTGACCAAGAGCGTGAGCCGGGATTATCAGGGGGCCTTCGATCAGGTGAAGCAGTCCCTGAACAACACGGTGGCCAAGCT
>NZ_AUCH01000053.1 GCF_000429665.1 Azovibrio restrictus DSM 23866
GTGGATAACCTCGTTGGTCTGAACCGGCGGGAAGGCGGCGGCTATGGGGATTGTAAGCCGGGCGGCTCGCAAATCACACACATGACATAACTCGCTGGCATTCAGAACAGGCTGGCGAGGCAAGAAGCCGCCGTCCCGCCAGCGCCGCCACGAACTTGCCGCGAAACACTTTTCGGACAGGTTCGGCGGCCTGCCCTCACACTTTTACCCCATTGATGTTCTACTTGTACCTGATCATGGACCTCTACAGCCGGATGATCGTTGGCTGGGAAATTCATGCCAGCGATGATGCCGTCCATCTGCTCAAGCGAACCGCGCTGGCGGAAGGCATCCATGCCATGCCGGAGAAGCCCGTACTACATGGCGATAACGGCACCCTCAAGGCCACCACGGTGCTGGCCATGCTCCACTGGCTGGGCGTCAAACCCTCGTATTCGCGTCCGCGCGTCTCCGATGACAACGCCTTCGTCGAATCGTTGTTCAAGACCGCCAAGTACCGTCCGGAATTCCCCGCGCGCGGCTTCGCCGATCTGGAAGCGGCTCGTTCCTGGGGACATGACTTCGTACGCTGGTACAACGGCGAGCACCGCCACAGTGGCATCCGCTATGTCACGCCCGCTCAGCGCCATGCAGGGGAAGATATCGCCATCCTGGCTGCACGTCATCAGACATATCTCCAGGCACGCGAAGCCAATCCAGCCCGTTGGTCAGGAAATACTCGCAACTGGTCACCGATTGGCGCCGTCACGCTCAATCCTGAGCGCGATGTTGTCATACGTGAGCAACTACAGGCTGAAAATAAAACACGGTTGGCTGCATGAATCACGCGACAACTATCTTGACTTGCTCCGTGGTCAGCAAGGTCCGGGCACGAATGTCGCGGCTGTGGGCGAGCAGATGGCTGACTTCTTCACGCGTGAGTATCTGCGGCAGGCGTTTGGGCACCTTGGCCATCGGAATCTCGAAGGCGGCATCGCGTTGGCCGAGAACGATGGTAAAGAGAAAGCGGATGGCGCAGACCGCTTGATTGACGCTGGCGTAAGCGAGTTTCCGTTCGGTGATCAGGTGCAGCAAATAGGCCTGGATGGCCGCCGTGTCGAGCGTATCCGGTGATCGCCCATAGTGTTTCGCGAGCTTGCTGACACAGTTCAGGTAAGTCTCTTGGGTCCGCTGGGCAAAGCCCCGTAG
>NZ_AUCH01000054.1 GCF_000429665.1 Azovibrio restrictus DSM 23866
GCGTGGTCGAGCTTGAAGATGCGGCCCCAGGCCTTGTAGCGGGCTTGCCAGAGGCAGCGGCCGTCGGGGGAATAGGCCTCCTGGGGAGTGCCGAGAGGGCGTCCACTGCATCCTTGTATCCTTCTGAGCTATTTTCATACTGTTTTCCTCTATATCCTTCAGAGGTAGCGTCTATACCTGCCGGGTCGCTATTTCCTATTCACTTCGCCCAATTTTATTATTCTTGAGGTTTTTTCCAAATCGAAATTCCAAACCAGAAAAGCCCTAATCCTGCAACGAAGAAACCCAACGAAGAGCCTATTCTTCCCAAGCGCCAGGCAGTCATCTCATTCATAGGAAGTTGAGAAATAGATCGCTGCCCGAGTTCAACGTATTCCTTATTTGCCACCAACATAGTTGCATTTCCAAGAATAAAAATAAGGAAAGCCATCGCAGAGATAACTAAGGATAACTTTCGCATCTTTACTGCCAGAACGATCAATGCAATCAGAAATAGAAGCTGGCCTATTTCATAAGCGTAGACCAGCGCCCACTGGTGCCAGGTTTCAATATTCATAAGCCCTCCTTAAAAGTCATCCTCATTTGCCGCAGTCCTTACACTTGTCGTCACCTTGCTTCTTAATGTCTGGATTCGATGCCTTCCTTGGATCAAACGATACGTTTGTCGACGTCATGGACCTCCACGGAGGGCCTGCAATTTCTACATATCGAGCATTAACGTAGGGGCAAATAAAGACTAGATTTGGATCTCCACCAAACCCAGGTTGTGTCTTAGTAAGGTTCTGCGAAATCTGAAACGGCTTGCCTTTATCATCTTTACATTGATAAACGCAGATCATTGTTGCGGTTTGAGTCTGCCAGAACCACGGAGAATAATCTGGCTCCGCTCCCTGATAACGTTTGGCAGTGAATTCACATTCACACAACCCAAAGGGATCAACCCCGCTCAAAGGGTTGCCACGAACGTAGGCATAAACATTCACCCCACCCTCCAGCCCAATCGGGTCCTGAGTGAGATACCTGCCGGTATCGGGGTCGTAGAATCGGTGGCGGTTGTAGTGGAGTCCGGTTTCTTCGTCGTGGTACTGGCCCTGGAAGCGCAGGGGCTGGTGGATGGCGGCGTGGTCGAGCTTGAAGAT
>NZ_AUCH01000055.1 GCF_000429665.1 Azovibrio restrictus DSM 23866
ATGAGGAAACGGGGCTGTATTACAACCGGCATCGGTATTACGATCCGGACACGGCCCGATATCTCACCCAGGACCCGATTGGATTGTTGGGGGGGGTTAATTTTTACCAATATGCGCCGAATCCTATATTGTGGGTCGATCCATTAGGTCTGCATCGCCGAAAGGGGAAAAGTAAAGGGGCAAACGAAGCAACACCTACGTGTCCTATTGTTGCTAGCACTTTAAAAGTTATTAGGCCTGGGACGAAGGAGTGGGATGATGCTGTTGGCTCCATAAGAACTGGAGGCAATTCAGACTTTAGGGTTGGTTCACGTATGGAGGCCGTAGCACTTTTAACTCAAGCTCGTAATGGTATGAGAGAGTATCCAACCTACTATGAATCTGATGTTTATAGAAAAGGTTATGAGCATCACCCTAGTGAGGTGGCTACAGTTAACGCGCCGCACAATGATTTGCGGCATATAAAGTGGAAAGATTATGAAAGTGAAAAATCTGGAGGTGGCCATATTTTTTATGGTAACCCTCGTCCTTGTCCAAATAAGAAGTGACCTGTTACGATGAATAAAGTTGAGCCGACACAATTTCCGGGGGAGCGATTAGCGAGCTATGATAGCGCGGATTTGGCTAATAGATTTTTTAAGAAGTTTCGTATTGCTGATGCAAAAAATATGGCGCGTACATGGACGGTTTTTAGTCCAGGCCTTTACGTTGAAGAAGTCGGTTTTGATGTTTTGCTTGATCCATTTGTGGATGAGCAACCATGCCTTTATATCTCGTCAGATATTAGGGATTCTGGCATTTGTATTCATAAGGCTAGGGCGTCTGAAATTCGAGATTATTTCAAAAACCTTCCTCCTTGGGAGGATCAAGACTGGTATATTTTTGATTCAAGCTTAGAGTGGTGTATAGCAGTGACGCACGAGCTTATCGGGGGGGCGAGATCCGTTTTTTGGGTAGAAGAGTCTGCTTCTAAGTAATACGCGCCGGTACGAGGCACGGGGACCCATGGTCCGGCAGCGGAACTGGCCTGTCAGGCAGAACGCCTGACCCTGTTCGTCTGGGATGGAGACCGGCTGGTCCAGGAAATCCAGGCGAACCAGACCGTGAGCTACCTGTACGAACCGGA
>NZ_AUCH01000056.1 GCF_000429665.1 Azovibrio restrictus DSM 23866
AGTACCACGACGAAGAAACCGGACTCCACTACAACCGCCACCGCTACTACGATCCCGATTCCGGCAGGTATCTCACTCAGGATCCTATTGGGTTGAGGGGCGGGGTGAATGTTTATTCTTATGTTCCCGATCCCACTACCTGGATAGATCCTTATGGTCTATCTGGAATAATTGAAAAGGGAATCGACCTCGCCTCTCGTGCAGTTGACAAGGGAATCGATATAGCTTCCCATGCAAACAATATCTGGGGGAAATTTACAGGTTTTACTGATGGATATGAAAAAGGAAAAGAGGCAGCAATCAGAGATGAAACAGCTAGATGCAAGGCTGAAAAAGAGGCTTTGGACAAGGTAAGCAATGGAAAGGATATAAATACCGTCAGATATGAGAAAACAGCAAAAACGATTGGAAATATTGCCACAGGTCCAGTATCAGACGGGCTCGAAATTTATGACAACATACCGATGTGGATAGGATATGAGTACGGACGATACACCACTGACCTACCAAGTTGCCCAGAACTCTTGAAAGAAGGACAAGAAAATGAATAAAATTAAAATTATTGCAATGGCAACCATCTGGCTATCTAGTGTTTGTACTTTTATTTTTTTTTTCAACAAACCAATCACGCATACCGGTGCAACCATACTACCTATAATGGCCATAGCCGGGAGACTAATTTCAAGCATAATAGCAATTAAATACACCACAATACACCTGCTTGTGAAATATAAAATAGAACCAAATAAAAAACTTTTGTATACACTAATAATACCAGCATGGATAGTTTCAACAGGATTGACAAAATATATACTCGAAACAATGAAAATAGAGATTTTTACAAACAAACTACCCCACCCGTTAAACATTGCAACAGAAGCCGCCTATATAGATATATTTACAATTATGTTGTCCTCAATTTTATTAATATCAATCACGACCATATTCATGAAGATGAAGAAGAGAAGCAAAAATCATTGAGACAGCCACCCTGGCCGAGCGGGACGCCCAGCGCCAGGCTCAGGCGCGCCAGCAGCAGGACCAACAGGCCGCCGCCGATCAGGTCTGCTATCTCCTCAC